>CAVQQP010000019.1:367500-570427 GCA_963714995.1 uncultured Actinomycetes bacterium | reverse complement strand
ACAGTGGCCGGGGCGCTGCCGACCTCAGACAGGCTCCAGGCCAGGTGGCGCAGGCGAGCGACCCGGTCGGAGAGCTCGTCGAGGGGTGGCTGCCCGCGCCGGATGCCTGGCCGGGCGACCGTCAGGTCGAGCAGGCCACGTGCGGAACCGGGGCTACCGGCGTCCCCGCCTGGGCGCGGGAAGCGACGCAGGTCGGCGGTTGCGGAATCGCCGGCGCATCGACCCTCCTCGGCCATGGCCTCGACCGCGTCCGCGGTGAGGGTGACGAGTGTTCGCCACTCACGGGAGGCGGCGCCCAGGGTCGAGGGGTGCCGCATGCGTGACGCCTCGGGGCTGCGGGGCGTGCCGTCCGCGGCGTGGTGCGTGGCCCAGAGATCGGCAGCCGATCGGATCAGGACTGCCGCCTCGGACAGGGCTGCACCTGGCCCGTCCGTCGGGGCTGGCTCAGTCCAGTCGCGGGGCCGGGCGATGGCCTCCAGCGCGCGAAGCAACCGGGCGTCGGGGCCTCCACGCCGGGGTCGGGCGGATGCGGCTGATCCGGTGCCCAGCGGCTTGGCCAGGGTGCCTCCGAGGTGCACGAGCGCAGCAGCCAGATCGCGATGCGCGGACACCTCCTCGACGTTCGGCCCGGTGCCCCCGGTGCCCCCGGTGCCCCCGGTGCCCGCCTCGGTGCCCCCGGTGCCCCGGTGCCCCCGGTGCGGTCTCGTCGAGGGCACTGACCCTGGCGCGCGCGATGCATCGGGCCGCCCGCCCGGTCAGCTGCGCATAGGTCGTCGAGGATCGCCGGGTGGCGGCGACCGCGGTCGTCTGGGCGCTCATGCGACACGGCCCTCGGCCAGGCTGCGTGCGGTGCAGAGCGCGGTGACGGCGCGGCTGACCGCAAGGACCTCGGCAGGGGTCAGGGGCTCGTCCTCGTTGCCCAGCAGGTCGACGGCCAGGTCGATGCACTCGCTCGTCAGTTCGCTGACGAGCGCCAGTCCCTCGCCACTGCTCAGCTCGCGCGCCCGAGGAAGAGCGGCGGTCGGGTGGAGTGCCTCCGAACGGGATTCCGCCAGGCTCTCGGCCGCAACTGCGCAGGCGGCGACGACCCCGTCCGGGGCAGCGCCTGCCGTTTCCCCGGGACGATCGACGAGCAGCCCCGCGACGTCGTGGGTCCACGTGATGGCCGTCCAGAGTCCCTCCATCGTGGCGGGAAGGCATGCGACGAGTCCCAACTCGGGGACTGATGCGGGCGGTGTCATGGGTACCTCCGTGGTCGGTCGGCCAGCTCTGGAGTGCGGCCGTCAACCACGTCAGTGCGCGGCGCAGGGGTCCAGCAGCAGTGCCGCGGGCGCCGTCCCGTCGAGTGACCGTTGCCGGGCAACGTGGGCAGCGCGGATCGCAGGCGTCCGCATCTCAGACGTGGGGATGGCGCCCGCGACCAGTCCAGTGCTGGGACCGACGTGATCCCTGCGCCGCGGAGTGTTGCCGGCCATCCGGTACCACGTCATCGCAGGTCAGAGGGTGCACCGCACGCCACTCCGCGGGAGCGGTGCCCGGTTTCCACCGTGCTGGCGCCACCCACGGCAACGAGTGCGGCAACGTCCATGGGGCACCGTGCGGGCGCACCTGGCCGTGCGTCGATCGGCCATCCACAAGGAAGTGCCGACATGGACCTCACCGCCCAGTGCCTGCGTGAGTCGCTGCACCGCGTCGATCTCGAGGGGTGGGACAGCGCACCCGGCAGGCAGCTGCTGGACCACGTGCGCCGGGCCGTCGTGGTGCCCGTGGTCCGTCGCTCGGGGTTGCGCGGGCCGGCTGCGGACCAGGCGGAGGCCTCGGGCTGGGAGGCCGCCTGGGACGCGTTGCGCCGGCCCTCGGCGAGGACGGCCGAGAACCCCGGCGGCATGGTCTGGGTGGCGGTCCGCCGGGCGGTTGCCGCCGAATCCGAGTTCTCCCGGACTCCGGGTGCGCGCTCGATCGGGGCGCTCCCGCAGCCCGCCGCCGGGGATGGGTCCGAGCGGGGCACGACAACCCATCCAGATCCACCCGCACCCGGCTCGGAGCGACATCCCCCTGTGGAGCTCGTGGCATCCCCGGACCGCCGTCCGTGGGCCATCTCCCTCGACCACCTGATGGACGGTGGGTGGCAGCCCACGCAGGCACCGATGGACCCCCGGCAGGAACGGGGGCCAATCGTGGCGGCGCTGCTCGACGGCCTGGTCGAGGCCGGCTGGGATCGCGCGGACGCCGCCGACGCGATCGCGATCCTCGCCGATCACGCGTCGCCTGACCGGTCCGGGTCGCCGACCACCCGGTGGCGCTGGGTGGCGCTGCGCCTCGGGGTCGCGGAATGGCAGGCTCGGCGCCTCGCAGGGGTGCTGCTGGGGGGCGGGGAGTGGCCCAGCGTGCTCGAGCTCGCCGTCCTGCACGGCACCTCGGTCCTGGGTGATCCGGCGGTGCAGGGGGCGCTGCGCTCGACTGCGTGCCGCTGGTCGGCCGGGCCCGGCGCCTGGCTCGCTGAATGGGACACGCGGGCCGCTGAGCGGGGGATCGCATGACCGCGCCGGCGAGGACGTGGGCGCTGCATCGCGCACCCGGTCGCCGACGGATTATGAGTTCGCCGATTCGCTCTTTACCATACTGCCGGTCTGATATGCCGCATATGTCGGCGTTGCGCAGTGCGTGGCGCGATGGTCGGTATGTCGGATGCGCCCGCACGTCGGAAGGGGGAGGCGCGATGGACTCGTCCATGCCCAGCACCGCTCCCACCCCGTCGTCGGGATCCGTCCACCACCCGCACCGGAGGCGTCCGGTGCTGCTCCCAGGGGAACGATCATGACCACCGCGCCCTCCTCGGCTCCCGGATCCGCTCGATCGGCGATGGGCCAGACGGCTGGACTGGCACCGGTCCGCGGCCGACGTCGTCCGTGGCTGCTCGGCCTCGGCGCCCTGCTCGCGGCGCTCGGGGCATTGACCGTCGTGTGGCTCGTGGGCGCCGCCGGACAGCGCCAGGAGGTGCTCGCGGTGCGCTCCGATGTCGCCTACGGGCAGGTCGTGACCGCGGACGACATCACGATCGCCCGGGTGTCGGTGGATCCGGGGGTCGCCGTGCTCCCGGGAGCCGAGAGGTCGGCCGTCGTGGGGCAGGTGGCCACGACCCGCCTGACCCCCGGGATGCTGCTGACCGAGGGGATGCTCGAACCAGCGGGTGAGCCCGGCCCCGGCCGGGTCCTGGTCCCGATCGCCGTGCCGTCCGAGCGGATGCCCGCCGGCGGGCTGCGCGCCGGCGACCGGATCCTCGCCGTCGACTCCGAGGACGCGGCTGCGGCGGACGGGGGTGTCGGCGTGGCGGCGGCGCCGATCCCGGCGACCGTCGTCCGGGTGGGCCCGGTCGACATCAACGGGGTCACGGTCATCGACGTGACGACCGCGTCGACCGCCGGGCCGGCCCTGGCAGTGGCTGCAGCCAACGGGCACGTCGCCCTTGTCGTCGAGCCGAGCGGGAGCTGACGTGGCGACCATCAGCCTCCTGAGCGCCAAGGGCTCACCCGGCGCGACGACGGCGACCGTGGCGCTCACGATGGCGTGGTCCACCGCCCATCCGGGACGCAGCGCGCTGGCGGTGGACGCCGACCCGATCGGTGGCGACATCGCCGCAGGCGTCCTGCAGGGCGCAGTCCCGACGAGCGCCGGGATCCTCCCGCTGGCGACCGCCCGCGACATCCCCGCCCAGGACGCCCTGGACTCGGCAACCGTGCACCTGCGCGGGGACGGCTCGGCGCGAGTGCTGCCCGGCGTCCCCGACCAGGCGCGGGCCGCCGCACTCCCGCTCGCGTGGGACGTCCTCGCCGAGCTGCGCGCGGACTGGCACCGCGCAGGTGCCGACGTGCTGGTCGACGCCGGCCGCGTGGACCGCTCCGGGCTCAGCGCGGCATGGCTGGCCGACAGCGACGTGGCCGTGCTGCTCGTCCGTCCGTCGCTGGCATCGGTCATGTCCGCCCACCGGTTCGCCGCTGCCTGGCCATGGGCGGGGGTGCCGCTGCACCTGCTGGTCGTGGACGCACCGTCGCCGTACCGAGCCGGCGAGGTTGCCGACGCGGTCGGTGTCCCGTTGGTCGGCGTCCTCGCCTTCGACTCCGCGGGCGCCCGGGTCCACTCCGAGGGAGCCAACCCGGGGCGCGGCTTCGAGCGCAGCGAGTACGCGCGATCCGTGCGCCGGGTCGCCGGGGATCTCGGGGCGCTGGCGATCGCCCGGGCCGATCAGAACCTACCGGCTCCCCACGCGGCGGATGCGGACCCGTCGGCGGCGCAGGTGCACGGCTGATGGGCGCCGTCCAGATGCTGCCCTCCGCGGGGCTGGCCGTCGCCACACCGATGGCCGTCGCCACGCCGATCCCCGTCGATCACGGCCTGGTCGCCGAGGTCCGCCGGGAGGTGTCCGATGCCCTGGCCATCCGGTTGCGGGAGGCCCCGGTCGCCGATCCGCGTGCCCGCCGCGAGCTGGCGCGCACGCTGCTGACCGAGGTCCTGGTCGCCCGGTCCCGCGATCGGGTCCACGCCGGCCAGCGCCCATGGACGGTCGACGAGGAGTTCGCGATCGCCGACAGCGTCATGGCGGCGATCTTCGGAATGGGCCGGCTGCAGCCGCTGATCGACGACCCGTCGATCGAGAACATCGAGGTCACCGGCTACGACAACGTCTGGATCGCCCACGCCGACGGACGCGAGGTTCGCGGCGAGCCGGTGGCCGGCTCCGACGCGGAGCTCATCGAGCTGATCCAGGCGCTCGTGACGCGCACCGGACAGGCCGAGCGGTCCTTCTCGACGGCCAGCCCGAGCCTGCACCTGCGTCTGGATGACGGCTCCCGGCTGACCGCGATGGCCTGGGTCACGCCACGCCCCGTCGTCGTCATCCGTCGGCACCGCGTGCGCGACGTGTCCCTGGACCAGATGGTGGAGTGGGGCTCGATGTCGCGGGCCGTTGCCGAGTTCCTCGGGGCGGCGATCCGGGCCGGCAAGAACGTGATCGTGACCGGAGCCCAGAACGCGGGCAAGACGACCATGCTCCGCGCGTTGGCCGCCGAGTTCTCACCGATGGAGCGCTTCGCGACGATCGAGCGGGAGTACGAGCTGCACCTGCACGAGCTGACCGAGCGGCATCCCCGGGTGGTGGCCATGGAGGCCCGGATCGGGTCCTCCGAGCGCGATGCCTCCGGTCGTGCGTCCGGCGAGGTGACCCTCTCGGACCTGGTCGTCGATGCCCTGCGGATGAACGTGCGGCGGGTGATCGTGGGGGAGGTGCGCGGGCCGGAGGTGGTCCCGATGCTCAACGCGATGAGCGTGGGCGACGGCTCGATGTGCACCCTGCACGCGCGGACCGCGAGCAAGGCCCTGGACCGGATCGTGAACCTCTGCCTGGAGCAGGGCGGCGGGATGACCGACTCGTTCGCGTACCGCGCGGCGGCTGACGGCATCGACTTCATCGTCCACCTGACCCTGCGCCACGACGCCGAGCGCGGCGGGGTCCGCCACCGGTTCGTGGCCGAGGTCATCGAGGTCGACGGTGTCGGGGAGTCCGGACGCCCGGTCGTGACGACCGTGTTCACGCCCGGCCCGGACGGGCACGCCGTCCCCGCGCACAACCCGCACTGCCTGCCCGATCTCATCGCCGCCGGGTTCGACCCGTCGCTGCTCGACACGCCGCACCTGGACCCGGTCCGGGCGGTGCGCAGGTCCGTCCGATGAGGACCGCCCGATGACTGCGGCGCAGGTCCTTGCCGGGGTTGCCGCACTCGTTGCCGCGGGCGGGATCGTCCTGATGATCGCGGCGGCAACCGGCTGGCAACCACGAGCCCGGGTTGCCGGGGCCCACCACGCCGACTGGTCCAGGGCGTCCCTGCGCTGGCCGGCTGCGCTCGGGATCGCCCTGCTCGTGTGGGCGTTCACGGGGTGGCCGGCGCTCGGGCTCGGTGCCGCGGCCGCCGCGCTCGGCCTGCCGGCCATGTCCGGGGCCGGGGCACGCGCCGAGACCCAGATCGACCGGGTCGAGGCCGTGGAGGAGTGGACGCGGCGGCTGGCCGACGTGCTCGCCATCGGGGTCGGCCTCGAGCAGGCCATCCAGACCGCGGCGAGGACCGCACCTGCGCCGATCGCCGCCGAGGTCGCCACCCTGTCGGCGCGCATCGCGGCGCGCACGCCCACCGAGTCGGCGCTGCGTGGCTTCGCCGACGACCTCGACGACCCGACTGCGGACCTCGTGGTGGCCGCGCTGATCCTGGCCTCACGCCGGCGCGGCCCGGGCGTGGCCTCGGCGCTGACAGCGATCGCGGACTCCGTGGGCGAGGAGGTGGCCGCCCGGCGCCGCATCGAGGCCGACCGGGCCAAGCCCCGCACGACCGCCCGCGCGGTCACGGCCATCACGGTGCTGATCATCGCGGCGGGCCTGCTCAACCGCGGGTACACCAGCCCCTACGCCACCGTCCTCGGGCAGGTCGTGCTGGCCGCCACCCTCGGCTTCTTCGGTGCCGCGCTGTGGTGGATGCACTCGATGACCCGCAGCACCCGCCCCGCCCGGATCCTCGGAGCCCAGGAGGCGGACGCATGACCGCCATGCTCCTCGCCGGAGCGCTCGTCGGGCTGGGGGTGACCCTCGTCGTTGCCGGACTGCGCGCACCCGTGCCGGACCTTGCCGCCGGAGTTGCCCGGCTGTCGGGGTCCGCCGCGGTGCCGCACATGGCCACGGGGGACGGCCCGCTCGACCGGGCCCTGAGTCGGGCGGCTGTGCGAGTCGCCGAGGCCCTGCGCCTCGATCGGCATCGCGCGGATCTCGCGATCACCGGCACGACCCCGACCCGGATGGCGCTGGAGAAGATGGGGTACGCGTTCGTGGGCCTGGCCTTCCCGGTGCTGCTGACCTCGATCCTGTCGATCGCGGGGATGGCGCTCCCGGTGGTGATCCCCGTCGCGGCGGCGGTCGGGCTGGCCGTCGGGATGTCGTTCCTGCCCGAGGTCGAGCTGCGCCGACGGGCCGCGGTCGCGCGCATCCAGATGCGGCGGACCGTCTGCGTCTACCTCGAGCTGGTCGCGCTGGAGCGAGCTGCGGATGCGGGTGCGGTCGAGTCGCTGGAGCGCGCGGCCGCGATCGGCGACGGGCCCGGCTTCGGGCACATCCGTGACGCCCTGCTGCGCGCACGCCTCGAGGGTCGCACCCCGTGGCAGCAGCTCTCGGAGCTCGCGCTCGAGCTGAGCGTGCCGGAGCTCGGCGACGTGGCCGACATCATGCGGCTGTCCGGCGAGGACGGCGCCGCAGTGCTCCCCACCCTGCGCGCGCGGGCGGCGTCGCTGCGCACGTGGCTGCTGCAGTCCGAGGTCACGGCGGCCAATGAGGCCAGCGAGCGCATGTCGATCCCGGTCGCGCTGTTGGGCGTGGCCTTCATGGCACTACTCGGTTTCCCCGCCTTCTGGCGGATCCTGTTCGGCTGACCCACCCATTGGAGAGAGAAATGAACGCATTGCTGATCACCACCCTGACCGTTGCCGGCGTCCTGACCGGGCGCATCCGCAGCGGCTGGGAGAACCGCGGCACGCAGGCCGGGGCCAGCACCCTCGAGCTCGTGATCCTCGTGCTGGGCCTGATCACCGTGGCCACCCTGCTGGTCGCCACCCTGACCGCGGCCGTCAAGTCGCGCACGGACCAGATCAGCTGATGCCCCGGGGGGATCGCGGGTCGGCAACCCTCGAGGTCTCGATCCTGGCGCCCGTGCTCCTGCTGGTCGTGTTCACGATCATCCAGGTCGGGCTGTGGTCCTACGCGCGCAGCCTTGCGCTGGGTGCCGCGCAGGAGGGCGTCGCCGCCGGGCGTGCCTACGGTGCGGCCGCTGAGGCCGGGCGGGCGCGGGCCCAGTCGTTCCTCGACGCGACCGCGGGGGATTCGCTCGTCGGCAGCACTGTCACGTCGAGTGCGACCGCGGCGACCCTGCGCATCGAGGTGACCGGTCGGGCCCTCAGCGTGCTCCCCGGCGTGCCCGGACTGCCGGTCCGCCAGCGCGCCGAGGGCCCGATCGAACGGTTCACGTCGCCATGATCGCCCTCCGCATGCGGGCGACCGACCGGGGCTCGGCGACCGACCGCGGCTCGGCGACCGACCGCGGCTCGGCGACCGACCGCGGCTCGGCGACCATCGAGTTGGCCATCCTCGCCCCGGCCCTGCTCGCCGTGCTCGGGCTGGTGATCGTGGCGGGTCGGATCTCGACCGCCGGCAGTGCCGTGGAGCAGGCGGCGGTCTCGGCGGCACGCGCCGCGTCGATCGCCCGGGATGCGCGCGCGGCGCAGGCCGGCGCCGAGCGGGCCGCGCGGGACTCCCTGCGCGACCAGGGGATCACCTGCCAGCCGCTGACCAGCTCGGTGGACGTCAGTGGCTTCGCGGTGGCCGTCGGCTCACCGTCGAGCGTGACGGTGAGCGTGCGCTGCGCCCTCCCGCTGGCCGACGTGGCAGTCCCGGGAATGCCCGGCCAGCGCACGGTGACAGCCCGGATGACCAGCCCGCTCGACCGGTTCCGGGGACGATCGTGACCACCCGCCCGCTGCGCGGCCGGCGCTCCCGGCTCGGCTGTGCTGCCCGCTCTGATGACGGCGCCGTCACGCTGTTCGTCGCGATCGCCATGGTGGGGCTGCTGGCGCTGGCTGGGCTCGTGGTCGATGGCGGCGCCAAGGTGCGGGCTGTCCAGCGGGCCGACCGGATCGCTGCCGAGGCCGCCCGCGCCGCCGGCCAGGCGATCGACGTCGCCGCAGTCCTCGACGGCAGCGACGTCCGGGTGGACCGCCGCGCCGCACTCGCCGCCGCCGAGTCCTACCTGCGGGCGTCCGGGGTGCAGGGCGAGGCCCGGGTCATCGACGGCGGGTCGGGCATCGAAGTCACGACCACCAGCTCGGCGCCCACCGTGTTCCTCGGCCTGATCGGGGTGCCCGCCTTCACCGTCCGCGGCAGCGCGGAGGTGGCCCTCGTCCACTCCGTGAGAGGAGACCGTCCATGACCGGACCACTCGATGATCCGCACCCTCGCGGGCTGGTGCGCGCGCTGCTGGCCGTGCTGGTGCTCGGCCTCCTCGTCGCCGTGGTCCCGCTCGTGCTGGTCGCCCTGACACAGGCGCTGCCCGTGGACCTCGGGGCGCTGTCCCCAGCCACGTGGGGTCGTGCCGACGACGGGCGACTGCTCCTCGTGGTCCTCCTCGCCGTGGCGTGGACCGCATGGGCCGTGATGGTCCTCAGCGTCGGGGTGGAGGCCTGGGCTGCGGTCCGGCGCGTTCCCACCCCGACGCTGCCCGGGCTCGCCCTTCCGCAGCGACTGGCCGCCGTGCTGGTCGCGGCGATCCTCGTGGCGTTGAGCCCGGCGGCGGCTGCACCGGCGGTGGCGGGAGCGACGACCCCCAGTGACGCGGGTCGGGATGTCGACGGCGATGTCGGGTGGCCCCGTCGGGCGTGCGTCGGGGGCCCGGACGTCGACGCAGCCAGCGCCGGGTGGGCTCGCGGCCGTGGTCGCGGCCGCCTCCCTCGGCTCCGATCAGATCGGCGCCGAGGACCTCGAGGGGCAGGTTCAGGACGCCCAGGCAGATCGACAGGCACCCGCCCCGTCGCCCAGCCCGGCGGCCACCCCCATCGTGACGACCGAACGTCACGACACCCTCTGGATGCTGGCCGAGCAGCACCTGGGCAGCGGCGAGCGCTACGTCGAGATCGTCGAGCTGAACCGCGGCCTCGCGCAGCCCGACGGCCGATCCCTCGGCGATGATGGCCGCCTCTATCCCGGGTGGACGCTCGTCCTTCCGGCTGACGCCGTGGTGACTTCCGAGCGCCCTGCGCGGCACCGCGTGGTCCGCGGCGACACGCTGTGGGACATCGCGGAGAAGGAGATGGGTGATCCGACCCGCTACCACGAGATCGTCGAGGCCAACCAGGGCGACCTGCAGCCCGATGGTCGCCGCCTGGCTGATCCGGACCTGATCCTTCCGGGGTGGATCCTCGAGGTCCCGGGGGCCACAGTGCAGGAGCCGGGGTCGGTCGCCGAGGACGCTCCCGAGGGGACTGCGGAGGTCCCGGCCAACGTGCCGGTGGATGAGCCGGCGGATGAGCCGGTGGAGACCCCCGTGGGTGGTACGGCCGAGGGACCGGGACCGGCCGGGATGGCTCCGATCGACAGGGCTGCGTCGTCGTCCTCGACGTCGGCGACTCCGGAGGACCCGTCACCTCCTCCCACGGCCGGCTCCGATGCGGGCCTGCCGACCCTCGACCGGGCCGCCCCTGTGCCCGATTCGAGCCGGGCTGTCGCGGACCCCGCCTCGTACGGCGGTGCTTCCCTCTCGCTGCCTGCCGGGGGCGCCGTCGCCGCGCTGCTCCTGGCCGGCGTGGGCGCCGAGCTCGTCCGGCGTCGGAGTCAGTTCCAGCGTCATCGTCGACCCGGGGAGCGGATGCCGCTGCCCGGGAAGGGCGCCCAGGAGGTGGAGCAGGCCGCGCGGGTCGCCCGCCATGAGCCGGGGCGGGACCTGCTCGATCGGGCGCTGGTCCAACTCGCCGAGGAGGCACGATCTGCGGGTCTCCCGGTGCCCGACGTGCGTCTCGTGCGCGTCGGTGAGCAGTCCGTGTGCCTCGACCTCGCGGGTCCTGCGGGCCCCGCGATCGCCCCGTTCGTCGCCCGTGACGACACGCGCTGGGTGCTGTCACACGACCTGCTGCCCGCCGAGCCGCCCACCGGGCAGCGGGCACTCCCGGGCCTCGTGACCGTGGGCTTCGCCGGACCCGAGACGGTCCTGCTCAATCTCGAATCGGTCGGGACCCTGGCCGTCACCGGCCCGGACGAGGCCACCGGAGACGTGATCCGAGGCCTCGCGGCCGATCTGGCGTTCGGTCCGGCTCGGGCCCTGACTGAGCGCACGCTCTGCCTCACCGACCCGGCCATCGCCGAGGCCGTCGAGGCCGGCGACATCGCGGTCGAGACGGACCCGGTCCGCGCTGCGGCGGCGCTCAGAGCGGTCCTGGACCGAACCGTTTCGACCGGTCCTGCGGCAGCCGACCCGCAGACGGGTGACGTGCGGGCCAGGGGTGAGGAGACCGACGACCCCGAGGCGCGCGACCCGCTGCTGATCGTCCTCAGCGACCGGGCGCTCGGCGTCTCGGTCCCGCCCCGATCCGGATGCGCGCTGATCACCGCGGCCCCGGTCGTTGGTGCGGGGGCAACCCTGGTCGTCCAGGAGTCGGGGATGTGCGTGCTGCTTCCCGAGCGTGAGCACCTCGCCCCGCAGCGACTGAGTCGGGCGGCGACCGAGGACGTGGTTGAGGCACTGCGCACCACCGACCTGCCCGGGACAGGATCGTCGCTCCCGGCGCCGCCCGGAGGAGGGAGCGAGGACGGTCGCTCCGCGACCGGGGCGGTGGTGGGGTCCGAGACGGTCCAGGCCAGCCTCTGGGACTCGGCGGCGTCCCCCGCGGAGGTGATCGACCTGCGCGAGAGCTCCGCCGGTCCCCACGATCCCACCCCCGCGCGGGACCTTCGCCCGTCCGAGGCTCAGCCGCACCTGCCGGGAACCGCGCCCGGCGTTCGACTCGCCTCCGACCCGTCGCTCGCCGGGGCGCCGCGAGTGCTCCTGCTCGGTGAGGTCCTCGTCGAGAACGCCCATGGGAAGTGCGAATCCACTCGGATCGGTCGGCTGGCTGAGACTGCCGCGTTCGTGCTCCTGAACCCCGGCTCGCGGCCAAGTGAGCTGCAGGGCGCCCTGTGGCCCGGGCGGCGGTCGAACCCGCAGACCTGCCGGCAGATGATCTCGCGCGCCCGGACCTGGCTGGGCCGGACGGACTCCGGGGATCCCTACCTGATGACCTTCGCGGAGTCCGCTGGCCGGTTGCGCCTGCGCGACGAGGTCACCTCCGACTGGGCCGACTTCCAGCGACTGGCCGAGATCGGCCTTGCTGATCCGGAGGACACCGAGCACCTCACGCAGGCGCTGGGCCTCGTCCGGGGCCGACCGTTCGGTGCGGTCGCCAGTCGCGAGCTGCCGTGGGCCGACCTCCACATCAACGAGATGATCAGCCTGATCAGCGATGTCGCTCACGCGCTGGCGGTGCGCCATGAGGCCGCGGGCCGGCAGTCGGCGGCGCGTGATGCCGCCCTCCGCGGGCTGCGGACCGAGAGCGAATCCGAGATCCTCGAGGCGATCGTGGCCCGAACGGTCGTGTAGGGGATTGGTCCCCGCGGTCGGCCAGGGGCGGGAGGGCTGTGTGTGCCGAACCTCGCACCCGTTCCGGTTCTTCCGGCCCTGCCCACAGCCGCCCGCACCCGCCCGCGACCATCCTCGCGCCCGTTCCGGTGGTTCCCGGGGCGTGCTCGGCCCGTCTTCCCACCGCTTCGGGCGCGAGGTTGGGTCGAGTCCGCGTGGACCAGGTGTCTTTCCACCGCTTCGGGTGCGAGGTTCATCCCCGAGGCGTCGCCGCGCGAGGACGGTGAGGAGCGAGGCGATGTCCGCGGGTTGGAGCGCGCGCTCACCACGCCTCGGCCCGGCGGTCGGGGCGAGGATGAACGCATGCGCCATGACGAGTACGCCGCTCACGATGCCCTTGATCTCGCCGAGCTGGTCCGCTCAGGGGAGGTGACGCCCTCCGAGCTGGTCGAGGCGGCCATCGCCCGGACCGATGAGGTCAACCCCACGCTCAACGCCGTCGTGCACCGCATGGACGGCACCGCTCGCGAGGTCGCGGCCGGGGACCTGCCCGACGGCCCGTTCCGCGGCGTGCCATTCCTGGTCAAGGACATGGACGGCCATCTGGCGGACGAGCCGTGCACCTTCTCGAGCCGGGCGTTGCACGACTATGTGCCCAACCATGACTCCGAGCTCTTCGCGCGCTACCGCCAGGCCGGTGTCGTGTTCCTGGGCAAGACCAACTGCCCCGAGTTCGGGATCTTCGGCGTGACCGAGCCCGAGTTCCGGGGTCCGGCGCGCAATCCGTGGAACCCCGACCACACCCCGGGCGGTTCGAGTGGCGGATCGGCGGCGGCTGTGGCGGCTGGGATCGTCCCCGTCGCCCATGCGGGCGATGGTGGCGGGAGCATCCGGATCCCCGCCTCGGCCTGCGGGCTGTTCGGCCTCAAGCCCTCACGCGGGCGGACCCCGCTCGGCCCCTCCGAGGGTGAGGCATGGCACGGGCTGGTGTCGCGCCATGTCGTGAGCAGGACGGTTCGCGACAGTGCGGCGTTCCTCGACGCGACCCAGGGCGCGGACACCGGATCGCCGTACGCCGCTCCTCCGAACGGCGCCTTCCTGGCCGCCGTCGGGCGCGAGCCGGGTCGGCTGCGCATCGGGTTCTCGACCCAGTCCATGCTGGGCCGGAGCACCGACCCCGAGTGCGACGCGGCCGTCGAGGCCACCGCGCAGCTGCTGGCCGACCTGGGCCACGAGGTGGTTCCCGTCGAGCTCCCGATCGATCGATCGGGCCTGGCGCACGCCTACCTCACGATCGTCGCCGCCTGCATCGGTCGGATGGTCGCCGACACGGAGGAGATGACCGGCCGCAGGCCGAACCCGGATGACTTCGAGGCGCCCACGTGGTTCCTGCGCCAGGTCAGCGACGTGATCTCGGCGCGCGACCTGGAGCACACGCTGCACCTGGTGGCGCAGACCACTCGGCGACTGGGCTCCTTGTTCGAGGACCAGATCGACATGCACCTGTCCGCGACCATGCCCTACCCGCCGGTGCGTGTCGGCGAGCTCGACACGTCGTCGGTGGAGAAGGTGGGCCTGCGCGTCCTGCGCACCCTGCCGATCAACGTCGGCCCGGTGCTGCGGACCGTGCTGGCCCAGCTCGCGGAGAACTCCCTGGAGAAGGCCGCCAACACCCAGGTGTGGAACATGACCGGCCAGCCGGCGATGAGCCTGCCGCTGCACTGGACGCCCGAGGGACTGCCGGTCGGCGTGCAGATCGCCGGGGCGTTCGGGGCCGAGGAGCAGATGTTCTCCCTGGCTGGCCAGGTCGAGGCGGCCCAGCCGTGGCTGCCGCGGCTGATGGCCGGTCCGGTGACGGCCGCGCTGTAGCCGGTCGGAACCCCGGGCGGGTGTGGAGTGGCAGGTTCCGGACACCTGTGTCCGATCTGAGCCACGGGATGGCCGGATCCTGCAGGTCGGCCGGCTGGGTCGGGGTCGTTCAGGGTCCGGTGGACCCCTGAGCTGGGCCTGCCTCCGGGGCTTCCTCGGACTCCGGCCCCGCAGCGTCGGCGTCGTCAGGGTCATCCGAATCCGGCTCGGGGGCGAGCCCGGCCTCGAACGTCATCCCCGCCGCGCGCAGCCGCTCGACCATCGGCATGCCCAGTCCCGTCGCCGGAGTGAGCACGCCGTACCGGTCGGGCAGGTCCGGGCTGCCCGAGGCGAGGAACAGCACTGCCTCGGCCAGCATGAGCGACGTCGCCGCGTAACCGGGATCGCCCTCGGCCGCGACCGTGGCCACGTAGTGCTCGCCGTCGAGGCCCTGTCCGTGGATCTCCATCGTGAAGTGCCCGGCGGCGCGATCCTCCGGGCTCGGGCCCTCGCCCGGCTTGGGCAGGACCATCCCGATGCCCGACCGCGTCGGTCCGAAGCCCATTGCGGCGCCGAGCGCACCCATCCCGGCGCCCAGGCCCGTGGCCTTCGCGCGCGCGGCGACGCCCTCGCCGAAGCCGATGGCCTCGCGGTAACGGAAGGCCGGTGAGTACGCGTAGCCCAGCAGGGCGTTGGAGCGGCGGACGACCCGGGTGTTCATCTGGGCCATCACGAACGGGCCCAGCCAGCCCAGCTCGGGGTCGTGGACCGCACTCGTGAGGTCCGACTCGTCGTCGGCGTAGTCCGGGTCGACGCGGTCGGGCTCGGCGTCCCGGTCGGGGCTCAGGGCGTAGGGGTCCACGACGACCGCCCGCGCGGCGGGGTCGGCCTTGACCTCCTCGGCCACGAGCCGCATCGTCGCCAGGGTCCCGCCGGACGCGCCCGCCGCGCATGTCCGTCACCACGAGCGTCGTCGCACCGAGCTCACCAGCGGCCTCGTGCAGGACGAGGACGCCGAGGTCCGAGGGCAGCGAGTCGAATCCGCAGGCGAGCACGATCCGCGCTCCCGAGGCCTGTGCCATCTCGTGGTAGTCGTCGATCGCCGAGCGCATGAACAGCACCTCGCCGTTGATGTCGGCGTAGTGCGTGCCGGCCTTCGCGCACGCCTCGACCAGGGGCAGGCCGTACTTCGCGAACGGTCCGGCGGTCGAGGCGACCGCGACCGTCGAGCGGGCCAGCGTGGTCATCGTCGACTTGTTCGTCGAGTCGGCCAGCATCAGCGACCAGTGCGCGGCATCGGGGCCCAGGGCGTCGCGGACGGCCCCCAGCTTCGCCAGCGAGCGACCGGCCAGCGCGATGCGCGTTCCCTGCGGGGCGCGCTCCAGGAGCCGTTCGGCGACGAGGTGCCCGGTGAAGCCCGTCGCGCCGTAGAGGACGACGTCGTACTCACGTTCAGCCATGGAGCCAACGTAGCGCGGCTCAGGACCGGGCGCGTGTGGACTCCCCGCTGTGCACGCGACGAGGCCCGCACAGGCCGAACGCCCCGGGGTGATCGTCCGGGGCGTTCGGGGTTCGCGGCGGGGCGAGGGTGCGGTGCGGTCAGCTGACCGGCTGCGCGTACGTGCCTGCCGGCGGCGCGCCCAGGTCCGAGGTGCGCACGATGGTCTGGCCCAGCGGGGTCAGCGCGAGCGGGACCATCTTGAAGGCGGCGATGCCCCACGGGATTCCGATGATGGTCAGGCACAGCCCGATGCCGTAGGTGATGAGGGCCAGGGCGATCCAGATCCCGGCGAAGATCATCCACAGGACGTTGCCCAGGAGGCTTGCGACCCCGGCGTCCGGGTTCGCCACGGTGGTCCGGCCGAAGGGCCAGAGCGCGTAGTTGGCCAGCCGGAAGGACGCGATGCCCCAGGGGATCGTGATGATGAAGATGACCATGATCACGCCCGCGACGGCGAAGGCCAGGGCGATCGCCCAGCCGGCGATGATCAACCAGATGATGTTCCCGATGGTCCTCATGATGTGTGGCCCATACCCCCGGCGGGGTCCTCGGAAACCTCGGCGGTGCCGGGGTTGGCCTCCACCACCGCGAGTCCTTCGGCCCTACCCTCCGGGCCCGTCGGGGCGTAAGCCGGGACCATGAGCACCGAGATCGCCTCCGGACCTGTGGTCGTCGTCGAGGGCCTGTGCAAGGACTACGGCGAGACGCGCGCCGTCGATGACCTGAGCTTCACGATCGAGCAGGGGGAGGTGTTCGCCCTGCTCGGGCCGAACGGGGCCGGCAAGACGACCACCGTGGAGATCCTCGAGGGTCATCGCCGGCGCACCGGGGGCTCGGTCAGCGTCCTGGGATTCGACCCGGAGACCGGGGGACGTGCCTACCGCGAGCGGATCGGGATCGTCCTGCAGGAGGCGGGCTTCGACGAGGAGTTCACCGTCCGCGAGCTCGTGACGCTCTACGCGGGCCTGTACTCGCGGCGCCGCGATGTCGACGAGGTCATCGAGCGGGTGGGCCTCGCCGACAAGGCGACGGCCCGCACCAAGACCCTGTCCGGCGGGCAGCGTCGCCGCCTCGACCTCGCCCTGGGGCTGGTCGGTGTCCCCGAGCTGCTCTTCCTCGACGAGCCCACGACCGGGTTCGACCCGTCCGCCCGGCGTCGGGCCTGGGACCTCGTCGCCTCGTTGCGCGAGCTCGGCACGACCGTCGTGCTCACCACGCACTACATGGAGGAGGCCGAGCGCCTGGCCGATCGCGTGGCCGTCATCCAGTCCGGGCGCCTCGTGGCCCTGGACACGCCGGCGAACCTGGTGCGCACGGAGGGTGCCGAGGCGGTCATCACGTTCGTGCTGCCCGACGGCGTCGCGCCCGGTGACCTCCCCCCGATCGGCGTCGGCGCAGCGCGCACCAACGGCCAGCAGGTCGACATCGGCTCGGCGGACCCCACGCGCGACGTCAACGCGCTGACCGAGTGGGCGCTGGCCCGGGGGATCGGACTCGAGGGGCTGACGATGGCCCGGCCCACGCTGGAGGACGTGTACCTGGACCTCACCCAGGGGGAGAGCGGGAAGAGCGGGGAGAGCGGGGAGAGCCGTGCCTGAGTCCGCCGCCGTCGCGTGGGTGCCGATGCTGCTCGGCCAGGTCCGCTACGCCAACCGCGGGTTCTGGCGCACGCCGGTCGCAGCGTTCTTCACCCTGGTGTTCCCGTTGAGCTTCCTGGTCATCCTGTGCGCCCTGTACGGCAACGAGGTCATCGACGAGGACACCGGCCTGCGCCTGGCCCAGTTCACCACCCCGGTGTTCGCGGTGTTCGGGGTCTGCATGGCGTGCTACGTCTCGCTCGCGCTGGCCCTGTCCTACGCGCGCGGGTCGGGGGTGCTCAAGCGGCTGCGCGGCACGCCCCTGCCGCCCGCCCTGCACATCGCCGGGCGGATCGGGTCGGCGATGTGGGTCTCGATGATCGCGACCGCCGTGATGGTCGGCGTGGGCGTCGTGTTCTACGGCGTGCAGATCATCTGGGCGAACATGCCGGCCCTGGTCCTGACGTTCGCGGTCGGGATGGCCTGCTTCTCCGCGCTCGGCCTGGCGGTCGCCGCCATCGCCCCGACGCCGAACGCCGCCCAGGGGTTCAGCAACGCCTCCCTGATCCTGCTGTCGTTCATCTCCGGGATCTTCGGCTTCGCCGAGCTGCCGGAGTGGATGGACCGGATCGCGAACTTCTTCCCGCTCAAGCACTTCGTGGACCCGGCCGCCGCGGGGTTCAACCCCTACGTGGACGCCACCACGCCGAGCTGGGGCGACCTCGCCGTGATGGCGGCATGGGGCGTCGTGGGGGGCCTGCTGGCATGGCGGTGGTTCGGGTGGGAGCCGGGATCCACGCGGGTGCGCTCGGGGCGCAGGGGGCGGGGTCCCGGGGCGCCGGATGCGGCCGACGGGGCGGACCTTCCCGACGGGGCCGACAGCGTGGACTGGGCGGACCTCGATCGTGCACCGATCCCAGTCGGCTCCGTGGATGCTGCCCGCGTGCGCACCGATACTGTGCTCGGGGCAGGACCCGCGGGTCGCGCCCGGGTGGCAGCGCTGACGCGGAGCCAGACCCGGTACGCCATGCAACAGGTGCTGCGCGACCCGATGTCGATGTTCTTCGCCATCATCTTCCCGGTCCTGCTGGTGACGGCGTTCTCCCTCATCTACGGCTCGGAGGTCCAGTGGGGCGGACTGCCCCTGCCGCAGTACCTCGCCGCGGCGTTCGCGGTCTACGGGGTGGGCACCATGGCGTTCGTGAACCTCCCGGGATCGATCGCCGACCAGCGGGCGCTGGGCGTCCTGAAGCGGATGCGCGGGACGCCCCTGCCCCCGCTGCTCTACCTGGTCGGCCGGGTCCTGGCCGCGCTGGTGCTGGGGCTGGCGACCCTCGTGCTGGTCTTCGTCGTCGCCGTGGCCTTCCTGACCGTGTCGCTGCCGCCGTCGACGTGGGCGGCGACGCTGCTGACGTTCGTCCTGGCCATCCTGTGCTTCGCCGCGTGCGGCCTGGCCCTGGTCTCGCTGGTGGACAGCCCGCAGGCCGTGATCGCGCTGGCGCTGTCGATCCTGCTGCCACTGTCCTTCTTCTCCGACATCTTCATCTCGATCGAGGAGATGCCGACGACGCTCAGCGCGATCGGATGGACGTTCCCGCTGCGGCATGCGGTCGCGGCCGCGGTCACGGCGACCAGCGGGGGTGCCCTGGACGGCACCTTCTGGGGTCATCTGGCCGTCCTCGTGATCTGGACCGGGATCGGGCTGCTGGTGGCGTGGCGCTTCTTCCACTGGGAGCCGCGGAGGGCGCGGTCCTGAGCTGATCCGCAGAACCCGGGCCGTCGGGGCGCCTGGCGGGAGTCGACGCCACCAGAATGGCCGTGTGGCCACCACGGATCGCGATGCCGTCGCGCGTCAGCTGCGCCGCAGCCTGCTGGCACTCACCGTCGTGATCCTGGTCGGGGCCATCGGGTACCTCCTGCTGGGGTTCTCCCCGTTGGATGCGCTCTACCAGACCGTCACGACCGTGACCACGATCGGCTTCCGGGAGGTCCAGCCCTTCGGGACGGCCGAGAAGGTGTTCACGATCCTCTTCGTCCTGGTCGGAGTCGGCGTCGTGCTGTACACGCTGAGCATCCTGCTCGGTGTGCTGATCGAGGGCTGGGCAGGCAACGAGTGGGGGCGGAGACGCATGGAGAAGCAGATCCAGCAGTTGCGCGGGCACACGATCGTCTGCGGATGGGGCCGGGTGGGTCGCGCGGCGGCCCACCAGCTGGCCAAGTCCGGCGGGACCATCGTCGTGGTCGATTCCGACGCGGAGCGCCTGGAGGACTGCCCGTACCTGCACCTGGACGGCGACGCCACCCGCGACGACTTCCTGCGCAGGGTCGGCATCGAGCACGCGAAGGTGCTCGTGGCGACCCTGGACACCGACGCCTCCAGCCTCTTCGTCACCCTGACGGCACGGGCGTTGAACCCCGCGCTGGTGATCATCGCCCGCAGCCGGGTCGACGACACCGAGCAGAAGCTGCTCCGCGCCGGGGCGGACCGTGTGGTGAACCCGCAGCGGATCGGGGGCAACCGCATCGCCGCGTTCGCGCTGCAGCCCCACGTCACCGACTTCCTCGACGTCGCCATGCACGACGAGGAGGTCGAGTTCCGCCTCGAGCAGGTGGTGGTGCACGAGGGGTCGTCCCTGGCGGGGTCCTCAGTGCGCCAGACCCGGTTGCACGAGGGTGACGGGGCGCTCCTGCTCGCGCTGCGCCAGAGCCAGGGCGGGGTGTTCCGCACCAACCCGTCGCCGGAGGCCGTCATGAAGCCCGGGGACGTGGTGATCGTGATCGGGACCGCCGACCAGATCGACGCCGTCCGCCGCGACGCCGGAAGCGGCAAGGTCCGTCGCTCCTGACCGTCCCTCGCCGCAGGCGTGACGTCTTCGTGCGAGCCGGCCGGTCGTGAGGCCCGCGGGCCTCCGGTCGGGATACTGTGCCCGGCGTGAGCGGGCCGAGCGTGGACGAGACCCCGGCAGGGTGGCGGGACTGGACCGTGGTCATCGTCCTGTCGGTCACCACGATCCTCGCGGCATGGTCGGCCTTCCAGGCCAGCAAGTGGAGCGGGATGATGTCGATCTCCTTCAGCCAGGCGTCAACGGCGCGGATCGAGGCCTCCCGGCTCGATGGGGACGCCAACCGGGTGGCCTCGATCCAGGTCGGGCTGTTCACGCAGTGGGTCCGGGCGTTCGCCGACGGCGATGACCGGGAGACGCAGTACCTCGAGAGCGTCTTCCCCGAGCCGCTGGCCACCGCCTTCCAGGCGTGGAAGGCCGCTGATCCGCAGGCCAATCCGGACGTCCCGCGGACGCCGTTCGCGATGCCCGAGTACAGGATCCCGGCCGAGGCGCAGGCCCTGGCTGCCGATGCGCGCGCGGACGGGAAGTTCGCCGATGCCCTGGCCTTCAACCAGCGCTCCGACAACTACACGATCCTGACGGTGCTGTTCGCCGCCGTGCTGTTCTTCGGATCCCTGACCGCCCGGGCCCGGCGGCGCTCGGTCCAACACGTCTTCCTCGGGATGGCCATCGTGCTCCTGGTCAGCGCGACCGCCTTCCTCGTCTCGTTCCCGAAGCTCGTCTGACACGCGCCGATAGGAGTCACCCCATGCGTCGTTGGCTCGGTTGGTTCGCCCTCGCCGTCATCATCGGGATGCAGGCCGGCACCGTCTTCAAGCCCCTCGGTTCGGTCGGCGAGACCCGTGTCGCCGACTGGGTCGACCTGCTCACGCCGTACGCGATCCTCGGGTGCGCGGCGATGGTGCTGCTGCGCGCGTGGGCGACGCGCGGCCAGTGGGTGCTGCTCGGCGTCGGGGGGATCACCTTCACCCTCGGCCACGGGCTGCACCTGGCCGCGAACTCGATCAGCAACGTGGCCGACCAGGTCGTGGCCGGGGCCTCGATCGTGCACCTGTGGGACGAGGTGGTCAGCCACTGGATCTGGTACACCGGGCTGTTCCTCGTGATGGCGGCCGTGGCGTGGGCGCTGCGGGACCAGGAGCTGGCGGTGGGAGCGCCCGACATGGTCGTCGCCGTGCTCGTCGCGGTCACGCTGGTGAACACCTACATCGAGGGGGCCACGCCCTGGCTGGGGCTCATCTTCCTCGCCGCCGGGCTGATCGCGGGCCTGATGTGGCGGCCGGCCACGGTGTCCCGGCTGCTGCTCGTGGTCGGCGGAGCCGGGCTGGTGCTGCTCATCGGGTGGGGCGTGTACTGGTTCGCCGCTGACGGCTCGGTGTTCCCGGAGTTCAGCGAGCTCGGCTGGATCTGAGGCGGCCATGGACGCCGGCGACCTGCGCGATCACCTCCTGCGGGAGGGGATCAGCAGGCGGGTGGTCGACGTCATGATGTCCGTGCCGCGTGACCGGTTCGTCCCTGCGGGCCTGAGCTTCCGGGCGTGGGAGGACCACGCGATGGCGATCGGCCACGGCCAGACGATCTCGCAGCCGACAGTGGTCGCGCTGATGACCGAGGCCGCCGCCGTGGGCCCGGGTGACCACGTCCTCGATGTCGGCACCGGCAGTGGCTACCAGGCGGCGGTGCTGGCTGCGTGTGGTGCCCGGGTGCACTCGATCGAGCGGCTGGCTGTCCTCGCGGACCGGGCGCGGTCGACGCTCGCGGACCTGGGGTACGCCGTGGAGGTGACATGCGGTGACGGGTCCGCGGGCCTGCCCGGCGAGGCCCCCTTCGACGCCATCGTCGTCGCGGCGGCAACCCGCACCGTGCCCCCGGCGCTGCTCGCCCAGCTGCGCGAGCCCGGTGAGGGGCGCCGTGGCGGGCGCCTGGTGATCCCGCTGGGGGAGCCCTCCGCGTGGTTCGGCGGGCAGGAGCTGGTGCTCCTCGAGCGTGTGGCCGACGGCGTGGCGCGCCGGAAGCTGCTCGACGTGGTCTTCGTCCCGCTGGTGTGGGATGTCGCGGGACCGGGGTCGTGAGTCGGCTGGGGGTGCGCGAGGCCGGACGACGCGCGCGAGGCCGGACGACGCGCGCGAGGCCGCCGGTCAGGCGGTGCGGCGGACCAGGACCACCGAGTCCAGCGCCGTGACCTCGCCGTCGGACTCCCGCGCCTGGACGTCGCTGACGAGCACCTCGAACCCGGGAGGCAGGTGCAGGGCGCCCAGGATGTCCCCCGGTGACAGCAGCCGGGCCGGTGGGGGGCCGCCGAGGCCGCGCTCCCCGTGCTCGGGGTCGTGGGCGATCACCAGGAGGTGCCCGCCGGGCGCCACCAGGGCGGGCAGGTGCGCGTAGGCGCTGTCCCGGTCCTCGGGCTCGGGGTGGATGAACGCGAGGGTGATCAGGTCGAACGTGCCCGTCGGGGAGAGCCCGGCCAGGAACGCCGGGTCGGTCGCGTCGCCCTGGACGAAGGCGGCGTCGAGGCCCGCCTCAGCCATCGCGGACCGGGCCCGGTCGAGGGCCACGTCCGACCAGTCCACGCCTGTGACGGCCCACCCCTGGCTGGCCAGCCAGCGGGCGTCGGCGCCCTCGCCGCAGCCGAGGTCCAGGGCGCAGGGAGTGGCGTCGCCTGCGGGACCTGCCGCTGGGTCGACGAGTCCGCTCACCGTGGCGACCAGGGCCGTGTTCGGCTCGCCGGACCACACGGTGCTGGCGGCGTAGCGCTCGTTCCATCCAGAGGCGTCCATGAGCCCAGTGTGGCGCACCGGAGCAGGGCGCGGCTCACCTCCGACTCGATACAGTCGGCGCAACGGATCTCGGTCGTGGGGAGGTGCCATGGAACCAGTGCCTGCCCAGGGTGAGCAGCCTCTCGACAGCCCCGCCGATGTGCGACGGGGGCGCCTGGCGGATGCCGTCCCCGTCGCCGGGGAGGACTTCCATCCGCTGGCCTCCCTCGGCGATGCGCGGATCGAGCACATCGTCAGCTCGGACACCCCCGACCCGGGTGAGCAGGTGCAGGAGTGGGACGAGTGGGTCCTTGTCGTCCGCGGCGCGGCGACGCTCGACATCGCGGGTGACGAGCAGGGCCTCGCGGCCGGCGACTGGGTGCTGATCCCTGCGGGCACGAAGCACCGCGTCCGCTCGACGGAGGCCGGAACGCACTGGATCGCAGTGCATGGCGGGGCCGCGCAGCGGTAGCGTCGAGGCGCGGCCCACGCCGCCCATCCCCTGCGGAGGCCCCATGCGCGACGAGAACATCAACCACGCCTTCCTCGACGGCGTCCTTGCCGGCGAGCACGTCGATGTCTACTACCACTTCGGGGTCGCCAGCGACGACCCCGTCCTCGAGGAGTTCCGCGACGTCCGGGCGATCATCCTGGCCGGATCCGGCGACCGCATCAAGGAGTTCGCCCAGCGCTGGAGCGCCCTGCACGCCGATGCTCCGGTGGTGGCGCTGCCCAAGGAGGAGCGCTTCGTCACGCGCTACTGCGCCGGTGTGCTGTTCGCCTCGCACGGGATGGGGATGCCGAGCGCGTCCATCGCGGTGCAGGAGCTCATGCGGATGCTGTTCTTCCTCAAGCGCGGGGACCACGAGGCGATGTCCGCGGTGTTCTGGGCGCGTGTCGGGACCAGCGGCGGCGTGGGACTTCCGGGCGGGACGGTCGTGGTCACCACGGACGGCGTGATGGCCGACCTCAAGCCGTATCGGCTGCTCAAGGGCGGTCTCGGGCGAGTACTGGTTCGATGGCGCCTTCCCGGCGGATGTCGCCCACGCGATCGTCGCAGCCTCCGCTGGTTCGGGGATCCCCATCGAACTCGGCAGGACAGTTGCCGGCAACGAGTTCTTCCTCGAGCAGCTGCGCCTCGACGGCGCCATCCGGCTGGAGACCACCGAGTCGAAGATGGCCTGGCTGCAGACGCTCGAGGCCGAGGGGGTGCGCAACATCGAGATGGAGGGGGCCATGCTCGCCGGCTACCTCAACCACTGGGGCTTCCCGAGGTTCGCGATGATCTGCACCACGATCGTCAACCGGATCGAGGGCGACCAGGTGACCCAGTCGCCGGAGGAGCTGCACGCGTTCAGCGAGCGCTCCGGCGACGTGCTGTTCAACTACCTGACCGCGACGCTGGGGTAGGGATCCGGCGGTGGACATCTACCTGATGCAGCACGGCGAGGCGCTTCCGGCCGAGCTGGACCCCTCGCGGTCCCTGTCGGAGGTGGGCCAGCGATCCGTCGAGGTGGTCAGCCGGCACGCTGCCGCCTGCGGCGTTCGGGTCGATCGGATCGTGCACAGCGGGAAGCTGCGGGCGGTGGAGTCCGCGCTGATCCTGGCCAGGGCGCTGGGGTGCTCCGACGTGGGCCACGTCGACGGGCTCTCGCCCGGTGCGGACGTGGAGGCAGCCATGGCGGCCCTGATCGACCCGGCGGCGGTCGGATCGCTGGCGATCGTCGGCCACCTGCCCTTCCTCGACAGGCTCGCCGCGCTGCTGGTCACCGGCGACCCAGGCGCCCACGTGGTGGCTGTGCGCAACGCGGGGTTGGTCAAGCTGGTCCCGGCCGGGCCGCGCTTCGCGGTGGCGTGGGCGATCACGCCCGAGGTGGCCCGCGGCTGAGGCGCGGATCGGCGCGAGCCGGCCAACGTCGGGCGCAGATCGGCCAGATATGGCCGGATCACGCCCAAGATCACGATCAGCAGCTTCTACGTCACGGCTGCAGGTGGTCGCGCCAGGTGTGGTTCGGGCTGTAGCCCAGGACGCGGCGGGCGTGGTCGATCGCCAGCAGGGTCTCGTGCCCTGCGACCGGCCGGCGCAGCGGGACGGTCGGGAACACCTCGGCCATCAGGTCCGCGCTCGGACGGGTCATCACCGTGTCGGCGGCGGCGACGATGCACGTCTCGGCGCCCTCGAGCGGCACCTCGAGCGCCAGCCGGGCGGCCTGTGCCACGTCGCGCGCGTCCACGTAGCCCCAGAGGTTCCACCTGCGCAGCTGGGCGTCATCCCAGAAGGCCGGGAACCCGGCGTAGTCATCGGGTTCCATGATGTTCGAGATGCGCAGGGCCACGAAGCCGATCCCGGACCGTCGCGCGAACTGCGCGGCCATCGTCTCGCCGGTCAGCTTCGACAGTGCGTAGCTGGACTCCGGGCGCGGCTCGATCGTCTCGTCGATCGGCGCGAAGACCGGCGGCACGTCGAACGGCAGCCCGAGGACCGTCTCGCTCGACGCCCAGACCACGCGGCGCAGCCTGTGGGTGACGGCCGCGTGGAAGACGTTGTACGTGGACAGGGCGTTGATCCGGAACGTCTCGCCCTCCGGGCGCAGCCCGGGGGCCGGGATCGCCGCGAAGTGCACGACCGCGTCGACGCCGGCGAGCGCGTCCAGGGCCTGCCCGAGGTCCGTGAGGTCGGCCACGAGGGACTCCCCGGAGTCTGGGCCACCGGGCCGGATGTCCACGTTCAGGACGTCGTGCCCGTGGTCGAGCAGGTCCCGCACGACCCACGCCCCGCCCTTGCCGCTTCCTCCGGTGACTGCGATCCGCATGGATGTCGACCTCCTGGGTCGAGTATGTCGCAGCCAGGGACTGCGGCGGTTGTCGGCCTCGACGTGGCGACCTCCACGAGGGCGGCTGTGGTGATCCGGATCTGAGGCCGGCCGCCGGCGCGGAGCCCTGTCGACTTGAGGCGGCACCAGCGAGCGCGGGCGGGTGCCGCCGCGGCAGACGTCGACCGGCCGCCCGGGCCCTCAGGCCCGAGCAGCCGGTCGACGGTGCCCCTCCTACGGGTCGGAGCGTATCGGGAAGGGCGTCGCGTTGACCCAGCCCGAGGAGCCGAGTACGTTGTTCGCCCGGATCCGGTAGTAGTAGTCGGTGTTCGCCTGGGAGGTCGGTGCCTGCGTGACCGGTCGTGGCGTTGGCCCCGACGTTCTGCGCGGTCGAGGCCGCCGTCGTGAACGTCGGCGTCGCGTCGCTCCGCTGGATGCGTGAAGCCCGCTCTCGTTGTTGGCGCTGTCCGTCCAGGTGAGGACCACGCGATCGCCGGTTGCCCTGGTTCGCACCGTCGGTGGCCGTCAGACGTCGCTCGGGGCCGGCGGCACGTCGACCGTCACGGTGGCCAGCGTTCGACCAGGCCGACGGGCCGGCCACGGAGCTGGCCGCGACACGGTAGGTGTAGGTCGTCCCCGGCGTCACGTCCGTGTCGGCGTAGGTGACCCCACCGACGTTGGTCCGCGCCGGGGGGGTCGCGATCGTCGTGAACGTGGCGCCACCGTCCGTCGGAGCGCTGCACCGTGAACCCGTTCTCGTTGAGCGCGGTGTCGGTCCAGGTCAGCCCCACCTGCGGCCCGGCCTGCACCGTCGCCGTCAGGTTCACCGGGACCCGGACGGCGGTGATCGCATCCGACGTGGAGCTGACCGTCATGCTCGGGAACTCCGCGCCGTAGCCGACCGTGTTCAGTGCGACAACCCGGTAGGAGTACACCGTCGAGTTCCAGCGGAATGTCGTGTCCGTGAAGCTCCTCGACGTGCCGGTGGTGTTGGCCACGTCGAGAGGTGACGGCAGCACCGCCCCGATGTTCGCCCACGGTCCGGTACCCGACCGCCGCTGCACCTGGTACCCCGTCTCGGCGATCGAGTTGTCGTTCCAGGTCAACGTGAGGCGGGTGTTCCGCCGTTGCGCCGGTCGTCCGTCGCAGGCCAGCCCGTCCGGCTTGACCGGCGGCATCGCCACCGACACTGGTCGCATCATGTCCATCTCCTCGTGGGACAGGATGTGGCAGTGGAAGACGTACTCCCACCCGAAGTTGACCAGCTTGTTGGTGATCGGGGCCGTGGGGTTGCCCTGCGGGTCGATGTTGTTGAACATCGTCGTGTCGTTCAGCGGCATCATCGGGTTGAGCGGCCGCACGGCGTTCGGCAGCTCCCACGGCAGCTCGGGGATGATCGGGCGCAGGGCGACGATCGTGTCCTGCAGCGGGTTCATCCGCACGGTGTCCTTCCATCCGAGCTCGTTCGGGTCGGTCGGCGTGATGATGTTGTCCCACGCGACTCGGTTGAGCACTTGGACGTCGTACAGGTGGAAGTGGATCGGGTGGGTGTCCACGCCGTTGTGGGTGACCCGCCAGATCTGCGTCCCGTCCGCCGCGCTGGCCATCGGAGTTATCTTCACGTCGCTGACCGGCAGCCCGTTCGCGTCGTACGCGACGTCGTGCTTCGGGAGGTTGGTCGCGTCGATCAGCTCCGTCTGCGGGTTGACGAACGGGTAGAGGGTGACGTTCTGCAGACCCGCTTTCGGAGGCTTTGCCTCGATGCCCAGGTTCGCCGTCATCCGGCCGAACTCGTCGAACGTCGTCGAGTTCATCTCGTCGTGGATGGCCTTTGGTTCGAACGACATCTCCGTCTTCACGTTCGGGCTCTTCAGCGTGTTGAAGCCCCACGTGGAACCCGGACCGGTGACATTCGTGCCATCGCTGATCCGGACCAGCCCGTCGCACCGTGTGCTGGTGCTGCCAGCTGCGTTGCAGTCACCCTGTGCGGCGAAGTTGGTGCCGTACGCCGAGTTGTACGCGGCCTGGCCGACGATGATCGGGGGCTGCCCCTCCTCGAAGACCCCGGTGCCGTCGGCCTTGTGGCGTGAAGGCGTTCGTTCAACTTGGTCAGGTTGAAGGCTGCGGCTGGGGTCGTGTCGGCGATCTTGACCTGCATGACGGTCCGGGTGTTCGGGCCGTATCCGGGCAGGATCCCCGGGGCGGCGTTCGGGAACTGGTCCGGAGCGCCGGTGTAGTAGTCGTACGACGGCACGCGGGCAGGGAACGCCGCCGGCGCGTCGTTGTACAAGATCAGCGTCTTCCCGGCGAACTTCGAGAAGTCCACGATCGCGTCGGCCCGCTCAGCCGGGGCGAGCAGCAGCGAGTGCTGGTCGACGTTGCCCACGTCGAACCGGGTCGGGTCGGTGATCCAGGTGGTGGGCTGCTGGCCGTCCACCACTGCCGGGGCCGGCAGGAAGCCGCCCTCGGTGCCGATCTGGATCCAGTCGGGGCCGGCCGCGTTCACGCCGGCATCGACCGGCGTCGGGAAGACCACCGGATCCGTCTGGGCCGCGGCCACCTCGTCCGGCTTCAAGGCGACCTCGGTCGCTCCGATCGGATCGCCCAACTTGTTCGTGTCGGTGCTGGCCGTAGCCGCGTCACCGACGTACCACTGGAAGTTGAAGAACCGGTCGTTGGCGGCGTTCAGCAGGCGCAGCCGGTACGACTTGGGCTCCAGCGTGACGGTCGGGTAGGCGACCCCGTTGACGATCGGCGTGTCGTTGAACTGCTCCATGCCGACCGAGATGTTCGGCGTGCCAGGGATCTGCTTGGGCTCGCAGAACGGGTCGGTCTGGTACTGCCACGTGGTCGGATCGTCGAGGCTGCAGGGCTTGGCGAGGTTGGAGGTGAAGTCGTCGCCATTGCCGCGGATCCCATCCGGTCCCTCGGGGTCCTTGTTGTAGTACGGGTTGTCGATCGGGCCGTGCGGCGGTGTGGCCGGCGGCCAGAACCACGGCCCGTACATCCACCGGCCGTAGGAGCTCATGCCCGAGGGATCACCCGGGTTCTGGGCCGGCATGTAGACGTGGTGGTACCAGAAGTTGCCCATGCCGCCCCAGCGCTCGGTGTCCCAGGTCGGGTCCTGCTGGGCGAGCTGCACGGCGTCCGGGACGAAGGTGCGGTCCTGGACGACGAGCGGCAGCTGGTCGGTCCGGGATGGTCCCGGAGCTGATGAGCGCCTTCTCCGTGTCGTCGCTGATCAGGTACCCGGCAGCCTCGCCGGCGTACACGTTGAGCCGGGTGATCCCCCACGCGTGGTCGTGGTAGAACATCAGCCGCGCGCTCTGCTGGTTGGTGTAGTAGAAGGTCTGGCAGCCGTCCTCTGGCGTCCGTCGCAGCCCGTCGGCCATGTCGGGCACGTTGCCCACGCTCACGCCCTGAGGCCAGGGGGTGGCCTCATTGGCTGGGGTGATCCACTGGTGCGGGGTCCCGTCGCTGATCCACGGGGTGATGCCGCCGTGCAGGTGCAGGGTGGCTCGGTTGTCCTTGAAGCAGTTCACGGCGTCCTTCGGGTACTCGGAGCACATCGGGGTTGCGCACGTCGTCGATCACCGACCCGTCGTCGGTCCCGTGGGCCATGTCCATCGGGCCCATGCCCGAGCCCATGAGTGAGGAGTCGGTCGGCAGGAACAGGTCGCCGGCGGAGCCCTTTGGCAGCAGGTTGTGGAACACGATCCGGACCGGCTTGTCCTTGGTCGCGGCGATCGTCGGGCCGAGCCACTGCGGCGGGGTCACGGCGTAGGCCTGCGCGCCGTTGATCGAGGACGGGGGTGTCAGCGCTTCGCCGGGTCGAGGTTGGCGTTCGTGAGCGGGAAGTGCTGGCTGATGTCGGCGTTGTCGGCGGTCTCGAGCTGCACGTAGCCGCGGACGAGGGTGTCGCGGCAGGCTGGACGAGAACGACGTCCGGTACTGGACCAGGCCGATGACGTACTCGTCAGCCTCGATTCCGGAGTGCCTTCGGTCACGTCGAGCGGGATGGCCTTGACGTCCGGGACGCGCCAGCGGGAGGTGCCTGGCGTTCGGCGTCAGGCCGAGGCGGCCGCGCGCTGCGGGTCGCACAGGGCCGGGCAGTGCGTCCTCGAACTTCTTGATGCCCGGCGTGATGTAGCCGGAGCCTCCCGCGGTCAGCGTCAGGCCGGTGATCAGCGCCGGCGTTCACCTGGGCTGTCGCCGCGGCACCGGTGGCATCGGCGCTCGGGTCGTCGATCGTCACGACCGGTGCCGCGACGTAGCCGTCGCCGGGATCATCAACGACGATCGAGCTGATCGCGAGGGTTGACGTTGCCGTGGCGGCCACGAAACCCGTCGGGAGGATTGACCGGGTCGGCCAGCGTGCCGTTGCGGATGACGACGTTCGGAGCCGTCGAGTAGCCGGATCCCGCGTTGTCCACGGCGATTCCCGTGATGGTGACCGTCGCGCCATCCGTGGCAGGAGCGCAGTCAGTCTCGACGCACACGGCGTGGGCGGTTGCCTGGACCCCGTCCGGCCCGTCGGGGAAGTCGATGTCGACCGTCGGGAACGAGTAGCCGGCGCCGGGGCTGTCGAGCGTGATCGCGTCGACGCTTCCGTACGCGGTCGCCTTGGCGGCGGTGAGCGGGGTCACACCCGAGTTGTCGAGGACGCTGGCGCCGAAGGAGTACGTCACGGGCCTGGCCGAAGAGCGGGAACTCCGGCGCTGCCGACGGTGAGCGTCGCGCCCGCGGCGGGCGCGGCGGGTGCGGGGTAGACGAAGACGTCGGCGCCGGCGCCGGTGTCCACCGGGATGCCTGAGCCGTAGAACGCCAGGACGTCTCCGGACTGGACCGGAGACACTGCCGACCGGGAAGGTCGCCACGGCCGAGACCGCAGGCATCGGCGAGAGCGGGCACGGTCTGGACGTCACTGGCGAAGACGACCGAGTACTCGTTCGCGACCCCAGTGGGGCGCAGGACGTACGCGTAGAACTGCTTGCCGGCAGAAGGTGTCGGGCTTCCTCCCGCGAGCGCCTGGTTCCACGTCCGGAACTCCGTCAGGGTCCCGGTCGGCAGTGGCGTCGGCACGACCACCAGGACTCGCACAGGATCGAAGCCCTCGAAGTCGGTGGCAAAGGCGCGGTCCTGCAGCGCGTTGCCGACCTGGACCAAGGTGCCCGTCCCGCCGCCTCCGGCGAAGGAGACGGTCGGCGCCGTGTAGCCGTTGCCGCCCGCGGTCGACCGCGACGCTGGTGACGGCTCCCGAGCCCGCGACGGTGGCGGTGGCGGTGGCATCGGTGCCCGCGCCCGTGATTTCGACATTCGCCGAGCGTATACCCGCTACCCGGGCTCGTCAGCGTGAGTCCCGTGACGGAGCCATTCGCCCCGACCGTGGCGTTCGCGGTGGCACCGGAACCCACGCCTGACGGGTCCGTGATGGACACGTTCACGTCAGGCAGCGTGAACTGGCTATTGGCCCAGTTCGGGTACGGCCCGAAGTAGTGCGGGACCTTCGACTCGTCCACTGCGCTCGTTGGCGCCGCGGCGGCCGGGAGGATCGCGCGACCCATCAGGCCAGCCACGAAGGCCAGCATGGCGGTGACGACTGTGAGAATGATCACACGTTGGGCCGAAAACGCCGAAGATGTCCGGTACATGACTTGCCCCCTTGCGAAGCTGTGGTAGTGCCAGATCGACGGGCGGAGGCTAGCGCCCGTCAATTCGACTCCGTAAAGGGGCTACTGGCGAGTAGTTCCTGCATTTTCGAAGCACAGGATCATCGAGATCGCTCGAATACTGACTCAAAGCGCCACAAATGCCAGGGGGCGATTTCGGATAAGGCGCGAAGAATGCGAATCACGGGCGATTTGTCTCAGAGTGGCGGGTTTCATCCCACTCGTGACTCTGCCAGTGGCAACACTACCCACTAAACCGGACTATACATTGTCTACCACGCTTGTCCCCCATATTGTCCCCCGAATGCGCGTGGGCTGGGCTCAGTGGGACAGGCCCAGCCTGTCGTGCAGCGCGCGCAGGGGCCTCGGAGCCCACCAGTTCCACTCGCCCAGCAGGGTCATGGTCGCCGGCACGAGGATGATCCGGACGAGCGTGGCGTCGATGAACACCGCCGTGGCCAGGGCGATCCCGTTCTGCTTGATGGCCAGCAGGTCCCCGAGGGCGAACCCGGCGAACACGATGATGATCAGCAGGGCCGCCGAGGTGATGATCCGCCCCGTGCGCTGCAGGCCCAGGCGCACCGAGTCGTCGTTGTCGTAGCCCTGGTCGTGGAACTCCTTGATCCGCGAGAGCAGGAACACCTCGTAGTCCATCGACAGGCCGAACGCGAACGCGAAGATGATCACCGGCAGGGTCGCCTCGATGCCGCCGGTGGACTGGAAGCCCAGGAGGGACTCGAGCCGGCCGTCCTGGAACACCAGCACGAGGATGCCGAACGTGGCCCCGAGGCTGAGCAGGTTCATCAGCAGGGCCTTGACCGGGATCAGCACCGAACCGGTGAGCAGGAACAGCAGGATCAGCGTCGCCAGCACGACGAACAGCAGCGCGATGGGCACGTCGGCGCGCAGCTGCTCGGTGAAGTCCACGAGGATCGCCGCCTGCCCGGTGACCCATGTCTGCGGGTCGTCCGGGCGGACGTCGCGGATCAGCGTGACGATGTCTGCGGCCACGTCGTCGGCGGTGAAGACCGGCAGCTGCGCGATCTGCCCGGTCGTCTCGACCTCGCCGACCCGCTCGACGTCGGGCAGGGCAGCGACCGTCGCCGACAGCTCGGTCAGGGAGTCGGCGTCCGCTGCGTCAGCCACCACCGTGATCGTGGGTGCGGACAGCGCGGGGAAGTCCGTCTGGATCTGCTCGTAGACGAGCCGTGTCGGGTTGTCGGCGGGCAGCAGCTCGACCCCGGAGCTCACGAGGTTCATCCGCCACGCGGGCAGGGACAGCAGGATCAGCAGCGCGGTCACGCTGAGGAAGGCCAGCCAGGCGTGCCGCTGGACCTTGGTCGCCCAGCGGGCGAACCAGCCGTCGTCGGAGGGGGAGTGGTCGAAGGCTCCCGCGAACCTGCGGAACCCGGGCGCCTTGGACAGCATCCCGGCGCCGGCCACGTGCTTGGTGGACAGCACCAGCAGCGCGGGGACGAACGTGGTGGCCACGACCACCGCGATGACCACGACGCTCACCGCGCCGGCACCGACCGACTGGATGATCGTCATGTCGATGAACAGCAGACCGGCCACGGCGATCGCCACCGTGACGCCGCTGAACAGCACGGTGCGCCCGGCGGTGGCCATCGTGATCGCCATGGCGCGCTCGCGGACCTCGTGGGGCACCTCGCGGTGGGCGCCCGGGACGCTGAGGTCGTGCAGGTCGTGCATCTGCTCGCGGTAGCGCGACACGATCAGCAGGGAGTAGTCGATGCACAGCCCCAGGCCGAGCACGGTCACGACGTTGACGACAGTGATGTCCAGGTCGATCACGTAGGTGAAGGCCAGCAGGGAGATCAGGCCCCCGGCGATCGATGCGATGGCCCCGGCCAGCGGGACCCCCGCGGCGGCGAACCCGCCGAAGATCAGGACCATCACGAGCAGGGTCATGGGCAAGCGAGAGTCCCTCGCCCTTCTTGAGGTCGGCCTCGACCTGGTCGGTGATGGTCTCCACGAGCTGCTCGATGCTGGTGACCGCGACGGTGGAGCCGGGCACGTCCTGCGGGAGCTGCTCGAGCCGGTCCTCGACCTCCTGCTGGGCCTGCTTCCGCTCGGCGTCGGCCAGGGCGGGATCCAGGACCACCGTGACCAGGGCGGAGTCGCCGTCCGTGGACACCGCGGCCGGGCCGATCGTCGTGGGGTCGAGGACCTGCTCCACGCCCGGGATCGCCATGAGCTCGGCGTTGGCCGCCGCGGCGGCGGCCAGGAAGTCCGGGGACTCCGGGTCGACGTCCTCCCAGAGCGCCTGGATGCTCGAGCCGGTCGGGTCGTTCTCGGCGATCAGCTCGCGACCCTCGAGGGCCTCGCCGGCAACGGCGGGCTCGCCCAGCTCCAGCCGGTCGAACAGCGACTGGCCGCCGACGCCGAGGGCGGCCACCAGGTAGGCGCCCACCGCCAGCAGGACACTGATGAGCGCCACAGCCTTCGCATGGCGTGCCATCGCCGCCCCGTGGCGGGCGAGGATGCCGTGGGGCATGGGCTCGTCGAGGGTCACCTCAGCGTCTGGGGCCAGGGCGTCGCGCTGATCAGTCACGGTGCCAGTGTCCACCCGAGCCGATGGGCCGCTCTCAGCCAGGGTGCGGGGGTGGCGTCAGGCTGCCGGGCCTGCGTCGGGGGGCGGTGGCAGGGTGAGGGCCAGGGTCAGCTCGAGGGTGACCCGCGGGTCGTCCAGGGCGTCGCCGTACAGCGCGCGGACCTGGCCCATCCGGTAGCGCACGGTCTGCGGATGGACGAACAGCGCGGCCGCGACGTCGTCACGACGGCCGCGGTGCAGCAGCCACTCGCGCAGGGTCTCGGTGAGGCGATCGGCCACGGCCGGGCGGAGGTCGGCGAGCGGGGCCAGGGCGCGGGTGCGCAGGTCCGCCAGGGCGGCGGGATCGGCGGCGACCACGAGCTCCGGGAGCACCTCCTCGGTGTCGACGATCCGCCCGGAGTCGGGCGCCCCCGGGGAGGACCCGTCCGGCGACCCGGATGCCGCTCCGGCCAGGCCCAGGCGCCACGCCCGCAGCGCGCGCTGGTACGAGCCGCTGGCCTCGAGCCAGGGTCGGAGGGGACCCACGACCGCACCTGCTCCGCCCAGACCTCGGGCCAGCCCGGCGTGGAACCGTGCGTCCGGATCGGGCACCAGGAGCACCGCGTCGCCCGGCTCGAGTCCCGGGATGTCGTCCACCGGCTGCAGCGTCCGGGGGTCGATGCGGGCCAGCACGTCGGCGACACGGGACTCCGGCAGCACCACGGCGATCAGGGTCCCCGGAGGCGTCCACTGGGCACGCTGGGCAGCGGCGAGCAACGAGTCGGCCGGGGCCCCGGTGAGCAGGCCGTGACCGAGGCGCTCGAGGTTGCGCTGGCGCGCGCGGTCGGAGACGGCAAGCTCGTCGGCGTGGCCGGCGACGCTCGCCGCGGACAGGGCGTCGATGTAGGCGAACACCAGCTCGGCGAACAGCACCACCTCGTCGGCAGGCAGTCCCGCCTCGACGGCGGCACCGGCCAGGCCGCGCCAGGACACCCGGGCGCCCACCCGGTACGCAGCGAGCAGGGCATCCATGGGGCGCCCGAGCCGGGCCTCGCCCTGCCCGAGGGCGAAGGCTCCCTGGAGGGCCGGCGCCAGGGGCGCGCTCGGGTCCTGGTCGGCGGCCGCCAGGGAGAGGAAGCCGCTCAGCGCCAGCTCGACGGCCTGCGCGAGGATCGCCTGGGCCCCCTCGTCGAGCGTGCCACGGTAGCCGGGCACCTCCTGGGCCACGGCGTCGATGGTCTGCTGGGCCACGTCGTGCAGGCGGCCCTGGAGGGCGACCAGGACCGGTCCGGTCAGGCTGGGGCGGACCTGCTCGGTCAGGGGCTTCCAGTCGCTCACGGCATCTCCTCTGTTCGCACCGAACAAACAAACTTCCCGAATTCACCATCAACGGTGACGAGATTACCCCCACAGCGGGGAAGGATGGGCTCATGTCGATGACGTCCACTCCCGTGCGAGACGGCCTGATGCGCGTGATCGGGGCCGTCACGACGCCGTTGGTCCCTGCCGACTACCTCGACGTGATCGACCCTTTGCGCAGTGGGGCCGCCCTTCGGGGCCGGATCCAGGCGGTCACCGCGGAGACTCCCGACGCTGCCACGGTGGTCATCAGGCCCGGGCGCGGCTGGCAGGGGCACCTGCCCGGCCAGTACGTGCGGATCGGCATCGACGTCGACGGCGTGCGGCTCTGGCGGGCCTACTCGCTCACCTCCGGTCCTCGGCCCGACGGGCTGATCGCGATCACCGTCAAGGCCATCCCCGACGGGAAGGTCAGCAACCACATCGTGCGCCGTGCCCGCCCGGGGACGGTCATCCAGCTCGACCAGGCCACGGGCGACTTCCACCTGCCGGCCGACGCGCCGCAGCGGGTCCTGTTCGTCACCGCCGGCAGCGGCATCACCCCCGTGATGGGCATGCTGCGCCACCGGCTGACCGAGCTCGGTGATGTCGTGGTCGTGCACAGCGCGCCCACGCCGACCGACGTCATCTTCGGTGCTGAGCTGCGGGACATGGCCGCTGCCGGGCGCATCCGGCTCGTCGAGCGGCACACCGACGCCGACGGGCTGCTCGACCCGGCGGAGCTCGACACGCTCGTGCCCGATTGGTCCCAGCGGGAGACCTGGGCGTGCGGCCCGACCGGCCTGCTGGACGCGCTCGAGGAGCGCTGGGCCGGCGCCGACGCGTCCGATCGGCTGCACACCGAGCGCTTCCGGCCCCACGTCGTCGTGACCGGCGAGGGCGGCGCTGTCTCGTTCGCGCGGTCCGGCACGGTCGTCGAGGCCGACGGTGCCACCCCGCTGCTCGACGCCGGTGAGGCGGCCGGGGTGCTCATGCCCTCGGGATGCCGGATGGGCATCTGCATGGGCTGCGTCGTCCCGCTGGAGTCCGGCGCGGTCCGCGACCTGCGCTCCGGCGTGCTCACCACCGCCTCCCCCGGGGACGGCGTGAAGATCCAGACCTGCATCAGTGCGGCCGCCGGGCCGTGCTCCCTCGACCTCTGACCCCGACCCCGGCTGTGCTGACGATTCCGACCATTGGATCGTCGGAATCGTCAGCACAGCGACCGACGAACCGATTGGACACCGCATGACCGTCATCCAGAAGCGCACGGACAACCCGGTCGCGCACCTGACCGACGCCGACATCGAGGCGATCGGGCGTGAGCTCGACGCCCTGCGTGAGGAGGTCTTCGCCAGTCTCGGGGAGGCCGATGCGGCCTACATCCGGAAGGTGATCAAGGCCCAGCGCCTGCTCGAGATGGGCTCGCGCGGGGTCCTGCTGTTCGCCTGGTTCCCGCCGGCGTGGATCGCCGGGACGGTCGGGCTCTCGGTGGCCAAGATCCTGGAGAACATGGAGATCGGCCACAACATCCTCCACGGGCAGTGGGACTGGATGCGCGACCCGGCCATCCACTCCACCACCTGGGAGTGGGACAACGCCGCCCCGGCCGAGATGTGGAAGCACTCGCACAACGAGATCCACCACCGCTACACGAACGTGGTCGGGCGTGACAACGACCTCGGCTACGGGATCATGCGCGTCGACGAGGACCAGCGCTGGACGAAGCTCACCCTGGGCCAGCCGCTCTACAACGTCATCAACATGATCCTCTTCGAGTACTCGATCGCCGCCTACGACCTCGAGCTCGGTGCCTACTACAAGGGCAAGAAGAAGGTCGACGCGCCCTTCAAGCGGGACCTGCGCAAGGTGCTGGCCAAGATCGGTCGGCAGATGCGCAAGGACTACCTGCTCAACCCCGGGCTCGCGGCGCTGGTGAACCCGTTCTCGGCGATCCCGGCCTTCCTGGCCACCCTGAGCGCCAACGTGGTGGCCAACCTGGTCCGCAACGTGTGGACGCACTCGGTGATCATGTGCGGGCACTTCCCGGAGGGCGTGGCCACGTTCTCGAAGACCTCGATCGAGGGCGAGACCCGCGGCGAGTGGTACGTCCGTCAGATGATCGGGTCGGCGAACATCTCCGGAAGCCCGGCGATGCACATGATGACCGGGAACCTGTCGTTCCAGATCGAGCACCACCTCTACCCCGACATGCCGAGCAAGCGCTACAAGGACATCTCGCCCCGGATCCAGGACCTGTTCGAGCGCTACGACCTGCCCTATGTGACTGGGTCACTGCCCAAGCAGGTCGGGTCCGCATGGCACAAGGTGTTCCGCCTGGCGCTGCCGAACAACGCCTTCGGTGGCCGGTTCAACCGTGCGCCGAAGTGGGTGAAGGAGCCGGCAGCGGCCGCCGAGGGGGTTGACGCAGCGGCGCAGCAGCAAGCCGCCTGAGCCCTGTCGCGCGGACAGGCGCCCGCCCGGCGCCGATCCCGATCGATCCGGATCTGCGGGCAACCGCAGTCGCGAATCCGGACCGATCCGGGATCGAGCCACGGGACAGGGGATCGATCGGATGAGGTACTAGCATTCGGCCGATGACGCACAGGGTGCCCGACGCCGCACCGGCGCCGCGCCGCTGGGTGGTGGTCGCTGTCCTGTACGCCGTCGGCGCGCTGCTCATCGGGTACCTGGCGGCCGTCGGGCTGAGCAGCGCGCTGGCGATCTCCTACGAGGACAAGCCCCTGCCGGATGAGCCGACCCTGGCCGTCCCGGCATCGCAGGGGTCCCAGGAGGCGGCCGTACCGGGGATCGACACGATCGCGGTGCCCGAGGCGTACGCCACGGACCCGCTGCTGGCCGTTGCCGCAGACCGCCTCGCCACGGCAGTCGAGGACCGGACGGGGACCCGCCCGAGGGTCGTCCCGGGCTCGCAGGGCGACTTCGTCGTGGCGGTCGACGAGTCCATCCCCGCGGGCGGGTACACGCTCGATCCCGGCGGCGTGGTCGGTGGTGATCGCAACGGGGTCGCCGACGGGATGTTCGCCGCCGCCCTGGCCCTCGAGGCCGGTCGGGCACTGCCCGACCTCGGGACCACGCCCGTGGTCGCCGACCTGCAGTACCGCTATGTCGACATGGGGGCGGTGGGCGTCCAGCCCGACCCCGAGGCGTGGCTGGCCCAGGACGACTACTCGCACAACTCCGGTGCGTTCTCCGACGTGATCCTGGCCGATTCCCCGTACATCGACCCCGACGGCATGGCCAGCGCCCGGGCGGACTGGGAGGCCTACGTCGAGCACATCCGGGCCTACGGCTACAACGGGATCGTCGTCAACGGGTTCCTCGAGTACGTGAACTTCGACGGCGTGGGCGACGGCACCGAGGTCTACCCGGCCGACAGCCCCTACCGCGCCCGGCACGACGCCATGGTCGAGCAGTTCGGCGCGATGTGGTCCTACGCCGCCGACATGGGCATGGACGTCGTGTTCAAGACCGACATGCTCGCGCTGACCGGGCCGCTGGAGGAGTACCTGGACCGCGAGCTCGGCGGGATCGACCCCGACGACCCGCGCCTGTGGGAGGTCTACACGGCCGGGCTCGACGAGTTCCTGACCCGGATGCCCTTCGTCAGCGGGCTGATGATCCGCATCGGCGAGGCGGGGACTGTCTACAACCTCGAGGGGTGGGACTACTACTCGGCCCTGGAGGTCACCTCCGTCGCCGCTGTGCGGACGATGCTCGAGCAGCTCACGGCCGCGGCCGCCGAGCACGACCGCACGATCTTCTTCCGCACGTGGTCGGTCGGGGTCGGCGAGGTCGGCGACATGCACACGAGCACCGAGACCTACGACGCCGTCCTCGAGGGGCTCGACGCGGACAACCTGGTGGCGGTCACGAAGTACACCATGGGCGACTTCTACTCGTGGCTGCCCGACAACCCCACCCTGAGCCACGGCGACCAGCCCCGGGTCGTGGAGTTCCAGTCGCGCCGTGAGTTCGAGGCGTTCAGCGCGATCCCCAACCACCTGTCGACCCACCAGCAGCAGGCCCTGCAGGGGTTCGCCGCCGACAACCCGAACATCCAGGGGATCTGGGTCTGGACCCAGGACGGCGGCCCATGGCGGGCGGGCCCGATGTCGCTGTACCTCAAGAGCGGCTTCTGGCAGCTCTACGACGCCGACGTGTACGCCACCGGCCGGCTCGGCTGGGACGTGGACGCCGACGTCGGCGCGGCCACCCGGGACTGGGTCGCGCGCACCTTCTCGGATGACCCCGCCACCGCCGATGCCCTCGTGGGCGTCCTGGCCGACTCGCGGGAGGTCGTCCGCGACGGGCTCTACGTGGCCCCCTACGCCCGGGAGCAGGTCCTGGCCCTCGGCCTGGAGCCGCCGCCGATGATGTGGATCTTCGAGTGGGACATCGTCTCCGGGGACAGCGCCGCCCTCAGCGCCATCCACCACGTGAGCCGGGACTCCCTCGACGAGGCGATCGCCCGTGGCCGGGAGGCCGTGGCGGGCGCGGAGCGGATGCTGGCCACGGTCAGCGCCACCGACCCCGCGGCGTGGCATGACCCGGCCCTGCGTGACCAGCTCGTGCACTCCCTGGAGTACGAGGTCGACCTGTTCACCACACTGGGTGCCTTCCGTGAGGCGTTCCTGGCGTACTACTCCTGGTTGGACGGCGGCGACCGGGCGACCTGGACGGACTGGACCGAGGCGAAGGCCCGATACGACGACGCCGTCGCCCGCCATCTGGCCACCTACACCGGTGACCTCGACACACCTGCCTACAGCTTCTTCGCCGTGGACGCCGGGTTCGGGCACGCGGAACGCACCCAGGCGTCCCGGGTGGTCACGGGCGCTGTGCTGGTGGCCATCCTCGTCCTGGCCCTGCTCGGGGGTCCCCTGGGCCGTCGGTGGCGTGGGAGCGCCCTGGGATGCGCCGCTCGCGGCCTGTGGCTGGGGGCGACCCGGCCGTGGCGCCTGGTGCTGGACCCGCCGCAGCCGCGGCCGGCCGGGGCCCGGGTGCTGGCCTGGGCCCTGCCCGCAGTCCTGCTGGTGGCCAGCCGAGGGGCGTTCAGCGACTGGCTGTCGTGGAGCTACATGCTGGCCACACTGGGCTCGATGGCCCTGTACGTGCTGGTGATCCGCATGCTCCTGGGGCGGCGCGTGGACGCCTTCGCCCTGTACGCCGCCGTGGGCGGGGCGCTGCTGGCCAAGACGCTGCTGCTCTCGGCGGTGACCGTGACCCGCGGGCCGCTGGGCTACTGGTACCGGATGTGGACCGACGATCAGTGGCGCACGGTGTACGCCACCGTCTCCGTGGCGGCCTTCCTGTGGCTGTTCCTGGTCACCTACGTGGTGCTGCGCACCTCCTACGGCCGGACCCGACCCCGCGCGCTCGGCCTGGTCCTGGTCGGTGTCGCCGCGCCGATGGTGGCGCTCGGGGCGCTGATGGCCTGGTCCGGGCTCGAAGCTGCGCTGACGACCTTCAACGACCAGATGGCCCTGCTGCCACTCGGGCTGTCGCGGATCCTGGGCATCACCGTGCACCTGGGCATCCCGACCGAGATCCCGGCGTACCTCGTCGCGGCCGGCGCGGTGCTGGCGCTGGTCGGCCTGGTGCTCGGGGCGGCCAGGCGGTCCACCGCCCCAGCCTGAGGAGCGCGGGCATGAGGAGGGCGGGTGGGGGAGGGGTCGGCAGCACGAGGGGCTGACGTGACAGGGTTGGGCCATGACTGTGGCATCTGCTCCCACGACGTTCGTGCCTGAGGCCGGGATCGTCGAGGTGTCCGGCCTGTCGAAGCGCTTCGGCCCGGTCCACGCCGTCAGCGACCTCAGCTTCACCGTCGCACCCGGACGGGTCACGGGGTTCCTCGGGCCCAACGGGGCCGGCAAGACCACGACGCTGCGGCTCCTCCTCGGCCTGGCCACGCCGGATGCCGGCTCCGCCACGATCGGTGGCCGGGCGTACTCAGCCCGCACCCAGCCGGCGCGGCAGGTGGGCGCCGCGCTGGAGGCGTCCTCGTTCCACCCGGGCAGGACCGCACGGGACCACCTGCGTGTGTACGCGCCGCAGATCGGCGTCGGCGATGCCCGCTGCGACGAGGTCCTGGGCATCGTCGGGCTGGGCGACGCCGCCGACCGGCGCACGGGCGGCTTCTCGATGGGCATGCGGCAACGGCTGGCCCTGGCAACGACGCTGCTGGGCGACCCGCAGGTGCTCCTGCTCGACGAGCCGGCGAACGGCCTGGACCCGGAGGGGATCGCCTGGCTGCGCCAGTTCCTGCGCTACCTGGCGGCGCAGGGACGCACGGTGCTGGTCTCCAGCCACGTGCTCTCCGAGGTCGAGCAGACCGTCGACGATGTCGTGATCATCGCGCGCGGGCGGCTCGTGCACGCCTCGTCCCTTGCCCAGCTGGAAGCGATGGCCCGACCCGCGGTCCGGATCAGCTCGCCGGACGCCCCCGGCTTGGCCGCGCTCGTGGCCGACCAGGGCTGGGGGCCGAGCACGCGGTTCGACAGTCCCACGACCGCGGTCATCTACGACCGGCACTGCCCGCAGGTCGGGGCCGCTGCGTTCGCACGCGGACTGCAGCTGCACGAGCTGACTCCGGCCGGCACCAGCCTGGAGTCGCTGTTCCTGCAGCTCACCGCCGACCCCGTGGACCCGTCTCCGGCACTGCCGGGGGCTGGGCATCCGGCCGGCCCCCCACCGGCACCCGACGGACCCGCGGGTGCGACCGCTCCGGGGGTGGCCCGATGATCGCCGCCCTGCGCACCGAGCTCCGCAAGGTCTCGACGACCCGCACGTGGTGGCTGACGGCCCTGGTGATGTTCGGCTACATGGTCGTGATGGGCGTGATCATGGCGTTCTCGCTGGTCCTGGGGATGCGCGAGGCCGAGAAGACGGGTGCCCCCACGGGCGGCGGCGGGTTCGGGGAGGGAGCCGTCCTGGACTCGATGGCCATCGCCACGTCGGTCTACACCCTGGCCGTCGCCCTGGGCTACATCTTCCCGGCGATCCTCGGGGCGCTGAGCGTCACCGGTGAGTTCCGTCATCGCACCATCACCCCGACCCTGCTGGCCGAGCCGCGCCGCAGCCTGGTCCTGGGCTCCAAGCTCGTCGCGATCCTGCCGTTCGCGCTGGTCGTGGCGCTCGCAGGCGTGGTCGGCACGGTCATCGGCGGTGCGGCGACCCTGGCGATCATGGGCGAGCCGACCCTGCTCGGGGACAGCACCATCCAGCGCACGCTCGTCCTGTCCGTGGTGGCCCTGACGCTCTGGGCGCTGGTGGGGGTCGGCTTCGGCTCGGTGCTCACCAACCAGGTGGCGGCGATCGTCGTCCTGCTGGCGTTCACGCAGTTCGTGGAGCCGTTGCTGCGCCTGCTCCTGGCGCAGTTCGACGCCACCGAGGCGATCAGCAAGTTCCTCCCCGGGCGCCGCGGGGGAGGCGATCGCCGGGTCGAGCCTGTACGTCAGCTCCGGGCTGGCCGAGCTGCTGAACGCGTGGCAGGGCACCCTGACCCTGGTGGGCTACGCGGTCGTGCTGGTCCTCATCGGGCGGTTCACGACGTTCCGCCGCGACATCGGGTAGGGCAGGGAGCTGGTCCGGGACTCGGCCCCCGGGACCTCTGCCCGGGCCGGCCGGGACCACCGGCACCCAGGCCTCGTCGGCGCGGAACCTACGATGGCCTGAGCACTTCGCGCGTCTAGGAGGCGGCACCGTGCAGGCCACGCAGGGCAGGCATCGCACCGGGCACTCGGCCCAGGCTGGGCATCCCGGGTCCGGTGGGCATCCCGGGCCGGTGGGCATCCGGCTGGGATCGGCTCCGTCCGCCCCGAGGGCTGGGTCTACGCGAGCGCCCCGATGATCATCTACTGGGAGCTGACCACCGCCTGCGGGCTGGCGTGCAGCCACTGCCGGGCCACGGCGATGCCCGACCCGGGGCCCGGTGAGCTCTCCACCACCGAGGCGATCGCCCTGCTCGACGAGATCACGGGCTTCGGCTCCCCGCTGCCGCACGTCGTGATGACCGGCGGCGACCCGCTGCGCCGGTCGGACCTGAAGGTGCTGATCCACGAGGCGATCGCCCGCGGGATCGGGGTCTCCCTGGCGCCGGCCGTGACCCCGCTGCTGACCCGCGACCGGCTCGCCGAGCTCAAGGACGACGGGGTCGCGGCGATCTCGCTGAGCCTCGACGGCTCGACCGCCGAGGCCCACGACGGACTCCGCGGCGTGCCGGGCACCTTCGAGGCCACGCTCGAGGCGATGGACTGGGCGGCCGAGGTCGGGATGCCGGTCCAGGTCAACACGCTGGTGACCGCCACGACCGCGGCCGACCTCCCCGCGATCCGTGACCTGCTCACCGAGCGCACGCTGCTGCGCTGGAGCCTGTTCTTCCTGATCTCCGTGGGCCGCGGCTCGACCCTGACCGAGCTGTCCCCGGGCGAGGCCGAGCGGCTGATGGGCTGGCTGTGGCAGGTCAGCGCGGATGCGCCGTTCCAGGTCAAGACCACCGAGGCGATGCAGTACCGGCGCGTGGCCGCCAAGGCCCTGGCCCGGACCGGGCTGTCCGACGCCGAGATCGAGGCGCACCCGCTGTCCCGGGGCTTCGGGATCCGTGACGGCAACGGGATCGTCTTCATCGCCCACGACGGCACCGTCACCCCGTCGGGGTTCCTGCCGCTGGCTGTCGGAAACGTCCGGGAGACCGGCCTGGTGGAGATCTACCGCGACAACCCCACGATGCGCGACCTGCGGGACCCGTCGCTGTTCAAGGGCCGCTGCGGGCGCTGTGAGTACCAGATGTGGTGCGGCGGCTCGCGTGCGCGGGCCTACGCATGGACCGGTGACCCGCTGGAGTCCGATCCGCTGTGCCCGTACGTGCCGCGGACGCAGAAGCCCCAGGGATGACCGACGTCCTGGTCGTCGGCGCCGGCATCACCGGGTTGAGCGCGGCCTGGGAGGCGATGCGTGCCGGGGCCCGGGTGACGCTGGTCGAGGCCTCCGGCCAGGTCGGCGGCAAGGTGCGCACCGAGCGGGTGGACGGGTTCGCGATCGAGCACGGCCCGGACTCCTTCGTCGCCTACCGCCCGGCCGCCCTCAGCCTGATCACCGACCTGGGGATGACCGACGAGGTCGTCACGGTCGGCGGCTCGCGCGTGGTCCACCTGCGCGCCGACGGCCGGCTGCTGCCGTTGCCCGACGCCATGGGCATGGTCCTGCCCACCCGCATGGTGCCCTTCGTGACGACCCCGATCCTGACCTGGCGGCACAAGGCACGCGCCGGGCTCGACCTCGTGCTGCCCCGCCGGCTGGGCGCCTCCGACACCTCAGCCGGGGCGTTCCTGCGCGCTCGGCTCGGTGACGGTGTGGTCGATCGCTTCGCCCAGCCGCTGATCGGCGGGATCTACGGGGCCGGCATCGACGAGCTCAGCCTCGATGCCGTGCTGCCCACGCTGCGCGCCAGCGAGCAGGAGCACCGCAGCCTGATGGTCGCCAGCCTCGCGCAGGGCCGCGATGCCCGCCGCCGGGCCAGGGCGTCGGGGGCGCCCACGCCGGGCTCGCCGTTCCGCAGCCTGCGCACCGGGCTCGGCGCGCTGCCCGAGCGGCTGGCGGCGGACGTGCGCGCGGGAGGGGCGGACGTCCGACTCGCGACCCGCGTCGAGCGGCTCGACACGGACTCGACCGGCACCGCCGCCACCTTCTCCGACGGGTCGGTCGAGCGGTTCGACGCGGTGATCCTGGCGGTCGGTGCCGCGGCGATGGCCGACCTCGTCGAGTCCCGGGCCCCCGCGGCCGCCGTGGCGCTGCGCACGATCCCGCACTCGACGACCACCGTCGTGACCCTCGCGTACCCGCACGCTGCGTTCGACTCGGTGCCGACCTCCCAGGGGTGGCTCGAGGCCGGCGAGGCCCCCATCAGCGGAGTCACGATCAGCTCGAACAAGTGGGCGGGACGCGCCCCCGAGGGTGTCGTCCTCCTGCGGGCCTTCGTGCCCCAGCGACGTGGCCCGTTGGCCATGGCACCGGACGACGAGATCCTTCGGGTGGTCACCTCGCACGTGGCCGGCGTGCTGGGGATCGGCGGGCAGCCCGTGCTCACCCGCGTGACCCGCTGGACCCACGCGATGCCGACGTACACGGTCGGCCACCTCGACCGGGTGGCAGCCGTGGAGTCAGCCCTCGCCGACGTCCCGGGGTGGTACCCGGCCGGCTCGGCCCTGCACGGCGTCGGGGTCCCGGAGTGCATCGCCGATGGCCGCAGGGTCGCCCGGGAGGCGGTGGCCGGATCCGGAGCGGCGCCTGCATCCCGGTAGCCTGCCGGCCATGACCGAGCCGCCTGCTGACTCCACACCCGACCCCACCACGGACCCCGCCCCGGACCTCCTCGCGACACCCGACGCGATCGACGTCGCCGTCCCCGTCGCGGCCTCCGACCCGATCGACGTCTGGCGTGCCGCCATGGCCGACTTCCGGGACGCTGCGGCACGCGCCGAGTGGCGCCACCCGTCGGTGCTGCCCGGGTGGACCGTGGCCGACGTCGTGGCGCATGTGACCTGGATCGAGCGCTCGCAGCTGGGGCGTGCAGGACCCGCCGCACGAGCCCGACTGGGCGACGTCTCCCGCACGTCAGGGACGGCTTCAGCAGGATCACCGAGGTCCCCGTCGACCTGCGCCGGTCGCGGACACGCGAGGAGGTCCTGGCCGAGTTCGACCAGACCGTGGCTGAGCGGGAGGTGGCCCTGCGTGAGCTCCGTGCCAGCAACCCCGGGCTGGTGATGAATCCGCTGGGCAGGATGATGCCGTTCGATGAGGTGATCGCGATGCGCGTGTTCGACACGTGGGTCCATGAGCAGGACATCCGGGTGGCGGTCGGGGATCCGGGGCACCTGGGCACCGCGCCGGCGCACATGGCCGCCGATCGGATGCGCAAGGCGCTGGGGTTCGTGTGGGCCAAGAAGGTCGATGCGCCGGTCGGGGCGACGCTCCAGGTGTCCGTGACCGGCCCCGGGGTCGAGTTCAGCGACACGGTCATCCGCACCGAGGACGGCAAGGGCCGCCCGAGCGAGCCGGTGGACGACACCGACGGTGGCGCTCACCATGTCGTTCCCCGACTTCGTGGCCCTCACCTGCGGCCGAGGCCCGGCCAAGCCGGAAGTGACCGGAGACCAGGACCTCGGAGAGCGCACGATCGCCAGACTCAACATCGCCCCCTGAGGGCAGCCGAAGATCCGGATTTGATCCAACTCTCGGGCCGCTGGCCCGCCCGAGAGTTGGATCAACCCACGATTGGCGCCCGAGACCTGGATGAAGTCGCGAGGGGCGTCAGGCCGCTTGGAATGCTTGGAACGCTTGGGCGGCTACCAGTGCGCTCATTGCCAGGACCAGGGCTGCGAAGCCTGTGCCTAGGGCTCGGGGGGATAGCCGGACGGAGAATCGGGCGGCGAGCAGGGACGCGATGACTGTCGCCACGACGATCCCGGCGGTCAGCGCGGGCTCGTCCAGGGCGCCGGAGTGCGTGAGGCGCACGAGCAGCGCGGAGGTCGATGCGATCGCGATGACCACCAGCCCGGTCGCCGTGGCGTTCGCCACGGGCATCCGCAGCGACAGGACGAGGGCGGGCACGACGAGGAACCCGCCGCCCACGCCGAGGAATCCGGTGACGAGCCCGGTGGCGGTGGCCAGCAGGACGAGCAGGGGGATGGAGTAGGCCAGGGCAGGCGATCCGGCGGGCGATCCGGGCGATCCGGTCGGCGATCCGGCGGGCGATCCGGCGGGCGATCCGGCGGGTGCCGACCGCTCCGGCGCATCCCCCTCAGGCCAGCGAGCCGCGTCAGCCGGGCGGGCTGGGATCGGCAGGTCGGCGGCCGGGAAGTCGATCAGGGCGGCCCCGGGATCCCGCTCCGGGCCCACCTCGCCGGCGCCGCCGGCGCCCACGAGGCTGGGCTGGGTCACGAGCCGCGTCGAGGGCTGCCGGGCGGCGTTGCGCAGCATCCCGATGCCCGCCGCGACCATCAGCACGACGAAGGCGCTGAGCTTGATCCAGTCGGCGACCCGGGCGGCGAGCAGCGCGCCCACGGCGGCGCCCACGATGCTCGTCGCGCCGAAGAGCAGCCCGGCTGGCCACAGCACCCGCCCGGCCCGATGGTGGGACACCAGCCCGCCGAGGGCACCGAACAGGACGATCACCAGGCTGGCGGTGGCGGCCTGGTCGATGTCCATGCCGAGCAGGCCCACCAGCATCGGCACGGCCAGGATGCCGCCGCCGCCGCCGAACAGCCCCAGGGCGCTGCCCAGGAGGAGGCCGACGGCGGCGGCGAGCAGGACCGTGGTCATCAGTCGGTGTAGGCCGATCCGATCGTCTCGGGGTGCTGGTCGACGACGATCGTGGCTCCGGCCTTCCTGGCGTTGCCGAACGAGTCGTCGATGTGCACGGTCGGGATCCCGGCACGCTGCAACAGGGACGCGGCGATGCTGGCGCGGAAGCCGCTGCCGCAGCTGATCCACACCCGCGGGTCGGCGCCGGCATGCGCGGCGGCCCGCGACATGGTGGCGATCTCCTCGATCCGGGCCGGGAACTCGTGCAGCGGGATGAGCGTGGCTCCCTGCACGTGCCCGTCGATCCACTCGGTGCGACGGCGGGCGTCGATGTAGACCCGGTTGGGGTCCTCGGCCAGCGCCGCCATGAACCCGGCGAAGTCGGTGCGCTCGGTGGTGTGGATGTCAGCCGGGTCGGCGACCCAGTCCGCCGGCTGGCCGGTCGCGTGGGCCTCCGGGCGGTCGATGCCGATCCGGACCAGGTCGCGCTGGAACGCACTCACCTGCTCCGCGCTCTCGCCCAGCAGCGTCAGCGGGGTGCCCCACGGGATGACCCAGCCGAGGTAGGTCACGGCATTGCCGTCGGAGGGGAACGACAGCGTGCCGCGCACATGGCCCTGGCCGAAGAGCACCCGGGAGCGCAGGTCGATGACCCACTCGCCGTCGTCGATGCGCCGGCGGAGCTCGGAGGCCTCAGCGCGTGCGGGCAGCGACAGGTCGATCGGCCCGGCGCCCTTCTCGTTGGCGGGCCCCATGTGCGCGTAGTAGGCCGGGAAGGCGTCGAGGCCGTCGATGAGCTCCTTGACGAACACGTCCTCATCGACCTGCAGCGCGGGATTGCTCAGCGCCTGCTGGCCGACGGTCGAGGCGGTGCCCACCGTGTTGGTGGCCGAGCAGAAGGAGCCGAAGCCGTGGGTGGGGAAGACGTCGGCGTCCTGCGCGACCTCACTGACGATCTTGCGCATGGAGTGCCACTGCGCGTGGGCCAGGCCCTCGGTGGCGTCGGGGCCGATGAGGTCGGGCCGCCCGACGCTGCCGTAGAGCATGGAACCGCCCGTGAACACCCCGGCGTCCTCGCCGTCGACGGCCACCGCGTAGGACACGTGGTGCGGGGTGTGCCCGGGGGTGTGCAGCACCCGCCAGGCCATGGACCCGGCGGTGAACGTGGAGCCCTCGCCCACCTGGGTCGCGTCGAACTGGTAGTCGTGCCCGCGCGGCACCAGGTACTCGGCACCGAGCTCGCCGGCCAGGACCAGCCCACCGGAGACGTAGTCGTTGTGCACGTGGGTCTCCACCACGTGGGTCACCGTCCACGCGTTCTGCTCGAGGATGGCCAGCAGCCGGTCGATGTCGCGCTGCGGGTCGACCACGACGGCCTGTCCCTCGAGGGCGACGATGTAGGAGCGGTCACCGAGGTTCACGGTGTCCAGGGCGACGACGGTGGGGCGTCGGGCGCTCATGCGGGCACCCCCATCTCGACCGGCATGCCGGAGCGGATCCAGGTGCCGGTGCCTCCGAGGACGTTCACGCTGCGGCGGCCCTGGTTGGCCAGCCACATGCATGCCTGCATCGAGCGGTTGCCCGACTGGCAGATGATGGTCAGCTCCGCGTCGGAGGGCAGCTCGTGCAGGCGGACGGGGATCAGGGCCAGCGGGATGTTGATCGCCCCGGGAACGTGCCCGGCGCGGAACTCGTGCACCTCGCGCACGTCCACGAGGGTCACGTCGTCGGTGGACAGGCGCTGCTGGAGCTGGTCTGGTGTGATCTGGTCGATCATGGGTTCTCCTTGCGGAACGGGGGGCTTCGGCTCCTATTCTGCATACCCCCGGGGGTATATGTCAAAGGGGCTGGGCCGCCCCGGCACCTACACCTGCACGGTACGCCTCGGACGCGGCGTGTTGCCCGGGCCCAGCCCCGGCCGCGGGCCACAGGAGCCGAACAACGGGTGGCCGGCGATCGCCCCCGGCGCGCTGGGCGCACTGCTCCGGGTGGAGGATCGGTCCATGCGGCTGCGCCGAACCCCCGTGACCTGGGCGTTGTACGGAGTCAACGGTGCGTGGGCCTCCTTCATCTATCTCACCGGACCGGTCAGCCCGATCCTCAGCGAGGACCTCGGCATGTCCCTGGCTGCCGCGGGGCTGATCGGCACGGCCCTGGCGCTGGGCATCTCCACCGCCTCCGTGACCGCCCCCCGGGCCATCCGGAAGCTGGGCCGTGCCCGGGTCACCCGCGCCGGGCTGGTCGTGGCGGCCGCCGCCCTGCTGGGCATGATCCTGGTGCCCGTGGTCGCCTCCGGGTCGGTGGCCTTCGGACTCATCCTCGGGCTCGTCTGGGTCGGCGCGATCGGTGGGGGCACGACGCTCAATGCGTCGACGGCGCGACTGTCCGAGGCCCACCCGGAACACAGCGCGCAGGTCATCACGGAGGCGAACGCGGCGGCCGCCTGGGTCGGGCTGTTCTCACCGCTGGTCCTGGGCGCGGCCCTCGGCGCCGGGTTCGGGTGGCAGGCGGGGATCCTGGCGTGCCTGGTCGCCGCCCTTGCGGCCCTGGTCGGCCTGGTGGTCGCCGACCGGCTGACTGCCCGGTCGGCAGGTGCCCGGTCGGGGCAGGACCGAGCCGTGGTCCACACCGATGCGTCAGGTCAGGCGCCGCACTTCGAGGTGGAGCAGGTGCTCGAGCCCGTGTTCGAGCCCGTCCCCGAACCGCTGCCCTCGAGCGGCGAGACCCGGGTCGCGCTGCCCCGTATCTTCTGGCTGGCGATGGTCGCGCTGTTCGCGGCGGTCGCCACCGAGTTCGCCATCAACTACTGGGGATCGACCCTCATCCAGGAGCAGACGGGCGCCTCGGCCTCGTCGGCGACCGCGGCGATGGCCGCCAGCGTCGCCGGCGTGGCGATCGGCCGGACGGTCGGATCCGGGCTGACCCAGCGGTGGGGTCCGCATCGGATGCTCCTCGGCGGGTTCGGCCTGGCCCTGGTCGGCTTCGGCGTCCTGTGGATGGCCGGCACGCTCACGCTGTCGGTGATCGGGCTGTTCGTCGCCGGACTGGGGATCGCAACCCTCTTCCCCCTGATCCTGGACCGCGGCATCGTGCTCTCCGCGGGCCATCCCGACCTCGCGATGGCGCGCTCGTCGCTGGTCCTGGGGCTGGCCGCCGGCAGCGCGCCGTTCGCGCTCGGTGCGCTCGGCTCGGTGATGCCGGTCCGCACGGCACTGCTCCTGGTCCCCGTGATCGTCGTCGTCGGGCTGCTCGGGGTCGTCGCGTCCCGGCCCGCGGCTCCCGAACGCGCGTCCCTGGGCGGTTGACCGGGACTGGTGGTGCGCTGCGCGGGGGCTGCCGGGAGTGTCGTCCCGGGCACATTCCGGGTGTTGCCCCGGGCATGGCGGGCCAGGTGCGGTGGCCGGACGATGGAAGTGCCCCCAAGGGTTGGGGGGATCGGTTGAGGGGAGGCTGAGATGGCCACCAAGTTCGCGAAGCCGCTCGAGGCTTCACAGACGACGCACGTGGCGGACATGCCCCCGCTGGACATCGTGACCGAGGGCATTCCCGTGCAGGAGCACATCGGGCCGCCGCCCGTGGCTCCGCCGGAGGCACCCCCGGGAGCGCCGGAGCGCCGGAGGTGGTTCGCGTGGGCGCTGGCCGGCGTGATCGGGGCGCTCCTCGTGGTCGCGGGCATCGTCGCGGTATGGCAGTACTCGTCGCCAAGCACCTCCGACCTGCAGACGGGGCCCGCCCCGCAGACAGGGCAGGAGTACGGTGCGGGCGAGCAGGCTCCTGAGTCGGTCTACACGGGGCCGCTCGTAGGTCCTGCACTGCCGTACGCCCCGTACCTGTCGATCCCGTCGATCGCGTCGATGCCGTCGATGTCGATCCCGTCGATCGAGGCGATCCCGCCGATGTCCATGGAGTCGATCCCGTCGATGTCGATCCCGATGATCGAGTCGATCCCGTCGATGTCGATCCCGTCCATCCCGACGATCTCGTTCCCGTCGGCCCCGTCGACCGCCACCCCGTCGACCCCTATCCCGTCGACCTTCCCGTCGATCTCGATCGAGTCGATCCCGTCGATCTCGTTCCCGACGTTCCCGTCGATCCCGTCCATCTCGGTCCCCCCGATCGAGTCGATCCCGTCGATCTCGATCCCGTCGTTCCCTGAGATGTGACTCCGGACTCTGGTGCGCGACGCGCGCCAGTGATTGCATGGAATCGTGAACGGGGAGTCGTTCGAGACGCTCTCGGCCGCGACGCGGGACGCGCTGATGCGGGCGGGCCGGCCCAGGGAGTTCCGGCCCGGTGAGGTGGTGTTCCACCAGGGGGATCCGTGCGACTCGCTGTTCCTCCTGCGCCGCGGCCGGGTGTCGGTGCACGTGCCGACCCCGGAGGGTGACGATGTCACCGTCGGCCTGATCGCAGCGCCGGACGCGTTCGGCGAGGTCGGGCTGATCCGCCCCGACCACCACCACACCGCGACGGTGGTCGCCCTCGACGACGTCCTCGTCCTGTCGGTCCTGGCGACTCGGTTCCACGACCTGCGAGTGGACCATCCCGACCTGACCGACTGGCTCCTGCTGACCCTCACCCAGAGGCTCGAGCGGATGTCGGCGCTGCTCGCGGACGCCCTGTTCCTCGACGCGGAGCACCGCGTCGCCAGGCGCCTGCTCGACTGCCGCTGCTCGTTCGGGATCGAGGACACTGAGCCGCTCCCGCTGACCCAGGACGACCTCGCCGCCATGGCGGGCGTCTCGCGACCCACTGCCAACCGGGTGCTGCGCCACCTCGAGGACGAGGGCTGCGTCCGACTCGGTCGGCGGCACATCACGATCGCCGACCTCGACTCTCTGGCCCGAGCAGCCCGCTGAGGCGCCGGTCGGTCACCCTGCTGCGTAGCGAAGCGCCTTTGAGCGATGGGAGCACTCGTCCCCGATGGCCATCGGGCCGATGCGCCCGGAGGCACGCAGATCGACCAGGGCGTCGACCATCCGCTCGCGCACGGTGAAGGGGCTGATCGTGTTCACGTTGATCTTCGTGCCACCCTCGAAGCCGGCGAGCGTGGAGACGCGCCACTTGAGGTTGATCCGCCACGGCATCGCGGCCTCGGCGCCGACCGGGCGGTAGTGCCACTCCTCGTTCGTCGGGACCGAGCGTCCGGTGGCGGCGTGGCAGGCGTGCAGCACGTCCGAGACCCCGCGCAGGGCATCCGGGGAGTGCTCCCAGGGCAGCTGGGCGACGCCCGTCGAGTAGATCTCGATCGTCGGGTACCGGTGGCCGACGCCGGCCAGGGCGATGCAGTGCTCGTTCTCGGCGATGACCAGTCGGTCCTGGGCGGCCGGGTCGCAGATGGCGGTGTTGAACAGGTGGGGCTCGTGGCCGAGCATGCCCAGGACGCGGGTCATGAGCGGTCCGTACTCGTCGATCGCGACCAGCTGCTTGTGCAGGTGGTCGAACGAGGCGCCGGCTGGACGCAACCAGTTCTGGAACGCCACGACGTACCGCGCGAACGGGTTGGCCCGGTTCATCTGAGCCAGAGCGTCCACGGTCAGGGCCACGAACGCGTGGTGCTCGAGCGGGCTGAGGTCCCCCGAGGAGGCCAGCTCGTCGTCCCAGGTCGCCCCGTCGAGGAAGTGCCGGCGTGCGGCGATGACGTCGTGCGAGCTGGCGAACAGGTGGGCCGCGTGGTCCAGCAGCCGGGTGTCCGGCGCGGCGACGACCTCCGCGGCGCTGGCGCCGCCGGCCTGCATCCGGGTCCGCGCAATGGCCAGCACGTGCGCCCTGCCCTCCGTCGTGGCGACGTAGCGCTGCGCTCGGGCTGCCGCCTCAGCCGGGATCTCGAAGCCGTGGTTCGCATGCCAGTACTCGAACGAGAGGATCTCGAAGAGATTCGGGAAGCGCCGGAAGTCCGCGACCGTGTCGTTGAGGTGCTCGGCCGGCACGTCGCGCAGGACGTGCCACGGCTCGCGTGCGGTGGACTCCGGATCGAGCACCAGCCGCGCGCTCTCCGGTGGGGTGTCGAGGTACTGCGCGCTGCAGAACGCACAGGTGGCGTCCCGGCGGGTTGCGAGCAGGGGGCGAGGCGCCGGCAGCGCCGCGGTGATCGGCCGGTGGGAGCGACCCGGCACCGTCCACACCACCGTGCCGGTCAGCGGCGACTGCTGGCGCACCGTCCCGTCCGCAAGACGCTCGAGCAGCCGGCGTGGTCTGGTCACAGGGCACCTCGTCATGTCGTCGCAGCACGGCCCGTCGATGGGGCATCCCTACCCTGCCATGATGGGCGGACTCACCCTGGCCGACAGTCGCTACAGTCAACGGATGGCACCGGGCAGGGATGCGAGGACCGGCAGGCCCGCCCACGACGGACCGGATGGCGCTGGGACGCGACAGTCTGCTCACGCCGGCCCCCTGCTCGGGGTGGTTGCCCTGCTGCTCGTCGTGAACCTCCTGAACAACGAGATCGCCCCGGGAGGCTATCTGCTGTGGACCTCCCTCGGGCTGCTCGGCCTGGTCCTCCTGGGCCGTGCGGACAACCTCCATCCGCCCCAGTGGGGGATGGGGCGGGTGAGCCGAAGGGCGGCGCTCGCGGCCGCGGTGCTCGCAGCCAGCGTCTGCGTCGTGCTCCTCGTCGCCACGCGCCTGCCGCTCGCCTCCGACGCCTTCGCGGACACGCGGGTGACGGGTTTGAGCGGTGCACAGGTCGCATTCAGCGCCCTGATCCGGGTGCCCTTCGGGACCGTGCTGTTCGAGGAGGTGGCGTTCCGGGGCATCCTGCTCGCAATGCTGGCCAAGAGAGCGGGCCTGTCCTGGGCCGTGGCGCTGTCCGCGTTGGCGTTCGGTGCGTGGCACGTGCTGCCCTCTGTCGGGCTGGCGTCGGCGAACGCCGCCGTGCACTCGGCCCTGGGAGCCTCCCAGCCGCTGGCCATGATCATCGGTGCGTCCGCTGGCTCGGTGGCGGGGGCGCTCCTGTGCCTCCTGCGCATCCGCTACGACCATCTCATCGTCCCCATGGCGGTGCACCTGGCCACGAACGGCATGGGATACCTGCTGGCCTGGATGCTCCTCGCCTGAACCGGCTCACAGCGGGCGGAAGCGGGCCTGGAAGAACCGCAGGTACTTCGGCTCGAAGGTCATCTCCAGGCCGCGCACGGACGCACGCCGGTCCCACACCGACAGCACCGCCTCGGCCGTGACGTCCATGTGCGCCTGGGTGTAGACGCGCCGCGGGATGGTGATCCGCACGAGCTCCAGGCGCGGGTGCCGGTGGTCGCCGGTCTCCGGGTCGCGGCCGGCCGAGACGATGCCGCGCTCCATCGTGCGCACGCCGGCCTCGAGGTAGATCTCGCCGGCCAGGCGCTGCCCGGGGAACGCCTCCTGGGGGATGTGCGGCAGGAAGCCGGCCGCGTCGAGGAAGACTGCATGCCCGCCGATGGGCAGCACGATCGGCACGCCCTCCCTGCGCAGCTGCTCACCCAGGTAGATCACCTGGCCGATACGCGCGTCGAGGTGCGCCTGGTCGACCGACTCGTGCAGGCCGCTGGGCGATCGCCTCCATGTCGCGCCCGGCCAGCCCGCCGTAGGTGTGCAGGCCCTCGTACACCACGCACAGGTTGCGCGCCTCCTCGAACACGTCGGGGTCGCGCAGGGCCAGGAAGCCGCCGATGTTGACCAGCGCGTCCTTCTTGGCGCTCATCCACGCCCCGTCGGTCAGGTCGCAGATGCGCCGCACGATCTCGGCGACCGGGACGTCGGCGTAGCCCGGCTCGCGCTGGCGGATGAACCACGCGTTCTCGGCGATCCGCGTGATGTCGCAGTACAGCGGGATGTCGTGCGCCCGGCACAGGTCGTGGACGGCCGCGATGTTGGCCAGGCTCATCGGCTGGCCGCCGGCCATGTTCACGGTGACCGCGATGCTGACGTAGGGGATCCGGTCGCGGCCGTACTCGTCGATCACTGCCTGCAGCTTCGCGAGGTCGACGTCGCCCTTGAACGGGTGCTCACTGGCCGGGTCGTGCGCCTCGTCGATGATGATGTCGACGAACGTGCCCCCCGCGAGCTCCTGGTGCAGCCGGGTGGTGGTGAAGTACATGTTGCCCGGCACCACGTCGCCGTCGCTGATGAGCACCTGGGAGATGATGTGCTCCGCGCCCCGGCCCTGGTGGGTGGGGACCATGAAGGGGTACCCGTACACGTCCTGCACGGCCCGCTCGAAGCGGTAGAAGCTCTCGCTGCCGGCGTACGCCTCATCGCCGAGCATGAGCGCGGCCCACTGCTCCTGCGACATCGCGTTCGTGCCGCTGTCGGTGAGCAGGTCGATGTAGACATCCCGGCTGCGCAGCAGGAACGTGTTCCACCCGGCCTCGGTCAGCGCGGCCTCGCGCTCGGCGCGCGTGGTCATCCGCAGCGGCTCGACCATCTTGATCTTGTACGGCTCCGCCCACGAGTGGCGGCGCTGGCCTGTGCGTTCGTCAGTCATGCCCCGAGTCTGCTCCGGGCCACCGGGACGTTGCTTGTCGGCTCGGTCGGGCCGTCAGGGCGCGGGTCACAGGAAGAAGCGCCGGACGAGGGCCTCGGAGTAGCGTGCGCAGAGCTCGATGCTGGCGAAGGACATGACCTCGCCGGCGTAGTACGTGCGGTTGTTGCCCTGCTGCCCCTCGAGCTGCTCGTAGTAGCCGCTGGCCATCGTCCCCGGGCCCACGTGGGGGAAGTACCGCCACCGACGGACCTCCACCACGCGCTCGAGCGTGGCTCCCATCCGCTGCAGGTCCTCGGCGAGGAGCTCGGCAACGGTCTGCTGGGTCATGCCGGGACCGCCGAGGGCGTAGAGGGTGTCCAGCGGCGTGTCGGGCCAGCGCTGGTACCAGAGCATCAGGTGCCCCCGCTGATCCGCGGCGAAGCGCGCGGGGACGAAGCCGGCCTCCGGCGGCAGGCCGCTCGTCTGCGCGAGCAGGACCCAGTAGTCGTAGTAGCGGATGGCCGAGAAGAGGCTCCGCTCTGACGGTGAGGCGTCGAGGAAGTGCAGGGCCTCGTCCAGCGGGGAGGCCAGGATGAGGGCATCGAACTCCAGGTCCCCCTGGTCGGTCTCCACCCGCACGCAGTCGCGGCGGGTCACCCGGATCACCCTCGTGCTCGTGCGCACGTCATGCTGGAGCGCCACCTGCGACCAGAGCGACTCGACGCCCTCGGGCCACATGAAGCGGTGCTCCCGGTCGCGCACGGCCGCCAGGGTGCGCAGGTCCAGGTACTTCAGGACGTAGGCAGCCGGCACCTCGCTGACGTAGCCGTACCCGAAGCCGGTGAGGGGTGGGCCCACGAGGGACTCCACCGTTGACAGCCCGTGCGACCGGCAGAACTGCGCGAACGGCACCTGCAGGTCAGCGTCGAGTCCCGCCAGGCCCGGCTCGTTCACCTGCCGGTACCTCACCTGCGAGAGCCAGGCGTAGGTGGCCAGCTGCCAGAGGAGTCGGGGGTACTGCCGTGTCGGGACGAGGTCCATCGGATGCCCGTCGGCGTCGTAGCAGTGTCCCCCGTCCATCTTCGCGGTCTCGACGTCGACCGACCGCATGATGTCCAGGGTGCTGCGGTAGTCGCTGCAGCCGAAGACCGCACCCAGCTCGTAGACATGCTCGCCCACCCGGACCGACGAGCACTTGCCCCCGACGCGGGGCTCCCGCTCCAGGACCGTCACCCGGTCGTACCCGGCGCGTTGCAGGTGGTGGGCCACCGAGAGCCCGGAGGCCCCGGCGCCGATGACGGCGATCCGAGCAGTCCGAGGTCGTTGCCTGAGGTTGTGGGACATGGTCCGCTGCGATCATCGGGCCGCGACCACGCCGCTGCCGGCGATCGCCCCTCCTTCACCTCCTACTCTGGCACGCACCACCCGCCCCCTGCGCGCCTGGCCGGCACCTGCCCGGACTCAGAGGTCGTTGCCGGCGTAGGACTGGTTGAAGCTCTTGTTGGCCAGGGGGAAGTCGGGGACGATCGTGTCGGTGAGGGCGACCGGCAGTGCCGGCCAGTTGAAGAACGAGGGGTCGACCGCCCGGACGCGGGCGAGCTGGCCCGAGCCGGAGATCTCGACCCGGTGCACCAGCGTCCCCCGCCAGGCCTCGACGACGCCGAGCCCCGCGCGCGGGGCGCCCGTGTGGTCGCCCGGTACGACTGCGTCGCGGCCGACTGCCGCGCCGGGTTGACCCGCGCCCGAGATCCGCGCGGTCAGGTCCTCGATGAGGGCGGCCGATGCGGCGACCTCCCGGGCACGGACCTGGAACCGGGCGAGCACATCCCCGGCCTGTTCGAGGACCGGGGCGAACGGGTCGCCGAGCTCGATCGTGGGGTGCTCCGCGCGCGCATCCGTGGGGATCCCGCAGGCACGCGCGACGTAGCCCAGGGTGCCGATGTGCCCAGCCTGCTCGGTGGTCAGCACGGCGGTCCCGGTGAAGCGGTCGGCCACGACCGTGTGGTCCAGGGTGATCGCGACGATCTCGGCGACCTCGTCGGCGGTGCGGCGGATCAGGTCGAGGTCCGGCTGCTGGTCCAGGTGGGCGCCGCCGATGCGGATCCCGCCGCGGAGCAGCCGATGCCCCGTCAGTGCCTTGTTGTGGCGCAGCAGGTGCTCGCGCAGCCGCTGCGTGTGCGTGTGCGCGATGCCGTAGCCGACGTCGTTGGCGATGGCGCCCAGGTCGTTGACGTGGTTGTACAGCCGCTCGGCCTCGAGCAGGAGCGCGCGGACCGCCCGGGCTCCGGGATCGACCTCGATGCCGAGGGCGTCCTCGACGGCAAGGACGTAGGCCAGGGCGTGGCCCACGGCGGTGTCGCCGCTGATCCGCTCCGCCAGTTCGATGCCCTGCGCGGGCGGGCGCCCCTCGAACAGCTTCTCGACCCCGCGGTGCAGGAACCACAGCCGGGCCTTCATCTGCAGGATGGTCTCGCCGACCACCGAGAACCGGAAGTGGCCGGGCTCGATGAGGCCCGCGTGGATGGGTCCGACCGGGATCTCGTAGACGCCGTCACCCTCGACCGGGACGAACGGGTAGGAGTCGGTATCGGGGTTGAACCGGGGAGCGGGGTCGGCATCGCGGCGCATCGGGTGGTAGCCGAGGGGCCAGTGGGCGTGGCGCACCAGTCGGTGGGGCAGCGGGTGGTCGGCCGGGGTGATGCCGTACAGGTCCCGGATCTCGCGCTCGAAGCGTCCCGCGGAGAAGGAGATCCGGGCCAGCGTCGGGATCCAGGGGTCGTCCCGCGGGACCTCGACGGTGAGCTCGGTCCGCTGGCCCACGGGACGCAGGAAGCTGGCGACGACGCGCATCCGGTCGTCGTCCTCGTGCGCGGCCAGCAGGGCCAGCCGCCAGCCGTCGGCGAGCAGGAGCCCAGCCTCGGCGACCCACTGGTCTCGGGGGACCGTGGCCTGCCCGGTGACGTGCAGCCGGCTCATCGGGCACCTGCCAGGACCGCCGCCGCATCGGTGAGCAGCTCCGCCAGGGGCCAGGCGGCGAATCCCAGCAGCACGGCTGCTGCCAGGGCCAGGAGCAGGGGCACCTGCCGCCCCCTCCCGGTGGAGTCCTGCTGCGCGGCGTCCGCGGGATCGCCGGCATCCGCCGCGGGCACTCCGAGCGTCATCGACGCCACGTGACGGCTGAACCCGGCGAACACGACGAGCAGGAGCACCAGGGCTGCGGCCATGGCCCAGCCGAGCCCGTTGGTCCAGCCTGCGATGAGGATGGCCACCTCGGTGAAGAACAGCACGAACGGGCGGGAAGCCGAGCAGGGCGGCGGTGCCGGCCAGCAGGGGCCGAGCGAGGTCGGGCCGACGCGCGAGGAGGCCGTGCACGTCGTCGATGCGGCTGCTGCCCTCGGCGGCGAGGATGCGCCCAGCGACGACGAACATGCTGGCCTTGACCAGCCCGTGGCCGAGCATGTGCAGCAGGACGGCCGTGGTGGCCAGGGTCCCGCCGACGGCGGCGCCCAGGGCCATGATCCCCATGTGCTCGATGCTGGAGTACGCGAGCAGGCGCTTGTAGTCGCGCTGCGCCAGCATCAGGGCGGCTGCCACAGCCAGCGACAGCAGCCCGGCGGCAACCAGCAGCCCGCGCAGGAAGCCCGGACCGATCACGGCGTCGCTGATCGCCTGGATCCGCAGGATCGCGTACAGGGCCACCGACAGCAGGACCCCGGACATCAGCCCCGAGACCGGGGCGGGGGCCTGGGAGTGCGCGTCGGGCAGCCAGCTGTGCATGGGCGCCAGGCCGGCCTTGGTCGCGAAGCCGAGGACGGCCAGGGCCACGGCCAGGCGCGTGAGGTCGGGGTCCAGCGGGATCGATCCGCTGGAGAGCAGCTCCCACGACAGCGTGGGCGTCCCGGCGGCGACGCTGGCCGCGTAGAGCAGGACGATCCCCAGGAAGGCGATGGCCACGCCCACCGATCCGAGGACCACGTACTTCCAGGCGGCCTCCAGCGCGCGCTGGCCGCGGTGGTGGCCGACCAGGAAGGCCGTGGCGATGGTGGTGGCCTCGACCGCGACCCACAGGATCCCGAGGTTGTCGGCGAGCACGGCCAGGCTCATCGCGGCCAGGAACAGGCACACGAGGGCGGCGTAGCGGCCGTCCGGCTCCGTGCGGTCGGCGCGCAGGGGGAGCCCGCCCCACAGGGCGGTCACGGCCACCGCCCCGATGGTCGTCACCAGCCAGGCGGTCAGCCCGTCGGCGCGCAGCGTGCCACCGCCGCCGATCAGGGGCCCCGAGGTCGCGACGGCGGCGAGCAGGGCCACCCCGGTGCCGAGCACCACGACCGCGGCGGCGAGGTCGGCGGCCCGGGTCCAGCCGTCGCGCGGGCGGAACGCGCAGGCGAGGGCGAGCACTGCGGGCACGACCAGCGGGATCCAGAGCAGGGCAGTCATCAGTCGCAGAGCTCCGTGAGGTCGTCGAGGTCGGTGCCGCCGTGGGTCAGCTGCATCCGCCCGGTGAGCACGCGCAGGATGAGCACCACCAGGAGCACGTCGAGGGTCACGCCCAGCTCGACCACCAGCGGCACGCCGCCGGAGGTGAGGAAGGCGACGGTGGCGATGCCGTTGTCCAGCATCACGAAGCCGATCAGCTGCGAGAGCGCGCTGCGCCGGGTGAGCATGACCAGGAAGCCGGTGAGCATGAGGGCCAGCCCGATCGGCACCGCCGAGGCGGCCGGTCCCGACACCGCCGCGGTGATGGGCGCGGCGACGACGTAGGCCAGGACGCTGAGCACGGCGGCGATCAGCAGGCCGGCCGTGGGGTTGATCAGGGGGGACTCCTCGCGGACGGCCCCGGTGACCCGGGCGGTCCGGGTCAGCGCCCACGGCATGGCCACGGCCTTGATCGCGAGCACGAGGACGGCCACGCCGATCACCTCGGCGCTGCCCTCCTCGACGCCCAGGGTGGCCACCAGGCCGGCCAGGGCGGCCCCCTGGACGGCCAGCAGCCGGATCGACGCGGTGAGCGACTGCCGCCACACCTGAAGCACGGCGGTGATCAGCAGCAGGCCGGTGGTGGTGGCGATCAGGTAGGCGAACAGGTCCTCGCTCATCAGGCCCTCACCCGACCAGCGAGGAGGCGGTGACCGACAGGAAGGCCAGCACGAACGATCCGGCCAGCAGCTCCGGGACCCGGAACAGCCGCACCTTGGCCATGAACACCTCGACCACGGCGACCAGCGCCCCGGCCAGCAGCAGCTTCACCACGATCGCAGCGAGCCCGAGGAGCGCCGCGGGCACCGTCGCGGTCGTGGCCACCCCCCAGGGGATGACCAGGTTGACCACCAGTCCGAGCAGGGCGGTGAGCCGCAACCACGAGCCCAGCTCGAGCCAGGCCAGGTCGCGTCCTGAGCTCTCCAGCACCATCGCCTCGTGGACCATCGTCAGCTCCAGGTGGGTCGACGGGTTGTCCACGGGGAGCCGGCCCGTCTCGGCGAGGACCGCCATGGAGAGGGCCACGACCGCCAGCAGGCTCACCGGGGAGACCACGATGGCGGGGTCGGATGCCCGGGCGGCCACGATCGCCGACAGCGCCGATGTCCCGACCGGGATGGACAGCGCGTACACGGCGACCAGCACGGTGGGCTCGACCAGGGCGGCGATGGTCATGTGCCGGCTGGATCCCATGCCGCCGAATGCGGTCCCGGACTCCAGGCCGAGCAGGGCCAGGGCCGCGGTGCCCAGCAGCAGCAGCGACACGACCACGAACAGGTCGTCGGGGATGAGCGGCAGCGTGGGCGTGCCGACGAGCGGGACCAGGGCGCAGACCATCAGGCTGGAGACCATCAGCACGAGGGGTGCGGCGGCCATCAGGGGTCCGGTCCCTGCCGCCCGCAGCGGCTCCTTGGCCATCAGCTTGCGCACGTCGCGCCACGGCTGGCCGATGCCGGCGCCGGCCCGTCCCTCCATGCGGGCGCGGGTCTGGCGCATCACCCCGACGAGCAGGGGCGTCAGCGCGACGGCGGCCAGGACCTGCACCACGAGCAGGAGGGCGATGGCAGCGGTGCTCACCAGGTCACCGCCAGCAGGACGAGCAGCAGCGCGGTGAACGAGAAGCCCAGGTAGCGGTGGATGCTGCCGTTCTGGATCCGCCGGGCGGCGACACCCAGGCCGGAGGCCGCCCGCACGATCGGGTCGTAGAGCCGGTCGGCCACCACGTCGGACACCCGCTGCCGGAACCGGACCTTGGACACCAGGTACTGCGACTCATCGGCGTGGGTGACCTCCAGGTCGCGGCGCGGCTGCAGCGCGTCGTCGAACACCCGGACCAGCGGCTCGGCGTAGGACGTGGCCGTGTACTGCATCGTCGGGCTCACCCGGATCCCCCCGCACCCCCACGCCAGCTCGACGTCACGGCGTGGGGCCCGGCGAGCCGCCGACACCTGCGCGACCGCCACGGGCACCGCGACCACCACGCCCAGCAGGACCAGCGCCACGGGGCTGAGCAGCGCGGAGACCGCCGGCAGGGAGACGCCCAGCGCCCCGACGACCTCGATCCCGGACGCACCGACTGCATCGGCCAGGGCCACGGCGACCGGCCCGGGGGCCATGCCGAGGCCGACCACCGCCACCGCGCCGACGAGCATGGCCACGCGCATCGATGCCCCGGCCTCGTGGGCGTGGGCTGCCCCCTCCGAGCGCGGCCGGGCGAGGAACGCGATCCCGTAGGCCTTCACGAACGTGAGCAGCGCCAGCCCCGCGGTCAGTGCCACGACGGACACGGTGATGGGCAGGGCCACGGCCACCAGCTGGTCGTTGGCCCCGTCGCCGTGGATCAGGGACTGCAGCAGGACCCATTCGGCAGCGAACCCCGAGGTGATGGGCAGGGCGGCGGCGCCGAGCGCCGCGACGCCGAAGGCGATCGAGGTCACCGGCATGGTGGGTGCCAGCCCGCCGAGGCGGTCGAGGCTGCGCTCCCCGGTGGCGTGCAGCACGGACCCGGCGCCGAGGAACAGCACGGTCTTGAATGCGGCATGGCTGACCGCCAGGAGCAGGGCGGCGGTGAGGGCGACGTCGGCCACCCGGGGCTGGAATGCTCCGTGGAGCAGCACGGAGACGGCCACTGCCGTGAGGATCAGGCCGACGTTCTCGGTCGTCGAGTAGGCGAGCAGGACCTTCAGGTCGCTGGCCACGGACGCCTGCAGGATCCCGTACAGGGCGGAGCCCAGTCCCAGGACGAGCAGCAGGACCGCCCACCAGCTCGGCCCGCCCGGCAGCAGCCGAAGCAGGACGAGCAGCACCCCGTACACGCCCATCTTGACCATGGCCGCGCTCATCGCCGCCGACACGTGGCTGGGGGCCTCCGGGTGCGCCCGCGGCAGCCAGACGTGCAGCGGCACCAGGCCGGCCTTCGTGGCGAAGCCGGCCAGCAGGAGCACGAACGCGACACTCGCGGTGCCCCCGGTCACCCCGGCGCCGGCGATCGTGGCGAACGAGGTCCCGTCGGCGGCGGCGACCAGGACCGCGAACCCGCCCAGGAGCAGCAGGAAGCTCAGGTGGGTCATGACGGCGTACCAGAGGGTGGCGGGGACCACGGCGGCGCGGAGGCGATGGTCGGCCAGGACGAGGATCGTCGAGCCGAGCGCCATCAGCTCCCACGCGAGCAGGAACGAGACGACATCGGCGGCCGCGGGCACGAGCTGCATGCCCAGCGCGAAGACGGCGAACGCGGCCCACCCCGAGCGCGAGGCGGCCGCCCCGGAGGCGTACCCGATCCCGTAGAGCGCGGTGACCGCCACGACGGATCCAGCCAGGAGCAGGAACACCCCACCCAGCGCGTCGGGCGACAGGATCAGCGGATCCAGTGGTGCCTGCAGCGGCAGGGCGACGGGCACCTGCAGGCCGCCGGTCCCGCCCGGTGCGGCCATCGCGGCAGCCCCGGTCACGCCACCGGCGATCCCCAGGGCCACCGCCGCGCCCCCGGCCAGCCGGGAGCGGAGGCGGTCCGGGGCGAGCAGCGCCAGGAGCACGGCCAGGGCGGCGATGACGAGCTGGGCGGTCAGGCCCGCCTGCACGAGGCTCATCGCTGGGTCACCCGGCGCAGCGCCGCGACGATCGCCTCCGGCTCCGGGGGGCATCCGGGGACGCCGAGGTCGACCGGAACGACGTCGTCGACCGCGCCGAGGACCCCGTACCCGTCGGCGAACACCCCGCCGGTCAGGGCGCAGTCCCCGACCGCGACCACCACCCGGGGGTTCGGCGTCGCCTCGACCGTCCGACGCAACGGCTCGAGCATGTTGCGGGTCACCACGCCGGTCACCAGCAGCACGTCGGCGTGGCGGGGGGAGGCCACGAGCCGGGCCCCGTAGCGGTCCGCGTCGTACACCGGGCCGAACACCGCGCCGACCTCGACCTCGCAGCCGTTGCACGACCCGCAGTCGACGTGCCGGACCTGGGCGCTGCCGGCGAGGACCGGATCGGGTCGGTAGCCATCGGCCTGGTCGGCCGTCGGTCCCGGGGGGGCGGGCTCGGCGACCCTGCCGATGCGGCGGATCAGCCGCGCCAGGCGCAGGGAGCTCATCGCGCCGCCCCGGCCTGCGGGGCGCCCTGGGGCGCTGCGCCGACGGGATCCGCCCCGGGGGTCGCGGTCGGGTCCAGCTCCCGCTCCAGCTCGGCCTGGTCCGCCAGGACCTCGCGAAGCACCAGGCGGGCGGCCAGGAGCAGGTCCCGGGTCTGCGGGACGACGATCGAGTAGACGACCTCCCCGCGCAGCCGCTGCTGGCGGACCAGCCCGGTCCGGCGCAGGACTGCCAGCTGCTGGGAGAGGCTGCTCGGCTCGGTGGCGATCTCCGCGAGCAGCTCGTGGACGGCGTGGTCACGGTCGCTGAGCAGCTCCAGCACGCGGATCCGGACCGGATGGCCCAGGGCCCGGAACAGATCGGCCTTCGCCTCGTACAGGGGCCTCGCCACGATCCACCGACCTTCGAAGATGAGCAGTTGAACGAATCTGCAAGTCATAAGGTAGCACCGTGCGAGCCTCGCACGCGTCCCGGAGAAATACCCCTAGGGGTATACTGGTCAGGCGGCGGCAGGTGGGCGGCCGCCCAGGGACCAGGGAGGACCACATGGCAGCGCCGACGCCCAGGTGCATCCTGGACCGCAGCCGGCCCTGCAACTCCTGCGTGGCCGACAGCCCCGCCGTGTGCCCCTACCCCTACCTGCTCGGCGGGGAGGCTGTGTCGTGACCGACCTCATGGAGCGCCTCGAGGTGCGGCTCGGCGAGGTGGGTACCCGCCTCACCGCCACCACCGGGGGTCAGGCGCTGTGTCGTCTGGACGGCCACATGGCCTCAGCCAAGGAGCTCGAGGGCCGCATGGCCGTCCTGCTCGAGGTGCGCCGCGCCCTGCGCGCCGATCCTCAGGTGGACCTCGCACCGATCGCTGACCGGTGGCGGACGGACCTCGCCGCCCGGCAGGCCCAGGGTGCCTCGACGGCGTGGATCGCCTACCTGTCCGGCGGGCTCGTCCGAGCTGGAGCTGCTGGCCGGCTGACCCCGCCGGACAAGGCTGACGGCGTGATCGATGACGTCGGTGGGCGCCCGGGTGGTGTCGATGAGCGTGGCTCCGGCCCAGGGCGCGCGAGCCGCGGTCGCCAGCTGGGCGAGCACCTCGGGTGTGACGTCGGAGGCGTCGCCCCCGGCCGCTGCCCGGGCGAGGATCCGGGCCCCCGCCTCCTCGAGGGGCAGATCGCAGCAGAGCTCGTGAAGGGTCGCGTGCCACGTCCGGGCAAGGGCCCTGGCAGCATCGCGCTGCGCGGGGTCGAGCCAGGTGGCGTCGAGCACCACCGAATCGCCCCAGCTCAGGGCCAGCGCTGCCCGGTGCAGCAGCTCGCTGTAGACCCCGGTGGTGAAGGCAGCGGGAGTAGATCCCCTCGAAGGGTGCGGCGCCGGCCGGGTCGAGGGGGCTGACGCCGGCCAGCTCCTTGCGCACCTCGTCGCTGCGCAGCACAGCCCAGCCGAAGTGGTCGGCAAGCCCCCGCGCGAGCGTGGTCTTGCCCGTGCCGGGCAGGCCGCCGACGAGGACCAGGTGGATCTCGGCCTCGTCGAGGTGCCGGCCGGCCTGGGACAGGAACCCGGCTGCCTCCCGGTCAGCACCCTCCTGGCCGGCGTCCGAGAGCAGGCAGGCGATCTTGGCCCGGACCAGCGCGCGGTAGGCGATGTACCAGTGCTCCAGGGATTCGGGGTGGCTCTCCCCGGCGAACTCCCGGTAGGCGGCCAGGAACCGGCTGGCGAGGTCGGGCCGGCCGAGGTGCTCGAGGTCCATGGCCAGGAAGCTGGTGTCGTAGAGCACGTCACCCCAGCGGAACCGCGGGTCGAACTCGACGCAGTCGAGGATCCGCGGGCCGTCGTCGAGGCAGAAGATGTCCTCCGCGAGCAGGTCCCCATGACCGTCGACGATCCGGCGCTCGGCCACACGGTGGGCGAGCAGCGGGTGTCGGCCGTCGAGATAGCCCAGCGCCTGTCGGCCGACACGGTCGAGCAGGTCGCCGTCGAGGATCCGCCCCGTGAACGGCGCGGTCTCCTCGAGGTTGGTGGACCAGAGCATGGTCAGGTGCTCGACCGAGCCCGCAAGGTCGATCGCCGGAGCGCGTGCGGCGCGGGAATGGAACGCGGCCACGCGCCGCGCAACGGCTGCGAGGAGGGTCTCGTCGAAGTCGGGATCGGCGATCATGGTGGCCAGCCGGCGATCGGCAGGCAGCCGCCGCATCACGACGAGGTGATCGATGGGGGCCCCGCTCTCGTCGACCACATCGTGCACGCCGAGGTACACGTCCGGGGCGAGCCGGCGGTTGAGCTGGACCTCCCGTCGGCAGTCGGCCAGGCGCAGCTCCCGGGTCGAGAAGTCCAGGAACGGGGTCCGGACCGGCTTGCGCACCTTGTACACCCGGTCCCCGACGAAGAACAGCACCGAGATGTGGGTCTCGACCACGGCAGCCCGCTGCACACCCCGATCCTGCGCGCCTGCGCGGTCGCGGGCCAGAGGCCAACGTCCCCCAACCGGCGGGCCGGGTCCGACCGTCTTGACAGGGTGCCGGCATCGGCGTAGGACGGAAGTGACCCACGAGACGTGGGACAGCACGGCAACCGGAGGATGTGGACTCGTGAACAGCGAGCAGTTCGAGAAGATCAAGAGCGCCCAGGGGTTCATCGCGGCACTGGACCAGAGCGGTGGCAGCACCCCGAAGGCACTGCGGCTCTACGGAGTCCCGGAGACGGAGTACTCCGGCGACGCCGAGATGTACGACCGGATCCACGAGATGCGCACGCGGATCATCACCAGTCCGGTGTTCACCGGGGAGCGGATCCTCGGCTCGATCCTGTTCGAGATGACGATGGACCGCCAGATCATGGGCATGGGCGCTGCGGAGTACCTGTGGCAGGTGAAGAACGTCGTGCCCTTCCTGAAGGTGGACAAGGGCCTGGCCGAGGAGGCCGACGGGGCCCAGGTCATGAAGCCGATGCCCGACCTCGACGCCGTCATGGCGAAGGCGATCGGCCATGGGGTGTTCGGCACGAAGATGCGCTCGGTCATCAAGCTGGGCAACGAGGCAGGGGTGGGCGCCGTCGTGGGCCAGCAGTTCGAGGTCGGCCGCCGGATCATCGCCGCAGGCCTGGTACCGATCATCGAGCCGGAGATCGACATCCACAGCCCGGAGAAGGAGCAGGCCGAGGTCCTGCTCAAGGCGGCGCTGCTGGACGAGATCGGGCGCCTCGGGGCCGATGAGTTCATCATGCTCAAGCTCACGTTGCCCGAGCAGGACGACTTCTACGCCGAGCTGGTGGAGCATCCCAACGTCCTGCGCGTCGTCGCGCTGTCGGGGGGCTACACCCGGGAGCAGGCCAACGCGCTCCTGGCCCGCAACCACGGCGTCGTCGCCAGCTTCTCCCGGGCCCTGACCGAGGGGTTGAGCGCCCAGATGACCCCGGCCGAGTTCGACGCAGCCCTCGACGCATCGATCGAGAGCATCTTCCAGGCCTCGAACACCTGAGCACGCCGGGGGGAGAGTTTCTGCGACTCTTTTGCAGGAACGTCGGACCGACCCTAGGCTTTGCCGTGGCCGAGCCACCCGGGCAGGCCGAGGAGGGGACCACGCATGCGGCTCGTCGCACTCGTCCTGGCGGCCGGACTGGTCCTGGCCGGGTGCAGCCAGTCGGAGGACTCCGCCGGGGGTGACGGGCAGGGCGACAAGCTCCTCGTGGCCACGACGGTCTCGCCGATGACGTCCATCGCCGCCAACATCGGCGGGGACCTCGTCGATGTCCGGGGCATCGTCCCCGAGGGCACGAACAGCCACACCTTCGAGCCCGACCCGAGCGTCGCCGGACTGCTCAGCGATGCGGACCTGATCCTGGTCAACGGGCTCAAGCTGGAGGACCCGACCATGGCGCTCGCCCAGGCCAACAAGCGCGCCGACACCGAGATCGTGGAGGTCGGCACCACGGTGCTGCCGGAGTCGGAGTACATCTTCGACTTCTCCTTCCCGAAGGAGGAGGGCAAGCCCAACCCGCACCTGTGGACCGACCCGGTCCATGCGGGGGAGTACGCCACGGTGATGGCCGAGAAGTTCTCCGAGCTCGACCCGGCCAACGCCGCGACCTACCAGGCCAACCTCACGGCCTTCCTCGCCAGGACCACCGCGCTGGCCGATGCCCTCGAGGCCGACCAGGCCAGCGTCCCCGGTGGGATCAAGCTCGTGACCTACCACGACGCGTACGCCTACGTCGGCCAGCGGTACGGCTGGGACGTGGTCGGGGCGATCCAGCCCAGCAACTTCGCCGAGCCGACCCCGTCGGAGGTGGCGGCCCTGATCGACCAGATCCGGGCCGAGGACGTCTCTGCGGTCTTCGGATCCGAGGTGTTCCCCTCGCCCGTCCTGGAGGAGGTCGCCAACGAGACCGGCGCGACCTACATCGACGACCTGCGTGACGACGACCTGCCCGGCGAGCCCGGTGATCCGGAGCACTCGTTCCTGGGCCTGATGCGCTTCGACTACGCGACCATCATCGAGGGCCTCGGCGGGCAGGCGCCCACCCTGAGGTCCCTGGACGTCTCGGACGTCGCCCCGGACAACGCTGAGTACCCGCAATGAGCGATGCCCTGCTGCGCACCTCGGGCCTCGGCATCGCCTACCAGCACGGTCGCGCTGTCCTGTCCGACATCGACCTGACGATCGAGCCGGGGCAGTTCACCGGGATCGTCGGACCGTCCGGGTCCGGCAAGACCACGCTGCTGCGCGTGCTCATGGGCGCGCTCACCCCGCCCCGTCGACAGCGCCCGGGACAGGACCTCTGGCAGGGCACCCTCGAGCGCCGGCCGGGCCTGCGCGTGGCGTACGTGCCGCAGCTGGAGACCATCAACTGGGACTTCCCGGTGACGGTCTTCGAATGCGTGCTGATGGGCCGTCCGCAGCGCGGAGCACGGTTCCGGGCCACCGCCACCGAGCGGGCCGAGGTGATGGCGTCCCTGGAGCGGCTGGGCATCGCCGACCTCGCCGGGCGCCACATCCGCGAGCTCTCCGGCGGCCAGCAGCAGCGGATGTTCCTGGCCCGGGCGCTGACCGGCCAGCCCGAGCTGCTCCTCCTCGACGAGCCGACCTCGGGGGTGGACATCACGACCCGGCACGCGGTCCTGCACCTGCTGGGGGACCTCAACGAGTCCGGGATCTCGATCGTGCTCACGACCCACGACCTCAACGGCATGGCCGCGCACCTGCCCCACCTGGTGTGCCTCAACCGCCGAGTGATCGCCGCGGGAACACCCGCCCAGGTGCTCACCGCGCCGGTGCTGGAGGCGACCTTCGGTGCCGGGCTGGACGTGCTGACGCACCTGGGCATGCCCGTGGTCGTCGACTCCGGCCGGGATCCGCTGTCCGCGCAGGACCCGAACCCTGCCCCGCCGGTGGGCCTCGGCGCCAGCGCGGCGGGACACGCGGGGACCGGCAATGGCTGACCTGATCCAGGCACTCCTGGACCCGTTCGCCTACGCGTTCTTCGTCAAGGGGATCGTGGTCGCCACGATGTCCGGGGCACTGCTGGGCCTGATCGGGGTCTACATCGTGCTGCGCGGGATGAGCTACATCGGCCACGGGCTCTCGCACGCGATCTTCGGCGGGTTCGCGGCCAGCCAGCTGATCGCGTCCAGCTGGTACATGCTCGGGGCCGGGGTCTGGGGCGTGGGCTCGGCCCTGGCGATCAACAGCGTGGCCCGCAGGCACCGGATCGGCTCCGACGCCGCCATCGGCGTGGTCACCACCGCCTCCTTCGCCCTCGGCGTCGCCCTGCTGGCGAGGTTCGGCAACCGTGGCCCGAGCTTCGACGCGGCGCTGTTCGGATCCATCCTCGGGATCTCGCAGGGGCAGCTCTGGGCGCTTGCCGTCATCAGCGTCGTGACAGTCCTGCTCGTCGTCCTGGGGTACCGCGCCCTGCTGTTCGCCACCTTCGACCCGGATGTCGCGCAGGCCTCGGGGGTGAACGTCGCCCGCACCGACGCGATCCTGGTCAGCGTGCTCAGCCTGGCGATCCTGGCCACGCTGACCGTGATCGGCGTGACGCTGGTGGCGGCCATGCTGGTGATCCCGGCAGTGACGGCTCGGCTGCTGACCCAGTCGTTCGGACGCATGCTCGTGCTGTCCACGGTGATCGGCTCGGCCTGCGGGGCGCTGGGCATGTACGCCTCGTACTACGCCAACGTGCCCAGCGGGACCATGATCGTGCTGATCGCGGCGACCGGGTTCCTGATCGCCCTCGGCCTCGGGCCGGCGCTGCGCCGCCGGGAGGCGCGCGAACCGGTCGGACCGGCCCCAGTGCCGGGCGTGGTGCTCAGCCCAGGAGCCTGAACCTCGCCCGGAGCAGGTCGCTGGCCCGTGAGCTGGGACCGACGAGGAGCTCGAACTCACCGGGCTCGACCACCCGCCGGCCGTCCGCGGTGACCAGCGAGCAGGCCTCCGCGGGCACCTCGATCGTCACAGTGACCGATTCCCCGGGCGGCACCTGGACCTGGCGCCAGGCCTTGAGCTCCTTCTCGGCCCAGGTGACGCTGGTCACCAGGTCGCTGATGTAGGCCTGGACCGTCTCCAGGGCGGGTCGGGTCCCGGTGTTGGTCATCCTCACCAGGGCCCGCACGACCCCGTCCATGGGCAGCGCTGCGTCCTGCACCACGAGGTTGGAGTACTCGACCGTCGAGTAGCTCAAGCCCTCGCCGAACGCGAAGAGCGGCTCCTGGGTGAGGTCGGCATAGCGCTCCCCGTGCTGGCCCCGGATCTGGTTGTAGTACACCGGCTGCTGTCCCACGTGCCGCGGGACGGACAGCGGCATGCGCCCGGTGGGCTCGATCAGGCCGAGGACCAGCTCGGCGACCGCCTGGCCGCCGCGCATCCCGGGGTTGAACGCCTCGATGATCGCCGCCGCGCCCATCGCCGACGGGGGAAGCGCCGCCGGCTTCGAGTGCACGAGCACCACGACCAGCGGCGTGCCGGTGGCCGCGAGGGCATCGAGGAGGGCCACCTGCCCGCCCTGCAGCTCGAGGGTGGCCGTCGAGCGGGTCTCGCCGGTCAGGGCGACCGTGTCACCGACGACGACCACCGCGTAGTCCGCAGACTCCGCCGCGGCGACGGCCTCGGCCAGCAGGTCCGGGTCGACCGGGGCGGGCGAGAAGACCGGGCCACGCGGACCACCGTCGTGCCACGTCGGTCCGGCGGGGTCGGGCACGAGCACCTGGATGTCGGCCCCTCGGGCGTAGGTGACCTCCCAGCCGTCGGGGGCCACCGCGCGGAACCCGTCGAGGACGGTCTGCACCATCTCGCGCGGATGACCATCGGGCATCCAGTCGATCTGGCCGGAGTCACCGGCCCAGTCCCCGAGCACCGCCTCAGGATCGTCGGCGTTGGGACCGAGGACCGCGATCGTCCGGGCCGGGCCCGAGGCGAGCGCCCGACCGTCGGGACCAGCCGTCATCCCACCTGCCAGCGGCAGCGTCCCGTCGTTGCGCAGCAGGACCAGGGAGCGCCGGGCCACCTCGAGGTTGAGCGCTGCGTGCTCCGCGCAGCCGATCACCTCGGCCCGCCGTGCCGGGTCCGCGGGGGGTCGCGGATCCTCGAACAGGCCCAGCTCGAACTTCACCCGAAGGATCCTGCGGACAGCGGCGTCGATCTCGGACTCGGCCAGCCGCCCCTGCGCGACGGCGTCCTGGGCGCCGGCGAAGAACTGCGGCGTGGTCATCACCAGGTCGTTGCCCGCCTTCACGGCAACCGCGGAGGCCTCCACGTAGTCGGCGCACACCTTCTGCTCCCAGACCATGCGCCCGACGTCGTCCCAGTCGGTCACCAGCATCCCGGTGAAGCCCCACTCGCCCTTGAGCACGTCGTTGAGCAGCCACCGGTTCGCGGTGATCGGGATGCCATCCATCGCCTGGTAGCCGAGCATGAACGTCCGGCACCCCGCGCGGGCCACGCGCTCGAACGGGGGCAGGAACCACGAGCGCAGCTTCCGTGGGCTGATGTCGGCCTCGCTGGCGTCCCGCCCGCCCTGGGTCTCGGAGTACCCGGCGAAGTGCTTGGCGCACGCCAGCACCGCAGTGGGGTCGTCCAGGCCCGCGCCCTGATAGCCGCGCACCATCGCTGCCCCGAGCTCCCCGATGAGGTACGGGTCCTCCCCGAAGGTCTCCCCGACGCGTCCCCAGCGCAGGTCCCGCGCGATGCACAGCACGGGGGAGAACGTCCAGTGCAGCCCGGTCGCGGACACCTCGACGGCGGTCGCCCGGGCCATGCGCTCGACCAGCTCGGGGTCCCAGGAGCACGCCATCGCCAGCTGTGTGGGGAAGATCGTCGCCCCCGGCCAGAAGGAGTGCCCGTGGATCGCGTCATCTGCTGTCAGCAGCGGGATGCCCAGACGGGTCCGGGCCGCCAGGTCGATCGCGCGGACCATCGCCTCGGGGGAGGCGTGCAGGATCGAGCCCGCGAGCGTGGCAGAGACGATGTCGTCGAGGTCGCCCTGGGCGTTGAGCTGCAGCATCTGCCCGACCTTCTCGGGCAGGGTCATGCGACCCAGCAGGTCCTCGACCCGTTCCTCGGTGGGAAGCGAGGCATCCCGGTAGGGCAGGACGACGGTCACGGTGGGCTCCTTCGCTGGCCGAGCATGGCGGACAGGCCGCCCGGACGATGGTGACCGGACCGGCGGCTAGGAGCAGCCGACCTCTGCCGCGACCGCCTCGATGTCGGTGGTCAACGCGTCGATCGCGGCCTGGTACTGGGGCGCTGCCTCGCTCGGTGCAGCGTCGCTGGGAATCGCCTCGACTGAGGCCGTGAACGTGTCGTAGGCCGCCGCGATGTCCTCCTGCGCCGCATCCTCCAGCTGGGAGAGCGGGACCGAGTTCGCCTCGATGGCGGCCTGCACCGCGCCCCACTGCGTCTTGACAGCGTCCGACGAGCCGCCGCCCTGGATCAGGGTCTCCAGCTCGGTGATCTCGGACTGCACCTTTGCGGCGCCCTCGCAGTACGCCGCGTTCGCCTCAGCCGTATCCGGTGACGACGAGCAGGCGGCCAGGGACAGGGCCAGTCCGATCCCGGCGAGGACCGCGGTGGTGCGTGTGGTGATCATGAGTGCTCCTCAGTGGGTGGGGACGAGCACGGAGTCATCCGAGCCTGTGAGCAGAGCGTAGTCCCCGCCGTGCGCGATGAGGGCGCGGCCCGTGAGGTCCTGCCTGTCTCCCGTCAGTCGCCGAGCCCCGTGCCCACCTTGCGGGCGGCGGCGACCCAGTCGTGGTCCGGGGGCACGAGCTTGACCTTGCCGGCGACCTCGGTCAGGGGCACGGCCTCGGTGCCGTCACCGCGCGCTGCGACCATGCAGCCGTACTCGCCCCGGGCGACGAGGTCGGCCGCCGCCGCGCCGAGGCGGGTGGCCAGGATCCGGTCCGCGGCGCACGGGGCCCCGCCGCGCTGGACGTAGCCCAGGATCGTCACGCGCGTCTCCAGGCCGGTGGCCGCCTCGAGCTCGCGGGCCAGCCGGAAGGTGTGCTCGCGCTGGGAGTCCTCCACGTGGGCCAGGTGGGCCCTGGCTGCCCTCGAGGCCTCGGAGGTCTTGGCTGCCTTCACCAGCAGCCGGGCCGCCTCGTAGTCGGCAGTGTCATCGGCGTCGCGGGCCCCCTCAGCCACCGCGACCACGCTGAACGAGCTGCCCCGTGCGGTGCGCGCGCGGATGGTCTCGGCGATCCTCTCGACCGAGTAGGGGATCTCAGGGATCAGGATGACGTCCGCGCCACCGGCCAGCCCGGAGGCCAATGTGAGCCATCCGGCCCGGTGACCCATGACCTCGGTGAGGATGATCCGGTGGTGGCTGTGCGCCGTGCTGTGCACCCGGTCGATCGCCTCGGTGGCGATCTCGGTGGCGGTGGCGAAGCCGAAGCTGGTGTCCGTGCCGTAGATGTCGTTGTCGATCGTCTTGGGCAGCGTCAGGACGTTGAGCCCCGCAGCCTGCAGCCGCAGGGCGTTCTTCGCGGTGCCCCCACCGCCGATCACGATCAGCCCGTCGAGGCCCTCCTTCTCGTAGTTCTCCACCACGGTGGGCACCATGTCGCGGATCTCGCCGTCGACCTCCATCCGGTGCACCTTGTCCCGGCTCGTGCCCAGGATGGTCCCCCCGCGGGTGAGGATCCCCGACAGTGCGGCGCTGTCCAGCGGCACGTGCCGGTTGTGCGCCAGGCCGGTGATGCCGTCACGGAAGCCGATCAGCTCCATGCCGTAGTGGCCGATGGCTGTCTTGCCCACGCCGCGGATCGCCGCGTTGAGCCCTGGGCTGTCCCCGCCGGCAGTGAGGATGCCGATCCGCTTGGTCCGCTTGCGTGCCACGCGTGCCTTCTCTCGGTCGGGACGTGGACGTCATTGTGCCGTAGGTGCTCAGGTGCAGGCGCGGACGAACGGCAGGACCCGGCTCCAGAGGAGCTCGGTGCCGACCGGGTCGTACTCCGCGGGCAGCGAGGCGTCGGTGAACAGGTGCCCGGTGCCGGGGTAGTCGAACACCTCGAGGACGCCGCCGGCCGACTGCACGTCGAGGACCGCCTGGTCGATCATGTCCTGCTCGCGCCAGGGGTCGTCGAGGGTGGAGTGCGTCTGGGCCGGCACGCCCGCTGGCCACCGCGCGTCGGACCCGAGGGCCGAGGCCGGGATGGCCCCGCCGATCATCAGGACCCCCGACACCGCGCGCTGGGTGGCCACATGCACCGCCATCACGCAGCCCAGGGAGAAGCCCGCTGCCACGAACCCGTCGGGCAGGTCGGCCACGGCCTCGCGCGCGCGCCGCATCAGCTCGGCGTGCCCGAGCTCCTCCTCGGCGTGGGCCATCGCAGGCTCGTAGTCGTCGAAGGAGCGACCCCTGTAGAGGTCCACCACGAGCACGTCGTGGCCGTCCGTGCGCAGGCGTTCCGCGGCGTCGAGCACACCTGCACGGATGCCGAGCACGGAGGGGAACAGCGCGACCGTCGTCATGGCAGGACCCAACCACTGCCGGACGCACGGTGTCGACGTGAGGTGGCGTGACAGCGGGCTACGCTTCGCGGACCATGTGGACGGTGCTGGCGCTGGGGCTCCTGTCCCCGATCGTCTGGGCGCTGATGGGCGCGGACCCGATCCCGGCACTGGAGCCGTGGATGGACCAGCACGTTCCCGGCTGGCTGACGAGTCCCGTGGGTGCGACGACGGGAACCCTGATCCTCGCGATGGGGGTCGGCATGGTCCTGGGCGTGGGTCGTGGGCGGGCCGCCACGACGCACCTGTCCACGCTTGCCCACGAGTTCGGCCACGGCCTGATCGCGGCGCTGCTGGGGGGTCGGATCCATCGGATCACGGTGTCCCGTGACGGGTCCGGCCTGGCGCACATCGCCTTCCCCGGCCGCGGGTCGGTCCGCCGATTCCTCGTGTCGTTCGCCGGCTACCTCGCGCCCGGGGTGTTCGGCGTCGCATCCGTGCAGGTGGCGCTGGCGGGCCTGGGCACTGCCTGGTTGGCCTACCTCGCTGTCCTCCTCGGGATCATGCTGGTCCTCACCGTGCGCTCGTGGTGGGGCGTGTTGATGGCCCTGCTCCTCGGTGCGGCCGGCTGGGCGCTGCTGGCGCTGGGATCGGGATGGCTCGCCGTCGTCGTGGTCGCGGGCCTGGCCGGGGCCATGCTCGGTGGCGGGGTGCTCGATGCGACGGCCCAGTGGCGGTTGACCCGCACCGCCGTGACCACCGATGCGGGCGCCATGGCCACCCAGACCGGCCTGCCGGCCCGGTTCTTCGCGGGGCTGCAGCTGGCCTGCGCTGTCGCGCTCGCCGGCGTGGGATTCGCGTTGCCCTTCGCGGGGTGACCGGCGCACGGCATCCCCGTGGTCTCAGGAGGCCTCCGACACCAGCTGGTGGGCGCGTTGGTAGGAGACTCCCAGCGCTGTGGCGATGTCGCGGATGCTGACACCTTCAGCCCTGAGGCGGGCAGCCGCGGCGCGTACTGCCAGGGCGGCGTCATGTTGAGCCTGTGCGGACTGCTCGCGCAACGTGCGTGCTCGGTCCAGGTCAGCGGCAACCTCACCGGGCAGGGAGATGTCGAGCTCGACGGAGATCTCGCTCGGCTCGCAGTCGAGGGCCGTGGCGATGAGGTCGACGGTCCTCAGACGGACCTCCGACAGGTGCTTGGCCTGGGTGGCCACACCCAACGCAGCCACCTCCGCCACCCACCAGCGCTCGTCGCGGCACACATCGGCGGTGAAGTGCCTCACTGCAACCATCCCTCCCGAAGACACGCCACCATCGTCCTCCATAGCGAGGTTGCATGTCTAGTGAAGGGCGCACTAGAGACAAGTGTTGTCCATGGGCATCGTCGGTGGGAAATCAGATGCGGCCGAGCAGGTCCGCCTTCTTCGACTCGAACTCCTCGGGCGTCAGGATGCCGGCGTCGCGGAGCTCCCCGAGCTTGCGGATCTGATCGATGAGGGCGTCGCCGGAGGGTGCTGCGGGAGCCGTCGGAGCTGGGGGAGCGGCCGGTGCCGGACCACCCAGGATCTGCTCCATGATCAGCGTGCGGAGCTGTTCGGCGTCGGCAGCATCCACGGAGAACACGATCGTGTTCCCGGACGCGAAGACCGTGACGTCGTGGTACCAGGCACCCCGGCGCGCCTGGACCGACGAGACGGACTTCATCGGGATGACCTCGACGTCCTCCGGACCGCCTGCGAGCATCCCCGTGAGTGACATGCGACTGGTCGGCTTGGTGCGCTCGATGCGGTCCCGGTAGAGCGTGACGATCGAGTTCCGGCCGGCGTCGTGGCTGACGCCCCGCCACAGGGCGCCCTCGGGGAGTGGTCCGGTCTTCTCCAGCGTCGCCTGGTCGCGCTGCTTGGCCTGGGCGGTTGCCTGCCCGGCGGCCTGCTGCGCGGTCGCGGTCGCCTGGGTCGCGGCCGACTTGGCCCTGCCCATCCAGTCCTCGTCCTGGGCCTTGGACTTCAGCGACCGGAACATGCCGCTGACCTTCGCGCTGGCCGTGGGCGCGGGGCCGGTTGCCGACGCGGAGTCCGAGGGGTCAGGTCGCGGGGCGGCCGGACCGGGGGGAGGCGGCGGGGGAGGCGGGGAATCGGGGACGGCGACCCAGAACTCCCAGCCGTCGGGTGCGGCCGGCCATGCAGGATCGGGTCGCCAGTCGTTGCTCGGGGTGAACCCCTCAGCAACCTGCCATCCAGGCGGGGGGTTGAACTGATACGCCATCACGGACCTCCGGAAGCCGACCGATCCACGGGGGGACATCACTGACCCTGACAGTACGCGCCCTCGCCCGGTCGTGGTACCCGGGAGCCGATCTGAGTCGGGCCTGCCGTCGTGCGGCGCAGGATGGTTGAGGGGGAGCGCCCGGGCGTACAGTGAAAGTGTGCAAACAGGTCGTAAGACCTCGCTGCCGTCTGTCGCATCCCAGTCGGCTGGCACGCCGGCGGATCGACACGATCCGCCTCGCACGCAGCCCACCACGGCGCGGTCGGGCGAGCCGCTGACGCTGGGCCTGTCCGACCCGCGGGCCACCGACGCCCGGCTGGCCGGGGCGAAGGCCGCGAACCTGGCTGTGGCCACATCAGCGGGCCTGCCGGTGGTTCCGGGCTTCGTCGTGACCACCGCCGCGTTCGATCCCGCCGCTCCGGGCTGGCCGGGCGCGCCGCTGCCGGAGGCCCTGACGCAGGTCCTGCGCGCGGCGTGGGCCGAGGTCGGTGGCGACGGCGCCCCCCTGGTGGTGCGCTCGTCCTCGACCGTGGAGGACGTGGGCGCCTCGTCGATGGCCGGCCAGTTCCAGTCCTGCCTGGACGTGGTGGGCTGGGACGCGTTCGAATCGGCATTGCGAGAGGTGCTCGTCTCCTCGCTGCGGCCAGTGGGGGCGGGGCCGCCGGCGCCGATGGCCGTCCTGGTGCAGCGGCAGGTGGCCGCCCGCGTCGGAGGGGTGCTGTTCGGACTCGACCCGGTGACCGGGGACCGATCCCACATCCTCGTGGAGGCCGTTCCCGGGGGCCCGGAGTCCCTCGTGAGCGGGACGGTGACCGCGCAGCGCTACCTGCTCGGCCGCCGAGGGCGCCTGATCGAGGGACCCTCCGAGGACGCAGTTCCGACGCTGCTCGACCGCCGGGAGCGTCGTCGCATCGCACGTCTGGCGGCACGTGCGGCGCGCGAGTTCGGGAGGGCGCAGGACGTCGAGTGGGCCCTGGATGCCGACGACGCCCTGTGGCTCCTGCAGAGCCGTCCGGTGACCGCGTTCGGCAGCTCGGAGCCCGGCAGCGGGCCCCTGCTGGGCCCGGGACCCGTCGGTGAGACGTTTCCCGAGCCGCTGCGTGCTCTCGAGGAGGACCTGTGGCTCGACCCGCTGCGATCCGGCATCGCCTCGGCGCTCACCCTGGTCGGCGCCTGGCCGCGCCGGACCGTCGCCCGCTCGCCCCTGGTGACCACCGTGTCCGGACATGTGGCCTGCGACCTCGACCTGCTCGGGGCCTCACCGTTGCCCCGATCGGGGTTTCGCTGGCTGGATCCGCGGGTCCCGACCCGCAGGCTGGCCAGCGCGTGGCGGGTCGGCCGCCTGCGGGCCGTGCTCCCTGACCTCGCGGAGGAGGTGTGCCGACGAATCGATGGCGAGCTCGCTGGCCTGGGCCCCCTGCGTGAGCTCAGTGACGCCGAGCTCCTGGAGGTCATGTGCCGCGTCCGGGCCCACCTGGCTGCGGTGCACGGCCACGAGGTCCTCGCCGGGAGCCTGCTGCAGCGGCAGGCCACGACCACCGGAGCCGGGGTCGCGATGTCCGTCGTGCGCCGGGGCCGGGCGCTGGGGCTCGCAGACGAGGACATCGTGGTGCGCTGGCCGGTCGCCCTCGCGCTGACCCCGCCCCGGATCGGAGGTGCGACGTCCCTGCCGCCCACGGTCGACGCAGCGCCCGGGGAACCCGGAACCGCGGTGGCGACCTCATCGCTCGTGGCCGGCCTGCCTGCGCGCGAGGCCCTGCGCCTGCGCGCCCGGTGGCTCCAGGAGCTGTCGGCGCGCGTCGCGGACGTCCTGGCGGCGCGGCTGTCCACCAACCTGCAGATCCCCTCGACGGAGTCCCTGGTCCACATGCGCCTCAGCGAGCTCGAGGACGTGGTGTCCGGCTGGCCCGCGCCGCCGGACCTGGCACAGCGAACCCTGGTGCCCGGACCGCCCCTGCCCTCGTGCTTCCGCCTCGCGACCGACGGCCGGCCGATCCGGGTCCAGCTGGCCGGCGCCCATCGCCCGGGTGGCCGCGGCGCCGCCCAGGGCCGTGCTCAGGGGCGGGTCGTCCACGACGCGGCAGCTGCGTCACCCGGAGACGTCCTCGTCACGCGCACCCTCGACCCGCGCCTGGCGGGGTGGCTGCCCGGGTTGGGGGCTGTGGTCTCCGAGACCGGGAGCGTGCTGAGCCACCTGGCGATCATGGCCCGCGAGTACCGCGTGCCGACGGTGGTGGGCGTGCACGACGCGGTCGAGAGGTACCCGGTGGGGACCCTGCTCATCGTCGACGGCACGACGGGTGAGGTCCTGGTCATCGGAGACGGGCAGGCGGGGGGAGACCCCGGATGAACCGCTCACTGATCCATCGGCTCGGTCGGCTGCTGTCCGGGGTGGTCCTGGTCGCCTCCGGGAGCTATGTCTTCATCTACCTGGTCCGATGGGAGTGGAACCGGGCGCTGATGGCCGGGCTCTTCTTCCTCGCCGCGGAGCTGGTCCTCATCGCCGACGTCCTTCAGGCCCGGGTCGCGCGCTTGGGCCGCCAGATCGAGGAGGATCGCGCGCGCGACCAGACCACCGCGCTGGCCGCCCGCCTGCGGGCCAACCGCCCGGATGCCCCGGGCCCGTTCGCGTGGCTGGCCCCCGACCGTGACCGGCTCAACGTGCTGCTGCCGGTCCTGATCGGTGCCGGGGTGGTCCTGTCCGCGGTGGCCTACCTCGTCGAGCAGATGTCGCGGGTCACCGCGGTCCCGGTGGCCGAGCACGAACTGGCCCGGGGCCTGTCCACGATGGCCCTGCCCCTGGAGGGACTGTCCCCCCTTGGCCGCCTGCCCGAGGGCCCCGGACACCCCGTCACGGCACCGCGGGCCGGGTGGGGGTGGCGGTGGATCACGGCAGGCGGGCTGGTTGCGGTCCTCGCGGCGGGCATCCTTGCCGGGATCCAGGTGCTCCTGAGCAGGCCCGAGCCTCCCGACCCGGGGCGCGCGGTGACGGTGGACATGGTCGTGATGCGCCGGAACCTCGAGCAGCCGGACCTCGACGTGGCCCTCGCCCTGTGGTCGGTGTGCACGGTCCGGATCCCTGAGGAGGTGCAGCTGGACTCCCTGGAGCCCGTGGACCCCTCCGACTCGACGCGGCTGCGACTGACAATGAGCCCGGCGCCGGGGGAGTCGGACACCAAGGAGTTCCTCGGGTGCCTGCAGGATGCGGTCATCGAACGAGTTCGCGCCGACGTCCTGGCGGTCTCGTTCGGTGCGTCCTGACAGTCGGGGCGGCTAGCCCTGCCGCGCCAGTGCCGACTCGGTGACGGTGAACCGGTAGCCGACCAGTTCGGTCCCGGTGTGGTCCCGACCGCTGAGGGTGACGGTGATGTCACCGCCGCCGTCATCGACTGTGGCCAGGGCGAACTGCCCCCCGCCGGGGTGGGCGCCCTCACTGTAGGGGCCCGCCTTGAAGCTGGCCTGCCGGTCGAACGCACCGGCGTGCATGAGGGGGAAGCCGCCGGACTGCGAGGTGGAGAAGTCGGTGTGTGTCCCGTCGTCGATGGCCAGCATGTGCGCGTCCCCGGCGATCATGAGCATCTGGTCTGCCAGGCCCGCCTGGACGATCGCATCGGCCAGGCGCCGGCGCTCGGTGGTGTAGCCGGACCAGTCGTCGGCCCCGGCCCGGGCCACGCCGTTCCACGGGACCGACGTGACCAGGACGACTGCCTCCCGGGCGGCCCCGGCCGCATCGAACTCGTCGAGGAGCCACATCCATTGGGCAGCGCCGAACATCGTCTTGTCCTGGTCGTCGGGGGCGGACTTCGGACTCCGCTCCGAGCGGGAGTCGGTGAGGATGAAGCGGACCCGTCCCAGCGTGAAGGACTGGTAGATGGCCTCTGGGCCCACTCCTGCTGGGAGGTCGGGGTGGGGGACGGCCTGGCGGTAGACGACCTGCGCGGCTGGGCCGGAGGCGGCGGTGGAGTCGGCGTCGTTCGGTCCGAAGTCGTGGTCGTCCCACATGTAGGCGACAGGCACCGAGCGGACCAGCGCGTCCATCGCGGGCGTCGTCAGCTGCGTGTCGTACATGCCGCGCACCGCTGCCCGGTCGTCGGTCCAGAAGTCCATGTAGGCGAAGTCGCCCAGGTGGAGCAACAGGTCCGGGCCGGCCTCGCGGATGCGGTCGAACGAGGACGCGTTGCTCCCGATGCGCGCGCAGTTGCCGAAGGCGAAGGTGAAGCTGGCGGCCGCGTGCGGGATGGTGCGCAGCTGCCCCGAGCGCTCCGCGACCAGGACGCCGCCGACCTCCGCCGCGTAGTGGTAGCGGGTGCCGGGGTCCAGCCCGGTGAGGTCGAAGCGCACCACCCCCGGGTCGTCGGCCGGACGCTGGCTGGCGGGGAACCACGAAGGATCGGCCAGGTCCGCGCTGGTGCTCACTGCGAGGCGGACCTCCGCCTGCGGGTCGCGCACCCGGGCGACGACGGCCGCCGACGTCGCAGCGGGAGCCCCTGACCAGATCCACACCACCGGCGCCTCGGGCAGTGCCGTCAGGGTGCTCTGGGGGTGCGAGGGTCCGTAGGCGACCAGCTGTGCCATGGCCGCCATCCCGATGCTGCCTGCGACCAGGACTGTCAGGAGCACGGCCAGGGCCACGACGCGCATGTGGTGCCGGTCGCGCCGCCACATCCACCAGTAGATGACGGCTGGAACGGTGAACCCGACGAGCACCAGCAGCGTCTCCGACCATCCTTCGAACCGGAACGAGGTGACCACAGCGAGAAGGGCACCGGCCACGGCCATCACGGTGGCTCCCTGGATCTCCCATCGCCACGTGATCAGGTGCCCGACGACGATGAGCGCGAGGATGACCAGTGCCGCGAGCCGCTGCCAGTAGTCGCCCTCGCCCCGGACGGGTGCGGGCGTCGTGGCCTCCCAGAGCAGGTAGCCGACGATCGCGATCTCGGCCCAGACCCGGGCCACCCAGCGCAACCAGTCCCCGGATCCCTCCGCTCCCGCGTGGGGCACGACCCCGAGCCCCGCCACCTCGTTCACCTCGCCCTGCATTGCTCGAGCCGAGCGTCGGCCCTGCATGTCCAGCGTCCCGCCAGGGAGAGGCGTCCGCTAGGGCCGTTGGTCGGGCGCGGCCAGCGGCCCGAGCGTCCTCACTCGCACCGGACAAGGCCAGGAGCGTGGTCACGACGGGTGCCGGAGCACCGCCGCGACCACGCTCCCAGTGGTGGGTGTCTAGAGCGCCGAGACCTCGCGCTCGATCGCCTCGACGGCGTCCTGGCCGATCATGCCGCCGGCCATGCCCATGGCCTGTGCGGCCGGCATGCCCTTGGCCATGCCCAGCATCGGGTTGCTCGTGATGCCCGGGGCGTGCTTCTCCATGATCGCCACGACGTCGGGGTCCTCCATCATCGCGCCGAGGGTGGTGGTGGTGATGTCGTACTTGGCCATGTGGTTCCCTTCGAGGTTGTGGCTGGTCGGGGAAATACTGGCACGCCGGTGCCCGTGACCCCAGCCCGGGGTGCGCCGCGTCGGGGCGCCGCCTACTCCTCCTCGCCGGTGATGGCGACCTCCAGGGCGGTTTCCTCATCGAGCTCGTGGCTCTCCCGGGCCAACCGGCTCGGCCACCACGTCCGCGGGCCGATCACGATCACTGCTGAGGGCACCACCAGCGAGCGCACGATCAGGGTGTCGATGAGCACCCCGGCCGCGACCAGGAACGCGATCTCGAACAGGAACAGCAGCGGGAGCAGCGCAAGGGCGCTGAACGTGGCCGCCAGCACGATGCCGGCACTGGTGATCACCCCGCCGGTCACGGCCAGGGCGCGCAGCATCCCGGCCCGGTTGCCGTGCTTGATCGTCTCCTCCCGGGCCCGGGTCATGAGGAAGATGTTGTAGTCCACCCCCAGGGCCGCCAGGAACACGAACGCGAACAGCGGCACCGACGCATCGGCACCGGGCAGGTCGAGGATCACGAAGAACACGATCGCCGACAGCCCGATCGTGGCGGCGAACGACACCACCACCGTGGCGATCAGGACCAGGGGCGCCACGATCGCCCGCAGCAGCAGGACCAGCACGATCAGCGTGACCAGCAGGACCGCCGGGATGATCACCCGGAGGTCGCGCTGGGCGGCCGCCTTCGTGTCGAGCTGGATCGCCGTCGTGCCACCGACCAGCGCCTGCGTGCTCACCGCATCGAGGTCCGACCGCAGCTCCTGCACGGTCTCCTCGGCGGCCACGGAGTCCGCCTGGTCGACCAGCGTCGCCAGCAGCAGGACGTTGCCGTCCACGACCAGCGGCTGGGCGTCGGGGCCGGGCGGGCCATCCACCTGGGGCACGACGGAGGCGACGCCGTCGTTGGCGGCGATCACATCGGTCATGTCGGCGATCAGCTCCGCAGGGCCGATCACGATCGTCTCGCTGCCCGACCCTGCCGGGAAGTGCCGGGCGAGGGCGTCCTGGCCCTCGGTCGACTCCACGGACACCAGGAAGAAGTCCGACTGGGGCACCCCTTCGGCCTTGAACATGGGCACGAACGCGCACAGGCCCAGGAGCACCGCCAGGGATCCGAGCAGCACGACGCGTGGCTTGTGGTCCACGGTGGCCGCCACCCGCGCCCAGAACCCGCCCACCTGGGCCTGCGGGTGGGTGAGGTCGAGCTTCGGGCGGACCGGCCAGAACGCCTTGCGACCGAGCATGACCAGGACCGCGGGCAGGAACGTCAGCGAGGCGAGCATCGCGAACGCGACACCGACCGCGGCCACCGGCCCGAGCCCCCGGTTGGAGTTCAGCTCCGAGAGCACGAGGGTCATCACGCCCAGGATCACCGTGCCACCGGAGGCCAGGATCGCCTCGACCGTGCCCCGCAGCGTCGCGCGCATCGCATCGACCTGGTACTCGGTCCGGCGCAGCTCCTCCCGGAACCGTGACACCAGCAGCAGGGAGTAGTCGGTGGCCGCGCCGATGACGAGGATGAACAGGATCCCCTGGCTCTGGCCGTTGAGCGTGATGACGTCGTTCGCGGCGAGCTGGTAGATCACGAACGACGCCGCGCCCAGGGCCAGGATCGAGGTCAGCAGCACGATCACGGGCAGGACGGGACTGCGGTAGACGATCAGCAGGATGAGGAGCACCACGCCGAGCGCGACGAGCAGGAGCAGGCCGTCGATCTCGCCGAATGCCTCGGCGAAGTCGGCCAGCACACCCGCGGGGCCGGTGACGTAGACCTGCGCGCCCAGTGCCCGGGCCGGGCTGTCCTCGAGGATCGTCCGGATCGCCTCCACCTCAGCACCGGGCTCGGACTCGGGGGAGATCTCCAGGTTCGCGATGACCGTGGCTGCCAGCCCGTCCTGGCTGGGAACCGGCCCGATGACCGGCTGCGTCACCCCGGGGACCCCGGCGATGGCCTCGATGTCGGTCGAGATCGCCGCCAGCTCCTCCGGCCCGATCGGCGCGCCGAACTCGTACACGACGATCGCAGGCAGGGTGTCGCTGGTGACGAACTCCAGGCTCTGCTCACGCACCTGGGTCGACTCGGCGCTGGCCGGCAGGAACCCTGCGGCATCGTTCTCCTGCACCTCGGACAGCTGTCCGGCGAACGACCCCAGCGGGCCGACCACGAACAGCCAGAACAGCACGATCAGGGCCGGCACGAGCCACCGCCTCAGCCGGATCCCGCCGCGGCTGTGCGCGTCGTGGAGGGCGCTGCCGTGCGGCTGGCCGCCTGTCGGCGGGTCAGCGGGCTGGTCGGGTGGCATGCGGACTCCCTCGTCTGCGCGGGATGGGGCTACGAGCCGGCGTGGTCGAGCTCCCGGAGGACCACGACCGAGCGCGACTGCACCACACGATGCTCGCCGGCCCGGTGCGTCACGGGGGCGCGGTAGGAGGGTACCGGCCACTCGGCCGTGTCGAGCACCTCGGTCCACACCGTGCCGGCGGCCCGACCGGGGATCAGGCAGTTCGTGGGGTGGTCGGCGGAGTTGAAGAACAGTGCGAACGACTGGTCCTCCTGGGGTCGGCCGAACCGGTCCCTCTCGTTCAGCGCGGAGCCGTTGAGGACCACGGTCAGGGTCCGGGCGTACCCGACCTGCCAGTCAAGGGGGGTCATCGGCTCGGCGTTGGGCTGCAGCCACGAGATGTCGGGGACGTTCTCCCACTCGGCGATCGGCTTGCCCTCGAAGAAGCGCCGGCGCCGGAAGATCGGGTGCCGGCGGCGCAGGTCGATCACGAACCTGGTGAAGGCCAGCATGTCCTCGTCGACGTTCGCCCAGTCCATCCACGTCAGGTCGTTGTCCTGGCAGTAGGTGTTGTTGTTGCCCCTCTGCGTGCGCCCGATCTCGTCGCCGTGGGCGATCATCGGGACCCCCTGGCTCAGCAGCAGGGTGACCATGATGTTGCGCCGCTGGCGGGCCCGCAGGGCCAGGATCGACCGGTCCTGCGTGGGTCCCTCCACGCCGCAGTTCCACGACCTGTTGTGCGACTCCCCGTCGCGCCCCGCCTCGCCGTTGGCGTCGTTGTGCTTGTCGTTGTAGGACACCAGGTCGGTCAGGGTGAAGCCGTCGTGCGCGGTGACGAAGTTGATGGAGGCGTGCGGGGAGCGGCCGTTGTTCATGTACAGGTCGGAGGACCCGGTGAACCGGGAGGCGAACTCCGGCAGGGTCGCATGCTCGCCACGCCAGTAGTCGCGGGTCGTGTCCCGGTACTTGCCGTTCCACTCGGTCCACAGCGAGGGGAAGTTCCCCACCTGGTATCCGCCCTCCCCGAGGTCCCAGGGCTCGGCGATCAGCTTGGCCTGCGACACGACGGGATCCTGCTGGACGAGGTCGAAGAAGGTCGAGAGCTTGTCCACCTCGTGGAACTCCCGGGCCAGGCTCGAGGCCAGGTCGAACCGGAAGCCGTCGACGTGCATCTCGGTGACCCAGTAGCGCAGGGAGTCCATGATCATCCGCAGCGAGTGCGGGCTGCGCACGTTCATCGAGTTCCCGGTGCCGGTGGTGTCGAAGTAGTGCCGCAGGTCGTCGGGCACCAGCCGGTAGTAGCCCGGGTTGTCGATCCCTCGGAACGACAGGGTCGGCCCGAGGTGGTTGCCCTCGGCCGTGTGGTTGTAGACCACATCGAGGATCACCTCGATGCCGGCCATGTGCAGCTGCTTGACCATCCCCTTGAACTCGTTGACCTGCTCCCCCCGGCTCCCGGTCGCGGCGTACTCGTTGTGCGGGGCGAAGAAGCCGATCGTGTTGTAGCCCCAGTAGTTGCGCTTGCCCGTGGCCTGGAGGAACCCGTCCTGGACGAACTGGTGGATCGGCATCAGCTCGATGGCGTTGATCCCCAGGCCCACCAGGTACTCGACCATCGCCGGGTGGGCCAGCCCCGCGTAGGTCCCGCGCAGGACCCGGGGGATCCCCGGGTGGCGCATCGTCATCCCCTTGACGTGGGCCTCGTAGATGATGGTCTCGTTGTACGGATGGCGCAGCTGGCGGTCCGAGGTCCAGTCGAAGTAGGGGCTGGTGACCACCCCGAGCATGGTGTGGCCGAAGCTGTCGGTCGTGTCCCGGGCATCGGGGTGGTCAGCCTGGTGGCCCAGGACGGCCTGGCTCGCGTCGGGCATCCCGCTGATCGCGGTGGCGTAGGGGTCGAGCAGGAGCTTGTGCGGGTTGAACCGCAGTCCCTGGGCGGGATCCCATGGGCCGTGCACCCGGTAGCCGTAGCGCTGCCCGGGGCCGACCATCGGCAGGTAGGTGTGCCAGACGCCGGACTGCCTCTCCTCGAGCCGCAGCCGATGCTCCCGGTCGTGCTCGTCGACCAGGCAGAGCTCGACCATCGCGGCCCGCTCGGCGTGGAGCGCGAAGTTGGTCCCGACACCGTTGTACGACGCCCCCAGCGGGTAGTCGTCGCCGGGCCACTGGATCATCGCCCTGATCGGCATGCCCGCCTCCCTCGCACCTCGCCCCCGCCACGCTAGACGCTGTGGGTGCGCCGTCGCGCGCGTACGCTTGCCCGGATCGGGAGAAGGAGCCTGCATGGAGTTCACCGGGACCGCGTCCTACCTGACCGATCCGGCCCTCGAGACGGCAGTGCGCTGCGCGCTGGTGCTCGAGAAGCCCCTGCTGGTCCGGGGCGAGCCGGGCACGGGCAAGACCCTGCTCGCCGAGGCGGTGGCCGAGGCCCTGGGCATGGAGCTGGTCACCTGGAACGTCAAGAGCACCACCCGCGCCCAGGAGGGGCTCTACACCTACGACACGGTGCAGCGGCTCTACGACAGCCGGTTCGGCGACCACGACGTGCAGGACATCGCCGACTACATCCACCTCGGGCCGATGGGCCGGGCGTTCAGCGCCGAGCAGCGGGTGGTCCTGCTGATCGACGAGATCGACAAGGCCGACCTCGAGTTCCCCAACGACCTGCTCCACGAGCTGGACCGCATGCGCTTCACGATCTCCGAGACCGGGGAGACGATCGCCGCGGCGCACCGGCCGGTGGTCATCATCACGAGCAACGCGGAGAAGGAGCTGCCCGACGCCTTCCTGCGTCGGTGCGTGTTCCACTTCATCGACTTCCCCGACGCCGCGCTGATGGCGCGCATCGTGGAGGTGCACCATCCAGGCCTCGACGACACGCTGCTGGCCCAGGCCCTGGAGGCGTTCTACGCGGTCCGCGGGATGGAGCGGGTCCGCAAGAAGCCCTCCACCAGCGAGCTGATCGACTGGATCGCGATGCTGCGCCTGGCCCAGCCCGATGCCGTGGAGCTCAATGAGAGCACCCCGTTCCTGGGCACGCTGCTCAAGAAGGAGCAGGACCTCGCGGCGTTCAACGACCAGATCACCGGCCGGTTCCGGCGCCGGTTCTGATGTTCCTGCCCCTGCTCTACCGGCTGCGCGCCGAGCGCGTCCCGGTGGGCACGACCGAGGCCCTCGCGCTGGGTCGCGCGCTCGCTGCCGGGGCGCACCGCAACAGCGTCACCGGCTACTACCACGTGGCCCGTGCGATCCTGATCCACCACGAGGGGCACCTGGACGCCTTCGACCGGGCCTTCGCCGCGGAGTACCGCGGCGTGCTGAGCATGTCCGAGGAGATGCGCGAGTGGCTCGACGAGGTGGCCGAGCGCGGTGCGCGCGCGGGCGAGGGCGACGACGGGCTGCCCGACCTCGACGAGCTCCTGGCCGAGTACCAGAGGCGCCTGCGGGAGCAGACCGAGCGCCACGACGGCGGCCCCTACTGGATCGGGACCGGGGGGACCTCGCCCTTCGGCCAGGGCGGGACCGCTGCTGGGGGGCTGAGCACGGGATCCTCCGGCGGTGGACGCGCGGCGATCAATGTCGCCGACGCCCGGCGCTACCGCGGGTACCGCTCGGACGTGACCCTGGACATCCGCCAGCTCGAGGTGGCGCTGCGCCGGCTGCGGGCGTTCGTCCGCGACGGGGCCGCTGACGAGCTCGACATCGCCGCCACCATCGACGCCACCGCCCGCAACGCCGGCGAGATCGAGGTGGTCACCCGCCCGCCGAGCCGGCCGAACACGCACGTGGTCCTGATGATCGACGTCGGCGGCTCGATGCATCCCTACACCGAGCTCATGTCCCAGCTCTTCAGCGCGACCAAGAAGGCCACGCACTTCAAGGAGCTGCGGACCCACTACTTCCACAACTGCGTGTACGGCGAGGTGTACGGCACGACGGCATTCGCCGAGCCGACCGCGGTCGTGGACCTGATGCGCCAGTGCGCCCCGCACTACAAGCTGATCATGGTCGGCGACGCGCTGATGGCCCCGTACGAGCTGCACACCGGTGGGCACTGGTCCGCCGACGGTCCCGACGCCATCTCGGGGCTGGGCTGGCTGCGGATCCTGCGCGATCACTTCACCGACGCCGTGTGGCTGAACCCGGAGCCGGCCCCGAGCTGGCCCAGGACCACGATCGAGGACATCGGCGAGGTCATCCCGATGTTCCCGCTGACCGTGGACGGGCTGACCGAGGGGATGGCCCTGCTCAACCGCGGCGTGCGGCGCTGATCAGCACCTCACCTGGCTGCCTCACCCCCGCTCGGGGAGGACCTCGCGGAGCTTCAGCCGACGCCCGGTGATGACCAGGGCGCGGCGGTACACGGCGGCGCCGAACCACGCCAGCAGCACGGCGGCCCCGATCGCGAGCAGCATGCTCGCGGCCAGCTGCCACTCCGGGACGGTCCCGGACGACCATCGGATGGGCATGGCCATCGGCGAGGTCAGGGGGAACATCGACAGGGCGATGCTGAGCGCCGAGCCCGGGTCCTGCTGCACCACGACGACGGCCCCGAGGTAGGCCAGGACCAGCACGGTGGTCACCGGCATGATGGCTGACCCGACCTCGGTCACCTTGTCGACCAGGGCTGCCGCGGCGGCGAACAGGAACGCGTACATCAGGAAGCCCAGGACGAACCACGCCACCCCGAGGAGGATGTCCCCGGCCGCGACGGCGGGCAGGTCCAGGCCGTCGGTGACGGTGATCGCCGCGAGGATGGGCACCGCCAGGGCGATCAGCTGGGCCAGCGTCTGCAGGCCGATGCCGACCACGTTGCCGACGAGGATCTGGCTGGGTCGCAGCACCGCCAGGAGCACCTCGGCGATGCGGGTCGACTTCTCCACCCCGACGTTCATCGCGATGCTGTTCCCGCTGAACATGATCGCCATGTAGAGCACGATCCCGACGATGAACCCGACGGCGGCACGCCCCTCGTCCTGCGCCGGCCCCACCTCGACCTGCTCGGGCGGGGGTATGGACGACACCGCAGCGATCTGCTGCGGGGTCAGGCCGGCCTCGAGGAGCTGATCGGCGCCCTGCTCGGCGACGACCGCCTGCGCGACGAGGACGGGGAAGGCGCCCGGGGCGTCCGTGCGGACGTACATGGTCGCGCCGGCGAGGCCGACGGTCGCGTCTCCCTCGCGGACCGCGGCCTCCACGGCCTGCGCATCGCCGACCGACAGGTACTCGACACCGAACTCCGCTGCCTCACCCGCCGCGTCGAGCTGCCCCTGGACGGCCACCGACGCCTCGCCGACGGTGGCCAGCGTGTAGGTCGGCTCATCGCCGGAGAGCATCCGCGGCACGAACACGACGGCGAGCCCGACCAGGAGCAGGATCAGCGTCGTGATCCGGACCGTCCGCGAGCGCAGGCCGTCGGACAGGCTCCGGCCGGCGACGAGCCTCGTGCCCTCCCACCAGCCGGACCCGGGCATCAGGACACCTCCGCCATCTCGCCGGCCGCGACCATGAAGAGCTGCGACAGCGTGGGAAGGTCCAGGCCGAAGTCCGAGACCTGCCCGGCAGCCCTGGCCGCATCGAGCACCGCCAGCGGATCGGTCCCCGGGGGCAGGTCGAGCCGCAGGTCGTCGGCGCGGTCCTCGACGATGCGCACCTGCGGGAACGCCGCGAGCCACGTGCGGTCGCCGTCGGCGATGGTGAGGCGCAGCTGGCGCCGGCCGGAGGACGCGCGCAGGTCGGCCACCCGACCCTCCAGCACCGTGCGTCCGTCGTCGAGCATGACGATCGACTCGCAGAGGTCCTGGACCAGGTCCAGCTGGTGGCTGGAGAACAGCACCGTCCGCCCGGCGCGGACCCGCTCGACGAGGGTGATCGACAGCTCCGCGACCGCGACCGGGTCGAGGCCGGCGAACGGCTCGTCCAGCACGATCACCTCGGGGTCGTGGACCAGCGCGGCCGCCAGCTGCAGGCGCTGCTGCATGCCACCGGACAGCTTGTCGGGTCGGTCCGACCACCGGTCGGCCAGGCCGAGCTCGTCGAGGAGGCTGCGGGCCGATCGGGTGGCCTGCGCACGGTCCACCCCGTGCAGGCGGGCCAGGTAGACCAGCTGGTCACCGGCTGGCATCGCGGGGTACAGGCCGCGCTCCTGGGGCATGTAGCCCCATCGGCGACGGTCGGAGGTGGTGACCGGGTGACCCTGCCAGCGGGTCTCACCCGCGTCCGGGTCGATCACCCCGAACATGATGCGCATGAGCGTGGTCTTGCCCGCGCCGTTCGGGCCCAGGAGCCCGGTGAGCACCCCGGACGGGACGTCGAAGGTCACGTCGTCGAGGACTGGTCGCTCGGCGAACGCATGGGACACCCCGCGCACCTGGAGCACACGACCAGCCTAGTCCGGCGCCGAGGGACCCTTCCCGGCCGCCGGGCGTCGCGCTACAGTGGGGGCACCACATCGAGCCGGGACGGGAGGACGCCAGATGACTGCCTTCGTGTACGACCGCGCCCTCCAGACTCCCTGACCCTGCGACTGCCTGCCGACGTCCGGCGGCCGCGCCGCCGCTCCCGGCGGATCTCGATGAGGACACCACCGTGACCCTGCTCCACCACGCTCTCCAGCCCTACGGCTACACCCCGCTGCGCGCCGCACAGCTGCCGGCCGGCATGCGTCCTGCCCGCGTCGTCCGCCACGACCGGGCCGCCGTGCTGGCGGTCACCGCCGACGGCCCCCGGTCGCTGCCCACGCCACCCCGGCTCGATCCGCAGCCCACGGTCGGTGACTGGCTGGCCATCGCCGGGCCACCCGACGGGCACCCGGACGACTCCCGGATCGACCAGGTCCTCCCGCGCACGTCCCTGCTGCGGCGGATGTCCGCAGACGGAAGCGGGGCGCAGGCCCTGGCCGCCAACATCGACATCGTCCTGATCGCCTGTGGGATGGACCGCCCCATCCGTGCCGGACGGATCCACCGGGCCGCCGCCCAGGCCTGGGACGCTGGGGCGCAGCCGGTGCTGCTGCTGACCAAGGCGGGAGCTCCGGGTGCGCCGGGCGTCGACCTGCCTCGCCTCGAGCTCGAGCACCCCGGCATGCGGGTGGTCGTCACCTCGGCGCAGGAGGGGGTCGGGCTCGACGAGGTCCGGGAGGTGGTCGCCGGTCGCACCGCGGTGCTCGTGGGGGAGTCCGGCGCCGGCAAGTCCACGCTCATCAACGTCCTGCTCGCTCGCGAGGAGGCTGCCACCGGTGCGGTTCGGGAGGGCGACGCCAAGGGTCGGCACACGACCACCTCCAGGCAGCTGCACGTGATCCCCGGCCCGGATGGCGGGTGCCTGATCGACACCCCGGGGATCCGCTCCGTGGGCCTGTTCACCGACGCTGAGTCCGTCGACGCGACGTTCGCGGACATCCAGGACCTCGCGGGAGCCTGCCGCTTCAGCGACTGCCGGCATCGCAGCGAGCCGGGGTGCGCGGTGCTCGCGGCGTGTGAGTCGGGCGAGCTGCCCCGCGCGCGCTACGACTCGTGGCTCCGGCTCCAGAGGGAGGTGGCGAGTGCCGCGATGCGCTCATCCCCGCACGAGCTGCGCAGGCACGCCAAGAGGTTCTCGCGGTCGGCCAAGGAGGGTGCCGCGATCAAGCAGCGCTCAGGCGAGGGCCGCCAGCGCTGACGCCCGATCGCGCCCGGGTCAGCGGATGCCGAGCGGCGGCTGGCGCCAGGTCTGATCGGGGCTGGCCGCGGCCCGGCGATCGCCTCCGGCGTCCGTGCCCCGCCCGGGTACCAGGACGCTCAGGAGGAGCAGGAGGAGGAACAGGACAACGATCACGAGGATCACCTTCGTAGCGGCGGACTGTGCATGTTTACGGACATAACGGTACGCCGATGATCGTCCGCAGTCCAACAACGGTTGCTTAGCAATTGTTCAGCAGGTCTGTAGAATGGGCTCATGCTGAGCACGCGACTGCTGGTCGTCCACCGGACCGTCGTGCAGGAGGGGTCACTCACCCAGGCGGCTGCGGTGCTGGGGTACACGGTCTCCGCGGTGAGCCAGCAGCTGGCCCAGCTGGAGGCGCAGACGGGATCTGTGCTCTTCGAGAAGGCCGGCAGGGGCGTCCGCCCGACCGCTGCCGGTCAGCTGCTGGCCGAGCATGCCGGACGCGTCCTGCACGAGGTCGAGGAGGCGGAGAACGCCCTGGCCGACCTGCGCGACGGGCGGGTCGGTCGGATCCGGGTGGTCGCCTTCCCCTCCGCGGGGGAGTCGCTGCTCCCTGAGGCCATCGCCACCCTGCGCGAGGTCATGCCCGGTGTCACGGTGCGGCCGAGCGTGGACGAGACCCCGGCGGCACTGCGCCGCCTGCGCGCCGGTGAGGTGGAGCTCGTCGTCGTCGTCGAGCCGTTCGCACGGGGATCCCAGCCGGAGGACGACCTGCACCGCTGGCACCTCCTCGACGACGAGTACCGGCTGCTGCTCCCCAGCACCCACCCTTTGGCCCGCCGCCGCGTCGTCGCGCTCGAGGACCTCGCGGACTCCGACTGGATCGTCACGACCGGGCCGGACGACTACGTCCGCCGGACCACCGTCGCGATCTGCCGTCGGGCGGGCTTCACGCCGGCGGTGAGCGCCGAGTCCGACGAGTTCCCCGTCACGCAGGGGTACGTGGCCGCGGGGATGGGGGTGTCGCTGGTGCCTCGCCTGGCGCTGGGCGCCCTGCGCCACGGGGTCGCCGTCCGCCGCCTGGGACCGGCCCCGGCGCCCCGGCACATCTGGCTTGCCACCCGACACGCCCTGCGTGAGCAGCCGACCGTGCAGCAGATGGTCCGGGCCCTGCGCCTGGCCGCCGCCACCGCGAACAAGCACTGAGCCGAGGACGTCCATGCGCACGATCGGCGCCTGTCGTGGGAGGGTCGGGGCGTGACCACCCCCGGTTCCCGCTCGTTGATGGACCTCCTCGAGCGGCATGCCTCGTCGGACGCCGCCGGGGGTGGGCCCAACCCCGAGGACCTGCTCGAGGACTTCGCCGCATGGGCGGCGGCCAACAGCCTCCCGCTCTACCCCGCGCAGGAGGATGCCCTCCTCGAGCTGGCCTCGGGCGCGCACGTGATCCTGTCCACCCCCACCGGGTCCGGCAAGAGCCTCGTGGCGGTCGGCGCGATGTTCTTCGCGCTCGCCCAGGGCCGGCGCACGTACTACACCGCACCCATCAAGGCCCTGGTCTCGGAGAAGTTCTTCGACCTGTGCGACCTGCTCGGACCCGAGCGTGTGGGGATGATCACCGGGGATGCCTCCGTGAACCCCGAGGCGCCGGTCATCTGCGCCACTGCCGAGATCCTGGCCAACCTGGCCCTGCGGGCGGGCTCGGCGGTCGATGTCGGCGTGGTCTGCATGGACGAGTTCCACTACTACGGTGATCGGGACCGCGGGTGGGCCTGGCAGGTGCCGCTCATCGAGCTGACCGGCGCCCAGTTCCTGCTGATGTCCGCGACGCTCGGCGACATGCGTCGCATCCGCGACGACCTGATCCGCCGCACGGGTCGGCCCGCCGCGATCGTCGCCGGCGGCGAGCGCCCCGTCCCGCTGACCTACTCGTACGCCGTGACCCCCATCCACGAGACGATCGAGGAGCTCCTGGCATCCGATCGGGCGCCCATCTACGTGGTGCACCCCACGCAGGCCCTCGCGCTCGAGCGCGCGCAGGCGCTGATGAGCCTCAACGTGTGCACCCGGGCGGAGAAGGACGCGATCGCCGAGGCCCTCGGGGACTTCCGGTTCACCGCCGGATTCGGGCGCACCCTGACCCGCCTCGTGCGCCACGGCATCGGCGTCCACCACGCGGGGATGCTGCCGCGCTACCGGCGCCTGGTGGAGCAGCTGACGAGGGCTGGGCTGCTCAAGGTGGTGTGCGGAACCGACACCCTGGGTGTGGGCATCAACGTGCCGATCCGCACGGTGCTCATCACCTCGCTGTCCAAGTACGACGGGCGGCGCACGCGGCTGCTGCGGGCCCGGGAGTTCCACCAGATCGCCGGCCGAGCGGGACGGGCCGGCTTCGACATCGACGGCACGGTGGTCGTCCAGGCGCCCGAGCACGAGATCGAGAACCAGCGGCTGGTCACCAAGGCCGGGGACGACCCGAAGAAGCTGCGCAGGATCGTGCGCAAGAAGCCTCCCGATGGTTCCCCGACCTGGAGCCGGGCGACGTTCGACCGCCTGGTCGCCGCCGAGCCCGAGCCGCTGCGGTCCCGGTTCGACGTCACCCACGCGATGCTGCTCAACGTCGCACACCGCCCAGGCGATGCCGGGGCGGCCCTGACCCACCTGCTCACCGACAACGACGAGGACCCCGAGGCCCAGCAGGCCCTGGTCGAGCGGGCTGCCGCGATGCGCGAGTCCCTTCTGGCCGCCGGGGTGCTGGAGGTGCTCGACCCGCCGGATCCCGACGGGCGCACCCTGCGCATCGTCGACGAGCTCCAGGTGGACTTCGCCCTCAACCAGCCGCTGTCGACGTTCGCGCTGGCTGCCATCGAGCTGCTCGACAGGGAGTCCGAGACGTACGCCCTGGATGTCCTGTCCGTGCTGGAGGCCACCCTCGAGGACCCGCGGCAGGTGCTGTTCGCCCAGCAGTTCCGCGCTCGTGGTGAGGCGGTGGCTGCGATGAAGGCCGAGGGGATCGAGTACGACGAGCGGATGGAGCTCCTGGAGGAGGTCACGTGGCCCAAGCCGCTGGCCGAGCTGCTCGAGGCGGCCTACGAGATCTACGCCGAGGGCCACCCGTGGGTGACGGAGTACCCGTTGCGGCCGAAGTCGGTGGCCCGCGAGCTCTCCGAGCTGGCGATGACGTTCGTGGAGTTCGTGGGCTACCACAGGCTCGCCGCCTCGGAGGGGCTGGTCCTGCGCTACCTGGCCGACGCCTACAAGGCGCTCAAGCGCACGGTCCCCGACGAGGCCCGCACCGAGGAGCTCGCGGACCTCACCGAGTGGTTGGGCGAGCTGGTGCGCCAGGTCGACTCGAGCCTGCTGGACGAGTGGGAGCGGCTGCTGCACCCGGAGGATGCCGACATGGCGGCGGTCGGCCGGCGCAGCGTCGACGCCGGACCGCCGCCGGTCACGGCCAACGTCCGGGCCTTCCGGGTCCTGGTGCGCAACGCGCTGTTCCGTCGGGTCGAGCTGGCGGCCCTGCGCCGGTGGGATGACCTCGGCGAGCTGGATGCGGAGGCCGGCTGGGACGCCGACCGCTGGCGCGCCGCGATGGAGGGGTACTACGACCAGCACGAGTACCTGGGCACCGGGCCCTCGTCACGTGGGCCGCTGCTGCTGCAGATCGAGGTGAAGCCGGGCATGTGGTCCGTCCGGCAGGTCCTCGATGACCCGGACGGCGACCACGACTGGGGCATCAGCGCGGACGTGGACCTCGCCGCCAGCGACGCCGAGGGGACGGCCGTCGTGCGCGTGACGGCGGTGGACTGCTACTGAGCCGGCGCCGTTGCAGCGGTGCCGGTGCCGCGCCCGTCACGAGCGCCTGCCCGAGCGCGGGCAGGTCCATCTGGTTGATCTGCTCCACGCTCCACGGGCTCAGCAGCCACGGGCTGTGGCTGGCCACGGCGGCCAGGGCGGCGGGGTCGACCCAGCGGTGCTCCATCACCTCGGCCGGGTCAGGCTCGAGGTCCCCGTCGAGGGTCGCCACGAACACCGGGCACACCTCGTTCTCGCGGATGCCGGAGGCGTCGACGGCCTCGTAGCGGAAGTCCGGCAGCACCGGTGCGATCGTCGTGGCGCGGGCGCCGAGCTCCTGGTCGAGCCGTCGCCGGATGGCGTCCTCGAAGGCCTCCCCGGGCTGGGGATGCCCGCAGCAGGCGTTCGTCCAGACGCCCGGCCAGGTTCGCTTCGTGAGTGCCCGACGGGTCACCAGGACCAGGCCCTCGGCGTCCACCACGTAGCAGGAGAAGGCCAGGTGCAGGGGCGTGCTCAGCCCGTGGACCGTGCTGCGCTCGGCGGTGCCGCATGGCTGGCCCTGGGGGTCGAGGAGCACGACGAGATCATCGGATGCGGCAGTCATCCCGCTATCCTCCCGTGGGATCGGCGATCCTGCCTCGCGGGGATCGCTCTCCCGCGTCAGAGCCCGGTCGCGTGCTCACCCCCAGCGCACCTACAGTGACCGCCATGCGGGCAGTCGTGGTGGGCAGTGGGTTCGGCGGCCTGGCTGCTGCGATACGTCTGGCTGCCGCCGGACATGAGGTGACTGTCCTGGAGAAGCGGGACCGGATCGGCGGTCGGGCCTACCAGTACCAGCTCGAGGGTTTCCGGTTCGACGGCGGACCCACGGTGCTGACTGCCCCGTTCATGTTCGAGGAGCTGTTCGAGCTGGCCGGGGAGCGACTGTCCGACCATGTCGACCTCGTCCCCCTCGACCCGTTCTACCGTGCGTTCGACGCCGACGGCCGTGCGTTCGACTACCACGCGTCCGAGTCGGCCATGCGCGCCGAGGTGGCGGCACGCAGTCCCTCGGACGCTGCCGGGTTCGAGCGGCTCGGACGACGGATCAGCGCGATCTTCGACGTGTTCTACCCCTACACCGAGCGGCCGATGATGCAGCCGCGGGTCATGCTCGCGATGTTGCCCTACCTGCTGCAGCACCGGGCCATGCTGGACGTCGCCCGGCTGGTGAACAGCTGCGTCCGTGACCCGTTCCTGCGCCAGGCGCTGTCGTTCCACCCGTTGCTGATCGGCGGTGACCCGGCGCGAACACCCGCGTTGTACAGCCTGATCGTGGAGTTCGAACGACGGTGGGGGGTCCACTACTGCATCGGGGGGACCGGCGCCCTGGTGGATGCCCTCGGTGGGCTGCTCGAGCGGCTCGGCGGCCGGATCGTCACGGGTGCCGAGGTCGAGCGGGTGCTGGTCGCGCGCGGCCGGGCCGTCGGGGTGCAGCTCACCGACTCCACGACCTTCCCCGCCGATGTGGTCGTCTCCAACGCCGATCCGGGCTTCACCTACGAGACCCTCCTGGCCGGCGAGCCCCGCGCTCGCCCGACGCGGGCCCGGCTGCGACATGCGCGGCAGAGCATGTCGCTGCACGTGCTGTACTTCGGTGCCGACCGGACGTGGCCCGACTCGCCCTTGGCCCACCACAACATCCTGTTCGCCCGGGATCAACGGTCGGCGATGCGCATGGTGTTCCCCAGCAGGATCCCCGGGCTCGCGCGGAGCCGTGGCCACGGGAGGGACCCCATCGCCGAGGACATGTTCCTCTACGTGCACGTGCCCACCAGGACCGATCCCAGCGTCGCGCCGCCCGGCTGCGAGGCGCTCTACGTCCTGGTGGCCGCGCCGGCCCAGCCCGAGCCGGCCGCTGACCCGCAGGACGAGCAGGATCGGGTGCGGGCCGTGGTCCTCGACCTCCTTGACCGCGAGTACCTGCCCGGGCTGCCCGAGCACCTGATCGTGGAGCACGCGATCGGCCCCGAGCACTTCCGGACCGTCCTCAACTCGCCGCACGGTGCGGCCTTCTCCCTGCAGCCGACGCTGTTCCAGTCGGGGTGGTTCCGGCCGCACAACCGGTCGCGCGCTGTCCGCGGCCTGTACCTGGTGGGCGCTGGGACGCACCCGGGCGCGGGGGTGCCGGCTGTCCTCGCCTCCGGGAAGATCGCGGCCGAGTTGATCGCGGCGGAGATGGCCGGGACGCGGGCGCCTGCCGCAGGGGCGTCGCGGTGACCACTCCCGCCTACGTTGCCGGCTTCGGCGCCAGCCCCGAGGTCGTCGTCGACGACGTGCCGGTGCGGGGGGAGCTGCCCGGCTGGCTCACCGGCTCGCTGATCCGCAACGGGCCGGGGACCTTCCAGGTGGGCCAGCGCCGGTACCGGCACTGGTTCGACGGCCTGGCGATGCTCCACCGGTTCTCCTTCGCGGAGGGCCGGGTCTCCTACGCCAACCGCTTCCTGGAGACCCGCGCCTACGAAGCCGCCCGGGACGAGGGGCGGATCGCCTACCCGGAGTTCGCGACCGACCCCTGCCGGTCGCTGTTCGCCCGTGCCATGTCGGTGTTCGACCCCCAGGTGACTGACAGCGCGAAGGTGAACATCGCCAGGGTCGCCGAGCGCTACCTCGCCCTGGCCGAGACCCCCATCCAGGTGCAGTTCGACCCGCAGACGCTGCCAGACGGTGGGGGTCGTGGGCTGGGACACCTCGACGTTCGGCCGGATGACGACCGTGCATCCGCACCTCGATGAGGCGCGCAACGAGGCCATCAACCTGGTGACCCGGTTCGGGGCGGCCAGCAGCTACGTGCTGCGCCGCGTCGACACCCGTGATCCGGCACCACGTCAGCAGCACGACCCTGGCTTCTCGCAGGGTCCGCGAGCCTGCCTACATCCACTCCTTCGGCATGTCGGCCAAGCACCTGGTGATCGCCGAGTTCCCGCTCGTGGTCAATCCCATGGCCCTGCTTCTGTGGCTGAAGCCGTACATCGAGAACTTCCGGTGGAAGCCCCGACGGGGCACCCGGTTCCACGTGTTCGACCGGGACAGCGGGGCCCACGTCCGGACCGTCGTCGACGGAGGCGTTCTTCGCGTTCCACCACGTCAATGCGTTCGAGTCCGACGGGGACCTCGTCGTGGACCTCGTCGGCTACGACGACGCGTCCGTCATCGAGGCGTTCTACCTGCACCGGCTCGAGGAGCCCGACGTCCGAATCCCGCCAGGGACCCTGAGGCGCTACCGGATCCCGCTCGCCCGCGGCGACGTCAGTGCCGAGGTGCTCTGCGGGACGGCCATCGAGCTGCCGAACCTGGACTATCCGCGCATGAACACCAACCCGGAGCACCGGTTCGTCTACGGGGTGGGACTGCGCGCAGAACGCGGCTTCTACGACCAGCTGGTCAAGGTGGACCTGAGCACCGGCGGGTCGGTGACCTGGCACGAGCCGGGCTGCTACCCGGGCGAGGGCGTGTTCGTCGGACGCCCGGGTCGGGTGGCCGAGGACGACGGCGTCGTGCTCTCGGTGGTGCTCGACGCAGAGCGCGGCATCTCGTTCCTGCTGGTCCTCGATGCGGCGTCCTTCGCGGAGGTCGCGCGGGCGGAGCTCGCGCATCCGGTGCTGTTCGGGTACCACGGCCAGTTCTACGACGACCTGCACGTGCCTCCCGCCGCGACCCAGCCGGACTGACCCTGCCTCGCCACCCCCTACCCGTCGCCGCGGCGGCGCCAGCGGAAGAACCCCCACGCGAGCATCGCGCTCAGGACGGTCCACACCAGCAGCACCATGGCCACCCGGGGCATCTCGAAGGACCCCACGACCTCGAGCACCTCCGCCCCCTCGGGCAGGAACACGTAGCGCATCCCCTGGGTCAGCCACTTGAGCGGGAACAGCGCGGCGAACTGCTGCATCCACTCGGGCAGCTGGTTGAAGGCGAAGAACACCCCGGACGTGAACTGCAGCACGAGGATGATCGGCGTCACGATCGCTGAGGCGCCCTTGCCCGACTTCGGCACCGAGGAGAAGGCCAGGCCCAGCAGGGTCCATGTGGTCAGGCCCAGGACGCTCAGCCACAGCAGGGCGGCCCACTTGGCCGGCGTGCTGGGCAGCTCCACGTCGAAGAGCAGCACGCCGATGGCCATGAGCAGGATCAGCTGGATCACGTACACGACGCAGACCTGGCCGACCTTGCCGATGAAGTACGCGCCCTTGGGCATCGGGGTGCCCTCGAGCCGCTTGAGCGTGCCCTCGTCGCGCTCCTGCGGGATCCCGATCGCCAGGTTCTGGAAGCTCGTGTAGACGATGCCCGAGGCGATCATCCCGGCCACGAAGTACTGGGCGAACGTGATCCCGGTGTCACCGAGCTGCTGGCTGCCGAACACCGAGCCGAAGACGAGCATCAGGATCATCGGCAGCGCCAGGGTGAAGACGAACGCCTCGCGGTCGCGGAACAGCTGCTTGAGCTCGATCCCGATGCGCGACAGGCCGATCGACAGCGTCCCGGGAGGGCTCAGCTCCGAGGTGCTCCTGGTCGGAGGTGCTCATGACCGGGCCTCCCCATCGTCGACCAGGTCGAGGTACATGTCCTCCAGCGTGGGGCGGGTCACCGAGAGGTTGGGCACCTCACCGCCGAACCGCGCGGACAGCTCGCCGACCAGCGCGGTGGGGGAGTCGGTCTCCTGCGACCTCGGCTGGCCGTCCTCGGTCCAGGCCACCCGGGTGCTGCCGGTGTGCCGGCCGCCCAGCTCGTGGGGCGGGTCGAACGCCACCATCCGGCCGCGGTTGATGACGCCCACCATGTCAGCCAGGGCCTCGGCCTCCTCGAGGTAGTGCGTGGTCAGCAGGATCGTGGCCCCCTCGGCCTTGAGCGACTCGATGAGCGCCCAGAACTCGCGGCGGGCCTCCGGGTCGAACCCGGTGGTCGGCTCGTCGAGGAAGAGCAGGTCCGGCCGGCCGATGATGCCCAGCCCGACGTCCAGGCGTCGACGCTGCCCGCCGGAGAGGGTCCGGCCGCGGGAGTCCGCCTTGGCCGTCAGGCCGACGCGCTCCAGCACCTCGTCCACGGGTCGGGGATCCGGGTAGTACCCCGCGAAGTGCCGCAGCGACTCGCGGACCGTGAGGTCGCCGAGGTCGCCGACCTGCTGCAGCACGATCCCGATGCGGGTGCGCCATCGTCGGTCGGCCTGTGCCGGGTCGACGCCGAGCACGTGGACCTCACCGGCGTCGCGGTGCCGGTAGCCCTCGAGGATCTCGGTCGTGGTGGTCTTCCCGGCGCCGTTCGGCCCGAGCAGTGCCACGCACTGGCCGCGGTCGACGCGCAGGTCGATCCCGTCCACGGCGCGCAGGTCGCCGTAGGCCTTGGCCAGGCCACTGACCAGGATCGCGGGTTGGCCGTCCACGAGGATGGAGTCTGCCAGCCGGCGCTGGGGGATGTCACGGGCGAGGATCTGGACCACACTGGATCGGTGCTGACCCCTGCCGTGCTCGCCGCCGAGCTGACGGCCCTGGGCGTGCGGGCCGGCGACATGCTGTTCCTGCATGCATCGCTGCGCCGGATCGGTCCCGTGGTGGGCGGTGCCGTGGGCGTGATCGAGGCAGTGGAGCAGGCCCTCGGGCCACGGAGGGAACCGTGGTGATGATCCTCGGGGCGGCCAACGAATGGGACTGGGTCAATCGCCACCCGGAGTCCGAGCGGGCGGCGCTGCTGGCGGACGCCGATCCCTTCGACAACGCGACCACGCCGGTCCTGCCGGAGGTGGGCGTGCTGGCCGAGGTGATGCGCACGATGCCGGGCACCGTGGTCAACGATCACCCGGAGGGCCGGTTCGCCGCCCGCGGGCGGCTGGCCACCGAGCTGCTCGCCGACCTGCCCTGGGACGACTACTACGGCCCCGGGTCGGCCCTGGACCGGTTCGTCGCGGCGGGCGGTCGCGTCCTGCGCCTGGGCGCTGATCCGGACACGGTCTCGGTGCTGCACTTCGCCGAGTACTGCGCGGACGTGCCCGACACCGTCCGGGTCCGCCGCCATCGCAGGGTGCTGGGGCCGGATGGGCCGCGGATCGTCGTGGTCGAGTGCATGGACGACGAGAACGGCATCGTGCCCGACGCGCGCCAGCCGGCGGAGGACTACTTCGCGATCATCCTGCGCGAGTACCTCGCCACCGGGCGGGCGCTGGTCGGCACCGTGGGTGGCGCTGTCGCGGAGCTCATCGAGGCATCCGACATCGTGGACTTCGGCGCGCAGTGGATGACGGCGAACCTGCGCTGAGCCCTGCGGGTTCGCGGGGCTCATGCCACGCTGGGCGCATGAGCCAGCGGCTGCCCGATGACCAGATCGATCGAGGGCTGACCGCGCTGCCCGGGTGGCAGCGCGCCGGGGATGTCATCACGGGCAATTACGCGATGCCCACGTTCCCCGTGGCGATCGCCCTGGTCGAGCGTGTCGCCGAGCTGGCGGAGGCAGCCGACCACCACCCCGACATCGACATTCGGTGGCGTCGGGTGACCTTCACCCTGACCACGCACGACGCCGGTGGCCTGACCGCCAGGGACCTGGAGCTCGCTGCGGGAATCCATGCCGCCGCGCTGGCCCTGGGGTGGGGCGCGCCGGGCTGACCCCGAACCCCGGCACCACCACTGCCCCACCGATGGGTGACGATGGGCGCATGCCAGAGGGGGACGCCGTGCGCCGAACCGCCCGGCGGCTCGATGAGGCGTTGGCCGGGGGAGTGCTGGTACGTGCTGACGTGCGGGTGCCGAGGTTCGCCACCGTTGACCTGACGGGGATGCAGGTCCTCGGCACCCACGTCATCGGCAAGCACATGCTCACGCGCCTGGTCGCCGAGCAGCGGGAGTGGACCCTGCATCACCACCTGCGGATGGATGGTTCGTGGCGGACCGGACCCCCTGGTGCGCCCGGGGCACCGGGGCACCAGATCCGGGTGTGGCTGGCCACCTCCTCGGCGCAGGCGGTGGGCGTGCGCGTGCACGACGTCGAGGTCCGGCGCACCCGCGAGGAGGCCCACTGGGTCGGGCATCTCGGCCCCGACATCATGGCCGAGGGCTTCGATCCGGAGTCCGCCGGGCAGGTGCTCGCCAGCGCCGACCGTCCGCTCGTGGAGGCACTGCTCGACCAGCGGCTCGTGTGCGGGATGGGCACGATCTGGGCCTCGGAGCTGGCCAGCGAGGTGGGGGCGAGCCCACGCGCCCGGACCTCCCTGGTGGTCGGGCTGGCCGAGGGCCTCACGTCGATCCGCGCTCGGATGCTCCGCGCGGTGGACGCCCCGGCGGCCTCCCGGCGCGAGCTGCGCGTGTTCGAGCGGACCCGCCAGCCATGCCGCCGGTGCGGCACGCCGATCCGGGCCGGGCGCGTCGGGGTGGCTCCGATGGACCGGCCCACCTACTGGTGCCCGCGATGCCAGCCAGAGCCGGCCTGAGGTGAGGTGCACCGCGTCGGGGCCGCGACCCGGCGCTGCGTGCGGGCTGTCAGACTCGGGGCATGTACGTGCCGAACCACTTCTCGATGTCTGCCGAGCAGGTCGGTGAGCTGCTCACGGGGATCGGGGCGGCGGACCTCGTCACGGCCCACGAGTCCGGGCTGGCCGCCACGTTCCTGCCGTTCCTCTTCGACCCGGACGGCGCCGATCATGGGTCCCTGGTCACCCACGTCGCGCGGAACAACAGCCAGGCCCGGGACCCGGTGCTGGGCGAGGCGATGGTGATCGTCCATGGGGCTGAGCACTACGTCTCCCCGCGGTGGCTGCCCTCCCTGGCCGAGGGCGGCCAGGTCGTGCCGACCTGGAACTACCTGACCGTCCATGCCTACGGCCGGCTGATCGTCCATGACGACCCTGCGTGGACCGAGGACGCCGTCCGCCGGCTCACTGCCGCCCACGAGACGGACTACTCCGTGGACCAGGTGCCCGCCGACTACATCGAGCGGATGCTGCGGGCGATCGTCGGGATCGAGATCCAGCTCACCCGGGTCGAGGCCAAGGCGAAGATGAGCCAGAACAAGCGCCCGCAGGACGTCCGGGGCATCGTCGACGGACTGCGGACCGAGGCCGGTGATGGCCCGGCCACCCTGACGGCCTCGTGGATGGAGCGCCACTCGGTCCCCGCTGCCGACGCACGGGCCGCCCTTCTCGACGAGATCAGCCGCACCAGCCGCCGCGGATCCTGATTCCCGGCGATCAGCGGGTCATCCCGGCATCCGGCGTGCCAGGCCGATCGCGGCGAGCGTGGCACCCAGCTCCGTGGCTGCAGCCAGCTCCGCCGGACTCGGGGCGCCGATGATCGAGAGCACCTCCGCGGACTGCTCCCACTTGAGGGCGGCCGCGATCTTCTGCACTGAGCGGACCGCGCCCGTCGTGTCGGTGTTCCCGTGCACTGCCAGGCCCCACGGAAGGCCCCGCGTGGCGTCCATGCAGGGGTAGTAGATCGTGTCGAAGAAGTGCTTGAGGGCGCCGCTCATGTAGCCGATGTTGGCCGGCGTGAGCAGCACCAGGGCGTCAGCCGCCAGGAGGTCCGTCACGGTCGCCGACAGGGCAGGTTCGATCGCGACCTCGACCTCAGCCAGGTCCGGGTGCCCGGCTCCGGCGACGAGCGCCTCGAGCATCTCGCGCACGGCCATCGACGGTGTGTGGTGGACGACCAGGAGGCGGGCTGAGGGCATGTGGAGGACAGTAGACCGCCGCTACCGGCCGAGCAGCCGGGCGGCGAGGCGGGCGTTCCCGTCGGCGAACTCCCGCCATGGTGGTGGTGTGGCCTCGAGCCTGGCCAGCGGTGGGCGTTCCACGGTGCGCTGGTGCCAGCGCTCCATCCGGCCGGCGCGGATCTCCAGGCTGATGAGCACCCCCGAATGCCAGCCGTGGACGTCGGCATGGATCGGGTCGGTCGTCGTCACGCGTTGCGTTCCGGTGGCCCAGTCGATCACGTCGAGCTCGTCGGTGATCTGGCGCGCGAGCTCGAAGGCCAGCCCGGCCACGGCCCGATCCCGGGCCTCCAGCAGGCCGGCGCGCCAGGCGTCGACCGCCGACCCACCCCCGGACAGTGCATCGGTGATCATGGCCACGAACAGGTCGCGGTCCCCGGGGCCGACCCCGCGACTGGCGGCGATGTCGCGCTCCGAGCGGGTCAGCCCCGCACCGGTGGCGGCCATGGGCCAGACCCTGTGCAGGCCTGAGCGCACGAGTCGCGCCCGGTCAGCCCCCAGGAACGGGCCGAGGGTGATGACGTTCGCGTCCGGGGCATGGGCCAGCCGCAGTGCGGGTGCACGCGGACCTGGGTCGAGGGTGAGCCACACGGGCACCTCCTGGCCGCCGCGGGCACGGTTCCAGCGCAGGAGCCCACGTTCGAGGAGGTTGCGCTCGAGCCACGTGGCCTCGTGGACCGAGGCGCACTCGAGGGCCTCCACCGAGGCGATCTGCGGCACCATCCGCCGCAGCCGCGCACGGCCCTTCAGGGGACCCCAGTAGGACGCGGTCCGGGTCCGCAGGTTGGTCGCCCGGCCGATGTACATGGCCACGCCGCGGTGGTCGCGGAACCGGTAGACACCCGGCCGAGCGGGGAGCAGGGCGCATGTGGCGCGCGCTGCCTCTGCCACGACCATGCAGCGCAGTATTCCCCAGCCGACGCCGGTGTCAGGGCAGGATCGCCAGCGTGACGAACCCTGCCGCGATCGTCAGGTGCACGCCGGCCTGGAGCAGCGTGGCGCGACCCGGGGTGACGGTCAGCACCGAGACGACGACGGTGAGCGCGGCCAACAGGATCCCGGTGGGCTCCAGGCCGAGGAGCAGCTGCCGGTCGGAGGCGAGGGACACGATCGCGATCGCCGGGATCGTCAGCCCGATGCTGGCCATCGCCGAGCCGTAGGCCAGGTTGAAGCTGCGCTGCACGTCGTCAGCCCGGGCGGCATGCACCGCGGAGATCCCCTCGGGCATGAGGATCAGCATCGCGATGATCACGCCGACCGTGGTCACCGGCAGCCCGGCCTCGACGATGGCCCGTTCCATCGCGGGGGAGACCACCTTGGCCAGGCCGACCACGGCCACCAGGGACGCCAGCAGGAGCCCGAAGCTGGCCAGGGCTGCCCCGTTGCTCGGGATCGGCTCGTGGTCGTCCTCGTGCGACATCCCCGGCGCGGTCCGCCCCACGGCGGCGAACTGCTCGCGGTGGCGCACCGTCTGGACGAAGACGAACAGCAGGTACAGGCTCAGCGACGACACAGCGGCGAAGACCAGCTGCCCGGTCGAGAACGTGGGGCCCGGCGAGCTGGAGGTGAAGTTCGGCAGGATCAGCGACAGCGTGGCCACTGCGGTCAGGGTGGCCAGCATGGCGCCGGTGCCCTCGGCGTTGAACTCCGCCACGCCGCCGCGCAGCGTCCTGGCGAGCAGTGACGCGCCAACGATGGCGTTGGTCGCGATGATGAACGCGGCGAACACGGTGTCCCGGGCCAGGGACTCGGTGCCCGCCCCGCCGCCGAGCGTCAGCGTGACGATCAGGGCCACCTCGATGGCGGTGACGGCGACTGCCAGCGTCAATGATCCGAAGGGCTCGCCGAACCGGTGGGCAAGGACCTCGGCGTGGTGCACCGAGCTGAGGACGGCCGCTCCGAGGAACAGGGCCAGGACCAGGGCGGCGCCGCCCATGGGCGTGCTTCCCCATGTTGCGATCAGGGCTGTCAGGCTCAGGAGGGGGATGGCGGTCCACTGCCATTGACGCATGGTGGGAACCCTGCCACAGGCATGCCGTCCATCCCAGGACGATCAGCTCCCACACCGACTGGCGGGCAGCCGGCCCGGGCGGGACCATGGGGCCATGGCCGATGGCGCTGACCGACTCCATGCCCTCGACCTCGTCTGGCTGGAGATGCAGGGGGAGGGGCCGCCGATCGCGATCGGCACCGTCGCTGTGGCCGAGGGCCCCGCGCCCCCTGACGACGAGTTGCTCGCGATGGTCGCCCAACGGCTGGATCGGATGCCCCGGCTCCATCAGGACCTCGATGCTCGCGGCATCGGGCTTCGCCGACCGGTCTGGGTCGAGTCCGCGCACGCGGATCTCGCGGGGCACCTGCACCATGTCGATGCGTCCACGCCCGGCAACCAGCCCGGCCTTGACGCCGCCGTCGGCCATGTCATGGAGCAGCCACTGCCGCCGGATCTGCCGCTGTGGGACATGTGGGTCGTCGACGGGCTCGGGGATCGCTGGGCCCTGGTCTGGCGGGTGCACCACACGATCGCGGACGGGGTCGGGACCCTGATCCTCCTGGGTCACGGGTTCGACGTTGAGCCGGACGGTGGGCAGACCCTCGCCGACGCCCTCCTGGCGGCGCAGGCAGCGCCGACTGTGACCGTCGCGAACCCCACGGCCCTGGCCTCCGACATCGCGCACACCCTTGGCCACGCCCTCGACTCCGTTCGTGGGGCCGTTCCCCATGTGATCCCTGCCGCGACCGCCCTGGTCCCCCGTCCGCCGGGTCCGCTCGCAGGACCTGTCGGCCCTGGCCGGGTGTGGGTCTCGGTCGACATCTCCCTGAGGGAGGTCAAGTCCACTGGACGGGCACTCGGCGCGACCGTGAACGACGTCGTACTGGCGTGTGTCGCGGGCGGGTTCCGGGAGCTGCTCCTCGACCGCGGGGAGCCCGTGGAGGGCCGTGTGGTGCGCAACCTCGTCCCGGTGTCCATGCGTACCCCGGGCGACGACAGTGCGCAGAACCGGCTCAGTGGGATGCTCGGTCACCTGCCGGTCGGGATCGCCGACCCGGCGGACCGGCTCGCGGCAGTGCGGGCCGGCGTGGCCCACGGGCGGGAGGCTGGCACCCCGGCCCTGGCGTCGGCGGTGTTGGGGCTCGTGGACCGGACCGTGCCCGCAGCCGTCCAGGACGTGGCAGTCGGCGCCCTCGGGCGACGCGCGCCCGCGTGGTTCATGGACACCCTGACGACCAACGTGCCCGGCCCGCAGTTCCCGGTGCACCTGTGTGGACGGCGTGTGCTGGCCATGTATCCGCTCATCCCCGTGGCTGGGCATACCTGCATCACCACCGGCATCTTCAGCTACGACGGCACGCTGAACGTCGGCGTGACCGGGGACGCCGATCAGGCCGGTGACATCGCCGTCCTGGCGCGCGGGATCAAGCGCGCGGCAGCCGAACTGGCAGAACACGCCGGGAGGCGGCACGGTGGCGTTGAGGTGGAGTGAGTCGCTCAGGCGGCGTGGGTGAGCCTCTCGTGTGCGTGGTCTGTGTCAGGCCAGGTGTCGCGCTGGGTGCCCAGAGGGCTGGTCCAGCGCAGTCCGTGGTCCGGGAGGGCCTCGACACTCCAGTTGTCGTCGTGCTTGAGACGGTGATGCCGCCTGCACAACGAATGCAGGTTGTCCGAGCTGGTTGGGCCCTCGGGGAACGGGATCAGGTGGTCCAGGTCGCACTCCCGAGCGGGGACGGTGCAGCCGGGGAACCGGCAGGTGACATCACGGGTGCGCACGTGGCGGTCCAGCCCAGCCGGAGGCCGGTAGGACCAGGTGCCCACGTCGAGGACGGCTCCGGTGACCCGATCGGTGAGGACGTGCCGCCAGCGGGCATCGCCGGCGGCCAGGCGCCGGGCCAGGTCCGCGGGAAGGATCCCGTACCCGGACAGCTGTCCGGGGGTGTCGGCGATGCCGGCCAGGCTGTCGATCGGGATGGTCACGTTGATCTGGGTCGCGACCACGACCCCGTCCGAAGCCCCGTGGTGGCCGTGGCGCCCGGGGCGAGGATCAGGTCGACCAGGGCATCGGCCATGAGCAGGTCGAACGGGCGTCGCACGTCCTCGGCCGTCCGTGAGTCGGCCCGTTGCGCGGCCAGGGCCACCGCCCGGATCGCGGCGTAGACCTGCTCGGCGTCCGTGGAGTCCAGACGTGCGCTGAGGTCCGCGGTGCCGTCGCCGCGGTGCTGGATCCACACCCCCCGCTCGGCCAGGGCCCGGCGGCGCCGGATCACGACGGTGGCCGGATCGATCTCGGCCAGCAGCCGCTTCAGATGCCGGTCGAGCTGGCGGGCGGTGTGCTGCTCGGCGTAGGCCAACCCGGCAGCCAGGATCCGCTCGCAGTCCGCCTCGTAGCTCGGGCCGTTCCTGGTGCTGCGCATCGAGGCGGGGTATCAGGTACAGGGCCCCAGCGAGGATCCCCGCCTTCGTCGGATCGAGCCGTCCGGCCCACAGCGCCGCCCATACCTGCGGCTGGTGGGTCAGCATCAGCGCCTGCTCGCGCAGCAACAGCCCGGACCTTCGGGACCGGTTCAGGGCCATCATCAGCACGTCCACGACCTGGTCGGACACCACCCCGGCCGGAGTGTCCTCAGCGACCGCGTGGACGGCCGCTGCCCGCAGCGCCGTGGCCTGGCCGACCACCATCTCGATCGCGTCGAGCACCTCCACCGAGGCACCGAACACGGCGTGCTCACCCGGCGGAGCTCCGGGCGGGTGAGCCCGGATCAACGCGATCAGCGCCTCCACGCCGAGCGTGCCAGGATCGACCAGCGACCCGTCGTCGGCCCGTACCGCCAGACACACCTCGAGCACCTCAACCCCCGTTCCTTGATCCGAACACCTGTTCGAACAATACTCCATCGCACCGACATCGTGGGGGTGCCGTCCACAGGATCCGCGGTGTGTCGAGCGCCCCGACGCCGCCGGATCTTCCCGCCCCGGCGACTACCCTGTCGATCCATGGCCACCAGCACCGCTGCCACCGTCGAGGAGTACCTCGAGGAGCTCCCGGAGGATCGAGCCGCCGTCGTCTCCCACGTGCGCGACCTGGTCAACGCCAGCCTGCCGCCGGGGTACGTCGAGGGCATGCTCTACGGGATGATCACGTGGATGGTGCCCCTCGAGGCCTATCCCGAGACGTACAACGGCAAGCCGCTGGCCTACGTCTCACTGGCCGCGCAGAAGAACTACTACGCGCTCTACCTCATGGGGGTCTACGCCGACTCCGGCGAGGAGGTGCGGCTGCGTGAGGAGTGGGTCGCGCGCGGGACGAAGCTGGACATGGGCAAGAGCTGCCTTCGCTTCACGCGCGTCGAGGACCTGCACGAGGACCTGGTCGCTGGCGTCATCGCCGCGGTCCCGATGGACGAGTACGTGGAGAAGGCGAAGGCGGCTCACTCCGGGCGGCGGTGACCCGGGTCGGATGGCCCGGCCCCTGGTGTCCCCGTGCGGTCCGGTGCCAGACTCGCGGGATGGAGATCACCCTCGCCGACGTCCCTGACCAGCCGGCCGTTGCGGTCCTGCACGTCGGGCCCTACAACCAGATCGGGCCGTCCTTCGAGCGCCTGGGAACCTGGGCGACGGCGAATCCCGGGTCGGTCACCGGGCCGCCCCTTGCGCTCTTCCTGGATGACCCCGAGTCGACGCCACCGGACCAGCTGCGCAGCTACGCCGCGCTGCCCGTGGTGCAGGACCTCGCCCTCGACGCCGCCGAGGTCGAGCAGATCCACCTGGCTGGGGGCCGCTGTGCCGTGGCCGTCCACGTCGGCAGCTACGAGGGGCTTGGGCGGGCATGGCAGGAGTTCATGGCGGCCATCGACGCGGACGGGCTGCACCCCGACGCGTCGCGGCCGTGCTTCGAGGTCTACGCCAACGACCCGGGGATGGTGCCCGAGGAGCAGCTGCGCACCGAGCTGCACCAGCCCGTCACCTGAGCCGATCGCGCCGTCGCCCGGCGGACCGCCGCGACCAGCGCCAGCTCAATGCCCGGTCCGAGCCGCCAGTCGATCGAGTGCTGCCCGAACGGCCCCGGGGCGCTCGTGCCAGCTCCTCCACCGTGACGACCTCATCGGGGACGCGCAGGTCGGTCCGGTGCATGGGGCCGGACGGTAGCAGCGCCGATCCGCACAGGCCCGCCGGTGCGGACTCCTCGAAGCCTCACAGCGGCCGAACCAGCACCACCCGGTGCTGACCGGGGCCGGCGTGGTCGGGCGCGATCGGCGCCTCGAACGGGCTGCCCCCGGTGCCCTTGGCCCGGAAGCCCATGTGCTCGTGGAACGCCAACGACCCCGCGTTCTCCGGGATCGTCACGGCCTCCACCCGAAGGCAGCCCCGCTCGCGCAGCAGGGTGAACACCCGGTCGTACATCAGACCCGCCAGGCCGTGCCGGCGCAGCTGCGGACTCACCCAGACGAAGTGGATGTACCCGGTGTCCGGATGCGTCTGGGACACGAACGCGATGATGAACCCGGCCACCGTGCCGTCGGCGTCCGTGACCATCAGCGACGTGCTGGAGAAGTGCGAGAAGAACAGTCGGGGGAGCAGGGCGTGCATGTCGCGACCGCCGGACCATGCCGAGAGCGTCGTGAGGACCGGCTCGTGGTCGGAGTCAACCAGGTGGCGCCACGTCAGCTCGCTCATCGCCCCCCCGTCCATGCCGGTGCCGATCGCACCCGTCAGGTCCGACTGTATTGCCCCGCGGGCAGCAGCACCCCCGGGTTGAGGATCCCCTGCGGATCGAGGTGCGCCTTGACCGTGCGCAGCAGGTCCACGCCCACCGGCCCGACCTCCGCCTCGAGCCACGGCGCGTGGTCGGAGCCGATCCCGTGGTGGTGGGTGATGGTCGCTCCGTGGGCGACGATCACCTCCGAGGCGGCGTGCTTGGCGGCGCGCCAGCGCTCGGCCTGATCCGGGCCGGCGGAGGCCAGGGCGGTGACGTACAGGCTGGCGCCGGTCTCGTACACGTGTGACACGTGGGCCATCACGTAGCTGCGTCCGAGCGACTCGGTCAGCGCGCCCGTGACGGACTCGCGCAGCTCGGCCAGGCCCGCCCAGCTGGTGGCGGTCTCCAGGGTCTCCACCAGGTAGCCCTGATCCATCAGCGTGTCGCGCAGGTACGGTCCCTCGAACCGGTGGCGCAGCCACGACTCCCCGGCGCCGCGGCCCAGGGATGCCGCGCCGTGGCGGCGCAGGATGTCGAAGGCCATGGAGCGCCGGGCCCGCACCTGGCTGGCCGAGGTCCCGTCCCAGCCCATGATCGCCATCGCGCCGTCGGACACGCCGCGGACCCTCAGGTAGGCCGCCATCGCGCTCGCGGTGCGCCCCGTCGGCCCGCTCATGTGCATCGTCGCCCGGGTCTCGGCCAGGTCCGACAGCCGCATGACGTCGGCGCAGGCCCGGGACTGGGCGAGCTCGCGGAACGCCTCGAGGCCCGCATCGAGGCTCGGGCAGCATGAGGGCCTCGAACCAGCGGGTCGACGGGACGCGGCGCACCCGCAGCGTGACCTCCGTGATGATGCCCAGGACGCCCTCGCTGCCCAGGAACAGTGCCCGCAGGTCCGGGCCGGCGGCCGAGGACGGCGCGCGGCCCAGGCGCAGCGTCCCGCGCGGGGTGGCGACCACCATCGCCTCGACGGTGGCGTCGCTGCGCCCGTACCCGGTCGAGGACTGACCTGCCGATCGGGTGGCGGCGTACCCGCCGATGCTGGCCCGCTCCCAGGACTGCGGGACATGCCCCCACGTGAGTCCCCTGGCGGCGAGCAGCCGCTCGAGGACCGGACCGGTCATCCCCGGCTGGACCCGCGCCGTTCCCGAGACGGCGTCGACGTCGACCAGCTCGGCCATCCGGTCGAAGCTGATCGCCACCACGCCGGACCGTGCTCCCGCGATCAGGTCGGACCCCGCCGACGACGCTCGTGCCCCCGCCGAAGGGGACGAGGGCGAACCCGCCGGTCCCGGCGGCGGCGAGCAGGGCGACGACGTCCTCGTGCGACCCCGGGGAGACGACGGCATCGGGAACCTCGGGGTGCCGCGCCGACCGGCGGTCGAGCAGGTCCACGTACGACAGCCCCCCGGCGTGGGCCAGCCGCGAGTCGCGGTCCATGTGGACGTGCGCCTCGCCCACCGCGCTGGCCAGGGCCGCCAGCGCTGCAGACCCCAGTCGTGACGGTCCCGGCTCGACCTGCGACACAGGGACGGCCGGGACCGGGTGTGGGGGACCGAGCACGTCGGCGACGTACTGCGCCGCGCGGGGATCGAGGTCGTGCGCGGGGCCGGCGGCCCCCCAGCGGGCGTATCGGTCTGCCAGTGATCCGATCATGGCCCCAGTGTTACAGATGCTAAGCAGATGTCACAGGATGGGGGCAGCATGAATCGACAGCGCGAGTAGTACAGTGACAGACATGGGCACAGTGTCACATCTGCCGAGTCGATCCGACGGAGCCTCGGCAGCGTCGGATCCGGTGCTCCGCGCTGCCTACGAGGGCGTCCTCGAGATCGGCCTGGGTCGCCTGACCCTGGCCGAGGTCGCCCGGCGTGCCGGGGTCAGCCGGATGACGGTCTACCGCCGCTACGACGACCTCGACCGGCTCATCAGCGCCCTGCTGGTCGTCGAGTTCGGTGCCGTCATCGCCGAGGCGGCCGAGCGCGCCCGGCGCGAGGCGACCGGTCGGGCGCGCCTGGCCCGGGAGGTCCTCCACGTCACGCGGCGCACCGCGGAGCATCCCCTGATGCGCCGGATCCTCGAGCTCGACCCGGAGATGCTCATGCCGCTCGTGGTCGACCGGCTCGGCAGCTCCCACCGCATGGCGCTGGGTCGCCTGCGCGAGCTCCTGGCAGCGGGTCAGGAGGACGGATCCATCGCCCCCGGAGACGTCGAGGCGATGGCCCTGCAGGTGATGAGCATGGCGGCGATCCACGTCTTCTCGGCCCGCGCCTACGACAGCGTCGACCCGCGCGGTCGCCGCTGGCCCGAGCTGGAGCGCGCCCTCGACGGCTACCTGCGCCCGAGTCCGGCCGACAGGGACGCAGGAGGAACCCGATGAACCGGCCGGCCGCCCTCCCGCTGCGCCCCGGGACCGGCTCCCCGCGGATCGAGCACCTCGCTCCCGGTGACCCGAGCACCCTGCTCACACGGGATCGCCGGGAGCGCTGGCGCGCCTCGCTCGAGCAGGGGGCCAGCCTGGACGTGCTGGTGGTCGGCGGCGGGATCACCGGCGTCGGTGTCGCCCTCGACGCCGCCTCCCGCGGGTTGCGGGTGGCCCTGGTGGAGCGCGACGACCTGGCAGCCGGGACCTCCGCGCTGGTCCAGCAAGCTCGTCCATGGCGGGCTGCGCTACCTCGCCTCCGGCCAGGTGGGGGTGGCCTGGGAGAGCGCCCGCGAACGCGCCGTCCTCGCCGGTGTCGTCGCCCCGCACCTGATCCACCCGCTGCCCCAGGTGGTGCCCTACTCCGACGCCCCCGACGAGCCGGACCCCCGACTGGTTCGCGGTGGGCTGACCGCCGCGGACGTCCTGCGCGCCGCCGCCCGCACGCCCCGCGGGATGCTGCCCAGGGCCCGGTCGCTGGACCCGGAGCAGGCCCTCGCGCTCGTGCCGTCGCTCGACACCCACCGGGTGCGTGGGGCGATGGTGCTCTGGGACTGCCAGCTCGAGGACGACGTCCGCCTGGTCGTGGCCGTCGCCCGGACGGCTGCCGCCTACGGCGCGGCGATCCTCACCCGCACCGAGGTCCTGTCGATCGATGCGGGCGAGGCGCTGCTGCGTGACGGACTCGATGGCTCGACCTACTCAGTGCGGGCGAGGCACATCGTGAACGCCACCGGCGCCTGGGCCCAGGAGCTCGACGCGGACGTACGGCTGGTGCCCTCCCGGGGCAGCCACGTCGTGGTCCGCTCCGAGCGCCTCGGCAACCCGCATGCGGCCCTCACCGTCCCGGTGCCGGGCACCACGGGGCGCTTCGTGTTCGCGCTGCCGCAGTCCGAGGGCCTGACGTTCATCGGCCTGACCGACGTGCCGATGGACGGCCCGGTGCCGCGCGTCGCGACCCCGACGCAGGAGGAGATCGACTGGATCCTGGGCGTCATCTCGCCCTGGCTCGAGGTCGGCCTGACGCGCGCAGACGTGATCGGCGCGTTCGCCGGCATCCGCCCGCTGGCGGCCCCGGAGCATGAGTCGCCCGCGGCCTCCGGCGCGGATCTCTCCCGCCGGCACGTGGTGCACGACCATGGCGACGGCCGGATCACCGTCACGGGCGGCAAGCTCACGACCTACCGGCGCATGGCCCAGGACGTCGTCGACCTCATCACCGACGCGTCGTGCCGGACCACGCGGATCGCCCTCGTGGGGGCCGCGCCGGCCGGTGCCCTGGCGGCGGTGGACCCGCTGGTCCCCGCCCGGCTGGTGCGCCGCTACGGCAACGAGGCCGGTGCCGTGTGGTCGTTGGGCGAATCCCGGCCGTGGTTGCGCGAACCGATCGCCGAGGGGGTCCCGGTCCTGGGCGTCGAGCTCGCCTTCGGCGTCGAGGCGGAGGGGGCGCTGGATGTCGCGGACCTGCTGGAGCGGCGCACGCGCCTCTCGCTGGTCCCCGCCGACCTCGCCACGGGCGGGGGTCACGCGGTCGCCGTGGCCGAGTCCTGCCTCTGAGGCTAGGCGGCTCATGAGCCCTGCCGCCCCTGCGCCTCGCCTCGGCGGCACGACAGGAGGGGCTGACCGTGGCTCGGTGCAGCGCGCCTATGCTCGACCACAGGGTGTGCGACATGGTCGGAGGGGGTTGTGATGGCGGTAGCCGGTGAGGGTGCCCAGCGGGGTGCTCCGGATGCGGGACGGCGAACCGCGGCGGTGCTGGCGCTCGTGACGGGCGCGCTCGCGCTGGTCGCCGTGCTGGCGTTCACGGTCGGATCCGTCGCCAACCTCGTCCTGGCACTGCTCGGTGCCGGGGTGGCGATCACCGGAGGGTGGTACGTGGCGGCCAACCGCGGGACCGCACGCGTCGTGGGCGGCACGTTGGGGGCGATCGGCCTGGTCGTGTTCCTGGCTGCGCTCCTGAACGCCGGTCGCTCGCTGTGGGCGCTGGTCCTGGCCGTCGCCCTCGGCGCGGCCTCGGCCTACTTCGCCCGACGTGCGACGCACAGGCATGTGGCTGCGGTCGTCGCCGCGGACCTCGCCCCAGCCCGACCGCCCGCCCGGCACCCGGTCCTGATCATGAACCCGAAGTCCGGTGGCGGGAAGGTGGGGAAGTTCGACCTCGTCGCGGCGTGCCGGGCACGGGGCATCGAGCCGGTGGTCCTGTCGATCGGCGACGACCTGGTCCAGCTCGCCGAGGATGCGGTGGCCCGCGGTGCCGACGTCCTGGGCATGGCCGGCGGTGATGGCTCCCAGGCGCTGGTCGCCACCGTCGCGATGAAGCATGGACTGCCGCACGTCGTGGTTCCGGCCGGCACCCGCAACCACCTGGCGCTGGACCTGGGCCTCGACCGTGAGGACGTCGTCGGCGCCCTCGACGCGTTCGCCTCCGGCGTCCCGCGGACCATCGACCTGGCGACGGTCAACGGTCGGGTGTTCGTGAACAACGCCTCGATGGGGCTCTACGCCGAGATCGTGGCCTCGGACTCCTACCGCGATGCGAAGCTGCGCACCACCCTCGACACCCTCCCCGACCTCCTGGGCGACAATGCCGACTCCCTCGACCTGCACTTCGTCGACCACCTCGGGCAGGCCCACGACACCGCCGACGTCGTCCTGGTCTCCAACAACCCGTACGTCCTGACCTCGCTGGGCGGCGTCGGGACGCGGGCCCGGATGGACACCGGCGAGCTCGGCGTGGTGTGCCTGACGATCAACTCGGCAACCGATGCGCGCAGGTTCCTCGCGCTGGAGACCGCGGGTCAGGTCACGCGGTTCCCCGGCTGGCAGGAGTGGACCACGCCCCGGTTCGAGGTCGCCTCCAGCGGCCCGGTGCAGGTCGGGGTCGACGGCGAGGCGCTCACCATGGACGCCCCCGTCGTGTTCGAGATCCTCCCGGACGCGCTGACCGTGCTGCTCCCGCCGCAGGCCCCGGGGCGGTCCCCGGCGGCCCGGAAGATGTCGGCGAACACCCCCCGGGAGCTCTGGGACCTGGCCCTCGGCCGCACCTGAGCACGGCGGCCGAGCGGACCACCTCAGCCGGTCGGGCCAGCCGCGCTGCGGTGGGCGGCATCCGGCAGGGCGAGCACCTGCGGGGGAGCCGCACGCCAGCCGCCCTCGGAGGCGTGGTGCTCGGTCACCGTGAGGGTGTGCGAGGTGATCTCCAGCAGCGACCAGGACCGCACGACGCCGCGGGTGCGGTGACTCGTGGCCGTCCCCGCAACGACCTCGATGATCGAGCGGGCCCGCGCCCCGGAGCCGACCGTGAGCACTTCGACCGCCGGCACATGGGTGTGTCCGGCCAGCACGATGTCGACCTCCGCGTCCACGAGGGCCTGCTCGAACCCGTCGCCCCCGGCCAGCGACTCCAGGTCGTCCGAGCTCGGCGGGTGGTGCATCGCCACGACCCGGACGGTCCCCGGCGGGGAGTCCGCGAACGTGGCGCGGATGTCCTGGGACTGCCGCTCGGAGATCCGCCCCGACTTCCACCGCCAGCGCGGCATGGAGCCCAGCCCCTGGATGCGCACGGAACCCAGGTCGAGGACCGGGTCGAGGTTCCCGGTCACCTCCGTGCGGTACCTGCCGTACGGGGAGGCCATCCGGTGCAGCGGGTTCGTGAGGGGCACGTCGTGATTGCCGATCACGACCATCGTCGGCCCCGGGAACTGGTCGATGACCTCCTTGGCGCGGACGAACTCGTGGGTCCGCGCCCGCATCGTGAGGTCGCCGGTCACGATGGTGGCGGCCACCTGGGCATCGTGCAGGTCCTGGGCCAGCCCGTCGAGCGTCACCTCGTCGTGGGCGCCGACATGGATGTCCGACACGTGCGCGATGCGCAGGGCGGTGCCGTCCGGTCGTGTCACACGATCCTCCAGTGGTGCCTCGGGCCTGCAGGATATGGCGATCGGCACCGCCGCGCGCAGGGATGGCGGGTGGTGTGCTCATGCGCGATCCGGGGCGCGTAGCGTGAAGGAATGGCCACCACATCGACCTCCCCGTCGCACACCCTCCCGCCCGTGACCGCCCTGCCCCTGGGCGATCCCGGCACCGCGTCCACCACCCCGGCGGAGCATCCCAGCCTGCGCGACCAGATCCCCACCGCGCTGATCGACCGGCTGCTGTCGTGCGTCCTGGCCACCGGCGGCCACACCGAGACCACCCGCGCACCGTTCACCGGCGAGGAGCTCCTCACCTACCCGATCTCGACCGAGGCCGACGTCGAGGAGGCGTTCGCCCGCGCCCGGGTGGCCCAGAGGCAGTGGGCCGCTCGCCCGGTCGCCGAGCGGGCCCGGATCCTCGGCCGGATCCATCACGAGGCGTTCGCCCGCCAGGACGAGCTGATGGACCTGCTCCAGATCGAGGCCGGCAAAGCGCGCTACGACGCCTTCGCCGAGGCCGCGGCGGTGGCGGTCTATGCCCGCTACATCTCCCGAACCGCGCCCAAGGTCCTGGGCAGGCACGCCCGCCAGGGCGTCGTGCCGGTCGTCACCAAGGCCTTCGAGGTGCGCCACCCCCGCGGGGTCGTGGGGCTCGTGACCGCGTGGAACTACCCGGCGGTGTTCGCCGCCTCGGATGGCTACTCCGCGCTGGTCGGCGGCAACGCGGTCGTGCACCGCCCGGACGTCCAGGCAGCGCTCTCAGCGATCTGGGTGCGCGACCTCGCCGTCGAGGCCGGGCTCCCCGAGGACCTGTGGCAGATCGTCCTGGGACCGGGGCGCTCGATCGGCACGGCCGTCATCGACCGGGCTGACGCGGTGGCGTTCACGGGTTCGACCCCCGCGGGCCGCGCGGTGGCGGGGCGCACGGGACCACGGCTGATCTACACGGCACTCGAGCTCGGCGGGAAGAACCCGTTCATCGTGCTGGCCGACGCCGACATCGACCGTGCGGTCGAGGCCGTCATCCGGGCCTGCTTCATCAACGCCGGCCAGACCTGCGTCGGCCCCGAGCGGATCCTCGTGGCCCGCTCGGTCCACCAGGAGTTCCGCACCAAGCTCGTCGCTCGCGTGGAGCGGATCCGGATGGGCGCCGGGCTGACCTTCGACTACGAGATGGGCTGCCTGATCGACGCCACGCAGCTGGCCAGCGTGGCCGCCCAGGTCGACGACGCGGTCGCCAAGGGGGCGACGGTCCTGACCGGCGGGCGCCCGAGGCCCGATCTCGGCCCCACGTTCTACGCCCCGACGGTCCTGGCCGACGTGACCCCGGACATGGAGCTGTGCACGCAGGAGACGTTCGGCCCGGTGGTCGCCCTCTATCCGTTCGACTCCGTCGACGAGGCGGTCGAGATGGCCAACGACACCGAGTACGGGTTGCACGCCGTGCTGTGGACGCGCAACACCCGTGAGGGGACGAGGATCGCCGAGCGGATCCAGGCGGGCACGGTCGAGATCAACGACGGCATCGTGGCGACCTGGGGCAGTGCCGACGTGCTCCAGGGCGGCATGAAGGCCTCCGGGATGGGTCGGCGCAACGGCAAGTACGGGATCCTGCGGTTCACCGAGCCGCAGTCGATCGTGATCCAGCGACTCCATGGGATCCACCCACCCGGCTCGATGGGCCATGAGCTCTTCACCGCGGTCATGACCCACTCGTTCAAGGTCCTGCACAAGCTGCCGCGCCCGTAGCCGGATCAGCTCGCGGCGACCTCCTTGGCGGCGCGCTCGCCGGACTCGACGGCCCCGTTGAGGTAGCCGAAGTACTCGTCGCTGGTGTGCTCGCCGGCGAAGAACACGCTGCCCTCACGCTCCTTGGCCACACCGAACAGCGTGGTGTACTGCCCGGGCGTGGGGCACGTGTAGGCCCCCTTCGACCACGGGTTGAGCAGCCACGCGTCCCGGTAGTTGCGCCCGGTGTAGGCCGCGCGCGTGCCGGGGAAGATGGCGTCCGCCTGGGAGAGGTAGGCGTCCACCTGGGATTTCGGCGCCGGGCCGAACGCGCTGCCACTCCACGCCTGGACCTGCCGTCCACCGGGGAAGAAGTTGAACACACCACTGGTCGTGGTGGTCGCGGCCGTGTCGTCCCAGGCGCACTGGAATCCGGACATGGTCGTGTAGGCGGGGCCGCCGTAGCCCTGGGCGACCCACGGGCGCGACGAGAGCTGGATGTGCAGCTTGGCGTTGTAGCCCAGCCCCAGCTCGCGGATGGCCCGCAGCTTCAGGGCGCTGAACCCGGACCGCGAGAGGTCGGCATCCCGAAGCGTCGTGAACGGCAGGGCGAGGATGATGCGGTCCGCCGTGACGTCCGTGTACTTCCGGCCGCTGAGGAAGGTCCCGGTGACGCTGCCGTTGGCATTGGCCCGCAGTGCCGTCAGCGCGTTGCCGTACTTCACTGTCCCGGCGGGCAGCTCGGCGAGCATGCGGCTGACGATCTGGTCGTTGCCGCCCTCCACGACGTACTTCTCGTCGGCGCCGTTCAGGGGGTCCAGGGAGTTCTTCGGGTTCCAGCCCAGCAGGTACACGAGGTTCAGCGCCGACTGCTGGTCGGGATCCATCCCGTACTCGGCGATGACGTTGCTCTGCATCAGCTTGGCGAACCTGCTGTCCAGTCCACCTGGGACCCGCGCAGCGAGCCACTCGTTCACGGTCATCCGGTCCAGCGCGATCCCGGCGGGCGTGTTGCTCGAGTAGGTCTGCGGGTAGGGCGCGGACTGCAGGTCGGCCTTCATCGCGGACTGGACCTGGCCCCAGTCCGCGTTCGCCGCGTCGTAGGGGTAGTCGGCCCCGTCGATCCAGTACTTGTCCTGCCAGCCCGCGTACGCCCCGCCGTTCGCGGCCACGGTGTTCAGTCCCAGGCTGCTGATCAGGTTGCGGATTGCGTTGTGGTCGGTGTTGATCAGCTGACCGCCGTGCTCGACCACGGCTCCGTCGTCGAAGTAGTCGCGCAGCGACCAGCACCGACCGCCGGCGCGCGTGCTGCCCTCGTAGATGGTCGCGGTGATCCCCTTGACGCGGTGCAGCCAGTGCGCGGCCCGGATGCCGGCCAGCCCCGCGCCGACGATGATGACCGAGGGGCTGGTGGCGGCGCTCGCGGGCACCGGGCGCAGGCCGGCAGCGGCCACCACGCCCGCGGCCGTCAGGGCCCCGGCCCCGCGAAGGAAGTCCCGCCGGGTCAGCTCGGCGGCGGACGCCTGCCCGAGGACCTCCTCGACGGGCATCCCGGTGCGCTGCGCGGTGGCGTGCGCGGCCAGGGTCTGGCGGATCTGCTGGGACAGGGGGGTGATCCCGCGACGTGGCATGTCGGGAGCGTAGGGGTCAGGCGGGGTGGGATGGCCAGTCGGCCAGGGTGTCGAGGTACATCTGGCGCACCCGGGCGATGTTCTCGTTGAGGTTCTCCAGCGTCCAGTCGTCGGTCGGCACGGGGGGCAGCACGGCCACGTCGACCGTCCCGCCGTGGATGGCCATGGAGTGCGCGGCCATGATCTCCCCACAGTTGCGCATCACGATCGGGACGACCGGGACGCCGGCCTGCATCGCCATGTGGAACGGGCCCTTCTTGAACGGCAGCAGCCGCGGGGTGGCCGAGCGGGTCCCCTCGGGGGCGATCGCGATCGACTTCCCACCGCGCAGCGCCTCGACGGCGGGTTCCAGGCCCTGACGGGCCTTGGCGCTGTCCGTCCGGTCGATGTAGGCGACGTCGGCCAGGAAGCCGACGGGGCCGAAGAACGGGTCACGCTCCAGGGACTTCTTGGCCACGCCGGTGAAGTCCTTGCGCAGCAGCGACCCGAGCACGAAGACGTCGAGCTGGCTCTGGTGGTTGAACAGGAACACCGCCGGTCGGGCGGCCCAGATGTTCTCCTCCCCGATGACGCGCAGCCGGACGCCCGCGGTCGCCAGGCCGAGGTCCGAGCCCACGCTGGCCGCCACGTTGGCCCCCATCGAGCGGCTGCGGTTGAGCACGGCAAGGGCCGCGGCGGCCCCGACGCTGCCGGCGAACACGCCGATGGCGGCAGCGCTGCGGACCAGGTCCACGGGGCTGGTCGAGCGGGGCTCCACGAGGCGGGCCACCGGCCAGCCGCGCTCGCCGGCGAGGGCGACCAGGCCCTCGTCGGGGTTCAGGGCGCAGGGCCGTCCGACTGTCTCCAGGAAGGGGAGGTCCTCGCTGCCGTTCGAGTAGCCGAACGACTCGTCGAGGTCGATCTCGAGCTCCTCGGCGAACTCGACCACCGCGTCGGACTTGCCCTCGCCCCAGCGGATCGGACTGGCCAGGGCGCCGGTGTAGCGACCCTGGTCGTCGACCTCCATCTCGGTGCAGAGGATGTGATCGATGCCCAGGTCGTCGGCGGTGGCCTGCACCTGCGCGCGGGTGGCCGACGAGGCGATCACCACCGTGTGGTGCCGGCGCAGGTGCGCGTCGATGAGGGTGCGGGCGTCGGGGTAGATCATCTCGGCGATCTCCTTGGCGAAGACCGTGCGCGCCCAGCGCTCCGCCTCCTCCACGTCGCGGCCGGCCTGGCCCTGGACGCCCACGTTCATCAGCTCGGTGACGTCATGACCACGACGCTCGACGTTCACGCTCTCGGCGATGGTGCGCATGAGCTCCCGGGTGGAGATCTCGCGCCGCTTGAGCCGGTAGGTGAAGAACGCCGCCGCCGAGTAGCCCGCGATGAGGGTGCCGTCGAAGTCGAAGAACGCGCCGACGTGCGGGCCCTCCGGTGCGTTGTCGATCTGCTCGACCAGCCACTCGATGTCAGCCATGGGTCCCTCCCTGGGGCCGTGGGGTGCGCTCGGCCAGCACGGGCTGTCCCGCCGCCTTGGCGATCCGCCGCAGCGTGTCCAGGCGGCGCGTGATCTGGTGCAGCTCGTCGGCGAATGCCCGGCGGCGGTCTGCCAGGCCGGGTTCGTCCGAGGCCATCAGGCCGAACTTGTCGGCGAGCAGCACGGCGTTGCGGAAGTAGTCCGCGGAGACGGCCTCGGGGGTCGTCAGCTGCTTCTGGAGCCATCGCTGCTGGGCGATGCCCAGGCTGCGCCGCACCAGCTCCTTGTCGTCGGCCGGCTGGCCGAGCAGGGTCAGCTCGTCGGCCAGCACGCTGTAGGCCTCGAGGAACGGCCCGATCACCCGGTGGGCGACCAGCATGTCCAGCTCGGCCATCCCCTCCCGGATCCGGCTCGGGCTGAATGACCGGTCCTGCCAGCCGGGGTTCATGATCGTCGCCTCGGCCGACACCTGGTCGGCGAACTCGCGGGTGCTCGGGAAGAAGAACTCGAACCGGAGCAGGTCCTTGAGCCGGCGCGCGTTCTGCCAGGTGGCCTCGGGGATGTCGTCAGCCTCGTCCTCGGCGGCCTGCAGCGCAGCCAGCTCCGTGATGGCCCGCGCCAGGAAGAAGTGGATGATGGTGTTCCGGTAGAACGCCGCCTCGTGCTGCTTGCCGGGGCTGATCGCATAGACCGGCTCGGTCCCCCCGCGGTACACCGTGACGACGCCCTCGCTGACCAGCCGGTCGAGGACCTCGCGCATCCGCCCGAACTCGCTGAGGTCGGGCCACTCGGTCATGGGCAGCTGGCGGCGCTGGATGTAGTCGGCGAGCGGCTGCAGGATCCGCCTGCCCTCCTCGACGGTGATCGAGCGGTCGCCGTTGTCCAGCAGGGCGAAGGTGATCAGGGCGCCCGGGGTGATCGGCGTGGCGGCGTTGATCCGGTTCGCGTTCTCGAAGGCCACCTTCTGCACGGCCAGGCGTGGGCGCAGCGTGCCGTCCTCGTCGGCAGTCAGCGCCACGGCGTCGCCCAGCGACAGCGGCTCGCCGAAGCGCAGGTAGGCCCGGCCCAGCCGTCGGGACTGCGAGGTGGCGAACTCGTACATCCACGTGATGCTCTCGGGCTTCTTCCTGCCGCCCATCTCCTCGGCGGAGATCGCACCGACCTCGTGCTGCTGGTCGTAGATGATCGAGGTGGGGATGATCAGGACGTCGCGCTCGGGGTGCTCGCCGTAGGCGTCCATCACGTAGCTGAGGATGCCCAGGCGCGGGGGGCGCAGCTTGCCGGTGCGGGTGCGGCCGCCCTCGATGTACCACTCGAGGTTCCGGCGCTCCTCGATCAGGTGCGACAGGTAGGCCTTCAGCGTTGCCCGGTAGACGTGGTCGTCGCGGAACTCGCGGCGGATGAACACGATCCCGTTGCGCTGGCCGATCTCGGAGAAGGGCCAGATGGCGAGGTTGGCCCCGCCGAGCACGTTGTTGGGGCGGAACCCGTGCTGGAGCAGCGCCGAGCGCAGGATCATCGGGTCCAGGTAGGAGCGGTGGTTGGGGAGGAACACCAGCGAGGCCGACTTGTTGAGCTCACGCAGGTGCTCGACCTCCTTCTTCCGGTAGTCCACGCGGTAGGCCCGCGACAGCCACGCGCAGAAGCGGTCCCAGGCGGCCCCGCTCCACTTGCCGGGGCGCACGGCCATCTCCTTGAGGTCGGCCTCCGCCTCCTCGCGCAGGGCGGCGACCGGCGTCCCGGACTCGTCGGCCAGCTTCTGCAGGATCGCACCGAACTCCGGGGAGTCCAGGACATCGTTCACGACGGCTCCGATCGACAGGTTCAGGGATTTCCCGAGGCTAGTGGTGCGGCGGGTCCGGTCGCAGGTCGAGTCACTCGTACCAGCGTGGGCAGTGGACCCCCTGGGCGCTACCGGGATCCGGGCCGGCGTACGTTGGGTGGACCTGCGGTCAGGGCTGCGCCACGCCCGGGGGGCATCCCGCGATGTGCTGGGTCCTCATCTCGTTCCCCGTGGTCTTCGTCCTGGTCGTGCCGCCCTCGGTGGTCCGTGCCGAACGGGTCGAACGTCCCTCGTGATCGGGTGATCACGGGCATACCGTGCTAGGTATGGCTATCGATTCCGCACCGGCACCGGTCACCGACCAGCATCCGACGGACGCCGTCATCGACGTGCGCGGCCTGGTCAAGAGCTTCGGCACGACGCGCGTGCTCGACCAGCTCGCCCTGGACGTGGTTCCCGGGGAGGTGCACGGCCTGCTGGGACCCAACGGGGCGGGCAAGACCACGACGCTGCGGATCCTGCTGGGCCTGCTGCGTGCCGACGCGGGACGGTCCGCGTGCTCGGTGGCGATCCATGGCGCGACGCCGCGGCGCTGCACCGTCGGCTGGCCTACGTCCCCGGCGACGTCACCCTCTGGCCCAACCTCACCGGTGGCGAGGTCATCGACATGCTGGGCCGGATGCGCGGGGGCCTGGACCGCGCCCGGCGCGACGACCTGATCGCGCGCTTCGACCTCGATCCCACCAAGAAGGGCCGCACCTACTCCAAGGGCAACCGGCAGAAGGTCGCCCTGGTCGCCGCACTCGCCAGCGACGTGGAGCTGCTGCTGCTCGACGAGCCGACGGCCGGGCTGGACCCACTGATGGATGCAACGTTCCGCGAGCACATCGAGGCGTTCCGGGCCGACGGCCGGACCGTGCTGCTGAGCAGTCACATCCTGTCCGAGGTCGAGGCCCTCTGCGACCGCGTCAGCATCATCCGGCAGGGCGTCGTCGTGGAGTCCGGGACGATGGCCCAGCTGCGGCACCTGACCAGGACGTCGGTCGTCGCCGAGGTGGACATGATCCCGGCCGGCATCGAGCACCTGCCCGGGGTCCACGACGTGGTGGTGGCCGGCGGGCGGGTCACGGCGAGCGTGGAGAGCCACGGGCTCTCCCCGCTCATGGCCAGCCTCGGGTCGGGTGGGCTCAAGAGCCTGACTGCGGCCCCGCCCACGCTCGAGGAGCTGTTCCTGCGGCACTACCGTGACGTGCTGGACGAGGGGCCGCCAAGGCACCCGACACCCAGGCTGCGGCCGGGGACGCCCGGCGGCACCTGCGGCACCGGGGGAGGCGATCGGCATGACCAGCGGGTCGGCCGCGACCGCTGTCCGCCACGCAGCGGGGTCGGCGTCAGCCGGCGGCGGTGATCGTCGCTCGGCACTCGCCGGCACCGGCCCGCTGCTGCACCTGGCCCTGCGGCGCGACCGGGTGCTGCGTGCCCGCCTGGGTCCTGGGGATCGCCGGCATGGCCACACTCTCCGCACAGGCCACCGTCGGGCTGTATCCCGACCTGCCCCAGCGGGTGCAGGCGGCGGAGGCGATCAACGGGTCGGCGGCGCTGATCGCCCTGTACGGGCGCATCTATGACCCCACGTCGCTCGGTGAGCTGTCGCTGTTCAAGATGACCGCGTTCGGTGCCGCGATGGTCGGCGTGCTGATGATCATCCTGGTCGTGCGGCACACCAGGGCCGAGGAGGAGACCGGCCGCCTGGAGCTGGTCGGATCGACCGTGGTGGGTCGGGCGGCACCGCTGGCCGCCGGGATCCTGCTGGCGGCGATCGCGGCGTCGGGGATCGCCGTGCTGACCGCCGTCGGGCTGACGTGGCGGGGCTGCCACTGGCGGGCAGCATCGCGTTCGGGGCCGCATGGGGTGCGACCGGGCTGCTGTTCGCCGCCGTCGGTGGGATCACCGCCCAGCTGTCCGTCAGTGCGCGCGCGGCCACCGGGCTGGGACTCATCGTGCTCGCGGTTGCCTACGTCGCCCGGGCAGTCGGTGACCTGGCCGAGGGCGGACCCGGGTGGCTGTCGTGGCTGTCGCCGATCGGCTGGAGCCAGCAGGTCCGGGCCTTCTCGGGCACCCGCTGGGGCCTGCTCGTCCTGCCGCTGGTGACCACGGTGGTCCTGGTGTCGCTGGCCTTCGTGCTGCGCGCGCGCCGGGATCTCGGGGCCGGCATGCTGGCCGACCGCCCCGGCCCCGCCGAGGGCCGGATCTCGTCGACGTGGGGGCTGTCGTGGCGGCTGCAGCGTCCTGCCCTCCTGGCGTGGACCGTGGCGGCGATGCTCATGGGCCTCGTCCTGGGCAGCGTGGCCGACAGCATCAGCGGCTTCTTCGACACCCCGGGGATGGCCGAGTTCCTGGAGCGCCTGGGTGGTCGGCAGGCCCTCGTCGACGCCTTCCTCGCCGCGGAGCTCGGGATCATCGGCTCGCTCGTGGCCGCCTACGGGATCACCGCGGCGCACTGGCTGCACTCGGAGGAGGAGGGGGGCCGCACCGAGAACGTGCTGGCCACCGCGACGGCGAGGCGGCAGTGGGCCACGAGCCATGCGGTGCTGGCCCTTCTGGGCGTGGCCGTGCTGACCACCCTGGTGGGGATGGCCATCGGGCTCGGGCATGCGCTCTCGGTCGGGGAGCCCGAGCAGGTGTGGCGCCTCGGCGCTGGCCGCGACCACGCGGATCCCGGCCGCCTGGGTCCTGGTCGGGTTGGCCGTGGCGATCTGGGGGTTCTGGCCCCGGCTCAGCGGGGCGGTGTGGGTGCTGTTCGTCGCGTTCCTCGTGATGGGCGAGTTCGGCGTCCTGTGGGACATCCCGGAGTGGGTGCGCACCCTCAGCCCGTTCGCCCACTCGCCGGTGGTCCCCGGCCCGGACCCGTCCTACCTGGGCATCCCGGTGATGCTGGTGAGCGCTGGCGGGCTCGTCGCCCTCGGGATCGCGCGGTTCGCCCGCCGGGACGTCGTGAGCGCGTAGCGCCTGCGTCCACGCGAGTCGCAGCGCGCTGGATCGATGCTCCCACGGTGCGCCGGATTTGGCATGATCTGGGCGGTGGTTTAGGTTAGCCACACCTAACAGACCGCGAATACCAGGAGAGTCGTGATCAGCACCTCAGGGGCAGCCATCGGCGCCCTGTCCCGCCCGGACACCATCCGCACGCCGCTCTGCCCGCCGACGCCGGTGGTCGGCGAGCGCGGCAGCCGCAGCAGCGCTGGCCCTGCTCGCGGCCTGCGGCACGGACCCGTCCGGTGCCCCCGCAGCCAGCGCCGAGCAGGAGGCCCTCACCCTGTACAACGGGCGCAGCGAGGAGCTCATCGGCCCGCTGATCGAGCAGTTCACCGCCGACACGGGCATCCCGGTCCAGGTGCGCAGCGCCGGATCCGGCGAGCTGTCCGCCCAGCTGATCACCGAGGGCGACGCCAGCCCGGCGGACGTGTTCCTCTCCCAGGACGCCGGCGCGCTGGGCGCCCTGACCAACGAGGGCCTGCTCGCCACCCTTCCGGAGCAGACGCTGGACCGGGTGCCGGAGGCCTACCGCGCCTCCGACGGCACCTGGTCGGGGCTGTCCGGCCGCGTTCGCGTGGTCGTGTACAACCCCGAGCTGGTCGACGAGGCTCCGGACACGATCGACGAGGTCGTCGCGGGGGACTTCGCCGGCGGGAGGATCGGCTACGCCCCGACCAACGCCAGCTGGCAGTCGTTCGTCACGGGCCTGCGTGTCCTGCGCGGGGAGGACGCGGCGAGGGCGTGGCTCGAGGCGTTCGCCGCCCAGGAGCCGGTCGCGTACGAGGGCAACTCCCAGGTGCGCGACGCCGTCGACGCCGGAGAGGTGCAGATCGGCCTGATCAACCACTACTACCTCGGCGAGCTCATCGCGGAGAAGGGCGCGGAGAACGTCGTCGCGCGCAACCAGTTCATGGCCCCCGGCGATCCGGGCGGGCTGGTCAACGTGGCCGGTGCCGGGATCCTGGGCTCCAGCGACCAGCAGGTGCAGGCGCTGGCCCTGGTGGACTACCTGACCGGGGAGCGGGCCCAGGAGTTCTTCGCCGAGCAGACGTTCGAGTACCCGCTGATCGAGGGCGTCCCGGCCCCCGAGGGCCTGCCGTCACTGGAGTCCCTCGACCCCCCGGCGATCGACCTCTCCGACCTGGACTCGATCGCCGAGACCCAGGCGATGCTGGCCGAGGTCGGGCTGCTGACCCAGTAGGGCTTTGTGCGCCCGTCCCGTCCGGGCCGGCGATGGAAGGATGATGCGGTGGCCGCCGCCCCCACAGTGAACGACCCGGTGCCGGGTCCCGCGGACCTCGTGGGACCCGGCACCGGGATGTCGCTGCGCCCCGTCGCGCCGACCGGGACGCAGCAGCGCGCGCGACGCCCTCGTGCCCCCTGGTGGCTCGTGCTGCCGTCGGTCGTGGCCGCAGTCGTGGCGGTCCTGCCGATCTGGTACCTGATCGCGCGGACCGGGTCCGTGACCAGGCTCGTCGAGGTCCTGGCGACGCCCGCGACCGTGGCCCTGACCCTGCGCAGCGTGGCGCTGGCGGCCACCGTGACGGTCCTGGCGGTCCTGATCGGCGTTGCTGCGGCGTGGCTGGTCGCGCGGACCGACCTGCCCGGTCCGCGTGCCTGGCAGGTCGCGATGGTGCTCCCGCTGGCAATCCCGAGCTACATCAGCGCCTTCGTCTGGCTCGACATCGCCCCCGGACTGGCCGGCTTCCCCGGCGCAGTCCTGGTCCTGACCCTGACGACCTTCCCGTACGTGTTCCTGCCGGCGGTCGCCGCGCTGCGCCGGATCGACCCGGCCCAGGAGGAGGTGGCTGCATCGCTGGGCATGGGGCGCTGGCAGGTCGCCCGCCGGGTGACGATCCCGCAGATCCGAACCAGTGTGGCGGCGGGGGCCCTGCTGGTGGCGCTCTACGTCCTGTCCGACTTCGGGGCGGTGGCCCTGATGCGCTACGAGGTCTTCACGTGGGTCATCTACGGGGCCTACCGCTCGGGCTTCGACCCGACCCGGGCGGCCGTCCTGTCGATCCTGCTGGTGCTGCTGGCCCTGGTGCTGGTCACCGCCGAGGCCCGGGTGCGCGGCCGGGTGCGCACCCGGACCGGGTCCGGGGTCGCCCGCGTGGGCCGGGTCGTGCACCTGCGGCGGGCGGCGGTGCCGGCGTCGGCGTTCCTCGCCGGGGTGGTCCTGCTGGGGGTGGGCGTTCCCCTGGTCGCGATCGGCTCATGGCTGCTCGAGGGACTCGGGGCGCAGGCCGACCTCGGCCAGTTCGCCCCGGCACTCGTGGCCACCGTCGAGCTGTCCGCGCTGGCGGCGGTGGCCTGCCTGGCCCTGGCGGTCCCGGTGGGCATCCTGGCCGCGCGACACCCCGGACGGATGAGCGCCGCGCTGGAGCGGACGACGTACATCGGCCATGCGCTGCCCGGGATCGTGGTCGCGATCGCGATGGTCTACGTCGGGGTCCGGCTGCTGCGCCCCGTGTACCAGGAGCGGCCACTGCTCGTGCTGGCCTATGTGGTGCTGTTCCTGCCCCTGGCCGTGGCCACGGTCCGGGCGTCGGTGGAGCACAGCCCGGTCCGCTCCGAGGAGGTCGCGCGCAGCCTCGGCCTCGACCGCTGGGCCACCCTGCGGCGGGTCACCCTGCCGCTGGCGGCGCCCGGGCTCGCCGCCGGTGCCGCGATGGTGTTCCTGACGACCATGAAGGAGCTGCCCGCGACCCTGCTGCTGCATCCCACAGGCACCGAGACGCTGGCCACGATGCTCTGGCGCTTCATGCTCGTCTCGGACTACTCCTCAGCGGCCCCCTATGCTGCCCTGATCGTGCTCGGCGCGGCGCTGCCCGCGGTCGTCCTGGCCCGGATCGGACGGGGGGCGGTCTCCGATGGGTGACCAGCTGCAGGTGCGTGGCCTCGCACTGTCCTTCGGTGCGCACGCGGTCCTGTCCGGGGTGGACCTCGACGTGCCCACCGGTCGCGTCGTGGCCCTGGTCGGGCCCTCGGGATGCGGCAAGACCACACTGGTCCGGCTCGTGGCGGGGTTCCAGACGCCCGATGCGGGCACGATCGAGCTCGCCGGCCGGCTGGTCGGCTCGGCCGGCCCCGGCGGTGTGCACGTGCCGGCCGAACGCCGACGGGTCGGGGTCGTCCCGCAGGAGGGCGCGCTGTTCAGCCACCTCGACGTGGCCGGCAACGTGGGGTTCGGGCTGACCAAGCGGGGGCGCACCCCGGAGGGGCGGGCCCGGATGGGCCACATGCTGGACCTCGTCGGGCTCGCCGACCTCGCGGGCCGGCGCCCCGACCAGCTCTCCGGTGGCCAGCAGCAGCGCGTCGCGGTCGCCCGCGCGCTGGCTCCCCGGCCCGACCTGGTGTGCCTCGACGAGCCGTTCTCGGCCCTGGACGCCACGCTGCGCACCTCGGTGCGGGATGCGGTGATGGGGGCCCTGCGGGCCGAGGAGGCCTCGGTGCTGCTGGTCACCCACGACCAGGACGAGGCGCTGAGCGTCGCCGACGTGGTCGCCGTCATGCTCGACGGACGGATCGCGCAGGTCGGCCCGCCTGACCAGGTGTATGCCGAGCCGGCCTCCGTCGCGGTGGCGGAGTTCCTCGGGGATGCCGTGCTGCTGCCGGGGATCGCCTCGGACGGCGTCGCCGACTGCGAGCTCGGCCGGGTCGGCCTGGTCCGTTCTGCGGCCGGGGCCACAACCCTGCTGCTGCGCCCGGAGCAGCTCGTGCCCGAGCCGATGGGGTCGGCAGCGGAGCTGGCGGGAGCCCACGCCCACGTCGTCTCCGTCTCCTTCCACGGCCACGATGCGCTGGTCTCCCTGCGCACCGATCGGGGGACCGACCTGCAGGCTCGGGTGTGGTCCGGCTGGCTGCCCCGGCCCGGTGAGCAGGTCCGGGTGGGGGTGCGCGGTGGTGCGTGGCCCCTGCCCGGCTGATCGGCCTACCATCGGTCCGGACAGGTTCTGGCACCGGATCGGAGGGGACACCATGGCTGACGACACCGTGGACAGGGCGGCCGCGGAGTTGCGTGCGCGGCACCCGGACCTGACCGGGGGACTCGACGATCGGGCCCTGTCCCGGCTGGCCGAGGTGCTGGCCGATCCCGCGGGGGAGTCGTGGATGGACCCGGCGGGCCTCCTGGACGGCGACTCCTGCGGGTACCCGGTGACCGGCGGGCTCTACGACGTGAAGAGCGACCTGGGGTCCCTGCCTGCTGCCAGCGACCCCGGCGTGCGCGAGCGGGTCATGGCCCGGCTGGTCCAGGAGTGGGCCGATGACTACGTGCTCACAGGGCGTGCCCGCCTCGACCGACCCTGGCAGTCGTACGTGGAGCACCCCGAGTCCCGGTAGGGACGTCGGCCACGATCGGGCAGGATTGCCCCCGTGGCTGGGGCGATCATCCGGGGGATGCGTGCGGCGGATGTCGCCGAGGCCCTCGACGTCTTTGCGGCCGTCGCCGCCGAGGGCATCTGGCTGGGCACGGAGGCCGGCTTCGACCGGCACCACCGTCGCCAGGCCTGGCTGGAGGGCCTGGGTGACCCGGCCGTGCGGACCCTGGTCGTGGAGGATGGCGCGACCGAGCACCTGCTGGGCCACGGATCCGTCCACCTGGCCCGCTACGGGGTGGCGGAGCTCGGGATGAACCTGGCCGCCGAGGCCCGCGGGCGCGGGCTGGGCGGACTGCTGCTCGACGGGCTGATCGAGGCAGCGCGCGAGATGGGCGCGCACAAGGCCGAGCTCCAGGTCTGGCCGCACAACGAGCCGGCTCTGCGCCTGTACCTCTCACGGGGGTTCGTCGTCGAGGGACGGATCCGCGCGCACTACCGCCGTGCATCCGGGCAGGTGTGGGACGCCATCCTGATGGGGCTGGCGCTGGACCCCGACCTTGCCGACGGCTCCCACGGCTCAGGCCTGCCCGACGCCCCCTGCCTGCCGGGCAGCATCCAGATCACCGACACCTGAGGGGTTCCTGACTCGACCCGGCTCAGGCCCCGGTGACGCTGCGGAAGCTGCGCAGGCGCAGGCTGTTGGTGACCACGAACACCGACGAGAACGCCATCGCGGCACCGGCGATGAACGGGTTGAGCAGCCCCAGCATCGCCATCGGGATCGCGGCGACGTTGTACGCGAACGCCCAGAACAGGTTGCCCTTGATGATCCGCAGGGTGCGGCGGGACAGCCGGATCGCGTCGACGGCCGCGCGTGGGTCGCCGCGCACGAGGGTGAGGTCGGCGGCGGCGATCGCCACGTCGGTGCCGGTGCCCATCGCGATCCCGAGGTCGGCGGTCGCCAGGGCGGCGGCGTCGTTGACCCCGTCGCCGACCATGGCGACCACGCGGCCGCGCTGCCTGCAGGTCGACGACGGCGTCCACCTTGCCCTCGGGCAGCACCCCGGCGATCACCTCGGAGATGCCGACCTCGTCGGCGATCGCGCGCGCCGCCCGGGCGTTGTCCCCGGTGAGCAGCACGGGGGTCAGGCCGAGGGCGCGCAGCTCGGCCACGGCCTGGGCGGACGTCGGCTTCACGGTGTCGGCCACCTCGATGACCCCGCGCGCCGCGCCGTCCCAGCCGACCGCGACCGCCGTGCGGCCGCAGGTGCTGGGCGGCCTCGAGGCGCGCGCGCAGGTCCTCGGGAAGCGACCATGCCCCACTGCTCGGCGAGCCACTCCGGCCGCCCGGCGACCACGTGTCGGCCCGCGACGAGGCCCTCCACGCCCAGGCCCGGGGTGGCGCGGAAGTCCGCCGACTGCGGGCTCGCCACGCTGCTCGCGGTGGCGGTGGCAGCCGCCAGTCGCGATGGCCTCGCCGATCGGGTGCTCGGAGGGGTCCTCGACCGCGCCGGCCATCGCCAGGACCTCTGCGGGGTCACGCCCTCGGCGGCGTGCACGCCCACGACCTGCATCCGTCCGGTGGTCAACGTGCCGGTCTTGTCCAGCACGATCGTGTCGACGCGCCGGGTCGACTCCAGGACCTCCGGCCCGCGGATGAGGATGCCCATCTGGGCGCCGCGGCCGGTGCCCACGAGCAGGGCGGTGGGCGTGGCCAGGCCCAGGGCGCACGGGCAGGCGATGATCAGCACGGCCACCGCGGCGCTGAACGCCGCCTGCGCCGCGTTCCCGGTGGCCAGCCACACGACCAGGGTCAGCAGGCTCAGGGCCATGACCACCGGCACGAACACCGCCGAGATCCGGTCGGCCAGCCGCTGGACGGGTGCCTTGCCCGCCTGTGCCTCGGACACGAGACGGGCCATCTGGGCCAGCTGCGTGTCGGCTCCGACGCGGGTGGCGCGCACGACCAGGCGGCCGCCGGCGTTGATCGTGGCGCCCACGACGGCGTCGCCGGGGCCGACCTCGACCGGCACCGGCTCGCCGGTCAGCATCGAGGCGTCGATCGCCGAGGTGCCGGACACGACCACGCCGTCGGTGGCGACCTTCTCGCCGGGTCGGACGACGAACTCCTCGTCGACGAGCAGATCGGCGATCGGCGATCCGCTGCTCCACGCCGCCGCGCAGCACCGCGACCTCCTTGGCGCCCATGTCGAGCAGGGCGCGCAGCGCCTCACCGGAGCTGCGCTTGGCGCGGGCCTCGAGGTAGCGGCCGAGGAGCACGAACACGGTGACCGCGGCGGCGGTCTCCAGGTAGATGTGCGGGCACCATGTCGTCGGTCGGGCTGAGCACGGAGCCGGTCATCGTCATGCCGGTCATCCCCGCGCCGCCCAGGAACAGCGCCCACAGCGAGTAGAGGTAGGCCGCGCTCACCCCGATGCTGATCAGCGTGTCCATCGTCGTGGCCCCGTGCCGGGCGTTCACGAACGCGGCACGGTGGAACGGCCAGGCGCCCCACACGACCACCGGCGACGCCAGGGCCAGGCACGCCCACTGCCAGTAGGTGAACTGCAGGGCGGGGATCATCGACAGCGCGACCACGGGGATCGTCAGGGCGGCGCTGATCTGCAGGCGCTGACGCAGGGCCACCGTCTCCGGGTCCTCCGGCGCGGCGGTGCCCTCGCCGCCGGCGGGGGAGCGCTGCGCGGGCGGCGCGGGCAGTGCGGCGGTGTAGCCGGTCGCCTCCACGGTGGCGATCGCCGCCGCGACGTCCGTGCCCTCCGGGCAGCACCACGCGGGCGCGCTCGGTGGCGTAGTTCACCGACGCCTGCACCCCGGGCATCCGGTTGAGCTTCTTCTCGATCCGCGCGGCGCACGATGCGCACGTCATGCCGCCGATCTCCAGCTCGAGGACGTGCCGTGCATCGGGGATCGACACGGCCGGACCCGGACCGGGGGCGCCGGTCACGACCGCACCAGTCGGGCGATCGCGGCCGAGGCCTCCTTGAGCTTGGCGTCGGCGACCTCGCCGCCCTCGGTGACCGCGTGCGCCACGCAGTGCGAGAGGTGGTCGTCGAGCATCAGCAGGGCGACGGACTCCAGGGCGCGGGTCGTGGCCGACACCTGGGTGAGGACGTCGATGCAGTAGGTGTCCTCATCGACCATCCGCTGCAGCCCGCGGACCTGGCCCTCGATCCGGCGCAGCCGCCGCTGGATGTCGTCACGATTGTCTGCGTACCCGGGGGGCGTTGTGCTCGCTGTGTCACTCATACCGACAGGGTACCCCTAGGGGGTATATCGCACAAGTCCCGTCCCCAGCGCGCTGATCTGGGACCTGTGTCCCTTCCGCAGACGGACGCGCAGGAATACGGTGGAGCGTGTGACGGTGTCGCACTGCCCGATCCCGTGTGACCCCGCGTTGCACCCGCAGAGGAAGGATGGCCATCATGCCCGCACCCGATCCGACCGCCCCCGAGGTCAAGAAGCTCCTGCATGAGGGATACAGCCTCGAGGAGTTGAAGGCCGAGCTCGTCCGCGAGGTCCACCGCCTGGACGACCCCGCCGCCACGTGGACCGACGACGAGCGGCACATCATCAACACCTGGATCACCGCCGTCCGCGGCGAGATCGTGCGACGCGAGGTCGGCGAGTAGCGTCTACGCCGTGGGTCGCACGGCACCGGGGACCCTCACGCGCCCACTGCGAGGAAGCCCTGCGCCAGCCCGGGCCACCCGTCGGGTCCGGCAGGCGCGCGCCCGGGCCATGGCCGGTGCCGGCATCCGCGGTGCCGCCACACTCGGACGTCCCGGCGCCGGCACTCCCGGTCATCGACGCCGGAGTGCACCGCGCCTGGACCTCCCACCGCCTGAGCGCCCGCCGGGGGCAGGTCAGCGACAAGTTCCAGGTCGTCCTCCGGGCCCAGTTCGACGATCCCGCGGGGCGCGATCCCCGGGATCCAGCGGTCCGCTGACGGGGAGGTACCCGGGGTTCGAGGCGCCCGGTGTCACCTTCACGATGTAGGAGCCGGGCGGGACCGGTCCCAGGCGCATCCGGCCGGCGCCGTCGGTGACCGCAGGGCGAAGTAGCGCTCGAAGGGGTCGGTCGACGAGATGAGTCTGCACGATCGCCCCGGTGAGCGGCTCCTCGGAGTCCGCGGCCCTGACGCCAACGGTCATGAACGCCGCCCGGGTCAGCGCGAAGTCGATCCCGTCGAGGACGTCTCCGGCCTCCACGGCGATGTCGCTCGCCTGCGAGGCGTTGTCCCGACCCGGGTACCACTGCTTGAGCAGCCTGGTCGCCCTTCCAGGCGACCACGCCCAGGCGTGAGCCGGGTGGGACTCCGACCATCCGGTAGGCGCCCGAGTCGTCGCTGGTGACGATCAGTGGGCAGTTGGGCAGGCACCCGACCAGCTTGATCAGGGCGCCGGCGACCGGAGCCCCGGTGTCGTCGCGCACGGTGCCACGAATCTCGGCCCCCCGACGCAGCCCGATCGACCAGCCTGACGTGGACGCCGAGCCGTCGATCCGGACTCCCTCGGACGGGCTCCTCGGGCCCCACCGGTCAGGTACGGGCTCCCGGCGGGGAGCCGGACGCGCAGCTGCAGGGGGACCGGCGGCAGCCGGGAGAGCGCGAACGCGCCGGGCGCCTCGGCGCGATCCGATGCCCCGACGGCTCCGGACTGCGGCGAGGCCGCGATCACCGCGCTCACCCGGGCGTCGGCACTGGCGGCCCCGGTCTCGGCGTCGACCACGCGACCGGTCACCGAGCCCCCGACGGGCAGGTCGACGTCGGCGGTCACCGGCCAGCTGGAGATCTCGATGATCCCCGCCTGGGCGAACGAGTGGACGTCGGGCCAGTAGGTGTCGACGAGCTCGCCGAACAGGGGCGCACGCACGATGCACCTTGACGGCGCGGTCGTAGACCTCGGGGAACTCGTACCTGCCGGACTCGTCGGTCAGGGTGCGCTTGGGGGTTCCGCGTGGGGTCGCCCTGGTCGGTCACGGGGGTGAGCGTCACCCAGACGTTGGGCAGCGGCACGCCGCCGCCGGTGACCGTGCCGGAGAGCTCGCCGACGAGCGAGGCGGAGGCAGGCGTGGGCATGCCCAGCGCGACGAGGGCGGCGATCACCGCGGCCACCAGCAGGACCCGGTGTGCGCGCACCCTCCTCGTCGCGGCACCCATGGCTACCCCGCGGCAGGTGTGCCGCGGACCACCAGGTCGGCGAGCAGCTGCTCGGTCGCGGCGGCGATGGTGTCCACCGCGTCGTCGAAGGCGCCGGCGTTGTGCGCGGCCGGGGTGCGGAACCCGCTGACCTTGCGCACGTACTGCAGGGCCGCCGCCCGGATCTCCTCGGAGGTCGGCTCCTCGTGGAACGGCGGGCGCAGGGTCTGGATGCTCCGGCACATGACCGCCATTGTGCGCCGGGAGCGCCCGTGCGGCACGGCGGACGTCCGGGCCTCGCTCACTAGGGTGGGTCCCGTGGCTGAGATCACCTCCGCTGTCCCGCTGTGCACGCCGACGGGGCGGTTGAACCCCGCGGCCGTCGGCTGGAGCCGGCGACCCCTGCACACCGCCAACCTGCGCGGCTGGGGCCGCACCAAGCGCTGGGAGTACTGGGGGATCGTCACCCCCGAGGTGATCGTCGGGCTGACCATCTCGTCCCTGGACTACCTCGGCGTCCACTCGATCGTGGTCGTCGACCGGCGCTCGGGCACCGAGATCATCCGGACCGGCGCTGGAACCACTGGCCCGCAGCGTCGAGCTCCCGGACCGCAGCGGCGTCGGCGTGGCCCGCGGGCGGGCGCAGGGGCTCGTCGCTGTCCTTCGCGAGCTCGCCGGCCGGCACCCGCCTGGAGGCCGAGGGCCCGGGCGTTCGGTTCGTCGCCGACGTCGGGCCGGGGGCCGACAGCCTCGCCGTGGTGGTCCCCTGGTCGCAGCGCCGGTTCCAGTACACGGTCAAGGACCTGGGTCGACCGGTGGCCGGGACCCTGCACCTCGGCGACGAGGAGATCCGGTTCGGCCCCGACGACGGTTCGTTCGCCGTCCTGGACCACGGCCGCGGGAAGTGGCCCTACTCGATGACCTGGAACTGGGCAGCCGGGTACGGCGAGGTGCTCGGGAGGCGGATCGGGCTGCAGCTGGGCGGGAAGTGGACCGACGGCACGGGCAGCACCGAGAACGGGCTGTTCGTGGACGGCCGGCTGCACAAGATCCACGAGGACCTGACCTGGACCTACGACCGGACCGACTGGATGGCGCCGTGGCGGATCGACGGCCCTCGCGTCCAGGTGGCCCTCGCCCCCTTCCACGAGCGCGACGAGCGGACCAACGCCCTGATCATCGCCTCCGAGATCCACCAGTGCTTCGGGGTGTTCACCGGGTGGGTGCTCGACGACTCCAACACCCGCGTCCCCGTCGACGGACTCGTCGGCTGGGCCGAGGAGGCCCGCAACCGCTGGTAGTGGCGTGACTGCAGGCAATGCCGGCCCCTTCAGCCTGAGTGCGTCCTTTCGGCGGTGGGCGAACGCCGCCGTCGGCCGAGTGCGCGTGCCCCGGGGGCGGGCGTAGGGTCGGGCGGTGATCGACCTGCTGCGCACCCACCTCGCGCCCTACCGCCGCGACCTCGCGATCGTCATCGGGCTGCTCGTCCTGCAGGTCCTGGGCACCCTCTACCTGCCGGAGCTCAACGCCGACATCATCAACAACGGTGTGGCCACGGGCGACACGAGCTACATCATCCGCGTGGGCGGCCTGATGCTGCTCGTGGCGTTCCTGGTCGGGGTGGCCGCGATCGTCGGGCTGTACTTCGCCTCCCGGACGTCGATGTCGGTGGGCCGGGACATGCGCTCACGGATCTTCCGGGCGGTGCAGCGGTTCTCCCTGCGGGAGATGAACACGTTCGGCGCGCCCACCCTGATCACCCGCAACACCAACGACGTCCAGCAGGTGCAGATGTTCCTGCAGATGGCGCTGACGGTCATGGTGACCGCGCCGCTGATGGCCATCGGCGGGGTGATCATGGCCTACCGCCAGGACGGCCCGCTGTCGCTGCTGCTGCTGGTGATCGTGCCGATCATGGTGCTGGTGATCGGGCTGGTGATGATCCGGGCCGTGCCCCTGTTCCGGGCGATGCAGGTCAAGATCGACCGGATCAACCTGATCCTGCGGGAGAACCTCACGGGCATCCGGGTCATCCGCGCGTTCGTGCGCACCGAGCACGAGCAGGAGCGCTTCGCCGAGGCCAACGCCGACCTCACCGAGACCACCCTGAGCGTCAACCGCCTCTTCGCCCTGATGATGCCCGCGCTGATGCTGATCATGAACCTGTCGAGCGTGGCGGTCGTGTGGTTCGGCGGCAATCGGATCGCCTCCGGCGAGATGCCGATCGGCAACCTGATGGCGTTCCTTGCCTACCTGATGCAGATCCTCTTCTCGGTGATGATGGCCACGATGGTGCTGGTCATGTGGCCGCGCGCCGCCGCGTCCTCCGAGCGGCTCAACGAGGTCCTCGCGGTCGAGCCCGACCTCCACGACCCGGACGTCCCCGAGCCCGGCCAGCCCACGATGCGCGGCACGGTCGAGTTCCGCGACGTCGAGTTCGGCTACCCCGGTGCCGCCGAGCCGGTGCTGCGCGGGATCTCGTTCACGGCGCGGCCGGGTCAGACCACCGCGATCATCGGCTCCACCGGCTCGGGCAAGTCGACGCTGATCAACCTCGTCCCGCGGCTCTACGACGTCACGGGCGGCACCGTCCTGGTCGACGGCGTCGACGTCCGGGAGTGGGCGCGGTCGGCGCTCTGGGCGAACATGGGCCTGATCCCGCAGAGGGCGTTCCTGTTCTCCGGGACGATCGCGGACAACCTGCGCTTCGGGGCCCCGGACGCCACCGAGGAGCAGATGTGGCGGGCGCTGGAGATCGCCCAGGGCGCGGACTTCGTCCGTGCGCTGCCCGAGGGCCTCGACGCGCCCATCGAGCAGGGCGGGGTCAACGTCTCCGGCGGCCAGCGCCAGCGCCTGGCGATCGCCCGCGCCCTGGTCCGTGAGCCGTCGGTGTACGTGTTCGACGACTCCTTCTCCGCGCTGGACTACGCCACCGATGCGCGGCTGCGGGCCGCCCTGCGGGAGCCCACGCGCGACGCGTGCGTGCTGATCGTGGCGCAACGTGTCGCGACCATCCGCCACGCCGACCAGATCCTGGTCCTCGACGACGGGAGGCTGGCCGGTGTCGGCACCCACGAGGAGCTGATGGCCGGGTGCCCGACGTACGCCGAGATCGTGCTCTCCCAGCTCTCGGCGGAGGAGGCGGCATGAGCGCCGCAGCGGCCACGGCCGGGGGGCGCCCCGGTGGCTCCCCGGGGGAACAGGATCGGGTGGTCCTCCGCGCCCCGGTGGCCCGGGACATGGGGGCCCGGGTGGCGGTGGGCCGATGGGCGGGCTGTTCGTCCAGGCGCAGAAGTCCAGCGACTTCACGGGCACCGTGAAGCGTCTGGCGCGCCGACTGCGCCCCCAGGCGGCGCAGATCCTCGGCGTGATCGCGATGTCGGTGGTCAGCGTCGTCCTGGCGATCATGGGGCCCAAGCTGCTTGGGAACGCCACGACCCTGATCTTCGAGGGCGCTGTCTCCTCGCAGCTGCCTGCGGGCGTGCCCGTCGAGGACATCATCGCCGGGCTGAACGCCGAGGGGAGGACCGACCAGGCCAACATGCTCGCGGCGATGGACGTCGTGCCGGGGGAGGGCGTCGACTTCACCCAGCTCGCCCAGCTGCTCACCCTCGTCGCGCTGCTCTACCTGGTGTCGGCGCTCCTGGGCTGGGCGAGCGCGTACATCATGGCCGGGGTCACCCAGTCGACGGTGTACCAGCTGCGCGAGGAGGTCGACCGCAAGATCGGCCGGCTGCCCCTGCACTACTTCGACACGCACCCGCGCGGTGACCTGCTCTCCCGGGTCACCAACGACATCGACAACGTCTCCAACACGCTGCAGCAGGTGCTCACGCAGCTGATCACCTCGACGCTGACGGTCATCGGCATCCTGATCATCATGTTCTGGATGTCGCCGCTGCTGGCCGTGATCTCGCTGCTGACGGTCCCGCTGTCGTTCGTGGTGACCATGCTGATCGCGAAGCGCTCGCAGAAGCAGTTCGCCTCCCAGTGGGAGTGGACCGGGTCGCTGAACGGCCACGTCGAGCAGATGTACACCGGCCACGACCTCGTCAAGGTGTTCGGCCACTCGGAGCGCGCGATCGAGGAGTTCGACGAGCTCAACGAGCGCATGTACGCCTCCAGCTTCAAGGCGCAGTTCATCTCCGGGATCATCCAGCCGTCGATGATGTTCATCTCGAACCTGAACTACGTGCTCATCTCGGTGATCGGCGGCCTGCAGGTGGCCTCCGGGGCGATGCCGCTGGGCGACGTGCAGGCGTTCATCCAGTACGCCCGGCAGTTCCAGATGCCGATCACGCAGATCGCCGCGGTGGTGAACCTGATGCAGTCCGGGGTGGCCTCGGCCGAGCGGGTGTTCGAGTTCCTCGACGCCGAGGACGAGATCGCGGACCCCGAGGAGCCGGTCCGTCCGGGTGCGGTCGAGGGCCGCGTGGAGTTCGAGGACGTGGCATTCCAGTACGTGCCCGACAAGCCCCTGATCCGCGGGCTGGACCTGGTCGTGGAGCCGGGGGAGTCCTGCGCGATCGTGGGCCCGACCGGTGCCGGCAAGACGACCCTGGTCAACCTGCTGATGCGCTTCTACGACGTGGACTCCGGGCGGATCCGCCTCGATGGCCACGACATCAACCAGATGACCCGCGACGACCTGCGCGGCAGCTTCGGGATGGTCCTGCAGGACACGTGGCTGTTCGGCGGCACGATCCGGGAGAACATCGCGTACGGCGCGGCGGACGCCACCGACGAGCAGGTGCTCTCCGCGGCGCAGGCGGCCTACGTGGACCACTTCGTGCGGACGCTGACCGATGGCTACGACACGGTTCTCGACGACGAGGCGTCCAACGTGTCAGCGGGTGAGAAGCAGCTGATCACGATCGCGCGGGCGTTCCTGAGCGACCCGGCGATCCTGATCCTCGACGAGGCCACCTCGTCGGTCGACACCCGTACCGAGGTGCTGGTGCAGAAGGCGATGGCCCGGCTGCGCCACGGCCGCACGTCGTTCATCATCGCCCACCGCCTGAGCACGATCCGCGACGCCGACACCATCCTGGTGATGGAGGACGGACAGATCGTCGAGCACGGCAACCACGAGGCGCTCATGGCCGCCGGCGGGGCGTACTCACGGCTGTACGAGAGCCAGTTCGCGGGCGCGATCGAGGGGTAGGGCGCGCGAGCCGGTCAGCGGGCACTCCGGCTCACGGCAGGTGGATGTGGGCCGTGCCCCTCTCCAGGTCGATCCGGCTGCGCGGGGGAGCCCCCTGCGCGTCCTCCTCGGCCATCAGCGACTCATGGTCGCGCTGCTCGATCTCGTGCTTCTTCGAGGGGTAGAGCGCCTCCTGGAGGATGTCGAACCCGGTGGACGACATCGCGGTGCCGTGCCTCGCGCCGGGCCTGCGCCTCGCCCGGGCCAGCTCGACCATCCCGAGGGCGAACAGGGCGAGCACCAGCGCCGGCAGCGTCATCGCCAGCAGGAACCCCACAGCACACCTCCGCTCCACGTCCAGTGTGGCGCGTGCCCTCGTCCGTGCGCAACGTCGTGCTCCCCGCGCGTCGGGGGCCCGGCGCCGCCACGTGCTGGCATCATCGCGCGCATGCGCATCCTGATCATCGGCGGGACCCGGTTCGTCGGGCGGCACCTCGTGGCCGCGGCCATCGCCCGGGGGCACGCCGTCACGATCCTGCACCGGGGGGTCGAGTGCTCGGGGGCCCCGGGTGCCGAGCACCTGCACGCCGACCGGGACGGCGACCTGGGCGTCCTGGATGGCCGTGTGTGGGACGCCACCGTCGACGTGTGCGCCTACTGGCCGCGGCAGGTCGTGTCCCTGGCTGACGCACTGGGGGAGCGGGGTGGTCGGCACGTGCTCATCTCGACGGTCTCGGTCTACGCCGAGGCCCCGGAGCCCGGGCTGGACGAGCAGGCGCCGCTGGTCGCGCCGCTCGGGCTGGACGGCGATGCCCCCGCGATCGACGAGGACACCTACGGTGGGCTCAAGGTGGGCTGCGAGCACGTCGCCGAGCAGCGGCACGCCGGTGGACTGCTCATCATCCGACCCACCTACATCGTCGGCCCGTACGACCCGACCGCCCGCTTCCCGTACTGGGTCGATCGGCTTGCGCGCGGCGGCACCGTCCTGTGCCCGGGCAGCCCCGACGCTCCGTTCCAGTACATCGACGCCCGGGACCTCGCGGCCTTCACGGTCGGCCTGCTCGGGGCCGGCGACGAGGGGGCGATCCACGTGGTCAACCCGCCAGCTCCGTACTCGTTCGCCGAGATGCTCGAGATGGTGTCGCGCGGCGGTGGCCCCCGCGGGGACCCGACTGGAGTGGGTGCCCTCGGCGTGGTTGGCCGAGCGGGGGGTCACCCCGTCGATGCTGCCGCTGTGGACCGGCACGGACGATCCGGAGTACGTGCTGGCCCTGGACCCTGCGCGCGCGCTCGCAGCCGGCCTGCGCGCGCGACCGCTGGGCGTGACGGCCATGGACACGCTGGCGTGGTCCTCCGATCCGTCCTCGCGCTGGTCTGCCCGCAGTGCGCTGCTGACCGACGAGCGTGAGCAGGCCCTGCTCAGTGAGTGGGCTGCTCGATAGTCCCGTCTCCGGCGGTGCCCCGCTCTGGGGCCTGCCCCTCGGCGGCCAGCGCCTCGCGCCGGGCCCGGTGGGCCGGCTCGACGACCAACCAGGACAGCCAGATCACGACGAGCACCATGGGCCATCCCAGCGCCACCTTCGCCAGGCCGAGTGCGACGGTCATGCCCGCGAGCCACAGGGGAGTCATCACCGCCACGCGCACCAGGAACGACACCACCCAGATCCAGCTCGCGCGGCAGTACGCGGCCAGCATCACCGGATCGGTCCGCCAGGCCGAGGAGCGTGTCAGGGCCCCCACGGTGAGGCCCAGGAAGGGCCGCTTGACCCAGATCGAGATGGCCCACGCGAGCGCGGCGCCGGCATTGGCCAGGAGGCTCGGCAGGAAGTAGTCCTGCGGCCGTCCGGTGCGTGAGGCCACGAACGCGGCGAGGGCGACGGCGCCGAACCCGGCCAGTGCGTGGCGCAGCGTGTCGTGGGTGGCCAGGCGCCAGCCGGTGACCGCCAGCCCCGCGACGAGGGCTGCGATCAGGGCGGTGGTCAGGTTCGAGCCGGAGATCAGGTACGCGCTGATGAAGGTCAGCGGCGGCAGCCCGGAGTCCAGCACGCCCCGGCGCCCGCCGAAGGCGTCCATCAGGGAGACCTCCGCCAGGTCGGGGGTCTGCTGCGGGTCGGCCATGGGTCACAAGGGTATGCGCGTCGGCGCGGGCGGACATCTCGTTCGCTCCCGCAGTCCGACCGGGCGCGCGTGCGGTGGTAAGGATGGGCTTCGCGATCGGGACCTTTCCCCGACGGAGTAGACTGTTCGCCATGCCCCAGGGGGTATCCAGTCGTCCAGAAGGAGTCCTCGTCATGTCCCTCCGCCGCCACCTCGTGCTGCCCGCAGCGGCCGTCCTGTCGATCGGCCTGCTGACCGCCTGCGCCTCGGATGACGCTGCCACCGGGGCCGCCGACACCACATCAGCCGCCGCCGGCGCCTGCGCCCTCACGATGGCCGACCCGTGGGTCAAGGCCCAGGACGCGGACATGACCGGCGCGTTCGGCGTGTTCAGCAACCCCAGCGATGCCGCCATCACGATCACCTCAGTCTCCAGCCCGTCGGCCGGGATGATGGAGATCCACGAGGTCGTCGACAAGGACGGCGCGATGGTCATGCAGCCCAAGGAGGGCGGCCTGGTCGTGCCGGCCGGTGGTACGGCTGAGCTGAAGCCGGGCAGCGACCACCTGATGCTGATGAAGCTGCCCGCCCCGATCGAGGCCGGCGACGAGGTCGAGATCACCGCCATGTGCGACACCGGTGGCTCGATGACGTGGACCGCCGTGGCCAAGCCGTTCGAGGGTGGCGCCGAGCCCTACGTGCCCGCGGAGGGCTCGATGGAGTCCATGTCGCCCAGCGCCTCGGAGAGCTGACCGACGCGGATGGTCCTCGACCCGCAGCCTGAGCAGCCCCCGGCCGGGGTGACCCGTCGGGGGCTGCTCGGCGCGCTGGGCCTCGGGGTCGGCGGGCTGGCGGTCGGGGCCGCTGCCGGGTACGCGGCTGCCTCCGAGGGGGACTCGGCCGCGGATGGCGCTGCCGGTGACGCTCCGGAGGTTGGCACCGTCCCTGCCCCCGGCAGCACGATCGAGCCGTTCCACGGGGTCCACCAGGCGGGGGTCGAGACCCCGTTGCAGGCCACCGCCACGTTCGTCGCGCTGGACCTGGCCGACGACGTCGACCGCGAGGCCCTCGTCCGGCTGATGCGACTGCTCACCGACGACGTCGAGCGGCTGTCCGAGGGTCGTCCGGCGCTGGCCGATCCGCAGCCCGAGCTCGCCGGCGTGCCCGCACGGCTGACGGTCACGGTCGGCTTCGGGATGGGCCTGCTCGAGGCAGCGGGGCTGGCCGACCAGGCACCGGAATGGCTCGCCGAGGGCCTGCCGGCCTTCTCGATCGACAAGCTCCAGGACCGTTGGACCGGCGGGGATCTGCTGCTCCAGGTCGCCGCCGAGGATCCGGTCACGGTCTCGCACACGTTGCGCGTGCTGCTCAACGACGCCGGCCCGTTCGCCACCGTCCGGTGGGCCCAGTCCGGGTTCCACCGGCCGGCCAACACCGCGCCAGCGGGCATCACCGGGCGCAACCTGTTCGGCCAGGTGGACGGCACGGTGAACCCGACGCCGGGCACCGAGGACTTCGCCGACGTCGTCTGGCTGGCCCCCGGCTCCGGGACTCCCACCTGGCTCGAGGGCGGTTCCTCGGTGGTGGTGCGCCGGATCGCGATGGACCTGCGCGTCTGGGGTGGGCTGGACGTGATGACCAAGGAGGACTCGATCGGCCGGCGGCTGTCCGACGGCGCCCCGCTGACCGGCGGCACCGAGTTCACGGCACCGGACTACGAGGCCGTCGACGAGAACGGCTTCCTCGTGATCCCACCGACCGCGCACATGCGCCTGGCGCACGCCCAGGCCCCCATCGAGCGGATCCTGCGCCGGCCGTACAACTACGACGACGGGGTCGCCGCCGACGGCACCGCCGACGCCGGGCTCATCTTCGTCGCGTACCAGGCCGATCCGGCCGCCCAGTTCGTCCCCCTCCAGGAGCGCCTGGCGACGTCCGACGTCCTGAACATCTGGACCACGCCCATCGGCTCGGCGCTGTTCGCCGTCCCCGGCGGCGTCCAGCCCGGCGAGTACCTCGGCCAGGCCCTCCTCGGCTGACCCGAGCGCGGGTCAGCCCCCGCGGCTCTCCTTGTCGACGTTGTCGGTGAACGAGCCGGCGTGGGCGCGCTTGGACGGGTCGCGGCGGACCGCGATGAGGCTGGCGATGGTGGTCACGGTCAGGACGACCACGATGACCGCCAGGGAGAACGTGATGGTGATCTCGGGGACCTCGGGCCAGATCCCGTGCGCCCAGTGCAGCACCAGCTTGAACCCGATGAAGACCAGGATGAACGCCAGTCCGGACGACAGGTAGATCAACCGGTCGAGCAGGCCGTCGACGAGGAAGAACAGCGCCCGCAGGCCGAGCAGCGCGAAGGCATTGGCCGCGAACACGATGAACGGCTCATCGGTCACGCCGTACACGGCGGGGATCGAGTCGAGGGCGAACAGGATGTCGGTGGAGGCGATCGCGACGAACGCGATGAACAGCGGCGTGGCCATCCGGACGCCGTTCTCGCGGACGAAGAAGTGCCCCTCGCGGTAGTCCTCGGTCACCGGGATGCGGCGCTTGGTGAAGCGCACCAGGGCGTTGTCCTCGATGTCGGGGTCCTCGTCGCGGTGCTGGAAGAGCTTGATCCCGGTGTAGATCAGGATCGCGCCGAAGATCAGGAACATGAACGAGAAGTAGGCCAGCAGGGTCGCGCCGATCGCGATGAAGATCGCGCGCAGGACCAGGGCCAGGGCGATCCCCAGCGTGAGCAGCTTGTGCCGGTGCGGGGCGGGGACCGCGAACGCGGACATGATGATCACGAAGACGAACAGGTTGTCGATCGACAGCGTCTTCTCGACGATGTAGCCGGCGAAGTACTCCGCACCGTACGGCGATCCCGCCCACGCCCCGAACACCAGGCCGAAGACGATCGCCACGGAGATGTAGAAGACCGACCACCCGGCCGCCTCCTTGAACCCGACGGCGTGCGGGTTGCGGCCGCTGATCACGAGGTCGAAGGTGAACAGGGCCACGATCACGCCCAGCGTCAGCGCCCAGACCTCCCACGGGATGCTCAGCGAGGGACCGTCACCAGACGATTCAGCGAGGCGGACAGCGGCAGTGGCGAGTGAGGGCACGAAGTCGATCGTAAGGGGCGGACCGCGTGCGGCACAAGCGCCGCACAGGGCGCCGCCCCAGCCGCCTACCGATCAAGATCCGAGGTTGCTCCAACTCTCGGGCGCGCTGAGTGGATTCATCCAACTCTCGGGCGCCCGGACGGCCTCGATCTTGGATCGAACCGTGAACGTGGGCCGCTCAGACCAGCAGGCCGTCCCAGACCGGGCTGTCGCTGACGAACTCCACCAGCTTCTCCACGTTGCCCTTCGGGGACAGGATCGTGAAGTACTGGTCCTTGATCGTCGGGGCCAGCCGGATCGCCTCCACGAACGCCGCCCTGTCCAGCGGGTGCTCCTTGACGTAGTGCATGAAGCCGGTCTCGGCCAGCACCGACATCACGTCCTCGAGCCGCGGGTGCTCCTGCAGCCACATGGTGCCGATCGAGGCCAGCCCGACCTGCAGCCCGTGCATGCTGGGGCGCTCGGCGACCTTCTCGTAGGCGTGCGAGATCAGGTGCTCGCTGCCGGAGGCGGGTCGGGAGGACCCGGAGACCTCCATCGCGATGCCGCTCATCACCAGCGCGCCGGCCATCAGCTTGATGAAGTCCAGGTCGCCGATCGACTTGTTCGGGTAGTTGACGAAGTTCTCCACGCTCTGCAGCGCGATCAGGACGGCGAAGTCGTTGACCTGCTCGCCGGTCTCCCAGTACGCCAGCTTCCAGTCGTGGACGGCGGAGTACTTGCTGAGCATGTCGCCGACGCCGGAGTGGGTGAACCGCGGTGGGGACTTGGCGATGACCGCGGTGTCGAGCACCACCCCGAACGGCAGGTTCGCCGGCGCGCTGACCCGCTTGCCGGCCACCCGCAGGCTCGCGCCCGGGGAGCAGAACCCGTCGTTGCTCAGCGCCGTGGGCACGGCGATCACCGGCTTGCCGGCCAGGAATCCCGCGTACTTGGCGTAGTCGATGGCCATCCCGCCGCCGACGGCGACGATGGCGTCAGTGGTGCGAGGCAGGGCGAAGGCGCTGGTGACCACGGCCTCGATGTCGTTGGTGGTGACCGTCTCGGTGTGCCGGGTCTTGATCTCCGAGCTGTCCAGCGAGATCTCCACGGTCTGGCCGAGCATCGCCTCCATCCCCTCGCCGTAGAACAGCGCGATCCGGTTGAAGTCGTTGCGGCGCAGGTACTTGCCGAGCTTGTAGAGCGTGTTGGGCTTGATCCGCAGGAGCGTGGGGATCTGGATGGCCGTGGTCACGGCGCGCCCTCGTCGTCGGCCGGGCCGGGGTGCCCGACCGCGTGGTCCAGCGCCGCCCAGTCGATCGACCCGACCGAGTCGAACACGAAGTCCGGCCGGTACGGGAACTGCTCGATCGTCTCGGGGCTGGACACCCCCGACAGCACCAGCGCCGTGCGCATGCCCGCCTCGAGGCCGCCGACGATGTCGGTGTCCATCCGGTCGCCGATCATCACGCAGTCCTCGGCGTGCGCCCCGAGCATCTGGCGGGCGTAGATCATCATCAGCGAGTTCGGCTTGCCGACGATGTAGGGCTTCTTGCCGGTCGCGGCCTCGATCGCTGCCAGGATCACGCCGGCGGCGGGCTCCGTGCCGCCCTCGACCGGGTCGATCAGGTCCGGGTTGGTCCCGATGAACTTGGCGCCGCCGTCGATCAGCTGGGCGGCCTTGCGCATGGTCGCGAAGTTGAAGTTGGCCGTCTTGCCGACGACCACGTACTCCGGGTGGCTCTCGGTGATCGAGTAGCCGACCTTGTACAGCTCGGCGGCCAGGCCGCTGCCGCCCACGACGTACGCCGTGGAGTGCGGGCGCTGGGCGTGCAGGAACTGGGCGGTGGCGATGCCCGCCGTGATGAAGTTGGCCTCGGTCAGGCCGTGGATCCCCATGCCGTCGAGCTTGCGCAGCAGGTCCAGCGGCGTCTGCTCGGAGTTGTTGGTCAGGAACAGGAACGGGATGTCGTGGGTGCGCATGTGCGCCACGAAGTCCTGGGCGCCCGGGATCAGCTCCTTGCCGCGGTAGATGACCCCGTCCATGTCGGAGATGACGCTGAGCCGGCCCATGTGCGCCCCTTCCCGCAGGTTGCCCCAAGGCTAGTCCGGCGGCGGATCCGGCGCGTGGCGGCCAAGCGGCGGGCGAAGGCCGCCCGATCACCGCCCGCCGCTAGGCAAGACCGCAGATTCGTCCAACTCTCGGGCGCCGGGAGCCACTTCCTCCAACTCTCGGGCCTCGCGACGACCTCGAACTTGGATCGAATCGTGATGATCACGCTGCGGGTCGGGGACCGGCCTGGGGGTTCGGGCCGGGGCTTGTCGGGACTCGGCCTGCGCGCTGCCCGCGACCGGACCGCCACCGTCCGTCGGATCCGCTCGACGATCTCCATCGGGCGGCGTTCGACGTCATCCCAGGTCAGCCGGATCACCACGTAGCCCATCGCGGCCAGCCGTTGGTCACGCGTCCGATCCGTCTGGAACCGGTCCTCGCCGTGGAACCGCCGGCTGTCAAGCTCGACGATCGTCCCGGTCGCCTCGTGCAGGGCGTCCACCCGGCCGACGAAGCCCTGGTCGTCGTAGACGTCGACGTTGAACCGCCACCCCGGGCCGAGGGCGTCGCACAGCTGATGGAACCTCCACTCGAGCACCGAGTGCGGCTCGCGGCGGCAGGAGTCAGCCAGCCGACGTGCCACGGTGACGCCGTACCGCCCGTGGGCGCGCTGGATGGCCGTGTCGACGTCGCGTGCCGTGAGCAGGCCTCGCCGGAAGGCATCCGTGAGCATCTCGACCCCAACGTCCGCGCGCAGTGAGCACAGCAGGTCGCGAAGCGTGCGCTCCGGGGAGGTGACCGTCAGACCGCGGGTCTCCCAGCACATCCGCCGGCGTGAGCGGGATCCGGTGGACCCACACCTGTGACGGCCGGCGCTCGACGTGGCCGGTGCCGTGCAGGGCGGCGGGCACGGCCAGCTGCCAGAGGAGTCCGGCGGTCGCGTGGCTGACGACCAGCCCGCCGGTGAGGTTCACCGCTCGGGCCAACTGCCACGGGCCCGGCTCGACCTCCTGGTGTCGCAGCACCGGGCCAGCCACGGGAACCCAGAGCCCCTGGCGGACGAGGCGCCGCTGGGCGCGGTCGCCCCACCCCGCGGCCCGTGCCTGCGACCGCGTGAACACGCCATCCTGCCGACGCGCCTCCGCGGGAACGTCGATCCCGTCAGGGATCTGAGGGACCGGAGCCAGCTGCCATGGACCACATGCCGCACAGCCTCACGAAAGGCCGACCACCCCGGAAGACCCAAAAGAAGAACCTGTGGACAACGCGGCCCGGGCAAGATCGCGACTTCATCCAAGTCAGAGGCCGGTCGGCCGTCCCGGACTTGGATGAAGTCGCCGGAAGCGCTCCGAGAGTTGGATCGAATCGTGATCTTGCGCTCGGCTGCGGGACTTGGGCGGGGGTCACCGGGCGCGGGCCGGGCGCGGGGGGAGCCCCGCTTGACAGGAAGTTACTGGCCAGTAGTAGTGTGTTGACACTTGCTCAACAAGCCGAACCCGCGATCCTGTGGGCGATCGGCATGGGCATCACCACGACAGCAGGCAGGAGAGATGCAGGCGTGATTTCCGAGGCGTACATCTACGAGGCGATCCGTACCCCGCGCGGCAAGGGCAAGAACGGTGCCCTGCACGGAGTCAAGCCGGTCACGATGCTGACCGACCTCATCCACGAGATCCTGGACCGCAACCCGGGGCTCGACCCCCTGCTGGTCGAGGACATCGTCGTCGGCTGCGTGACCCCGGTCGGCGACCAGGGGGCGAACATCGCCCGGACCGCCGCGATCGCCTCGGGCCTGCCCGACGCCGCCGGCGCCGGCGTCACGATCAACCGGTTCTGCGCCTCGGCCCTCGAGGCCGTCAACCTCACCGCGGCCAAGATCCGCTCGGGCTGGGAGTCCGTGGCGATCGCCGGCGGCGTGGAGGCATGAGCCGCGTGCCGATGGGCATGGACGGCGGCGCCTGGGCGATGGACCCCGAGACCGCCTACGACACCTACTTCGTGCCCCAGGGCATCAGTGCGGACCTGATCGCCACCATCGAGGGCTTCACCCGCGACGACGTCGACGCGTACGCCGTCCGCTCGCAGGAGCGGGCGGCGGCGGCGTGGGCCGACGGGCGCTTCGCGAAGTCGGTCGTCCCGGTCAAGGACCGCAACGGCATCGTGCTGCTCGACCATGACGAGCACATGCGCCCCGGCACCACGCTCGAGAGCCTCGGCAAGCTCAAGCCCTCGTTCGCCGGCATGGGCGAGATGGGCGGCTTCGACGCGGTGGCGCTGCAGAAGTACCACTGGGTCGAGGGCATCAACCACGTCCACACCGGCGGCAACTCCTCGGGCATCGTCGACGGCGCCGCGATGGTCCTGATCGGCCTCCGAGCGGATCGGCCGCGAGGCCGGCATGACCCCGCGGGGCCGCGTCGTCGCCTCGGCGGTCGTCGGCACCGAGCCCACGATCATGCTGACCGGCCCGGTGCCGGCCACGGAGAAGGTGCTGAAGACCGCGGGCCTGACCATCGACGACATCGACGTGTTCGAGGTCAACGAGGCCTTCGCGGCCGTCGTGCTGAAGTGGATGAAGGACCTCGACGTCGACCCGGACAAGGTCAACGTCAACGGCGGGGCCATCGCGCTGGGCCACCCGCTGGGCGCCACCGGCGCCATGATCCTGGGCACCTGCCTGGACGAGCTCGAGCGCACCGGCGGCCGCTACGGCCTGATCACGCTGTGCATCGGCGGCGGCATGGGCGTGGCAACCATCATCGAGCGGCTCTGAGACCCCGACCGGACAAGGAAGGCATCACACATGACTGACATCAACATGTTCGGCTGGGAGATGGACGAGGCCGGAATCGTCACGCTGACGATGGACGACCCGACCGCAGCCCGTGAACACCATGAACGAGATCTTCGTCGACTCGCTGCGAGACGACCGTCGAGCGGCTCGAGGCCGAGAAGGAGAAGATCAACGGCGTCGTCATCACGTCGGCGAAGAAGACCTTCTTCGCCGGCGGCGACCTGCACAGCGTCATGCAGACCACCCCGGACGACGCCGCGAGGTGACCGCGGAGGTCGCCCGGCTCAAGGCGCTGTTCCGGCGCCTGGAGACCCTCGGCCGGCCCGTCGTCGCCGCGATCAACGGCGCCGCCCTCGGCGGCGGACTCGAGCTCGCGCTGGCCTGCCACCACCGGGTCGCCCTGGACGTGAAGGGTTCGGAGATCGGCTTCCCCGAGGTCAGCCTGGGCCTGCTTCCAGGTGGCGGTGGCGTCGTGCGCACGGTGCGGATGTTCGGCATCCAGACCGCGCTGATGAACCACCTGCTCCAGGGGCAGCGGCGCAAGCCGAAGGACGCGCTGGCCGCGGGGGTCGTCGACGAGCTCGTCGGCACCCCCGAGGAGCTGATGCACGCGGCCAAGACGTGGGCGCTGTCCAACCTCGACGCCGTGCAGCCCTGGGACGTCAAGGGGTACAAGATCCCCGGCGGCACCCCGATGACCCCGGCGTTCGCGGCGAACCTGCCCGCGTTCCCGGCGAACCTGCGCAAGCAGCTCAAGGGCGCCCCGATGCCGGCCCCGCACCACATCATGGCCGCGGCGGTCGAGGGTGCCCAGGTCGACTTCGCCACGGCCGAGCCGATCGAGACGCAGTACTTCGTCGACCTGGCGACCGGTCCGGTCAGCAAGAACATGATCAAGGCGTTCTTCTTCGACCTGCAGCACATCAGCAAGGGCGGCGACCGGCCGAAGGACGTCCCGAAGTACACCGCCCAGAAGGTGGTCGTGCTCGGCGCCGGGATGATGGGCGCGGGCATCGCCTACGTGTGCGCCCGGTCCGGCATGGAGGTCGTCCTCAAGGACATGACCCTCGCGGCGGCGGAGAAGGGCAAGGCGTACTCGCAGGGCATCCTCGACAAGGCAGTCGCGCGCGGGAAGATGACCGCCGAGGCGCGCGACGAGATCCTGGCCCGGATCCTCCCGACCGAGGACTATGCCGACGCCAAGGGAGCCGACCTCATGATCGAGGCGGTCTTCGAGGACCCGACCCTGAAGAAGTCGGTCTACGCCGAGGTCGTGCCGCTGCTGGCACCGGACGCCCTGCTGGGCTCCAACACCTCGACGCTCCCGGTCACCGGCCTCGCCGAGGGCGTGGACCGGCCAGAGGACTTCATCGGCCTGCACTTCTTCTCGCCGGTCGACAAGATGCCGCTGCTGGAGATCGTGGTCGGCGAGAAGACCTCGGACGTGGCCATCGCGAAGGCGATCGACGTCGCCCTGCAGATCCGCAAGACCCCGATCGTGGTCAACGACAGCCGCGGCTTCTTCACCAGCCGCGTGATCGGCCGGGTCGTGGCCGAGGCCGCGGCGATGGTCGGCGAGGGCGTACCCGCCAACAGCGTGGAGCAGGCGGCCCTGCAGGCCGGCTACCCGGTCGGCCAGCTCGCGCTGACCGACGAGGTCAGCCTCACCCTCGGCCTGAAGATCAAGCAGGCCGCGCAGGCGGAGGCTGCGGCCACCGGAACCCCGATGCCGGAGTTCTTCGTCCACCCCGGGTATGCGGCTCTCGAGCAGCTGGTCACCGTGGACAACCGCGGCGGGCGGGCAGCCGGAGCGGGCTTCTACGACTACGCCGAGGGCAAGCGCCTGGGCCTGTGGCCCGGCCTGAAGAAGGTCTTCGGTGGGGAGAACATGGACATCCCCTTCAAGGACCTCCAGGAGCGCATGCTGTTCATCGAGGTGATCGAGAGCATCAAGTGCTTCGACGAGAACGTCCTGCGCACGGTGCCGGATGCCAACATCGGCTCCATCTTCGGGATCGCGTTCCCGGCGTGGACCGGTGGCGTGCTGCAGTTCGTGAACAGCTACGAGGGTGGCCCTGCCGCCTTCGTCGCCCGGGCCAACGAGCTGGCCGAGACGTACGGCGAGCGGTTCACCCCGCCGGCGTCCGTCGTGGCCCTGGCCGAGGCCGGCGGCAGCCTACCAGTGAGTCGCAGCGGTGGCCCCGGAGCAGCCCCGATGGGGGCCGTCCCGGGGCCACCGCGCATGTCGGCCCAGGACCGGCGCCAGCAGCTGGTCGACATCGGCCTCGACCTCCTGGAGACCCGGCCGATCCAGGAGCTGGCCATGGACGAGGTGGCCGCGGAGGCCGGCGTCTCGCGGACCCTGGTGTTCCACTACTTCCCGTCGAAGGGCGACTACTTCGCGGCGGTCGTCGCCAGCGCCGGCGATCGGCTGATGCAGGCCGTCCCGGGCGACCCGGCGACCGACGTGGACACCCGCCTGCGCGAGATGGTCCGCGCGTTCCTGAAGTTCGTGCCGCGCAAGCGAGGGGTGTACGTTGCCCTTGTGCGAGGTGCCTCCGGTGGTGACCCCAAGGTGCTGGCAGTCCTCGACGAGGTCCGAGCCAACCACGTGATCCGCTGGCTGGATGCTGCCGAATGGCCGGCCCGTGACGAGGTCACCCAGCTGGCCGTCCGCGGCTGGCTGGGCTCGCTGGAGGAGGTCGCCCTGGCCGCGACGACCTCGCCGGTGCCCCGCGAGTCGGTCATCGAGCTGCTGGTCGAGGGCCTGATCGCCGACCTCGAGCGCGCCGGTCGCCTCGGGCGCCCGGGGATGGGACAGTGGGGCATGCCCGACCAGGAGCACGTCGTCGGGGTCCCGCTGCGCCGGCTGCCCGGCTGGCTCGAGGGGTTCGCCGCCCGGCACGGTGAGTGGCCGCGGCGAAGTCATCCGACCCAGCGGGCTGGGACATGGTGGCCGCCGACGCTGCCCGCGCCCAGGTCGTGGTGCCGGCCTGGCTGGCGTCCGACGTTGACGGGCCGTTCGATCCCGAGGCGCTGGCTGCGCTCGCCCCCCAGTTCGGAGTGCTCCTGCTGCGCCGGGCCGGCTACGCCGTGGCCGCGTTCGAGGGCGACCGTCGCGGAGAAGAAGGTCGGCACCCGGCACATCCACGGTCGCACCGCGGCCGGTGGCTGGTCGCAGCAGCGCTACGCACGCCGGCGCGACAACCAGGCCGACGAGATCGTGGGTTCGGCCGCCGAGACCGCCGACCGGATCCTCGGCCCCCGAGCGGACCTGGAGTTCCTCGTGACCGGCGGAGACCGCCCCCTGCTGAACGCCGCGCTCAAGCGCTGGACCCCCGGGTGGCGGCCCTGCCCATCGGCGCCCACCTCGGCGTCGGCACCCCGGACGCCAAGATGCTGGCGGTGATCCCCGACCGCGTCCTTGCGGTGCAGATCCGGATCGGCGGCCCACAGCCCGAAACAGGCGCCGGCCCGCTCGACCCGCTCACGACCTGAGCGCGGGTCGAGGGCAAGGGGCCCATGGTTGGCTGTGACGATGTGGCAGGAACGTGCTCGCGAATCGCGCGCGGTGCTGGTCGAGCAGTACTGGGACCAGCGGACCGGGCTGTTCCGGATCGCAGCCGGGCGGGGTCCGCGGCTGGGCGCCCTCCTGCCGGTGGGGCCCTGGCACTACTGGTGGCAGGCGCACGCGCTCGAGGTGCTGCTCGACGGCCACGAGGCCGGTGACCCGAGCGCCGGACCGCGGGCGCTTCGGCTGATCCACGGGATCACCCGCCGCACGGGCGGAGACCTCACCGCGAACCCCTACTACGACGACCTGGCGTGGATGGGCATGGCAACGATGCGGGCGCACGCCGTCGGCCTCACGGATGCACGCATCCCCCTCTGCCTCGCCGACGCCGTGACCTCAGGCTGGGAGGCCGGTCTCGGGGGAGTCCGGTGGCGCGTCGGCGACGAGTTCCGCAACGTCGCGGCCACCGCACCGTCCGGGATGCTGCTGGCCCGGGCGAGCCAGGTGGACGGCGGTGCCCATCGGCTCGGGATGGCCCGCGCGGCCGCGGACTGGGTGCACGCGACGCTGGTGGATCGCCGCGGGATCGTGTGGGACGGCTGCCGGCCGCGCGGTGGCGTGCTGGTGCCCGAGGGTCGCCTCTGGTCCTACAACGTGGGCACTGTGGCCGGGCTCGACGTCGTGCTCGCCGAGATGTCCGGGGCGGGGGAGTCCCAGCGGCTGCTGGCCAGGGCAGCGCAGGTGGTGCGGGCCGGGACGTCGGCCCTGCGGGTGGGATGCTCCGAGGTGGGCCAGGCCCTGGCGATGCTCGGCGACGGGACGCCGGGGGACGTCACCGCGCCCGGCGTGTGGCGCGATGAGCTGGGCGACGGGTCGGGGGCGGACCCGCAGCTGTTCCGCGGCATCCTGGCCCGGCACGCGACCGCGTTGGTCCTCGCCGACCCGTCCCTGACCGACATCGCAGGCGACCTCGTCGTCCAGGCCAGGGCGGCGTGGGCGGCCCGCGATGGCCGGGGCCGCATCCGCGCCCGCTGGGCGGTCGATCCGGCGGCGTCCACCCGGCGCGAGCCGGCCCCCACCCTCGCCGCGCACCTGAGCGGGGCCCTGACCCTGGGCAGCGTGGCCCGCCTGGAGCGGGCCGCACTCATCTGACGCTGCGGACGACCAGCGTGTCGGCCATGGAGTCCCCGATGCGCTGGTTCTGGCTCGACACCAGCATCGCGATCAGGCCGACAGCCCCGAAGAACATGGCGTCGACGACCAGCAGCAGCCAGCGCAGCGTGAGCTGGCTGGCCGTGGGCTCACCGCCGTCGCGCCGGACCACCTGCAACCCGAACCAGCGCATCGCCGGCGTCCCTCCGCGGTGTCGGGGCAGGCGCGCCCAGTACCACCAGCTGATCACGACGGCCAGCACCAGGAGCCCCAGGATCGCTGGGATCGCGATGAGGAGCTTGCCCAGGGAGTCGTCGGGGTTCCGGGGCAGGAGCAGCAGGAGGAGGGCCGTGGGGATGAGCGTGACCAGCGTGACGATCGCAAGGTCCACGCCGAACTGCAGCACCCGCAGCGCCACGATCGGTGCCCGATCGAGGAGTCCCGGCGGCGTTGCCGCGGGTGCTTCCTCGGTCTCGGGCACGACGGTCATCCTAGGTCGGACCCCAGCGCGCCGCCCGGACCTCACCTATCGTGGACGGGTGCGTCTCCTCGCCCTGGCCGCCGCGCTCGTCGGTGTCCTCGTGGTCCTCAGCCTCGGCCGTGGGATCTCCCTGCCCTGGGAGCCCGGCTGCAGCGTGGTGGACGGCTCCGGGGTCCTCGCCGAGGGGTCGCCGTCGGAGATCTCCGCCCTGATCGCGTCCGCAGAGGGGGACCTCGCCCGCGCCCTGGGCGACGGGCCGACCCTGTCGTGCCGGATCGGAGCCGTCGCCGCCACCGACACCCCAAGGAGCCTCCGCTCGGCCTGACCCCCCGGGCGCAGGAGCTGCGTGCGGAGGTGCGCGAGCAGTTCGGTGACGTCCCCGAGGGTGGCTTCGGCCCGGAGGAGACGCTGCCGGGGCGCCGTCCGGGCGGCGAGCACTCCCTCGGCCGGGCGATCGACTTCTTCTTCCGGCCCTACGAGGAGGCCGACCAGGAGCGTGCGGGCTGGCAGTTGGCCAACTGGGCGGTGGCCAACGCCGAGCGACTGGGCATCCGGACGGTGATCTACCGCGACCGGATCTGGACCGCCCGGCGGTCGATGCAGGGATGGCGCGAGTACCGGTTCGGCGGAGCTGACCCGGACAACCCCGTCAACCGGCACCTCGACCACGTGCACGTGGACGTGGCCTGACGGTCGCACCTCGCGGCACGGCGGGAACTGGGTCGTCGCATCAGGTTTGGGCTTCTGGGGTCTGGGTACCTACCATGCACTGACGGCATACTGCCGACTTCGTTGAGCAACGTTTCCTCACCTGGCCCTATGGCGGTCATATCAGACGCGTTGAAGACGACACGCCCTGAGAAGAAGGAAACACCGTGGCTGAGCACACCCCGCAATCCCGCGCGCCCCGATCCGGACCGCGCACGGCATCGGCTGCACCCACGAAGGGTGCGAAGAAGGCCGGCTCCTGGAAGGGCGCCAAGGCGACGTCCACCTGGAAGGGTGCCAAGACCACCGGCTCCTGGAAGGCTGCCACACGCACCGGCGAGCGCACCCCGACGACCCGTCGCGACTCCGCGGCTGCCCCGGCGCGCCCGGCGTGGCGCGACCGTGATGACCGCGCACCCCGAGCGGACCGCACCGACCGGGCACCCCGAGCGGACCGGGCGCGTGACGAGCGCAGCGCACCGCGCAGCGACTGGCGCGATCGCGACGACCGCACCGGCACCGAGCGCACCGAGCGCACCGAGCGCCCCGAGCGCACCGAGCGCCCAGTCCGTCAGGCGCGTCCGGGCCGTTCCCAGCGCACCGACCGGGTCGATCGCGGACCTCGCACCGACCGCGGACCTCGCACCGACCGCGGTCCGCGTAACGACCGCCGTGACCGCGCCGACCGTCCGCAGCGCGCCCCGCAGGTCCCTGCACTGACCGGGCCGAACGCGTTCGTCGACCTCGGCGTCCCGGCCTCCTTGGCCGCAGTCCTGGCCAGCCAGGCGATCACCGAGCCCACGCCGATCCAGGCCATGACCATCCCGGCAGCCCTCGGCGGCCGCGACGTCCTGGGCCGGGGCCGCACGGGCTCGGGCAAGACGCTGTCCTTCGGCCTGCCCATGCTCACGGTCCTCTCCGGCCCCCGCCAGACCAAGCGCCAGCCGCGTGGGCTGATCCTGGCCCCGACCCGTGAGCTCGCGATGCAGGTGCTCGACGCCCTGACGCCGCTGGCTGCCACTCTGGGCATGCGGACCCAGCTGATCATCGGCGGCAGCTCCTACGACCGCCAGATCCGCGGGCTCGAGCGGGCCGACATCGTCGTGGCCACCCCCGGCCGCCTGGTCGACCTCGCCGATCGCGGGTCGGTCGACCTGAGCCAGGTCAAGATCGTGGTGCTCGACGAGGCCGACCACATGGCCGATCTCGGCTTCATGCCCGAGATCGAGGCCATCATGGGCCGCCTGCCCGAGGACGTCCAGGGCCTGCTGTTCTCGGCGACCCTCGACCACGACGTCGACCGCCTCGTCCGCAAGTACCTGCACGAGCCGGTCGTGCACAACGCCGACCCGGCGACCGCGACCGTGGGCACGATGGAGCACCACCTGGTGCTCGTCCACCCCAAGGACAAGGACGCCGTCACCACCGACATCGCGCTGCGGCGCGGGCGGACCGTGGCGTTCGTCCGCACCCAGATGGGCGCCGACCGCCTGGCCGGCCAGCTCGAGGCCGAGGGTGTGCGCACGGCCGCCCTGCACGGCGGGATGAAGCAGGGGATGCGCACGCGCACCCTGGAGGACTTCAAGCGTGGTCGGATCGACGTCCTCGTGGCCACCGACGTCGCCGCGCGCGGGCTGCACGTCGACGACATCGACCTGGTCCTGCACGTCGACCCGCCGCACGGCCCCAAGGAGTACCTGCACCGCTCGGGCCGAACCGCGCGTGCCGGGGCGTCGGGCACCGTGATCTCATTGGCCACCCTTCGCCAGCAGAAGTCGGTCACCGCGATCACCACCAAGGCCGGCGTGAACCCCGCTGTCCTGCGTGCCCGGCCGGGCGACGAGGCCCTGCACGCGCTGATCAGCTGAGGCGCGCGACGCAGGCGGCTGACGCTGCCTGTGTCGTGTCGACGGGCCTGCGACCAGATGGCAGGATGCGATCGTGGCTGACACGGACTTCACCTGGAGCAGCGTCCTCGTCGACGGCAACTGGATCCGCTATCGGGTCGGGGGGCCGGTCGACGCGCCGCCGATGATCCATCAGCATGGGTTCGCGATCTCGGGCACCTACCTGCTCCCGACCGCCAGCCTGCTCACGGACTCCTTCCGGGTCTATGTGCCGGACCTCCCCGGGTTCGGCCGAAGCCCCAAGCCGAAGGAGACCCTGAGCATCGAGGAGCTCGGGACCGCCCTGAACCACTTCATGGACGCCCTGGGCATCGAGCAGGCCGTGGTCGTGGGCAACTCGCTGGGCTGCGCCATCACCGCGGAGCTGGTCGCCGAGGCGCCGGAGAAGGTGTCCAAGGCCGTGATGGTCGGGCTGGCGGGCGGGCCGCACAATCGGCCGCTGGGCAAGGCCCTGGTGCAGATGGCCCGAGACGGCCTCGCCGAGCCGCCGACCCTGCTGCCCGTCGCAGCCCCGGACTACCTGCGCTACGGGATGGTCCGGGCGATCAAGCTCTTCGACAAGATGACCAAGTTCCCGGCCTACGAGCGCTTCATGTCGCTCCCAGTTCCGGTGATGGTGGTCATCGGCAGTGAGGACCCGCTGCGTCCTCCGTGGCGCAACATCAGCCGCGCCATGGCCGACCTCCCTCCGGGCGTGACCATCGTGCTGTTCCAGGGTGCGGCACACGCGATCAACTTCACCCACCCGCGCGAGCTGGCCAGCGCGATCCGGCAGTACGTCGCCGGTGACGAGGTCCGGATGGATGCCGACAACCCGGCTGGGGTCCCCGTCCTGCAGCTCAAGCGACCCGTGTGATCGGTTGAGCGGTGCGAGCCGGTGCGCCTCGGCGCGCGGCCTGCATCCCGAGTGCGTCACACTGCGTCCCAATTGCGTCGCAATGGGTGCTTCTGGCACCTGAGGGTGCCGCGGGATCGCCGCGAGGGGGGAGAATGCCGGCATGGGCAAGACCGTGATGGTCGTCGAGGACGACGAGGAGATCCGCCTGGTGCTGCGCTATGCCCTCGAGGATGAGGGATACCGCGTCCTCGAGGCGGCCAACGGCGAGCAGGCGCTGGTCCTGGGCCAGGACGAGGACCCGGACGTCCTGCTGGTGGACCTGCGGCTGCCGGGGATCCATGGGCTGGACGTCGTGCGCAGCGTGCGAGCCACGAGCCGCGTGCCGATCATCATCGTGACCGCCCAGGCGGACAGCCACGATGTGGTCTCCGGCCTGGAGGCCGGTGCCGATGACTACGTCACCAAGCCCTTCATCACCAAGGAGCTGCTGGCCCGGATCCGGGCCCAGATCAGGCGGGCCAACGACGTCGACCTGGACCACGGCCTGCTCGAGTGCGGTGAGGTCCGGCTGCGCCCCGACACCGCCGAGGTCCAGGTCGGTGAGCGGATCGTCCCGCTGAGCCCGACGGAGTACAAGCTGCTCGCCGAGCTCATCGGGGCACGCGAGCGCGTGGTCAGCCGCGACGACCTCCTGCGCAACGTCTGGGGCTACCGCAACCCCGGGGACGGTCGCGTCGTGGACAACCTCGTCTACCGCCTCCGGGCGAAGATGGAGTCCGACCCGGCCGAGCCGGTGCACCTGATGACGGTGCGCGGGTTCGGCTACCGGCTCAAGGCCTGACCCATGCGCTTCGGCCTGCGGACCCGGGTGGCGCTGGTGTTCGCCGTGCTGTCCATGGTGGTCGCCGTGCTGGTGGCCAGCGGGATCTACCTGGTCAGCCGCAGCTACCTGACCAACCAGCGCCAGTCCGCGGGCCTCACCCGGGCCCTGCTCGACGCCCGATCGGTCGATGCGGCCATCGCGGGTGGGACGCCGCCCGGCGTCGTGCTCAACCAGCTCCCGGTCGTCGGCACGTCGTTGGCCCTCATGCGGGTCGGGACCGAGTGGTACTCGCGGGGCAGCACAGTCGCCCCGTCGGACATCCCCGTGTCGCTGATCGACCTCACGCTCACCGAGGGTGGCGCCCAGCAGACGGTCGTGATCGGCGACGCAGTACTACTACGCGGTCGGCGTGTACACCCGGTCCGGGCTGTACGTCGAGCTGTTCCCCCTGACCGACCTGCTCGAGACACTGCGCAACGGCGCCCTGCTCCTGGTGCTCCTCGCGCTCGGGGCGTTCGCGGTGGGCGGAGCGATCGGGCGCTACGTCGGGGGCAGGCTCATGCGACCGCTCCAGCGGCTGGGCGCTGGTGCCCGCCGGCTCGCCGACGGCGACCTCACCGTACGGCTGCCGGACACCGGCGATCCCGACCTGGACCCGATCTCCGACTGCTTCAACGAGATGGCGGTCGCGGTCGCCTCCCGGATCGAGCGTGAGCGACGCTTCGTGGCGAACGTCAGCCATGAGCTGCGCTCGCCCCTGACGACGGTGGTGGCCACCGCCGAGCTCCTCGAGGAGCACCACGACACCTTCCCGCCGCGTGAGGCGCGCCTGGTGACCAGCCTTGCCACCCAGTCCCGACGCCTCACCCGGATCCTGCTGGACCTGCTCGAGATCTCCAGCGTCACCGCGCGGGCACCCGTCCAGCGTGATGCCACGGACATCGCGGCGCTGATCGAGGCGATCCTCGCAGGGCGCAACCTCGAGACCGCCCTGCTCCACGGGGATCGCCCGGTCGTCGTCACCGACGCGCGTCGGGTGGAGCGCGTGATGGCCAACCTCATCGACAACGCCACCCGGCACGGCCACGGGGTCCGCCAGATCCTTGTGGTCGCCGGCGATGGGCACGTGCGCATCCACGTCGACGACGCCGGCCCCGGCGTGAACCCCGACGAGGTCGAGCGGCTCTTCGAGCCGTTCGCCCGCGGCACCGGTGTGGCTGAGCCGCGGGTCGAGGGAGCGGGGCTCGGCCTGGCGATCACCCGTGAGCAGTCGGAGGCGATCGGGGGGCGCGTGTACGTCGGTGCGTCCCCGTTCGGTGGGGCGCGGTTCACCCTCGACCTGCCCGCAGGGGTCACGCCATGATCCGGGGCGCGGTGGCCGCCGCGGCCCTGGGCCTGGTACTCAGCGGGGTGGCCGGGTGCGGGGTCTCCGTGCAGGAGCAGGCCCAGTCCCTGCCCAGCGGTGCCCTGCCGGCCGTGGCGCCGAGTCCGACGCCGAGTCCGACGGCTCAGGAGGCCACGATCTTCTTCGTGTCCGGCCCCGGCCTGGAGGGGGTGTCTGAGCCAGTCGGCGACCGCTCAGCCGAGGGGGTGATGGCCGCCCTGGCCGTGGGCCCGCCCGTCGAGCGCCAGGCTGAGCTGCGCTCACTGCTCCTGGATCCGCTGACCGGCATCCCGATGCTGAAGGTCGTGGCGGAGGACCCGATGGGCCAGGTGGTCCTGGAACGGACAGACGCGTTCACGTTCCTGCCGGCCGCCGACCAGGTGCTCCTCGTGGGCCAGGTCGTGTCCAGCCTCGGTGATGTCGGCCTGGACAGCGTGATCATCGTCGACCCATCCGGGGTGCCGATCCCGCTGGCGCTCCCTGACGGTCGGGTCCTGGAGGGACCTGCCACCGCAGCGGACTTCGAGGCCCTGGTGATCGACTCCGAGGGTGGAGGTGCTGACCCCGAGGCGTCATGACGGTGGTCATGCTCGGGGGTCAGCGCAGCGTGACCCGCATGAGCGCCGGCCGGTCCGGCCGGATCGTCACCAGGGGCAGGGCCCGGACCGGTGGCCCCGTGGGAGCGAGCCGAGCTGTGCGGCAGACCATGGCCAGGCAGAGCACGGCCTCGGCATAGGCGAAGTCGCGCCCGATGCACATCCTCGGGCCGGCCCCGAACGGGATGTAGGCGTTCCGGGCCGGGGCGGCGATCGCGCCGCCCGTGGGCAGGAAGCGCTCGGGGCGGAACTCGTCAGGCTCGTCCCACACCGCGGGGTGGCGGTGCACGATCCACGGGCTGAGGATCACCAGGGACCCGCCCGGGATGTGGGATCCGCCGAGCTCCATGTCGGCGGTGGTGCTCCGGGTGATCAGCCACGCCGGTGGGTGCAGCCGCATCGCCTCGTCGACCACGGCGCGGGAGACCTGCAGCGCGGCGAGCACGGACATGTCGATGCCCTGGACCGCTTCGGAACTGCCGGGAGCGGAGGTCCCGGGCAGGGGGATGAGCCCGCCCAGGACCTCGTCGGCCTCAGCGGCCACCCGGTCGGCGATCTCGGGGTGCGCACCCAGCAGCACGAGCGCCCAGGTCAGGGCCGAGGCCACGGTCTCATGGCCGGCGACGAGGAACGTCACGATCTCGTCGCGGATCTCGCGGCGGTCCAGGGTCGAGGCCTGGAGCAGGTCGAGCATGTCGGGCGGGTCGCTCGGGCCCTGTGCGGCGCGTTGGGCGAGGATCGCTGTCACGGCGGCGTCGAGCTCGGCCAGGGAGCGGGCCATCCGGCGGTTGCCCGGCGTCGGGATCCACGCCGGTGCCCGCAGCGGCATCCGGGCCATGGCCACGACCTCACCGAGTGCCGTGAGCGTGGCCGCAGCCAGCCGATCGGCCACCGGGCCGAGCTCGTGGCCGAACAGGGAGTCGCCGACCACCTCGAGTGCCACGGTCATGACCTCGGCGTCGATGTCCACGACACCGCCGTCGCCCACCTCGATCAGGCGCTCCACCAGCACCGACGCCGCACGGGCGGTGTGCCCGGCGACCCGCGGCAGGGTGTCGGCGTGGAAGGCGGGCTGCAGGATGCGGCGGTGCTCGCGCCAGACGGGGTTGTTGGCGGTCAGCAGGCCCTGGCCCGTCACCCGCGACAGCGCGCGGTACTGGATCGTGTCCTTGGTGACGTCCCGCGACCGGCCCACGAGCACGGTGCGGACGTCGTCGGGGTGGCTGACCATGTAGGTCGGCGGTGAGGGGATCGGGAACTGCACGACGTCGCCGTGGCGTCGCCACTGCTCGGCGAGGAACGCCAGGGGGTCATCGCCGATGCGCCGCATGGCGCGCACCATGTCCCCGCCGGTCGGTCCCGGAGCCGTGACCGGGGTCCGACCGTGCCGACGTGGGTCGTCAGCCAGGTCAGCGTCCCGTCGTGACGTAGTCGACCAGTGCGGAGCGCTCCCACTCGAGGTGCGAGATCCGCGCGGCGACGATGTCGCCGATGCTCACGATCCCGACGAGCGCCTCATCGGAGATGACGGGGACGTGCCGGATGCGTCCGGCCGTCATCACGGTCATCACCTCGTCGATCGAGGTCTCCGGGGTGCACGTGGTGACCTCGCGGGTCATGATCTCGGCCACCGTGACCCGGTCCAGGTGGACCAGCCGGGACTCCCGGAACGACGGCAGCCCGCCGTCGCTGCGCAGCGCGCGGACGATGTCGCGCTCGGACACGATCCCGTCGATGTGAGCACCGTCGGCGGAGACGATCATCGCGCCGATGCGGTGCTCCGCCAGGGCGTCGACGAGCTCGGTCAGGGTTGCGTCGGGCGAGATGGTCTCGACCTTCGAGCCCTTCGCCCTGAGCACGTTCTTGATCATCGGTGCCTCCTGTGGCGGTCCGTCCTCCTGATGGGGCCACCGTAGTGGACGCGCGCGGTGGCTGAGAAGGAGGTCCGGGCGGCATGCAGGTCGCAGTCCTGTCGCGGCCACCCAGACCTAGGCTGGCCCGGTGCGCGTATCGATCCCGCCGGCCGAGGTCGCGGTGGACCACCACCTCGTGCGGCGACTCCTGCGGGGCCAGCACCCGGACCTCGCCGATCTCCCACTGCGCAGGATCGGCAGCGGCTGGGACAACGCGGTGTACCGGCTGGGTCCGGACCTGACGGTTCGGGTGCCCCGCCGGGAGCTCGGAGCCCGTCTCATCGCTGGCGAGCTGCGGTGGTTGCCGGGGCTGTCGGCCGTCCTCCCGCTGGCTGTCCCCACCCCGGTTCGCGCTGGGCAGCCCACCGAGGACTACCCGTGGCCGTGGTCGGTGTGCCGGTACGTGCCGGGGAGGGTGCCCGCGGCGAGTGCCTTCACCGGTCGGGCGGGTCTTCGTGCGGCCGACACGCTGGCCGAGTTCCTCGCCGCCCTGCACGTGCCTGCCCCGGTCGGTGCCCCCCGCAATCCGTTCCGGGGCGTCCCCCTGTCCGCCCGGAGCGCGTCGTTCGAGACCCACCTCGCCAGCGCACCGCCTGCGCAGCGCACCGGCCTGGAGGAGGCGTGGTCCGAGGCCGTGGACGCCGCGCCCCACCCTGGCCCCGACCGATGGGTCCATGGGGACCTGCACGGCCTGAACGTCCTGGCCGCGCGGGGTCGGATCACCGGGGTGATCGACTTCGGCGACCTGTGTGCGGGCGACCCCGCGACCGACCTGGCGGCGGGCTGGCTCCTGCTGGACCGCGGTGGGCGTGAGCGGCTTCGTGGGAACCTGTCCCCGGACGCTGCCGCATGGTCCCGGGGCCGCGGCTGGGCGCTGCTGCTGGGTTTGATGTTCCTCGCGCACAGCGCCGACTCAGCCGTCAATGCGGCGATCGGCCGCCGAACGCTGGGCCAGGTGCTCGCAGAGGGGGCCTGAGCCGCGACATCCGCGGCGGCGCGCGCACGGGGGTCTGGCCCGAATGCACCCGATCGGAGGCCCTCCGGGCTAGGCTCGGCGATGAAATCGGGGCATACTGGCGTGCGTGGGGGACGAGGACTACGAGGTTGAGCGCCGCCTGCGCAGGGGCCGGCGCACCTTTGTCGTGGGCACCCTCCTGCTGATCGGCGCGCTCGTGGCCGGTGGTGCGTGGGTCAATGCCCAGGCCCCCGCGGCGGTGGCCCTCGCACCCCTGTCCGCGCAGGCAGCGCTGCCGATCTCCGAGCGCAGCGCCGACGCCGAGGCGGTCACCGACCGGCTGGCACGGGCATCGGGACGCTCCATGGAGTCATTGGCGGCCCAGGTCCCCGGGGCCGTCGCGAACCCGCTGGAGTCCGAGGCGCCCACCGTGGCCGGTGCCGAGGCAGCCAACGGCGAGTATGCCGAGACCCTGGCCGCCCTCGAGGAGGCGGAGAAGGCGGCCGCCGACCAGCTCTCCCTGACGGAGGAGGAGCTGGCCCAGGCGGAGAAGGATCGCGAGAAGGCTGCCAAGGACCTGGCCAAGGAGGAGGCTGCGGCTGCCAAGGCCATCGACGCGGCGATCGCCACGGCCATCTCGGCGGCCCGGGCCCAGGCCGCCTACACCGTGCCGTTGGGGGGCGACTTCGGGGGAGCCGTGCCGCGGGGTGGGGCGACCAACACCGCTGAGGTGCTCGACCTCGTGCGGGCGAACTTCCCGGCCGATCAGGTCGGCAACGCGATGGCGGTGTCACGCTGCGAGTCCGGGCACGGCAACCGGGTCAGCAAGCCGAACACGAACGGGTCGCGGGACTTCGGCGTCTTCCAGATCAACGACGGTGGGACGCTGCAGGCGGCCCTGCGCGCCATCGGGGTGAGCTTCTCGGACATCACCGACGCCCGCAAGAAGGCGCTCGACCCCGCCCTGAACGTGCGCATGGCGCGTGCGATCTGGGACTCCCGCGGGTGGCAGCCGTGGACGTGTGCTGCCAAGTTGGAGATCGTCTCCGGGCTCTACAAGAAGTCACCGGGCCCGATGGCGGGCAGTTACGACGACTACGGTCGACTGAGCGGTCAGTAGTAGGGATCGGCGGTCTCGCAGATCAACGTCCTGACGGTTCAACGTCCTGACGGGTCGCCCGCTGCTGAGGGTGCGTCCGCTTCGGGTCGGTTGCGCAGGGCGCCGGGCTCCGGGGGCCGGGTCGCCAGCAGTCGGCGCAGCGACTCGAGCCTGGCGGGTCCGGACTCCCCGGCCGCGCCTGAGGCCGCGAAGGCATCGAGCGCGCAGTCCACGGCTCCCTGCGTGTGCGGGCACCCGCGCGGGCAGTCCTCCAGCGCGGGGTCGAACTCCGAGAACGCGTGCAGGACCCGATCGGGCACGACGTGGGCCAATCCGAAGGACCGCACCCCCGGGGTGTCGATGAGCCAGCCTCCTTGGGCCAGCGGGATCGCCACGGCCTGGCTGGACGTGTGCCGGCCGCGGCCTGTGACCTCGTTGACGACCCCGGTCAGCCGCTCGGCGGTCGGGACCAGGGCGTTGACCAACGTGGACTTGCCCACCCCGGAGTGGCCGACGAAGCAGGTGACCCGGTCCACGAGGTGGCTCGTGAGCTCGGCGAGGCCCGCGGCGTCGGTTGACCCGTCCTCGTTCATCCCGCACACGACGGCGGGGACCGCCAGGGCGGCGTAGAGGTCCAGGAGGGTCGCGGGGTCGGCGAGGTCGGACTTGGTCAGGACCAGCAGGGGTGCCAGGCCCGCATCGTAGGCGGCCACCAGGCAGCGGTCGATGAGTCCTGGGCTCGGCTCCGGGTTCGTCAGGGCGGTGACGATCGCCAGCTGCTCGGCGTTGGCGACGATCACCCGCTCGTCGGGATCCGAGTCGTCAGCCGACCGGCGCAGGACGGTCGTGCGCTCCTCGATCCGGACCACCCGGGCCAGACGGTCGGGCCCGCCGCGCATGTCCCCGGTGAGCCAGACGGCATCGCCGACCACGACGGACTTGCGGCCCAGCTCCCGTGCCTTGACGGCGAAGATCGGGGTGTCCCCGTCATCGAGGATCGCGGTGAAGCGGCCACGGTCCACCGCGACGATCCGACCCGGCGCGCCTGCTGAGTGCGCAGGACGGTCCTTGCTGCGTGGCCGGGACTTGCCCTTCCCCGGTCGGATCCGGACGTCGTCCTCGTCCCAGTGCCTCACGTGTCCCCGCCGAGCATGTCCTGCCACAGGGTGGTGAAGCCCGGCAGGGTCTTGCGCGTGGTGTCCACGTCGACGATCCGCACGCCCGGCACCCGAAGGCCGAGCACAGCGGCGGCCATGGCCATCCGATGGTCGTCGTAGGTGTGGAAGGTTCCGCCGTGCAGGGCCGCCGGGGTGATCCGCAGCGAGTTCTGCTTGGCCCGGACCGCGCCGCCCAACCGGTTGATCTCGGTGGACAGCGCGTCGAGCCGATCGGTCTCGTGGCCCCGCAGGTGCCCGATCCCGCGCAGGCGGCTGGGGGTGCTCGCCAGCGCGGCGACGGCGGCCACGACGGGGGTCAGCTCACCGACGTCGCGCAGGTTGATGTCGAGGCCGGTGATCTGCTCGGGTCCGGTGAGCGTGAGGCCCGAGCCGGTGAGCTCGGTGGTGGCGCCCATCTCCGTCAGGATCTCGCGCAGGTAGGCGCCGGCCTGGGTCGTCGCCGCGGGCCAGCCCGGGATCGTCACCGTGCCGCCGGTGACCATCGCCGCAGCCAGGAAGGGGGCTGCGTTGGACAGGTCCGGCTCGATGCTGCGGTCGACGGCGCGCAGGGGTCCGGGCGAGACCACCCAGCGGGCGTCGGTGGGGTCCTCGAAGGAGACGGTGACCTCAGCCCCCGACTCGCGCAGCATGTGCACCGTCATGTCCACGTGCGGCAGGGACGGCAGGGGCTGGCCCTTGTGGCGCAGGTCCACGCCCTCGTCGAACCGGGCGGCCCCCAGCAGGATGGCGCTCACGTACTGACTCGACGCGCTGGCATCCATCGTCACCCGGCCGCCGGGGACGGAACCGGCGCCGCGCACGGTGAAGGGCAGGCTGTTGCGTCCGTCGTCGGCGATGGTGACACCGAGCGTCTCCAGGGCGCCGAGGATCGAGGCCATGGGTCGCATCCGGGCGCGGGGATCCCCGTCGAAGCGGATGTCGCCGTTGGCCAGGCCGGCCACCACCGGCAGGAACCGCATGACGGTGCCTGCGAGCCCGCAGTCGACGTGGGCAGGGCCGGTCAGCGGGCCCGGCTCGACGCGCCACTGGTCACCCTTGGACGAGATCTCGGCACCCATCGCCCGCAGTCCGGCGATCATCAGCTTCGTGTCACGGGCCTTCAGGGCGCCCGTGATGGTGCTCGGTCCGTCGGCGAGGGCCGAGAGCACGAGTGCCCTGTTGGTCTGCGACTTGCTGCCGGGGACCGTCACCGTGGCGCGCACGGGGCCGCTGGCCAACGGTGCTGGCCACGGATCCTCCTCAGCAGGCACGCGCGGCAGCCTACCCGACTGTGGCAGGCTGCACGGTGTGTGCGGACGATACGCGGCAGCTCGGGACACCGCCACGCTCGTCGAGGAGTTCCAGGTCGAGACCGTCATCGACGCTGCTCCCGCCCCCAACTACAACGTGGCTCCGACGAACCAGGTGGCCTTCGTCGTCGAGCGGCCGGTCGAGGAGGCAGGGGAACCCCAACGGCAGCTCCGCGTGGCCCGATGGGGGTTGGTCCCCTCGTGGGCGAAGGACCCCACAATCGGCGCCCGGATGATCAACGCGCGCTGGGAGAACGCTGCGGAGAAGCCCGCCTTCCGGTCGGCGTTCGCCAAGCGCCGCTGCCTGATCCCCGCAGACGGCTACTTCGAGTGGTACCTGCCCGCGGGTGGCGTGCCCGGTGCCGCGAAGCCGCGCAAGCAGCCGTACTTCATCCATCGCGTCGACGGTGCCAGCCTGGCGCTGGCCGGGCTCTACGAGTTCTGGCGTCCGTCTCCCGACGATGAGTGGTTGGTCACGGTCACGGTGCTCACCACTGACTCGATCGGGCCGCTGGCAGCGATCCACGACCGGATGCCCGTGCTGATCGAGCCGTCCGGCTACTCGAGGTGGCTCGACCCGGCCGTCACGGTGGAGGCAGGGTTCGATGCCAGGCTGGCAGTCGACCTGCTCACCGCCTACCCGGTGAGCACGGCCGTCAACTCCGTGCGCAACAACTCCCCGGAGCTCCTGGCGCCGATCGCCGCTGAGCCGGCGCCGGACGCTGTGCCGTGACGATCGTCTGGGACATCGAGACCCCCTCGGGGCTGGCGCGGGCGCACGTCCATCCCGTCCCGCACGGTCGCCCGCGGGCCTCGCTGGTCCTCGGCCACGGGGTCGGTCGTGGCGTTGACTCCCTCGACCTGGTGGCTGTCGCGGACGCCCTCCCCGAGGAGGGGATCGAGGTCGTCCTCGTCGAGCAGCCGTGGCGGGTCGCGGGTCGGCGCCTGGGCGGAGCGGCGAGCACGCTGGACCACGCCTGGGTCGCCTGCCTGCGGGACCTGCGCTCCCGGGGGATCGGAACCAGGCGCCTCGTCGTCGGGGGTCGCAGCACGGGTGCCCGGGTGGCGTGTCGCACGGTGGCCGACGTGGACCCCGCGGCGCTGCTCCTGCTCGCCTTCCCGGTTCACCCGGCCAGGCGCCAGGCCGTGACCGGACCGGTCCCCTCGCGCCTCCCGGAACTGGTCGAGGCAGCCCGCGAGGTCCCCACCGTGGTCGTGCAGGGGACGCGCGACAGTCTCGGGTCCCCAGGTGAGATCGCGGTGGGCCTCGCCGAGGCGGAGGTGACGGCGCGGGTCGTCCCGGTCTGGGCTGCCGATCACTCCTTCCATGTGCCTGCCCGTGCGCAGACCACCACCGAGGAGGCGCTCGGCCTGGTGGTGCGTGCCGCGCGCTCGACCGCCCTGCGGATCGTGGACGGGCACTACTGACGCGCTCACAGTCGCCATCGGGTGCGGTGCGTTCGGGTGATCGTCCAGGGTGCGTCGTGGTTGGCGGGCCAGGGGGTTCCGGGTGGGTCTCCGTGCGCGGGTGGGTCGGGGCGTCGACCGGTCCCGGTGGGGGTGATGGTCCACATGTTCAGGTCGACCTGGCGGTGATGTGCCCAGCACAACAGCGCGAGATTGTCGATATCGGACGCGCCGCCGGCGGCCCAGTCGGTCACGTGGTGGGCCTGGCAGCTCTCGGCCGGGATCTGACAGCCGGGGATGATGCAGCCGCGGTCGCGGGTGGCCAGTGCTCTGCGTTGGGCGGCGGTGGCGGTGCGCGCGGTCCGCCCCACGGCCAGGGGGATCCGGGGTCCGTCGAACACCAGCGCGGCGAGGGCCGCGAGCCGGGCGCTCGGGGTGGGTGTCGGTGTGGCTGTGCTGGCTTCGGCGAGCAGGCCCTCCAGCGTGTCCGGGCACGCTCCGGGGTCCCCTGAGCGCCGTCCTCTGTCGATCAGGATGGGCGTGAGGGTGGGGTCACAGGCGGTGAACCTCTGCTCGGAGGAGGTCAGGGTGTGTCCGCGGCTGGTGGTCCAGACGGGGTCCCCGGTTCGGGTGTGCTCCAGGGTGACGGTCAACGCCACGGGCAGTCCGCCGCGGGTCGGCAGGGTGCCTTTCGACGCAGCGGCATTGACCAGTTCGACCAGGGCGTCGGCGCGGCGGGCCCCGGCGGGGACGTGGTCGGCGGTGGACCGGAGGCGTTCGGCGAGGGCGTCGACCGCGGCGATCACGGCCTCACCCTCGAGCCGGGGCAGGGCCCCGGACAGGATCACGGTGTCGCCGAGCAGGGCGAAGGACAGGTCCCGGCTGGCATAGGCATCTGCTTCGTCCCTGGTGGGTTCGTCGGTGTCGGGTGGGTGCAGCAGGCGGATCGCGGTGATCAGGAACCGGGTGATCCCCGCGGGGGACAGCTGCCCCCATCGGGTCGCGAGCTCGGCGATCACCGCGGCCAGCTCCTCGGGACGCAGCCGGTGGGCGTGGCGGGCGATGGCGTCGACGTGGTCGGAGGTGATGATCCCCGCCGCCCAGGGCACGGCCACGTCGGGATGCTCGGCGGCCAGGGCCCCGGCGCGGGCCAACCGTCGGGCGTGCGGGGCGGCCCATCCGCGTGCAGCCAGCACGGCCCCGGGGCCGACCAGGGGCAGGGACCCTGCCGACGTGGCGGCGTGCATCCGGCGGGCCAGGTCGTACTCGACCGCAGCGAATGCCCCGGCAAGGACGTCCACGTCGGCGGTCGGGCGCTCCCCGGCCAGCAGGCCCATCGAGGGCAGGTCCCCGCTGGCGGACGCGGTCGCCCGCGCCCATAGGTCGGCCACCTCCGCGTGACGCCGAGGGCAGCGCCCCGATCGCGCGTGGATCGACCACCGTCTGCTGGTCCTGGATGGTGCTGGTCACCTGAGCTCCCCCTGTCCGAACTGATGTTCGAACAATACGCCGGGGGTCCGACATCGACCAGAGATCGCCAGCAGCCCTGTGGACGAGCGCCCCTGTCGAGCAGCGATGGCCCGACGGCCCTGAGTCCCGGGCGTCCGGATCGGGGGTCCTCCGCCACCCCGATCCGTGCGGGGCGAAGTTAGGCTGCCGTCATGGGCATCCAGATCTCCCCGAGCATCCTCGCGGCGGACTTCGCCGACCTTGCGCGCGAGTGCGAGCGCGTCGCCGGAAGTGCGGACTGGCTGCACGTGGACGTCATGGACAACCACTTCGTGCCCAACCTGACACTCGGCCTGCCCGTGGTCCAGGCTCTCCTGGCCCACGTGAGCACTCCCGTGGACTGCCACCTCATGATCGACGACCCTGATCGGTGGGCCCCGGCCTACGCCGAGGCAGGTGCCGGCAGCGTGACGTTCCACCTGGAGGCGGCTGGCGCACCGGTGCGTCTGGCCAGGGAGATCCGTCGGCAGGGCGCGCGCGCCGGGGTCGGCATCAAGCCCGCGACGCCGGTCGACTCGCTGGCCGACCTCGTGGATGAGATCGACATGATCCTGATCATGAGCGTCGAGCCCGGGTTCGGCGGGCAGCCGTTCCTGGAGCTCGCCGTCCCCAAGATCCGCCGCGCCCGGCAGCTCATCGGTGACGCGGACATCTGGCTGCAGGTCGACGGAGGGGTCTCGGCCGAGACGATCGAGCGCTGCGCCGAGGCCGGTGCCGATGTCTTCGTGGCGGGCTCTGCCGTCTACGGGGCTCAGGACCCTGCGGCCGCCTGCACGGCGCTCCGAGCGGCCGCGGCCGCTGCGTCGCCGCTGTGAGCGGTCCGGCGACGGACGTCGAGAAGGCGGCCATGCGCCGCGCGCTGACCATCGCCGTCACCCCGGGGGTCCCGCGGGGACCGAACCCGCGTGTGGGCTGCGTCCTGCTCGACGCGACCGGCGCCACGATCGCCGAGGGATTCCATCGGGGGGCGGGAACCCCCCACGCCGAGGCGGCAGCGCTGGCTGCGGCTGGCGCGGCGGCTCGGGGCGCCACCGCCGTGGTCACCCTCGAGCCGTGCAACCACACCGGGCGCACGGGCCCCTGCGTGGACGCCCTGCTCGCGGCCGGGATCGCGCGCGTCGTCCTCGCCCAGTCGGACCCGAACCCCGTGGCCGCCGGGGGAGCCGACCGTCTGGCCGCCGCGGGGGTCGACGTGGTCCGGGGCCTGCTCGCCGACGAGTCGGCAGCGATCAACGAGGCCTGGACCTTCGCCGTCCGCCAGGGCCGCCCGCTGGTCACCTGGAAGGTCGCCAGCACCATGGACGGCCGCGTGGCCGCTGCTGACGGCTCGAGCCGGTGGATCACCGGGGAGCAGGCGCGCGCCCAGGTCCATCAGCTGCGCGCCGAGGTGGACGCGGTCCTGATCGGAACGGGCACCGCGCTGGCCGATGACCCCTCCCTGACCGTCCGCGATGCCCGCGGGGTGCCGGCGACGCGCCAGCCCATGCGCGTCGTGATGGGTCGCCGCGAGATCCCCGCGGGGGCTGCGCTGCGCGATGGGATCGCGCCGCTGCGCACGTTCCCGACCGAGTCGCCCGCCGAGGTGCTGGACGCCCTCGCCCGAGAGGACGTCCAGCACGTCCTGCTGGAGGGTGGTCCCACGCTGGCCGCAGCCTTCCTGCGGGCGGGGCTCGTCGACCGCGTCGTCTGGTACCTCGGCCCCAGGATCCTGGGCTCCGGGCCGTCCGCCGTGGGCGATCTCGGGATCACCGCGATCGGCTCCGCGATGCAGCTCGAGATCACGGGAATCACCCGGGTTGGCCAGGACGTTCGTGTGGACGGGAGAATGGTGCCCGGGGACCCGTCCTGACGTCGCGTGCTGCGCCGTTGCGGGCTGGGTCGGGGACCATCGAGGAGGTCACGAGAGTGTTCACCGGGATCGTCGAGGAGCTGGGTCGCGTCGTCGAGGTCACGAGGCTGTCCGACGACTCGGCGCGCCTTGTCGTCTCCGGGGGGACCGTGACCGCTGACGCCAACGCTCGGCGACAGCATCGCGGTCAACGGGGTGTGCCTCACCGTGGTCACGCTCGACGGGGAGGCGTTCTCCGCGGACGTGATGTCCGAGACCCTGGGTCGCAGCTCGTTGGGCTCGCTGCAGCCCGGAGATCCGGTCAACCTGGAGCGGCCGATGGCCGCAGATGGCAGGTTCGGTGGTCATATCGTGCAGGGCCATGTGGACGGCCTGGGACGGATCCGTGCACGTCGCCCCAGCGAGAACTGGGAGGTCGTCGAGATCGACCTGCCCGCCGACCTCGCCCGCTTCCTGGTCGAGAAGGGATCCATCACCGTCGACGGGGTGTCCCTCACGGTCGTCGAGGTCGTGGACGGCGACCAGCCCTGGTTCTCCGTGTCCCTGATCCCGACCACGCTCAGCGCCACCACGCTGGGCCGGCGGCAGGTCGGGGACCCGGTCAACCTCGAGGTGGACGTGATCGCCAAGTACGTCGAGCGCATGCTGGCGGTGCGGGCATGATCCCGGCCGACGAGCTCTTCGGTCGGGCGGGCATCCCGCTCGACCCGGACGTGCACCGGGGTGCGGACACAGAGGCAGACCCATCCGAGACCTCTGACTCCACGCCCGATCCACAGGGGGACGCCGGAGGCCAGCCCAGCCCAGCCGACACGCCCGTCGCACCGCCAGCCCCTGAGCCACCGCACCCTGCCGACGCCCCGACCTCCGCGGCCGGGGGAGTCCGCCTCGACAGCATCCCCGACGCCATCGCGGCCATCGCGCGCGGCGAGGCCGTGGTGGTCGTCGACGACGAGGACCGCGAGAACGAGGGCGACCTCATCTTCGCCGGCACGCGGGCGACCCCGGAGCTGACCGCGTTCATGATCCGGCACACCTCGGGCTACATCTGCGTGAGCCTCCCCGGCGAGGACCTCGACCGGCTCGGGCTGCCGCCCATGACGGCCGTCAACGAGGATCGCAAGCAGACCGCGTACGCCGTGTCCGTGGATGCCCGAGACGTGGAGTCCACCGGGATCTCGGCCGCGGATCGCGCCCACACCATCAAGGTCCTCTCCGACTCCGCCACGGAGCCCTACGACCTGACCCGCCCCGGACACGTGATGCCGCTGCGTGCGGTCCCGGGTGGCGTGCTGCGCCGCGCCGGGCACACCGAGGCCGCGGTCGACCTCGCCCAGCTCGCCGGCCTCAGTCCCTCAGGCGCGCTGTGCGAGCTCATGAACGAGGACGGCACCATGATGCGCGCGCCCCAGTGCCGCGCGTTCGCCGACGAGCACGGGCTGATCATGGTCTCGATCGCCGACCTGATCCGCTACCGCCGCGGCCACGAGCGCCAGGTCGAGCGCGTGGCCACGACCACCCTGCCGACCGCGTTCGGCGACTTCACGGCCGTCGGCTACCGGTGCTCCCTGGACGACATCGAGCATGTGGCGCTGGTCGTCGGGGACATCGGCGACGGGCAGGACATCCTCGTGCGGGTGCACTCCGAGTGCCTCACGGGCGACGCCTTCGGATCGCTTCGCTGCGACTGCGGCCCGCAGCTGCAGGCCGCCATGCGGGCGGTGTCCGAGGCGGGCCGTGGCGTGGTCCTCTACATGCGCGGCCACGAGGGCCGGGGGATCGGACTGGTCTCGAAGCTCTCCGCGTACGCCCTGCAGGACGGTGGTCGCGACACGGTCGATGCCAACCTCGACCTCGGGCTGCCGGCCGACGCCCGCGACTACGGCACGGGCGCGCAGATCCTGGCGGACCTCGGCGTGCGCACGATGCGCCTGCTGACCAACAACCCGGCGAAGCTCGCGGGCCTGTCGGGCTATGGGCTCACGATCGTCGATCGCGTGCCGCTGGAGATCGCGCCCAACCGGTTCAACGCCGCCTACATGGCGACCAAGCGCGAGCGGATGGGCCATATGGGAGGACACCGATGAGTGGAGCGGGCGCACCGAGCGTCGAGATCGACGCGGAGGGACTACGGGTGGCGATCGTCGCCTCCTCGTGGCACGACACCGTGATGGACGGGCTGATCGCCGGGGCGGTGGGCGCCTGCACCCACGCCGGGGCCGTGAGCGTGCTCTACCGCGTGCCGGGGTCCTTCGAGCTGCCGTTGGCCGCCCAGGTCGCGGCGAACGCCGGGTTCGACGCCGTGGTCGCGCTCGGCGTGATCATCCGGGGCGGCACGCCGCACTTCGAGTACGTCTGCGATGCCGCGACGTCAGGGTTGTCCCGGGTCACCCTCGACACCGGGGTGCCGATCGGATTCGGCCTGCTGACCTGCGACGACGAGGCCCAGGCGCTCGACCGTGCCGGCCTGCCCGACTCCCGCGAGGACAAGGGTCGGGAGGCGTCGGAGGCCGCGCTCTCGCTGGCGCTGACACTGCGCACGATCCGTCGTCCCGGCGGCGGCGTCCCGACCGGCTTCTGACGGCGGCGTAGGCTGCTCCCTCGTGAAGACCTTCGATGGGCTGTTCGCCGAGCTCTCCGCCAAGGCCGCTGCGGGAGACCCTGCATCCGGCACGGTCGCGCTGCTCTCCGGCGGGGTCCATGCCGTGGGCAAGAAGGTCGTCGAGGAGGCCGCGGAGGCCTGGATGGCCGCCGAGCACGAAGGCCCCGCACGGGCGGCCGAGGAGATCTCCCAGCTGCTCTACCACGCCCAGGTCCTCATGATCGCCGCCGGGCTCAGCCTCGACGACGTCTACGAGCACCTGTAGCCCACCCGATCCCAGACAGGACTGACATGCTCCGCATCGCCGTGCCCAACAAGGGCGCCCTCGCCGAACCGGCGCGCGGGATCCTCCGCGAGGCCGGGTACCTCGCCGGGGCCAACGTGCGCGACCTCGTGGTCACCGATGAGGCCAACGACGTCGAGTTCTTCTTCCTGCGGCCCCGCGACATCGCGATCTACGTGGGGTCCGGCACCCTCGACCTGGGGATCACCGGGTTGGACATGCTCCTCGACAGCCGTGCCCCGGCCAAGGAGGTCATGCGCCTGGGGTTCGCCCCCTCGACCTTCCGGCTGGCCGTGCCCGCCGGCGCCGCCCGCACGGTCGCGGACCTCGACGGGTGGCGGATCGCCACGAGCTACCCCGGGCTGCTGGACGACTTCCTCGCCCGAGCACAGGTGTCGGCCACCGTCGTGCGCCTCGATGGGGCCGTCGAGAACGCCGTGCGCCTGGGTGTCGCCGATGCGGTGGCCGATGTCGTGGCCACGGGAGGCACTCTGCGCCAGGCGGGCCTCGAGACGATCGGGGACCCGCTGCTGGTCAGCGAGGCCCTGCTGATCCGCCGCGCCGGCGTGGGGCAGGACGGCGAGGTCGCCACCTTCGTCCGCCGGATCCAGGGGGTGATCGCTGCCCGGACCTACGTGATGGTCGACTACGACATCCCCGCCGAGCTGGTGGCCCGCGCCTGCGTGATCACCCCGGGGATCGAGTCGCCGACCGTGTCCCCGCTGGCCGACGCACGGTGGTCGGCGGTCCGCGCGATGGTCTCCCGGGAGAAGGTCCACCACGTGATGGACGAGCTCTACGAGCTGGGCGCGCGCGGGATCATCGTCACCGACATCCACGCCTGTCGGCTGTAGCCCGGTCGCGGGGACGCTGATCTGGGTTGCTGGGCCGGGTTGCTGGGCGCGCTACGCCAGGATGCGCTCGACCCAGGACAGCAGGTTGTCCGGGTCGAACGGCTTGGTGAGGTAGCAGGTGGCACCGGCTGACCAGCCGTCCCAGGTGGTCTGGTCGTCGCCGGCCGCCGTGAGCAGGATGACCGGCACGTCGGCTCCGCCCGGACGGCTGCGGATCTCCCGCAGGACGTCGATGCCCGACATGCGGGGCATCATGATGTCGAGGATGACTCCGTCGGGGCGCCGCTCGTCGAAGGACTCGAGGGCCTCGGGCCCGTCGATCGCGTCCCGGACCTCGTAGGCGTCGAGCTCGAGGGTGTCGCGCAGAAGCATGCGGACGGGCTCCTCGTCGTCGACGACCAGGATCAGCGGCATCGTGGCTCCTTCATGCATCCGTCACATCGCTGCCAGGTGGGAATCCTGGGGCGGGGACATCGTCGCATCCCCAGCGGGGGAGTGCGCAGCACCCGGCATGTCCCTGCGCGTCGGTGTCTTCGCGGCTGCCGGGTTGTGCTGGGGCGGGGCCGCCTGCGGGACCGTCACCTCGGGTGCCTCCACGGTCACCAGGTGCAGGACGAACTCCGCACCCGGACCGGTCCTTGGCGTCTGCAGGGTCAGCCCGCCGCCCATCGCGACGGCGAGCTCACGGGCGATGTGCAGCCCGAGGCCTGCGCCGCCGGTGCGCATCGTGAACGGGTCCTCGCGCCGGTAGAACCGCTCGAACACGCGGTCCTGCTCCGAGGCGGGGATGCCGGGGCCGTGGTCGCGCACGTGGATGTGCACCTGGGTTCCAGTCACCTCGGCCCGGATCTCGATGGCGGAGTCCGACGGTGTGTACTTCTCGGCGTTGCCGAGCAGGTTCGACAGGCACTGGACGGCGCGGACCCGGTCGCAACGCAGCGGCACCGACTCGTCGGGGAGCTCCACGGTGATCCGGCTGGCCATCTGGGGGAAGCTCGAGACGGCCTGGCGGACGATGACGTCGAGATCCTCCACGCCCATCTCGATGGCCAGGCGCGTGCCGTCGGACACCTTCGACGCCATCAGCAGGTCGTCCACGAGCCGGGCCAGATGGTCCGCGCGGTCGGAGATGACCTGCAGCGCGGCCGTGCGCTTCTCCGGGGTCATGCGCTCACCGCGGGTCGCCAGCAGGTGGGCGTACCCCTTGATCGGCGTGATCGGCGTGCGCAGCTCGTGGGAGATGGTGGCGACGAAGTCCGTCTTCATGCGCTCGACGCGGCGCTCGCGGGTCTCATCGTGGACCGTGAGGATGCTCACCCAGCCGGTGGTGTCGGCGTTCGAGGAGGTGGTGGCCTCGCGCACCCGGACCGTCGAGATCGTGACCTCGAGCTCCTCGCCGTCGGCGCGGACCAGACGGGCCCGCACCGGAGCCGGCGTCCCGTCGGGGCGGATCTCCGGGTTCCTCGACGCCCTGATCAGGGTCTGCACGATCTCCGGGGTGTCCTGCACGTTGCGGGCGATGTGGTCAGCGTCGACACCGGTCATCCGGGCCATGGTCTGGCTCCAGAGGCGCACCTGGCCGGCATCGTCGACCATGGCGATGCCGTCAGAGGTGTTGTCCACGACGGCCGACAGCTTGGCGGTCTCCTCGGACAGGGCGCTGAAGGCGGCGCCGGCCCGCATGGCGCTTCCCACGGCAGCGACGAGTGCACCGAGGACGGGCGCGTCGGCCTCGTCCAGGGACCATCCGCGGGTCCGGCCGGCGATCCGGCTACGGCGGTAGCGGCTGTGTGGAGCCCAGCAGCAGTGCACCCGGGTTGGCGCTGCCCATGTCCAGCGGGTGACGACACCGGTCTGCCACCCGTCGGGCAGCTCGTCGGGCGTCGAGCGGTCGTGGGCCCTGGTCGGCCCAGGTGGAGGAGAGGATCCGCTCAGCCCGCAGGTCCTCGGTACCGGCTCCCGTGTGTCCGGCTGGAGGACCAGCATCTCGGGTGCACCGACGATCTGCCGGATGGCCTCGCGGACTCGTCCAGAGTCGCTCGCGCCCTGACCGTGCTGGGCGAGGAGCCCACCCAGAGCTGACCAGCCACTTGTTGCGCTCGAGGCCTCGGCATGCTGCGCCGCGGCGCTGTAGGCGTACCACAGGGCCAGCGCGGGCAGGACGACAAACGGCAAGAGCGCCAGCGAGACCTGAGCGCCAGGCAGACCGCAGTCATGCCGATGCCGACGCCGCCGAGCGCCATGATGGCGGACAGCCGCCACTCCGCCGGCAATGACATCGCCTGCGGACCCGCGCACTGGATCGTGACGTGAGCGAGGTAGGCCTGGAGCCGAGGTTCGACTGCGGTGAACGCCAGTGAGGCGCGAGCATCGACGGTCAGCCGATGGATGGCTCACGGGATCGAGCGGTCCTCGCCAGCCAGTGAGTAGTAGTAGACGATCATCACGCTCGTGCGACGTCGCGTAGTTGCCCATGTTGAAGGCGACCTTCGAGCGGCTCGCGTCGCCGGATGGCCACCTCAGCGATCGAGCATGCCGACAGAGTCGCCGACGAGTGGCACCGTGGGCGCCATGAGTCAGGATCGCTGCAGCGACTGACCGCCTCGAAGAAGTTCAGTTCCTCGTACGTACTCCCGTGCGGCACTCGGACGTAGGCCAGTCTGGCCCAGCGAATGTGAGGACCACGAACCAGCACGCGACGAGTCGGCCGGGTCTCGGGCATGCTCGAGCGGGCGAGGTCAGACGAGTCTGACACCCAGTACGCGTGCCGACAGCGCGACGGCCATCAGCCCGACCAGACGCGGTGAGGACGCACGAACCTCCTGACCGACCGTCGAGTGACGGGGTCCTCGGCTGATCGCTCACGGCATGCGTCCACGAGTAGTCCGCAGCCGTCTGGCGCAGCTCTGCCAGTCACGCTCCAGGACCGCGTGCTCCAGGACCGTGCGAGCTCCACGCACCGAGCGCTCCCAGACGTCAGTGCGCCCAGGCCGCGGGCTGCCCATGAGCGGGCGCTCCAGGAGCGCGGCCCACGATCGGGCGGCCCAGTCCGCGAGCGCTCCAGGACTCGTGCGCCCACGACGGGCAGCCATTCGTCGAGCTGCCCAGCGCGCGAGCCTCCCAGTCGGCTCCAGAGCGTCAGCTCCAGGACGGGCTGCCCATCCGCGAGGCCCATGCCGCGAGCTGCCCATGACCGCGAGCTGCCCAGGACCGCGAGCCAGCCACTCGTCGATCGCCCAGGCACGCGAGCTGCCCACGACCGGGCTGCCCAGCCACGAGCTGCCCTCGCGAGCCTCCGTCCGCGGAATCCAGGGAGCCGAGACAACCGCCATCGCCCAGAAGCGGGCGCCCACTGCTGGGTCTGCCAGCTCAGCTGCGGCCCAGGCCGCCTTGACTGCCTCGAAGTCGCCCGGCCTCCCACGCGGCTGCGAAGGCGGCCCACGCGTCGGCGTCTCCTCGTCGGGTCCCCACTCGCCGGGGTCGGCGAGCGGGACGTCCTGGGTCGGGGTTCGGCGGAGCGTCCTTGGCGCGTCACAAGCGCCTTGCTCGAGGTCCAGCGCGCCGGCGCCCGCACCATCGCTTCGGCCAGCTCGTAGGTGCGTTGTGCGTCGAGCAGCGCCTTCACACCGTTCGGGTGTCAGACGTCGGCGTTGGCCGGCCAGGACCGCGGCGGCCGCGCCCGAGACCACGGCCGCGGACATCGAGGTTCCGGAGCCGCGCATGTACGGCCATCGCCGACGTGCGACTCAGGGTTGTCGCGTGTAGCGCGATGCTGTCCGGTGCGGCCGTGGAGATCAAGGGACACGCCCGGCGCCACCAGGTCGGGCTTGGCGACGGAGTACTCGGTCCCCGCGAGAGCTGAACTCCGCCACCGCGTCGTTGCTCGCGTCTGGCGTGGCCTTCCTCGTCGAGGGCGCCGACGGTGAGCAGGACCGGATCGTTGCCGGGGGAGGCGACGCTGTCGGTGTCGGGGCCGTCGTTGCCGGCCGCGGTCACGACGGTCACGCCGCCGGCCCACAGGCGCTCCAGAGCGCGCGCCAGCGGATCGAACGAGGGCGGCAGCGGGCTCCCGGTGGACAGGCTGATGTTCACCACGTCGACCTCGTCGCCAGGTCTCGACCGCTTCTCCAGGCCCGCGAGCACCTTGCGACAGCGAGGTGGTGCCCTCGTCGTCGGCAACCTTGACGTCGAGCAGCGTCGCGCCGGGTGCGACGCCCTGGAACTGGTCCCGACGTCCCGCCGATGATGCCGGCGAGGAAGGTGCCGTGTCCGAGGCCGTCGCCTCGTCCTCGCACTCGACGCCGTTGATGTGCAGGTGCACGACGTTCGAGATCCGGCAGCGTCTGCCACGCCGGTGTCGACCAGGGCGACTGTCACGCCCGTGCCGACGCTGCGAGCCCGTCGGCGCGCTCGATCGTCTCGCGGTACGTGGGCTCGTTGAGCGGCGTCCGTCGTGCGCGTCCCGTTGACCTTCATCGGGGTGTCGGGGATCTCGGCGGAGCCGGCCGGGGCGCCCACGCCCGTGGGCAGCTCGACGAGCAGGGAGTCGGACAGCTCGAGGGTGGCCAGCACCCGCCCACCGAGCGCGCCGACGGTGTCGGCCAGCTGCGAGAGGCTCGCGCCCTCGGTCAGCGTCAGCAGCACAGTACGACCCGACCCCTGTGCCCCTGCCGGTACGGGCATGGCCAATAGGGAAAGGGCAGCAATTGCCGCCGCCATTCGGGTGGGCACTGCTCCCCGCGTCCGGTTCGCTGTTGTGCTCATGGTCTTGTCCTCCCTGGGTTGTCCACGTCCCATGTCGGACCGAAACCGCCCCCCGATGAAGCCCCCCAGGGCCATCTGACGATAAATTTCGGCCGTACGAGTGACAAGGATTCACCCGTTTGGGCTAATGATGCGCGTTGAACCCCCATTTAGGCCAGATTGTTCTTCGCGATACCGTCGAGGGGTGAACGCGCTCTCCGCCGCCGACGCCGTGCTGGCCGCCACCGATCCGGATTCATTCCGCCGATGGGGTGGCGCATTCCCTGCTGTCGACCCATTGTCGGACAGCTATGTCCGGGAGTTGCAGGCGGCCGCAAATGCGTCAGGATCCGATGAGTCCGTTCTGGCCGGAGATGCCCGAATTGGTGGAGTTCAAACCGCGATCCTTGCGTGGGAGTTCGGATTCCTCGGTGGGTCAGTCGGAGTGGGAACGGCCGCGCGAGTTGTTGCCGCCGTGCGCCGGGCGACGGCCAATGGAATGCCGCTTGTGGCAATGCCCCGGTCCGGCGGGACACGGATGCAGGAGGGTGCGCCGGCCTTCGTGCAGATGGTCGCGATCGCGGCCGCGCTGGCCGAGCACCGCGCCGCGGGGCTTCCCTACCTCGTGCACCTGTGCGGACCCACCACCGGGGGCGTCCTGGCCACGCTGGGATCGGCCGGGGACATCACCACCGCCGAACCCGGGGCGATGGTGGGCTTCCTCGGCCCCCGCGCCTTCACGGCCATCACCGGCCAGGTGTTCCCCGACGGCATCCAGACCGCGGAGAACCTGGCGTCGCGGGGACTGATCGACGCGGTGGTCCCCTGGGACGAGCTGCACGGCCGCTGGGCGACGATCCTGCGCCTCTGGGCCGATCGGGTCGTGGCCCTTGCCTGACGCCCCGGACGTCGGGCCCGTCGCGAGGGCGCGGGTGCCTGGCGAGCCGGAGTCAGCGGCCCAGCTCTGGGAGTACGTCGAGGTCTCGCGTCGGGCCGACCGCATCGATCCCGAGCAGTTCCTGGCCGAGCACCTGTCGGACATGGTGGTCCTCCCCGGCACGATGCAGGGCGACATCGCCCAGGGCGCCCTGGTGGGGCTGGGGCGCCTCCATGGCATCCCGGTGGTGGTCGCGGCCACCACGGACCGACGCTCGGGCCAGCCGCTGACCGTCGGTGGCCTGCGCACCATCCGCCGGGGCATCGCCCTGGCGCGGTCGTGGGGGCTGCCGGTGGTCACCCTCGTCGACACGCTGGGCGCACAGCTGTCGGTCGAGGGTGAGCAGTCCGGGATCGCCGGTGAGATCTCGCGGGTCATGCTGGACCTCGTGTCCGTGCCCCGCCCGACCGTTGCCCTGCTGCTGGGCGCCGGGACCGGGGGAGCGGCACTGGCCCTGCTCGCCGCCGACCGGATCGTCGCCGGGTCGCACACGTGGGTCTCGCCGCTGGCGCCGGAGGGGGCGGCGGCCATCCGGCACGGCGGCACCCACGATCCGGCACAGATCGCCTGGGACCAGCGGATCGGGGCGCACGCCCTCGCCGAGCTAGGGTTCATCGACCGAGTCGTGCGCGAGTCCGACCCCGGATGGGTGTCGGTGGCCGCAGACGAGGTGGCCGCGTCCCTCCGGGAGGTGATCGCGGGGCAGGATCCCCGACGGCGGTTCGAGAGGTTCGATGCATGGGCGACCTGACCGGTCCGGGGGCGTTCGCCGCCGACGACGGCTCCGTGCCGTCCGATGTCGCCGAGGTGCTGGCCCGTCGGGCGTCCGGTGCGGCGGGGATCGGTGAGGTCGTGATGTGCCTGGCGGCCCACCGGGTGCTCGTGCCGCTCGTCGAGGTGGACGGCGACCTGCTGGAGGGTGACGACTCCGACCCGTGCGCCGGATCCGACCGCGCCGTGGCGGCGGTGTCGGTGCGCGAGCCTGACGGCAGCCCACTGGGGCTGGCGTTCACGGGGATGGTGCCGCTGGCCACGTGGGATGCCGCGGCGCGGCCCCTGCCGGTGGAGGCGACCCGGGCCGCTGCCGCAGTCCTGGCCGAGGGTGGCCGCGCGCTGGTGGTGGACCCGGGATCCCCGCACGCCCTGCGCATCGAGGGCGTCGCCCTGGCACGCCTCGCCTCCGGGGAGCCGTGGCCCGACCCGTGGGTGGACCCCGCGGTGCGCGAGGCCGTGATCGCCGAGCTCGGTCCGGTCCTGGCCAGTGGCGAGATCCAGGTGCGCCTCGCCGGCCCCGGCGCCGTCGGGCCATCAGCGGCGGAGGAGGGCCCCGCTCAGAGGGCGGATCGCTCTGCCGATCTCGTGCTCGAGGTGCGGTTCACCGAGGACCTGCCCGCCGGGCAGGCGGAGCACCGCGCGGAGGTCCTCGCCAGGCGGATGTCGCAGTCAGCGGCGCTGCGCGAGGTGTTCGACGGCGTCCTTGCCGTCACGGTCGTCGAGTAGCGGCCGCCTCCCGCGGACCGGCACGGGCGGCACCGCCCGGCCGCACCACCTCGGCGGGCGAACCTCAGATGACCGGACCGGTCAGCTTCTCGCCGGGTCCCTGCCCGGGCGGGTCGGGGAACTCGGAGGCCTCCCGGAACGCCAGCTGCAGGGACTTCAGCGCATCACGCAGCGGCCCGGCATGGAACGTGCCGAGATCCGGGGCCGAGGTGACCACGAGGCCGGCGAGCGCGTTGATCAGCTTGCGTGCCTCGTCGAGGTCCAGGGCGTCGTCGCCCTCCTCGCCGAGGCCGCACTTGACCGCGGCGGCGCTCATCAGGTGCAGCGCCACGGTCGTGATCACCTCGACGGCCGGGACCTCGCCGATGTCCCGCACGGCCTGGTCGACCTCCACCGGATCGAGCACGCTGGAGCCTGCCTGGCCAGGGCTGTCGGGATTCGTGGGAACCTCAGTCATCCTGCTACCCTGTCATGGACGACCGATCTGCCCCAACTCGGTGCACGCGCCGAAGGGGTGGTTGGCGGAGAAGAGGGGTCTCGAACTCCCACCCGGACGGCCCTTGGGCAGTCGGGTAGTGAACCGGATGGCCAGTCCATCCGGTGCCGGTGCTGCGCCGGCGTCTCGAGGCCTGCTCACCTGCCCGTGAGCGGGCCTCTTCCCATGAGGGGCCCGGCCACCCTGACCGAGGGTGGCGGCGGTCGCGCACACGACACGCGACCCAAGGAGGCGCCATCAGCGTCGAGCCCCGGATCAACGATCGGATCCGCGTCCCTGAAGTACGACTCGTTGGCCCCAACGGCGAGCAGGTCGGCATCGTCCGCATCGAGGACGCCCTGCGACTGGCTGTCGAGGCTGACCTCGACCTGGTCGAGGTGGCCCCGGACGGCAAGCCGCCGGTCTGCAAGCTCATGGACTACGGCAAGTTCAAGTACGAGTCGGCCGTGAAGGCCCGTGAGGACCGCAAGAAGCAGGTCAACACGGTCATCAAGGAGATGAAGCTCCGTCCGAAGATCGACCCGCATGACTACGAGACCAAGAAGGGTCACGTGGTGCGGTTCCTCAAGCAGGGCGACAAGGTCAAGATCACGATCATGTTCCGCGGCCGCGAGCAGTCGCGCCCCGAGCTCGGCTACCGGCTGCTGCAGCGGATGGCCGAGGAGATCGCCGAGTACGGGATCGTCGAGAGCTCGCCGAAGCAGGACGGCCGCAACATGATCATGGTGGTGGCCCCGACCAAGAAGAAGGCGGACGCGCGCGCTGAGCGCGAGGCGGCCCGCAAGAACCCGGGAGCGGAAGCCACCGAGGCCCTGGACTCATCCGGGGCCTGACCACGAACCTCGCGATGGGTGACCATCGCGGACAAGCCCGCAGCGGTACGACCCGCACGCGGTGAACCTAGGAGAAGCAACGATGCCGAAGATGAAGACGCACAGCGGCACCAAGAAGCGGGTCAAGAAGACCGGCTCGGGCACGCTCATGCACGAGCAGGTCAACAAGCGCCACCGCCTCGAGGTGAAGTCGAGCAAGCGCTCGCGCAAGCTGCAGGCCGACTCGCCTGTCTCGTCCGCCGACAGCAAGAACGTCAAGCGCCTGCTCGGCATGCGCTGACTGTCCCCGAACCCGAACACGAAGGAGTAACACGTGGCACGCGTGAAGCGGGCAGTCAACGCCCATAAGAAGCGCCGCGAGATCCTGGAGAAGGCCAGCGGCTACCGCGGTCAGCGCTCCCGGCTCTACCGCAAGGCCAAGGAGCAGGTCACCCATTCAGGTGTCTACGCCTACGACCACCGCAAGGACCGCAAGGGCGACTTCCGTCGCCTCTGGATCCAGCGCATCAACGCTGCGTCCCGTGCGCACGGCATGACCTACAACCGGTTCATCCAGGGCCTGAAGGCCGCCGGCGTCGAGGTCGATCGCCGCATGCTGGCCGAGCTGGCCGTGAACGACGAGGCGGCGTTCGCCTCGCTGGTCGAGACCGCGCGCGCTGCGCTGCCGGCCTCGACCCCGGCCGCCTGACCCGACCCGTCGGTCCGTGGGCCCCGTCCTCCCCGTGGGGAGCGGCGGGGCCCACGCATGTCCGCCAGGACCTGACATGCTGTCCCGCGTGCCCGCTGATGAGCCCGTGCTGAGCGCTCGGTCCGCGCGCGTGCGCGACGCCCGCCAGCTGACCGTGGCCAAGCACCGGCGCGCACGCGGGCAGTTCCTGGCCGAGGGCCCGCAGGCGGTCCGCGAGGCCCTGTTCGCCGGAGCCGCTGTCGAGGTGCTCGTCGACGAGGAGTGGGTCGATCGGCGCCACGAGGTGGTCACGGCGGCGCGGGCCGCGGGCGTGGCGCTGCACGTGGTCGATGCGGCCGGGGTTCGCCGGGCTCGTCTCGGCCCAGACGCCGCAGGGCGTCGTGGCGGTGTGTCGCTGGGAGCCCGGCACGTTCGCCGGCCTGCTGGCGATCGACGGACCCGGTCAGGTCGTCCTTGCCCACGAGATGTCCGACCCGGGCAACGCGGGTGCACTGATCCGGGTCGCGGACGCGGCGGGAGCCCTCGGTGTCGCGCTGTCGGTCCGCTCCGTCGACCCGACGAACCCCAAGTGCGTGCGCGCCACGGCCGGCTCGCTGTTCCACCTGCCCGTCGTCGACGCGGGGGAGACGCTCGAGGCGATCGCCGCGCTGCGGGCCGCCGGCTACCGGACCCTGGCCGCCGACGTCACGCCGGACGCGACCGACCTGTTCACCGCCGAGCGCGAGGGGCTCCTGGGCGGTCGGATCGCCTGGGTGCTCGGCAACGAGGCGCACGGCCTGCCGGCCGAGGTGCTGGGATCCGTGGACCACGTCGTCCGGATCCCCCTCCTCGGTCGGGCCGAGAGCCTCAACCTCGCCACCGCCGCCGCCGTCTGCCTGTATGCCAAGGCCCGGCTCACGGGACTGGGGCCGAGCACTCCCTGAAGTCGGCGTGCTGCGTGTCACGCCCCGGTAGAATCGGCCCTCGTCGCCCGCACGCACGTCGATCGAACCCCGGAAGAGGCCATGTCCGCCCCCAACAAGACCTATGACCCGGTCGAGGTGAGCGCGCTGTCCGACGACGCCGTCGCCGCAGCGCAGGCCGCTGCCCTCGCTGCCATCGCCGGCGCCGCCGACCTCGACGCGCTGAAGGCCGTCCGCCTCGAGCATGCCGGCGACCGCTCGCCGCTGGCACTGGCCAACCGCGAGATCGGTGCCCTGCCCCCGGCGGCCAAGGCCGAGGCCGGCAAGCGCGTGGGCATGGCCCGCGCCGCGGTCAAGAGGGCCCTCGAGGAGCGCGAGGTCGTCCTGGCTGCCGAGCGTGACGAGCGGGTCCTCGTCGAGGAGGCTGTGGACGTCACCCTGCCGGCCGACCGCCGCCCGCGGGGGGCGCGGCATCCGCTGACCACCCTGATGGAGCGCGTCGAGGACGTGTTCGTCGCGATGGGCTACGAGGTGGCCGAGGGCCCCGAGGTCGAGGCGGAGTGGTTCAACTTCGACGCCCTGAACATCGCCCCGGACCACCCGGCGCGCACGATGCAGGACACGTTCTTCGTCGGCTCGCCCGAGAGCGGTGTCGTGCTGCGCACCCACACCTCGCCGGTCCAGGCCCGCTCGATGCTGGAGCGCGAGCTGCCCATCTACGTGATCTGCCCGGGCCGGGTCTACCGGACCGACGAGCTCGACGCCACGCACACCCCCGTCTTCCACCAGGTCGAGGGCCTCGTCGTCGACGAGGGCATCACGATGGCCGACCTCAAGGGGACGCTGGACCACTTCGCCTCCGCGATGTTCGGCGCCGGGCTGGTCACCCGCCTGCGCCCGAGCTACTTCCCGTTCACCGAGCCCAGCGCCGAGGTCGACCTGCAGTGCTTCGTGTGCCGCGGCGCGTCGGTCGGCGACCCGCACAACCCGTGCCGGACCTGCTCCTCGGAGGGCTGGATCGAGTGGGGCGGCTGCGGCATGGTCAACCCGCGGGTCCTCACGGCATGCGGCATCGACGCCGCGCGCTACACGGGCTTCGCCTTCGGCATGGGCATCGAGCGGACGCTGATGTTCCGCCACGGCGTCACCGACATGCGCGACATGGTCGAGGGCGACATCCGGTTCACCACCGCGTTCGGCTCGGAGGTCTGAGGTCATGCGCGCACCCATGAGCTGGATCCGTCAGTACGTCGACGTCCCCGCCGACGAGACCGGGCGCGATGTCGCGGCGCGGCTGATCGCCGCCGGCCTCGAGGTCGAGACCGTCGAGGTCCTCGGCGCCGAGGTGACCGGGCCGCTGGTCGTCGGCCGGGTCCTGTCGGTCGAGGAGCTCACCGAGTTCAAGAAGCCGATCCGGTTCTGCCGGGTCGAGGTCGGCGCCGGCAACGGCGAGGTGCTCGACGGGGTCACGACCTCCGAGCGCGGGATCATCTGCGGGGCGAGCAACTTCGTCGTCGGTGACCTGGTCGTGGTGGCCCTGCCCGGTGCCGTGCTGCCCGGCGGCTTCGCGATCGCCACGCGTCCCACCTACGGCCGGGTCTCCGACGGGATGATCACCTCGGAGCGCGAGCTCGCGCTCGGCGACGACCACAACGGGATCATCGTCCTCCCCACGGGATCGGCGACTCCCGGCGACTCCGGCTACGAGGTCCTCGGCCTCGGCGACGAGGTGCTCGACATCGCCGTCACCCCCGACCGCGGCTACGCCCTGAGCATCCGCGGGATCGCCCGCGAGGTCGCCACCGCCTACGGACTGCCGTTCGCGGACCCCGCGCTGGTCGACCCGGAGTCCCTGCTCCCGGCGCCCTCGGGGGAGGCCCCGCACGGCTGCTCGATCACCGACCCCACCGCGGCCGACCGCTTCGTGCTGCGCTCGATCGCCGGGCTGGATCCCGAGGCGCCCAGCCCGCAGTGGATGCGCCGCGCGCTGGTGGCGTGCGGGATGCGGCCGGTCTCCCTGGCCGTGGATGTCACCAACTACGTGATGCTGGAGCTCGGCCAGCCGCTGCACGCCTTCGACCGGGCCAAGCTGTCCGGGCCGCTGACGGTCCGGCGTGCGGACGTCGGGGAGCCCCTGGAGACCCTCGACCACGTGAAGCGCACGCTGGATGCCGATGACATCGTGATCGCCGAGCCGAGGGGTCCCCTGGCTCTGGCCGGCACGATGGGCGGACTCGAGTCGGAGATCGACGACGACTCGCACTCGGTCGCGATCGAGGCCGTGCACTTCTCCGCGCACGCCGTGGCGCGGATGTCACGCCGGCACAAGCTGTCCAGTGAGGCCTCGCGCCGCTTCGAGCGCGGCGTCGATCCAGAGCTGCCGGCCATCGCCTCGGCCCGCGCCGCGGCGCTGCTGATCGAGCTTGGCGGTGCCACGTACGTGGGGACCTCCCGGGTGGACGCCGTGGCGCCGATCGAGCCCATCCAGATCCCCGCTGACCTCCCCGAGGTCATCTCCGGCCTGCCGATCTCAGCCGACCGGGCCATCACCCGGCTGGAGTCGGTTGGGGCAACGCTCACGGTCGAGGGCACGTCCCTGGTGGTGACCCCGCCGACGTGGCGTCCGGACCTGACCGACCCCGCCGACCTCGTGGAGGAGGTCGTGCGCCTCGAGGGGTATGAGAACCTGCCCTCGACGCTGCCGGCGGTCCGCGCCGGGTACGGCCTGACCACCGGCCAGCGCCTGCGTCGTCGGGTGGGCCGCACCCTGGCCGCCTCCGGGCTCGTCGAGGTCCTGAACTACCCGTTCCTCGGGCGCCAGGACCTCGAGGCCCTCGGCATCGCCGCCGACGACCCACGCTCCGCGCTCGTCGAGCTGGCCAACCCGCTGTCCGACGAGGCGCCGTCCATGCGCACCACCCTGCTTCCGGGACTGGTGACCGCGGCGAGGCGCAACCTCAGCCGAGGTGCTGGCGAGGTGGCCCTCTCGGAGGTCGGGCTGGTGTTCCGCGGCACCGGCACGGGCGGATCGCTGGAGCCGCCACGTCCGTCGGTGTCCGGCCGTCCCAGCGATGCGGAGGTGTCCGCCCTGGAGGCCCTGCTCCCGGAGCAGCCCCGGCACGCCGCGGGGATCCTCGCCGGTGAGCGGGACCGCTCGGGATGGTGGGGTTCGGGTCGCCCGGCCGACTGGTCGGACGCGATCGGCATCGTGCGCGACCTGGCCGACGAGCTGGGGGTGACGATCGACATCGCCGCGGGCTCAGCCGCGCCCTGGCACCCGGGCCGCTGTGCCGCGATCTCCGTGGCGGGCCAGGTCATCGGACATGCCGGCGAGCTGCACCCGCGGGTGATCGGGGAGCTCAGCCTGCCTGCACGCGCCGTCGCGTTCGAGATCGACCTCGATGCGCTGCTGGCCGCGGCGCCCGAGACCGCGGCCGCCCCGGTGTTCTCGACCATGCCCGTCGCCAAGGAGGACCTCGCGGTCGTCGTCGCCGATGACGTGCCGGCCGAGGTCGTGCGCCAGGCGCTGGTCGCGGGGGGCGGCGAGCTCCTGGAGAGCGTCCGGCTGTTCGACACGTACTCCGGCGAGCAGGTGGGCGCGGGACGCACCTCGCTGGCGTTCGCCCTGCGGATGCGGGCCCCGGACCGCACCCTGTCGGCAGCCGAGGTCGCCGACGTCCGCCAGAGCGCGTTGGCTGCGGCAGAGCAGCGGTGCGGGGCGGTCCTGCGGACCTGAGCGGTGCGGACCTGAGCGTCGGCCGGCCCCTCCCGGTCGGCGGCCATTCACATCGTCCACGTGCACGTCTAGGATTCCCGGGTGGCGTCGACCCCGGTCTGGGACGAGTTCGAGTTCGACCCGCGCAGTCCCCAACACGCGACGCTGAGAGCCTCCGACGCGGACCGTGATGTCGTTCACCGTGTCCTGGGCGAGGCCTACGCCGACGGGCGGATCAACCGCGAGGAGTTCGATCAGCGCAGCGAGGCCGTCCTGGGTGCGCGGACCCTCGCCGAGCTCCCGGTCCTGATGTCCGACCTCGTACCGGTCTCAGGGCTTCCCGCGCGCCGCTCCGGAGCCGCCGCGGACCCGGTGGCGCTGCAGGCCGGGGCAGTCGCGGCGTACCGGGCCGACGTCCGGGAGGCCGCCTGGGGGTTCGTGTCCGCATCGATCATCTGCTGGGTGATCTGGGGCGTCACGTCGGCAGGTGGCTTCCCGTGGCCCGTGTTCGTGATGCTGGGCACAGGCCTGCACCTGCTGCGCCTGCTCGTGATGCGCGGCGACCAGGTCGAGGAGCAGCGCAAGCGGCTCGAGCGCAAGGCGCTGGAGGAGCAGCGGCGGAGCCTCGAGTCGGGCAGCGAGGACGACTCCTAGTCGCAGATCCGAGGAGCCTGCACAGGCACGGGGCGACGTGCGTGCCACGATGGGGCGATGGGCGACGATGGGGCGGTTCGCGTTGCCCGCAGGATCGCGTGGTACGCCCGTGACCAGGCCGGGGAGAGGGAGGAGCGCCGTGGTTGACATGCCCGTGGCCATGATCACCGGGGCGTCCCGGGGGATCGGCCGAGTGCTGGCTGAGGACCTCCTCTCCCGCGGGTGGCGGGTCGCCGCCCTGGGCCGTGACGTCGAGCTGCTGTCCGGGCTGGCTGCCGCATCCCCGCCTGATCGGGTCCTGCCGCTGGTCGCTGACGTCACGGACGGCACCGCGATGGCCCAGGCCGTTGCCGCGCTGCACGCCATCTGGCGGACTCCCGACCTCGTGATCGCCAACGCGGGCTCCCTCACGGCGGTCGGCCCGACCTGGGAGGCCGATCCGGACCAGTGGTGGCACGACATGGAGGTCAACGTCCGGGGGGTGTTCACGACGATGCGCGACGTGGTCCCGGCGATGGTGGCGCGGGGCAGCGGGCGGGTCGTGGTCGTGGCCTCCGGGATGGGCAGGTTCCCCTCGCCGTGGACGTCTGCCTACGGGGCGAGCAAGGCGGCCGCTGCCCACCTGGCGTCGTCGGTGGCCGCGGAGCTGGCCGGCACCGGCGTCTCGGTGTTCGCGATCAGCCCCGGGATGGTGCACACCGACATGACGCGCTGGTCCGACGCCCTCATCGCGCATCGGCCCGACCTCGCCCACCTGCCGGAGTCGGCGTACCTGCCCCCCTCGGCCGCCGCCCACCTGGTGGCCGACCTGGCCAGCGGACGCTTCGACGCCCTGAGCGGGCGCTTCATCCACGTCCGCGACGACCGCGAGGCCCTGCTGGCTGCCGCCCACCCCGCCTGACAGCCCCTCCAGTCCGGGTCAGCCCCTCCCGGCCGGACGGCAGGGCCTGACCGGACGGGAGGGCCTGAACGCTGCGGGAGGGTCTGCTCCGCGAGCCCGCGGCGGGGGCCGCGAGGTGGGATATCCGTATATGCGTATACTCCCTCCCGTGACCTACACCGTGTCGATCGCTGGGGCCTCCGGATATGCGGGGGGTGAGTTGCTGCGGCTCGTGCTCGGACATCCCGAGCTGCAGCTCGGTCCGATGGCCGCCGGCAACCGTGCCGGCCATCCGGTGACCGCGACCCACCCGCAGCTGGTGTCCCTCGCCGGGCAGAGCTTCGTCGCGACCGATGCGGACACCCTCGCGCAGGCCGACCTGGTCCTGATGGCCCTGCCGCACGGTGAGTCCGCCGCGCTGGTGGCGGCACTGGCCGCCGACCTGCCGATCGTGGATCTCGGGGCCGACTTCCGCCTCGCCGACGGTGGGGCCTGGGACCGGTACTACGGCAGCACGCCGCACGCGGGTGCCTGGCCGTACGGACTGCCCGAGCTCCCGGGTCAGCGCCAGCGCCTGGCCGACGCCATCCGGGTGGCCAACCCCGGCTGCTACGCGACGGCTGTGGCGCTGTCGCTGGCGCCCCTGCTGGCGGCCGGCCTGGTGGATCCGGCGGACATCGTGGTGGTGGCTGCCTCAGGCACCTCGGGCGCCGGGCGCAAGGCCACCGAGTCCCTGCTCGGCAGCGAGGTCATGGGCTCCATGAGCCCGTACAAGGTGGGCGGGGTCCACCAGCACACCCCCGAGATGGAGCAGGCGCTGGCTGGGGCGGCGGGGGAGCCGGTCACGATGCTGTTCACCCCGACGCTGGCCCCGATGCCGCGGGGGATCCTCGCGACCTGCACCGCGCGGACGGCCCCGGGCGTCGACGAGGCCACCCTGCGCGACGCGCTGCATGCGGCCTACGACCCCGAGCCGTTCGTGCACGTCCTGCCCGCCGGCCGCATGCCGAGCACCGCCGCCACCCTCGGGTCCAACAGCGTGCACCTGCAGGTCGCTGCCGATCCGCACTCCGGGCGCACGACGGTGATCGCCGCCGAGGACAACCTCGTGAAGGGCGCTGCTGGCCAGGCCCTGCAGAACGCCAACCGGATCCTCGGCCTGCCCGAGGCCCTCGGCCTCCCCGTGAACGGAGTCGCCCCATGAGCACCGACCCGCAGGTGACCCGCGGTCCCCAGAGCCACGGCGTGACGGCCGCCGGAGGGTTCCGCGCCGCCGGAGTCGCGGCCGGCCTCAAATCGAGTGGGAACGCCGATGTCGCCCTGGTGGTCAACGACGGCCCGCGCCACGACGCGGCGGCGGTCTTCACCACCAACCGGGTCAAGGCCGCGCCGGTGCTCTGGACCGCGCAGTGCGCCCTCGAGGGCCGATTCCGTGCCGTGATCCTCAACTCCGGTGGAGCCAACGCGTGCACGGGACCGGCCGGCTTCGCCGACACCCACCGCACCGCCGAGCACGTGGCCGAGCTCCTCGGCGTGGCGCCGATCGAGGTCGCCGTGTGCTCCACCGGGCTCATCGGGGAGCGCCTGCCCATGACCGCGCTGCTGGCCGGGGCGGAGGCCGCCCACCAGGCCCTGTCCGCCGAGGGCGGTCCCGCGGCGGCCGAGGCCATCATGACGACCGACTCGGTGCCGAAGATGGCCGCGTTCCCGCACCGCCAGGGCTGGACCGTGGGCGGGATGGCCAAGGGCGCGGGGATGCTCGCGCCCGGGTTGGCCACCATGCTCGTGGTGCTCACCACCGACGCCGAGGCCGATGCGGCCACCCTCGACGCTGCCCTGCGCTCGGCCACCCGAGTGTCCTTCGACCGGATCGACTCCGACGGCTGCATGTCCACGAACGACACCGTCCTGCTGCTCGCCTCAGGGGCCAGCGGGATCACGCCGGACCCGACCGAGCTGGCCGCGGCGGTCACGGCCGTGTGCGCCGACCTCGCCCGCCAGCTCATCGGTGACGCCGAGGGCGCGACCAAGGACATCCGCATCGATGTGGTGAACGCCGCCACCGAGGACGATGCGGTCACCGCGGCGCGGGCGGTCTCGCGCAGCAACCTGCTCAAGTGCGCGATCCACGGCGAGGACCCCAACTGGGGCCGGATCCTGTCGGCGGTCGGCACCACCGACGTCACGTTCGAGCCCGACGCGATCGACGTCGCGATCAACGGCGTCCTCGTGTGCCGCGACGGGGCTGCCTTCGGCGACCGGTCAGCGGTCGACATGTCCGGCCGCGAGGTGACCCTCACCATCGACCTCCGCGCCGGCAACGCCGAGGCCACGCTCTGGACCAACGACCTCACCGCCATGTACGTCCACGAGAACTCCGCCTACTCCACCTGACCCAGGAGCCCCGATGAGCAGGTCCCGAGCGGTCCCGACCGCTGACGCGCTGGCCAAGGCCGAGGTGCTGGCCGAGGCGCTGCCCTGGCTGGAGCGGTTCCGCGGGGCCACCGTCGTGATCAAGTACGGCGGCAACGCGATGACCTCCCGCGAGCTGCAGCAGGCGTTCGCCGGCGACGTCGTGTTCCTGCGGCTGGCCGGCCTGCGTCCCGTCGTGGTGCACGGCGGAGGCCCGCAGATCAACGCCATGCTCGCCCGGCTCGGGGTCACCAGCGAGTTCCGCGGGGGCCTGCGCGTGACCACGCCGGAGATCATGGAGGTCGTCCGGATGGTGCTCACCGGCCAGGTGCAGCGCGACCTCGTCGGGCCTGGTGAATGCCCACAGCCCGCTGGCGATCGGGATCTCGGGCGAGGACGCCGCCCTCTTCGCCGCCGAGCGGCGCACGGTGACCGCCGACGGGCAGGACCTCGACCTCGGGCTGGTCGGCGACGTCACCGGCGTGCGCCCCGACTTCGTGACCAGCCTCCTCGACGACGGATTCATCCCGGTCATCTCCACGATCGGGGTCGCCGCCGACGGGCAGGTGCTCAACGTGAACGCCGACACCGCCGCGTCGGCGCTGGCCGTGGCACTGGGTGCGGACAAGCTGGTGGTGCTCACCGACGTCGAGGGCCTGTTCGCCGACTGGCCCGACCGCGGCAGCCTGATCGCCGAGATCCGATCGTCGGAGCTGGCCGAGATGCTGCCCACCCTGGACGCGGGCATGGCACCGAAGATGGAGGCCTGCCTGCGCGCGGTCCGGGGAGGGGTCGAGCGCGCCCACGTGATCGACGGTCGCGTGGCGCACAGCCTGCTGCTGGAGGTCTTCACCACCGAGGGCATCGGCACGATGGTGCTGCCGGATGACGTGCCCGACGAGGGCGTCGACGAGGTGCTCGCATGACGCAGCCCTACCAGCCCAGCGCGGCCGATTGGTGGCCGCGCGAGACCGCCGACAACGAGACCCCGACCGAGCGCTGGCAGGCGGTGATGCAGGACAACTACGGCACACCTCCGGTCACGTTGGTCTCCGGTCAGGGGTCGTGGGTGACGGACGACGGCGGGCGGCGCTACCTCGACCTCCTCGGTGGGATCGCGGTGAATGCGCTGGGCCACGCGCACCCGGCGATCGTGGCTGCGGTCAGTGAGCAGGTCAGGACCCTCGGCCACACGTCCAACCTCGCCATCACGCTGCCCGCCCTGCAGCTGTGTGAGCGGCTGGCCCTGATCGCCGACCCGATGGGCGGCGCGCGGGTGTTCCTGTGCAACTCCGGGGCCGAGGCCAACGAGGCCGCGTTCAAGCTCGTGCGCCTCACCGGGCGCACCCGGATGGTGGCCGCCGCCAACGGCTTCCACGGCCGCACGATGGGGGCGCTGGCGCTCACCGGACAACCCGCGAAGGCCGACCCGTTCCGCCCACTTCCCGGCGAGGTGGACTTCGTCCCCTATGGCGACGTCGAGGCCCTGAGGGCAGCAGTCGATGAGCAGACCGCTGCGATCATCCTCGAGCCCATCCAGGGGGAGGCTGGCGTGGTGGTCCCGCCCGAGGGCTACCTGGTGGCCGCCCGCAGGATCGCCGACGACGTCGGCGCGCTGCTCATCCTCGACGAGGTCCAGACCGGGATCGGGCGCACCGGCCGCTGGCTGGCTCACCACGCGCCCGAGCACCACGGGATCCGGCCCGACGTCATCACCCTGGCCAAGGGGCTCGGCGGGGGCCTGCCGATCGGCGCGATGATCCGGCTCGGCCACCCCAACACCCCGGAGTTCACCCCCGGATCGCACGGATCGACCTTCGGCGGCAACCCGATCAGCGCTGCCGCAGCCCTGTCCGTCCTCGACACGATCACCAGCCGAGGACCTGTTCACCAATGCCACCGAGCGGGGCGCGCAGTTCCGAGCGGGCCTGGGTCCCCTCGAGGGTGTCGTCGGGGTGCGCGGTGCGGGGCTGCTCCTCGGCGTGGTCCTCGCAGACCCGATCGCCAAGGCGGTCGAAGCCGCAGCCCGCGAGGCCGGCGTCCTGGTCAATGCCGCAGCCCCGGACGTGATCCGGCTGGCGCCGCCGCTGAACATCACTGCCGACGAGGTCGCCCACGGCGTCGCGCAGCTCGCGCTGGCCATCGCCGCGGTCCGCACCCGGCCGGTCGACGCCCACGGCATCGCTGGCACCCCCGCCGGGCATCAGCCGGGGGCCGCCAGCGCCCACCAGCCCGACGCCGGGCACTGGGCTGACGGTGCGCACGAACCCGAGGCACCGCGATGACCATCCCGAACACCAAGGCCGCCCGACACCGCCGGATCGTCGAGCTGCTCGACCGCGTCCCGGTCGGCTCCCAAGCGGCGCTGGCGGAGCTGCTCGCGAGCGACGGGTTCGCCGTCACCCAGGCGACGCTGTCCCGCGACCTCGACGAGCTCGGTGCGGTGAAGGTCGCCACAGAGTCCGGCGAGCAGGTCTACGCCGTGCCGGCGGAGGGCGGCGACACCCGCCCGCACGCCCCCGACTCCGAATCAGCCGCACGCCTGGCGAAGGTCGCCCAGGACGTGCTGGTCGGCGTCGACAGCTCGGCCAACATCGTGGTCCTGCGCACCCCACCGGGGGGCGCCCAGTACCTGGCCTCAGCGATCGACCGGTCCGACTGGCCGGACGTCATCGGCACCGTCGCGGGTGACGACACCGTCATCCTGATCACCCGTGAGCCCGAGGGCGGAGCCGCGGTCGCCGCCGCGATCCTGGGGCTGATCGACCCCCGCCGCTGAACCGACGCCGGGCCACCATCGCGGGTCCCGTTCCGGATCGGCACAGCCGACCGTGGCGCCGCGCCCGAGCGCGTGGCCCTCCGCGCACACCGAACCGCCCGTCAGGTGAACGTGCCGAGCCCATTCGGGGCCCGCGCACTCTGAATCGCCCGAATGGCCCCTCCCGGGTCGGGCAATGGGGCGGTTCGGTGTGCGCAGCCCGGATGTGGCCCGAGGACACCCCCTCTATCGGGCGGTTCCTGGTGCATGCGTGGGAATCACCCCGCTCCGACGCACCATACGCATATGCGTATACTAGTCCCGGACGCGCGGGACCCGCGCACGGACCAACAGGGAGAACTGACCATGGCTGACCGCGTCGTACTGGCCTACTCGGGTGGGCTGGACACCTCCGTGGCGATCGGGTGGATCGCCGAGCAGACCGGGGCCGAGGTGATCGCGTGCGCGGTCGACGTCGGCCAGGACGGCGAGGACCTCGAGGTCATCCGCGAGCGCGCCCTGGCATGCGGGGCGGTCGAGTCCGAGGTCGTGGACGCCCGCGCCGAGTTCGCCGACGACTACTGCCTGCCCGCCCTGAAGGCCGACGCGCTCTACATGGACCGCTACCCGCTGGTCTCGGCGCTCTCCCGGCCCACGATCGTCAAGCACCTCGTCGCGACCGCCCGCACGCACGGCGCCACCGTCGTCAGCCACGGGTCCACCGGCAAGGGCAACGACCAGGTGCGCTTCGAGGTGGGGATCACCAACCTCGCCCCTGACCTGACCTGCATCGCCCCCGTGCGCGACCTCGCGTTGACCCGCGACAAGGCCATCGAGTACGCCGAGGCCCACGACCTGCCGATCGACGTGACGAAGAAGTCGCCGTACTCGATCGACCAGAACGTGTGGGGCCGCGCGGTCGAGACCGGCTTCCTCGAGGACATCTGGAACGGGCCGATCGAGGACATCTACGCCTACACCCAGGACCCCACGGTGCAGCGTGACGCGGACGAGGTCGTCATCACGTTCGCCGCCGGTGTCCCCGTGGCCCTGGACGGCCGGACCCTGTCGATGCTGGAGATCATCCAGGAGCTCAACCACCGGGCCGGCGCCCAGGGCGTGGGCCGGTTGGACATGGTCGAGGACCGGCTCGTCGGGATCAAGAGCCGCGAGGTCTACGAGGCCCCGGGTGCGATCGCCCTGATCACCGCCCACCAGGAGCTGGCCGCGGTCACCGTGGAGCGCGACCTCGCCCGATACGGCCGTGGGGTCTCCCAGCGCTGGACCGAGCTGGTCTACGACGGCCTGTGGTTCTCCCCGCTGCGACGGGCCCTCAGCGGCTTCCTCGACGACCTGAACGAGGCCGTCAGCGGCGAGGTCCGGATGACCCTGCACGGCGGCCGCGCCACGGTCACCGGGCGCAGGTCCCCCGAGTCCCTGTACGACTTCGGGATGGCGACCTACGACACCGGCGACACGTTCGACCAGTCGCTGGCCAAGGGGTTCATCGAGCTCTGGGGCCTGCCCTCGAAGATGGCCGCCGCCCGCGACCTGCGCGTCGGCCGGAGCGTCGAGTGACGCAGCCGCCCGCTGGGTCGGGGACCAGCTCGGGGGCTCCGACCCGGCTGTGGGGCGGCCGGTTCACCGGCGGACCCTCCCCGGAGATGACGGCACTGAGCCTCTCGGTGCACTTCGACTGGCGCCTGGCGCCGTACGACCTGCTGCAGACGCGGGCTCACGCCGGCGTCCTGCACCGGGCCGGGCTGCTCGATGACGCCGAACTCGCCCAGGTCGTGGCGGCCCTCGACACGTTGGCGGCCCAGGTGGCCGCAGGCACCTTCATGGCGACCCCGGACGACGAGGACGTCCACACCGCCATCGAGCGCGGGCTCCTCGAGCTGCTCGGCCCCGTCGGCGGCAAGCTGCGCGCCGGGCGCAGCCGCAACGACCAGGTGGCCACCGACCTGCGGCTCTACCTGCGTGACCAGTCCCGTGCGATCGCCGCCGCGCTGGTCGACCTCGTGCTCGCGCTCACCGACCAGGCCGAGGCGCACATCCACTGTCCCGCGCCCGGCTTCACGCACCTGCAGCACGCCCAGCCGGTGTCGTTCGGCCACGAGCTGGCCAAGCACGCCCACGCATTCGGCCGCGATCTCGACCGGCTGGCCGACTGGGACGTCCGGGCGGCGCTGTCGCCGCTGGGCGCCGGGGCGCTGGCCGGCTCGGCGCTCGAGCTCGATCCCCAGGCCGTCGCGCTCGAGCTCGGCTTCACCGGCGCGATCGCCAACTCCATCGACGCGGTGAGCGATCGCGACTTCGTGGCCGAGTTCCTGTTCGTCGCAGCGATGGTCGGGGTGCACCTGTCGCGCCTCGGCGAGGAGATCTGCCTGTGGGCCTCGCGCGAGTTCGGCTGGGCCGTCCTCGACGACGCCTGGTCGACCGGCTCCTCGATCATGCCGCAGAAGAAGAACCCCGACATCGCCGAGCTCGCCCGCGGCAAGTCGGGTCGCCTCATCGGCAACCTCACCGGCCTGCTGGCCACCCTCAAGGGCCTGCCCTTCGCCTACAACCGCGACCTGCAGGAGGACAAGGAGCCGACGTTCGACGCGGTCGAGACCCTCCTGCTGGTGCTCCCGGCGATGGCCGGCAGCGTGGCGACCCTGCGCTTCGACACCGCCCGGATGGCCGCCAGCGCCCCCGAGGGCTTCGCCCTGGCCACCGAGATCGCCGAGTGGCTGGTGCAGCGTGGCGTGCCGTTCCGCGACGCCCACGAGATCTCCGGGGCGTGCGTGCGTGCCGCCGAGGTCCGCGGGGTCGAGCTGTGGGACCTCACCGACGAGGAGCTCGCGGGGATCTCCGCGCACCTCACCCCCGAGGTTCGCGACCGGCTCACCGCCCAGGCGGCGCTCGACGCCAGGTCCCGGTTCGGCGGCACCGCCCCGGTGCGCGTCGCCGAGCAGCTGGCGGACCTGCGGGTGCAGGCAGTGCAGTGGTCGCGCTGGGCACAGGCGAACCCGGTCCCGGTGCTCGGCTAGACCCGCCCCGGCCGTGTGGCGGAAGGGCGGCCGGCGGCCGCCTCAGGCTCCGGACCTGATGACGTACACCTTGCGCAGCTCCTCGTGGACCGTCCACGTGGTCTCGGCTCCTGGGGGCAGGATCCCGATGTCCCCGGGTCCCACCTGGAGCACCGTCCCGTCGGCGAACGCGATCGATGCCCGGCCAGCG
>CAVQQP010000019.1:0-362500 GCA_963714995.1 uncultured Actinomycetes bacterium | reverse complement strand
AATGCCGGCAAGTGAGAGCACGGCAGTGAGACTGCGGGGGATAAGCTCCGTAGTCGAGAGGGAAACAGCCCAGATCACCAACTAAGGCCCCCAAGCGTATGCTAAGTGGGAAAGGATGTGGAGTCGCAGAGACAACCAGGAGGTTGGCTTAGAAGCAGCCACCCTTGAAAGAGTGCGTAATAGCTCACTGGTCAAGTGATTCCGCGCCGACAATGTAGCGGGGCTCAAGCATACCGCCGAAGTTGTGACATTCGTATAAGGCCGGCCTTCGGGTCCAGCTGTACGGATGGGTAGGGGAGCGTCGTGTGGCGAGCGAAGCGGCGGGGTGACCCAGCCGTGGACGCCACACGAGTGAGAATGCAGGCATGAGTAGCGAAAGACGGGTGAGAAACCCGTCCGCCGAATGACCAAGGGTTCCAGGGCCAGGCTAATCCGCCCTGGGTAAGTCGGGACCTAAGACGAGGCCGACAGGCGTAGTCGATGGACAACGGGTTGATATTCCCGTACCCGCTTTAACACGCCCATGCTGAACCCACCGATGCTAAGTGCCTGAAGCGGAGCGGTCTTCGGACTGCGATGTGGAGCGCGCGAACCAGAGTGGCAGTAGGCAAGCGATGGGGTGACACAGGAGGGCAGCTGATCCCGGGCGATGGTAGTCCCGGGCTAACCGCGTAGGGCGAGGTGTAGGCAAATCCGCACCTCATGTGCCTGAGACGGGACAGGGAGCCGATTAGGCGAAGTCAGTGATCCCATGCTGTCAAGAAAAGCCTCTAGCGAGTGTTATGGCGGCCCGTACCCCAAACCAACACAGGTGGTCAGGTAGAGAATACTAAGGCGATCGAGATAATCATGGTTAAGGAACTCGGCAAAATACCCCCGTAACTTAGGGAGAAGGGGGACCAAGGCCGGTGTAGGGATTTACTCCCGAAGCTGGCAGTGGTCGCAGAGACCAGGCGGAAGCGACTGTTTACTAAAAACACAGGTCCATGCAAAGTCGCAAGACGACGTATATGGACTGACGCCTGCCCGGTGCTGGAACGTTAAGGGGACCGGTTAGGCCTTCGGGCCGAAGCTGAGAACTTAAGCGCCAGTAAACGGCGGTGGTAACTATAACCATCCTAAGGTAGCGAAATTCCTTGTCGGGTAAGTTCCGACCTGCACGAATGGCGTAACGACTTCCGCGCTGTCTCAACCATGAACTCGGCGAAATTGCACTACGAGTAAAGATGCTCGTTACGCGTGGCAGGACGGAAAGACCCCGGGACCTTTACTATAGCTTGGTATTGGTGTTCGATTCGGTTTGTGTAGGATAGGTGGGAGACTGTGAAGCTCGGACGCCAGTTCGGGTGGAGTCAACGTTGAAATACCACTCTGATCGTATTGGATGTCTAACCTCGGTCCATGATCTGGATCAGGGACAGTGCCTGGTGGGTAGTTTAACTGGGGCGGTTGCCTCCTAAAATGTAACGGAGGCGCCCAAAGGTTCCCTCAGCCTGGTTGGCAATCAGGTGTCGAGTGTAAATGCACAAGGGAGCTTGACTGTGAGACCGACGGGTCGAGCAGGGACGAAAGTCGGGATTAGTGATCCGGCACCGGCATGTGGAAGCGGTGTCGCTCAACGGATAAAAGGTACCCCGGGGATAACAGGCTGATCTTGCCCAAGAGTCCATATCGACGGCATGGTTTGGCACCTCGATGTCGGCTCGTCGCATCCTGGGGCTGGAGTAGGTCCCAAGGGTTGGGCTGTTCGCCCATTAAAGCGGTACGCGAGCTGGGTTTAGAACGTCGTGAGACAGTTCGGTCCCTATCCGCCACGCGCGCAGGAGTCTTGAGAAGGGCTATCCCTAGTACGAGAGGACCGGGATGGACGAACCTCTGGTGTGCCAGTTGTCCTGCCAAGGGCACGGCTGGTTGGCTACGTTCGGAAGTGATAACCGCTGAAAGCATCTAAGCGGGAAGCACGCTTCAAGATGAGGACTCCCACAGGGTTGACCTGGTAAGGCCCCCAGTAGACTACTGGGTTGATAGGCTGGAAGTGGAAGCACGGCAACGTGTGCAGCTGACCAGTACTAATAGGCCGAGGACTTGTCCACTCACAATCATTTCTAATGTTTGCGTCCACTGTGCGGTTCCCGAGATACGGTCGGGGATCATATCTCAATAGAGTTTCGGCAGTCATAGCGAGAGGGAAACGCCCGGTCCCATTCCGAACCCGGAAGCTAAGCCTCTCAGCGCCGATGGTACTGCAAGGGGGACCTTGTGGGAGAGTAGGACGCTGCCGGACATTCTTTCAAAAAGGGCCGCCCCATTGGGGCGGCCCTTTTTGCGTTCATCGTGCGTTCGCCACGAGATGGCGTTCTTGACTCGGATGGCGTCCTTGGCGGCGTCTGCGGCCTGGTCCACGACCTCGTCGACCGTGGCGTCGCCGCCGAGTGGGCTGCCGATCGATGCCGGCGACCATGGGAATGGACCCCCGTCTCTCGTGCGGATCGACGAAGTGGGACGTCGGAGGTCCAGACCTCGGTAGGCTGACCCGGTCGAGAGGGTTGGTCATGAGTGACGCGCAGTCCAGTGGGGGATCCCCTCGCAGTTCCTCCGGTGGCTCGGGAGGGTCACGAGGGTCATCGAGTGGTTCCCGTGGTGCAGCGGGATCGGGTAAGGGCGGTGCCTCGAAGGGGTCCCGTCCTGGGTCATCCAGCTCTGGCAAGCCACGTTCGGGTGGGGGTTCCTCGTCCGGCTCTCGGCCGACCTCCGGGTCGAGTCGGTCGTCCGCCGACGGCAGGCCGCCCTCCAGCGCGAGCCGGTCGGCCTCCAGCTCGAGGCCGCCCTCCAGCTCGAGCAGGTCATCCGCCAGCTCGAGGCCGCCGTCTGGTTCGGGTCGACCGCCCTCTGGGTCAGGTGGTTCCTCCGCGGCGGGGAAGTCGACCGGAGGTCGGCCGGGTTCGTCGAGTACCGGCACTGGTGCGCGTCCGAGCGGCACCGGCACCGGCAGCGGTGGTGGCCGGTCGGAGGACCGGGGCCGAGCTCCGCGTTCGGACCGGGCTCCGACGTCGCGGCCCGGGGACTCACGCAGCGGCTCCGATCGTCCGCGATCGTCGCGCCCCGGGGACTCGCGCAGCAGCGCGAGCGCGCCCCGCAGCGATCGTGGGCCGTCCGCGAGCGCGCCCCGCAGCGATCGTGGGTCGTCGGCGGGCGGATCCCGCGGCGCGTCATCGGGCGAGCGGTCGAGCCGCCCGGCCCGGGACTCCCGGGGCACCGGTGCGCCGAGCCGCAGTGGGGCGGAACGCCCGCCGCGTCGGGATACCGGGTCGCGGGACTCGGGCGGATCGCGACCGGACTCCCGCCCAGCACCTCGGGAGTCCGCGGGCGCTGATCCGGTGATCCCGGAGGGTGTGGAGCCCACCGAGCTGGACAGGGTCACCCTCAACTCCCTGCGCACGCTTCCCGACGGCCTGGCGGAGATCGTCGCCCTGCACCTCGCAGCAGCAGCGCGCCTGCTGGCTGATGACCCTGCGCTCGCGTTGGCGCACACCAAGGCGGCCTCGCGGCGCGCCGGCAGGGTGGCCATCGTGCGCGAGGCCGTCGGCGTCGCTGCCTACGCGGCCGGGGACTACGGCACGGCCCTCACCGAGCTGAAGGCCGCAGCGCGGATCTCCGGCTCCTCGGACTACCTGCCCATGATCGCCGATTGCGAGCGCGGCCTCGGGCGTCCCGAGCGGGCCCTGGCACTGGCCTCGTCGCCGGAGGCAAGCACGCTGGATCGCTCCGGGAAGGTCGAGCTGCTCATCGTGGCGGCTGGAGCGCGACGCGATCTCGGGCAGGCCGAGGCGGCTGTGCTCACCCTGCAGGTCCCGGCGCTCAAGTCGCGCGCGCAGGGGGAGTGGCTGGCCCGGCTCCGGTACGCCTACGCCGACGCCCTGCTCGAGGTGGGCAGGGTCCGTGAGGCGCGTGAGTGGTTCGTGCGGGCGGCCGAGGTCGATCCCGAGGGGTCCACCGATGCCGAGGAGCGGATCAGCGAGCTCGATGGGATCACCTTCGACGAGGTCGAGGAGTCCGAGGAGATCGATGAGGCTGAGCCCGGCGCGTCTCCGACGCCGGGGTGACCAGTGACGGTCCGGCTCAGGGGCATGCCGCGACCGGATGATCGGACACGTGGGCGGTACCCTGCGGGGAGGGAAGGGGCCGCAGTGATCGACATCGTCAGGGACTACACCGCCATCGGCGTGGGCAGCGCGCAGGCGACGACGGCCAAGGTCGTGGGGGCAGCGCAGTCCGGTGCCCTGTGGGTGACCACGTGGGGCCACCCCGAGGCGCCCGCGGACGACCCCGACAACCGACCCACGCTCGTCGGTTCCGTCGCGCGCGCGCCCAGGGCCCTCTCCGCCCACGTCCAGGGCGAGATCGACCGGGTGGTCGAGCGTCTCGGCCTCGTGTCGGAGGCGGAGGTGCGAGCACTGCGCCACCAGGTCCAGCGTCTCGAGCGCCACATCGGGGACCTTCGGGGGGATCGGTGAGCGAATCCCCTGCCGTCGAGCCAGATCTGGGCGCTCCCGAGCCGTCCGGGGTGACCGACCTCGAGCGGTCCGCCGACCGTCCGGAGCGCCGAGCCGCCGGGCTGCCGAGGCCTCACCGGGCACTGGCTCCCCGGACCTCTCGTCCCCCGGGATCCCCACCCCGGCGACCCTGCCCACCACCCCCGTCGGGATGACCGCGCCGGAGTCGCGCCCCACAGCCGCAGACCCCCGGGTGGATGACGCCCTGTCCCGTCTGGCCGAGGTCGACGCCCTGCCGCTGCCCGAGCAGGTCGAGGTGTACGCCGATATCCACCGACGCCTGGCCGGCGTCCTGTCCGATCCCGACAGCCAGGCGTAGCCCCCATGGCCCGACGGCGGCTCGATGCCGAGCTGGTCCGCCGCGGCCTGGCGAGGTCCCGCGAGCACGCCCAGCAGCTCGTCGCCGACGGGCGGGTCCGCGTGGCCGGGGCCACGGCGACGAAGCCCGCCACCCAGGTGGAGGAGGCCGCGGCGCTCGTGGTCATCGAGGTCGCGGCCGGTCCCGACTACGTCTCCAGGGGTGCGCACAAGCTGATCGGGGCCCTGGACCGCTTCGATCCGACGGGTCGGATGGTGGCCGGGCGGTGGGTGCTGGATGCCGGGGCCTCGACCGGCGGGTTCACCGACGTCCTCCTTCGCCGCGGGGCCGCCCATGTGGTTGCCGTCGACGTCGGCTACGGGCAGCTGGCGTGGGCGCTGCGCAGCGACGAGCGGGTCACCGTGATGGACCGGACCAACATCCGGGGGCTCACCCTGGAGGACCTGCCCTGTCGCCCGGATCTCGTGGTGGCCGACCTGTCGTTCATCTCGCTGCGCCTCGTGCTCGGTGTGCTGGCCGGGATCGTGGCTGAGGACGCCGACCTGCTGCTCATGGTCAAGCCGCAGTTCGAGGTGGGGCGCGAGGCCCTCGGCAGCGGTGGGGTCGTCCGCGAGCCCGCGCTGCGGGAGTCCGCCGTGCTCGACGTCGCCCGGTCCGCGTGGGAGGTGGGGCTCGGGACTGCGGGGGTCGTCGCCAGCCCGCTGCCGGGTCCCAGCGGCAATGTCGAGTACTTTCTGCACCTGCGGGCTGATGCCGGCCCGCCCGATCCGGCGGAGGTCCGCCGCGCAGTCGAGGAGGGTCCCCAGTGACCGGGTCCGCGCCGCAGGAGGGTGCCGCGAGGCATGATCGACGGATCCTGCTGGTCACGAACACGCGGCGCGAGGAGGCCGTCGCCGCAGCTCGTGCGACCGCGGAGGCGCTGCTGCACCAGGGCATGGGCGTGGCCGCCACCCGCGACGAGTGGGAGGTGCTCGACGTCCCCGGGGTGATCCCGGTCGACCGGCTTCCCGAGGGCGCAGCGGCGGCCGGGTGCGAGCTCGTCGTCGTCCTCGGCGGCGACGGGACGGTGCTCCGCGGAGCGGAACGGGCCCGCGGGACGGGCGTCCCCCTGCTCGGGGTGAACCTCGGGCACGTCGGCTTCCTCGCCGAGCTGGAGCGGGAGGACCTGCAGGAGGTCGTGCAGGCCGTCGTCGCCCGCGACTACCGCGTCGAGGAACGCATGACCGTCGACGCCCGGATCCTCGACGACGGCGTCGAGGTCGTGCACACATGGGCGCTGAACGAGGTCTCCATCGAGAAGGCGCCGGAGGACCGGATGCTCGACCTGATGGTCGAGGTCGACGGCCGGCCGCTGTCGCGCTGGCTGTGTGACGGGGTGGTGTGCGCGACCCCCACGGGCTCCACCGCCTACTCGTTCTCCGCCGGTGGACCGATCGTGTGGCCGGAGGTCGAGGCGCTGCTGCTGGTCCCCTTGAGCGCGCATGCGCTCTTCGCCCGGCCGCTGGTGACGGCGCCCTCCACGCGCATCGTCATCGAGAGCGTGGCCCCGGAGAAGCAGGGCGTCCTCTGGGCCGACGGCCGGCGTTCGTTCCCGCTGCCGCACAACGCCCGCATCGAGGTCAGCCGGCACCCGGAGCCGGTCTCGTTCGCCCGGCTGCGCGACGCACCCTTCACCGACCGGCTCGTGGCCAAGTTCGCCCTGCCGATCCAGGGGTGGCGTGGATCGGTGACGGGGCGCCCGTGATCCACGAGCTGCGGATCACCGGGCTCGGGGTCATCGCCGAGGCCACGTGCCGGTTCGCGCCCGGGTTCACGGCCGTCACCGGTGAGACCGGGGCGGGCAAGACCATGGTGGTCAGCGGGCTGGGCCTGCTCACGGGCGGTCGCGCGGATGCCGGGCTCATCCGGGTTGGCGAGCCCCAGGCTGCGGTCGAGGGCTGGTTCGACGCTCCGGAGGGCCCGGTCGCCGCGATCGTCACCGACGCGGGCGGCGTCCTCGACGACGATGGGCTCACGGCCGCCCGGATCATCGCCACCCGAGGGCGCAGCGTGCTGGGAGGCCGGGGAGTGCCCACCGCGGTGCTGGCCGACGTCGTGGGCCAGCTGCTGGTCATCCACGGCCAGCACGACCAGACCCGGATCGGCGCTCGCGCGCTCGCGCTGCTCGACGCCTATGCGGGACAGGCCACGCAGGACCTCGCGCGGCGGGTGGGCCAGCTGCACGGCCAGCTGCGCAGCCTCGACCGGGAACTCGCCGAGCTGCGCGCGACCGAGCGGGAGCGGGCCCGGGAGCTCGACCTGCTGGAGTTCTCGCTGGCCGAGATCGCGGGGATCGACCCGCAGCCCGACGAGGACGTGCTGCTCGCCGCCGAGGCCGATCGGCTCGCCAACGCCGAGGATCTCGTCGGGGCTGCGCACACCGCCCGCGAGGCGATCACCTCCGACGCCGACCTCGACGGGGTGTCGGACGTGATGGGCCTGCTCAGCGCCGCGCGTCGCGCGCTGGAGTCCGCGGCCGCCCACGACCCGGCGCTCGCGGCCCCCGCCGCGGCCATCCGCTCGGCGATGGCCCAGCTCGGGGATGTGGCGGCGGACCTGTCGGCGTACGCACAGGACATCGACGCAGACCCGCGCCGGCTGGCCGCGATCCAGGACCGGCGCGCGGACCTCGCACGGCTGACCCGCAAGTACGGGTCGAGCATCGCCGAGGTGCTCCAGTGGTCGGCCACCTCAGCTGCCCGGGTGGCACAGCTCGCCGGGGCGGACGACCGGATCGAGGCGCTCGAGGCACAGTCCCGGGACCTGCGGACCCGAGCCGCTGGGCTGTGCGCCGAGCTCAGCGCCGCCCGCCGATCAGCCGCGCAGCGCTTCGCGGACGAGGTCGCCACCGAGCTGGCGGCCCTGGCGATGCCCCGTGCGAGGGTGGCGTTCACCGTCACCACGACGCCGGACCCAGACGGCCTCGTGCTGCCGGCGGTCGGCGGAGACCCAGGCGACGCCAGCCCCGGAGATGCGCCCACCGGCCCCGTGGCCTTCCGTGCGACCGGCGTCGACGACGTCGCCCTGATGCTCGCGGCCAACCCCGGCGCCCCGCTGCGCCCCATCGCGCAGGCAGCGTCCGGTGGTGAGCTCTCCCGGGTCATGCTCGCGGTGCAGGTCGTCCTTGCCGGTGCCGACCCGGTGCCCACGATGGTCTTCGACGAGGTGGACGCCGGTGTCGGCGGGGCGGCGGCGATCGAGGTGGGGCGGCGCCTGCAACAGCTGAGCACCCGGACCCAGGTCATCGTCGTGACGCACCTGGCACAGGTCGCGGCGTTCGCCGACCGGCAGCTGGTGGTCACGAAGGACTCCGACGGGTCGGTGACCGAGTCGTCGGTCCAGGTCGTGGAGGGCGAGCAGCGGGTGCGCGAGCTGTCCCGGATGCTCGCCGGGCTGGCCGACAGCGAGGCGGCCGGAGCCCACGCCAGCGAGCTCCTGGATCTGGCGCGCAGCGCGTCGCGGCGCGGATAGTCCGAGCGGGGCGTCGGGCGCGATAGTCTGGTGGCCCATGGGTGCGCCTCAGACGACCAAGCATGTGTTCGTGACCGGAGGCGTCGCCTCCTCCCTCGGGAAGGGCCTGACGGCCTCCTCATTGGGCAGCCTGCTGAAGGCCCGTGGCCTGCGGGTGACGATGCAGAAGCTGGATCCCTACCTCAACGTCGATCCCGGGACGATGAACCCGTTCCAGCACGGCGAGGTGTTCGTCACCGACGACGGTGCCGAGACCGACCTCGACGTCGGGCACTACGAGCGGTTCCTCGACACCGACCTGCACGGCTCGGCGAACGTCACCACCGGGCAGGTGTACTCCACGGTCATCGCCAAGGAGCGCCGCGGCGAGTACCTCGGCGACACCGTCCAGGTCATCCCGCACATCACCAACGAGATCAAGCGGCGCATCCGCGAGATGGCCGAGCCCGGCGTCGACGTGGTCATCACCGAGGTGGGCGGCACCGTCGGCGACATCGAGAGCCTGCCGTTCCTGGAGTCCGTGCGCCAGATCCGCCACGAGGTCGGTCGCGACAACACATTCGTCCTGCACGTCTCGCTGCTGCCCTACATCGGCCCCTCCGGGGAGCTCAAGACCAAGCCGACCCAGCACTCGGTGGCGGCCCTGCGCTCGATCGGCCTGCAGCCCGACGCGATCGTCCTGCGTGCCGACCGCCCCGTGCCCGAGGGGATCAAGCGCAAGGTCTCGCTGATGTGCGACGTCGACGACGAGGCCGTGGTGGCCGCCGTCGACGCCCCCTCGATCTACGACATCCCCAAGGTCCTGCACACCGAGGGCCTCGACGCCTACGTCGTGCGCCGCCTGGGCCTGCCGTTCCGCGACGTGGACTGGACCAAGTGGGGCGAGCTCCTGCGGCGCGTCCACGCCCCGGCCCACGAGGTCACGGTGGCTCTCGTGGGCAAGTACGTCGACCTCCCCGACGCCTACCTCTCGGTGACCGAGGCCCTGCGTGCCGGCGGCTTCGCCAACGACTCGCGGGTCAACATCCGATGGGTCGCCTCCGATGACTGCGCGACACCCTCCGGGGCCGAGATGGCCCTCGGCGGGGTCGACGCCGTCTGCGTCCCCGGCGGGTTCGGCGTCCGCGGCATCGAGGGCAAGCTCGGGGCCCTGAGGTGGGCTCGGGAGTCCGGCACGCCGACGCTGGGCCTGTGCCTGGGCCTGCAGTGCATGGTCATCGAGGCAGCCCGCAACCTCGCCGGCCTGCCGCAGGCCAACTCGCTGGAGTTCGACGAGGGGACCCCGGACCCGGTCGTGGCCACGATGGCCGACCAGGTCGACGTCGTCAGCGGGGAGCGCGACATGGGTGGCACGATGCGCCTGGGGCTGTACCCGGCGCAGCTCCTCGAGGGCAGCGTCGTGGCCGAGGCCTACGGCGCGACGCACGTCGATGAGCGCCACCGGCACCGCTACGAGGTCAACAACGCCTACCGGCCGCACCTGGCCGAGGCCGGCCTGGTGTTCTCGGGGACCTCTCCCGACGGCCACCTCGTGGAGTTCGTCGAGCTCCCGCGCGAGGTGCATCCGTACTACGTGGGCACCCAGGCGCATCCGGAGTTCCGGTCGCGACCGACGCGTGGACACCCGCTCTTCGTGGGCCTGATCGGCGCGGCGCTCGCACGACGGTCCGCGGGATGAGCGATACGGAGCACGACCTGCCCCTGGCTGATGAGCTGCACCGCTTCCCGGTGCTGGCCGAGGAGCACCGCTTCGCCGGCGCCAAGTGGTCGGTCTGGTCCGAGACCGTGGACATCGACGGCCACGTCGTGGTCCGCGACGTCCTGCGCCACCCCGGGGCCGTGGCGGTCGCCGCGGTGGACGACGAGGGTCGGGTGCTGCTCATCCGGCAGTACCGGCACCCGGTTGCGGCGTACATGTGGGAGATCCCGGCCGGCCTGCTCGACAAGCCGGGGGAGGACCTGGTCGAGTGCGCCCGCCGCGAGCTGGCCGAGGAGGCCGGGGTGACGGCCACCGACTGGAGCCCGCTGCTCGAGCTGGCGCTGAGCCCCGGCGGGACCAGCGAGCGGATCACGATCTTCCGGGCCACAGGGCTGACCGTGGACCCGCACTCGCGCCCGCACACGGGGGAGGCTGAGGAGCGCGAACTGCCCCAGCTCTGGGTTACGATTTCCGAAGCAGTCGAGCGCTGCCTCGACGGATCCATCACCAATGCCACGGCTGTTGCTGCGATTCTGGCACTTTCAGCCCTTGAGAAGTGAGGAATCCGCGACACAGGCAGACGGGCGACGCTGATTGTCACGGGCCTGTCGCTACGGCATGCTCGCATCCGGTGGTCAGGAGAGGACGGCACAGATGAAGGTCGGCATCCCCAGCGAGGTCAAGAACAACGAGTTCCGGGTCGCGATCACGCCGGCCGGCGTCAACGAGCTCCGGCTGCATGACCACGAGGTCTACGTCCAGCGGGACGCGGGCCTCGGGTCCTCGATCACCAACGAGGAGTACATCGCCGCCGGTGCCACGATCCTGGACACGGCCGACGAGGTGTGGGCCGCCGGTGAGCTGATCCTGAAGGTCAAGGAGCCGATCGCCGAGGAGTACCACCGGATGCGCGCCGGGCAGACGCTGTTCACCTACCTGCACCTGGCAGCGTCGCGGGAGTGCACGGACGCCCTGATCGAGTCCGGGATCACCGCGATCGCCTACGAGACCGTGGAGCTTCCCGACCGCTCGCTGCCGCTGCTGGCGCCGATGTCCGAGGTGGCCGGGCGGCTCGCCCCGCAGGTCGGCGCCCATGCGCTGATGCGCGCGTACGGCGGGCGCGGCACCCTGATGGGTGGGGTGTCCGGCGTGTACGCGGCGAAGGTCGTCGTGCTCGGTGCCGGGGTCGCGGGGATGAACGCCGCCACGATCGCCCTGGGCATGCAGGCCGAGGTGCTGCTGCTCGACCTGAACATCGCCCGCCTGCGGGCGGCCGACGCGATCTACCACGGCCACATGCAGACGATCGCCTCCAACCGCTACGAGGTCGAGCGCGCCTGCCTCGATGCCGACCTGGTGATCGGCGCGGTCCTGGTCCCGGGGGCCAAGGCCCCGAAGCTGGTCAGCAACGAGCTGGTCTCGCGGATGAAGCCGGGCTCGGTGCTCGTCGACATCGCCATCGACCAGGGTGGCTGCTTCGAGGACTCCCGGCCGACCACGCACGCCGATCCGACCTACACGGTCCACGATTCCGTGTTCTACTGCGTGGCCAACATGCCCGGGGCGGTCCCGCACACCTCGACGTACGCCCTGACCAACGTCACCCTGCCCTACGCCGTTGAGTTGGCCAACAAGGGCTGGAAGCAGGCGTGCCTCGACGACCACCCGCTGGCCCTGGGGCTCAACGTGCACGAGGGCCAGGTCGTCTACGGTGCGGTCGCCGAGGAGTTCGGCCTGGAGCACCGGACGCTGGAGTCGGTCCTCGCCTAGTGCCCGAGTCCAGGACCGCAGGGATGGTGACCGGACCCAGCCCGCTGGCCCGGTCGGCACAGGTGTACCGCGACCACCTCACAGTCGAGCGCGGGCTGGCGCCCAACTCCCTGGCCGCCTACAGCCGCGACCTGCGCCGGTACCTGGAGTTCTGCGCGAGCCGTGGGATCACCGCGGCCGACCAGGTGACGGAGTCCGATCTCGGTGACTTCCTTGCATGGTTGCGCCAGGGCAGCCCCGCGCACCCGCCGCTGGCAGCTGCGAGCGCTGCCCGGACGCTGGTCGCGGTGCGCGGCTTCCATCGGTTCGCCGTCCAGGAGGGGATCAGCGCCACGGACCCCGGTCGCGAGGTCAAGCCCCCGTCCGCCGCCCGGCGGTTGCCGAAGGCGCTGACCGTGGATGAGGTGGAGGCGATCCTGACCAGCACCGGTGGGGTGGCCGCCGGGCCGCTCGGGCTGCGCGACCGGGCACTCCTGGAGTTCCTCTACGGCACCGGCGCCCGCATCAGCGAGGCTGTGGGCCTCGACGTCGACGACCTCGACGTCGACAACGGCGTGGCGCACCTGCACGGCAAGGGCGGCAAGCAGCGTCTCGTCCCGATCGGGAGCAAGGCGCGGGAGGCGTTGACCGCCTACCTGGTGCGGGCCCGTCCGGGCCTGGTGGTCAGCGCCCAGGCTGCCGTGTTCCTCAACGCCCGGGGCGGTCGGCTCTCGCGGCAGAGCGCGTGGACGATCCTGCGCACGACGGCCGAACGTGCGGGGGTGACCGCCGAGGTCTCGCCGCACACGATGCGCCACTCGTTCGCCACCCATCTCCTCGACGGGGGCGCGGACGTCCGGGTCGTCCAGGAGCTGCTCGGCCACGCATCGGTCACGACCACGCAGGTGTACACGAAGGTCACCGTCGAGCACCTGCGCGAGGTCTACGCCCTGGCCCACCCCCGCGCCCGAGGCTGAGCCGAACCCCGGAGACGATCGATCCGGATTTCCGACGAGTGACGGTCCGAGGAACGGATGGATCCGGGATCGAGCCGCGCGATGGCGGATCGATCGGGCCTGGGCCATGGGGGGCTGGGAGGAGCGATCGGGGGGGGGGTCGTGCGTGGGTCCATTAGGCTGGGGCCGCTTCACCACCGCAGGAGGTGCGCATGGCGGCAGCACGCAAGGCTGGCGACGGGCTGGGCCCGACCGGTCGGCCGGTCCCCGAGCTCGGCGTGCCCGGACCCCGCACGACCTCCGGGCCGGCGGACATCATCGCCCTGTGCAACCAGAAGGGCGGCGTCGGCAAGACCACCACGACCATCAACCTGGGTGCCGCGCTGGCCGAGTACGGCCGCCGTGTCCTGCTCGTGGACTTCGATCCGCAGGGGGCGCTCGGAGCTGGGGTCGGGATCCACCCGCACACCCTCGAGCACACCATCTACGACGTCATGATCACCGGCGAGGCCACCGCGCGGGAGGTGATCCGCCCCACGGCCGTGCCCGGGATGGACCTGATGCCGGCCAACATCGACCTGTCCGGCGCGGAGCTGCTGCTGGTCTCCGAGGTGGGGCGCGAGCAGTCGCTGATGCGGGCGCTGCGCCCGGTCCGCAACGACTACGACGTGATCCTGATCGACTGCCAGCCCTCGCTGGGGCTGCTCACCGTGAACGCCCTGACCGCCGCGCAGTGGGTGATGATCCCGCTGGAGTGCGAGTACTTCTCCCTGCGCGGGGTCGCACTGCTGCAGGACACCGTGCGCAAGATCCAGGAGCGGACCAACCCCGACCTCGAGCTGCTCGGGGTGCTGCCCACCATGTTCGACCGGACCGTCCACGCTCGGGACGTGCTCGGCCGGGTGGTCGAGGCCTTCGGGGACCGCGTGTTCCACACCGTGATCAGCCGGACCGTGAAGTTCCCCGAGACCTCGGTGGCCGGCGTGCCCATCACCGTGTACGCCCCCACCAGCGCCCCGGCCGAGAGCTACCGTCAGCTCGCCCGCGAGGTGCTTGCCCGCATCGACCCGGACAGCATCGGCGACGTGGATCCGGCCCAGGGCGGTGCCGACCGCGACGAGCCGGGCGCCGAGCAGCTGGCGCTCGGATGAGCCGCGGGATGCGCTGGTGATGCCCGGGGTCGGCGTGGCGCCGGAGGTCGGTGCACCGGGAACTCCGGACCTCGAGGAGCTCGGGGCCGGGGCGCCGGAGGTCGACGGGGCCGAGGCCCCGACGGAGGCCGGGTCCAGGGCCTTCGCCGTCCGGGTGGGCGGGTTCGAGGGCCCGTTCGACCTGCTGCTGAGCCTGATCGCCCGGCACCGGATCGAGGTCACGGAGCTGGCCCTGCACGTGGTCACCGACGACTTCATCGCCCATGTGCGCGCCCAGGGCGTCGACTGGGACCTCGACGAGGCCACGTCGTTCCTGGTGATCGCTGCCACGCTCCTGGACCTCAAGGCCGCGCGGCTCCTGCCGGACGGGTCTGTCGAGGACGAGGAGGACCTCGCGCTGCTCGAGGCGCGGGACCTGCTGTTCGCCCGCCTCCTGCAGTACCGGGCGTTCAAGGAGGTCGCCGCACTGCTCGACGGGATGCTCACGGATGCCGCGACCCGGCGCCCGCGCGAGGCCGCCCTCGAGCCGTGGCTGGCCGAGCTGCTGCCGGAGGTCCTCCTGGGACTGGGACCGGTCGAGTTCGCCGCGATCGCGGAGGCGGCCTTCGAGCCGCGGCCACCGGATCCCGGGGTCTCGGTCACGCACATCCATGCCCCGGCGGTGAGCGTGCGCGAGCAGGCGGCGATCCTCGTGGAGCGGTTGCGTCGCCGCGGCGTCTCCACCTTCCGCGCGCTCACCGAGGACGCTCCCACCACGCTCGTCGTGGTCGGGCGCTTCCTGGCGCTGCTGGAGCTCTACCGGGACGGCGTGGTCACCTTCGAGCAGGCCGCAGCCCTGGGTGACCTGACCGTGCGCTGGGTCGGGCCCGATGATGACGCCGAGGCCGCTGAGATCGCCGAGCGTGCGGTCACCGATGAGTTCAAGGGCGTCGTCGAGTCGACGGATGCCCCATCCGAGGAGGAACCGTGACCGAGCTCGACCAGGCTGAGCACGACACCGGAGGGGATCCGGCGGACGTGCCGCGCGACGATGCGTCCGACGCGTCCGCGGCGTCCGATGTGGGCGCGGTGGCCGACATCGCCCTCGACGAGGGTGGCGACGACGCCCTCCTCGCCGATGCCCTGGGCGCCCCGACCCTCGAGGCCGCCTGCGAGGCCGTCCTGCTGCTGGCCGACGAGCCGATGGACATCCTGACGCTGGCCACGATCGTGCGGCGTCCCGCGGATCAGGTGGAGGCGGTCGTGCGCGGGCTGTCCGCGCAGTACACCGAGGACGGCCGCGGCTTCGACCTGCGCGAGGTGGGCGGCGGGTGGCGGTTCTACACCCGCGGTGACTGCGCCGAGGTCGTCAGCCGGTACGTCGTCGACGGGCAGCAGGCCCGACTCACCCAGGCTGCCCTGGAGACGATGGCGATCATCGCCTACCGGCAGCCGATCTCCCGGGGTCGGATCAGCGCGGTGCGCGGCGTCAACGTCGACGGTGTCGTCCGCACGCTGATCACCCGCGGGCTGGTCGAGGAGGCCGGGGTGGAGCCCGGAGGGCACGCCACGATGCTGCGCACGACGCCGTACTTCCTGGAGAGGCTCGGCATCGCCAGCCTCGCCGAGCTGCCGCCGCTGGCCGACCACGTCCCGACGTACGCCGAGATCGGCGACCTGGTGGACCTCCCATGAGCCCGCGTGAGGATCCCGCGACCGAGGGCGTGCGCCTGCAGAAGGTCCTGGCCGCGGCCGGGCTGGGCAGTCGCCGCGCCTGTGAGGTCCTGATCGACCAGGGCCGCGTCGAGGTCGACGGCCGGGTCGTGCGCGAGCAGGGGATGCGCATCGATCCGCAGACCGCGGTCGTCCGGGTGGACGGCCAGCGGGTGCCGACGGCGGCCGGGACCGTCGTGGTGGCGGTCAACAAGCCGCGCGGCCTGCTCTCGACGATGTCCGACGATCGCGGGCGTCCCTGTCTGGGCGACCTCGTCGCCGACCGCTCCGAGCGGCTGTTCCACGTCGGTCGCCTGGACGCCGATACCGAGGGCCTGATCCTGCTCACCAACGACGGCGAGCTGGCCAACCGGTTGGCGCACCCGTCCTACGGCGTGGCCAAGACCTACCTCGCCACCCTCGCGGCACCCCTGCCGCGCGGGGTCGGGCGGCAGCTGACCACGGGCGTCGAGCTGGACGACGGCCCGGCCCGGGCGGACTCGTTCAAGGTCGTGCAGAGCCTGCCCGGCCAGGTCCTGGTCGAGATCGTGCTGCACGAGGGCCGCAACCACATCGTGCGCCGGATGTTCGAGGCCGTGGGCCATCCGGTGCTGTCGCTGGTGCGCACCCGGGTGGGCCCGATCGTCCTGGGCCAGCAGCGCCCCGGCACGGTGCGCGTGCTCTCCGGGCCCGAGGCGCGCTCGCTCTACACCGAGGTGGGGTTGTAGTCGGTCGTCTCCTCGCGCCCGGTTCCCCGTCCGGTCCAGGCGTCCATCGTCGTGGTCCCGCCGAAGAACGCGTTGACGGCGTTGAAGGTCCGGTGGGGCAGGACGCCGCGCAGCACGGGGGCGACCTTCACCAGCCACGGGGTGCGCACGTACCCGCGGTCGTGCAGCACGCCCCGGACCACGGCCTCGGCGACGTCGTCGGGGGTCAGGATGCTCGTCAGGCGCAACGGCCGGGCGCCCTCGAAGAGGCCGGTCGACACGACTCCCGGGCACACCGTCGTGACGTGGACGTGCGTGTGGCCCTGCTTGGCCAGCTCCAGCTCGATGGACTCGGAGAAGCCGATGACGCCCCACTTGCTCGCCCCGTAGGTCGAGCCGCCGGGTGCGCCGCCGTAGCCGGCCAGGCTCGCGATGGTGACCAGGTGCGCGTCGGGGCGCGCGATGAGGTCCGGCAGGAAGGCGTGCGTGAGGATCACCGGACCCAGCAGGTTCACGTTGAGCGTGGTCAGGTGCTGCTCGAGAGGGACGTCCAGGAGGTAGCCGCCGAACACGATGCCGGCGTTGTTGACCAGGACGTCGATCGGGCCGCCGTCGGCGTTGATCCGGTCCCGCGCGCGGGCCACGTCCTCGGGGTCGGTGACATCGAGTCGGTACTGCGCGACCTCCCGGCCCGCGTCGCGCAGGCGTGTCGCGGCCTGGGCCAGCTGGGGCTCATTGATGTCGGTGAGCACCAGGCGGGCCCCCTGCGCGCCGAAGCGCTGCGCCATCGCGTAGCCGATCCCGGAGGCGCCTCCGGTGATGAGCACGCGCTTGTCCACCAGGGTTCGCATCAGGACCTCCCACCCGCCAGCGGCGACCCCGCTCGGCCGCCGGATCCACGGTACCCGTGCGGCCCGGGTCCAGGCAGCCCCGGCCGTGTCCCCGGGCGCCTCGGCCGGGGGCGCGTCGGGGACCGTTAGGCTGGGCGCCGACGATCCTGGGGAGGCGAGATGGCCGTGCGAGCTGTGCGTGGCGCGACGCACCTGAGCGCCGACGACGCCGAGGAGATGCGCGAGGCCGTGGTCGAGCTGGTCACGGCGATGCTCGAGCGCAACGCACTGAGCACCGATGACCTGATCTCGGTGCTGTTCACCGCGACGCCGGACCTGGTGTCCGCGTTCCCGGCGGGGGCGGCCCGCGCGCTGGACATCGGCGATGTCCCGCTGATCTGCGCCCAGGAGATCGATGTGGCCGGCGCCATGCAGCGGGTGGTGCGGGTCATGGCCCATGTCGAGTGCGACCTGCCCCGGGCCGAGGTCACGCACGTGTACCTGCGAGGGGCCGAGGCCCTGCGCACGGACCTGGCCCAGTGAGCGGGCTTCCGCAGCCGGTGCTGATCGTGGGCACCGGGCTCATCGGGACGTCCCTCGCACTGTCGCTGCGCCGCCGTGACGTCGTCGTATGGCTGGCGGATCGGGACCCGGAGGCCGTCGCGGTGGCCGTGGCCCGTGGCGCGGGTCAGCCGCTCCCGGTCGATGCCGCTCCGGGAGCCGCGCCGCCGAGCCGGCGCTGGTGGTGGTCGCGGTTCCGCCGGCGGTCACGGCCGCGGTGGTCGCCGACGCATTGCGGGGGTTCCCCGGCGCCGTGGTCACCGATGTCGCCTCGGTGAAGGTGCCGATCCATCGGGCGCTGGTCGCGGCGGGCGTGGACGCCTCCCGGTACGTCGGGGGCCACCCCATGGCGGGTCGCGAGGTCTCTGGACCGGCAGCTGCCCGTGCGGACCTCATCGATGACCGGCCGTGGGTGATCACCCCGCACCCCGCTGCGGACGAGGCCGCCATCGACGCCGTGCAGGAGCTGGCCCTGGCGGCACGTGCCCTGCCGATCCTGATGCCCGCCGCAGAGCACGACCGCGCCGTGGCCGTGGTCTCGCACACCCCGCAGATCCTGTCCTCCCTGCTGGCCGCCCGGCTGCTGGACTCCTCGGACACCGTGGTCTCGATCGCCGGGCAGGGCCTGCGGGACATGACCCGGATCGCCGCCTCGGACCCCGACCTGTGGGTCGAGATCCTGTCGGCCAACGCGACGCCCGTCGCCGCGGTGCTGGGCGCCCTCCGGGCCGACCTGGACTCCCTGCTGCACGCGCTGGGCAGCATCGACCAGGGCGGTGAGGACGTCCTCGTCGAGGCGCTGCGCCGGGGCAACGCCGGCCGCGACCGGGTGCCGGGCAAGCACGGCGCGCGCCCCTCGCCCACGGCGATCGTGCCCGTTGCGGTACCCGACCAGCCAGGCGAGCTCGGTCGCCTGTTCGCGGCCGTGGCCGAGGCCGGCTACTCGGTGGAGGACGTCCGTATCGAGCATGTGCTCGGCCGGCCCACGGGCGTCGTGGAGATCACCGTCGGCGAGGTGTCGGCCGTGCCCCTGGCGCACGCGCTGGGTGCCCAGGGCTGGGACGTGCGGGCCTGACCGCAGGCCCGGGCGCTAGGGTGTGGCGTCGTGGACCCCAGTCGTGCAGTCGTGGCCATCGATGGACCCTCAGGCAGCGGCAAGTCCAGCACCAGCCGGGGCGTGGCCCGCGCGCTGGGCCTGGACTACCTGGACACCGGGGCGATGTACCGGGCGATGGCCTGGTACATGCTCGACCGCGGGGTGGACATCGCCGATCCCGCGGCCGTCGCCGCGCTGGCTCACGGGCCGGTGCTGCGCTCCACCACGGACCCCGAGGCCCCGACGATCGCCGTGGACGGCGTCGACGTCAGTGAGCCGATCCGCGGGGAGGCCGTGACCGGGGCCGTGAGTCCGGTGGCGGCCGTGCCCGAGGTCCGGGCGCGGCTGGTCGAGCTGCAGCGCGCTGTGGTCGCGACGGCGCTCGCCGGGGGTCGGGGGATCGTGGTCGAGGGCCGGGACATCGGGACGGTCGTCCTGCCCGATGCCACCGCCAAGATCTTCCTCACCGCCGATGCCGAGGCCCGTGCCGCCCGTCGGGCGCTGGAGGATGCCGGGCGCGCGGGTGAGGCCGCCCCGGCCGCGGGCGACATCGCCGCGACCGCCGCCTCGCTGGCCGAGCGCGACGCGATCGACTCCGGGCGGGCCGTGGCCCCGCTGCGTCGCGCGGACGGCGCGGTCCAGGTCGACGGGACGTACCTGACCCTCGACGAGGTCATCGCCACGATCGTGGCGATCGTCGCAGGAGGCCTGCGCGGCGAGCTGAGCGCCCACCACCCACCCCACCCCACCCCACCCCACCTGAGCGCCCCACCCGCGCAGCGCCCCACCCACCCACGCAGACCCTCCGGAGAGGTACAGACCCTCCGCGCCGGACGGGAGGGTCTGTACCGACGTGGAGGGTCTGCGCGCCGGGCCGGGGTCCGGGCCCACGCGACGGGCGAGGCGGGGGTCGTTTGCTCAACTACCCTTGGGGCATGAGTGACACGCCGAGCCAGGACGCATCCGACCCCGAATCCGGGGAGTGGGTGTCGCTCGGCGACGTCGACCCGACCGCCGCCGACGGCACCTTCGTGGTCGACGAGGCCGCCTGGGAGTTCGACGAGGAGGCTGAGCGCGCGGCACTCGCGGCGGCTGCCGAGGAGTTCGGGGTCGAGCTCGACGAGGACGACCTGGCCGAGGCCGGCGGGCACGCCCTGCCGGTGGTCGCGATCATCGGGCGGCCCAACGTCGGCAAGTCCACGCTCGTCAACCGGATCCTCGGTCGCCGTGAGGCGGTCGTGCAGGACATCCCGGGGGTGACGCGCGATCGGGTCGCCTATGACGCCGACTGGTCGGGGCGTCGCTTCGTCCTGCTCGACACCGGCGGCTGGGATCCGGACGCCAGTGGGCTCGCGGCCCGGATCTCCGACCAGGCCGAGCGCGCGGTGGCGATCGCCGACGTGGTCATCCTCGTCGTCGACGCGACGGTCGGGGCCACGGACGCCGAGGAGGCGGTCATCAAGGTCCTGCGGCGCGCGGGCAAGCCCGTGGTGCTGGCGGCGAACAAGGTCGACGACGAGCGTGCCGAGGCCGACGCGGCGATGCTGTGGTCGCTCGGCCTCGGGCAGCCCTACCCGGTGTCGGCACTGCACGGGCGGGGCAGCGGTGACCTGCTGGACGCGGTCCTGGAGGTCCTGCCCGAGCAGGGCAGCGGTCGGTCGCACGACACCGGCCCCCGGCGCGTGGCGCTGGTCGGCAAGCCGAACGTGGGCAAGTCCTCGCTGCTCAACAAGCTGGCGGGACAGGACAGGGCCGTCGTCTCCGAGGTCGCCGGGACCACCGTCGACCCGGTCGACGAGATCGTGATCCTGCGCGACCGCGAGTGGCTGTTCGTCGACACCGCCGGCATCCGCCGCCGGGTCCGGGTGGCCAGCGGGCACGAGTACTACGCCTCCCTGCGCACGCACGCCGCACTCGAGAAGGCCGAGGTGGCGGTGGTGCTCGTCGACGGTGGCGAGCCGATGAGCGAGCAGGACCTGCGGATCACGTCGATGGTGGTCGAGGCCGGCCGTGCGCTGGTGCTGGCGATCAACAAGTGGGACCTGGTCGACGAGGAGCGCCGCCGCTACCTCGAGCGCGAGATCGAGCGCGACCTGGCCCCGATCGCATGGGCCCCGCGGGTCAATGTCTCGGCGCTGACGGGGCGCTCGGTGGACAAGCTCGTCCCGGCGCTCGATGCGGCCATCGCCGGTTGGGAGACCCGGGTGTCGACCGGACGGCTCAACCAGTTCCTCAAGGAGCTGGTGGCTGCGCACCCGCACCCGCTGCGTGGCGGCAAGCAGCCGCGCATCCTCTTCGGCACCCAGGCGGCGACCCGGCCCCCGACGTTCGTCCTGTTCACCACCGGCTTCCTCGAGGCCGGCTACCGACGCTTCGTGGAGCGGCGCCTGCGCGAGGAGTTCGGCTTCGTCGGCACGCCGATCCGGATCAACCTGCGGATCCGGGAGAAGCGCGGCTCGGGACGCCAGGGCTGACGTCGCGGCTGACGCTGCGGCCGATCAGCGCATCGGCTCAGACCTCCTTGGGGACCTTGCCGAACAGGGTGAACAGCCTGCACATCACGCGGTGACCACCGTCGGAGGTGGGCCCGTACATGAGCGGGCAGCCGCCGTCGATGACCGTCACGCCGTTCGCCCGACCCAGCTCAGTGGCGGGCTCCGACACGCTGCCGGCGCCGAAGGACCGGTGCATCCAGACCCGGGTGATGCCCAGGTCGATGGCCTCGCGCATCGTGGCCTCGGCGCGCTCGGGGCGGGTCCCGATCACGACCGCGTCGACCCCGCCGGGGATCGAGGCCAGGTTCGGGTACGTGGGATCCCCCTCCGCGACCGGTTCGTTGGGGTTGACGGCGAACACCTCGTATCCACGTTCTCGCATGCGGACGTAGACGGCATTGCTGCCGTGGCCCTTGGGGTTGGCCGAGACCCCGGTGACGGCGACTCGCTTCTGCGCGAGGAACTCGGTGGCGGCATCCTTTGTGCGTGTCATGCGTGGTTGCTCCCTGGCAGCTCGGCGCCGGCGTTCGGCGCTGCACCCCACGCTAGGAGGTGGGGGCGCGCGGCGGGATGGCCGATGGTCCCGACCTGGGGCGCCCCCTGACACGCGTACGTTGCATCTGCGCCGGTCTGCCGTCCGAGGCGCAGCGCAACGCCGTGTCGGGCAGAGCACGCGCAACCCAGCTCGCGGGGTGCGATTTCGGGTCGGTCCTCTGCTGGGCTATCCTTGCGGGGCCCCGCGAGGGGAGTTCGGGCTGTAGCGCAGCTTGGTAGCGCACTTGACTGGGGGTCAAGGGGTCGTGGGTTCGAATCCCGCCAGCCCGACCAGCGAAAGGCCCCACGCAGTGGGAGGAATGGCCCGGAACCCGGACGCGGGGACCGGGCCGTTTCGGCTCTGAATGCCGCGCGTAAGCCCACCGGTGTGCGCCCGGTCGCTGTCAGCCGAGCAGACCGGCCAGGAACCCGACCTGGTCGGCGGTGGCCTGCACCGATTGGGCCAGGTCGGCCCATGCCTGCTGCTCCTCGACGGAGATGCCGGTCAGTTCCGCGGCCCGCTGCTGCACCGAGGCCTGCAATGCGGCGAGTTGCTCCTGCAGCGGTTGTAGCGCAGCCGCGCTGATGTCCTGCGGCGCGGCGAGCAGGTCCAGGGCCTGCGCGTTGACCTGCTCGAGGTCGGTGCGCAGCTCGGCGAATGCGGCGCGGTTCTGCGCCGAGACCTGCGCCTGCGCGCCCGGCAGGGTGCTCAGCTGCTTCGTCGAGCAGGCTCTCGGCCTGCGCCGCTGCGGACTCCCCGACGGCGTCGACGGCCTGCTCGACCTGCTGCTGGGCGCGCTCGGCCGCCCCGCAGCCACCGAGCACCAGGACGGATCCGACCGCCGCCCCGGCCACACGAAGCCGAAGGGTGCGCGTGGAACGCGATGGGTGTGGCGGCTTCGGACTCGTGGTGGAGTTCGGGTTCATACCCCAATTGTCCGATGTGGTGCTGGAATCCGCACGGGACCGCGATTGACCAGCCGCCCGAACGCGTCTCGCGGTGGTGCGGGAGGTGCGAGGGGGCGGTCAGCCGGCGAGGGTGCCGGCGAAGACCTGCCAGGCCAGCAGGGACTTGGCCACCAGGCTCAGGGTGATGTACGCGCGCTCGCCAACGAGGTAGTCCGCCCAGCGCCCGACCTGCTTGTACTGCAGGTACTGGTTGAGGGCGAACACGTTGAAGAACAGGAACAGCGACACGATGATCCCGTACACGAACCCCGGGGGTTCGGCCGAGGAGGTGGACCCGGGGGCGATCACGAAGAACGCGATGATCAACCACGGGACGATCCCGGTCATGGACCCGAAGATGAACGGCAGGAACGCGCCACCGGGGTGCTCGTAGGCCTCTTGCAGCCAGCCGAAGAGGATCATCGCCGCGTTCACCGCGAAGATCGCCGCCAAGGCGCCGACGTCGGTGAGTCCGGTGATCTGGGCGATGAGCACGATCATCATCGATGAGGTCAGCGAGTACTCGACCCAGCGGGCCCGGTTGCGCTGCAGGGCCAGGTCCGCGGCGTACCCGCGGGACCAGACGGTGGCCACGATCAGCAGTGCCACGCCGGACAGGGCCAGGAACCCGGCGACCGCCAGCCCGATCGGGGTGTTGAGCAACGTCACCGGATCCCCGGGCGTGGTTCCGGGCGGCCCCTCGAGGTACGACGCGGTGACCGGCAGGGTGAAGTCGTTGGCGAGGGCGACCACCGCCACCGCTTGGGCGAGCAGGATCAGGCCCACGACGATGTTGTACCGGCGCAGTCCGGCCAGGCGTCCCGGATCAACCGGTGCGGTGCCGCTGGGGGAGGGCTGCGCGGGGGTACGCGCCGGTGAGGGGTTCATGAGCCACACGCTAGCCCCCGGTGCCCCTGCCCGCTGGGACGTGGTGGCCCAGAGCAGGCAGGGGCGGGGTGGGCACGCTCGGCTCTCCTTCAGGCTTCGCAGTCACGAAGTGCAGTGCATCAATCACCTCGGATGTACACCGTGGCAACCGAGACCCACGCCTTTTGCATGATGTCCAATGCATGTTATGTTCTTCACCAAGGAGGGGAGTACCCCACCCACCCGGCGGTCGTCAGCACGTCCGATCCGACATCGGACCGGCCCTGGGAGTCGCTGCGGCGGCTGGGGAAGACCTCCGGCACCCGACGCCGGAGGAGCCATGTCCCCATTCGATCTCCCGACCACAGCCCTGCCCCCGCTACGGTTGCCCACCGCGGCGGACGTGGCCCGACTGGCCGCGGAGAGGCATCCCGATGTGCCTGTCCATCCTGATGAGGACGACCCCGGCCGAGGTGATGCTGCCCGGCGATCGCGCCACGTTGCAGGGCTTGACCCTGGACGCCCTGCGACGACTGGACGGGGAGCCGGACCTTCAGGCCGCCGCCCAGACCCGGGCAGCGCTGGCCGCCACGATCGCCCAGGCCCTGACCGGACCGACCGATCGCGGGCTGGCGATCCTGGCCAGCCCTCAGGGCGCGCACCTGCTGCACCTGCGGGTCGCCCCCCGCGACCGGGTCGTGCTGGACCCCACCTTCGCCACCCGGGACCTGGTCCGCTCGGCCGCGGAGGACCCGGCCTTCCTGACCCTGGTCATCGATGGCCGGGCGGCGCGACTGCTGCACTACGGCCAGCGCTACACCCGCCCCATCCTCGGACACGACTTCCCGATGATCCGCCCGGACGAGGGCCGGCGACCGTCCGCCCCGAACGGCAGCAGCGACCGAGCGCGCCTGGAGCGCACCCGGGCCTTCCTCCGCGACGTCGACTCCAGGCTGGCTGCGCGCATCGAGGAGTACCAGCTTCCCGTGGTCCTGGTCGCCAGTGAACGCACGGCAGCGGAGTACCTGAGCCTGGCCCCCGTCCGGCGGATCGCCGCCGTCGTGCGAACCGGCAACGGGAACACTCCCGTGGCCGACCTCGAACTGGCTGGGCGGGCCGCGCTCGCCGAGCACATCCGCGACCGGGCCGCCGCGGCCCTGGACACCGTGGCCGTGAGACTGGCCCACGGACGAGCCGTCGCCGGACTGCCAGCGGCCTGGGAGGCGATCGACCGATCCGACCCGGACCTGCTCGTGGTCGAGCACACCCACGAGGCCGCGGCCCGCCTGTCCGAGGACGGCCTCGATCTCGTGGAGGATCCCGAAGAGCTCGGCGTCCTGGACGACGCAGTCGACGAGCTCATCGAGGCCGCCCTGGCCCGCGGCATCGAGGTCGTGACGGTTCCTGATGGCGCACTGGCCCGGCACGGCCGTCTCGTGCTGGCACTTCGGGGGCCGGTCCCGGCGCTGGTCCCGTGACCGTGGCGACGCAGGGAGGGATCAGCATGGCCGACGACGGCACCCTGAGTGATTCGGACTGGGATGTCCTTGTTGCTGTCCCCTTCGCCGTGTTCCTCGTGGTCGCATACGCCGACGGCAGGCTTGCCCCCGCCGAGCGCCGGGCCTTCGCGGGGATCGTCGATGGGATCGGGACACGGGCCAGCAGTGCCGACGATGCGCTGGTGCGGGAGGTCATGGGGCGGATCTCCCGGGACCCCGGCCAGATCAAGGACCGCCTGGATGTGCAGGTGGTTGCCGGGCTGCCCGTCTACGAGGTGTTCGCTGCGGCGCGGAGCGTGCTCGATGACATGCCACAGCACGAGATCGCACAGGCCTTCAAGGAGGCGATGATCCACCTGGCGGAGGTGGTCGCACGGGCGTGGCCGATCCTGGGCCGACGGACCAGCGTCGAGGAGGCGCGCAGCATCGGCTTCGTCCGCGACCAACTGGGACTTCCTGGTCACGCGGAGGTCGATCCTGAACCGTCAGCCCTGCCCTTGCGAATCTGAACGGTGACGGGCGATGTGAAGCTGCACAGCGCGTACGCCTCGGGTCAGTAGGTGCGTGTGTCCACTTCCGTGAGGATGTCGACCTCGGGGACGCTGATGACACCAGCCTCCTGCATGGCCTCAGCGAGTGCCGGATCGGATCGGAATGCCGCGATGCTTGCCCCATCGGGGAAGTCGACCGAGACCACGACCGTGTCGCCGTCCTGGAACACGCGGTGGGAGGTCGCCCCGTGGCTCGTCCGCAGGCCCTCGTGGGAGTTGAAGCCGGCGAACCAGGCGTCGAAGTCGGCGACTTGGTGCTTCATCAGGAGCGTACTCATGGCACATCTCGGCTCTAGTAGTAGGAAAGGCTAACCTTACTCACCGAGATGGGCTGTGTCGACATGTGGTCACCCGACGGCAAGCACCTGCTCATGGGGTGCTTCGACACCCGGATCGGCCGCGAACAACTGTGCACCAGCACCACCGGCGGCGGCCAGGTCCGGACTCCCGGACCGGGCCACCCGCATGAACGCCCTCGGGGCAGTCCGGGCCTCCGCGCTGGCGGCGATCAACACCCTGCAGTCCGACCTGCGCCGGCGGCCGAACCCCCCGCGCTAGCCCGCCGTGTGCACGGGTTCGGGGGTCCGGCAGGCGGCCGTGGCCCCGGGCAGGTGGTACCGGCGCTGGTACATGTGCGGCCCGATGACCGCGAGTGCGTGGCGGACCCCGGGGGCGAGCATGAGCGCGCCGGCCAGCCGGAACGGCGGCCGGGACATCCGCAGCAGCTCGGCGACGGACTGCGGGCCGACCACGTGGCTGCCGTCGGTCCGGACGAGAACGGGGCCACGGAGGACCTCGGCCTGCCCGATGCCGAGGGCGTCGAGATCCGCCGACTGGTAGGGGCGTACGTCGGCCGGCGGGGCGACCCGGGTCCGGATCTTCGCCGCAGCTCGGTCGCAGGGGCCGCAGTCACCGTCGAAGAGCCAGAGGGGGGTTCGCATCTCAGTCATGGATCAACTATACCCCCGGGGGCATACGCCTACACCCGCATCGGGTCCTCAGGGCCCGCGAGGTCATAGCTCTATCGGCGACCCTGCTACTATTCAACGGATTACTTGATCAAGGGGTCGTGATGGATGGTCGGCAGTACAAGGACGAGGTGTTCGGGCACTTCGCGAGGATCGGCGCTGCGTTCGGTCATGCCAAGCGGGTGGAGATCGTCGACGTGCTGGCCCAGGGGGAGCGGTCGGTGGAGTCGCTGGCTGGGCAGATCAACTCCACGGTGGCGAACACCTCGCGGCACCTGCAGATCCTGGCAGCGGCCGGATTGGTCGTGCGTCGGGTCGAGGGCACGTCCAGGATCTACCGCCTCGCCGATCCGGGAGTGGAGGCTGCCTACCAGTCGTTGGTCGGTGTTGCCCGGGACCGGATCGCGGACGTGTCGGCGCTCACCGAGGCGTTCTTCGGTGAGGCCGACGGGGTCAGCCCGGTCACCTTCGAGCAGTTCGACCAGCTCAGCCGGGAAGGTGGGGCCGTCCTGGTCGACGTCCGCCCGGCCAGCGAGTTCGCCGCCGGCCACGTCGAGGGTGCGATCAACATCCCGGTGGCCGACCTGGCCGACCGGATGGCGACCCTGCCGGCCGATGCGACCGTCGTGGCCTACTGCCGTGGCCCCTACTGCGTGATGGCCGCCACCGCGGTGGCCCGCCTGAGGGAAGCCGGCCATCCTGCGGTCCGGCTGGCCGGCGGCTTCCCGCAGTGGCGCGACACCGGGCGACCGATCGCCTCCTGACCTCCCGGCCACAGTGCCGGGGCACCGAGCACCATCCGCACATCCGAGAAACGAGAGGTACGACGCATGGCAACCCTGTTCATCCTCAACGACCCCCCCTACGGCACCGAGCTGGTCTACAACGGCCTGCGCCTGGCCGGCAACATGCTGCGCATGGACGAGGGCCATGACCTGACCGTGTTCCTGATGGGCGACGCGGCCAGCGCGGCGAAGTCCGGTCAGACCACGCCGAACGGGTACTACAACGTCAACAAGATGCTGGGCAACGTCATCCGCCGCGGGGGCAAGGTCCTGGTCTGCGGCACGTGCATGGACGCCCGGGGCCTGACCCAGGAGGACCTGATCGAGGGCGCGATGCGCTCCACCCTCGACGAGCTGACGCAGGTCACCCTGGTCGCGGACAAGATCCTGACGTTCTGATGCAGGACCGCGCGGGCGAGGCGGGAATTGGGGACCTGATCTACCTGGACCACAACGCGACCACCCCGATCGCCGCGGAGGTCGCGGAGGCGATGTGGCCGTACCTGACCACCCACTTCGGGAACCCGTCCAGCGACCACCCGTTCGGTCGGGCCGCGAAGGTGGCGGTCGACACCGCCCGGGAACAGGTGGCTGCGCTGATCGGTGCGCACCCTGACGAGATCGTGTTCACCTCCGGTGGCACCGAGTCCAACAACCTGGCCATCCGCGGAACCGCCGCCACGATGGCCGCGGAACGCCGCCACGTCGTGACCTCCGCCGTGGAGCACCCAGCCACGGCACAGCCCGTCCGACTGCTCGCCGAGGCGGGCTGGAACGTCACCACCCTGGGTGTGGACGGCGGTGGCCGGGTCGACCCGGGGGCCGGCGTCGGGGACACCCCGGTCGGGTTGGGCACGGTCATCCTGGCCCAGAACGAGGTCGGCACGCTGCAGCCGATCGCCGAGCTCGCCGAGGCGCTGCACACGCGGGGCGCCGTGGTGCACACCGATGCCGCCCAGGCCGTGGGCAAGATCCCCGTCGACGTCGACGACCTCGGGGTGGACCTGCTGTCCATCGCCGGGCACAAGTGCTACGCCCCCAAGGGCGTCGGCGCGCTCTACGTCCGGCGCGGCACCCCGATCTCCCCAGTCCTGGTCGGCGCCGGGCAGGAGCACGGGGTCCGGCCCGGCACGGAGAACGTGGCCAGCATCGTGGGGCTCGGGGCCGCGTGCGCCCTGGCCGCCGGCGGCCTGGCCACAGAGCCCGAGCGGATCCGTGGCCTGCGGGACTACCTCTGGGAGCTGCTGAGCTCCCGGATCCCGCACGCGGTCCGACTGGGCGACCCCGACCACGGCCTGCCCAACACCCTGAGCATCTCGATCCCCGGACGACGCGGGCTCGATGTGCTCGCTGCCTGCCCGGGCCTGGCCGCCTCGACCGGCTCGGCCTGCCACACCGGGGAGGTCAACCCCTCCGCGGTCCTCGTCGCGATGGGCGTGCCCGACGACGTCGCGGCCGGGGCGATCCGGCTCTCCCTGGGCAGGCACACCACCACCGAGCAGGTCGTCACCGCAGCCCTCACCCTGGCCACCGCCGCACAGGTGGCGGTGGACCCCTGCCTACACCATGGATCTGGGTGGGTTGACCCTGCGGCGTGGGGCACCCCGGGGCACACCGACGAGCACGTCGCCTACATCCTCGAGGACGCCGGGACACCGTTGGCGGTGTTCACCGGTGGATCGTTGATCGTGGGGGCGGCGGCGCGCACGGACCTGGTGTCCCCGGAGCTGACCGAGCCGCTGGCGCGGGCGCAGTTCCAGTCGCTGCGCCGCCTGGCTGCTCTGCCGGACGGCACCCCGGTGTACCCGACGCATGGTGCGGGGTCGTTCTGCTCGGCCCCGCCGGGGGCTGATCGCACCAGCACGATCGGGCGGGAGAAGGCGACGAACCCGCTGATGGCTATCGAGGACGAGGACCTGTTCGTCACCACCCTGCTGGGCAGTCTGGGCACGTACCCGCCGTACTTCTCCCGGCTCTCCGCCGTGAACCGCCAAGGCCCTGCCGAGCCCGGATCGGCCGGCTTCCTGCCCTGCAGGTGGCCGACGTCGTCGCCTGCCCCCCTGCTCACCGCGGGCCCGTCGGACTGGGCCGCGGCGACCGGGCGCACGTTCGGCATGGACGCATGAGCCACCGGCCGGCACGCCCGATCCAGCTGGGGTTGCGCCAGAACGTCGCCCAGTTCTCCCTGCTGGTCGCGGTCAACGCCCTGGTCGGCGGGATGCTGGGCCAGGAGCGCACCGTCCTGCCGCTGCTGGCCAGCGACGTGTTCGGGATCGCGGGTTACACAGTCGCCCTGACCTACATCCTCGCGTTCGGGGTGGCCAAGGCGGCCACGAACTACTTCGCCGGCACCCTGTCGGATCGGTTCGGGCGCAAGCCGGTCCTGGTCGCCGGGTGGATCGTGGCGCTGCCGGTTCCGCTGCTGCTGATCTGGGCGCCGTCGTGGGCGTGGATCGTGGCCGCGAACCTGCTCTTGGGGGTCAGCCAGGGCCTGACCTGGTCGACGACCGTCGTCATGAAGATCGACCTCGTCGGACCCGCTCGACGGGGCCTGGCGATGGGGTTCAACGAGGCCGCCGGGTACGTCGCGGTGGCCCTGACCGCGCTGGCCACCGGCTACCTGGCCGCCGCGTACGGGCTGCGCCCCGCCCCCTTCTTCCTGGGGATCGCGTTCGCTGCCCTCGGACTTGGGATCTCGACACTGTTCGTGCGCGAGACCCGGGAGTTCGCCCGACTCGAGGCCGCGAGCCACGTCGCCCGGGCCGACGGCCGCCACGACCACCTGGGTGACCACCTGACCAACGGGCAGGTCTTCGCCCAGACCTCGTTCAAGGAACCCGCCCTGTCCTCAGCCAGCCAGGCCGGCCTGGTCAACAACCTCAACGACGGCCTGGCCTGGGGCCTGTTCCCGGTCCTGTTCGTCTCCGCAGGGCTCTCCCTGGAGCGCATCGGCCTGCTCGCCGCGATCTACCCCCTGGTGTGGGGACTGGGCCAGCTCGTGACCGGTGGGCTGTCGGACCGGTGGGGCCGCAAGTGGTTCATCGCCGGCGGGATGTGGGTCCAGGCTGTTGGCCTGGCGATCACCGCCGCCGCTGGCTCGTTCGCCTGGTGGGCGTTCGCCGCGGTCCTGCTCGGCGCCGGGACCGCGATGGTGTACCCGACACTGCTGGCCTCGATCGGCGACGTCGCCCACCCGGCGTGGCGGGCCCGCGCGGTCGGCACCTACCGGCTCTGGCGCGACGGCGGGTTCGCCATCGGCGCGCTGCTCGCCGGCATCCTTGCTGACGTCTACGGCATCCGCACCGCGATCAGTGCCGTCGCAGTCCTCACCGCCGCATCCGGACTGGTCGTCGCGGTCCGCATGTACGAGACCCGACACGATCCACGGACGGCGCCGATCGTCGAAGCAGGCGATCCCCGATGAGCAGGCGCTGCCCGCCCACCGGGCTTGGTCTACTTCCTGACCACCTTCACGACGACGGTGTCGGTCCCGGTCGCGCCCTTGGTGTCGGTGACCGTGAAGGTGAACGTCAGTGCGAGGGAGGTCGTGCCCCTGGGCAGTGTGGGTGCGGTGAACGTCGCCTTCACCGTCGTCGGCGTCTTCAGTGTCACGGTCGGGGTCGGGGTCTGCGCCCACAGGTAGCTGCTCATCGGATCCCCGTCGGCGTCGGTGGCGGTTCCCGATCAGCGTGACGGTTGATCCCGCCCGCACCGTCTTGTCCGCCCCGGCGTTGGCCACGGGTGCGGTGTTGGGCAGCGGCCGCGCCGCCCATGGCCGTGTTCACCGCGGTGATCAGGGTCGGGATGCGGCTCTCGATGTCGTTGCCCGGGCAGACCGTGGCCAGGACGTCGCGGTGCCCGAAGATCCGGGGAAGGTACCGGTCGGTCGGGTGGTAGGCGTTGGCCGGGAACAGCGCCTGGGTCGCCATGTCGAGGGTCGGCGTCCGGCTGAACCGCCACGCGATCACGTCGCGCATCCGGTCCAGGATCAGCTGCTGGGCAGCGATGTTCGAGTAGTCGCCCATCGCCGAGATGGCCATCGAGTACGTGTTGTAGCCCTGGGCATGCGCCCCGACCCGCATCAGCCCGTCGGGTGCTGCGATCGACCCGTACCGGCCCTCGAACACGGTCCCGTACTTGTCGACCAGGAAGTTGTAGCCGATGTCACCCCACCCGTTCGTGACCGCGTGGTAGTAGTAGATGTCCCGCACGATCTGGGCCGATTGGGCTTGGGTGTAGGAGTTGGTGCCGGCGGTGTGGTGGACCACCGCGGCACGCAGCTGATCTTCCGTGGCTTCCCAACCCTTGCGCAGCGACTCGTCGGCACCCCACCCGGCCCGGTTCACGATCACGGGCTGCGGCAGTGGGGTCGTCGCCACCGAGGCGACGACCGCCTGGCGTGCCACCGCGGGTTGGACGAACACCGCCGGCGCCACACTCGACGTCGAGCCACCAGCCGGGTTCAGCTCGACGCCCCCTTGGATGACATCGAGGTCGAGACCGCTGGGTAGGTCGGCTGGGTTGCCGGAGATGTGGACCTGCACCGCGTCGGCACCCCCGGTGACGAAGGGTGCGGTGCCGTGGCGGCCGCGGCTGTCCGCGGCCTGCTCGTCGGGGGTGGCCAGCCAGTCCGACCACACCCCGTTCTCCCGGACCCGCAGGTGGATCTCGGTCCCCGGTGCGAGTTCCGCGTCGGCGTCCCAGGTCAGACCCGCGACCCGGAACGTGCCGGTCACGATCGGCCCACTGAACACCGCAGCCGTTCCCGGGGCATCCGCCGGCCCGCCCGGCGTGGGCAGCACCCCCCGGTCTCGCCTCGGCGCGTGGCCCGGCAAGCCCTCAACGGCTGCCGAGGAGCGCTGGCCATGCGTGTCGGTCAACTCGACGACCAATGCCCGCTGCGCGGAGCGGACCCCACTGGACCTGACGTCGGACACCGACGCTTGGACCGAGGCGGCGCCCGCGGGCAGCGTCGGGACGACGCCCGCGGCAACCACCACGGCCCCAGCAAGCACACCGAAGCGAAGAACACTCATATGACGAACCCCCTCGACTGAACCGAGGAATCGACGAGCGACAGCAGAACCCCCGCGACCCCCGAACGCTGACAGCCTACGCCAGCCAGATGCCGCGCTGGGGCGGCCGCGACATACGGCGGGTGGTGCGGGCTTGTCCCCTAGGCGGAGTGCACCGAGTCGTCAGTGCTGGTGTGATCGTCGTCGTCGTCGTCGTCCGTGTCGTGGGCGTCGTCCTCGGTGTCATTGTCCGTGTCGGTGTGGTGGTCGCTGAGGTCCTCGTTGTCGGGCCCGTGGTGGCCCTCGTCGCGGTCCTCGTCGGAGTCGTCGTCCGGGTCCTGGTCCTCGACCTCCACGGAGTCATCACCCCGGTCGCCGAAGCAGTCGTCGTCGCCGTCCTCACCGTCGACCACGTCGTCGCCCGACCCTCCGCGCACGAGGTCGGCTCCCAGCCCACCCGCCACGCTGTCGTCGCCCGACTGCCCGTACGCCCGGTCGTCCCCGTCGTCCCCGTCGATCTCATCCTGGCCGCGCCCGCCCTCGAGTCGGTCGTCTCCGGTCCCGCCCACCATGTCGTCGTCGCCGCTGTCGCCGTACTCGTGGTCCTTGCCGCTGCCGCCGTTCAGGTCATCAGCACCCGACCCGCCGTGCAGGCGGTCGCGCCCCTCCATCCCGAAGATCGTGTCGTTCCCGGTCCCGCCGAAGACGACGTCCACGCCCTGTGAGCCGCAGATCGTGTCGTCCCCGCCCCTGCCCAGCACGGTGTGCCGGCCCGGCCCGGTCACCTTGATCACATCGGCACCCTTGGTCCCGCGGACCTTCCTGGCGGACGTCGAGATGGTCACCGGCAGGCCGTTGCACGTCTCTGCCGTCGCACCGGACGGCGGGGGCGTTGCGAGCGCGACGGGCGCCAATCCGAAGGCGATCAACCCGAGGGTCGCGAGCGTGGCAGCCGTCCGGCCGCCGAGGGTGGAGGTGGAACCAGACATGAGTCAAGGCCTCTCGTCGAACACGTGGGACGTGGGGGAGTGATCGTCGCCCGGCGTGCCCGGATCAACCACTTTCACCCGTCCGCCCACAACTCACCTGAGTGATCAGGGATGTGCGTCGTCCGTGTCTCGGAGCGGGGACATGGCCCGTGGGATCTCGCTCGTGGGTCTCGAGGCCAGGACGTCGGATCTGCCGTAGTGGCCGGCAACGTCGAAGTAGCGCTTGGCATGCAGGGCCTCGCGGAGGTCGCAGTCAGCAGTCACGATGCCAGCCTCGTCATACAGCGGCCCCGCGATGACCTCGCCGCGGGGCGAGACGATGCACGCGCCGCCGCGGCCCAACACCTCGACGTCCTCGGGGATCGAGACCGGGAAGTCGGACGGGAAGGCCGTTGCGGGGATGAACTGGGGAACGCTGACCACGAACGCGCCGGCCTCAATGGCGATGTGGCGCATCGACGCCAACCAGCCGTCGCTGTCATCTGCAGTCGGCGCCAGCCAGATCTGCGGGCCGCCCTCGTACACGCGCCAGCGCGCCAGGGGCATCCGGTTCTCCCAGCAGATGAGCCCGCCCACCCGGCCAACACCGGGCAGGTCGACGACCTGAAGATCGTCGCCCGCGCCGACGCCGTGGAAGAGTCTCTCGTGCATGGTCGGCATGAGCTTGCGATGGCGCGACAGGAGCCCTTGGGGTCCGATGACCAGCAGCGTGTTGTACAACGAGCCCGGCCGGCCATCCTCCCGCTCATTGACACCGATGGCGATGTGGACGTCGCGTTCGGCACACGCCTTGGTCAGGCGCTTGACGAGCGGTCCGTTGACATCGACGCTCGAGGCCCACATCCGCTCCCACAGCGTGTCGTACGCACTGGACCAGGAGGTCGCCGTCGCGGCCCACGCGCCGCTCGGGTAGAGCGAGACGAAGCACTCGGGGAAGACCACGAGCTTGGCGCCACGATCGGTAGCCTCGTCCATCAGCATGATCGCCTTGTCGACCGTGGCATCGGCGTCGAGGACGACCGGCGTGGCTTGCACAGCTGCGATCCGCACCGTGTCGAAGGTCGTCATGGCCGAAACCTACCCTGCCGCCCGAGACCCACTCCCGGATCAACTGAGCCGCCTTCGAGCGCAGGTCTGGCTGGATCGCCACAGCCGATGGGCAGGCGCGGGTGCGGGCACGTCGGGTGGCTGGACTCGCTACGCTCACGGCTCATGAGAGGGACGTGGCCGGCGGAGCAGCCGACCTTGACCGACGGTGTCGTTCTCCTGCGCCAATGGCGTCCGGAGGACGTCGATGCGGTCTTCGTCGCGTGCCAGGATCCGGCCATCCAGCACTACACGCAGGTCCCGGTGCCCTACCTGCGTGAGCATGCGGTGGGTTTCGTGGACAGTGCCCCCGGCCAGTGGGCGGACGGCACCGGCGCCCAGTTCGCCGTGACCGATCCCACCTCGGGTCAACTGCTCGGATGCATGGGGCTGATGGAGGCCGACCACGAGGTCCGCCGCATCGGTGCCGGCTACTGGACCGCTCCGTGGGGGCGGTCGCGTGGGAACACCCGACGAGCACTGCGCCTGGCCACGCAGTGGGCGCTGACAGCCGGCGGCTTCGACACGGTCGTGCTGGAGGTCGAGCAGGACAACCCGAGGTCGACCGCGGTCGTGCTGGCCGTCGGCTACGAGCCCGCCGACCACCCGATCGAGGCCCAGGAGCTCAAGGGCACCGTCCGCCACTTCGTCCACTACCGGATCACCCGCGACGCCAGCGGGTGGGTCGCGCCCCACCCCCAGGGAACCGTGGTCCCACCGACCTGACCACCCGCAGGACCCGGCCACCGGGCACGACGCCGTGACCAGCGAGGCCTACGCCGCCATGCTCGCCAGCGGGTCGCGGGCATGGGGCGGGTCTCGCAACGGGAACCTGATCGGCGTGGCCCTGGCCTCCCCCAAGGGAACTGGTTGGTGGGACATCACCTTCGCCTCGGTCCTGGCCGCGCACAGGGGCACCGGCAACGGCCAGGCCATCGTCGCGGCGATGATCCTGGCCCTGCGGGCCGACGGCGTCGCCCGGATCAGCACCGGGGGTGCCGCCAGCAACAGCGCCAGCCGTGGCGCAGCGCTCGCCCTCGGAGCAGTCCTCGAACCCGAATGGCGCACGTACAGCCCACCGGCGGGATCGCGTCAGGTCACGGGTCTGGTCCCCGGCTCCGAGCGCTGCTAGCGTGGTCGGCTTCCCGTTCGAGGAGGCTCCCGATGAAGGCGTTGACCCCGTACCTGAACTTCGCCGGCACCACCGAGGAGGCCTTCGCGTTCTACGCCGAGGTGTTCGGCGGCCAGTCACTGGGCGTCGCCCGGTTCCGGGACTTCGGGTCGTCGATGGGGGACTTGCCCGAGGAGGACCTCGACAAGGTTGCCAATGCCGGTCTGACGCTGCCCAACGGCACGATGATGATGGGCACCGACATGCTGGCCTCCCTCGGCCAGGAGCTCATCCGCGGCAACAACTTCTCCCTGCACGTGGAGGCTGATGACGCAGCCGAGGCGCAGCGCCTGTTCGCGGCCCTGAGCCAGGGGGGCACGGTCTCCATGGAGCCGGCGCCGACCGAGTGGGCCGAGTGGTTCGGTGGCTGCACCGACCGGTTCGGCGTCGAGTGGATGGTCAGCTTCACGGGTTCCGTGCAGTTCGGGGCCTGACCCGCCGCTGCCGGCCTGCACACGGTCCCGATCGGCCCGGCGGGGGCGGCCCAAGCCCCAGGTTTGGACGGTGATCGACGGGGTAGGATGGGCGCGTTGAGGTCGTCCCGGCGACCGATGGAATTCGGGCTTGTCACTGCCACGCAGGCAAAACCCAAATCTCACCCGACTCGGCTGACCCTCCGCAGGGGTCCGCAGTGAGGTCGTCGAGGTTTGGGTTCTTCTGTTTCCCGGCAGCCCCGGTCGCAGATCGGGTTGATGAGCGCGTGAGATGCGAGGAGGAGTCGTGGCCAGGGCGACGGATGGCGCGCGCGCTCACCGGCGTCTCGCCCGCTGAGTCGGACGGAGCGGCGCTGCAGGATCGGGTCGCACCGTCCTCGGCGGCGACGAGCCGGCCGTTCCGACCTGCCTTCGTGGGCCTGCTCGGTGCCATGGCGGCGCTGGGCGCGGTCACCGTCGACATCTACCTGCCGTCCCTGCCCACCGTAGCCGCCGAGCTCGGAAGCTCCGATGCGGCTGTCCAGCTGACCATCTCCGCGGTCCTCCTCGGCGCTGCACTCGGACAGCTCATCGTGGGGCCGATGTCAGACCGCTTCGGCCGCCGCCGCCCGGCTCTGGTCGGCATCGCCCTGCACGTCGTCGCGTCGCTGCTGTGCATGCTGGCTCCCACGATCGGCATGCTCATCGCGCTGCGATTCGTCCAGGGCGTCGGGAACTCCGCCGCGGGCATCACCGCGATGGCCGTCATCCGCGACCGCCTCACCGGCGGTCCGGCCGCCCGGGTGATCTCCCGACTCATGCTCGTCATCGGTGTGGCCCCGCTCTTCGCGCCCACGGTGGGTGGCCTCATCGCAGGCGTCGCCGGCTGGCGGGCGGTGTTCGGCGTCCTGGCGGCCTTCGGCCTCGCCCTCGGCCTGGCTGTCTGGCGCTGGCTCCCTGAGACGCTCCCGCCCGCTCGGCGGACGACGGCTGGCGTGGGGGGCGCCCTGCGCGGCTACCGCGCACTGTTGGGCGACAGGCACTTCCTCGCACTCGCCGTCATCCCGGGCCTGACCATGGGGGCGCTCATCAGCTACGTGGTCGGCTCGCCGTTCGTGCTCCAGGTCGACTACGGCCTCACCGCACAGCAGTTCGCCCTCGTCTTCGCGGTCAACGGCCTGGGCCTGGTTGCCGGCTCCCAGGTCAATGCCGCCATCGTGCACCGGGTGGCCCCCATGCGGATCGTGCGCGTCGCACTGCCCCTCACCCTGGTGGCAGCGGGCGCCCTGCTGGTGTTCGCCGTCAGCGGCGTCGGGGGAGTGGTCGGGATCCTGGCAGCCCTGTGGGTGATCCTGTTCCTGATCGGGTTCATCGCCGGCAACGCCTCAGCGATCGCCCTCGGGCGCCACGGCGAGCGCGCAGGCACGGCAGCCGCCGTGATCGGTGCCACCCAGGCCGGCGTCGCAGGGCTGGTCAGCCCCTTGGTCGGGATACTCGGCGGCGATGCCGTGGCACTGGCGCTGGTCATCCTCGGTTCGCTCCTCGCGGCCACGCTCGTCCTGGCCATCGCGACCCCGGCCTACCGGCGCGGCGTGCACCACGTCGGCTAGTTCGAGGTCAGCAGGGGTGCAGGCTGCCCCGCCGTCGGGGCTCGCCTCAGAGCGCCTCGACGACGACGTCGAGCGTGCGGGGCTTCAGGGTCCCGCTCCCCGATTCGATGATGGGTTCGACTCGGTATCCCACGACCCGGATCGCGTCGACGAGCTCGTCGACGGTCTGCGGATCGGCACCCGACTCCGCGAGCGCCCGCAGCAGCCGGCCCTTCGTCGCCTTGTTGAAATGGCTGGCGACCGTGCGGCGGTCCCCCTGATCGTGGATGACCCGGACCACGGCCGTGCGCTCGGGTGGGCCGGTCCAGCTCGCGGCGTAGGTGGCTGATCGCAGGTCGACGATGAGCCCGTCCCGCGCAGGCTGGGCCAGTGCCCGGCGCAGCGGCTCCCGCCAGAACGCCGCGAGCCGCCCGGGGCCGGGCAGCGTCACACCGCCGGACAGCCGGTACGCGGGGATGGGGTCCGTCAGGCGCACCGCGCCCCACAGGCCGGACCACACGAGCACCCAGTCGGTCAGGAGCGCCCGCGTCGCGGGGGCTGCGGCGCCCATGTCCACGGCGGTGAAGAGGACGCCGGTGTACACCTGCCAGGCGGGCGCGGTCGGGGCCTTCCTGATGGCCCGGTTGCGCTGCACCTCCGTCGCCTGCCCGACACTGAGCCCCAGGACCGCACGTGCGTGCGCGGGGTCGGATCGGCACAGGCCCACCAGTGAGCTGAGCGCCTTCCGACGCGCGGGGTTGAGCGCGGGGAGCGACAGGGCTGCGAGGTCGAGCGGTGGTCCCTGCGTGGGGACGGTCTTTCCCTCGCTGGGCGGCAGGAGGACGAGCACCGGCTCATCCTGTCAGGTGAGCCGCGTGTCCAGGCCGGCGATCCGTGGTGAGTCGGTGAGGCGCTGGTCGTGGTCGGGCTCGTCGGTCTCGACCACCTCCCACGACCGGCCGAGGGCATCGGCGAGGCTGTGCAGGATGCGTGCATGGCTCCAGGCCGTCCTGGCATTCGCGTCGAGGTGGTGCAGGCCTGACTGCGGGTCCGCCACCAGGGACAGCAGCGCTGTGGCGGTGTCGTCCAGGAAGGCGCACGCGGGGATCCACCGCCGGCTCGCCCGCACGGTTCCGCCGGCGGCCTGCTGGGCGTCTGTGTGTGCGACGAGGTTGTTCCCGCGGCCGTCCGGATCGATCTGGTAGCCCAGCCGGGCGATCATGGCATCCGGGTTGGCCGACCAGATCGCGTCCTCGCAGCGGATCTTGTAGGCGCCGTACTCATCGGTCGCGGTGCGCGGCGACGAGATCGTGTACGGGCCGTTCGGGCGCGCAGCGAAGACCATCGTGGTCGAGGTGAACACGAACGGGATGCCGTCGCGCCGGGCGTGGCCGGCGAGCTGCCCTGCCCACGACTCAGCCCCGAACGCCATGTGCACGATCGCCTCGGGACTCAGCTCGTCGAGCAGGTGCTGGCTCGCGTCCCCATCGTCGGGGGAGACCTGCGCACGCGACCACGGCGTGACCTCGTGTCCGGCCGCCCGGGCGGCGCCCGCGAACCGTGGCGCGACGGTGCCGGACATCCCCGTGACCAGGATCCTCACGTCGGGGAACGTAGCAGCCGTGGGCGATGAGCGTCGATCTGCTCAGCCGCTCCGGTGGTCATCGCCGCCTGGGAGTCCCGGGCCTCCGTATCAGCGGAACGACAGGTGGACGTGGTCGTAGTGGTTGGCGGTGGCCGACCCGCGGTCGGACATGCCGCGCCAGCCGTCGCCGGCGCGCTGGGTCGTCCAGATGCGCTGCGCGTGGATGACCTCGGTGATGCCGAGGGCGGAGGCGTTGGCGCGCGCCCACTCGGCGATCTCGGACCCGGTGGAGCCGCTGATCATCACATCCAGCGCGCGCCCGGATGAGTGGTTCGACGAGCCGGCGCGGTAGCCGCCGTAGGCAGTCACCTGCGGGAACCGCGCGCAGATCGCGCGGTGCGCCGCGATCGCGTTGGCCCCGAGGCCGCCCTCGACGCCGGAGCCGCTGGCGCACGCGGCGGACGACAGCCCACCGGACGCGGCAGCCGCCGGCTTGGACTTGGACAGGTACTCGGCCGTGACCCAGCGCGGCTCGTCCTTGTAGATGATCTGGCGGAAGCCGTCCTCGGTGACGTCGGTGATCTTCACCTTGACCGCCGCATCGAGGACCGTCTCCACGTCGGCGTCGGCCTCGGGCGACGTGCGCACCTTGAGGCGCACCTCCGTGTACCGGGAGCCCACGACCTCGGGCTCGGGCTCCGGCTCGGGCGCAGGGGCGGCGTCGGCGTCCGTCGTCTCGTCTGCCGACGGGAGCGGACCACGGGTCGCCGAGCGCGAGGTGCGGGCGATGCGCGCCGCGGCCTCGCGGTTCTCGAGCGCGACCGGGTCGGCGCTGATCGCTGCGGGCTCGAGGGTGGTGGCGAGGCCCAGGGCGACCGGGGCCCCGGGTGAGGTCTCCGGTGCTGCCACGGCGGCGCCGGCTGCGGTCAGCAGGGCCAGGGACATGGCGGCGGTGAGCACGCCTGCACGGCGGGCGGGGCTGGTGTTCCGTTGGTTCGTTCGAGTATCGGGGCAGTCGTGTGAGTCGTGGCGACCCATGGCTGCGTCCTTCCTGTGGACGACGGCGGAGCCCGAGCGACGCCCGCGAGGGGTGTCGGCAGGCCGCGATGGGGGCCTCTTCGGCGGCGTCAGAGCCGTCCGGGTCCGGGCGTACTGCCTCGATGTTCCCTCGACCATGCACCGCGAAACTGTGACGTGCGTCTCAGGCGCGTGCGGGGACCGCGGTCGCGACCGCACCCATGCGCGGCCGCGGAGCCCTCGCACGACGGTGGACAGTCCGGCCGTCGAGTCACGTCAGCCGTCGACGTCCGACGTCAGCCGTCTGAGTCGGTGGACTCCGGGTGCGGCGCAGTGAGCGGGTCCTCGACCTCGACCGGCTCGAGGGCAACCTGGTCGCGGCCCGCCCGCTTGGCCCGGTACAGCGCGTGGTCGGCGCGTGACAGCGCATCGTCGGTATCGGTGGTCGAGGCGGCGAGCACCGCCCCGAGGGACACGGTCACCTTCACCTTGCCGATGTCGGTCTGGACCGGCCCGCTGGCTGCCTTCTGCACGTTGGTGGCCACGGAGAGCAGCGTCTCCTCGTCCGGGCACTGGTCGAGCACGATCACGAACTCGTCGCCACCGATGCGGCCGACGATGTCCTTGTGGCGGACCGCGCCCTTGAGCCGGTCGGCGACCGCGGCGATGACGACGTCACCGATGCGGTGGCCGAGCTGGTCGTTGATCTGCTTGAGGTTGTCGATGTCGCACCAGAGGACACCGATGTGGTCCGCCGGGGCCGGGGCGAGCCCGAGGCGTGCCTCGAGGCGGGTCAGCAGGCTGGCCCGGTTGGCCAGGCCGGTCTGGATGTCGTGGGTCGCCCGGAACGTCAGGTCGGCCTGCATCCGGCGCGTCTCGGTGCGGTCGGCGAACTGGTGGACGAACAGCTGGGGATTGCCGACCTCGTCGCGGAGGATCCCGACGGCATGGTCGACCCAGACCTCGGCCAGGGGGCTGAGCAGGCGATGCTCGAGCCGGACGGTCTCGAGCTCGCCGAGGGTGAGCTGCTGGCGCAGGTCCTCGACCTGTTCGCGCTCGTCCTCGGGGATGAACTCGCGGAACCGGTGGCCGATGAGTCGCTCCGCGGTGGTGCCCAGCAGCTCGCACAGGGCGGGGTTGGCCTGGACGATCCGGTCGTGGGCGTCCGTGACGGCCATCCCCTCCGGCGCGCCGTGCATGGCCATCCGGAACTGCTCCTCGCTGCGTGCCAGCTCCCGCTTCGCGCGCAGCTCCTCGGTGACGTCGCGCAGGCCGAAGGCCATCCCGGTGACCAGCCCGCCCTCGACCGTCAGCGCCCGAGCCGTGACCGACATGAACCGGTAGGCGCCCGTGGTGGACCGGAACCGGACCACGGAGTCGTGGAGCTCCTCGCCCTGACGGACCCCCGCCAGGGAGGCGGAGAACCGCTCGAGGTCGGGCTTGGCGACGAAGGCCGTGATCGCGCGTCCCGCCAGGAGGCCGGTCTCCCATCCGAGCAGGGTGGTGACCGAGGGGGAGACCCAGGTGATCAGGCCCTGCGGGTCGGTCTGGGCCACCACGTCGGTGGAGTTCTCGCTCAGGACCTGGAAGTGCCGGGCGGAGGCATGCAGGGTCTGCAGGTTCTCGACCTCGGCGGTGACGTCGGTGAACTGCGCCAGGAACTGCATGGGCAGTCCCGTGCGACCCGGAGTGGGGGTCACGGTCAGGTCGACCCAGATCTGCGCGCCGTCGGCAGCCAGGCAGCGCTGGCGCTGCGTGAAGGACTCGGCGGCGTCGCGGGAGAGGTCGGCCAGTGCCTTGGCCACGTTCGACCAGTCGTCGGGGTGGGTGATGTCGAACAGGCCCGAGCTGGCCAGGTCGCCGGCGGAGTGCCCGAGCATGGTGCACAGCTTCGGGTTCACGACGAGGAACCGACCGTCCGTGGAGGTGACGGCCATGCCGATGGCGGCGAGCTCGAACAGCTCGGCCTCACCTCGCTGGGACGGCCTGGTGGCACCGTCCTCGGATCGCAACCTCACCCGCTCAGGGTACGAGGCAATGCGGACATATCAGAAGGTAAAAGGATGGGCCGAACGGGTGGTTTGCGCCGTTGTCGAGAAGGCTGCGGACCGGTGAGAAAGTCAGCGTCGACGGATGCTCAGGAGGCCGCGAACCTCGGCGAGCTCCTCATGCAGGGGCACCGCACTCAGCCAGGACCCGAGCCCGGCGGCGGGCAGTGCGCGCGACCAGAGGTAGCCCTGGCCCATCCGCGCCCCGAGGGACTGCAGGATCTCGAGCTGCTCGCGGGTCTCGACCCCCTCGGCGATCACCCCGAGGGCCAGCGAGTCGGCCATGTTGATGATGGCGTCCACGATCGAGAGGTCCGAGGAGTCCCGGCCCAGCCCGTCGACGAAGGAGCGGTCGATCTTCAGCGCGGTGACGGGCAGCTTCTTGAGCCGGGCCAGCGACGAGTACCCGGTCCCGAAGTCGTCGATGATCAGGTGCACGCCCAGCTGGCGCAGGGCATCCAGGGTGGAGGCAGAGGCGTCCACGGAGCGCATCACCGCGGTCTCGGTGATCTCCAGGTGCAGGTTGCCTGCCGGCACCCCGGTCTCGGCCAGCGCACGGGAGACCTTGTGGATCAGGTCGGGATCCGTGAGCTGCCGCGGTGACAGGTTGACGGCCATCCAGAGGTCGTGCGCCTCGGGGATCTCCCGGCGCCAGCGCTGCAGCTGGCTCAGGGCGGTCTCCAGCATCCACGCCCCGAGGGGCAGGATCAGCCCGGTCTCCTCAGCCAGCGGGATGAACTGGTCGGGGCCGAGCAGCCCGCGTTCGGGGTGCTGCCACCGGATCAGGGCCTCCATGCCGACGGCCTCACCGGACGTCAGGTCGATGACCGGCTGGAAGTGCGCCCGCAGCTCGTCGCGCTCCAGTGCGCGGCGCAGCCCCAGTTGGTCGTCGAGGCGCGCGGTGGCCTGCTCATGCATGGCCTTGTGGAAGTGGGCTGACTGGTCGCGGCCCGCGCTCTTGGCGCGGAACATCGCCGAGTCGGCCTCGCGCAGAAGCGACTGGGCGGTGGCCCCAGGCGTGGCCGGGGCCACCCCGATGCTCGCGGTGAGGGTGACCTCGTGCGTCGCGAAGGTGAAGGGTGCTGCGATCGTCTGGCGGATGGTCTGGACCAGGCACTCCACCTCGTGGTCACGGATCGCCTCGCACACGACGGCGAACTCGTCGCCGCTGAAGCGGGCCAGGGTGTCGCCCGGTCGCGTGACCTGCCGGAGCCGATCGGCCACGTCGACGAGCAGGGCGTCACCGATGCCGTGCCCGAGGCCGTCGTTGACGGTCTTGAACGAGTCGAGGTCGAGGAACAGCACCACCAGGCGCTCGCCCCGGCGGCTCTCACGGGCCAACCCGGCCTCGATCCGTTCCGTGAGCAGGGTGCGGTTGGGCAGGCCGGTCAGCGGGTCGTGCAGGGCTCGGTGCTCGCGCTCCTGCGCCAGCTGCTCGCGCTCCTGGGACATCTGCGCCGTGCGCTGGACCGCGAGCAGCGGGGGCAGCAGCAGCGGCAGGAGCACCCAGGAGTACTTCCCGTGGATCGCGACGACCGCCACGAGGGGCGACAGGGCGAGGACGGCCCCCGCGGACACCGTGTAGAACCAGAAGTCCTCCGTGAAGGACTCCCACCATGTCTGCTCCTCAGCCAGGCCGGCCACCTGCGCCAGGTTGACCAGGTGGTAGGCGACCCAGGACAGCACGACCAGCCCCAGATCCCCGGGCCCGACGAATGTCGCGTCGGTCTCGGGCCAGACGCCGAGGTCCAGGACCGCCCAGGCTGCGACCACCGACAGGGTGTAGTTGCCCACGTTGAAGGACAGCTTCCACACATCCTTGTGGCCCAGCAGCTCGCTGATGAACGTGGACACCGCCATCAGCGCCAGCGCGGGCCACGGCCCCCACAGGTACAGGGCCGCGAACACGAAGGCCGGCGAGATCGAGATCGGGTCGCCCTCGAAGCGGCTCATCATGATCGGCCGCAGCTCGGTGATGATCACGAGGATGGCCATGGTCACCAGGGGCGCGGCCTTTCCCGCGGCGTTGAGCGCGGCGAACTCCGCCGGCAGCATGGCCAGGGCCACCAGCGCGACGCCGCAACCCAGGATCGTGCTGACCACCCAGGTACCGAGGAACACTGCAGGGTGCGGCGCGCGCGACATGCCCGCTCGCATCCCCGACATCGGCCTCTCCTCTCAGAGAGTGATCACCCCATGGCGCACGGTAACGGTTCCCTATGATTTGCACAACATGTCGGGCATATCATCACGCATTCAGGCGCATTCCCCTGAATCGCCACGACAATTCCGATGACGACATCGCAGGTCACGAAGCCCACGCCCGAGCAGACTGCACCATTCCCTGACATTTCGCTGTCCGGCCCAGAGGCTCGCCGGCGGGTGGGCGAATCAGGATTCCGCCAGTCCCTCGACGCAGATGCGGTTCCCGCCCGAGCGCTTGGCGCGGTAGAGGGCCTCGTCGGCCCGGCGGAGCGCCTCATCGGTCTCGGCGGTGCCCTCGGCCAGGACCGCACCGACGGAGATGCTGACGTCGATCAGTCCCGAGGAGGTCTCGACCGGGTGGCTGGCCGCGGCCTGCACGTTGCGGGCGACGATCGCGAGCTCCGCGACGGACGTGCAGTGGTCCAGCACGATGAAGAACTCGTCCCCGCCGTACCGGGCCACCTCGTCCTGGCGACGCACCGCGCGCTCGAGCCGGTTGGCCACGGCGGAGATCACGGCATCGCCGACGAGGTGCCCGTACCGGTCGTTGATGGGCTTGAGGTTGTCGATGTCGCAGAAGAGGACGCCGACGGTGTCCGAGGACTCCGGGGGCATGCCCAGCCGCTGGGTCAGGCGGGTCTTGAGCGACTCCTTGTTCGCCAGGCCGGTCTGCAGGTCGTGGCTGGCCCGGTAGGCCAGATCGGCCTCGAGGCGGCGCGCCGCGGTGCGGTCGGCGAACTGGTGGACGAACAGCGCCGGGTTGCCCAGGTCGTCGCGCATGATCCCGACAGAGTGGTCCACCCACACCTCGCTGGTGCTGCTGGTCAGCCGGTGCTGGCAGCGCTCGATGGTCGCGTTCCCCCAGAGCAGGCGCTCGCGCCACTGGTCGACCTGCTCGCGCTCCTCCTCGGGGATGTACTCACGGAAGCGGTGGCCGATGAGGCCCGGGGCCGAGGTCCCGAGAAGCTCGCACAGCGCGGGGTTCACCTGCACGATCCGATCCTGGGAGTCGGTGACCGCCATTCCCTCCGGGGCGCCGAGCATGGCCATCCGGAACTGCTCCTCGCTGCGCGCCAGCTCCCGCTTGGCCCGCAGCTCCTCGGTCACGTCGCGCATGGCGATCGCGGTCCGGCGTCCGGTGCCTGCATCGATCACGGGCCTGGCGGTGACCGACATGTAGCGGTAGGCACCCGAGCTCGAGCGGAACCGCACCGTGCGCGTCGTGGGCTCCTGCCCGGGCTCTGCCCCGGCCAGCGCGTCGGCGAACCCGGTGAGGTCCTCCTGGGCGATGAGCGTCGTGATCTCCCGGCCGATGATCTCGGAGGAGTCCGACTCCGGGCCGAGGACGGCTCGGACCGAGGGGGAGGCCCAGGTGATCCGTCCGGCGTCGTCGATCAGGGTGACCACGTCCAGGACGTTCTCGCTCATGACCTCCAGGGACACCTGGGACTGGACCGCGCTCGTCACGTCGACCACCTGGATGAGCACGTGCCCGCTCGCATGATCGTCGGGCAGCTCGTCGGCCACTCGGCCCAGGGACACCTGCAGCCAGCTCCCGGGGGTCGGACCCTGCACCGCGGAGAACGAGACGGGCCGGTCGCCGAGGGTGGCCAGCGCCTCGATGATGCGGTCCCGCTCACTGTCGTGCACCAGCTCGACCACGCTGCGGCCGACGAGCTCGTCCGCCGGGGACTGCACCAGGGTGAGCAGGGCAGGATTCGACCAGAGGACGATCCCCTGCGCGTCGATGAGGGCCGCAGCGACAGCTGCGCCCTCGTGGGCACGCAGGACCGATGGGGCCAAGGGACTCTGCGACCCGAGTGTCTGCGGGGGATGATGCGTCTGCGAGGTGGCGGCCACGGGCACACTCTAGGACGGTGGTCCGACACGCGGGATCGAGCAGGGTGGGAGGAGGGAGCTGGATGCGGGTGGACCTCAATGCCGACCTCGGCGAGGGGGTCGGTGATGACGAGGCGATGCTGGCGATCGTCACCTCGGCGAACGTGGCCACAGGGGCGCATGCCGGTGGGGGAGTGCTGCTGGCGCGCGCCGTGACGGCGGCGTGCCGGCACGGGGTCGCTCTCGGCGCTCACCCCTCCTACCGGGACAGGGTCGGATTCGGCCGGGCCTCCCACCTCGAGGTCCTCCGCCGCGACGCGTCGGCGCGTGCGCACCTGGTGGGCGACCTGGTCGAGCAGATCCTCGTGGTGGCCCGGGAGGCCGAGCGGCACGGTGCAGCCCTTGCCCACGTCAAGGCGCACGGCGCGCTGTACAACGAGGCCGTGCACGACCGCGTGGCCGCGCAGGTCGTGGCCGACGCGGTCGTGGGTGCCGCCCATGCGCTCGGCCACGAGGTCGCCGTGATGACCCAGCCGGGTGGGGTGCTGGCGCGCATCGCGGCCGACCACGGCCTGGTCGTCATCGCCGAGGGCTTCGCGGATCGCCGGTACGCGCACACCGGTCGGCTCGTGCCCCGCAGCGAGGCCGGGGCCGTGCACGAGGACATCGCCGCGATGGTCACGCAGGCGCTTGGCCTCGCCAGGGGACACGTCGACCTGATCGATGGCCCCAGGATCGCCGTCGCGGTGGACTCCCTCTGCGTCCACGGTGACACGCCCGGGGCCGTCGCCGCCGCTCGCGCGATCCGGTCCGCGCTCGAGGAGGCGGGATGGCAGGTGGTGGCGCTGGGTGGCGCGCCGCATGCGACCGCGGCCGCAGTCCCGGAGTCGGCGGGGACCGTGGGCGCGACCCCTGCAGCCGACGCGCTGGTGCGCCCGTTCGGTGACCGGGCACTGCTCGTCGAGCCGGCGGATCCGCATCCAGCGGGCACCGCGTGGGTGCGGCACCTCGCTGATCGAGCCCGAGGGCGGTGGCCGAATGCGACCGTCGTGCCGGGTCTGGCCAGCGTGCTGGTGGCGTTCGCACAGCCGTCCGAGTGCCCGGACCCGCGGGCGCGTGCGGTGCTCGCCGCGTTCGCCCCGGAGGAGGCGGACGCCGCGCCGCGGGCCCGTGCAACCCCGGAGGGGGTCCCCCCGCGGACCCACGCGATCCCCACGCGCTACGACGGCCCCGACCTCTCGGCCGTCGCCGCCATGCTGGGCCTGCCGACCGCGGAGGCCGTGCGCCGGCATCGGGAGTCGGTCTGGACCGTGGCAGCCATCGGGTTCTCCCCAGGGTTCGGCTACCTCACCACCGAGGACCCGCTGTTCGCGGAGATCGGGCGCCGCGCCGATCCCCGGCCGCGCGTGCCGCGGGGCTCGGTCGCGCTGGCTGCGGGGATGTGCGCGGTGTACCCCTCGCCCACCCCGGGCGGGTGGCAGCTGATCGGGTCCACCGCTGCGGAGATGTTCGACGTCGATGCCGAGCACCCCGCCCTGCTGCGGGTCGGCGACGGGGTCCAGTTCGTCGAGGTCCCCTGATGGCGTCCCTGCGCGTGGTGGAGCTGGCCGGGAGTGCCCTCTTCCAGGACTCGGGGCGCGACCACATCGACAGTGGCGTGCCGGTCTCGGGCGCCTTCGACCGCCCTGCCCACGCGGCCGCGACGGCACTGGTCGGTGGGGAAGCTTCTGAGGCCTCCCTCGAGGTCGTGGGCCTGATCCAGGTCGAGCCGGACGTGCCGATCACCTGCGCGCTCACCGGGCGCGGGACGGTGACCGTCGACGGGCGGACCGCGGGGGCATGGACGGCACTGGACGTCCCGGCGGGGGCTCGGGTGGAGGTCCGGGCTGAGGGACGCGCCTACCTGGCAGTGGCCGGGGGCTTCCAGCCGAGGTCCGTGCTCGGGTCCCGATCCACCTGCCTGCTCGGGCCGATCGGGCCGGCGCCCGTCGGGGTCGGCGACCGGTTGCCGCTGTCGCCGGCCTGCACGTCGGCCACGGGCGGTGACTTCGTCCGGCCGGCGGAGCCGCGCTCGGCGGTGCGCGTCGTCGCGGGGCCGCACCTCAGGGTCACGCCCTGCGAGGTCCAGGTGCTGGACGTGTCCCGGATCGGTGTCCGGCTCTCCGCGGGCCGGGTCGAGGTGCCCCCCCATCCGGCCACGTCGGACCTGCCCTCCCTGGGTGTCGCGCCCGGCACCCTGCAGGTCCTGCCCTCCGGTGACTGGATGCTGCTCGGTCCTGATGCCGGGACGATGGGCGGTTACCCGGTCGCGGGCGTCGTGGCGACCGCGGACCTGGGGATCTGGGCGCACGTGCTGGTCGGCGATGTCGTGCGCCTGGAGGTGGTGGACCCCGCCGAGTGCCAGGACGCATCGACACCGGGCGTCATCCACGTGCACGGGTTGGGCGGGTAGCGCCCCAAGCTGATCGGTCGCGACGGCGATCCGGGGCCGATCAGGCCTCGAGCATCGCCCGGAGGACCGTTGCCACCTGGTCCAGCGGGATCTCCTCGATCCCGAGTGCCCCGAGCCACCGGGGTTCGAGGACGTTGAGTCCCCAGCTGACCGACGCGATGCACGCTGCCAGGATCCGCGGGTCGACCGAGGACGAGAGGCCCTTTGCCTCACGGTTGCGGGCGATGGCGTCGGCGATGCCGTTGATCGCCAGGGGTGCGGTCGGCGCCTCCAGCCTCCCCTGGAGTGCCCGATCGGTCAGCACCCGCAAGCCCCCGGCGGCGGCGCGCGTCGCCTGCAGGGCCTTCTCCAGGTTGTCGACCAGCGTGTCGTAGTCCTCGGGGATCGTCGTTCGGACGGACTCCTCCAGGCCGGCGATCGCGAGGTCGACGAGCTGGTCCTTGGAGGTGGCGTAGCGGTAGAGGTCCGAGTGCGCCACGCCGGCCTCGGCGGCGATCTGCCGGATGCTGATCTCCTGGCCGGGGTGGGCCACCAGCAGCCGCGTGGTCGCGGCCACGAGATCCTCGAGGCGGGCACTGGGCTTCGTGCTGGCGGCGGTCTGGCGGTCCCGGAACGCCGTGTGCCAGTCGAGGATCTCCTCACGGGTCCACAGCCGGCTCCGACCGCCGCCCGGGGCTGGTCGCCCGGCGGGGAAGTCGGGGTAGCGGCTGCGGTACGTGGACACGCTGTTGCGGTGCGTGAGTCCGAGGATGGTCGCCACCTCCCCGGCGTCGATCAGGACGTCGAGCTCCTCAGCGGTGGTGGCCATGTCGTCAGTCTACGCAGATAGACACGGTTCGGCCGGGAGGAGTGGGGCGCGCGTCCTGGTCCGCGAGGGATGCCCCCGTGGAAAGCACAGTGGCCCGGGACGTGTGTCCCGGGCCACTGTGGAGGTGCTGCTCTCAGGAAGCGAGCGCCTTGGTCTTCAGGGCGTCGAACTCAGCCTGGCTGATGGCGCCGGAGTCCAGGAGCCCCTTGGCGTCGGCGATCTGCTCAGCCGGGGACTTGGTCTTGGCGGCGACGTTCTGGATGTACTTCTCCTGCTGGGCCTGGGCGTCGGCCATGGCGGCCATCTGACGCTCGCCCATGCTCTTGCCGCGGGCGATCAGGTAGATGAACGCGCCGAGCCACGGCACGAAGATCAGCAGGAGCGCCCATCCAGCCTTGGCCCAGCCGGACAGGGTGTGGTCCCCGAACATGTCGAAGATCACCCGGAACCAGATCATGACCGCGGCGATCCAGATGAAGAAGAAGAAGCTCCAGAGGAGGACATCCCAGAAGTTGGTGCTGTTGAAGTCCATTGATGTGCCTTTCGTGTTGTTTCGTCGAACTTGGCCCCAGTGTAGACCTCGCTGCTACCTCTCGACGTCACCGTGTCGCTGCGGGCCTCTCGGCGTGGCGGCAGTGCGCAGGGGCGAATGACAACGCTCGCGCCGGGATCCGGGACGGCGACTATCGTGGTGCCATGACCGATCCGCAGCTGGTCGTTCGCCGCGTGAGCGAGATCTCCTACGTGGCGACGCTGGACGGCGTGGAGGTGGGATGGGCGTCGCTGGCCGTCTCCGACGGCGTCTGGGAGATCTACCGGACGGTCACGTCGCCGGCGTACGAGGGCCGGGGGATCGCCTCCCGGCTGACGCGGTTCGTGCTCGATGCCGCCGATGAGGCCGGCGTCACGGTCATCCCGAGCTGCTGGTACGTCGACGGCCTGATGGCCCGCTCGTCGCCGCGCTACGACCACCTGCGGGCCGGGCACCGCCCCCCGCCCGCCGGCGAGGGGGACTCCTGCCGGATCGCCCCGGCCGTCCTGCCGAGGTCGTCCGGCGACCGGTGAGCTCGGTGACGGCCGTCGTCGGGGGCGCAGACCCTGGCGGTTCGCGAGCGGTCAGTTCGGTCGGACCAGCCCGGTGAGGTCCGTTCCCGGACAGGTCAGGTTGCGGTCCAGCGACTTCCCGTCGCTGCCCGTCCCGATCCGCTGCACGATGTCCGGTGGTGCGATCCCCGAACGAGACGCGCTCGCAGGTGGCTGCCGCGCGCTCTGCCGTGGCCGTCCCGATCCCGACCCAGGTCGGCACCTCGACGGTGGCACCGCCGGTGATCTCCTGCCACAGCGCAGGGGCGGAGTAGACGCCCACCGGGTAGCCGGCCTCGGCCAGGACCCTCAGGTGCTCGGTGATCACCGCGCGGTGCCGGGCCTGGGAGCCCTTCCAGACCTCCGGCAGCTCCACGTCCAGCCAGACCGGGGTGCCGAGGGGCACGCCCTGGGCGGCCAGTGCCTCGAGGTCCCCCTCGGCGGCCCGGCGTCCCACCGTCACCGGGTCCCCGGTGTTGCTGTCGGCGGTGTTCACGTAGACCGCGGCGCCTGCCTGGCGTGTCGCGAACCGCCACTGGGCGGCGAAGCATGGGTTGGGCCGGTCGGGCATGCCACCGTCCAGGCCGATGATCGCGTAGCCGTTGTCCATGTCCCGGAAGGTCCGCCCGCACTGCGGGAACGAGATGTCCACCCCGTAGCCGGGCTGGTTGCCCTCCCAGGCCACCGGATCAGCCTCCGGTATCCCGGAGATGTCGTCGGGCCCGCTGTCGATGGGGTCGGTGAGGGCGCCGCCGAGGGAGGTGGCGCCGGTCATGATCGCGAAGCCGAGCCCCAGGAACGCCACGAGGCTGACCAGGAGCGACCCGAGGCGGCGACGCCGGAGCTGCGCCCTCGTCGGGCGGCGGCGCCCGGCGTGGCTCGGTGCGCGCCGGACCCGTGGACCCGACCCGGGTGGCGCGGAACGGCCGCTCACGGCAGCTCCCTCCTGGCGACGGACCTCGATTGTCGCCCACCGGGCCGACATCGGGGTTGAATGACCCGATGGACACCCCCGCACACGACCCCGCCCTCGATGACCATGCGGCGACCAACCTCGCCTCGTGGGACGAGCGGGCGCCGGCCCACGCAGCCTCCCCGGACTACCACGTCGACGACTTCGTGACCGATCCCGACTACCTCTCCGAGGTCGTGCGATTCGACCTGCCCCGGCTCGGGGAGGTGCGCGGCCTGCGCGGGGTGCACCTGCAGTGCCACATCGGCACCGACACGATCTCGCTGGCGCGCCTCGGCGCCCGGATGACCGGGCTGGACTTCTCGCCGGCAGCGATCGAGCAGGCCCGCTCCCTTGCCGAGCGCTGTGGGACGCCGGTGGAGTTCGTGGTGTCCGACGTGCACGGTGCCGCCGACGTCCTGGGCGTGGGCGCGTTCGACCTCGTCTTCACCGGGATCGGGGCCCTGTGCTGGATCCCCGACATCCGGCGCTGGGCCGGCGTGGTGGCCGACCTCCTCGCGCCCGGCGGGCGGCTGTTCCTCCGCGAGGGGCACCCGATGCTCTGGGCGCTGGCCGACCCCGACGGGTCGGGGACACTGCGCGTCGAGCACCCGTACTTCGAGCAGGTGCAGCCCACCCGCTGGGAGGAGGGCGGCACGTACGTCAGCACCGATGTCGAGTTCCGGCACAACGTCAGCTATGAGTGGAACCACGGCCTGGGTGAGGTGGTCACCGCCCTGCTGGAGCGTGGCCTGCAGATCACCGGGCTCGTCGAGCACGACAGCATCCCGTGGGACGGTCTGCCCGGGATGATGGCGCCCATCGGCGGCGGCGAGCTGAGGCTGATCGACCGCCCCGAGCGGCTGCCGGCGAGCTACACCCTCCAGGCGACCAAGCCCCTGTGACCCGACCGGACGCCTGAGGCGAGGCTCGGGTCAGGCCTTCTTCTTCCGTGCTGCCTTGGCTGGGGCGGCGTCCTCCACCGGTGCCGCGCCCGCCGCCCGGGCTGCCTGGGTGCGGCGGACCGACTCCTGCAGGGCGGCCATCAGGTCGATGACCGTCCCGGAGTCGTCGGCTGCTTCCGGGGTGCTGGGCAGGATGACGTCCTCGCCGGCGAGCTTCTGGGTGACCAGGTCGAGCACCGCCTGGCGGTACTCGTCGGTGTAGGCAGTCGGGTCGAAGTCCGCGCTGAGGCTCTCGACGAGGGAGCCGGCCATGGCCAGCTCCTGGGGCCGGACGGTGATGTCCTCGTCGGCGATCCCCTCGAACTCCGGGACCCGGACCTCGTCGGGCCAGAGCATGGTCTGAAGCACCAGGACGTCGTCGCGCACGCGCAGCAGGCCGAGGCGGGTGCGCTTGCGCATGGTCATCAGGACCACGGCCGTCCGGTCGGTCTCCTGCAGGGCCCGGCGCAGCAGGACGTAGGGCTTGGCGGCGCCGGTGGCCGGCTCGAGGTAGTACGCCTTGTCGAAGTTCAGGGGGTCGATCTGCGCGGCGGGGGCGAACTCGATGATCTCCAGGTCGCGACCGTGCGGGACCTGCAGGCCGTCGAGCTCCTCCTCGGAGACGATCACCCGCCGGCCGGTCTCATCCTCGTAGCCCTTGCCGATCTCGGCGTAGGTGACGGTCTGCTCGCATGTCTGGCACTGTCGCTGGTACTTGATCCGCCCGCCGTCGGCGAGGTGGACCTGGTGGAACTTCACGTCCCGGTCCTCGGTGGCGGCATACATCTTCACCGGGATGTGGACCAGCCCGAAGGCGACGTTCCCACTCCACATGGCGCGCATCCGGTCATTGTGGGGCAGGTCGGGGCGTTGAGGGAAGGCGATGGGCGGCGGAGCCCGGCCATGATGGGCCCGTGGTGGGTTCAGGGGCGGTCGATGGGCTGTGGGCCACGGCTGCCCCGATGCTGGCCTCCGGCCCGCCGGACCCGATCGCGGCACCGCGCGGTGGGCAGTGGTCCTACGAGGTCAAGTGGGACGGGGTCCGCGCCCTGGCGCTCGTCCGCGACGACGGCACGGTCGCCCTGCGCAGCCGCAGGGGCGTGGATCTCGCTGGGCGGTATCCGGCGATCGCCGCACCATCCGTCGGGTCCGCCCTCGCGCCGCACCTGGCTCCCGCGATCCTCGACGGGGAGTGCGTGCTGTTCGATCCGCAGGGCCGGCCGTCGTTCCCGGGCGCCATGCGCGGCGGGGCGGCGGTGCGCTTCGTGGTCTTCGACGTCCTGGCCTGGCGTGGACGCGACGTCCGCGGGGATTCCCTGACTCGACGCCGCTCCTTGCTGGCCGGCGTCGACCTGGCGGCCCTGACCGAGGACGCGTGGCGGGCGTCGAGGGTGTTCGACGACGGTGACGCGCTGCTGGCCGCGACGCGGGAGCAGGGCCTCGAGGGCGTGATGGCCAAGCGCCGTGACGGTCGGTACGAGTGCGGGGTCCGCAGTCGCGACTGGGTCAAGCTTCCCCACCGCACGCTCACCGACGTGGTCGTCGTCGGGTGGGTGCGCGCGGAGTCGGGTGGGGGTGTGGCGTCCCTGGCGGTCACTGATCCGACCGGCGAGCTCCTGGGCACCGTCGGCAGTGGCATGACCGACCGGTTGTCGGCGGCCCTGGTGGACGTGCTGGGCGGGATCGCCCGGGTGGAGCCCGACCCCGCGATCCACATCGGCCCGGAGGCCCACGCCCTCCTGCGCCGCTTCGGCGACCGGCTCACCTGGGTCGAACCGCTGCTGGTGGCTGAGGTCCGCCACCTGGGCCGCACCGGGTCCGGGGCCCTGCGACAGCCGACACTGGCCCGGATGCGACCCGACCTCGCGCCCGCCGACCTGCCCGGGAGCCCGTGGTGAGCCCCTCAGGGTCCGACCCGGTCCCCACCGTCGTGGCGGGCCGGCGGCTGCGGCTGACGAACCTCGACAAGGTCCTGTACCCGGAGTCCGGGACGACCAAGGCCGAGATCTTCGCCTACATCCTCGCCGTCAGTGAGCCGATGCTGGCCCAGCTGGCGAACCGGCCCATCACGCGCCGCCGCTGGCCCGACGGCGTCGACCAGCCCGACTTCTTCGAGAAGGCGGTGCGCCCGGGAACGCCCGAGTGGATCGGCCACGTGCACCTGCGCCGCTCCGGTGAGGACTACTCCGGGTACATCGACCATCCGCTGCTCGCCGGGACACCTGAGGACGCGGCTGCCCTGGTCTGGTTCGTCCAGCAGGGCACGCTGGAGTTCCACACCCCGCAGTGGCGGATCGGGCGCAAGTTCGGTCTGCACGGCACCCCCGGTCCGGCGGAGCGCATGGTCCTCGACCTCGATCCCGGCCCCCCTGCCGGGCTGGTCGAGTGCGCCGAGGTGGCTCTGGTCGCCCGCGAGATCCTGGCCGGAGCGGGCTTCTCGGCGGTGCCCGTGGCCAGCGGCTCCAAGGGCCTGCACGTGTACGTCCCGCTCCCTCGGCCCGTGCCCAGCAGCGACGCGGTGGACCTGGCCCGCACGATGGCCGAGGCACTCGCGACCGCCCTGCCGGGGCTGGTCGAGCTGCGCATGGCCCGGGACCGGCGGCCGGGTCGGGTGTTCGTCGACGTCGGGCAGAACCTGGCCGCTCGCACGACCATCACGCCCTACTCCCCGCGCGGTCGGGCGCACCCGTCCGTGGCCACACCCCTCACCTGGGCGGAGGTCGAGTCGGGCGACCCCCAGCCGGCCGACGTGCACACGATGCCCGCGCGCCTCGCCGAGCTCGGCGACCTCATGGCCGACCCCCGGTGAGGGGCGCACCTGGATCCCCCTGGCTGCTCCCGGTGATCCATGCAGGTTCGGTGGCATAGAAGGTCCTCAAGGGGCATGGATCACGCCGAGGGGCCCTCGGTGGTGCTGTCGGACCAGGTGATCCTGCTGGGCTTGCCGACGAACGTCGCGTACTCCTCGAGCGCTCGGCCGAGGTGCCGGCGGTCGGGGGCGGTGATGCGTGTGAGGGGCGTGGCGACGATCTCCACCCGCCGTGCGAGTTCGCGGCGCTTCCACAGGCCGACCACACGGCCGTCCACCACGAGCGTCGGGGCGAACACGCCGTTGCCCCCGGGGACCACGCGATTCTCGTGGTCGGAGTCGATCTGGGCGGTGCGGTCGCGGTAGCCGAGGATGAGCTCGTCGAACCCGGGCAGGGCGCGTGCGGGCAGGGCGGTGTCGGGCTGGGCGGTGTCGTCGGTGGCTCCGTCGAGTTGGGCTTCGGTCACGTACAGGTCGCGGCCCCCGATCGATCGCTGCACCACCCCCTCGGCCGCCGTGAGGCCGGCACGGGCATCGGCCATGGTGAGGTCCGCCCACCGCGCGAGGTCGTGGGCGCTGACCGGGGCGTGGCTGCGCACGAAGCGCTCGGCGATCGTGGCCAGGGCCGCGGGTCGGTCGAGCTCGACGGCGGGCGGGGCGAACTCGTCGAGCAGGACGAACGTCTGCTCGGTGCCGCGCTGCGGCCCCACACAGGTGATGCCCTTCTGGCTGGCGTACCAGAGCAGGTGGTAGGCGCGCTGCCCGGCGCTGGGGATGCCCGCTGCCTCGAGGACGGCCACGCACTCGGCCCGGGTCATCACCTGGCCGCCCGCCAGGGCCTCGCCGAGGACGTCGGCCGCCCTGTCGGCATCCCTCTCGGAGAGCCCGAGGAACTGCCGGCGGGCCTCCGCCCCGCGCAGGGCGCGGGCACCGAGGTGCGCGATCATCCACCGGGCGTCGGCCCCGGGCAGCACGTGCAGGGTGCCGCGCATCGGCCAGGTGCGCAGGATCTCCCCCGACTCGAACGCCGCGCTCACCTCGTCGCGCGTGCCCCCGGTGCGCAGACCCAGTGACCACAGGATGCTGCCGAAGTCCTGGCCCTGCATCGCCCCGAACCACCGCACGACATCGGCCACCGTGCGATCGGCGGTGGGACGGTCGTCCAGCAGCAGGCTCGCCATCCGGGCGGTGCGGATCCGCCGTCGGTCCTCCGTTGTCGTGGGCATCGTGACCTCCGCGCCGGAGCGTAGCGGGCAGGGCCGACACGTCAGCCGCCCCGCGGTGATTCCTCGCGGATCCTGGTCCCGTGCCGCGCGACACCAGGCCGGTCCGGCCGCGCCTGCCGCGGCTGTGTCAGACCCCCGTGTCAGGGTGTCGGCATGCGATTCCTGCACACCTCCGACTGGCACCTGGGCCGCCGCCTGCACGGCGCGGAGCTGCTGGCCGAGCAGGCGGCGTTCCTGGCCTGGTTGCGGGAGCTGGCCGCGTCCGAGGAGGTCGACGCGGTGCTCGTCAGTGGCGATGTCTACGACCGGGCCCAGCCCGGGGCGGATGCCATCGCGCTCATGGACCGCACCCTGGCAGCGTTCGCGCGGGAGGGGATCCCGCTGGTCATCTCCAGCGGCAACCACGACAGCGCGGTGCGCCTGCAGTACGCCGGCGAGGTGCTGGCCGAGGCGGGGATCCACCTGCGCACCTCGATCGAGCAGGTGACCGATCCCGTCCTGCTGTCCGACGCCGCGGGCGAGGTCGGCGTCTACGGCATCCCTTTCGTGCTTCCCGACGCTGTCGTGGCGCAGCTGGACGTCGAGCGCTCCCACGCCGCTGTCCTCGGCGTCCTGGTCGAGCGCATCCGCAACGACGCTGCAGCCCGCGGGCTGGACCGTGTTGTCGTGATGGCACATGCGTTCGTGACCGGGGGCTCGGCCTGTGAGTCCGAGCGCGAGATCCGTGTCGGTGGCGTCGGCGACACCCCCGCCGAGGTGTTCGACGGCGTCAGCTACGTGGCCCTGGGCCACCTCCACGGCCCACAGGAGGTGCGCCTCGCCGGGTCGCCGACAGTGGTGGAGTACAGCGGGTCGCCGTTGGCGTTCTCGTTCTCCGAGCGCACCCACGTCAAGTCCGTCACGGTCGTCGACATCGATGGCGCGGGAACCGTGGCCACCCGACGGGTGCCTGCACCGGTCCCGCGAGCCCTGGTCCAGGTCAGCGGCCGCCTGTCCGACCTCCTCGACCGCGCCCGCGGCGACCTCGCCGGCCTGGCGGATGCCTGGGTCAAGGTCGTCCTGACCGATCCGGGCCGGCTGGCCAACCCGATGGAGCAGCTGCGCGCCCAGTGGCCGCACACGCTCGTGCTCGAATTCGCCCCGGAGCGCGCGGACGTGCCCCTGGGACTCACCCGGATGACCGAGGCCAGCGATCCTGTCGAGATCTGCGCGGAGTTCGTCGGCGCCGTGTCCGGAGCCCCGCCGAGCCCCCTCCAGCGCGCAGTGCTCGCCGAGGTCGTGCTGGCAGCCCAGCGGGCGGAGGTCGTGGCCTGATGCGACTGCACACCCTGCGCCTGCACGCCGTCGGCCCGTTCGCCGACGAGCAGGTGATCGACTTCGACCGGCTCGGTGCCGGTGGCCTGTTCCTCTTCGAGGGCCCGACCGGCGTCGGCAAGTCCACGATCCTGGACGCCCTCACGTTCGCGCTCTACGGGGGGCTGGCCAGCGAGTCCGGCGATCCGGCCCGGTTGCGCTCGGACTTCGCCGGCCCCGATGACCGGCCCGAGGTCACGCTGGAGTTCTCCGTTCGTGGCGGACGGCATCGGATCACTCGCTCGCCGGAGCACGCCCGGCCCAAGAAGCGGGGGACGGGGGTCACCAAGGAGAAGGCCAGCGTCCACCTGGAGCGCCTGGGGGCCGGTGGCTGGGAGAGCCGCTCGCACGCCAAGGACGAGGTCGGCTCGATCGTCGGCGAGCTCCTCGGCCTGACCCGTGAGCAGTTCCGCCAGGTGGTGCTCCTGCCCCAGGGGGAGTTCGCGACCTTCCTGCGCGCCGGTGACGACGAGCGGCGCGAGGTCCTGGGCAAGCTGTTCGGCACCCAGTTCTTCCGGGCCATCACCGAGTCCCTCCAGGCACGTGCGCAGCAGGCGAACCGTGCCCTGCAGGTCGCCGACGCCGAGCTGGGCGCTCGGGTGGCGGCTGCCTGTGAGGCAGCCGGCCTGGGGCCGGACGAGCATGCGGAGCTGGGCGTGCTCCCGGTCGAGGAGCGGCTCGAGGGGCTGGCGGCCCTCGAGGAGCAACTCGCCCAGCGCGCCCGTTCGGCGGGCGAGGCAGCCGCGGAGGCCGAGGCCGCCCACGGGCAGGCACGAGGAGCGCTGGCCGACGCGCGGTCGGTCACCACCCGTCTCGAGCAGCGTGCCCTGCTGGAGGCGTCCCTGGCCGAGGCCGAGGGGCAGCGCGCGGGCCACGAGGCCCGTCGCGGCCAGCTGGCGCGAGCGCATCAGGCGATCCCCGTGCGACCGCTCGTGGAGCTCGTCGACGGCGCCGCAGCGCAGGTGGCGATCCAGCGGGCCGCGGTCGTGGCAGCCAGCCCCGGTCGGGTTGCTGACCCGGAGCACCTCGAGGGTGCGGGGTGGCAGGCGTTGGCCAGGTTGGCCGCCGCGGACCGCACCAGTGCCGGGGAGCTGGCGCACCTTGTGGTGGTCGAGGACGGACTGGCTGAGGGTCATCGGTTGCTCGACCAGCAGCGGGCAGGCGCGCAGGCGCTGCACGCCGCCAGCGAGGCAGCACAGGCGCGCGGCCGAGAGATCCCTGCGGAGCTGGACGAGGCCCGCGCAGAGCTCGGGGCTGCCCAGCAGGCGGCAGCCGGCGTTGCGGGGTCCCAGGTCGTGCTCGAGGCGATCGCGGGTCAGGCGGAGGCGGCGCGACGGCTTCCCGAGCTCAGCGGGGTCGTCGAGCAGCGGCGCGCCGAGCGGCGGGCAGCCCGACGGGCCCACCAGGAGGCTGACCACCACCACCAGCTGCTCGTGGACCAGCGACTGGCCGACGTCCGCGGCGAGCTCGCCGCGCGGCTGGTCTCGGGTGACCCCTGCCTCGTGTGCGGGTCCCCGGAGCATCCCGCTCCAGCACGGTCTGTGGCGGCAGGGGTCTCCGAGGAGCTGGTCCGGCAGGCGGCCGCCAGCCGGGACGAATCCCGACTGGTCCTCGACGAGGCGGAGGTGGGCCTGGCGCGGGCTGAGGCGGAGCTCGACCACGCCACGCGGACGGCCGGTGGCATCTCGGCCGAGCAGTGGCAGGCCCGGATCGACGAGCTGACCGCGAAGGTCACCGCCGGGGAACTGGCCCATGCGGCCCTCCCGGAGCGTGAGCTCCGCGTCGCGGACCTCAGCGCGGAGCAGGCACGGCTCGGGGAGGAGCTGGTCCGGCTTGCCGAGGCCCTCGCAGGCGCCAAGTCCCTGGAGGCGCACACAGCCGCGGACCTGGCAGCTCGCGAGGCCCAGGTCGTGGTCGCTCGTGCGGGGTTCGCCACCGTGCGGGACCGGGCCGCCGCCCTCGTCGCCTCGGCCGCGGAGCTGGAGTCGCTGTCGGCGGCCGTCCTCGACCTGTCCCGAGGGCTCGAGCACCTGGCGTCAGCAACGGCCGGCGCAGATGCCGAGGCTGCCCGATCGGGATTCCTCGACGTCGCCGATGCCCGATCCGCGTACCTTCCCACCGCTGACCTCGAGGAGCTCCAGCGAGCTGTGGAGGAGTGGGAGGCCTCCGTCGCCGCGGCGCGTGCCCAGCTCGACTCGCCGGAACTGCGCGCCGTCGCTGAGGTCGACCCGGAACAGGCAGCCAACGACGTCGGGCGTGCCACAGCCGAGCTCGAGCGGGTCGAGCTGGTGGCGCGTGCGGCCCACGAGGAGGCGACTGTCGCCACCCGGCAGCGCGAGCGCTTCACGGAGCGACTGGCCGAGGTCCAGGACTGCGCCGCCCAGCGGGCCGACCTGGCAGCGTCCGGCGCGGAGCTCGTCGCGCTCGACCTGTACGCCCGGGGCATGGCCGGCTCACCGCGCATGAGCCTCGTGACGTTCGTGCTGCGCTACTGGTTCGAGCAGGTGGTGAGGGCTGCCAACGTTCGCCTGGAGTCCATGTCGGCCGGCAAGTACGAGTTGCTCCGCATCGACGAGGCCGTGCGCAAGGACGCCCGCGTCGGGCTCGGCCTGGCGGTCCTCGATCGTCACACCGGCCGTGAGCGCAGCCCCGGAACCCTGTCCGGCGGCGAGACGTTCTACACCTCGCTGGCACTCGCGCTGGGCCTGGCCGATGTCGTGGTCGCCCAGGCCGGGGGAGCGCAGCTGGACACCCTGTTCATCGACGAGGGATTCGGCAGCCTCGACCCCGACACCCTGGATGACGTCATGGGGGTGATCGACGACCTTCGGGGCAACGGCCGGGTCATCGGCATCGTCAGCCACGTCCCCGAGCTCAAGGAGCGGATCGCCGAGCGATTGACCGTGCGCAGGGTCCGTCCCGACGGGCCCTCGACGGTGGACGTACGCGCCTGACAGGTCCCGGAGTTGCACGCGACGTCCGTGGTCGTCCCGGCAGATGGCGCCCTCGTGCGCGATATGGGCTGGGCGGGTTCGGTGTTAGGGTCGATTCCATGGTCAGCACGGCACGCACCTCGAGGGCTCGCGCTCTGCGCGCCCACCGTGTGGGTCTGCGTGGCATGCAGCGAGCAGCCGTGGAGCATCGGCTGGGGTAGACCCCTTCCCCGCCCGGTGCCCTTCGGTACCGGGCTCATTTGCTTATTGGAGGCGTGATGAACAGCACTGACGGACGTGGCGGGCTCACGAGCCAGGACCTTGACTCGCTGCGCGCCTCCCTGATGGAGGTCCGCGCTGCGAACCTCGCGGACGTTGAGGCCGCGAGGTCCACCGTTGCGACGTTGGTGGACGACGGCACTGCGGGCAGCCCGTCGCTGCGCGAGGACGTGGCCAACGCCCAGTACATGATCGACGACGCAACCGCGATCCTCGCGATGATCGATGCCGCGCTCCTTCGGATGGATGAGGGCACCTACGGGACCTGCCTGGGGTGCCATCAGCAGATCCCGCTGCCGCGACTCGAGCTGCGCCCCTACGGGCCCATGTGCGTAACCTGCGCGAGCTGACACGGTCCCGGCGTCCAGCGCCTTCCGGCACGTGGCATCCCGGCGTACTGTAGAAGCAGCGACGACCCCTCACGTGGACGACCGTCCGCGTAGGCCGGCACAGGCACGGCAAGCAGCCACCAGATGGCTGAGAGGACGAGGCGCACATGAATCCCTCGAACAGTTCATCCCGCGACTACACACTGGACGCGTCCCAGGAGGATGGCGTCCGCCCGTTGAGCAACGACGCGGACCCGGCGACAGCCGACGCCACGGACACTGGACCGAACGAGGTGGTCCCAGGTCCGGCCACGGGACATCGCGTGGTCGACACGAACCCGCCCACTCCCGCCACGGCAGCCCAGGACCTGGCCGTGGGGGCAGCGTCGGCGGCGGATCGGTCCCCCCGCTTGACGCGCGCGAGTGCGGCATGGGCGGCCATCATCGGTGCGCTCCTGCTGTCGGTGGTGCTCATCGTGTTCATCCTGCAGAACCCCACCCCCGTCGTCATCCACTTCCTCGGATGGTCAGGCTCGGTGGCCGTGGGGATGGCGATGCTGATCGCCGCCGTCACCGGGGGACTCCTGGTCGCCACGATCGGGGTCGCCAGGCTGACCCAGCTGCGGGTGCGCGCGCATCGCACCAGGGCCGTGTCCCGCTGAACCAGCCAGACGAGTCCGATCTGTCGGTGTCACGTGCGTCGGGCGTCCGGGCGCCCGCACCGCTCAGCCGAGGGCCAGGGCGGTGGCCGGGTCGGCCATGAAGTCGGCCACCTCCCGCAGCACCCGGGATCCCGTGGCGCCGTCGACGACCCGGTGGTCGAACGACAGCGCCAGCGTCACGACATCGCGTGCCTCGATCCGGCCGTCCACCACCCACGGGCGGGCCAGGACCCGGCCGAGCGCCAGGATGGCCACCTCTCCCGGGTTCAGGATCGGCGTCCCGCCGTCCACCCCGAACACGCCGACGTTGGTGATCGTGATCGTCGAGCCGCGCAGGTCCTCGGGCCGGGATCGCCCAGCACGGGCGGTCTCGATCAGGCGGGCCAGCGCGTCACCCATGCCCCGCAGGTCCAGGCCCTGGGCATCGGGGATCCGGGGGACGATCAGCCCGCGGGGGGAGTCCACGGCGATCCCGAGGTGGACGCTGCGATGCACGAGGAGGCTCTCGCCGGCCTCGTCGAGGCTGGCGTTCACGGTCGGGTGGTCCAGGGCGGCGCGCACCAGCCCCAGGGCGGCGAACGTCAGGGGGGTGATCGACAGGCCGGCCATGTCGTCGCGGGTGCGCGCAGCCCGGATCAGCGCGGTCATGGCGGTGACGTCGACGTCGACCCACTCGGTGACATGCACGGCGGTGAAGGCCGAGGACGTCATCGCCTGGGCCATCATCCGGCCGACGTGCGTCAGCGGCACGACCTCGCTGCCACCGCCCTCCGCGGCACGCACCGAGGGGGCCGTGGGTGCGACCCGGCTGGGCGCCGGCACCCCGCGGGCCGCCGAGGCGGCGCGGGCGACGTCGTCGTGGGTGATCGACCCGTCGGGCCCGGTGGGCACCACCTGCGCCAGGTCCACGCCGAGATCGCGGGCCAGTCGCCGTACGGGCGGCTTCGCGCGGACCTGGTCGGCGCCCAGTCGGGTCTCCAGCGCGCGACCGAGCTCCAGCCCGCCCTGGCGGACCGGGCGCCCCGGCTCACCCGGCGGTCCGGGCTCGACGTGGTCGGCTCCGTGCGGGGTCCTCCGCGGTCGGCGCAGCGGGGTCTGCTCCGCCTTGACCCCGTAGCCCACGAGGACGGCCGTCCGCGTGGGGGCAGCCGCTGGAGCAGCGCCCTCGCCGGCTGCCTGTCGGGAGCCTGGCCGGACGCCTCCACCTGGTCGGCCGGACCCCCGGCCCCGGCCTCGGGTGCCTTCGGGGCGTCGGCGCCGCCGCCCGCCGCCGGCACGCCGTCCTCGATCCGGATGATCGGCTGCCCGACCGGCACCACGTCGCCCGGTGCCGCCAGGAGCTCGACCACGACGCCCGCGTAGGGGCTCGGCAGCTCGACGGCAGCCTTCGCCGTCTCGATCTCGAGCAGGATCTCGTTGACGACCACCGCGTCGCCGACGGCCACGCGCCAGCCGAGCACCTCGGCCTCGGTCAGGCCCTCGCCGGCATCAGGCATCCGGAACTCGTGCAGCACGGGTCCTCCTCAGTAGGCCATGGACCGGTCGACCGCCTCGAGGATGCGGTCCAGGTCGGGCAGGTAGATCTCCTCGATCCGCGACGGCGGGTACGGAGCGTGGAAGCCGCCGACCCGCAGGACGGGGGCCTCGAGCTGGTAGAAGCACTCCTGGGTCACCTCGGCCGCGATCTCCGCGCCGACGCCACCCAGCACCGGTGCCTCGTGCACCACGATCAGCCGGCCGGTGCGGCCCACGGACTCCACGATGGTCGCCATGTCCAGGGGCGCGAGGCTCCGGGCGTCGATGACCTCCAGGTCGCGGTCGGTGTCGGCCTGGGCGGCGTCCAGGCAGGTGCGCACCATGGGGCCCCAGCACAGCAGGGTCGCGTCGTGGCCGCGCTTGACCACCCGTGCCTGGAACAGCTCCGGCAGCGGCGCCAGCGGGGCGTCCACATCGACCTCGCCCTTGTCCCAGTAGCGCCGCTTCGGCTCGAAGAACAGGATGGGGTCCGGATGGGCGATCGCCTGCCGGATCATCATGAACGCGTCAGCCGGGGTGCTCGGGGTCACGATCCGCAGGCCCGGCGTGTGGGCGAAGTACGCCTCGGGGGACTCGGAGTGGTGCTCGACCGCGCCGATCCCGCCGCCGTTGGGCACCCGGATCACGATCCGCATGGACAGCGTCCCGGCGGAGCGCAGGTGCAGCCGCGCGACCTGCGTCGTGATCTGGTCGAACGCCGGGAAGATGAACCCGTCGAACTGGATCTCGGCCACCGGCGCATAGCCGCGCATCGCCAGGCCGACCGCCGTGCCGATGATGCCGCTCTCCGCGAGCGGCGTGTCGATGACCCGGTCCTCGCCGTACTGGGCCTGCAGCCCGTCGGTGATCCGGAACACCCCACCGAGGCGGCCGATGTCCTCGCCCATGAGCAGGACCTTCGGGTCGTCGCGCATGGCTGCGGCCAGCCCGGTGTTGAGCGCCTTGGCCATCGTGAGCACGGCCATGTCAGTGCCCCCGTCCCGAGTCCGCGAAGCTGGCCAGGTAGGCCGTGAGCCACGCCCGGTCCCGGTCCACCACCGGATGCTGTGTGGCGTACAGGTGGTCGAACATGGAGACCGGTGTCGGATCGGGCATCGCCCGGCAGGCCGCGCGCATGTGCTCGCCGAGGGCATCCGCGCCGGCGTCGACCTCGGCGAGGAACGCTGCGTCGGCGATCCCTGAGCGCGAGATGTGCGCCCGCACCCGCTCGATCGGGTCCTTGAGCTTCCACGCCTCACCCTCGGCCGTCGTCCGGTACCGCGTGGGGTCGTCGGAGGTGGTGTGCGCGCCCATCCGGTAGGTGAACGCCTCCACCAGCGTGGGGCCGCCGCCGCGACGGGCCCGGTCCAGCGCCGCGGTCACGACCGCCTCGACCGCCAGCACGTCGTTGCCGTCCACCCGGACCCCGGGGAACCCGTAGCCGGCTGCCCGCTTGAACAGCGGGATCCTCGTCTGGCGCTCCAGCGGCTCGGAGATCGCCCACTGGTTGTTCTGGCAGAAGAACACGACCGGTGCGTCGTTGACCGCCGCGTAGACGAAGGCCTCGGCGACGTCACCCTGGGAGGACGCCCCATCGCCGAAGCAGACGACCACGGCATCGTCGGTCGCGTCGCGCTGGATGCCCATCGCGTAGCCGACGGCGTGCAGGGTCTGGTCGCCGATGACGATCGTGTAGAGGCTGAAGCCGTGTTCGGCGGGGTCCCAGCCGCCCATCGTGGTGCCGCGGAACAGCCCGAGCAGCGTCACGGGGTCGACCCCGCGCACGTAGGCCATCCCGTGCTCCCGGTACGTCGGGAAGATCCGGTCGGTGGGCCGGGTCGCCCGGGCGGCACCCACCTGCGCGGCCTCCTGGCCCTGGCAGGGCGCCCACAGCCCGAGTTCGCCGTGGCGCTGCAGGGCAGTGGCCTCGGCGTCGAGCCGGCGCACCATCACCAGGTCGGCGTAGCGGTGACGCCAGGCGGAGTCGGTCAGCGACAGCGCATAGTCGGGATGCTCGACCAGCACCCCCTCGGGGGTGAGCAGCTGCACGAGCTCGGGCCCGCCGTCGATGGACATCCTGCGCTGGCCTCCTCCCGGGGCGACTCCGCAGGGTGCTGCGCGGTGCGCCTCCATGGGAAGCATCTCAGGATGCGGCCGTTGTGGCCCGGTGGGACGCTGAACCGGCCCAGGCGGGTCGACGTCCCGGCGCGGCACCTGGTGACCGCGCACCCGCGGGCTACGAGGCGGGGCCGTCGACCTCGCGGGGCATCGCCTTCTGCGCGTAGGTGGCCCAGTTGGTCTCCAGGGCCTCGATGAGCTGGGTGACCATCAAGGGCGAGAGGTTCACCCGCGCCACGACCACGCCCTGCATGTCCGGTGCCGTCGCGAAGTCGAGCCTGGCGAAGTCCAGGGTGAACTCGTACGGGCTGTGCGACACCCGCGCGAAGTTGGCCCACACCCCGCCCTTGTGCGCGTCGGGCATCTCGAGGGAGACATGGACCTGCTGCGGATCGTTCGGCTGCTCGGACATGGGGCTGAGTCTGTCTCAGCCGGCCGACGGCAGCCAGTCCACCCGACCCTCGAGCACGGCATAGCCCACGAACGCCACGATGTCGATCAGCGCGTGGGCCACGACCAGGGGCATCACCCGGCCCCAGCGCACGAACAGCCAGCCGAACAGCGCCCCCATGGCCATGTTGCCCAGGAGCCCGCCGATCCCCTGGTAGAGGTGGTAGCTGCCGCGCACGATCGCGCTCGTGCCGATCGTCGCCCACGGCCCCCAGCCCAGCTGGGTGAGGCGGCGCATCACGAACCCGATGACGATGACCTCCTCGACGATGGAGTTCTGCATCGCAGCGCCGATCAGCACCGGCCAGCGCCACCATTCGTCGGGCAGTGCCTGGGCGACGACGGCCAGGTTGACCCCCGACTGGTAGGCCGCCAGGTAGCCGACCAGCCCGATGCCACCCACGACAGCGGCCAGCCCCGCGCCGCGCAGGAGGTCCCGCCCCGGCTGGCTGAGGTCGAGGCCGATCGCGCGCAGGCCCTCGCCGGAGCGCACCAGCAGGTACCAGACCAGGGCGACCGGGGCCAGCGCGAACAGGATGCGCAGGACCTGACGGGTCAGGTCGAGAAGGGGGCGCCCGGGGGCCAGGGTGTCGTTGAGGACCGCGGACTGGCCCGCCAGCGGGACCCCGCTGGTGAGGTCGCCCAGGAAGCTGACGATCGAGTAGATGCCGGAGCGGCCCAGCGAGAGCGCCAGCACGAGCAGGATCTCGGCCACGATCATGCCGCGGGTCAGGCCCGACGGGCGCTGGCCACGAAGGCCCACGCCGGAGGTCACTGCGCGACGTCCAACAGCCTGCCCGGCGGAGCGTCGAAGCGTGGGACCACGAGCGCGTGTCGGGCGTCGGCCAGCTGGTGGCGCTGGTCCTCCGGGCCGATGCCCAGGTTGGCTCGGGACTGCTCATACACGTCGGTGGTGAGCCGTGCCAGGACGCGCCAGTCGTGGTCGGCAAGGACAGCCTCCCGGGCACGTTCGGCGCGCTCGTGAGTGGCCCGCGGGTCGGCCAGGGCCGCGTTGACGGCCTGCACGAGGCTGTCGGCATCCCCCGGGGCGAAGGTCAGGGCCCGCTGGTCATCGTCGGCGAACTCGCCAAGCCCACCGGACCGCGAGACGACGAGCGGGGTCCCGATGGCGGCAGCCTCCAGGGCGATCAAGCCGAACGGCTCGTACAGGCTCGGGGCGACCACAAGATCGGCAGCCGCCACGATGGCACGCAGGTCCTCCTCGCTGACCCAGCCCAGGAAGCGAACCGATCCGTCCAGCCCGAGGTGTCCCGCCTGGCGCTGCACGTCTTCGAGGTAGCTGCCGCGTCCGGCGACCAGCAGCCGGATGCCCGGATGCTCCTGGCGCAGGGCGGGCATCGCCGAGATCAGCGTCTGCACGCCCTTCTCCCACTCGACCCGGCCGGTGTAGGCGATCAGGGGATGGGCATCGGCGTTCTCCGCGCTGATCCGCGCCGTCTCGAACTCCGGGCGTCGCCACTCGGCGGGCTCGATCCCGTTGGGAACCACGTACGAGGACCCGATGCCGAACAGCGTGCGCACCTCGTCGCGCATCGTGCGTGAGCACGTGATGACCGCATCGGCGGTGTTGGCCAGCCACCACTCGATCCCGTGGATCGCCGTGGACAGGTCGGTCGTGACCCAGCCGCGGTTCCGACCGGCCTCGGTGGCGTGGATGGTGGCCGTCAGCGGGGCCCGGCAGCGCCCGCGCAGGGCGACCGCGGCATGGGCGACCATCCAGTCATGGGCGTGGATGACGTCCGGCTGCCAGTCGGCGAGCAGGGCGTTCCCGTGGCCGGTGAACTCGCACTCCATCTCCGCGACGTGCGCAAGGAGGTCGCGGGGGTCGTGCGTCGAGGGATCGATGGTGGCCCGCAGCACCCGCACCGCCCCGGTCGAGCCCCACGGCACCCGCGCCGGGGCCGCGGAGTTCGGCGCCTGGGTGATGACGACGACCTCGTGACCGTTCGCGGCCTGCGCGTTGGCCAGGGCATGGACATGGCGACCGAGCCCCCCATACATCACGGGCGGGTACTCCCAGGTCAGGTGCAGGATGCGCATAGCCCCCGAAGCGTACGCCGTCGGCCCGTGCGTTCGGTCGCCGCCAGCGTGGGACCTTCGCACCGAGCCGCGTCTGATCGGCGTGCCGCGATGTCGGACGATCCGCACCGGATGGCCGCGTCCGGGCCTTCGGCACTGGGCGCGGTCCGATCAGCACCGGGAGTGGACGGGGACGTCCCCCTCCTGAATGGAGGTGGACCATGCGTCCGCTTCGCTCGACCGCGCTACTTGCTGCACTCCCACTGACGGTCCTGGCGCTCGGAGGAGCCGCTGCGCCCACGATGACCTACCACGGCTACTTCACCGGTGGCCGCTCTCTGTCCGCTGAACCATCTATTCTTTTGTTTCTTTTCTCGCTACCCGGCTGGTGCCGCTGAGGATCGTGATTTCACGGGAACGTGGACCGTCCAGATCCCCCGTTCCGGGGACATGGCCGTCGGTCATTGGAACCTCAAGCTGGATGGGAAGCGCCATGCCGACTCTCTCATGAAGCTGCCCTTCGTGGTCGAGGGGCCGTCGCCAACCTCAACGTCCTTCGCCCTCATCCAGCAGGACTTGCCTGCGCCGTTCGACGAGGACGTGCTCACCTGGACGCTCGAGGACGGGGACTTCACGTACAACCTGGACGCGCAGGTGTTCGGCTGTGTTTTCGCCGATCGACGTGGCGCGCCCACCCCGACGGCGGCCAGCGACGGCGCGACCGGACGCAGGCAATGGCTACGAGTTCACGGGGATCCAGCAGAACTGACAACCAATCCGAACGCTCCCCGGACCAAGGTCTCGGGGCGCGTTGCGTCCGGGACCTTCGGCCCGCGGATGCGGGTCGGGGTGCTGCATCGGGCCCGTCGGGCCGCCCATACGATTGACCCGATCAGCAGCACTTGTTACCCACGGGTAATATGTGCCTGCGGGCGGCGAATTCGCCCAGCGGATCGGATCAACTGGCCACCGGTGCAGCCCTCGGGTGCCCCGGGCGATGAGAGAGGTCGACGACGCGACCATGAAGATCGTTGTCTGTGTGAAGCAGGTCCCGGACAGCTGGGCGGAGAAGTCGCTCAGCCCCGCCGACTACACGTTGGACCGCGGCTCGGTGGACGCCGTGATGAATGAGATCGACGAGTACGCGATCGAGGAGGCCCTGCGACTGCAGGAGGCGCACGGTGGCGAGGTGGTCGTGCTGTCCATGGGCCCGGCCCAGGCCACCGACACCATCCGCAAGGCTCTGTCGATGGGCGCCGACTCCGGCGTGCACATCGTCGACGACGGCCTGCACGGCTCCGACGCCGTTGCCACGTCCCTCGCCCTGGCGACCGCCATCAAGGGCCGCGACGCCGACCTGGTCATCCTCGGCTGCGAGTCGACCGACGCGCGGATGTCGGTGGTGCCGGCGATGGTCGCCGAGCGCCTCGGCCTGCCGCAGCTCACGTTCTGCAACTCCGTCACCGTGGACGGCTCGACCGTCACCACCAACCGCGTGACCGAGTACGGCTACGACGTCGTGGAGGCGTCCATGCCGGCCGTGGTGAGCGTCGTCGAGAAGATCAACGAGCCCCGCTACCCGTCCTTCAAGGGCATCATGGCGGCCAAGAAGAAGCCGGTCGAGACCCTCGACCTGGCCGGTCTGGGCATCGCCCCCAGCGAGGTCGGCCTTGCCGCCGCATGGTCGGTCGTCGAGGAGGCTGCCGCCCGGCCGCCGAAGGCCAAGGGCACGATCGTCACCGATGACGGCAACGGTGGCGTGGCCATCGCCGATTTCCTGTCCGCGCAGAAGTTCATCTGAGGAGCCCAGCAATGGCTGAAGTACTTGTGCTCGTCGAGCACGTCGACGGCACTGTCAAGAAGGTCACCTACGAGCTGCTGGCGCTCGCCAGGCGCATCGGCGAGCCCGCCGCTGTGCTTGTGGGCGCTGGCGCCGACGCGGCGATCCCCGGTCTGGCAGAGCACGGTGCGGTGACGGTCTACGTCGCCGACGCCGCCGAGCTCAGCGCCCATCCCGTGGCTCCCAAGGCCGAGGTCCTGGCCAAGCTCGTGGCCGAGAGGTCCCCGGCGGCGGTCCTCGTGGCCAGCACCGCCGAGGGCAAGGAGGTGGCGGCCCGCCTGGCCATCAAGTCCGGCTCGGGCATCATCACCGACGCTGTCGACGTGGCCGCGGACGGCACCGCCACGCAGTCGGTGTTCGGCGGCGCGACGGTCGTGAAGTCGAAGGTGCCGGTCGGCACCCCGATCATCACCGTGCGTCCCAACAGCACCGCCCCCGAGGCCTCCCCGGCCGCGGGCGCCCGCGTCGACGTCGTCGGTCGAGCTCTCGGACGCCGCGAAGTCCGCGCGCATCACCGATCGCGTCGTGCAGGCCAAGGGCGGTCGTCCCGACCTCGCCGAGGCCGCGGTCGTGGTCTCCGGTGGGCGTGGCGTGGGTGGAGCCGAGGGCTTCAGCGTCGTCGAGGCCCTGGCCGACTCGCTCGGTGGCGCAGTCGGCGCCTCGCGTGCCGCCACCGACGCGGGCTGGTACCCCCACCAGTTCCAGGTCGGCCAGACCGGCAAGACCGTCGCGCCGCAGCTGTACATCGCCAACGGGATCTCCGGGGCCATCCAGCACCGGGCCGGCATGCAGACCTCGAAGACCGTCGTCGTGGTCAACAAGGACCCGGAGGCGCCGATCTTCGAGCTCGCCGACTTCGGCGTCGTCGGTGACCTGTTCACCGTCGTCCCGCAGCTGACCGACGAGGTCGCCAAGCGCAAGGGCTGATCAGCAACTCACCCCCGCGGGGTCCGGCCATCACGTCGGGCCCCGCGGTGCTGTCCGGGCCGGGCGACTGCCTCGCCCGCCGAGTGCGCGGCCGGTTCGGCCCGGCTCGCCTACGATTGGCTGACCATGCGCGCCTACCTCGACCATGCGGCGACCACGCCGTTGCTGGACGCTGCCCGGGAAGCCATGGTCGGCGCCCTTGGGCACACCGGGAACGCCTCGTCGCTGCACACGGCCGGGCGGGCGGCGCGACGGCGGGTCGAGGAGTCCAGGGAGTCCATTGCCGCCTCCCTGGGGGTGACGCCCAGTGAGGTGATCTTCACCGCGGGCGGCACGGAGGCCGACAACCTCGCTGTCAAGGGGATGTGGTGGGCGCGCTCGGGGCAGGACCCCTCACGTCGGCGGGTGCTGGCCTCCCGCATCGAGCACCACGCCGTCCTGGACCCGGTGCACTGGCTGGGCGAGCACGAGGGTGCGGAGGTGGTGTGGATCGATGTCGACGACGAGGGCCGGGTCGATGTGGACCAGATCAGTGCCGAGCTGGCCGCACACCCGGGTCGGACGGCGCTGGTGGCCGTCATGTGGGCCAACAACGAGGTCGGGACCGTCCAGCCGATCGAACGGATCGCCGCCCTGTGCGCTGAGGCGGGTGTGCCGCTGCACGTGGATGCCGTCCAGGCGGTCGGCTCCATCCCTGTCGATGCGGCGCTGCCGGACACCATGGCGATCTCCGCGCACAAGCTCGGTGGGCCCCTGGGGGTTGGTGCCCTGGTCGCCCGGCGCGGACTCGAGCTCACGCCCCTGACCCACGGCGGTGGGCAGGAGCGGCAGGTCCGCTCCGGGACGCTGGACGTGCCCGCGCTCGTGGGGTTCGCCGCCGCGGTCGACCACGTGCTCGGCGACGTCGCGGCCCGGTCGGCTCGGACAGCGGCCCTTCGCGACGAGCTGCTCGGCCGGGTCCTCGAGGTGACCCCGGACGCCATCGTCAATGGGGCGATCGGCGGGCTCGATGCGCGCCTCCCCGGCAATGCGCATGTCTCGTTCCCCGGGTGCGAGAGCGACGCGCTGCTCATGCTGCTGGATGCGGCCGGCGTCGAGGTGTCGATGGGGTCGGCGTGCAGCGCCGGGGTTCCCGAGCCGAGTCACGTCCTGCTGGCGATGGGGATCGATCCCGTGCGGGCCCGCTCGTCATTGCGCTTCAGCCTCGGGCACACCTCGACCCGCGCCGACATCGACGCGCTCGTGGCAGCCCTCCCTGCGGCGCTCGCCCGGGCAGGGCGTGCCGGGCAGGTCCGGATCAGCGCCCAGATGGCGGCCGCCGCTCGCGACGGGGGCTGACGTGAAGGTCCTGGCCGCCATGTCCGGCGGCGTGGACTCGGCCGTGGCGGCAGCGCGAGCGGTCGCGGCCGGCCACGACGTCACCGGGCGTGCACCTGGCGCTGTCGCGCAATCCCGAGTCGTACCGGTCGGGGGCGCGGGGGTGCTGCACCATCGAGGACTCCCGGGATGCCTGGCGGGCCGCGGACCTCCTGGGCATCCCGTTCTACGTGTGGGACATGTCCGCGGAGTTCGCCGCCGACGTGGTGGACGACTTCCTGTCCGAGTACGCCGCAGGGCGCACCCCGAACCCGTGCCTGCGCTGCAACGAGCGGATCAAGTTCGCCGCCGTCCTGGACCGTGCCCGGGCCCTCGGGTTCGATGCCGTCTGCACGGGGCACTACGCGCAGCTGGTCGAGGGGCCGGCGGGACGGGAGCTGCACCGAGCCGTCGATCCCGGCAAGGACCAGTCCTACGTCCTGGGCGTCCTCGATGCCGACCAGCTGGCTGGCTGCCTGTTCCCGCTGGGCGGGTCGCTGAAGTCCGACGTGCGGGCCGAGGCTGCGGCACGCGGGCTGGCTGTGGCCGCCAAGCCGGACAGCCACGACATCTGCTTCATCCCGACCGGGGACACCTCGGGCTTCCTGCAGGGGCGGCTCGGCGCGGCGCCCGGGGAGATCGTGGATGCCGTGACCGGTGAGGTGGTGGGCGCGCACCAGGGCGCCTACGCCTTCACCGTCGGCCAGCGCCGCGGGGTGGGGCTGGGCACGCCGGCGCCGGACGGCTCCAGGCGGTACGTCGTCGACGTGGACATCGTGGGTCGGCGGGTGTCGGTCGGGCCGGCGGCCATGCTGGACGTGGACCGGATCACGGCGATCCGGCCGCGGTGGTGCGGGCCTGCGCTGGAGGGTTCAGCAGCCCTGGGAGTGCAGGTCCGGGCGCACGGGGAGGAGATCCCCGCGGCGGTGAGTGTCGACGGATCGGGGTTCGTCGCCGAGCTGGCCACCCCGCTGCGGGGCGTGGCCCCCGGCCAGGCGGCGGTGCTGTACGACGGCACGCGGGTCGTGGGCTCGGGGACGATCGCCCGGGAACCGTCGTGACCGTCGACAGCCATGCGTCCGAGGGGCCCCCGGGGGAGCGGGATGGGGCCGAGGGGGAGCGGGCCGAGGGGGATGGCGGGACTGGTGCTCCCGGGCACGTCGCGGCCCCGGCCCCCGTGCCGGCCGAGGTGGGCAGCCCCGTCGCCGACCCTGCCGGCATCAACGCCCGGGCGCTGTCCATCGGGATCGCCGTGGGCGCGTACGCGATCAGCTTCGGGGCGGTGAGCGTCGCGGCCGGGCTGGACGTGCTGCAGACCCAGGCCCTCTCCGTGCTGATGTTCACGGGCGCCTCGCAGTTCGCGTTCGTCGGCGTCGTCGCCGCGGGTGGAGGACTGGTGGCAGCGGTCCTGACCGCGTGGTTGCTGGGGTTGCGCAACGGCCTGTACGGGCTGCACCTGGCCACGGTCCTCAGCCCCGCTGGACACCCGTCCCGGCGACTCCGGGGCTGGCGGCGGTGGGGCGCCGCCCAGTTCACGATCGACGAGTCCACCGCGATGGCCCTGGCCTACGAGGGAGATCCCGCCGCCACGCGTCGGGCGTTCTGGGCCACGGGGTGGTCGGTGTTCGTCCTGTGGAACCTGGGCACCCTTCTCGGTGCCCTCGGGGCCGCATCCCTCAGCGACCCCACGGTGCTCGGCCTCGACGCGGCCATCCCGGCGGGCTTCCTGGCCCTGCTCTGGCCGCGGCTGGTGGATCGGTCGGCGTGGGCGCTGGCCCTGGCCTCAGGCGTGCTGGCGCTGGCGCTGGCCCCGGTGCTCCGACCCGGGATGCCGGTGCTCGCCGGCGCCGGCCTGGCAGTGGCGGGCGCCCTGTGGCTGACGCGGGGGCGATCCTGATGTGGCCGGCGGTGCTCGTGGCCTCCCTGGCCTCGTTCGTCACGAAGTGGGCGGGTCACCTGCTCCCTGAGTCGCTCGTCGAACGACCGCTGGTGCGCAGGGCCACAGCGCTGCTCCCGATCGGGCTGCTGGCCGCGCTCCTGGCCATCCAGACGTTCTGGTCGCCGACGGGCTTCGCGCTCGACGCCCGGGTGGCCGGGGTCGCGGTGGCGGTCGTGGCACTCCTGCTGCGGGCGCCGTTCCTGGTGGTGGTGCTGTCGGCGGCAGCAACGGCAGCCCTGCTGCGGGCGTTCGGACTCGGCTGACCGGGGACCGCGACGGGGTCGCCGCCCTGTGCTGACGATTCCGACCATGGGAACGTCGGAATCGTCAGCACAGCGGCTGGCGCTCCCCGTCGCTCCCTCGGGGGCTCAGCTGTCCGCGGGGAATCGGACGCCCACCTGGGCGCGCGCCCGGTCCAGGATCCGCGCGACGGCCAGGGAGTTCGCGACCGGCCACGTGGGGGACTGCTCCCCGGCGCGCACACAGGTCAGGAAGTGCTCCACCTCGTAGCGCATGTGCAGAGGCGACTGCGCGCGGGTGAGGTCACGCGAGGTGCCGTCGCGACGGTCCAGGCGGACGGTCGTGGGCACGCTGCAGTCGTCGAAGTGCACCACGCCCTGCTCGCCGGTGATCGCCGAACCGACCCCGCCGGGTGCGATCTTCGAGTGCAGGCACGCCACCTCGAACCCGTCGTAGCCCAGGAGGACCGTGCCCTGGCCGTCGACGCCGGTGGGCAGCAGGTGCCCGGTCGCGTGCACGGACGTGGGCTCACCGAACAGAAGGAGGGACAGCGCAACGGCGTAGATGCCGAGGTCCATGAGCGACCCTGCGGCGAACGCCGGGTTGAACGCGTTCGGCAGCTCCCCGGCCTTGAGCCGGTCGTAGCGTGAGGAGTACTGGTCCTTGGCGAGCACGACGCGCCGGAGGGTGCCGACCTCGGGGAGGGCGTCGCGGATCGCCTCCACGTTCGGCTCCCACGGGGAGGTGTAGGCCTCCATGAGGACCCGGTCGGCGGCCAGCGCCGCGGCGGCCATCGCCTCGACCTCGCGGGCGTTGGCCCCCATCGGCTTCTCGGTCAGGACGTGCTTGCCGGCCCGCAGCATCGCGATCGACTGCTCGGAGTGCAGCGAGTTGGGGCTGGCGATGTAGACCGCGTCCACCTCCGGGTCGTCCGCGAGGTCGGCCACGGACGTGTGCACGCGGGCGATGCCGTACTGGTCGGCGAACCTGCGGCCGGAGTCAGCCGAGCGTGAGCACACGGCCCCCACCTCGAAGCCGTCGACCGTCCGGCCCGCGTCGATGAGTGCCCCGGTGATCCAGTTGGTGCCGATGACGGCGAAGCGCACTGTGTCCATGAGGACAGGGTGTCAGGCGGGGACGTGGGATGGTGCCGTGGGTTTCCAGGGCAGGGAGAATGGGCGCGTGGAGACCCGACAGGACGCATCGACCGTGACCGTGACCGGGATCGGCTCGATGCCGGGCACGGACTCCGCCGAAGCCGCGCGCATCGTTGCCGGCGAGCTCGATGTCCCGCACCTGGTCGAGCTCCCGGCGCGTGGGCCCGGTGCGGACATGCTCGGCCGCACGCTCGCGCTGGTCTCCTCGGCCACCGGGGAGTTCGCCGCCGAGACCACTCCGGACGGCTGGCGCCTGGCTGGGGGGCGTTCGGGTGGGGACCTCGGCCGGCAGATGCGTCGTGGGGCCTCGTGGCTCGCTGAGGACGTGGATCGGATGGAGCTCGAGCTCGCCGGGTTCACCGGGCGGCTGAAGGTCCAGGTGGCAGGTCCGTGGACCCTGGCCGCCGGCGTGGAGGCGGTGCGCGGGACCCGGCTCGTCGCCGACGCTGGGGCGTGTGCGGACATGGGGGCGGCACTCGCCGAAGCTGTGGCCGAGCACGTGGCCATGGTGGCGCGGCGGATTCCGGGCGCACAGGTGGTGGTCCAGGTCGACGAGCCGGCGCTCCCGACCGTCCTCGCCGGCCACATCCGCACGCCGAGTGGGCGCGGGGCGCTGCGGGTGCCCGAGGTTCCCGAGGTCGTGTCCGGGCTGGGCGTGGTCGTCGATGCGGCGACACGTGCAGGCGCTTCCCTGACGGTGGCGCACTGCTGTGACCGCGACGTTCCGTTCGACGTGCTCCGCCGCGCGGGGTTCGGGGCCGTCGCGGTGGACAGCGGGCTCCTCGGGGAATCGGGCGACGAGGCGTTGGGTGCATGGTGGGATGCCGCGGGAGTCGTCGTGCTGGGCGCCGCGCCGTCCCTGGATGATCCGCGTCTGCGTCCCGAGGTGCTCGCGCGTCGGGTGGCTGCCCTCTGGAGCCGGATCGGGTTCGGCATGGCCGACGTGGGCCAGCACACGTGGCTGAGCCCCTCGTGCGGGCTGGCTGGCGCGTCCCCCCAGTGGGCCCGCGAGGTGGCCGGCCTGATGCGGGCGGCGACCCGGATGTTGGAATCCGGCGAGTAGCCGGGCGCCGGGTGTCGGTGGGCGCGGGTAGCCTGCGAGCGTGACGCAGATCGACGACGCCCGCGGGCGCTGGGTGCAGCTGGTCGAGCAGGTCGAGGCCGCCCGGACGGCCTACTACCAGCGCGACGCCCCGACGATCTCCGACGCGGAGTACGACGCCCTGTTCGCCGAGCTGGTCGCGCTGGAGGCCGAGCATCCGGAGCTGGCCAGCCAGGACTCCCCGACCCAGTCGGTCGGTGGAGCGCGGGCCGAGATGTTCGACCCGGTCGAGCATCTCGAGCGCCTGTACTCGCTGGACAACGCGTTCACCGACGAGGAGCTCTCGGCGTGGGCCGAGCGGGTCGAGGGGGCGATCGATCGGTTCCCTGCGGTGCTGTGCGAGCTGAAGATCGACGGCCTGGCCGTCGACATCGTCTACCGCTCGGGTCGCCTGGTGTCGGTGGCCACCCGTGGTGACGGGCGGGTGGGGGAGGACGTCACGTACAACGCCCAGTTCATCCCCGCGATCCCTGCGCGGCTGAGCCCGACGGCGGATGCCGCTGTCCCCGCCCTGGTCGAGGTGCGCGGCGAGGTGTTCTTCCCGGTGGCCGACTTCCAGCGCATCAACGACGAGCAGCTGGCCCTGGGCCGCTCGCCCTTCGCCAATCCGCGGAACACCGCCGCGGGGACCTTGCGCCAACGGATCGATCGCCGTGAGGAGGAGCTGGCCAAGGCGATCGCCGCGCTGGATGCCGCTCGATCCCGGGCCGCCACGGCGGGTGCCGTGGAGCGGGCGGAGGGACGTGTCGCCCGGCTGGGCGCCGAGGTGGAGCGGGTCCGGTCGAACATGGGCAGGCTGCGGCTGACTGTCCATGGGGTGGGGGCCCGCGAGGGGTTGGCGATCGAGACGCAGTCGCACGGGTACGAGGTCCTGCGCAAACTGGGCCTGCCCACCTCCGATCTCGCGAAGGTCGTCGACGACCTCGACGCGGTGCGCGAGTTCGTCGCGTACTACGCCGAGCACCGCCACGATGTGGAGCACGAGATCGACGGCGTGGTGGTCAAGGTCGACGACCTGGACCTGCAGGGGCAGCTGGGGGCCACGTCCCGGGCGCCCCGCTGGGCGATCGCCTTCAAGTACCCACCGGAGGTCGTCCGCACGCGGCTGCGCGACATCCGCGTCAACGTGGGGCGGACCGGGCGGGTCACGCCCTACGCGGTGATGGAGCCGGCGAAGGTGGCCGGATCGACTGTGGAGATGGCCACGCTGCACAACGCCAGCGAGGTGGCGCGCAAGGGCGTGCTGATCGGTGACCTGGTGTTCCTGCGCAAGGCCGGGGACGTGATCCCCGAGGTGATCGGCCCGGTCGTCGAGGAGCGCACGGGGGCGGAGCGGGCGTTCGTGATGCCGACCCACTGCCCGGAGTGCGGCACCTTGCTGGCTCCGGCCAAGGAGGGCGACGTCGACATCCGCTGCCCGAACACCCGCTCGTGTCCGGCTCAGCTGCGCGAGCGGGTGTTCCACGTGGCCTCGCGGGGTGCGTTCGACATCGAGGGCTTGGGCTGGAAGGCGGGTGTGGCGCTGCTGGAGTCCGGGGTGGTCGTCGACGAGGGCGACCTGTTCGCCCTGGACGCAGCCACGCTGCGGACCGTCCCGTTCTTCACCCGCGCGCCCAAGGCCGGCGAGATCGGCCCGCAACTCACGGCCAACGCCGAGGTCCTGCTGACCCAGTTGGAGAAGGCCAGGGCCCAGCCGCTCTGGCGGGTGCTGGTCGCGCTGTCGATCCGCCACGTCGGTCCGACAGCCGCCCAGGCACTGGCCCGCGAGTTCGGCGTGCTGTCCGACCCGAGTTGGTCAGCGGCGGACCCGGGCGCCGGCCGGCAGCCCATCGACCGGGCCTCGGTGGAGCAGCTCGCGGCGGTTGAGGGCGTGGGGCCGATCATCGCCGAGGCAGTCGTCGAGTGGTTCGCCGTCGACTGGCACCGGGACGTCGTCGAGAAGTGGCGGACAGCCGGCGTCCGGATGGCCGACGAGGCAGCCGAGACCGGCCCCCAGCCGCTGGCCGGGCTCACCGTCGTGATCACCGGATCGCTGCCGGGCTTCACGCGGGACAGCGCCGCTGAGGCGGTCACCTCGCGCGGCGGGAAGGTTGCCTCCTCCGTCTCGAAGAAGACCGACTTCGTGGTCGTCGGGGAGAACGCAGGGTCCAAGGCCGACAAGGCGATCGCGCTCGCCCGTCCGATCCTCGATGCCGACGGGTTCACGGTCCTGCTCGACGACGGCCCGGCGGCTGCGGCCCAGGTGGCCCGGGTCGGCGGGTAGCCCCGAACTCCGCATGACCTGTGGACAACTGATTGCCGAATCCGGGACCGGATGGGAATCTACGCGTGCGCCGCGGGGGAGGCGCAGGGCGTGGAGGGGGAGCCACGCGCGTGAGGCGGGTCGCTGCCGAGCAGGGGGAGCCGGCGGCGGCCCGCCTGCTCGCATGCGTTACAGGCGGCCCCGGGCGCCGACCTAGGATGTGCCCCATGCCTGAGACCCCATCGGCGATCACGCGCGAGCAGGTGGCCCACCTCGGCCACCTGGCCCGGCTGTCGCTCACCGAGGACGAGCTTGACCACTACAGCGCCCAACTGGCCGACATCCTCGGCGCCGTCGCGCGGGTGACCGAGGTCGCCACCCCGGACGTGCCCGCCACCTCGCACCCGATGCCCCTGGAGAACGTCTTCCGGGAGGACGTCCCGCGGCCGAGCCTGACGCAGGCCGAGGCCCTCTCCGGGGCGCCCGCCGCCGAGGACGACCGCTTCCGCGTCCCGCGCATCCTGGACGAGGAGTGAGCCAGATGGCCCACGATCTCGACCTGACCCGCCTCACCGCCTCGCAGCACTCCGAGCTGCTGCGCAGCCGAGCCGTCTCCGCCCGCGAGCTCGCGACCGCGCACCTCGACCGGATCGCCGCCGTCGACGGTGACATCCACGCCTTCCTGCATGTCGACTCCGAGGGCGCCCTGGCCGCCGCGGACGCGATCGACACCGCCCGCGCCGCCGGCGAGGAGCTCGGCCCGCTGGCCGGTGTCCCGCTGGCGCTCAAGGACGTCCTGACGATGAAGGGCGCCCCGACCACGTGCGGCTCCCGGATCCTCGAGGGCTGGCACCCGCCCTACGACGCCACCGTCACCCGGCGCCTGCGCGAGGCCGGGATCGTGATCCTCGGCAAGACCAACATGGATGAGTTCGCGATGGGCTCCTCCACGGAGCACTCCGCGTACGGCCCCACGCACAACCCCTGGGACCTCGACCGGATCCCCGGCGGCTCCGGCGGCGGCTCGGCCGCAGCACTTGCCGCCTTCGAGGCCCCGCTGGCCATCGGCACGGACACCGGCGGCTCGATCCGCCAGCCCGCAGCCGTCACCGGCACGGTCGGCGTCAAGCCGACCTACGGCGCGGTCTCGCGCTATGGGCTCGTTGCCCTCGCCTCGTCCCTGGACCAGGCCGGGCCCTGCGCCCGCACGGTGCTCGACACCGCCCTGCTCCACGCGGCGATCGCCGGCTACGACCCCATGGACTCCACCTCCCTGAACCAGCCCGTGCCCGACGTCGTGGCCGCGGCCAAGCGCGCCGACGTTGCCGGGATGCGCATCGGCCTGGTGAAGGAGCTCGGTGGCGAGGGCTACCAGGCCGGAGTGCGCCAGCGCTTCGCCGAGGCGGTGGCGATCCTGGAGCGGCTCGGCGCCGAGGTCGTCGAAGTCTCCTGCCCGAGCTTCGACTACGCCCTGGCGGCCTACTACCTGATCCTGCCCAGCGAGGCCTCGAGCAACCTGGCCAAGTTCGACGGCATCCGCTACGGCCTGCGCGTCGGCGACGACGGCACCCGCTCGGTCGAGGAGGTCATGAGCCTGACCCGCGAGGCGGGCTTCGGCGCCGAGGTCAAGCGCCGGATCATGCTGGGCACCTACGCCCTGTCCAGCGGCTACTACGACGCGTACTACGGCTCGGCGCAGAAGGTCCGCACGCTCATCCAGCGCGATTTCGCCGCGGCCTTCGCCCAGGTGGACGTGCTCATCTCGCCGACCGCGCCGACCACCGCGTTCAAGCTCGGCGAGAAGCTCGACGACCCGCTGGCGATGTACCTCAACGACGTCGCGACCATCCCGGTGAACCTCGCCGGCAACGCGGCGATGAGCCTGCCTGTCGGGCTCGCGCCAGAGGACGGCCTGCCCGTGGGCCTGCAGATCATCGCCCCGGCGATGGCCGACGACCGGCTCTACCGGGTGGGCGGCGCGCTCGAGCAGGCGCTGTTCGACCGATGGGGCGGCCTGCTGATCGAGGAGGTGCCGGCGCGATGACCCAGCCGACGACACAGTTGATGGACTTCGACACCGCCCTCGAGCGGTTCGACCCGGTGCTGGGCCTGGAGGTCCACGTCGAGCTGAACACCGCGACCAAGATGTTCTGCGGCTGCTCCACGGTGTTCGGCGCCGAGCCCAACACCCAGGTCTGCCCGGTCTGCCTGGGCCTGCCCGGCGCTCTGCCGGCGCTGAACCGTGTCGGCGTGGAGTCGGCAATGCGGATCGGGCTGGCGCTGAACTGCCAGGTCGCGCAGTGGTGCCGGTTCGCCCGGAAGAACTACTTCTACCCGGACATGCCCAAGAACTTCCAGACCTCCCAGTACGACGAGCCGATCTGCTTCGACGGCTATCTCGACGTCGACTACGAGACCCCCGAGGGGCGTCAGACGTTCCGCGTTGGTATCGAGCGCGCGCACATGGAGGAGGACACGGGCAAGAACAGCCATGTCGGCGGTGCGACCGGGCGCATCCACGGGGCTGACTACTCGCTGGTCGACTACAACCGTGCCGGTATCCCGCTGATCGAGATCGTCACGAAGCCGATCGAGGGGGCCGGTCGCTACGCCCCCGAGGTCGCCAAGGCCTACGTCGCCGCCCTGCGCGAGCTGCTGCGGGCCCTCGGCGTCTCGGACGTCCGGATGGAGCAGGGGTCCCTGCGCTGCGACGTGAACGTGTCGTTGCGTCCCGACCCGGCCGGTCCGTTCGGGACCCGCTCGGAGACGAAGAACGTCAACTCGCTGCGTTCGGTCGAGAGGTCGGTGCGCTACGAGATCGGCCGGCAGGCGGCCCTGCTCACCGCGGGCGGGAAGGTCGTCCAGGAGACCCGGCACTGGCACGAGGACACCGGCCTGACCACCTCCGGCCGGATCAAGGAGGAGTCGGAGGACTACCGCTACTTCCCCGAGCCCGATCTCGTCCCGATCGCACCGTCGCGCGAGTGGGTCGAGGCGCTGCGCGCGACCCTGCCGGAGAACCCGGCGACGCGGCGAACCCGGATCGCCGCCGAGTGGGGGATCACCGACCACGACATGGCCACTGTGGTCAACGCCGGGGCGCTGGACCTCGTCGAGGCGACCATCGCCGCCGGCTGCGACCAGGCTGCGGCGCGCAAGTGGTGGACCGGCGAGTTGTCGCGGATCGCCAAGGACCAGGGCGTCGAGCTCGCGGACCTGCCGATCACCCCGGCGCAGGTCGCCGAGCTCGAGTCGCTCGTCGTGGCCGGAACGGTCAACGACAAGCTGGCCCGTCAGGTCATCGAGGGAGTGCTCGCGGGCGAGGGCTCCCCGGCCGACGTGGTCGCGGGTCGCGGGCTCGCCGTGGTCTCCGACGACGGTCCACTGCTCGCAGCGATCGACGAGGCGCTGGCCGCACAGCCCGACGTCGCGGACAAGATCCGGGGCGGAAAGGTGCAGGCGGCCGGAGCGATCGTCGGCGCGGTGATGAAGGCCACCCGCGGCCAGGCCGACGCAGCCCGCGTCCGCGCCCTGATCTTCGATCGCCTCGGCGTCGAGGAGTAACCGCCCCCCACCCTCAGCGGACAGACGAGCGCCCCGGCCGATCCGACCGGGGCGCTTCGTGGTGGTGAGGGGGCTGAGGGTGCTACTCCGCGGTGAACTTCTCCACGGCCCGCCAGGCCAGCGGGAACAGACCCGCGGCCAGGGCCACCTTGAGCAGGTCACCGACGAGGAACGGGGTCACGCCCAGCGAGATCGCGGTGGACATCGGCACGCTGATCGCGACTGCCAGCCACGTGGCGCCGATGGCGTAGATCACGATGTTGCCCAGCACCATCAGGCCAGCTGTCCTCGGCGCGGTGCGGGTCGCCCCACGCTCGGCCAGCCAGCCGACGAGTGCGGCCGCGGCGATGAAGCCCAGCACGTATCCGAAGCTGACGGTGAGCGCGCCGCCGTTGAAGGCGCTCGAGCCCTCCGCGAACCACGGCACGCCGGCGAGGCCCGCGACCGCGTAGAGGCTCATCGAGGCCGCGCCGCGCCACATGCCCAGGGACGCCGCGGTGAGCAGGACGGCGAACGTCTGGCCCGTCAACGGGACCGGTGTGAACGGCAGCGGGATGGCCACCTGCGCGGCCAGGCCGACGAAGGCCGCTCCGGCGATGACGAGCACCGCGTTGCGGACCGCGCTGCGACCGAAGACATCGGCGATGACCACGGGGGCGGGAGTGGCGAGGGACATGGGGATCTCCTGATCGAACTCACCGACGACTGCCCGCCGGCTGGGACGGGGCGAGCCTACCGGGAGCAGGGGTGCGCATGGCGGGGGACCCGGCCGACAATCGTCGCCCACGTGGGTGGGACGCCTTACTCTGGCCGGGTGCGCAGGCTTCTGGTGGGGACGGTCGGACTTCTCCTGGCCGCGATCGCGCTGGGTCCCATCGGAACCGGTGGGGCATCGGTCGTGACCGATTCGGTGCCGGCCGACGTGGTGGGCGCCCAGGGACCGGGCGTCCGTGTCGTCGCCGTGGGCGACATCGCGTACGCGGGCGGTCCCTACGCCCGAACGGCGCAGCTGACGCGGGCGCTGGATCCGCAGCGGGTCCTGCTGGCCGGGGACATCGCCTACTCGAGCGGATCCCCGGCGGAGTTCTCCCAGCGCTTCGCACCTGACTGGTCCGGCTTCCGGTCGAGGTGGCTCCCGGTGCCGGGCAATCACGAGTACCGCACCCCGAGGGCGGCCGGCTACCGGGAGTTCTTCGACGAGTCCGGCGGCCTCTACTGGTCGCGGAAGGTCGGCTCCTGGCGGGTGATCGGCCTCGATTCCGAGAAGGTCTCGAGCGCCAAGCAGCGCACGTGGCTCAAGGCCACGCTGAAGAAGCACAACGGGACGCCGACGTTGGTCATGTGGCACCGCCCGCGCTACTCCCGCGGCGAGCACTCGGACCAGGGCGACACAGCCCGGCTCTTCAACCTCGTGCGCCGCGACCGGGATGTCAAGCTGCTCATCTGGGGCCACGACCACGACTACGAGCGCATGACGATCCCTGTGCCGAACCGTGCCACGGCGTTGAGCGCCTTCGTCGTGGGGACAGGCGGGGCCGAGCTGCGGTGCGATTCGACGAACCAGGGGCGTACGTGGAGTGAGTTCTTCGACTGCCAGCACAACGGCGTGCTCGATCTCCGCCTGGCCGACCGCGGCTTCAGCTGGGCGTTCGTGACCATCGCTGGCGAGACCCTGGACAGCGGCACCCGGACCTGGTGACTCGTATCGCGGCGGCGGGTACGGTCCCGCCGGGCTAGGCTTTCCGGGTGTCGCGACGTCTGGTGATCATGGGCTCAGGAGAGACGACCACCGGGATGCTGGGCGTGCACCGGGAGGTGTTCTCCGGGCTCCCGGACCCGACCGACGCCCGGCTCATGGACAGCCCGTTCGCCTTCCAGGAGAACGCCGACGAGCTCTTCGAGAAGATCAACCAGTACTTCACGGAGTCGTTGGGGCATCCGCTGCGTCCGATCACCCTGCCCACCTCGGCCGACGTCCTGACCGTCGAACGCGCGTTGGCGGACATCCGGACCGCAGACTGGGTCTTCGCCGGGCCGGGATCCCCGAGCTACGCACGCCGCTGCTGGGAGGGGACGGGCGTTCCCGAGGCCCTCGCCGGCGTGGTGGCACCAGGGCGGTCGGGTGCCCTGGTGTTCGCCTCCGCCGCCGTGGTCACCCTGGGCGACTGGGCGTTGCCCGTGTATGAGATCTACAAGGTGGGCGAGGACCCCCGCTGGGAGCCGGGGATCGGGCTGATGAACAGGATCCTCGGCTGGCGGTGCGCGGTCATCCCGCACTACGACAACCGTGAGGGCGGCACGCACGACACCCGCTTCTGCTACGTCGGCGGCCGGCGACTGGGCCAGATCGAGTCGGATCTCGGGGACGGGTTCATCCTCGGCGTCGACGAGCACACCGCCCTCGTCCTGGACCTGGACGCGGGAACCGCCTGGGTCGGGGGACGCAGCGCGGTGACGCTCCGGGTGGCCGGCGTCGAGGACGTGGTGCCCAACGGCGCGCGCCTGTCGATCGCCGAGATCGAGGACCGGATCGCCGCCCTTGGTGCGGGTGCGGCTGTCGGTCGACGACCTGGAGGGCCTGATGGCGGCCAGCCAGCTGACCCGGCTCCCGCAGGTGCCGCAGCGATGGCGATGTCAGGTGCGGCGGACGCGACCGGCGCATCAGGTGACGTGCAGGCCCCTGCGGGTGGTGACGAGAACGCCAGCGGACAGGACGCGGCGGAGCTCGCGCGCACCGTCCTGGCCGCCTTGCCGGACTCCGCGACCATGGAGCGCGCCGCGGTTGTCGCGCTGGTCCACCAGGCGGAGGCCGCATCGGCCACCCATGACCGGGAGCTGGCGGGCAGGGCCGTCCAGGCACTGGTCGATGTGCGCGCGGACAGCCGTGCGGCGGGTGACTGGGCCGCCAGCGACCGCCTCCGTGACGTCCTGGCCGGTGTCGGTGTGGAGGTGCGCGACAGCCGCGAGGGGTCGACGTGGCAGTGGATGTGACACCCGGGCCGATCGCCCTGGTCGGCTCGGGGGAGTACCTGCCCGTGATGCTCGAGGTCGAGCGACACCTGTCGGACGGACGCGCGCCGAAGTACGTCCAGATCCCCACCGCGGCCGCACCCGAGGGTCCGGCCGTCCTGGCCAAGTGGACCCGGCTGGGCGCCGAGCAGGCCGAGCGGCTCGGAGTTGAGGCCGTCCCGCTGGTGGTGCACGACCGCGCCGAGGCCGACGACCCGGCGATTGCCGAGAAGGTACGCGGAGCAGGCCTGATCTACATGTCCGGGGGGAACCCGGCGCACCTGTCCGGGGCCCTGCGCGGCTCCGCGCTGTGGACGGAGGTGCTCGCTGCCTGGCGTGGCGGTGCGGCGCTGGCCGGGTGCAGCGCCGGGGCCATGGCCATGACCGGCTGGGTCCCGCACGTGCGGGCGCTGCATCGCCCGGGGGATCCGGGCCTGGGGCTGCTGCCGCACCTGCGGGTCATCCCGCACTTCGACAAGATGCTCGGCTGGGCCCCGGACCTGCTCACGAGGGTGCTGCTGCACGCCCCCGAGGGGGTCACGGTGCTCGGGGATCGACGAGGACACCGCGCTGGTCGGCGGACCCGACGAATGGACCGTCATGGGCCGGCAGTCCGTGTGGACGCTCGGGCATGGGTCGCGTGTGGAGCACCCGGCCGGATCGAGGCTCGTCACGCCGGGGTCTGAGGCTGCCGGGGCGCTGGTCACGTGACCACGCTGCTCCCCGGGTACGTCCTCGAGGGGATGCCCGACGAGCTGGCGCGTGGCTGCCTGACCTGGGACTCGGGCGACGCCGACCCGGCCGAGATCGGCGACGTCGAGGTGTTCGTCCCGCCCTACACCGCCACTTCGGCGGACCTCGCCATGATGACCCGGATGCCGAGCCTGCGGGTCGTTCAGACCCTGACCGCGGGCGTGGACAACGTGCTGGCCGCCCTGCCGGAGGGCGTGATCCTGTGCAATGCGGCCGGCGTCCACGATGCCTCGACCGCTGAGCTGGCCGTCGGCCTGACGATCGCCAGCCTGCGGCACCTCGACGACTTCGCCCGCGCCATGCCCGAGGGCCGCTGGCTCTACGACCGCCACGAGGCTCTCGCGGACAAGCGCGTGCTCATCGTCGGGTTCGGATCGATCGGCCGGGCGATCGCCCGCCGTCTGGACGGCTTCGAGTGCCAGGTGAGCGCGGTGGCCCGCACCGCCCGCACGGTGGACGGGATCGACGTTCGCTCGATCGAGGACCTGCCCGAGCTCCTGCCCGACGCCGATGTCGTGATCCTGATCGTGCCGCTGACGCCGGACACCCGCGGCATGGTCGACGCGGCGTTCCTGGCCCGGTTGCGCGACGGCGCACTGCTGGTGAACGTCTCACGGGGGCCGGTCGTCGACACCGACGCCCTGCTCGCGGAGTGCGCCTCCGGGCGCCTGCGCGCCGCCCTCGACGTGACTGACCCCGAGCCGCTGCCCGCCGATCATCCGTCTGTGGCGGACCCCGGGCGTCCTGATCAGCCCGCACGTGGGCGGCAACACGTCAGCGTTCCTACCCCGCGCCCGCCGCCTGGTGGCGGCCCAGCTGCGGCGGTGGGCGGCCGGCGAGCCACTGGTGAACGTGGTCGCCGCCGCTGATTGAGCCGCCTGGGCGACGAGAAGCGCTCGCAGAAGCGGATGGATCCGGGATCGAGCCGCGCGATCGCGGACCGATCGCCCAGTGGCTGGGGCGGTCGGGTGGGGATCGGTTGGACGGCGGACAGATCGGTTCATCGCCATCGCGGACCGAGCGAACGGCGCTGGGGCGCGCCCAGAGCCGCCCACTACGCTTGCCCCCATGACCGAGACCCCCGCCGCACCCGACATCAAGCCCCGCTCGCGCACCGTCACCGACGGCCTCGAGCGCGCAGCCGCCCGCGGGATGCTGCGTGCCGTGGGCATGTCCGACGAGGACTTCCCGAAGCCTCAGATCGGCATCGCCTCGAGCTGGAACGAGATCACCCCGTGCAACCTGTCCCTGGAGCGGCTGGCCCGCTCGGCGAAGGAGGGCGTGCACGCCGGCGGCGGCTACCCGCTGCAGTTCGGCACGATCTCGGTCTCCGACGGCATCTCGATGGGCCACGAGGGGATGCACTTCTCGCTGGTCAGCCGCGAGATCATCGCCGACTCCGTCGAGGCGGTCATGCAGGCCGAGTGCCTCGACGGGATGGTCACGTTCGCCGGCTGCGACAAGTCCCTGCCCGGCATGCTGATGGCCGCCGCCCGCCTGGATGTGGCCTCGGTGTTCGTCTACGCGGGATCGATCCTCCCCGGGCGGGTCGGGGACCGCGACGTCACGATCATCGACGCCTTCGAGGCGGTCGGGGCGTGCGCCCGTGGGCTGATCACCCGCGCGGAGGTCGACGAGATCGAGCGCGCGATCTGCCCGGGCGAGGGCGCGTGCGGCGGCATGTACACCGCCAACACGATGGCCTCGGCCGCTGAGGCGATGGGGATGAGCCTGCCCGGCTCGGCCGCCCCGCCCGCGGTGGACCGCCGCCGCGACGGCTTCGCCCGGCGCTCCGGCGAGGCCGTGGTCGAGATGCTGCGCCAGGGCATCACGACCCGCGACATCATCACCAAGAAGTCGCTGGAGAACGCGATCGCCGTGGTCATGGCCCTCGGCGGCTCGACGAACGCCGTCCTGCACCTGCTGGCGATCGCCCACGAGGCCGACGTCGACCTCGAGATGGAGGACTTCCAGCGCATCGGCGCGAAGGTCCCGCTGCTCGGCGACCTCAAGCCGTTCGGTCGCTACGTGATGAGCGACATGGACCGCGTCGGCGGTGTGCCTGTCATCATGCGCGCCCTGCTCGATGCCGGGCTGCTGCACGGCGACTGCCTGACGGTGACCGGCCGCACGGTCGCCGAGAACCTGGCGGAGGTGAACCCCCCGGACCCCGACGGCACGATCCTGCGCGCGATGTCCGACCCGATGGGCGGCGCCGGTGGGATCACGATCCTCGGCGGCTCGCTGGTGCCCGAGGGCGCGGTCGTGAAGAACGCCGGCATCCCGGTGGAGGTCTTCGAGGGCCCGGCGCGCGTCTTCGAGCGCGAGCGCGCGGCGATGGATGCGCTGGAGGACGGCACCATCCAGGCCGGCGACGTCGTGATCATCCGCTACGAGGGCCCCAAGGGCGGCCCCGGCATGCGCGAGATGCTGATGATCACCGCGGCCATCAAGGGTGCCGGGCTGGGCAAGGACGTCCTGCTGATCACCGACGGGCGCTTCTCCGGCGGCACCACCGGCCTGTGCGTGGGCCACGTCGCGCCGGAGGCCGTCGATGGCGGTCCGATCGCGCTGGTCGCCGACGGTGACCGCGTGCGCATCGACATCCCGAACCGGAGGCTCGACCTGCTCGTGGACGACGCCGAGCTGGCTGCGCGCCGGTCGGCGTGGGTCCCGCTCCCGCCGCGCTACGACCGGGGTGTGCTGGCCAAGTACGCCAAGCTGGTCGGCTCCGCCTCCCGGGGCGCGGTCTGCGACTGAGGTCGCCGGCCCTGTCCGCCCAGATCGTGACGTGAACGGTCGCCGGGCGCGTCGCGCACGCGAAGGCGCCCGTTTCGCCGACGTGAGGTGCGGCGTTCCCACGAGCGCACACCAAACCTGCCGTATGGGCCCGGCTGAGCGCGGGCTGAAGGGCGGTTTCGGGCGCGTGACCGGAAATGCTCCCTGCCGACGAGGCTGTAACGGGCGGAATCCGGTGCGCGGACCTCGAGGCTCACGGCGGGCGCTCACGTGTGGAGGTGGCAGGGAGATCCCAACTCCGCCGTGGACGCTCGCGTCTCACATGGTGGACATTTCTGCCAGGGGGTTGCGCTTCCGGGGCGCCGGGGCCAGTATGAGCGCGTGCGAATTATCGTAGTAGCGACACACGCCGGGGTGGGAACCCCAGCCTGACTGTTCCCTACTCCGACGTGACCTCGTGACCCTCTGGGCACGGGGTCTTTCATTTGCACAGGACAGCGCACTGGCAGGATCTCCACCGAAGACCCGAACCGAGAGCAAGGGACCGACGATGTCGACGTCACACACACCATCCACCACGACGATCAGCGGGGCCAGCAGCCTCGTGCGCTCGCTGGAGGCCGCCGGTGTCGACACCGTATTCGGCATCCCCGGTGGAGCGATCCTGCCCGCGTACGACCCGCTGATGGACTCCACCCAGGTCCGGCACATCCTCGTCCGCCACGAGCAGGGCGCAGGGCATGCAGCAGCGGGTTACGCGTACGCGACCGGACGGGTCGGGGTCTGCATGGCGACCTCCGGGCCGGGAGCCACCAACCTGGTGACGCCGATCGCTGACGCGTACATGGACTCGGTGCCGATGGTGGCCATCACCGGCCAGGTGACCTCGGCCGCCATCGGCACCGATGCCTTCCAGGAGGCCGACATCCGGGGCATCACGATGCCGGTCACCAAGCACAACTACCTGGTGACCCGCGCCGATGACATCCCCCGGGCGATCGCCGAGGCCTTCCACATCGCGGGCACCGGTCGTCCCGGCCCCGTGCTCGTGGACATCTCCAAGGACGCCCTGCAGGCGCAGACGACCTTCGACTGGCCCTCGCGGCTGGACCTCCCGGGGTACAAGCCGACGACCCGGCCGCACACCAAGCAGGTCCGTGAGGCCGCCCGACTCATGCTGGAGTCGCGCAAGCCGGTGCTGTACGTCGGCGGCGGGATCATCCGCGCCGGTGCTGCCGCCGAGCTGCGTGCCCTGGCTGACCTCACCGGCATCCCGGTGGTGACGACGCTCATGGCGCGCGGCGCGCTGCCCGACAGCCACCCGCAGAACCTGGGCATGCCCGGCATGCACGGGACGGTGGCCGCCGTCGGGGCGCTGCAGTCCTCGGACCTGCTGATCGCCCTCGGCACCCGCTTCGACGACCGGGTCACCGGCCAGCTGTCGACGTTCGCCCCGAACGCCAAGGTCATCCACGCCGACATCGACCCGGCCGAGATCTCGAAGAACCGCCGCGCCGACGTCCCGATCGTGGGCGACGCCAAGGAGGTCATCGCCGAGCTGGTGGCGGCCATCCAGGCCGAGCTCGCCGCAGGTCGGGCGTTCGACATCGCCGGCTGGTGGGCCGAGCTGGACCGCTGGCTGGAGAAGTACCCGCTGGGCTACGAGACCCCCAGCGACGGGACGCTCGCCCCGCAGTACGTCATCGAGCGACTGGGCCAGATCGTCGGTCCGGACGCCCTCTACGTCGCCGGTGTCGGCCAGCACCAGATGTGGGCCGCGCAGTTCGTGCAGTACGAGAAGCCGGGCACGTGGATCAACTCCGGCGGGCTGGGCACCATGGGCTTCGCGGTGCCGGCTGCGATGGGCGCCAAGGTCGGGGCCCCGGAGAAGACCGTGTGGGCCATCGACGGCGACGGCTGCTTCCAGATGACCAACCAGGAGCTGGCCACCTGCACGATCAACGACATCCCGATCAAGGTGGCCCTGATCAACAACGGCGCGCTGGGCATGGTGCGCCAGTGGCAGTCGCTGTTCTACAACGAGCGCTACTCGAACACCGACCTGCACTCGCACAGCGTCCCGGACTTCGTGAAGCTGGCCGACGCCTACGGCTGCGTCGGGCTGCGCTGCGACTCCGCCGAGGACGTCGACGGGACGATCGAGAAGGCGATGTCGATCAACGACGCGCCGGTGGTCGTCGACTTCCGGGTCCACAAGGACGCCATGGTGTGGCCGATGGTCGCCGCGGGCACGAGCAACTCTGACATCAAGTTCGCGCGCGACATGGCGCCGAAGTGGGACCGGGAGGACTGAGCGATGAGCCGTCACACACTGAGCGTGCTGGTCCAGGACCAGCCGGGCGTGCTGGCCCGGATCGCGGGGCTCTTCTCGCGGCGCGGGTTCAACATCGAGTCGCTGGCGGTCGGCCCGACCGAGACCCCCGAGGTCTCGCGGATCACCCTGGTCGTCGAGGTCGAGGGCCTGCCGCTGGAGCAGGTGACCAAGCAGCTGAACAAGCTGGTCAACGTGCTCAAGATCGTCGAGCTCGAGCCGGGGACCTCGGTCCAGCGGGAGTTCATGCTGGTCAAGGTGCGCGCCGATGCCTCGACCCGCAGCCACGTCCTGGAGACCGTTGCCCTGTTCCGCGCAGGGGTCGTCGACGTGGCCCCGGACGCCGTCACCATCGAGGCCACCGGCAGCCGCGACAAGCTCGACGCGCTGCTGCGGGTGCTCGAGCCGTTCGGCATCCGCGAGCTGGTCAAGTCCGGGGCGGTGGCCCTGGGCCGCGGCTCCAAGTCCATGACCGAGCGCGCCCTGCGTCCGATCGACCGGACAGCCTGACCCCGACGAACGGTGTTGGTAGTCGATTCCGACCGTTGGATCGACCGAATCGACTACCAACATGCGCGCTGGGTCCCTCGTGCGCCGCAGGCCCGCTGAGCCACCCGTGACAGAATCTCCCCGACGACCATGCGCTGCGGCGCACACCCGACGATCCCCGGCGCCGTACGCGCGCCGCAACACCCAAGGAGCCCCACAGTGGCTGAGCTGTTCTACGACGATGACGCCGACCTCTCGATCATCCAGGGCCGCAAGGTCGCCGTGCTCGGATACGGCAGCCAGGGCCACGCCCATGCGCTGAGCCTGCGCGACTCCGGGGTCGACGTGCGCGTCGGCCTGGCCGAGGGCTCCAAGAGCCGTGCGAAGGCCGAGGCCGAGGGCCTGCGGGTCGTCGACCCGGCCACGGCGTGTGCCGAGGCCGACCTGATCATGGTCCTGGTGCCGGACCCCGCCCAGCGCGGGCTGTACGCCGAGGCGATCGCCCCGAACCTCAAGGCCGGTGACGCCCTGTTCTTCGCCCACGGGTTCAACATCCGCTTCGGCTACGTGAAGCCCCCGGCCGACGTGGACGTCTGCATGGTCGCCCCGAAGGGCCCGGGTCACCTGGTCCGCCGCGAGTACGTGGCCGGGCGCGGCGTGCCCGCGATCGTGGCCGTCGAGCAGGACGCCACCGGTGGGGCGTGGGACCTGACGCTGTCCTACGCGAAGGCGATCGGCGCGCTGCGCGCCGGCGGGATCAAGACCACGTTCACCGAGGAGACCGAGACCGACCTGTTCGGCGAGCAGGCCGTGCTCTGCGGTGGCGCCTCCAAGCTGGTGCAGACCGGCTTCGAGGTGCTCACGGAGGCCGGATACCAGCCCGAGGTCGCGTACTTCGAGTGCCTGCACGAGCTGAAGCTGATCGTCGACCTCATGTACGAGGGCGGCATCGCCAAGCAGCGCTGGAGCATCTCGGACACGGCCGAGTACGGCGACTACGTGTCCGGCCCGCGGGTCATCGACCCGCACGTCAAGGAGAACATGAAGGCCGTGCTCGCCGACATCCAGTCCGGTGCCTTCGCCCAGCGCTTCATCGACGACCAGGACGCCGGCGCCCCGGAGTTCAAGGCCTTGCGCGCAGCGGGTGAGGCCCACCCGATCGAGGAGACCGGCCGCGAGCTGCGCAAGCTGATGAGCTGGGTGAAGACCTCGGACAGCGACTACGTGGAGGGCACCGCGGCCCGCTGACCCGACCGGGAGGCGAGGCGGGCCGCAGTCCAGCACCGCGGCCCGCTGACCCCGACCCCACCCCGTCCGACGAATGACCCCCCTGAGCGCCGGCTCCGGGGGGTCATTCGCCCCTCAGGAGGTCCGTACCCGTCGTGACGGGAGTGGATCGGGGGCTTCGGGGTGGGGCTGGTGGCCCCACACACTCCTACTTCGGCCGCAACCCCCGGTACGGATGCACCCGAGCGACACGGAGTCTGCTGCGACGGTCCCAAGGCCGGCTCGCGCGTCCGGTGCGTCCGGCGTTCGACCGGGGGTGCCGCCAGTGGCCAACCTGTCGGTTGGGGGCCGTTCGCCTGTTCGTTCGGGACCTTCGGGGTGCCGGACCCGCCAGGTGGGTGGTCGTTAGAATTGGCCCAGCCGTGGGGATCGACCCCGTGGGTCCGTCAAGAGGGTGCCTACCGTGAGCAAGCCCATCGTCCTGATCGCCGAGGAACTCAGCCCCGCCACTGTCGACGCCCTCGGGCCCGACTTCGAGATCCGCTACTGCGACGGCGCGGATCGCTCGGAGCTGCTGACGGCCATCGCCGACGTCGATGCGATCCTGATCCGCTCGGCCACGAAGGTCGATGCCGAGGCGATCGCAGCGGCCCGCCGCCTCAAGGTGGTCGCCCGTGCCGGCGTGGGACTGGACAACGTCGATGTCCCCGCCGCCACCCAGGCCGGCGTGATGGTGGTCAACGCCCCCACGTCCAACATCGGCTCGGCGGCCGAGCTGGCCATCGCCCTGCTCCTGGCCAGCGCCCGGCACATCGCCCCGGCGAACGACGCACTCAAGGGCGGTGCCTGGAAGCGCTCCAAGTACACCGGCGTCGAGCTCGCCGACAAGGTGGTCGGCGTGGTCGGCCTCGGCCGGATCGGCATGCTCGTCGCCCAGCGGCTGAGCGCGTTCGGCGTGACACTCATCGCCTACGACCCCTACGTCCAGCCCGCGCGGGCCGCCCAGATCGGCATCCGCATGGTGTCCCTCGACGAGCTGCTGGCCGCCAGTGACTTCATCACCGTGCACCTGCCCAAGACGCCGGAGACCATCGGCCTGATCGGCGACGAGGCGCTGCACAAGGTCAAGCCGACGGTGCGGATCATCAACGCCGCACGTGGTGGCATCGTCGACGAGGCCGCCCTCTACGAGGCGATCGTCGACGGCCGCGTCGCCGGCGCGGGCATCGACGTGTGGGCCAAGGAGCCGTGCACCGACTCCCCGCTGATGAGCCTGGAGCAGGTCGTCGTCACCCCGCACCTGGGCGCCTCCACCGACGAGGCGCAGGAGAAGGCCGGCATCGCCGTGGCCAAGTCCGTGCGCCTGGCGCTGGCCGGCGAGCTCGTCCCCGATGCCGTGAACGTCAAGGGTGGGGCCATCGCCGACGATGTCCGCCCGATGCTGCCGCTGACCGAGGCCCTGGGCCAGATCGCCTCCGCCCTGGCCGGCGCCCCGGTCGCCGCCATCGAGACCGAGGTCCGCGGCGAGGTCACGGAGAACGACGTGAAGATCCTCGAGCTCTCGGCGCTCAAGGGCGTCTTCACCCCGCTGTCGGAGGAGCAGGTCTCCTACGTCAACGCCCCGGTCATCGCCAGGGACCGCGGCATCGAGGCCGCCCTGGTGACCGACGCGGACGCCGGCGACCACCGCAACCTCGTGCGGGTGCGCCTGGCCCTGACCGACGGCACGTCACTGCGGGTCGGCGGCACGCTGTCCGGTCCGCGCAACATCGCCAAGCTGGTGGAGATCGACGACTTCGACCTCGAGGTGCCGCTGTCCGAGCACCTGGTCGTGATGCGCTACGCGGATCGTCCCGGTGTCGTGGGCGCGGTCGGTGGGGCGCTGGGCCACGCCGGGGTGAACATCGGTGGGATGCAGGTCTCGCGCGACGCCGTCGGCGGACAGGCCGTCATGGTGCTCACCGTCGATGCCTCGCCGGGGGCCGAGGTGCTCGCTGGGATCGCCCGTGAGATCGAGGCCGACCTGGTGCGCAGCGTCGACCTCGTCTGATCCGGTACGGGGGCGCACCCCGGGGGCGGAGCACTACAGTTGGCCGCATGGCTGAAGTGCATCGCCCCGTCCGGCTGACGTTCCCCCAGACCCAGGTCCGAGAGCCCGTCGTGTACCACCTGGGCGTGGACTACGGCGTCGTCACGTCGATCCGGCGCGCGTCCATCGAGGACCACTTCGGCTGGATGGTCCTGGAGATGTCCGGGGAGCCCGAGCAGCTCGATGCCGCCGAGGCGTACCTGACCTCGCTGGGCATCGAGGTCGACCCGGTCCTCGGCGACATCGTCGAGGGCTGACACAGCGTCGAGGCTGCGACAGCGGCGAGGGCCGCGACCGGGTGATCCCGGTGCGGCCCTCGAACCCTGCTCGGTCCTCAGCCGACCTGGTCGCGCTGCGCCCGGTTGACCGCGGAGATGATCGCCTTGAGTGACGCGGTGACGATCGAGGAGTCGATCCCGACGCCCCACAGCACCCGACCGCCGATCGCGCACTCCACGAACGCGGCCGCCTTGGCGTCGCCACCGGCGGACATCGCGTGCTCGGAGTAGTCCAGGACGCGGACGTCGATGTGGTGGGCTGCCAGGGCGTCGCAGAACGCGGCGATCGGGCCGTTGCCGTGCCCGACGCCCTCGAACTCCCGGGCGTGGTGGGCGTTGTCGCGGATCACCGTGCGGACCATCGTCTCGCCGTCCACGTCGGACTCCACCATGACGTGGCGCAGCTTGAGCCGGCCCCACGGCATCTCCGGGACAGGCAGGTACTCGTCGGCGAAGATCTCGTACATCTGCGCCGGCGCCACCTCGCCACCCTCGGAGTCGGTCATCCGCTGGATCACCTGGGAGAACTCGATCTGCAGCCGCCGCGGCAGCTCCAGGCCGTGCTCGGTGCGCATGATGTAGGCCACGCCGCCCTTGCCGGACTGGCTGTTCACGCGGATGACGGCCTCGTACGTGCGGCCGATGTCGTGCGGGTCGATCGGCAGGTACGGGACCTCCCAGCGGAACTTCTCGACGGGCACGCCCGCCATGCCGGCGTCGGTGGCCATCGCCTTGAAGCCCTTGTTGATCGCGTCCTGGTGCGAGCCGCTGAACGCGGTGAACACCAGGTCGCCGCCGTACGGGTGCCGCTCGGGCACCTTCAGCTGGTTGCAGTACTCCACCGTGCGGCGGATCTCGTCGATGTCGCGGAAGTCGATCTGCGGGTCGATGCCCTGGCTGAACAGGTTCATGCCCAGGGTCACCAGGCAGACGTTGCCGGTGCGCTCGCCGTTGCCGAACAGGCAGCCCTCGATCCGGTCCGCGCCGGCCATGAAGCCCAGCTCGGCGGCGGCGACGGCGGTGCCGCGGTCGTTGTGCGGGTGCAGGCTCAGGACGATCGAGTCGCGGTGGCGCAGGTTGCGGTGCATCCACTCGATCGAGTCGGCGTACACGTTGGGCGTGGCCATCTCGACGGTCGCGGGCAGGTTGATGATGACCTTGCGCTCCGGCGTGGGCTGCCACACGTCGTTGACGGCGTTGCAGACCTCGACGGCGAACTCCAGCTCGGTGCCCGTGTAGGACTCGGGGGAGTACTCGTAGTAGATGTCGGTGTCGGGGGTGATCTGCTCGGCGTACTTCATGCACAGCTGCGCGCCGTGCACGGCGATGTCCTTGATGCCGTCCCTGTCCAGGCCGAACACCACCCGGCGCTGCAGCGTGGACGTCGAGTTGTACAGGTGCACGATGGCCTGCTTGGCCCCGCGGATCGCCTCGTAGGTCCGCTCGATCAGGTGCTCGCGGGCCTGGGTCAGGACCTGGATCACCACGTCGTCGGGGATGAGGTCGCCCTCGATCAGCTCGCGGACGAAGTCGAAGTCCGTCTGGCTGGCCGACGGGAAGCCGACCTCGATCTCCTTGTAGCCCATCCGGACCAGCAGCTCGAACATGCGGCGCTTGCGGTCGGGGGTCATCGGGTCGATCAGGGCCTGGTTGCCGTCGCGCAGGTCGACCGCGCACCAGCGCGGCGCCTCGGTGATGACCGTGCCCGGCCAGGTGCGGTCGGCCAGGGCGACGGGGGTGAAGGTGGAGTAGCGCTGGTAGGCCATCGGGGACGGCTTCTGGGCGGTGCGCTGGGAGTACGGTGCGGACGAGGTTGTGCTCATGATCTTCTGCTCCTGGGGCTGTGTCTGGGGTTCGACCCGTGGGGTCTCGAACCGGCGCACGCGATCACCCGCGACAGGGGAGCCGGTTGGATCAGGCCCCGCCGCGGCTACCAAGGAGCAGTCGCACGGTGAACATCGGGAACAGGGTAGCGCATGGCCGGGCAGGAGCGCACGCGCCGTTCCCGGAGGTCGTCCCGGGCGGTCCGGAGTGGGCCGGTTCGCTCTGAGCTGTCGTCCGGTCAGCCCAGCTGCAGGCGCGCCTCGGTCTCGCCATCGACGATCCGGCCCGTGGGGACGAACCCGTGTGCCAGGTAGAAGGGCCGCGGTGAGCCCTTGCCCTCGACCCAGCTGACGAGCAGCGTGCTGTCGCCCATCGCGCGGCACTCCTCGGCGATCAGCGCCAGTGCGCGGGAGGCGATCCCACGCCGTTGATGCATCCGGTCGATCAGCAGCCGCCACAGGTAGGGCTCAGGGTGGTTCGGCGTCGTGCGGGCCAGCATCGTGAAGCCAACCGTTTCGTCGTCCGCCTCGATCGCCCGCATCCACGGCACGACCGGTGCCCCGTCCACGATCTCCGGGAGCAGCGCGTCAGCGAACGACTGCAGCATGGGCGCGACGAAAGCCTGCTGGCTGTGGTGCGTGCGCAGGGCGAGGACCGCGGCCTTGTTCGCCTGCGTCACCGGGGCCAGGCGCACGTCCCCGGGTGCGGTGCGCGGGCGGTCGCGCCAGGCCTGCCAGTCCGCGCGGGTCATCCCGTAGATCCAGTCGTCGGAGTTGTCGTCGCCGATCCAGAACGACAGCCGCGTGTGGCCCTCGAACACGAACCCGGTCCGCTCCAGGACCATCGCTGAGGCCCGGTTGTCCGGGTGGAGCATCCCGGCCAGCCGGGTCACGGGCAGCGCCTCGATGATCCACGCCACGAACGCCTCGAGGGCCTCGGCGGCGTAGCCCTTGCCCCAGTGCTGGGAGCTCAGGGAGTACCCGACCTCGGCGGTGCGCAACTCGTTCGTCGGGTGCAGCACGAGGTCGCCCACGATCTCGTCGGTGGCCGTCTCCACGATCGTGGCCATGAACCACTGGCCGTCGACCGGCCCGTCCATCGCCAGGACCTCGGTGACGATCGCCTCGGCCCGCTGGCGCGGGTAGGGCGTGTCCCAGGCCTGGAGCTCGGCCACAGCCGGGTCGTTGCGCCGCTCGAACAGCGGGTCGACGTCGTCGGGGCGCACCGGGCGGATCACCAGGCGGGCAGTGCGCAGCACGGGGAACATCCGCCGACCCTATCGAGGCGGCTGCGGTTCCGGTTGCGTCGTGGTCGGGCCGCCTCGCGCGTGCATCGCGGCCCCTGTGCGCTGCACGGGGCGAGGGCCCGCGCGTAGCGTGAGGTTCATGGCGACACCACGACGTCGGAAGAAGCTGCCCAGCCACGCCCCTCGAGCCGGTTCCGCCGTGCGCGGTCTCCGCCGACGGCGTCCCCCTGTTCGGCGGCTACGAGGGGATCGTCGCCACCACCGGGCTCGCCGGGCTCTCGGCCGACTTCCGGCTCGGTGGCTCCGACCCGCTGGGGATGGCGCAGCGCCGGATCCGGCCAGAAGTCGTGGGTGTACGTGTTCGCGGCGACCCCGGAGGTCGCGGTCACGTCTCTGCTGGTCAACGGGGCCGTGACCGGCTCCGGCTTCCTGATGGTCACGGACCTGCGCACCGGTGAGGTCATCGCTGACTCCAGTCGCAAGGGCGCACTGGCGAGCGTGAACGACGCACCCGGTGACGGGCTGCGCGCCGTCCTACCGCCTGCCCGGTACGCGCTACGCGGTGCGACGCGATGGTGACGTGGCTCGGTTGCGCGCGTCGTTGGGCCGTGCGATCGCCTCGCTGCCCGGCCGGTCGCACCCCTGGGTGGAGCTCGACCTGATCCTGCGCGAGGAGGGCACCGGAATCACCGCGATCTCCGAGGTGGAGCACGGCCACGAGTCGTCGGTCTCCGTCACGGCCAAGACCTCAGGCATGCTGGTGACCGGCCAGCGTCGTGGTCCACGGCGAGGGTGGCAGCCGGACGTACAGCCTCGACGGCGGGTTCGGTGGGTACGACTACACCAAGGGCCTGCTGCCCCGGAACACCGCATGGCGCTGGGCCTATGGGACCGGGCGGCTCGCGCGACGGAACCGTGCTGGGTTTCAACCATCGTGGACGGGCTTCTCAGGGGTCGGGGAGCGGTCGCGCGAGAACGCGGTGTGGATCGACGGCCAGCCGACCGCGCTCGATGCGCGCACCCGCTTCGAGTTCGATCGCGCCGACGTCATGAAGCCGTGGCGGATCACCACCGCGGACGGGACGGTCCGGCTGCGCTTCGACCCGGTGGCCGCGCACAACGAGTTCCTCGACGTCAAGGCTCGTACGCAGCCTGTTCATCCAACCGATCGGGCACTTCACCGGCGAGATCGACGTGGCCGGGCGGACGTACGTCATCGACCGGATGCCCGGTGTCGCCGAGGACCAGGACATCCTCTGGTAGGAGCGGGCGAGTGGCGGGCCCGCTGGTGGAGGCGAGTGCTGCGGTGGCCAGCCCGGACGCGGGAGCCCGCTGCCGGCGTGGCTCCCGGCCCCGGAGCCGCCGGTCCGGGCTGCGAGGGCCGTTAGGGTTCTCCCCGTGACCCAGTTGAAGCTTGCTGTCATTGCCGGGGACGGGATCGGGACCGAGGTGGTCGCCGAGGGGCTGAAGGTGCTCGACGCTGTTGCGCCGTCGGCCGGCCTCACCGTCTCGACCGACCGACTACGACCTCGGCGCGCGCCGGTACAACGCCACGGGCGAGACGCTGCCCGCGTCGGTGCTGGCCGAGCTGCGCGGGCAGGACGCGATCCTGCTGGGCGCGATCGGCGACCCGAGCGTGCCTCCCGGCGTCCTCGAGCGGGGCGTGCTGCTCCCGCTGCGCTTCGAGCTCGACCATCACGTGAACCTGCGTCCGGTCAAGCTGTTCCCGGGCGTGGTCACGCCGCTGGCGGGCAAGGAGCCGGCGGACATCGACATGGTCGTCTGCCGGGAGGGCACCGAGGGGCCGTACGTCGGCTCGGGCGGCACGCTTCGCCGCGGCACCGCGCACGAGGTCGCCACCGAGGAGAGCCTGAACACGCGGTTCGGCGTCGAGCGGATCGTGCGCGACGCGTTCAGCCGAGCCGGTGCGCGCCGGGGCAAGGTCACGCTCGTGCACAAGACCAACGTCCTCGTCCACGCGGGCTCGCTGTGGCAGCGCACGTTCGACGAGGTGGCCGCCGAGTTCCCCGGCATCACGACCGACTACTGCCACGTGGACGCCGCGGCCATGTTCTTCCTGACCCAGCCCGAGCGGTTCGACGTGGTGGTCACCGACAACCTGTTCGGCGACATCCTCACCGACATCGGTGCGGCCATCGCCGGCGGGATCGGGCTCGCGGCCAGCGGCAACATCGACCCGAGCCGCACCAACCCCAGCATGTTCGAGCCGGTCCACGGCTCCGCCCCGGACATCGCCGGGCAGGGCAAGGCCGACCCGACGGCGACGGTGCTGTCGGTGGCGATGCTGCTGGCGCACCTGGGCCACAAGGACGCCGCCGACCGCGTCGAGGCGGCGGTGGCCGCCGACCTGGCGACGCGGGGGACCGCGGTGCGCTCCACCAGCGAGATCGGCGACGCCCTGGCAGCAGGCGCAGCCGGCTGACCACGCTGGGCATGCGTCGAGCGAGGCCGGCTGACGCATGCCGCCTGCCCTCCCTCGTCCCATGATCCATTCCGGTTCGTGACTCTCTAGCGGCACCAACGTGAACGGATCATGGTCGTCGACGGGTGAGGTCGCTCAGCGGCGCCCGGCCGACCTGTCCCAGAATGCGGGAGCCCTCGCGACCGGATGCTGGGATCAGGGATACTTCCGGCCATGAGCCCCGACGCAGCCACCCCCTGGTACCGCACCGCCGCTGAGATGTCGGCGGCCGGCATCGACCTGTACCCGGTGACCGAGCGCGTGGCCGCCAAGGTGGCCGACCGCAGCAGTGGCGTCGTGCGCCCCGCGGCGCAGCGGGAGGCGATCCTCGCCAACCCCGGGTTCGGTCGGTACTTCACGGACCACATGGTGCGCGCGGACTGGACCGCGGACGGCGGGTGGGGCGAGCCCGAGCTCGTCGACTACGCGCCCCTGCCGATCGACCCGGACAGCATGTTCATCCACTACGGGCAGTCCATCTTCGAGGGGCTCAAGGCCTACCGGCATCCGGACGGCTCGCTGAACGGCTTCCGCCCCGAGGCCAACGCCGCCCGGTTCGCCCGCAGCGCCCGACGCCTGGCCATGGCCGAGCTGCCCGAGGACCTGTTCCTCGGCTCGGTCGAGGCCCTCGTCCGAGCGGATGCCGCCTGGGTGTCCGAGGACCCGGAGAAGAGCCTGTACCTGCGGCCCTTCGAGTTCGCCACCGAGATCGGCCTGGGCGTGCGTCCGGCCAACGCCTACACGTACCTGCTCGTCGCGTCGCCGGCGGGCGCGTACTTCCCCCGCGGGGTCAAGCCCGTCAGCGTCTGGCTGTCGACCGAGTTCGTCCGCGCTGCCCCGGGCGGGACGGGCGAGGCCAAGTGCTCGGGCAACTACGCCGCGTCGCTGATCGCCCAGGCGCACGCCGCCGAGCAGGGCTGCGACCAGGTCGTCTGGCTCGATGCGATCGAGCGTCGCTGGGTCGAGGAGATGGGCGGGATGAACCTCGTCTTCGTCTACGGCACCGGTGACTCCGCGCGACTGGTGACCCCGGCTCTGACTGGCACGTTGCTCCCCGGCATCACCCGCGACTCGCTGCTGAGGCTCGTCGCGCCACCTGGGCATCCCCGCCGAGGAGGGTCGGATCTCGATCGAGGACTGGCAGGCCGGCAACGCCAGCGGCGAGATCTCCGAGGTGTTCGCCTGCGGCACCGCGGCGGTCGTCACGCCCGTCGGGTCGGTCAAGTCCGCCACCGCCGAGTGGACCGTCGGTGACGGCCAGCCCGGTCCGGTCACCATGCAGCTGCGCCACGCCCTGCTCGACATCCAGACCGGTCGCAGCGACGACCCGTTCGGCTGGATCCACCGGATCGGCTGACGGGACCTGATCAGCGACACACCCGGTCGCGGGGTGGGTGGCGCACATGAAGCGAACCCTCTGGGCTGGAGTGCGCGAGCGCCGCGGAGTCGCCGCGTCACGACGGCTGGAAACCGTATGCCGGGCGGGATCGCGCACGTCGAGACCGTCCATTTCGTGTGCGGTGCCGGGCCGAGGCCTCTACCCCATCCGACGTGCGGTTCATGCGTGCGTGGGCCGCGCAGCGGCGATCTGACCGGCTCGACTAAGCGCGGTTCCGTGTGCGCCAGGGTCGCCGACGACGGCGTGAGGAGCCGCACGGGGGGTTCGGCTGGGCCGAGGGCGGCTCTGGTGATGGGGGACCCGGGCTCAGGGGCGTCAGCGGGCCGGGGTGACCCGAGGACCCCGGGGGGCTCGCGCTCCGCGGGGCGGGCGTGGCATGATTCGGCCCATGGCCGCATCGGCGATCATTATCGGCAAGCGCGCTGGCGTCTGACGCAGACACAGCGCGCTGACCCCCTACGCCTTCGGGCCAGGGGGTTTTCTGTTGGAGGGGCACCATGGACCGCGACGCATTCCACGTCTTCGACACGACCCTGCGCGACGGGGCCCAACGTGAGGGCATCTCGTACTCGGTCAGCGACAAGCTGGCCGTGGCGCGCCTGCTCGACGAGCTGGGCGTGGGCTTCATCGAGGGCGGCTGGCCGGGCGCGATGCCCAAGGACACGGAGTTCTTCGCCCGCGCCGCGGCCGGCGAGCTGAAGCTGGCGAACGCCCAGCTCGTCGCGTTCGGCGCGACCCGCAAGCCCGGGATCAACGTGGCGGACGACGCCCAGGTGCGGGCCCTCCTGGACTCGCAGGCACCCGTCGTGTGCCTGGTGGCCAAGTCCGACGTGCGCCACGTCAAGGAGGCGCTGCGCACCACGAACGAGGAGAACCTCGCGATGGTGCGGGACACCGTCGACTTCTTCGTGCGCAACGGCCGGCGCGTGTTCGTGGACTGCGAGCACTTCTTCGACGGCTACAAGCACGACCCGGACTACGGGGTGGCGCTGCTCAAGACGGCGTTCGATGCGGGCGCCAGCGTCGGGGTCATGTGCGACACCAACGGCGGGATGCTGCCGCTGGGCATCTACCGCACGGTCACCGACGTTCGCGAGCGCTCGGGGGTCCGGTTGGGCATCCACTGCCAGGACGACACCTCCTGCGCCGTCGCCAACACCCTGGCGGCGGTCGAGGCCGGCGTGACCCACGTGCAGTGCACCGCCAACGGGTACGGCGAGCGCACGGGCAACGCCGACCTGTTCTCGGTCGTTGCCAGCCTCGAGCTCAAGCTCGGCATCAAGGCCCTGCCGGAGGGGAACCTGCGCGAGTCCAAGCGGATCAGCCACGCGCTGGCCGACATCACCAACCTGCCGCCGAACACCCACCAGGCGTACGTGGGCGTCTCGTCGTTCGCGCACAAGGCGGGGCTGCACGCCTCGGCCCTGAAGGTCAACGAGGAGCTGTACAGCCACATCGATCCCCGGCTGGTCGGCAACGACACCCGGATCCTCGTCACCGAGATGGCCGGGCGGGCGACCGTCGAGCTCAAGGGTCGGGAGCTGGGCGTGGACATCGCCTCGGATCCGGCCGCGCTGGCCCGGGTGGTCGAGACGGTCAAGACCCGCGAGTCCCAGGGCTGGACCTACGAGGCGGCCGACGCCTCCTTCGAGCTGGTCATGCGCGACGAGCTGCCCGGCGAGCGCCGGCGCTACTTCGACGTCGAGTCGTGGCGCACGATCGTCTCCCCCCAGGTCAACGGCGACGGCCACGGCTCGGAGGCGATCGTGAAGGTCCACGCCGCGGGGCAGCGGATCGTCCGGGTGGGCGAGGGCAACGGCCCGGTCAACGCCCTGGACAACGCGCTGCGGACCGCGCTGGAGCAGATCTACCCGGAGGTCGCCGGGCTGGAGCTGGTCGACTACAAGGTCCGGATCGTGCCCGGCGCCAAGGGCACGGACGCCGTGACCCGGGTGCTCATCCAGACCGACGACGCCGAGGGGAGCTGGTCGACGGTCGGGGTCCACGAGAACGTGATCGTCGCGTCCTGGCTGGCCATCGTCGACGCGGTGGACTACGGGCTGATGCGCGCCGGCGTGGTCCCGCCGGAGGGCGTGGCGGGCGCCGCCGGGAGGGCACCCGGAGGAGGCGGCGCATCCGCGCCGGGGTTGCCGGCGGCGGTGGCGGAGTCGGGCGCATGAGGATCGCGCGCTACTCCCACGACGGGGTCGTCCGCTACGGCGTGGTCGAGGGCACGGACATCCTCGAGCTGCCCGGCCACCCGTTCGCCGTACCGGGGGAGTCGCTCACCACGACCGGGACCGTCCACGACCTCGACGCGGTGCGCCTGCTCGCGCCGGTGATCCCGACCAAGATCATCGGCATCGGCAAGAACTACGCCGACCACGCCGCCGAGATGGGCGGCACCGCGCCCGAGCGGCCGCTGATGTTCCTGAAGCCGACCACGGCGCTGATCGGCCCCGACGATGCGATCGTGCTGCCCCCGGAGTCCGCCGAGGTGCACTACGAGGCAGAGCTCGCCGTCGTGATCGGACGGATGTGCCGGCGGGTGCCGGCCGACCAGGCCGCGTCGGTCATCCTGGGCTACACCTGCGCCAACGACGTGACGGCGCGCGACCTGCAGCGCTCGGACGGGCAGTGGACCCGCGCGAAGGGCTTCGACACGTTCTGCCCGCTGGGGCCGTGGATCGACACCGACCTGGACCCCGCCGACGCCCTGGTCGAGTGCGAGGTGAACGGGGTCACGGTGCAGAGCGCCTCGACGGCCACGCTCATCCACTCGGTGCCCGCGCTGGTGGAGGCGGTGTCCGCGGTGATGACGCTGCTTCCCGGTGACGTCATCCTCACGGGCACCCCCGCCGGCGTCGGCCCCCTGACGTCCGGTGACGAGGTGACCGTGACGGTCGCCGGCCTCGGCACGCTGGTCAACAAGGTCCGCTGACGACCGGCCCCCCGCCACGCCCCGCACCCCGCCCCACGCCCCACCCACGGCACACTCCCGCCCCCCGCCCCCGCCAGGCCGCCAACTCGGCCCCCGACGAGGCCCCGTCCCGCCCGCCACCCCTTTCCGCGCAAACCCTCCACCCGGTTCACACCCTCCCGCCCGGCCGGGAGGGTCTGAACGCGGGTGGAGGGTCTGCGGAGGGCGGGTGCCGGCGAGCGCGCTGGGCGTCGGCCGGGGAAGCGCGCCGGGGCCCCACCCGGGGGCAGCGTGAGGGCGTCGGCCTCCTGCGAGGCGCCGGTAGGATTCGCCCATCATGTCTGAGCCCCTCGATGTCCTCGCGCCCGTCGATCTGCCTGCCCGCGCCAGCAATCCGGACGTCCGCGTCCGGTTCTGCCCGTCCCCGACGGGGAACCCGCACGTCGGGATGGTCCGCACGGCGCTGTTCAACTGGGCGTACGCCCGGCACACGGGTGGGACGTTCGTGTTCCGCATCGAGGACACCGACTCCGCGCGCGACACCGAGGAGTCCTACGAGCAGCTGGTGACCGCCCTGACCTGGCTGGGCCTGGACTGGGACGAGGGCCCCGGACTGGGCGGTGCGTACGCGCCCTACCGGCAGTCCCAGCGCCTCGAGGTGTACGCGAACGCCGCCCGCGACCTCCTGGCAGCGGGCCGCGCCTACGAGTGCTACTGCACCCCCGAGGAGCTCGAGGTCCGTCGCGAGCAGGCGCGCAAGGAGGGCCGCACCCCCGGGTACGACGGGCACTGCCGTGACCTCGGCGCCGAGCAGGTCGAGGCCTACCGCGCCGAGGGCCGCAAGCCCGCCCTGCGCTTCCGGATGCCCGGGACCGAGCTGACGTGGGACGACCTCGTGCGCGGTCCGGTGACCTTCGCGCCCGAGCACGTCCCGGACTTCGTCCTCGTACGGGGCAACGGCGAGCCGCTCTACACGCTGGTCAACCCGGTCGACGACGCCCTGATGCGGATCACCCACGTCCTGCGCGGCGAGGACCTGCTGTCCAGCACCCCGCGCCAGATCGCCCTGTACGACGCCTTGGCTGAGATCGGCATCTCCGACGGCACGACCCCCCGCTTCGGGCACCTGCCCTACGTGATGGGCGAGGGCAACAAGAAGCTGTCCAAGCGCGACCCGCAGTCGAGCCTGAACCTCTACCGCGAGGAGGGGTTCCTGCCCGAGGGCCTGCTGAACTACCTGGCGCTGCTCGGATGGTCGATGGGGGAGGACCGCGAGTTCTTCTCGAAGGAGCAGATGGCTGCCGCGTTCTCGCTGGACCGGGTCAGCGCCAATCCCGCGCGCTTCGACCTCAAGAAGTGCACGGCGATCAACGCCGACTGGATGCGTGCCCTGCCCGCCGACGAGCTGGCCCGCCGCGTGCAGCTGGTGCTGGTGGAGCGCGGCGCCATGCTCGACCCGGTGTCCGACGCGGACGCGCGGACCCTGGCAGCGGCGATCCCCCTTGTCCAGGAGCGGATGGAGACCCTCGGCCAGGCCGTGGGCATGCTCGGGTTCCTGTTCGTGGACGAGGCGGCCTTCACCCCCGACCCCGACGACGCCGCGCGGATGCTGGGTCCGGACTCGGCGCCCGTGCTGGCCGCCGCCCGCACGGCACTGGCCGGCCTGGACGAGTGGAGCGCACCCGCGATCGAGGCAGCCCTGCGCGCAGCCCTCATCGAGGGCCTCAGACTCAAGCCGAAGGTGGCATTCGGATCCCTTCGGGTGGCCGTCACCGGCCGCCGGGTCTCCCCCCCACTGTTCGAGTCGATAGAACTCCTGGGCCGGGACCGCACCCTGGCACGCATCGACGCCGCCCTGGCCTAGGTCTCGATTCGATCCAAGTTCCGAGTCGTTCTCGTGGCCGAGACTTGGATGAACTCCCCACCAGCGGACGAGACTTGGATCAAGTGCGCTGGGGATGCGCGGCGTAGGTTGGTTTCTGTGTCGGACGCCACCTTGTTCATGCAGGACCTTGATGATCGTCGGGTTCCGCTCTCGCTGGGGATGATCGCCCGCTGGATGATGAAGGCGGGCATGGAGTCCGACCCTGCGGACGCAGCAGCGGCGCGCGTGGTGGGGATCATCGAGGCGGCCCATCCTCCGGGCGCCGACCGGGGCGCGCCCCAGGCCACCGTCCGGCGCGACGAGGTGTTCGCGCGGATCAGTGACGTGCTGCTCGCGGACGGGCTCACCGATGTCGAGCGTCGGGTCCGGATCCGCCGGTGGGTGCGCACCAGCGGGCAGCCGCTGGTGGTGGCCGTGGGCGGGTCCTCGGGGGTGGGGAAGTCGACGATCAGCCAGGAGGTGGCCGACCGCCTGGGCATCTCCGTGGTGATCAGCACCGACCAGGTGCGCGCGGTCATCCGCAGCGTCCTGAACCCGGACCTCTTCCCCGCGCTGTCGCAGAGCTCGTTCTCCGCGGCGAAGATGCTCAAGAGCAACCTGACGGGCAACCGGCTGCTGTTCGCCTACGAGGAGCAGGCCCGCATCGTCCAGCACGGCACCGTCGCCCTGGCCCGCCGATCGGTCAAGGAGGGCCAGCAGGTGATGATCAACGGCGTCCACATCGTGCCCGGGCTGCAGGAGGTCGAGGCGGACTTCCCCCTGTTCACGTACGTCCTGACCGTGGGCAGCGCCGAGGAGCACCGGGGCCGGTTCATCAAGCGCTTCCTCGATGGGGACCGCAAGCCCACGGAGTACCTGCAGCGGATGGACGCCATCCGCGAGCTCGACGCGTACATCGTCGAGCAGTGCCACCGGCACGGCGTGCAGGTGATCGTCGCCACCGATTTCGAGGGCACGGTGCTGTCGGTCATGGATGCCGTGGGCAAGGACCTCGAGGCCCGCTTCGACACGCATCCGATCCTCCCCGGCTGAGGTGGGTCCCGCCCACTGGTGGATTGCGGCGGGTCGTGGTGTCATCGGAGCCGGAAGGCTGACCTGGACGGCGGCCCGCATCGCGGAGGTGGCACATGGTGCGCAGGGTGGCCGGACTGCTCGCCGGCCTCTGCGCGCTCCTGGTGGTCGTGTGGATCGCGGTGTCCGCGGCCACGGGTGGGACCAGCCCGTCGCAGGAGGGACCCGCCGCCGCGCCCACGGCCTGGCCGCTGGCCCCGGACGTGCTGAACGAGGGCGACCGGTCACCCTGGTCGCCCGTCTCCGTCGCCGCGGCGCTGGAGCCCACGGGGATCGAGCTCGTGAGCGCTCCGGGCGTTGACTCGATGGTGGTGGACGGGACGGGGGCGGTGTGGCTGCACAGCCCCTGGCAGCTCACGCGCGTTGACCCCGCGACCGGGACAACGCAGGCGTGGGACGTCGCCGACGACGCGGTGTTCGCGAACCTGGGGGCGATCGAGCCGGCCGAGGCAGGGGGAGTCTGGCTCGTGGAGTCCGACCGCGTGCGCCTCTTCGACGGCCGGAGCTTCGTGCGTGACCTCCCCGTGCCGGAGGAGTTCCGCGGAGGCGAGACTCGCCGGATCACCGGCCTGGTCGAGGTCGGCGCGGAGGTGTGGGTGAGCAGCGTGGCCGGGGTGGCACGCTCCGTCGGGGGACCGTGGTCCCTCGTGGGCGACGACAGCATCGACGGTGCCGCGATGCTCACCGTCGACACCGAGGGGCGCATGTGGGCCATCAGCCAGGTCCTGCGCTCCGACGGCGAGTTGGAGCAGACGGTGGTGCGGTTCGACGGGGCGCGGTGGACCGCCGTCGAAGGGCCGGATTCGCCGGCGTTCGCCGAGGAGTTCGTGGCCGACCCGACCGGCGGGGTGCTCGTCCGGTTCGGGTTCGACGTCCGTCGGTTCGACGGGCAGTCGTGGCGGCCGATGCCCCTGCTCTCGTCTGCCCAGCGCCTGGGCACTCCCGTCTCACTGGACATGTCGGTGGCGCCGGACGGGACTGTGTGGGTGGTCGGCCCCGAGGGGGTGGCCCGTGGCCGTGGGTCGGAGCCGTGGCAGTCGGTCACACAGGTCGAGGAGCCCTCGATCGTCGGGGTGGGCATCGTGGGCACCGATGTGCTGGTGGCTGACTCATCCGGTCTCCTGCGCGTCGACGGCGAGGAGCTGAGCCGGGTGTGGTCCGAGCCGGATCGAGGGCTCGGCTCACCCGTGGGCGGGCTCCTGGCCGTCTCCGCCGACGAGGTCTGGGCAACAGCGGAGGGTGCCGTCCACCAGTACGTGGACGGGCGGTGGCAGCAGATGAGGGCGGGGCTGGGATGGCTCGGCGGCCCCCGGATGGGCTGGGGAGTGGATTCGGGGCTCGCCCTGGCCACCGACGGAGCGGTCTGGGCCATCACCGGCGGTGCGTTGGCCCGGTTCGACGGCGACGAGCCCATGGTGATCCCACGGGCCCTGGCCGACGGGTGGCTCCTGCCCGGTCCCGATGGGGGCGTGTGGGCGGTGGAGGCGATCTGGCCCGGTTGGTCGCGGTGGTACGCGGGCGAGGATCCCGACGGCACCAGCGTGCGGCAGGTGGGCGCCGATGGCACGCAGGTGTCCATCCGACTGCCGGGCCCGCCCTGGTCGCTGACCTCGTTGGCCGCGGGCGTCGACGGCAGCATCTGGGTGACGATCTGCGAGGACGGTCGAGCTGACTACTGCACCGTCCCGACGCTGATGCGCTGGGATGGCCAGTGGTCGCCGGTCCCGTACCCGGGGGAGGGCCTCACCGGGGTGTCCGTCGCCGAGGATGGCGCCTTCTGGGCCCTGATCACCTCGGGGACGTCAGCCAACGAGCAGTCCGTCGTCGCCCGGTATGCGGACGGATCGTGGACCCGCTTCACGCATCTCGCCGACCAGGACTCGGTCACGCCCTCGCCGTCTGGAGGAGTGTGCGGCGTTGAGGCGGCTGCCTCCGAGGTCGTCTGCATGGACCCCTCGGGTCAGGTGACGCGGGCGCCCATGGGTGTGACCGGGGACCTGCACATCGGGCCGGACGGGTCCCTCTGGCTGGTGGACTCCGGAGTGGTCGCCCGACTGCCGGGAACCGTGCCGGGATGACCCGCTGCAACGCGGCATTTTGGGCCCCCGGGCCGGGGCCGGTATAGTTCTTCCTACCCTTGGGGTATGGGGTAATTGGCAGCCCGGCTGATTCTGGTTCAGCTAGTCTAGGTTCGAGTCCTGGTACCCCAGCTCGATGTCTCACCCCCGCCCGACCGGGTAGGATTGCGACATTGCGCCGAGCGATCGGCACTGCAAGGAGCACGGCCCCGTTGTGTAGTGGCCTAGCACGCCGCCCTCTCAAGGCGGTAGCGCGGGTTCGAATCCCGTCGGGGCTACGCAGCCTCTCCCCTCACGCCACACGTGGGGGGAGAGGCATTTCTGCTCCCGGCGCCGGCGTCGGCGTGGGCTCCCGGAGTTGGCCGCGCGGTGTCAGTTCTCCCGGAAGAACCGGTCGGCCGGTCCGTTCCAGAGCAGCAGCAGGATGATCACGGCGAACCCGCCGATCAACGCGGAGGCGAGGATCCCGCCCTGGCCCGAGAACGTGAAGGCGACCCAGATGGCCGCGATGATCCGCAGGACCATCAGCGCGGTGATGAGGAACCGCGACAGGCTGCTTCCGCCCGCGAGCCCGATCGCCACGGCCGCGATCAGGATCCCCATCCCGATCTCGACCCATGCGTACGTCGTGCCCGCGGATCCCGAGAGGTCCGTCGAGGTCACCACCGACTCGACCCCGAACAGCGCGAGGAACCCGCGGAACATCGACAGGAACGCCACGACCCACGTCAGGAACACGACGAAGGTGACACCGCCGGGACGACGGGCTGCGTAGGGACGCGACATGGGACTGCTCCTCTCCTGCGCCGGCGCTCCGGCTGGCGCGAGTGTGCCACACGCCGTGGGGGCAGTCCCGCGGGCTGGGCGCAGGGGCCTCAGTCGCGGCGCAGGGCCTCGGTCAGCTTCGCTGCTGTGGCCAGCACCGCGTGGCTGTGCAGGCGCCCGGGGACCCGACCCATCCGGTCCAGCGGCCCGGAGACCGACACCGCGGCCACGACCTTGTTCGACGGTCCGCGCACGGGTGCGCTCACGGACGCCACGCCCTGCTCGCGCTCGGCGACGCTCTGCGCCCACCCTCGGCGTCGGACGCCGGCGAGCGTGGCGGCGGTGAAGGTCGAGTCGCGCAGCCCGACGTGGATCCGGTCGGGGTCCTCCCACGCCAGCAGCACCTGCGCAGCCGAGCCGGCATGCATCGTCAGCACCGCCCCGACGGGCACGGTGTCGCGCAGTCCGGTGAGTCGCTCGGCTGCGGCCACGCAGATCCGCCGGTCGCCCTGGCGGCGGTAGAGCTGCGCGCTCTCGCCCGGTGGACTCGCGCAGCTGGGCCAGCGCAGGACCGGCCGCGGCGACGAGGCGGTCCTCACCCGCCGCGGCGGCCAGCTCGGGCAGGCGGGGGCCCAGGACGAACCGCCCGCTCATGTCCCGGGCGATGAGTCGGTGGTGCTCGAGGGCCGTCGCGAGCCGGTGCGCGGTGGGTCGGGCGAGGCCGGTTGCGGTCACCAGGCCAGCCAGCGAGAGTGGTCCGCCCTCCAGCGCATCGAGCAACATGGAGGCCTTGTCGATCACGCCGACACCACTGGCGTATGATTCGTCCATAGGATGATATTGCCGTTTCAACATGTGAGACGTCAACTGGCGAGGAGCGGAGGTTCTGATGGGTCGGACACTGGCCGAGAAGGTATGGGACGCGCATGTGGTGCGCAGCGCCCCGGGGGAGCCCGACCTGCTCTACATCGACCTGCACCTGATCCACGAGGTGACCAGCCCCCAGGCGTTCGACGGCCTGCGTGCCGCTGGCCGCCCGGTGCGCCGCCCGGACCTCACCCTGGCCACCGAGGACCACAACGTCCCGACGATCGACATCGACAAGCCGATCGCCGACCCGGTCTCGCGCGCCCAGGTCGACGCCCTGCGCGCGAACGCCGCGGAGTTCGGCGTGCCCATCTACTCGCTGGGCAGCGCCGAGCAGGGGATCGTGCACGTGGTCGGCCCCCAGCTGGGCCTGACGCAGCCGGGCATGACGATCGTCTGCGGCGACTCGCACACCTCCACGCACGGCGCGTTCGGTGCGCTGGCGTTCGGCATCGGGACCTCCGAGGTCGAGCACGTGCTGGCCACCCAGACCCTGCCGCTCAAGCCCTTCAAGACCATGGCGATCACGGTGGAGGGGGCCCTGCCGGAGGGCGTCACCGCCAAGGACCTGATCCTGGCCGTCATCGCCCGGATCGGCACGGGCGGCGGGCAGGGCTACGTCCTGGAGTACCGCGGCGAGGCGATCCGGTCCTTGAGCATGGAGGCCCGGATGACCATCTGCAACATGTCGATCGAGGCCGGTGCCCGCGCCGGGATGATCGCCCCGGACGAGACGACGTTCGCCTACGTCGAGGGCCGCGAGAAGGCTCCGACCGGGCAGGACTGGGCCGATGCCGTGGCCTACTGGCGGACGCTGACCACCGACGACGATGCGCAGTTCGATGCCGAGGTCGTGATCGACGCCAGCGAGCTGAGCCCGTTCGTCACCTGGGGGACGAACCCGGGCCAGGGCGTCCCCCTGTCGGCAACGGTCCCCAACCCCGAGGACTACGCCGATCCGTCCGACCAGGCAGCTGCCCGCAAGGCCCTGGAGTACATGGGGCTGACGGCCGGAACCCCGATGCGCGAGATCGCCGTGGACACCGTGTTCCTGGGCTCCTGCACCAACGGCCGGATCGAGGACCTGCGCGCCGCGGCCGGGATCCTGCGCGGCCGCCGTGTCGCCGACGGGGTGCGGATGCTGGTCGTCCCCGGCTCCGTCCGAGTCCGGCTCGCAGCCATGGCCGAGGGCCTGGACCGGGTGTTCCTCGACGCGGGTGCCGAGTGGCGCGAGGCCGGCTGCTCGATGTGCCTGGGCATGAACCCCGACACGCTGGCCCCGCAGGAGCGCAGCGCGTCGACGTCGAACCGCAACTTCGAGGGCCGGCAGGGCCCGGGTGGACGTACCCACCTGGTCTCCCCGCAGGTCGCTGCCGCCACCGCCGTGCGCGGCACCCTGAGCTCCCCGGCCGACCTGGTCTAGAGAGGACTGGACATGGAGAAGTTCACCGTGCACACCGGCACTGCCGTCCCGCTGCGGGCCAGCAACGTCGACACCGACCAGATCATCCCGGCGCGCTACCTCAAGCGGATCACCCGCCACGGGTACGAGGATGCCCTGTTCGCCGCGTGGCGCAGCGATCCGGACTTCGTGCTGAACGATCCCGTCCGCGACGGGGCGAGCATCCTTGTGGCCGGTCCCGACTTCGGCACGGGATCCTCGCGCGAGCACGCCGTGTGGGCGCTTCAGGACTACGGCTTCAAGGTCGTCATCTCCTCGCGGTTCGCCGACATCTTCCGCGGCAACTCCGGCAAGGGCGGGCTGCTGACGGCCATCGTCGACCAGTCCGTCGTCGACCAGCTCTGGGCTGCCACCGAGGCCGACCCCACCACGCCGGTCACCGTGGACCTCGAGGCGCGGACCGTGGCCTTCGATGATGTCGTGGCTCCGTTCGAGATCGACGACTACGTCCGCTGGCGCCTGCTCGAGGGGCTCGACGATGTTGGGATCACCCTGCAAAGTGCGGACCTGATCGCCGATTTCGAGCGTGCGCGCCCGTCATTCACTCCCCGTACCGCCTAGCGTGTGGCCCGAGCGCGGGAGTAGCCTGCGCCTCGGACCTGATCCATATTCACCGGCGACCGCCGGTGCGATCCGCGAAGGAAGTCGAATGAACAAGGCTGAGCTCATCGATGTCGTTGCATCACGCATCGACACCAGCAAGAAGGACGCATCGGAGGCCGTCCAGGCTGTCATCGATGCCATCACCGAGACCGTCGCCAAGGGCCAGAAGGTCTCCATCAGCGGGTTCGGCGTGTTCGAGCGGGCGGAGCGTGCCGCGCGCACCTACCGCGCCCCGGCCACCGGCGAGGCGATCCGGAAGATGGCCACCGCGGTCCCGCGCTTCCGCCCGGGTGGCGACTTCAAGGCGACCGTGAACAGCGAGAAGCCGGCTGCCGCGGCGAAGAAGGCTGCCGCGAAGGCCACGGCGCCCGCCAAGAAGGCGGCCACGGCCGCGACGTCCGCTGCGACGAAGGCCGCCGCCCCGGCGAAGAAGGCGGCGACCAAGGCTGCCGCCCCGGCCAAGAAGGCCGCCCCCGCGCGAAGAAGGCCCCGGCCGCCAAGAAGGCCCCGGCCGCGAAGAAGGCTCCGGCCAAGAAGGCTCCGGCCCCGGCCCCGCGCGGCCCCGGCTGCGGAGAGCGACCCCGCCGCGGAGTAACACCAGTACGAAACGCCCTCACGCCCGGTCTGAACATTCGGCCGGGCGCGAGGGCGTTCGCTGTCCCTCTGGATCGGGGTCGCTGGCGCCCTTGACCAGACGTTATCGGCCGCTTCGCAAGGCCTTGTGGAGCATTCCGGTCGATCTCCACACAACCTCCACACGACCGCCACACGGCCCCCACACATGGGGAGAAGAGTGTGGAGCAGGTGCCGAACGAGGGCGAGTCACCTCAATGGCACCTCCCATCGAGTCAATGGAGGCACCATGAACACACGAAGGCGTGCCGGCACGATCCTGACCGCGGCAACAGCCGCACTCCTTGTCCTGTCCACACCGGCCCTGGCAGCGGGCTCAGGTGGCGGCGGAAGCGGCGGGGGCGGGGGGACTGGGGGTGGTGGTGAAACCACCACGGGATCGGTCTACTCCGACCTGGTGATCGCCCTACGCGCCGAGAATGGGACACCCATCCTCAAGAAGTACGAGGTCCCCGAAACCGAATTGACGTCCGCTTCGACCGAGTACTGCGTGCAGCCCGTGTCCTACGAGGCGGTTCCCGGGGTTACGTCGTCGACGAACCCGGTCGACGGTCGTACGGTATGGGTCATCCCGCTGCAAGGTGAGTGGATCGACCTCGAGGCGGTCCCACCGACGGTGCCACCAGAGTTCACCGGGGCTTGTGACCCGTGGCCGCAGTACGCCATGTTCGTCTCCGAGCACGATCGACGCCCCCGGCGCGCTCGCGGCCGGGGACGTGACCGCGACCTCACGGAGGCCAACGGCGAGATCCCGTTCGATTCCGTCGAACGCCAGCGGTGACCTCGTCGGCACGTGGGGACCCGCCGACCCGCGGCTTCCCGCGTGGCCCCGGGCTACAACGTCTCCACGACGTTCGACGTCACGGTCGCCGATGCGGACGCCTGTCGGGGCCTACAGCCGTCACGCTCGAGCTGATCGACGTCGATGCCTCGACCCGCGACGGTTCTCGCCTCGGAGACCGGCACGATCACGGTGAACGACAACGTCGTCGACGGTCATGTGGGGCGACTCGGTGCCGAAGCTCGCCACCCAGGGCGTCTACATGACGATCCCGCTGCAGGTCTACTCACCGGCGGACCGGTCAGTGCGCTACCGGCGTCCTGGCGATGACTCGACGATCACCGGCCACCGAAGCGCTCGGCCGCCGGCGACGTGAAGATCTACGCCAGCAACTGGGACCGACATGGTGGCCATGCCGCTGACGCTGGACGCGACGGCCAGTGCTCGTGGGCACGTGGAACGCCGCGGATCTCAGTGCCGGCTTCAACTCGGTGGTCTGGTACGCCACGGTCGCCGAGGGGGCGCCGGTGGGCAACTACGAGCTTCGACGTCAGCCTGGAGGGCGGGAACGACGCTCGACGTCGATCGTGGTCGTCCGTCTCCGCGCCGGATGTCCACGGTGAGAAGCCGCCGGACGTGGGCGACACCACCGCACCCGACGTCACGATCGTGCCGGTCGACACAGCCCTGAGCACAACCGTCGCGTTCGAGCTCACTGCGAGCGAGAGCGGCTCGACCTTCAAGTGCACGCTGACCAAGAACGGCGTGACTGTCTCTTCGGGGAGTTGCACGAAGACCGTGGCCTACACCGACCTGGAGCCGGGGACGTACATCTTCTCCGCGACTGCGACGGACTTGGCCGGGAACGAGAGTGCGGTGGAGGACCTCTTCGTGGTGATCAGGGCCGCGGCGGCGCCTCCGGCCACCCAACAGCCGCCCGCAGCGGCAGCACCGCACAGGCACCCCCGGCAGCGGGAGCACCGGGAGCAGGGGCACCGGCATCAGGAACGCCGTCTGCGACGACTCCCGTCGTGGCGACCGCCGTCGTAACAGCCAAGGCGGTCAACAACCGCACCAAGTTGTTCGTCAACGTCAACCCGAACAAGGGCAAGGGCTACTGGAACATCAAGGTGTACCGCAAGGTAGTCAAGGGCGACAAGGTCTCGTGGGAGAAGGTCGGCAAGACCCTGCGGACCAAGACCAGCAAGGAGACCCGCACCATCAATCTCGGCAAGGGCACCTACCGGGTCAAGGTGATGGAGAAGTACGGGATGCAGGGTGATGTCTCCAGGCAGGTGACGCTGGTCGGCTAGCGCCCACCGAAGTCGTGCGGGCTCGTCTGACTCGAGCGGGCCCGCACGATCCCGGGGCAGGCAGGAGCCAACCCCGAAGGTCTCACGCCCGGTCGATCTGTCGGCCGGGCGTGAGGCGCTACTCTCGCGGCCATGTCCGTCGCGGTGACGCTCTCCCGCCTGACCATCGCCTTCGGCGCGCGCATGCTCGTCCGCGACCTCGACGCCGTGATCGGCCCCGGTGAGGTGGTCGGGCTGGTCGGCCCGAACGGATGCGGCAAGACGACCCTGCTGCGCACGATCGCCGGGCTGCATGCCCAGGACTCCGGGTCCGTCACCTGGAGCCCGGCGGGTGCCCGCGTCGGATACCTGCCGCAGGAGCGCACCCACGTCGGGACGGTGGGGGAGCATCTCGCCCAGCTCACCGGCGTCCGCGCTGCCGATGACCGGATGCAGCGTGCCGCCCACGGGTTGGCCACGGGTGCACCCGGACGCGGACTCCGCGTACTCCGCGGCCCTCGAGGACTGGTTGGCCCTCGGTGGGCCGGACCTGGACGCCCGGATCAGCGCGACGCTGGCCCGGGTGGCCCCCGGCCTGCCGCTCGCGCATCCCATGGCGGGGCTGTCCGGTGGGCAGTCCGCACGGGTCGGCCTGGCGGGGCTGCTGCTCTCCCGCTTCGACGCCTACCTGCTCGACGAGCCGACCAACGACCTCGACCTCGACGGCCTGGAACTGGCCGAGCAGTTCCTCGCCGGCATCCGGGGACCGGTCCTGCTGGTCAGCCACGATCGGGAGTTCCTCGCGCGCCGGATCACCAGGGTCCTGGACTTCGACCCCGCGCTGGAGGCGGTCGGTGACTACCGAGGCGGCTTCGACGCGTACGTCGCCGAGCGGATCCGGGCGCGCGGCCGGGCGCAGGAGGAGTACGACGCAGTCGCCGCCGCCCGAGAGGACCTCGCGGCGCAGATGCGCGCCGTCCGGGCCACCTCCGAACGCGGGGCGAAGGTGGCCCGGGCCAAGCATCGCTCCGGAAGCATCGACAAGCTGCTGCGTGACGCGATGGTCGACGGCGCGACCGCGGGAGCATCCGCCGCGGGCCGCCTCCAGCGCCAGATCGAGCGGCTTCCCGACGTCGTCGAACCACGGCGGGAATGGCAGCTCCGCTTCCGGGTCGCTGAGGTCGAACGCTCCGGTGACGTCGTGGCGACGTTGCGGGGCGCCACTGCGCAGCGTGGCAGCTTCCGGATGGGACCGATCGACCTGCAGGTCGACCGGGGCGACTGCGTGGTGATCACGGGCGCCAACGGATCGGGGAAGTCGACGCTGCTCGGGATGCTCCTCGGCGACATCCCGCTGGAGTCCGGGCACCGCAGCCTCGGCGCGCGGGTGGTGGTCGGGCGTGTGGACCAGTCGCGGATCCCCGCTGATCCTCGCGCCACCCTGTGGGACCTCACCACCAGCGCGCTGCCCGGGATGCCCGAGGCCGAGGTGCGCGCGCTGCTGGCCAAGTTCGGGCTGGGCGCCGACCGGCTGGACGTCAGGGCTGGGCTGCTCTCGCCCGGGGAGCGGACCCGGGCCGGGCTGGCCGTCATCGGCGCACGGGGTGCCAACGTCCTGGTCATGGACGAGCCCACGAACCACCTGGACCTCCCGGCCATCGAGCAGGTCGAGGCGGCCCTGGACCAGTTCGAGGGCACGATCCTGCTCGTCAGCCACGACCGCCGCCTCATCGCTCACGTCGCCCAGCAGGGCCGTCCGGTGCGCCGACTCGTCGTGCGCGAGGGCGCGGTGGCTGAGCTCGGCTGATCCGGCGCCCGGGTCCGCATCCGGTATACGGTGGCGGCCTGCGACAGGTCGGCGAGAGGTGGATGGTGGGCACCAGGACGCTCTTCATGAACCTCGGCGTCTCCTACCGGGTCGCCGAGCTGATCCTGTGGCCGCCGTTCATGGTCATGACCCGTCGGGACTGGCGGGGGACGGAGAACCTCGGCAAGCACGGTGAGGGGATCGTCGTCGCCCCGAACCACATCTCGTTCCTGGACCCGCTGATCATGGCCCACTTCCTGCACGACAACGGTCGGCCACCGCGGTTCATGGGCAAGCAGTCGGTCTTCGAGGTCCCGCTGGCAGGACAGCTCATCCGCGGCGCCGGGCAGATCCCGGTCTCGCGCGACAAGGACCCGCACAAGGCGCTGGCCGCGGCCGTCGCTGCGGTCAGGAGCGGCGAGTGCCTGGTCATGTACCCCGAGGGCACCATCACCCGGGACCCCGGCACCTGGCCGATGTCGGGCAAGACCGGTGCCCTGCGGGTGGCCCTGGAGACCGGCGCGCCACTGATCCCCATCGCGCAGTGGGGGGCCAACAAGATCATGCCCCCCTACACGACGCAGCTGAACGTCCTGCCCCCGAAGACGATGCAGGTCACGGCGGGACCGCCCCTGGACATCGAGGACCTGCGGGGCCGGCGCATCACGAAGGCCCTCCTGGAGGAGGGGACGGACCGGTTGATGGACGCCATCACCGGCCTGCTGGAGGAGATCCGCGGGGAGAGGGCCCCCGAACAACGACTTGACTGGGCGGCTGAGCAGAAGCGTGCTGCCGCCCACCACACCAAGGAGGAGAGCTGATGGCACGGGTTGCGGTGATGGGTGCGGGGTCCTGGGGGACCGGATTCGGGATGGTCCTGTGCGACGCCGGTGGCGACGTCGTGATGTGGGCCCGGGAGCCCGAGGTCGAGGAGTCGATCAACACCACGCACACCAACGAGATGTTCCACCCGGGGATCGCCCTGCCCGAGCAGATGCGGGCCACGGGGGACCCCGCCGAGGCCCTGGCCGGCGCCTCCCTGGTGATCCTGGCCATCCCGGCCCAGACCCTGGCGATGAACCTGCAGGCGTGGCGCGACCTCATGGAGCCCGACGCCGTGGTCGTGTCCCTGATGAAGGGCATCGAGCTGGGGACCATGCGCCGCATGAGCGAGGTGATCGCCCAGGACGGGGGGATCCCGCCCGAGCGGGTCGCGGTCGTCTCCGGCCCGAACCTCGCTCGGGAGATCGCCCAGCGCGCACCCGCGGCCACCACGGTCGCGTGCCCGGACGAGGCCTCGGCGCGCCGGCTCCAGGATGCCTGCACCACCAGCTACTTCCGGCCCTACTGGACCACCGACGTCGTGGGCGCGGAGATCGGCGGCTCGGTCAAGAACGTGATCGCCCTGGCGAACGGCATGGCCGTCGGGCTCGGCTACGGGGCCAACTCGCAGGCCTCGCTGATCACCCGCGGGCTGGCCGAGATGTCCCGGCTCGGCGTGGCGCTGGGCGCCAATCCGATGACGTTCCTGGGCCTGGCCGGCATGGGCGACCTGATCGCCACCTGCTCCTCGCCGCTGTCGCGCAACCGGACCTTCGGCGAGAACCTGGGCAAGGGCCTGACGGTGGACGAGACCATCGCGGTCACCAAGCAGACCTGTGAGGGCGTGAAGTCCTGCCTGCCGATCCTCGAGCTGGGCCGCTCGCACGGCGTGGAGATGCCGATCACCGAGCAGGTCGTGCAGGTCGTGCACCACGGGATGGCCGCCGCCGACATGCTCGGCGCGCTCATGGGTCGTGTCACCAAGCCGGAGATGGGTGCGGAGTAGGTAGCCTTCGGCGCGTGATCCTCCGCCGCGCCGCAGCCTGCCTGGTCCTGTCGCTGTCGGTCGCCGTCGGGGCCGCGGGGGTCGCCCCGGCGTCCGCGGACGACGTCACTGCGGTGCCGCCCGCTCCGGGCAGCGGGGTGCCAGCCGGGGTCCGCGGTGCGGACATCTCGTGGCCGAACTGCCCCAAGGGCATGGGCGTGCCGGGCCGGCGCACCCAGGGCCTTCCGCTGCCGACCGCGAAGGCGCAGTTCATCGTGATCGGTCTGACGAACGGCCGTGCGTTCACCCGCAACCCCTGCCTGGTCCAGCACCTGGAGGTCGCACGCACGCGGGACCTGCCGGTCTCGGCGTACACGATGCTGAGCTACCCCAATGCGGCAGAGCGGGCAGCGCACGGCACATCCGGGCCCTTCGGCACCGCCACCTACGCCGACCGGATCGCCAACGTCGGATACGCGCAGGCGGCCTTCGCGCTGGACACCATGGCCGCGGCAGGGTTCCCCTCGCCGTTCGTCTGGATCGACGTGGAGCCCCGCGCGGAGCGGAGGTGGTCGCGGATCACGGCCAACAACCAGGCGCTGATCCGGGGCGCGCTGCAGGCAGCGACGGACCGCGGCATCGGCTCGGGGATCTACACCTACGCGCTGGCCTGGCAGCAGATCACCGGCGGCATGACCCTCGACGTGCCGCTGTGGGCCCCGGGGCACTCGCGTGCCCGCACGTTCGCCGGGAAGCATGCGCCAGACCGCCGAGTCCTGCGCACGGGTCGGGTTCACCGGGGGCCCGCTGGTGCTGACCCAGTGGGTGTGGCGCAACCGCGACTACAACGTGACCTGCACGGCGATCGAGTCCGTCGCCACCCCGCTGTGGGTCCGGCTGGGGCAGCCAGCGGCGTAGGGCGGGTGGCTGACGCCGCCTCGGGGTTCGCGGCCGCCGGCTGCGCCGCGTCAGGCGCCGGCGTCGACCACCGAGTCCAGCGCTGCGGAGAGGTCCGCCCACAGGTCCTCGACGTCCTCGATGCCGACCGACAGCCGCAGCAGGCCGTCGGGCACCTGCGCGCTCTCCTCGGGCCAGCGGCGGCGACGCTCGAGGGTGGACTCGACGCCGCCGAGGCTGGTGGCGTGGACCCAGAGCCTCGTGGCGTCCGCGACCGCCTCGGCGGCGTCCGCCCCACCGTGGAGCTCGAGGCTGATGATCGCCCCGAAGGCGGTCATCTGCCGGACGGCCAGGTCGTGCCCGGGGTCCTCGGGCAGGCTCAGGTGCCGCACCCGGGCAACCGCCGGGTGACCGACGCACCGCTGGGCGATCTGGGCTGCGTTGGCGCACGCCCGCTCCCAGCGCAGCGGGAAGGTGCGCAGCCCGCGCAGGGCGATCCAGGCCTCCATCGGCCCGGGGATGCCGCCGCCCAGGACCCGGTTGCGGGTGACGCGCTCGACGAGATCCGGGTCGCGGGCGAGGACGACGCCGAGCAGCACGTCGGAGTGCCCGGCCAGGTACTTCGTGGCGCTGTGCACGACGATGTCGGCGCCGAGCTCCAGCGGCTTCTGGCCCAGGGGCGTGGCGAAGGTGGAGTCGACGACGACCAGCGCTCCCGCCGCATGGGCAGCGTCCGCCACAGCGGCGATGTCCACGACCTCCAGCGTCGGGTTGGTCGGGGTCTCCAGCCAGACCAGCGCGGCGCCGTCTGACGCGTCGACCAGCGCGTCGGTGCGTGCGTCCACCTCGCGCAGCTGGATCCGCCCGGAGGCGTTCCACCGGGCCAGCTGCGTGCGAGTGCCGCTGTAGGCGACCGACTGGGACACCACGACGGCGCCCACGGGCACCAGGTCGGCCACGGCGGTGATCGCCGCCATCCCGCTCGCGAAGCTGATCGCGCGGCACCCCGGGCCCTCCAGGGCGGCGAGCACCTCCTCGAGGGCGGTCCACGTCGGGTTCCCGACCCGTGCGTAGGAGACGGGTCCGCCGGCGGCGAAGGTCGAGCTGAACACGGTCGGGGCGTTCATGGGTGCGCCCGGTTCGCGGGCCGGTCGGCCGGCGGCGACGGCGATGCTGGCTGCCGAGAGGCCGGCGTGGACGTGGTCGGGCGCAGCGGAGCGGTCATCGTCGGCCATGCCGCCGCAGCCTACCGGCCGGTGCGCACTAGGGTCTGGGTCGTGGATGAGCAGCGACGGATCCGGGTGGCCGTGGTCTTCGGCGGGCGCAGCAGCGAGCACGCGATCTCCTGCATCAGCGCCGGCAGCGTCCTGTCCGCGATCGACCGCACGGCCTACGACGTGGTGCCCATCGGGATCACGACCGAGGGGCGCTGGGTCGCGGAGCGCGACGAGCCGGAGCGGCTGCGGATCGCCGACGGGCGGCTCCCGGCCGTCGACACGACCGGCGCGCACGTGGTGCTGGCTGGTGACCCCACGCACGGCGGTATTGACGTCCTCCCGGCCGATGCTGCCGTCGGGCTCCTGCACGACGTCGACGTCGTCTTCCCGGTCCTGCACGGTCCCTGGGGCGAGGACGGCACGATCCAGGGGCTGCTCGAGCTGGCCGGCATCCCGTACGTGGGCTCCGGGGTGTTCGCATCGGCGGCGGCCATGGACAAGGGGCACATGAAGGCCGTCCTGCTCGCCGCCGGCCTCGAGGTGGGCCCGTACGAGCTGGTCACTGCTGCCCAGTGGCGGACCGATCCGGACGGGGTCCTCGCACGTCTGGCTCCCCTCGGACTGCCGGTGTTCGTCAAGCCGGCGCGCGCCGGCTCCAGCGTCGGCATCACCCGGGTCAGCGATCCCGCCGACCTCCCCGCGGCGATCGAGGCTGCCCGGGCCCACGACCCGCGGGTCATCGTCGAGGCCGGCTTCCTCGGGGTCCGCGAGATCGAGTGCGGCGTCCTCGACGGTGCCGACGGTCCGCGGGCCAGCGTGTGCGCGGAGATCGTCGTCCGGCCGGGGCACGACTTCTACGACTTCGAGGCGAAGTACCTCGAGGACGCGGTCGACCTGATCGTCCCCGCCGACCTGCCAGCCGGGGTCGAGGAGTCGGTGCGAGCCCAGGCCATCCAGGCCTTCGACGCGCTCACCTGCGAGGGCCTGGCCCGCGTGGACTTCTTCGTGACCCCCGAGGGCCGGGCCATCGTCAACGAGGTCAACACCATGCCCGGGTTCACCTCGATCTCGATGTTCCCGCGGATGTGGCAGGCGTCGGGGATGACCTATCGGGAGCTCGTCGACCACCTGATCGCCGACGCCCTGCGCCGCGGGACCGGCCTGCGCTGAGCGGCTCGTGGCGCCGCACCTGCGGATCGGAACCTCGCGCCAGCTGGCGTCGAAAGGCCCCCAGCTCGCTGTGGTTGAGGTCAACCTCGCGCCAGTTGCGGTCGTTCCCGCGCCCAACTCAGCCGCGGGAACGACGTCGCGGGGCGCGAGGTCGGCCAGCCGCGCCCGCTACCCCCAGCCATTCCACCGGAACTGGCGCGAGGTTCTGACCGGAGGGCCTGGGACACCCGACAAGGCCTGTTCCCTGGCCGCGAGCCCGATCCCGGGCCGCCGCTGTGACGTGCTGGCTGCTGATGCGTCCCCGGCGGGCGCGGGGGCACCGTGCGGTGGAAGCATCGCGGCATGAGCGAACCCCAGATCTCCGGGCACGGCGGGCACCACGTCGTGGCCGCGGCACGCGCCCACGGCGCCACCACGTTGTTCACCCTCTCGGGGGCCCACATCTTCCCGCTGTACGACGCCGCCGTCGGCGGCAAGCAGGGGTTCGACGCTGCTCCCGATCGGCAGTCGGCCGAGCGCGATGGGGCTGTGCGGCTGCTCGACGTGCGCCACGAGGCGACTGCCGTCTTCGCCGCCGAGGCCACCGGACGCCTGACCCGGACGCCGGGCTTCGCCGCGGTCACGGCCGGCCCGGGCGTCACCAATGCGGTGTCGGCCCTGGCCACCGGCCTGTTCAACGGGGCCCCGATGGTCGTCGTCGGCGGTCGGGCACCGGAGGCGCGCTGGGGCACCGGCTCGTTGCAGGAGTTCGACCATCCCGCGCTGCTGGGCCCGGTCACGAAGGCTGCCTGGACGGTGAAGGACCCGGCCACCATCGGCGCGCGGGCCGCCGAGGCCTTCCGGCTGGCCCTGACGCCGCACCGGGGTCCGGTGTTCCTCGACATCCCGATGGATCGCTTCTACTTCGGGGCGACGGCTCCCGCCCAGGAGGCCGTCGCGCCCGCGGTCAAGGTTCCGGACGCGGGCGCCCTGGATCGCGCTGCCGAGGTCCTGGCTGGAGCGCGGCGGCCGGTGATCGTGCTGTCCAGCGACGTGTGGTCCGGCCACGCCGAGCAGGAGGCCGTCGACCTGGTCACCGGGTTCGACCTGCCCACCCTCCTCACCGGGCTGGGCCGCGGCCTGTTGCCCCCGGGCCATCCCAGCCTGGTCACCCGGGCTCGCTCGGCGGCCTTCAAGGGCGCCGACGTGGTGGTGGTCGTCGGGGCACCCCTGGACTTCCGGCTCGGCTACGGGGTCTTCGGCAACCCCGCGTCCCCGGCCAAGGTCATCCACCTCACGGACTCCTCGGACCACCGCCGTCCCGACACCGTCGAGGTGGCCGTGCGCGGGGACCTGCCCCTCGTGCTGCGTGGACTGACCGACCGGCTGGGGCGCACCGGCACGTCCGCGGCCCCGGAGTGGGCTGAGGGCCTGCGCTCCGCCGACCGTGCGGCCCGCGACAACGATGGCGCCCTGCTGGCCAGCACGTCAGACCCCATCCATCCCGCCCGGATCTACGGCGAGCTGCTGCCGAGGTTGGCCGACGATGCGGTGACCATCGGGGACGGTGGGGACTTCGTGTCCTTCGCGGGCAAGTACGTCGAGCCCGCCACGCCGGGCTGTTGGCTGGATCCTGGCCCGTTCGGGTGCCTCGGAACCGGCTTGGGGTACGCGATCGGTGCGCGCGTGGCCCGACCTGACGCGCAGGTGACTCTGCTCCTCGGTGACGGGGCGGCGGGGTTCTCGCTGATGGACGTCGACACGCTGGTGCGTCATGACCTGCCGGTGGTGATGGTCATGGGCAACAACTCCGGGTGGGGCCTGGAGCGGGGCCCGATGCAGATGCTGCACGGCTACGGAGTGGCGACCGAGCTCGCTCCGGCGACGCGCTACGACGAGGTGGTGCGGGCGCTCGGCGGCGCGGGCGAGATGGTCACCGATCCGGAGCAGATCGGCCCCGCGCTGGACCGCGCCTACGCCTCAGGGGTGCCCTACCTGGTCAACATCATCACCGACCCGGCCGCGTTCTACCCGCGCACGACAACGGGGATCTGATCGGGGCCGGTGCCGACGCAGCCCGTTGTGTCATCGATCCGGCAGTCTGATGGCCAGATCGATGACACAACGCCGGTCGGCTCGCTGAGGGGCGCCGAGGCGCCTCGATTCAGCCGGCGGGGGGCAGCGTCGCCGTGATCGTCGGGGCCAGGTCGGCGGCCACGGAGGGCGCCGGTCCCTGTTCGCTCGGAACGGTGATCTCGACGTTCGCGATGCGGCCCACGGACGTCAGCCGCCAGCCGCCCGTCAGCTCCTCGGGCAGCCAGTCGATCCCCTCGACGGCGACCAGGGCCGAGGTGGCTGTGAGCGCGCTCGGATCGGCCACGCCGCAGCGCACGCCCACCGCGGGGTCACCGTACGCCGCCGTGAGGTCCGACTCGGGCGTGACGTCGCGGCGCTCGCCGACGGTCGAGAGCTCGTCGGGCAGGGCCGCGGTGAATGCGGCGCAGGCCTCCGCGACGTCCGGGGCGGGGGTGGGTGCGGAGACCTCGACCGGTCGCGCGCACGCCGCCAGCAGGCCCATGGCGAGGGCGAGGCCGAGCGCCAGGGCCGGCAGCCGTGCGGTGACCGAGCGGCTCAGAGGTTGACCACAGGGCACGTGAGGGTCCGGGTGATCCCAGGCACCTTCTGGATGCTGGCGACCACCAGGCGACCGAGGTCGTCGATCGAGCCGGCCTGCGCCTGGACGATGACGTCGTAGGGGCCGGTCACGTCGTGGGCCACGGTGACGCCGTCGATGGCGCCGATCTCAGCGACCACCGACGGGGCCTTGCCCACCTCGGTCTGGATCAGGATGTAGGCGTGCACCACGATGCGGGCCCTTCCGTCGGGGCCACCCGGGTGCCGGGCGGCGCTGCCTTCAGACTAGCGTGCGCACACGACGCAGTGCCGAGAGTGGAGGACCGATGAGTGCAGGCGGCGAGCTGATCAGTGATGTGGGGGAGTTCGGCCTGATCACGCGGATCGACGCTGCCCTGGACGGGCACTCCGCTGCGGGGGTCCATGTGGGGATCGGCGACGACGCCGCGGTGGTCGGGGTCACCGGCGGTCGGGTCGTGGTCTCCACCGACATGCTCGTGGAGGGCCGGCACTTCCGCCGCGACTGGTCGACCGGTGCCGACATCGGGGCCAAGGCGGCCGCGCAGAACCTGATCGACGTGGCGGTGATGGGCGCCCGGACGACCACGCTGGTGGTCGCGCTCGGGCTGCCCGCGGACCTCTCGGTCGAGTGGGTGACCGACTTCTACGCGGGGCTGCGGGCCGAGGCCGAGGCCCGAGGTGCGGCGATCGTGGGCGGGGACCTCGTGCGCAGCGACCGCGTCGTCATCTCCGTGACCGCCATCGGCGAGTTGACCGGTCCGGACCCTGTCCTGCGCTCGGGGGCCGAGCCCGGGGACGTCGTGGCCGTCGCAGGACGCCTGGGCTGGGCCGCGGCGGGCCTGTCGATCCTGTCCCGTGGGTTCCGGACCCCCCGGGCGCTCGTGGACGCCCATCGGCGGCCGGAGCCTCCGTACGAGGCTGCCGCGGCGGCGGCGGCCGGTGGTGCCACCGCGATGATCGACGTCAGCGACGGTCTCGTTGCCGACCTGGGTCACATCGCCCGGGCGTCCGAGGTGGCGATCGAGGTCGACCCGTCCCTGCTCGCGATCGCCGAGCCGGTGGCCTCTGCCGCGGCGGCGTTCAACGCCGATCCGCTCGTGTGGGTGCTCACCGGTGGCGAGGACCACGCCGTGGCTGCGACGTTCCCGGCTGATGCCGCCCTGCCGGAGGGGTTCACCGCGATCGGCGTGGTCCGCGACGTCGCGGACGTCGAGCTGCTCGAGGCCCCGGGAGTGACCGTCGGCGGTCGCGTCCCCCGTGGCAGCGGCGGCCACGACCACTTCAGCGGGTAGTCCGCCCCCGGCCCCGCCCCCGACCCGGACCGCCCCGGCCCAGACCCCGGCGCGCGCCGGACATGACGGGGCCCCGGTCCCGCAGGGGGATCCGGGGCCCGGACGTCGCCCGGTCTCAGGCGCGCGAGACCTTGCCGGCCTTCAGGCACGAGGCGCACACCTTGACCCGCTTCGGCGTGCCGCCCACAACGGTGCGCACCGACTGGATGTTCGGGTTCCAGCGACGCTTGGTCCGCCGGTGGGAGTGCGAGATGCTGTGGCCGAAACCGGGGCCCTTGCCGCAGACGTCGCAGTTGGCAGCCATAGTCGTACTCCAGTTCCGAGGGGGGCAGGCCGGTTCGGCCCGAGTGATACGGCGCCAAGGATATCCGAATCGGGGAGCAGCGCCCAAATCGCGGGGTGGGTTGGTGCTCGGTGCGCGCCGCCGCGGTGATGCGGCCACTAGCCTAGGTCGGATCAGGAAGGAGGGCCATGCGCACGAATCTCGACGCTGAAGCGCTCACGCAGTGGGCGGCGCTCGCCCTCGACGGCATGAAGACCCACCGTCGCGCCATCGATGCCCTCAACGTGTTCCCCGTCCCGGACGGGGACACCGGGACCAACATGTACCTCACGCTGGAGGCCGGGGTCGCGGCCATGCTGGCCATCGAGGGCGACGCGCCCGAGCCCGGCAACGCCCGGCTCGCGGCGCTGGCCCGGGGAATGCTCCTCGGTGCGCGGGGGAACTCCGGGGTCATCATGTCCGAGCTCCTGCGCGGCATCGCCGCGACCCGGGCCGCCGACCTCACCCGGCCCATGGACGGATCCTGGCTGGCCGACGCGCTCACCCGGGCGTCCTCGGCGGCGTTCAGCGCGGTGTCCAACCCCAAGGAGGGCACGGTCCTCACCGTCGCGCGGGCCGCGGCGTCGGCGGCCACGGAGATCGCCGCGGAGACCGACGGCGACCTGCAGGCCGTCACCCAGGCCGCCGCTGAGGCTGCGCGCACGGCGCTGGCGGCGACGACGGGCCAGCTCGAGGCGCTGCGCCGCGCGGGCGTGGTGGATGCCGGTGGGCGAGGCTACGTCGTGCTCACCGACGCCCTCCTCGAGGTGGTCACCGGGGTCCACCGCGAGCTCCCGGAGTTCGCCCGCCTCGCGCCCGAGCCGGACTCCCTGGCCGATCCGGAGCACTCGCTGCACGGCTACGGCGGCCCGGCCTACGAGGTGATGTACCTGCTCGACGCCCCCGATGAGGCGATCCCGGGGTTCAAGGCCCGGCTGGCAGGGCTCGGGGACTCGCTGGTGGTCGTGGGCGGGGACTCCCTGTGGAACATCCACGTCCATGTCGACGACGCGGGTGCCGCGGTCGAGGCCGCGCTGGCCATCGGCACGCCGTACCGGATCCGGATCACCTACCTCGCCGCCGTCGTCGATGCCGGTGGGGAGCCCCACGGCCGGGCGCTGGTGGTCGTGGCCCACGGCGCCGGGGTCGCGGACCTGTTGGAGGCCAGCGGCGTGACCGTCGTGCGCGCCCCGGAGCTCGGTCGGCCCTCCACCGCCGAGATGCTCGCCGGGATCGAGGCAACGGGGGCCCACGAGGTCGTGCTGCTGCCCGGGGACAAGGACTCCCGGCCGGTCGCCGAGGCTGCCGGGCTGGCCGCCCGCGACAGTGGTCATCGGGTTGCGGTCATCCCGACGCGATCGATCGTCCAGTCGTTGGCGGCTGTCGCCGTGCATGACCCGTCGGAGGACTTCGACGACGACGTCGTGAGCATGAGTCGGGCGTCCTCGGCGACCCAGTACGCCGGCCTGACCACCGCGAGCAAGGAGGCGATCACCACGGCTGGTCCGTGCAAGGTCGGCGACGAGCTCGGCCTCATCGCCGGGGACATCCTGGAGATCGGCTCGGACGTGCAGGAGGTCGCCCGGGCGGTCCTGACCCGCATGCTTGCGCGCGGCGGGGCAGAGCTGGTGACGATCGTGCTGGGCGCTGACGCACCGCCGGACCTGCTGGACGGCATCGAGCGCTGGGTGGAGCGCCACCACCCGGAGGTCGAGGTCGTCGGCTACGAGGGCGGCCAGCCCCGCTGGCACGCCATCATCGGCGTGGAGTAGCCGGTGCCCGATCTGGTCGGAGTCGTCGGCGGGAAGTCGGCCAAGGCCCTCGCCACGCTCGGCATCACGACACTCGAGGAGCTCCTGGCGCACTACCCGCGCCGGTACGCCGAGCGCGGCGAGCTCACCGACCTCGCGTCGCTGAAGGTCGGCGAGCAGGTCACGGTGCTGGCCCGGGTGGCGTCGGCGACCTCGCGGCCGCTGAAGTCCAAGCCGGGGGAGCGGCGTCGTCGCAGCATCACGGAGGTGGTCGTCACCGACGGCACCGGGGAGCTCACCCTCACCTTCTTCAACCAGGACTGGATCGCGAAGAACTTCCGCACGGGCCGGCTCGGGCTGTTCGCCGGGACGGTGGGGATGTTCAACGGGCGGCGTCAGCTGCTGCACCCGGAGCATGAGTTCGTCGATGAGGAGGCGGCCGACGAGGCGGCGGCGGACTACGCGGGCCGGCTGATCGCGGTCTACCCGGCGACGGAGAAGGTGAACAGCTGGACGATCGCCCGGATCGTGCGGATGGCGCTGCCCGAGGCCGCCACGTGGCCCGACCCGCTGGACGCCGACCTGCGTGCCCGGGTGGGCGTGATCGACCTGCCCACGGCGCTGCAGTGGGTGCATCGGCCCATCGATCGGGGTCAGGCGCGGCGGGCCGTCGAGCGGCTGCGCTGGGATGAGGCGTTCGGCGTCCAGGTGGTGCTGGCCCAGCGCCGCGCCGCGATCACGGCCGCTCCGGCGGTCCCGCGGCCCGGTCGGGCCGGCGGCCTGCGCGATGCGTTCGACGCACGCCTGCCCTTCACCCTGACGGCGGGGCAGCAGGAGGTCGCGGCGGTCATCGGCGCCGAGATCGCCGCGAGCCATCCCATGCACCGGCTGCTCCAGGGCGAGGTCGGCTCGGGCAAGACCGTGGTGGCGCTGCGGGCGATGCTCCAGGTCGTCGACTCCGGAGGGCAGGCCGCGCTGCTGGCCCCCACCGAGGTGCTGGCCGCGCAGCATGCGCGCAGCATCGCCGCACTGCTGGGTCCACTGGCGCAGGGCGGGATGCTCGGCGGCTCGGCGGATGCCACGCGCATCGCGCTGGTGACCGGGTCCCAGGGGGCGGCGGCACGACGCGCGGCCCTGCTGGACGCCGCCAGCGGTGCGGCGGGCATCGTCGTGGGGACCCACGCCCTGCTCGAGGAGCGCGTGCAGTTCGCCGACCTCGGGCTGGTCGTGGTCGACGAGCAGCACCGGTTCGGCGTCGAGCAGCGTGCCGCCCTCGCCGCCAAGACCGGGGAGTCGACACGGCCGCACACCCTGGTGATGACGGCCACGCCCATCCCGCGGACGGTGGCCATGACCGTCTTCGGCGACCTCGAGACCTCGACGCTGCGCGAGCTCCCGGCCGGCCGTCACCCTCTCGTCACGCACGTGGTGCCCTCCCTGGAGCGGCCCGACTACCTGGCCCGTGCCTGGCAGCGGGCCCGTGAGGAGGTGGCGGCCGGGCGCCAGGTGTACGTCGTGTGCCCGCGGATCGAGGCGGGCGTGGCCGAGTCGGACGGGGAGCCCGCGCTCGCGGACTCGGCGGAGGGGCAGGCCGGTCCGGGGGCGGGGGCCGCGCGGGCGGGGGCTGCTGTCGAGTCGGTGCTGCCGGAGCTCGGGGCGGGGCCGTTGGCGGGGCTGCGGCTGGCCGGCCTGACCGGCCGGATGACGTCGGCGGAGAAGGACGACGTGATGGCGCGGTTCGCCGACCCCGCGCGTCCTGACGGCATCGACGTCCTGGTGGCCACGACGGTGATCGAGGTCGGCGTCGACATCCCCAACGCGACCCTGATGATCGTCCTGGACGCCGACAGGTTCGGCGTCTCCCAGCTGCACCAGCTGCGGGGGCGCGTGGGCCGGGGCAGCCACGCCGGCCTGTGCCTGCTGGTGACCGAGTCCCCGGAGGGGACCGATGCCCGTGAGCGGCTGGCGGCCGTCGCGGCCACCAGCGACGGGTTCGAGCTCTCGCGCTACGACCTCGCAGCCCGCCGCGAGGGCGACGTCCTCGGCGCTGCCCAGTCGGGCTCCCGCAGGTCCCTGCGACTGCTCTCGGTGCTGGAGCACGAGGACGTCATCCTGCGGGCACGCGAGGAGGCCACACGGTTGGTCGAGTCCGATCCGGACCTCTCCGGTCACCCGGTCCTCGCGAGGGCCCTGGCCCGCGAGTTCGATCCCGAGCACGCGGAGTACCTGGAGAAGACCTGAGACGGGTGATGCACCCAGGGTCAGCCCCCGCGCCGCCACCGACGCGGGTGCGTGCGGGCCGTGGGCATCGGTCGCACCTCCACGAGGTGCGCCTGCAACTGGAGTGCCTGCCGCTCGATGTCCCGGATCTCCCGGTCCAGCACCTCCACATCGCCGCCATGGTCACGGATCATCTGCGGATCGATGCCCTTGCCCGGCTGCGACCCGTCCATCGAACCCACCACCTCACCTTCACCTCACCGTCAGGTCCTGGAACCAGCCCGTCACGGCGGCCCCCAGCTCGCCGCCGATGACCGTGCCCACCATCCAGACGGCTGCCGCCAGGATCGCGACCCAGAGGGCGAACCTCACCAGCGTGGTCAGGTGGGGGCCGGAAGCCGGCGCGTTGTGCTCCGGGTAGTGCGCATGTGCTCCCATGGCTCCCCCTTCGGTCAAGGGCTCCAATACTCAGGCTAGGAGGCCCCTGACGGCCGGGACAGGGCCGAAGGACCCGGGCGCTCGATCAGACCTGGTGCGGGCGGTTCGGGCTGGGTGGGACATGCTTGCTCCTGTGAGCATCGGCCCCCGGCGGACCCGGACCCGGCGGAGATCAGCGCGAGCCGTCGTCGCGGTGCCATGACGAGGATCATCGCCGGGTCAGCGCGGGGTCGTCGGCTCGCGGTGCCCACGGGCGGGGCACGCCCCACCACGGACCGCGTTCGGGAGTCGATGTTCGCCTCGCTGGACCACCTGCTCGGCGGCTTCCTCGGTGCGCGGGTGCTGGACCTGTTCGCCGGATCCGGCGCGCTGGGCCTGGAGGCGGCCAGCAGGGGGGCCGCACTGGTGGTCCTCGTGGAGCGCGACCGCCCCAGCGCCGCCGTCGCCCGTGCGAACGCCGCGGTCGTGGGTGCACCCGGGGTCCGCGTGGTGCCCGCCTCGGTGGCGGCGCACCTGGCAGGCCAGCCCGAGCCGTTCGACGTCGTGCTCGCGGACCCGCCCTATGCCATGGAGGCTGCCGAGGTCGAGGCGTTCCTGGCCGCACTCACCCGCGGCTGGCTGGCCCCCGGGGCGGTCGTCCTGGTGGAGCGGGCCACGCGCGGCGGGGACTTCCACTGGCCATCGGGACTCGTGGCGTTGCGCCAGAGGGCCTACGGGGCGACGACCCTTTGGTACGGTCAGTCAGCGTCCGATGGAGAGGACCCATGATGCGCAAGGCGGTATGCCCGGGATCGTTCGATCCCGTCACCAACGGACACATCGACGTCTTCATGCGTGCATCGGCGCTCTTCGACGAGGTGACCGTCGGCGTCCTGGTGAACAAGAAGAAGACCTCGATGTTCAGCGTCGAGGAGCGCATCGAGCTGCTGGGTGCCGAGCTCGGGCACGTGCCCAACATCCGGATCGACAGCTTCCATGGGCTGCTCGTCGACTACTGCCGGGAGAACGGGATCATCGCGATCGTCAAGGGCCTGCGCGCCATCACCGACTTCGACTACGAGCTGCAGATGGCCCAGATGAACTTCGGGCTGGCCGGCATCGAGACCCTGTTCATCACGACGAATCCGCTGTACTCCTACCTGTCGTCCTCGTTGGTCAAGGAGGTCGCGACATATGGTGGGGATGTCAGCGGACTGATCCCTGCGAGGGTGCACTCGGCCCTGCAGACCAAGCTGTCCGCCCACTGATCCTCAGGAGTGCGATGACCCAGGACCCGGTCGCTGCCGCGGACCCCCGTACGGCCGATGTGTACACGGTGCTCGACGAGCTCACCGACATCGTCGAGGCCGCGCGGGCGATGCCGATGTCCGACAAGTGCGTGGTGAACCGCAACGAGGTGCTGGACCTGCTCGATGCGATCCGCCAGATGCTGCCCACCTCGGTGCAGGAGGCCGAGGAGCTGCTCGCCGACCGGGTCGGCGTCGTCGAGGAGGGCTTCCGGGAGGCCGAGCGGATGGTCGCGGAGGCCAACCGGGAGGTGGAGCGGATGCTCGCAGAAGGCACCCGGGAGGCGCAGGCGATCATCGACCAGGCCAGCGCCCAGCAGGCCCACATGGTCAGCACCCATGAGGTCACCCAGGTCGCCCTCGCGGAGGCCGAGGCGATCCGCGCCCAGGGCCTGGCTGAGGCCGAGGCCATGCGCCAGGAGGTCGACCAGTACGTCGAGGACAAGTTCGCCGCGTTCGAGGCCAACCTGACCAAGACCCTGGCCGCGGTGCAGAAGGGCCGCGACCGCATCCGTGAGCGCTACACCTACTCCGGCCCCGACCAGGGCTACGAGCGCTGACTGCCCAGCCCTCACCCGCGATCGCCCCGGGAGTGAGCTGCACGGAGCATTTCCTCCCCTGACCGCGACTGCGGTATCCTCATCCGGTGGCCCTCACGCCGAGGGCCATTCGTGTGACGCCATCGGGAAGGTTCATGTCCACCCTCGATCCGCGCGACCCCCTGGTCTTCGATATCCGGGACCTGGGTCGACGTGCGGGGTCGATGATGGAGGTGGATCGAACGGTCCCCGCACCCGCTGATCTCGGCGGTGGCGTGGCCGTGGTGCAGCCCGGCTCCGACCTGGGGCTGGTCCTGCGCTTCGAGGCGGTGGTGGAGGGTGTGCTCGTCTCGGGGACCGCGTCGGTCACCGTGAGCGGTGAGTGTGCTCGGTGCCTGGACCCAGTCGAATGGGACCAGACCGTGCCGCTGACTGAGCTCTACCTCCACGAGCCGGGGCCTGACGACGAGGAGCTGCCCGTCCTGGACGGGGACTTCCTCGACCTCGACCCGGTCGTGCGCGACGCTGTGGTGCTGGCACTCCCGCTGGCCCCGCTGTGTCGGGCCGACTGCCCCGGGCTGTGCGTGGAGTGCGGTGCCCGTTTGGCCGACGATCCCACGCACGCGCATGACCGGATCGACCCCCGGTGGGCCAGCCTCGCCGGACTGGATACGACTGAGAAGGAAGACTGACGTGGCTGTTCCGAAGCGGAAGATGTCCCGCTCCAACACGCGCGCCCGCCGTTCGCAGTGGAAGGCCGCCCCGATCACCCTCGTGACGTGCGACCGCTGCCGCGCACAGAAGCTGCCGCACACCGCGTGCCCCACGTGCGGCACCTACGCCAAGCGGCAAGTCCTCGACGTCTGATCGCGTGGGGCTTCCCGCACGCGACGACCTCGAGGTCCTCGCCGAGCGCCTCGGGGTCGCGATCGACCACGAGGCGCTCCGTCATGCCCTGACGCATCGGTCCTACGCCTACGAGAACGGCGGGATGGCGCACAACGAGCGCCTGGAGTTCCTCGGCGACGCGGTGCTGGGCATCATCGTCACCGACTCGCTGTACCGGTCCCATCCCGACGTCGCCGAGAGCCAGCTGGCCCGGTACCGCTCGGCCGTGGTCAACGCCCGCACGCTTGCTGAGGTCGCCCGCGAGCTGGGCGTCGGCGAGTTCCTGCTCCTGGGTCGCGGGGAGCAGACCACCGGCGGGCGGGACAAGGCCTCGATCCTGGCCGACGCGATGGAGGCCATCCTCGGCGCGGTCTACCTCGACCAGGGCCTCGACGCCGCCGGGGCGCTCGTGCACCGGCTCCTCGACGACCGGATGACCGTCGCCGCAGGGATGGGTGCCGGCCTGGACTGGAAGACCTCCCTGCAGGAGCTGGGCGCGCGCACCGGGGCAGGTGTGCCCTGCTACGAGGTGACGGCCACCGGCCCGGACCACGCCAAGCACTTCACCGCCCTCGTCCAGGTCGGAGACGCCGTGACCGGCGAGGGGATCGGGCCCTCGAAGAAGGTCGCCGAGCAGATGGCCGCCGCGGCCGCGTACGAGGCCCTGCTCGCGGCGAATCCGGAGCACGTCGCGTCCTGATGCCCGAGCTGCCAGAGGTGGAGGTCGTCCGCCGGGGGCTCGCGGCCCACGTGCTCGACCAGCAGATCCACGGCGTCGAGGTGCGCCATCCCCGCGCCGTGCGCCGGCAGGTCCAGGGCGCGGGGCACTTCGAGTCCGTCCTGACGGGGCGCACCCTGCTGAGCACCGGGCGGCGCGGCAAGTTCCTCTGGCTGACCACCGACGACCCCGACCTGGTCCTCACCGCGCACCTGGGGATGAGCGGGCAGTTCCGTGTGGACGCGGGGTCCGGCGGGCCGGCGGTGGACATCGGCGCCGAGGGCTCGGGCGAGTCCCCCTACCGGCACGCGCGGGCGCGGTTCGACCTCGGCGAGCGCCAGCTGTGGTTCCTCGACCAGCGGACCTTCGGATGGCTCGCGGCGTGCCCGGTCGTGGCGGATCCCCGGGGTGTGCTCGTGCCGGAGCTGGTGCGCGACATCGCCCCGGACCCGACCGATCCCGACTTCGACGTCCGGACGGTGGCCCGCTCCATGCGCACCCATCGGGTGGAGGTCAAGCGGCTCCTCCTGGGCCAGGACCTGGTCTCGGGCATCGGCAACATCTACGCGGACGAGGCGCTGTGGGCGGCTGGGGTGCACCCGCGACGGCGGGCCGACACCCTCAGTGTCCGCACCCTCGTCGGCGTCCTCGACGCCGCCGCGGCCGTGATGGCCTCCTCGCTGGCGGAGGGTGGGACGTCCTTCGACAGCCTGTACGTCAACGTCAACGGCGAGAGCGGGTACTTCGCCCGCGGGCTCTCGGCCTACGGCCGGGCGGGGCTGCCGTGCCCCCGGTGCGGGGCGCCGATCGTGCGTGAGCGCTTCATGAACCGCTCCAGCCACTTCTGCCCGGCGTGTCAGCGACCGCCCCGCTTGCCACACTAGGGACGTGGAGCAACCGCCCGCCGAGACCCCGGTCCGCCTGACCGCCCGGGTCCAGGGCTACGTCCAGGGCGTCGGCTTCCGGTGGTCGACGATGGCGTTCGCCCAGACGATGAAGCTCGTCGGCGTGGCCGAGAACCTCCCCAACGGTGACGTCCTGGTGATCGCGGAGGGACCTCAGGCCTCCTGCCAGAAGGTCCTGGACTGGTTGACCGGCAACGGTCCCCGGACCGTGCGTCGGCCGGGGCGCGTGGAGTTCGTGGACGCCCACTGGGGCCCGGCCCAGGGTGGGTTCCGGTCGTTCACCTGCCGGTAGGGACTTGCGGCGGCGCGGCGGGCTGGGACATATCGGTTCGACATATCGCAGCGCTTGACCCGAGCCGTCGCGGCTGTCACCCTTGAAGACGGTCCGGATCGGACCTGCGATAGGCAGGAGTTGCGATGGGCAAGGCGATCTACGGCATGCTGGCGGGTCCGGATCCGCGCACGGCAGCGGAGCTGGCGACCCTGCGGGCGCGCGTCCGCGAGCTGGAGGCCGAGCTGGCCGAGCTGCGTCGCGCCGGGGACGTCGGCCTCGCCGACCACGACCTGGACCTCGAGCTGCTGACGGCCCGGGACACCGCCCTCGTCTGACCCGAGGCCGTTGCCGGATGTGAGGCCGCGCATCGCGTAGGTTTCGCTCCGTGCATCTCAAGAGCCTGAACGTCAAGGGCTTCAAGTCCTTCGCGTCGTCGACGACCCTGGCCTTCGAGCCGGGCGTGACGTGCGTGGTCGGGCCCAACGGTTCGGGCAAGTCCAACGTCGTGGACGCCCTGGCCTGGGTGATGGGCGAGCAGGGGGCCAAGAGCCTGCGCGGCGGCAAGATGGAGGACGTCATCTTCGCCGGGACGTCCGGCCGCGCGCCCCTGGGTCGCGCCGAGGTGTCGCTGACCATCGACAACTCCGACGGCGCCCTGCCGATCGACTACTCCGAGGTCACGATCTCGCGCGTGATGTTCCGCTCCGGCGGCTCGGAGTACTCCATCAACGGCACCGCCTGTCGCCTGCTCGACATCCAGGAGCTGCTGAGCGACTCCGGCATCGGCCGCGAGATGCACGTGATCGTCGGCCAGGGCCAGCTCGACCAGATCCTGCACGCCACACCGGAGGAGCGTCGCGGGTTCATCGAGGAGGCCGCGGGCGTCCTGAAGCACCGCAAGCGCAAGGAGCGTGCGGTCCGCAAGCTCGACGCGATGCAGGCCAACCTCACCCGCGTGCAGGACCTCACCACCGAGCTGCGCCGCCAGCTGACCCCGCTGGGCAAGCAGGCGGAGGTCGCGCGCCGGGCGAATGTCATCCAGACCGACGTCCGCGACGCCGCCCTGCGCCTGCTCGCCGACGACCTGCACACACTGACCTCGCAGTACGAGCAGGAGGTCGCCGACGAGTCCGCGGTCCGTGAGCGCCGGGCGCTGGTCGAGGCCGAGCTGGCCAACGCCCAGTCCGCGGAGGCCGTCCGCGAGGCCGCCGCCATGGCCGACGCCCCGGCGCTCACCGCCGCCCAGGAGACGTGGTTCGCCCTGTCGGGCCTGCGCGAGCGGCTGGCCGGCACCGTGGGCATGGCCTCCGAACGGGTCCGCAGCCTTGCCCCGGAGCCCGAGGAGGAGCGGCGCGGGCGGGCACCGGAGGACATGGAGAACGAGTCACGCGCGATGCGCGGCCAGGAGGCCGACCTCAACCGTGCCGTCGAGGAGCAGCGGGCAGCCCTGAGCATGGCCGTGTCCGTGCGCACCGCGGCCGAGGCGGCCCTGGCCACCGCCGAGCAGGAGCTGCGGGCGGCCGTGCGTGCGGCCTCCGACCGCCGCGAGGGCGTGGTCCGCCTCCAGGGCCAGGTCAACGCCGCCCGCTCCCGGGCTGAGGCCCGAGCCAGCGAGATCGAGCGCCTGCGCGGCCAGGCCCAGGCGGCCCGGGAGCGGGCCACCAAGGCAGACCATGAGTTCCGCACCCTCGAGGCGTCCATCGCCGGGCTCGACGAGGGCGAGCTGGACCTCGACTCGGGGTTCGAGTCGGCCCAGTCCGCGCTGACGGCCATCGACGACCAGATCGCCGAGCTGGCCGCCCGCGAGTCCCAGGTCGAGCGCACCCGCGCCGGGCTGGCCGCCCGTGTGGAGGCCCTGGCCCCGATGATCGCCGTCGCGGACGCCTCCGGGGAGCTGGCCGGGGGAGCGGTCCCGGGCGTGTCCGGGACCCTCGCCCCGACCCTGCGCGTGGAGCCCGGCTACGAGGTCGCGATCGGTGCCGCGCTGGGTGCGGCGGCGGACGCGGCACTGGCTGAGGGCGCCGGCTCGGCACTCGCGGCGCTCGAGTGGCTGGCCGCCGACGACCGGGGGCGCGCCGCGGTGCTCGTCCCGGAGCTGGGCGTCGCCGATCGCACCGGATGGCCGGTGCTGCCGGCCGGGGCCCGGTACGCCATCGAGTGCGTGACCAGTGACGGCCCCGGCGCACCGGCCCTGGCCGCGCTGCTCGACCGGGTCGCCGTCGTGGACGGGGACCTCTCCGCGGCGCTCGACCGTCGCCGGCTCCGTGCCGGGGCTGCTGGTCGTCACCCGCACCGGGGACCTGGTCGGTCGCGGCCTGGTCGTCGGCGGCTCGCAGGCCGCACCCAGCCGGATCGAGGTCACGGCATCGCTGGAGCAGGCACGCGCCGAGCTCGCGGCGGCCGCGCACGACGCGGAACGGCTGCGCTTCGAGCTGGCCGCGCTGCGCACCGAGCGGGAGGCCGCTGCCCGGGCCAGCGACGAGGCCCTGGACCGGCTGCACGAGTCCGACGCCCGGATGGCCGCTGTCGCCGAGCAGCTGGGCAACCTGGGCCAGCAGTCGCGTGCCGCACTGGCCGAGGCCGAGCGGATCGACCGGATGCTCGCTGCCTCCGAGCAGGCACTCGCCGCCGACCGGACCACCCTGGCCGAGCTGTCCGAACGGATGGACCGGGCCAGCGCCGACCCCGTGGACGACGCCGATCCCTCCCCGGATGCGCGCGACGAGGCCGCGCTGGCCGCCGAGGCCGCACGGCGGGCGGAGGTCGAGGCACGGCTCGCCGTGCGCACCAGCGAGGAGCGGGCGCGGGCCATCGCCGGGCGCGCCGAGCAGCTGGAGCGTGCTGCCGCCAACGAGCGCTCGGCCCGGCGTCGGGCCGTGGAGCGCCGGGAGCGACGCGCCCGCGCCGCGGCCGTGGCCCAGGCCGTCGCCGAGGGCGGGGCGCTGGTGCTGGCCCGGCTCGATGCGTCCGTGGCCAGTGCCGCCGAGGCCCGCACCGCCGCGGAGCAGGCGCGCGCCGCGTCCGATGCCGAGCTCTCCGAGCTGCGCGCCCGGATCCGCAGCCTGTCCGCCGACCTCGAGGAGCTGACCTCCTCGGTCCACCGCGACGAGGTGGCCCGGGCCGAGCAGCGCCTGCGGATCGAGAACCTGGCCAACCGGGCGATGAGCGAGTTCGGGCTCGAGACCGAGGCGCTCCTCGCCGAGTACGGCCCCGACCAGCTGGTGCCGCCGTCGCTTCGTGCACCCGGCGACGACGTGGACCCCAACGCCCCCGAGCCGGCGCCCTACCCGTACGTGCGCGCCGAGCAGGAGCGCCGGCTGAAGACGGCCGAGAAGGCCATGGCCCTGCTGGGCAAGGTCAACCCGCTGGCCCTCGAGGAGTTCGCCGCGCTCGAGGAGCGCCACCGCTTCCTCACCGAGCAGCTCGACGACCTCAAGCGCTCGCGCAAGGACCTGCTCGACCTGATCAACGACGTGGACGCCCGGGTGGAGGAGGTGTTCACCGCCGCCTACGCCGACGTGGCCGTGCAGTTCGAGCAGGTGTTCGCCCGGCTGTTCCCCGGGGGCGCGGGACGACTGGTCCTGACCGATCCGGAGAACATGCTCACGACCGGCATCGAGGTCGAGGCCCGTCCGCCGGGCAAGAAGATCAAGCGGCTGTCGCTGCTCTCCGGCGGCGAGCGGTCGCTGACGGCCGTGGCGTTCCTGGTCTCGCTGTTCCAGGCCCGCCCGAGCCCGTTCTACGTCCTCGACGAGGTCGAGGCCGCCCTCGACGACGTCAACCTCGGCCGGCTGCTCGACGTGCTCGAGGAGCTGCGCGAGAACAGCCAGCTCATCGTCATCACGCACCAGAAGCGCACCATGGAGATCGCCGACGCGCTGTACGGGGTGAGCATGCGCGGCGACGGCGTGACGCACGTGATCAGCCAGCGCCTGCGCGAGCGCCAGGCGGGCTGACCCTCGCCCGCGGGCTCGGCGTGTGCGCCGGTGCTCGCGCAGGTGGGCACCGGCACCCGTGCGCTCTGGGACAATGGTGGCCTGTCCGGATGCTCGTCCGGACCCGTCGTCCCCGACCGATAGGCCTGTCCCGTGCAAGACGCCCTTCCCTACATCCTGATCTCCCTGGCCGTGTTCCTGGTGGTGGTCGTCGGCGGGGTCGCCCTCGTCCGCAGCCGCCGCGGCACGCCCCCGGCGGTGAGCGGTCCGACCGCCCCGACCCTCGACGCCGGGGCCGGTGCCGGCACCATCGCACCACCGACGCCCACCATCCCGGCGCCCGCCGGTCCGACGGCCCCCGGGCTCGAGGTCCCGGCGCCCACGGCCGGCCGCATGGTCCGGCTGCGTGCGCGGCTCGCCCGCAGCCAGAGCGTGCTGGGCAAGGGCCTGCTCGCCCTGCTGTCCAGCGACTCGATCTCCGAGCAGGACTGGGAGGACGTCGAGACCCTGCTGCTGCAGGCCGACCTCGGCGTGGCCCCCACCACCGAGCTGGTCGAGCGCCTGCGGACCAGGGTCCGCGTCGAGGGCACCGGGGATCCCGTCCGGGTTCGCGCCATGCTGGGCGAGGAGCTCCTGGCCCTCGTGGACCCGACCATGGACCGCACCCTCGCGCGTCGCCATGGGGGCCACCCGGCGATCATGCTCGTGGTCGGTGTCAACGGCACCGGCAAGACGACCACCACCGGCAAGCTCGCCCGCGTGCTGATCGCCGACGACCAGCACGTGGTGCTCGGGGCGGCCGACACGTTCCGCGCCGCCGCCGCCGACCAGCTCCAGTCGTGGGGCGACCGGGTCGGCGCCACCGTCGTGCGCGGGCCCGCGGGCGGCGACCCCGCCTCCGTGGCCTTCGACGCGGTGCGCGCGGGCATGGAGTCCGAGGCCGATGCGGTCCTGATCGACACCGCCGGCCGGCTGCACACGAAGGTCGGTCTGATGGACGAGCTGGGCAAGGTCAAGCGCGTCATCGAGAAGCAGGCCCCGGTCGACGAGGTCCTGCTCGTGCTCGACGCCACCACCGGCCAGAACGGGCTGAACCAGGCCCGCGTCTTCAGCGAGGTCGTCGACGTCACGGGCCTGGTCCTCACCAAGCTCGACGGCACCGCCAAGGGCGGCATCGTCGTGGCGGTGCAGCGCGAGCTCGGGGTCCCGGTCAAGCTCGTGGGCCTCGGCGAGGGTCCCGACGACCTCGCCCCGTTCGTCCCCGAGGACTTCGTCAACGCCCTGCTCGACGCCTGAGCAAACCTCGCACCCGTTCCCGTCGATCAGCGCCCGGCGTCGAGGGTCGATCAAGGACCTCGCGCCCCGTCGCGTCGAAAGAACCCACCCGTCCCCACCGGGATCGACGCAAGCGGCCGCGAGGCTGGCCGGAGGCCCGTCCAGCGGAGCTCGGGACGCGAGCGGATCGACCGGAACGGGCGCGAAGTCCGGGGGCGGTTCCAGGAGGAACGGGGCCGTTCCTCGTCACGCTGCTGCTCAACGGTGCGAGCCGGTCGGCGGCGTTCAGCGCTGCAGGGCCTGCACCGCAGCCAGGTATGCGTCGTCGATGGGCAGCTCGCGCAGGTGCCGCTCGGTGAGCAGCCGAGCGGCGGCGAACTCGGGGACCGGCGTCATCGCCGCCAGCATCACCCAGATCGCCATGCGCGTGCCCAGTCGCCGGAACTGGAGGTCGCGCACGTGGGCCGGGGCCTCCAGCAGCGCCTCGAACGCCGCCCGGTCCGCTGCCACGGCCCCGGCGTGCTCCTCGCCGAGCCGGTCGGCCAGGGCGTCGAAGAAGCCCGCATGCACGCCGAGTCGGGCGCAGTCGCGCAGCACCTGGGCACGCAGCACGTTGTGGCTGCCCTCCCAGTTCTCGTAGACCACGTTGTCGCGCAGCAGCCGGGGCAGCACGCTGAACGTCTCGATCGCCCCGTTGCCGCCGAGCACCTCGATGCCGCGGTTCACGGCATCGTGGGCCAGCACCGACGTCTGCAGCTTGTTGAGGTTGACCGCCACCCGGAAGAACGCAGCATCAGTGGGACTGATCGACCCGTCGTCCACCTGCTCCTGGAGGCCGGCCAGCATCAGCGTGGAGGCCAGGCATGCCACGGCGTCCGAGCGGATCCACGCGCATGTCTCGGCCACCAGCGGGAACTCCCCGATGGGTTGCCCGAACGCCGTGCGGTGCTGGGCGTACGTCGATGCGACCACCCAGGCGCGACGCGCATGGGCGGCACAGCCTGCGGCGTTGAACAGCCGTGAGGTCGTGATGACCAGGTCCATCACGTTGCGGAAGCCCTCACGGACGGGGCCCAGCGCGGTGGCCTGCGCCCCGGTGAAGTCGATCTCGCCGCTGGCCATGGAGCGGGTGCCGAGCTTGGTCTTCAAGCCGCCGGATCCGGAACCCGTTCGGGGTGCCGTCGGGCGGTGAGCCGCGGGATCAGGAACAGGCCGAGGCCCTTCGTGCCGGTGCGTGGCTCAGCGACCCGCGCCGTGAGCAGGAACACGTCGGCATCGGTGTTGGAGCAGAACCACTTCTCGCCACTGATCGACCAGGCAGAGCCCGGCCCACCGTCGTGGTCGCCGACCGGGGTGGCCACCACCGCGTTGGCGCCCACGTCGGAGCCGCCCTGCACCTCGGTCAGGAACTGCGAGGCGGTCAGGTTCGTGTCGAAGTCCGGGTCCAGCAGCCCGGGCAGGAACGCCGCCTGCTGCTCGGCCGTGCCGAGGTGCTGCAGGGTGCGGATCGCCCCGGCGTCGCAGGCCAACGGGCAGTTGTGCCCGGCTTCCCCAGCCTGGGCGGTGAGGTAGAACAACGAGAGGATGAACCGCTGGGGAGCCGGTGCCACAGGTCGACGAGGAGAGCTGCCCGCCGCGCGGCCGTCGACCCCGACCTCCCCGTACGCGGTCATCACCCCGGTGCCGTAGATCGCCCTCCCCGCCTCGCTGTGGCTCGGGTGGTGGGCCACCCCGGCCGTGTAGCGCCCGATCCCGTCCCAGTCCTCGAGCACGGGGTGGTTGCCGGGCAGGTCGTTGCGCCGTGCCGCGGCATCCAGGGGTCCCGCGACGGCGCGGCCCGCGGCATGCAGGGCAGGCACCCGGGCGCCCATCCCGTGATGGGTCACGAGTGCGGCAAGATCCTGGTCATCGGCGAACAGGTCGCTCGGCTGGGCCGCCAGCCATGCAGCCAGCGCGTCGCGGCCGACGGTTGCCGCCGTGACGGGGCCGTCGGTGTCGGGGGCGGTGGCGACGGAGCCGTCGGCGTCAGGGGCAGGGGTCGGAGTGCTCATTCCAGCAGCGTAGACCGACGTCGGACCTCCTCGTCGGGCATGCCCGCGTGCGGCTGCCTGGTCGCAGGCATCTCCCCGCATCCCGTTCACTGGCCCTCGGACTGGCCGCGGTGCGCAACCTGTTCGTAACGCAGGGGCGCCCAACGTCACCGCCCGGAAACACGCAGGGGCGAGACATGCAACACGCCCCGGGGAACCTCTTCACCAAGACCCCGACTGGGGGTCACATCAACCACGAGAGGGAGTGATGGGCATGCCGGAGATCAATACCGGCGATACCGCCTGGTTGCTCATGAGTGCAGCACTGGTGCTGCTCATGACACCCGGCCTGGCGTTCTTCTACGGCGGCATGGTGCGCGCCAAGAGCGTCCTGAACATGATGATGATGTCGTTCATCGCGATCGGCATCGTGAGCATCCTGTGGGTGCTCTACGGGTACTCGATCGCGTTCGGCGACACGGGCAACGGCCTCTGGGGTGGCCTCGGCCAGATCGGCCTGGGCGAGCTCATCGGGCAGACGGCGAGCAACGGCGGGTACTACCCGATCCCTGCGCTGGTCTTCGCGATGTTCCAGCTGATGTTCGCGATCATCACGGTGGCGCTGATCTCCGGCGCCATCGCGGACCGCACCAGGTTCCTCGGCTGGGGCATCTTCGCCGCGATCTGGGTCACGCTGGTCTACTTCCCGGTCGCGCACTGGGTGTTCGACTTCGGCAGCACCGAGCTCGGCGGCGATGACGCGGGCTGGCTGGCCAACCTCGGCGTGCTGGACTTCGCCGGTGGGACGGCGGTCCACATCAACGCCGGTGCCGCAGGCCTGGCCCTGGCCATCGTCCTGGGCAAGCGCGTCGGTTGGCCCAAGACCCAGATGAAGCCGCACAGCCTGCCCCTGGTCCTCCTGGGCTCCGGGCTGCTGTACTTCGGCTGGTTCGGGTTCAACGCCGGGTCTGCCCTGGGTGCCAACCAGACAGCCGCCCTCGCGTTCACCAACACGATGCTCGCGACCGCAGCCGGCATCGTCGGATGGTCGATCCTGGAGAAGATCCGCGACGGCCACCCGACCTCGCTCGGTGCCGCGTCCGGTGCTGTTGCCGGCCTCGTGGCGGTCACCCCGGCGTGTGCGTTCATCGTCCCGTACGCCGCGGTCGGACTCGGCCTCGTCGCGGGCATCCTCTGCGCCCTGGCGGTGGGACTGAAGTTCCGCTTCCGCATCGATGACTCCCTGGACGTCGTCGGCGTCCACCTGGTCGGTGGCCTGGTGGGCTCGTTGGCCCTGGGGTTCATCGCCACCACCAAGTCCGGCTACAGCGCGGTGGACGGCCTCTTCTACGGTGGCGGCCTGGACCTCCTGGGCAAGCAGGCGATCGGGTCGTTCTCGGTCCTGGCCTACTCGTTCCTGGTCACCCTGGCGATCGGTTTCGCCATCAACAAGACCGTCGGCTTCCGGATCTCCTCCGATGAGGAGGTCGCCGGCATCGACCTGGCCGAGCACGCCGAGACGGCCTACGAACTGGGCTCCTCCGGTGGTGGCGGGCACTTCGCCGGCATCGGTCAGTCCGCCCTTCGCAACAAGGAGGAGGTGAACGCATGAAGCTCGTCACCGCGATCATCAAGCCGTTCAAGCTCGAGGACGTCAAGAGTGCACTGGAGGCCTACGGCATCCACGGCCTGACGATCTCCGAGGCCAGTGGCTACGGCCGCCAGCGGGGGCACACCGAGGTCTACCGCGGTGCGGAGTACACGGTGGACATGGTCCCCAAGGTCCGCATCGAGGTTCTCGTCGAGGATGACGACGCCTCCGCGGTGGTGGACGTCATCACCAAGAGCGCCCAGACCGGGCGCATCGGAGACGGCAAGGTGTGGACCATCCCGGTCGAGGACGTCGTGCGCGTGCGCACCGGCGAGCGCGGCCCGGACGCCCTGTAGCGGGCTACGGCAGATGAGACGATCCGTCGCCCGGCCAGGGCGGCGGATCGTCCCATTCCCCAGACCCTCCGTTCCCAGAGAGGACCCCATGTCCGCCACCACGTCCGAGCTCTCGCCCGGCGACCGGTTCCTGGCCGCCCGCGCCGACCTCCTCGCCGCCCAGGGCAGGCCGAGCCGTCAGACGCGCCAGGCGCTGACGACCCTGACCGACCAGTGGCTGGGGGAGCTGTTCGAGGCCTCCGGCGCCGCGCAGGCCGGGGCAACACTCGTGGCCGTGGGCGGCTACGGCCGGGGTGAGTTGAGTGCCGGCAGCGACCTGGACCTCGTCCTGCTGCACCCCGGAGGCGCGATCGCCGAGGTCGCCGACCGGCTCTGGTACCCGATCTGGGACTCCGGGCTCCGGCTGGACCACTCGGTGCGCACGGTCTCCGAGGCCCGTCGCATGGCCGCCGCCGACATCAAGGTCGTGCTCGGACTCCTGGATGCCCGGACGGTGGCCGGTGACGAGTCGGCCACGGCGTCCCTGAAGACCTCCGTGCTCGCCGACTGGCGGGCCCTGGCGCCCCGGCGCCTGCCGGACCTGCAGGCCTCCGTCCGCGAGCGGACGGCCAGCAACGGTGAGCTGGCGCACCTGCTGGAGCCCGACATCAAGGAGTCCTACGGCGGACTGCGCGACCTGACGGTCCTGCGCGCGGTTGCCGCCTCCTGGGTCACCGATGCTCCCCACGGGGAGCTGGCTCCGGCCAAGGCGCTGCTGCTGGACGTGCGCGATGCCCTGCACCGCGTCGCCAGCCGCCCCGCCGATCGCCTGGCCAAGCAGGAGCAGGGGCCGGTCGCCGAGGTGCTGGGGATGGCCGACGCGGACACCCTGCTGCGTGAGGTCTCAGCGGCGGGCCGCTCGATCGGCGTGGCCTCGGACGTGACCTGGCACGCGGTGGACCGGATCGTCCGCTCGCGGCCGAAGCTGGGGTTCAAGCGACTGAGGACGCGCGGTCCGGCGCGCAGCCCGCTGGCGGACGGCGTCGTCCTGCAGGACGGTGAGGCCGTCCTGGCTGCCGACGCCCGCCCCGACCGTGATCCCACCCTCATCCTCCGGGCGGCCGCTGCCGCGGCCCAGTCGGGCCACCTCCTCAGCAGGCACGCAGTCGGTCGGCTCGTCGCGGAGTCCGCGCCGATGCCGGTTCCATGGCCGGCGCCTGCCCGCGATGCCCTGGTGTCGTTGCTCGGTGCCGGGCGCAGCGCGGTGCCCGTCTGGGAGACCCTCGACCAGGCCGGGGTCATCACGTCGCTGATCCCGTACTGGGACGTGGTCCGGTCCGCCCCCCAGCACAACCCGGTGCACCGGTACACCGTCGACCGCCACCTGTTGGAGGCGGCTGTGCAGGCGTGCGCCTACACCCGGGACGTCCACCGCCCCGACCTGCTGCTCCTCGGGGCCCTCCTGCACGACATCGGCAAGGGCCGCCCCGGGCAGGACCACACCGACGTCGGCGTCGGACTGGTCGCCGAGATCGCCGAGCACATGGGCTTCCGCGCCGAGGACTGCAGGGTCCTGGTGGACATGTGCCGGTACCACCTCCTGCTCCCCGACACCGCGACGCGGCGTGACCTCGATGATCCGCAGACGATCGACATCGTGGCCCAGGCCGTCGGGACCGTGGAGCTGCTCGACCTGCTGGCTGCGCTCACCAAGGCCGATGCGCTGGCCACCGGACCGCTGGCCTGGACGTCCTGGAAGCGTTCCCTGGTGGTCGACCTCGTGGATCGGGTCCGGGGTCAGCTGGCCGGCGAGGAGCTGCCCGTCGAGCCCCGACTGTCCGAGGACCAGCTGGCCATCGCAGCGGGGGAGGGGGTGCGGGTCCTGCTGCAGGAGACCGAGTCCGGGTACGACATCACCATCGGTGCGCCTGACTCGTTGGGCCTGCTGGGCCTGGTCGCCGGGATCCTGTCGATGCACCGGCTCGAGGTCCGCTCGGCCGTGACGTCAGTCGTGGGCGACCGCGCCATCGAGGTGTGGAGCGTCCACCCCCAGTTCGGCGACCCGCCAGCCGTCGACCGCCTGCGCGAGGACATCCGTCGGGCCATCCTCGGGCAGCTCGACGTGGCCGCCCGCCTCGCCCGGCGCGACGAGGCCGCGCGATCCACCGAGGCGCCGGCCACCGCTCCGCCGCGCGTGGAGATCGCGGCCGGGGCCTCGAGCCGGGCGACCGTGATGGAGGTCCGCGCCCACGACGCCCCGGGCCTCCTGCACCGCGTGGGCACAGCCATCGCGGCCACGGGCACCGACATCGCCGCGGCCCGGGTCTCCACGCTGGGCTCCGAGGTCGTCGACGTGTTCTACCTCGTCGACCGGCATGGCGATCCGCTCGACGCGGAGCTGGCCGAGGCCGTCGCGGAGGCCGTGGCCGATGCCCTGGCCGAGCCCCGCGAGTAGGCGGGTCAGCGCGGGCCGGCGGGCCGCCGGTCGGCGGGGCCGTGGCCGGTGAAGTCGGCCAGCCAGTCGGCCATGCGCTCGGAGTAGAACCGGGCGGTGTCCGGGTAGATCCACTCCATCTGGCCGGTGACCTCGAGCGTGACCAGCCCGTGCCATTGCGCCCAGCCGGCCAGCATCCGCGGGATCAGCCACGCCGGGAAGCCGGGGGCCAGGGCCTCGAGCTGGGCGTGCAGCTCGGCCTCACCGGCCGTGAGCTCGGCGCTCGTGGTGAGCCCCGGTGGTGGCGCGATCCGCCCGGTGGCCCAGCCCTGGGCTGCCAGGGTGAAGAACACCTGCCCCATCTGCCGGTTGGCTGCGACCGTCGGGCCGTCCTCCGGGGCCGAGTAGCCGGGGACCGGGGTGCCGAAGATCAGCAGGAAGCGTGCGCGGTTGGTCACCGCCCACTCCCGGTAGGCCTCGATGGCGCACAGCATCGCGGCGATCGGGTCGGCCACGGTGGCCGCCGGGGGCCCCGACGGGTCAGGAGCGCCCGCTGGCTCCGCGGCTGACCCGATCGGGAGGTCGGCGGCAGCGGCCACCGCCCGGGCGAGGTCCATGTAGGCGTCGGTGAGCAGGTCGGTGAGCAGGGCATCGCGGCCGTCGTAGTAGCGGTAGAGCCCTGCCGGGCTCATCCCGATCGCGCGGGCGACCCCACGGATGGACAGGGCGGGGGCGCCCTCGTGCTCGATCTGCGTCAGGGCGGCCCGCTTGATCTCGGCGATGGTGGCCGTGCGGGTCAGCTCGCGGCGGGTCGGCATGGCCCAAGGGTATCCGATCCGACGCTCGGAAGTGAACAGCGCTTGCAATGCGAACGGTGTTCGCGTATGGTGGGACCCATGACCACACAGACGAGCACGCACGTTGTCCTCGGCGCCTCGGGCGCCGCCGGATCCGCGATCCTGACCGCCCTGGTCGAGGGTGGCCTCGACGCCCGGGGCGTCAACCGGTCGGGCCCGGGTCCCGCCGCACCCGAGGCAGTCGACTGGCGCACGGCCGATGCGACGGCCCCCGACGAGCTGCGCGCCGCGCTGGAGGGCGCCGACGTCGCCTACATGGCTGCCCAGCCGCCCTACCATCGGTGGCCCCAGGAGTTCCCGGCCATGATGGACCGGGTGGTGGGCGCGGCACAGGCCGCGGGTGTCCGGCGCCTGGTCATGGTCGACAACCTGTACGCCTACGGGCCGGGTTCGAGTCCGATGTCCGAGCGCTCCCCGCAGGCAGCCACCGACCGCAAGGGACGCACGCGTGCCGCGATGGCCGACGCCCTCATGGCCGTCCACCAGTCCGGCCGGATCGAGGTGGTCATCGGCCGGGCCTCGGACTACTTCGGTCCGGGTGCGGACAACTCCGGCATCACGGCGCTGGCCATCGAACCGGTCGCCGGGCGTGGGAAGCTGCGCTGGATGGGGTCGATGGAGGCTCCGCACGCGTGCGCCTATGTTCCCGACGTGGCGCGCGCCTTCGTGGCCCTTGGCTGTGCTGGCGATTCCGCCGGGCGGATCTGGCACCTGCCGCACGCACCGGCTGTCACCGGGGCGCAGTTCCTCGCCCTGGTCAATGACGCCCTCCCGGAGCCGCGCGGGACCGCGCTGGTCAGCCCCGGGATGCTCCGGCTGGCTGCGCCGTTCCACCGGATCTCGCGGGAGTCCCTCCCGCTGGCCTACCAGTGGACCGAGCCGTTCCTGGTCGACGACTCGGACTTCCGTGCCCGGTTCCCCGATTTCGTGTCCACCCCGATGGCAGAGGCGGTCGCCGCGACGGTCGCCCACTGCCGACAGGCCGAGGGTGCTGCTGCGCGAGCCGTGTGATCCGCGACGCGAGTGCTCCGAGTTCGGCGTGACGGGCGGCGCCCGCGCCGGGTCCGTGTCAGGATTCACCCTCATGGAGGCTGTTGAGGTCGAAGAGGTCGTCGCCGCGCTCAACGAGCGCGGGTTCATCGCCAATGTCCACCGCCCGAGGCTGAACCGCGTGTGCGTGCGCATCGTCCTTCCCGGTGGCGCTGAGGCACTGTGGGACGCGGACGGCGCGTCCGGGCTGGAGGCCCAGGTGATGGCCGACGGGATGCTGGTCGGCTTCGTCCCGACGATCCCGGGCTCCGCGAGCTTCGACGTGGCCCAGACCGTCGAGGCGATCGCCGGGGCCAAGTACATCGGCGGAGTGCTGTGACCCGCTCCACGCAGGGCTGACGCCAGAGATGTCGGTGCCCCCACAGTCTGAGTCCACTCCCGTCCCGACGGGTCCGGAGGCGGCCCCCATGGGCAGCCTGAGGGCAGTCGACACGAGCCAGGCGTCGTCCGCCCTGGACACGCGCAAGACGATCATCGGCGGCATCGTCACCCTCGTCGTCCTGGTGATCATCTTCGCCGGCCTCATCCCGAAGTTCGGCAGCTACGAGGACGCGTGGGCCGAGATCCAGGGGATGGCACCGGAGGCGCTCGCGCTCATCGGCGCCAGCGTCCTGGTGATGCTGGTCGTCTACGTGTGGCCCTATCAGGCGGCCATCCCGGGGCTGCCCTACAAACCCGCATTCGTGATCCGGCAGACCTCGTTCACGATCAGCAACACGATCCCCGCCGGCGGCGCATTCGGCCTGGCGATCCAGTTCGCGATGCTCTCCAGCTACTCGGTGCCTGTCGCTGCGGCCACTGCGGGCATCGCGGTGACGAGTCTCTGGAGCCTGCTGATGACGCTCACCCTGCCGGTGTTCGGGGTGATCGCCGCATTGACGACCGGGCAGGTGCAGTCCCAGTGGGTCTGGGTCGCACTGGCCGGCGTGGCGGCCACCGTGGCGACGATCGTGGTGCTGTGGCTGATCCTGCGCAGCGAGCAGTCGGCCCACAAGGTGGGGGATCTCGGCAACCGCATGCTGGCGCCGGTGAACCGCCGGAGGGCGAACCCGCTGGACGCGGTGGGCATGGCCATCGACCTGCGGAACAGCACCAAGGATGTCGTCTTCGGCCGCTGGCGCTGGGTCACGGTGTCGAACTACATCGTCATCCTGGCGCAGTTCGCGGTCCTGTGGTTCGCCATCCAGGGCGTGCTCGGCGACCAGCCCACGACGCTCACCCTGGCGGGTGCCTTCGCCGCGTTCGCGATCTCCCGGATGGCCAGCATGATCCCGGTCACCCCGGGTGGGCTGGGCACGGTGGACGCGGCCCTGATCGCCCTGCTGACGACCTTCGGGCTGACCAACGAGCAGGCAGTGGCCTCCACGCTGGTCTGGCGTGCGTGCTCCTGGATCCCGCAGGTCAGCCTGGGAGTCCTGACCTTCCTGTACTGGCGGGTCGCCCAGGCCCGGGTCACGCGGGCTGCTGCCGCCTGAGCCAAGGGGCGCCAGCGACTCCCGCGCTGCCGCGCTGCCGCGCTGCCCGTGCCCGGCGATCAGCCGGGAGGGGGACCCCGGACACCGGCGGTAGAATCCCGTGTTGTGTTCGCATCCCTCTCCGACCGGCTGTCCGCGACCTTCAAGGGCCTGCGCGGCAAGGGCCGGCTGTCCGAGTCCGACATCAACGACACGATCCGCGAGATCCGGATCGCGCTGCTCGAGGCCGACGTCGCCCTGCCGGCCGTGCGCGTGTTCACCGATCGCGTCCGTGAGCGTGCCGTCGGGTCGGAGGTCTCGGGGGCGCTGAACCCCGCCCAGCAGGTCGTCAAGATCGTCCACGAGGAGCTCATCGAGCTGCTCGGCGGCCAGACACGGCGGCTGCAGTTCGCGAAGAACCCGCCCACGGTGATCCTGCTCGCGGGCCTCCAGGGCTCCGGCAAGACCACCCTGGCCGGCAAGCTGGCCGTCCACCTCAAGGAGCAGGGCCACACCCCGATGCTCGTGGCCGCCGACCTGCAGCGCCCCAACGCCGTGGACCAGCTGTCCGTGGTGGCCGAGCGCGCGGGCAGCCCGATCTTCGCCCCGCAGCCGGGCAACACCGGCGCGAACCCGGAGTCGACGTGGGGGGACCCGGTCGAGGTCGCCCGCGAGGGTGTCGAGATCGCCCGGATGACCCAGCACGACGTCGTGATCGTCGACACCGCCGGACGCCTGGCCATCGACACCGCGCTGATGGAGCAGCTGCGCCAGGTCCGCGACGCGGTCCAGCCCGACGAGACGCTCCTGGTCGTCGACGCGATGATCGGCCAGGACGCCGTGGCCACCGCCCAGGCGTTCCACGAGGGAGTCGGCTTCGACGGGGTGGTCCTGACCAAGCTCGACGGCGACGCCCGCGGCGGCGCGGCGCTGTCGGTGGTCACCGTCACGGGTGTGCCGATCATGTTCGGCTCCACGGGTGAGAAGCTCACCGACTTCGAGCTGTTCCACCCGGACCGGATGGCCTCCCGGATCCTCGACATGGGCGACGTGCTGACCCTGATCGAGCAGGCGGAGAAGGCGTTCGACTCCAAAGAGGCCGAGAAGATGGCCGGCAAGGTCATGGCCGGCGAGGACTTCACCCTCGACGACTTCCTGAGCCAGATGCAGGCCCTGCGCAAGATGGGCAGCCTCGGCAAGCTCCTCGGGATGCTGCCCGGCATGGGCGAGATCCGCGACCAGATCGACAACCTCGACGAGAAGGAGATCGACCGCGTCCAGGCGATCATCCAGTCGATGACTCCCGCCGAGCGCGCGGACGTCAAGCTGCTCAACGCCTCGCGCCGGACACGCATCGCGCGCGGCTCGGGCGTGGCTGTCAGCGAGGTCAACGGACTGGTCGAGCGCTTCGGCGAGGCCCAGAAGATGATGCGCCAGATGCGCTCGGGGATGGGGATGCCGGGCATGCCGGGGATGCCCGGCGTGGGCGGCTCGAAGAAGGCCAAGGGCCGCGCCGTGCAGCAGCAGGCGAAGAAGAAGTCACGCAGCGGCAACCCCGCGAAGCGTGCGATCGAGGAGTCGGCCCCCGCGGCGGGTCCGGGTGGCCTTCCCGCCGGGCTCGACGGCTTCGATCCGGCCGCGTTCGACCCGAGCATGCTCGATCCCGAGGCCCTGAAGAAGATGGGCGACCTGCCTCCGGCGTTCAAGGACCTGCTCGGCGGCCGCTGACCCGCAGATCCCCGCAGATCCTCGCAGAGCCTCCCGCAGGGTACAGACCCTCCCGAATGCCCTGGAGGGTCTGTACCCGACGGGAGGGTTTGCCGGCCGGGCAGGTCCCGACGGGTCGCGTGGCAGCATGTGCCCCGTGCCCCGGGACCGACTGAGCCTGCCTGCCGCCCGGCGCGTGGCGCTGGCCGCCCAGGGGTTCGGGCGGCCCCGGCCTGCCGGCGAGCCCGGAGTCCGGGCGGTGGCCGACGTCGTGCGGCGGCTGGGCGCGGTGCAGATCGACTCGGTCAACGTGCTGGCGCGGGCCCACTACCTTCCGATCCTGGCCCGCATCGGACCGTACGACCGCGCCCGCCTGGATGACTGCTCCGGGCGCGCGCCGCGCTCGTTGTTCGAGTACTGGGGCCACGAGGCCGCACTGCTCCCGGTGGGGATGCACCGGCTGATGCGGTGGCGGATGGACCGCGTCCACGACGACGCCTGGGGCGGCATGGTGCGCGTGCAGCGCGAGCAGCCCGGACTCGTCCGCGAGGTGGCGGAGGTCGTCCGTGCGACCGGACCGGTGACCGCCACGGAGCTGGAGGCGACCTTCTCGCACATCGAGCGGGGGTCCCGCGAGCACTGGGGGTGGAACTGGTCGGCGGTCAAGCGCGCCCTGGAGTACCTGTTCTGGGCCGGGGAGATCACCTCGGCGGGGCGCGACTCGGCGTTCCGCCGACGGTACGCGTCACCGCAGGCCGTGCTGCCCCGGGCGGCGCTGGACGCCCCCACCCCCACCCCGGCCGAGGCGCACCGGGAGCTGGTCGTGATGGCCGCCCGAGCCCTCGGCGTGGCCACCGCCGCCGACCTCGCCGACTACTTCCGGATGCCGACGGCCCCCACCCGGGAGGCGATCGCCGAGCTCCTCGGCACCGGGGAGCTCGTCGAGGTCGCGGTCCCGGACTGGCCGGTGGCCTACGCCCCGGCGGGCTTCTCGGTGCCCCGGAAGGTCCCGGCATCGGCCCTCCTGGCGCCCTTCGACCCGCTCATCTGGTTCCGCCCGCGGACCGAGCGGCTGTTCGGGATGCGCTACCGGATCGAGATCTACACCCCTGCGCAGCAGCGTGTGCACGGGTACTACGTGCTGCCCTTCCTGCACGACGAGCAGCTCGTCGCGCGCGTGGACCTGAAGGCGGACCGCGCGTCGGGTCGACTGCTCGTCCAGGCGGTCCATCCCGAGGGCGAGGTCCGTCCGGAGTCCGTGGAGGCACTGGCCCGGACGGTACGGGAGGCCGCCGGGTGGCTGGACCTCGCCGAGGTGCACGTGGCCCCGGTCGGTGACCTCGCCGGTCGGTTGCGCGCCGCCCTTCGGCACGGGCAGTGAGCCGGAGGGCCCGCACCCTCGCGGCGCCTTTGAGCATTCCGGGTGCGGGATGGCACAATGGGCGCGTCCCATGCGGGCCGCGGTCCCTCTCAACCACGGTTCGCATGATCCATGCGGTCCTCGCAACCTGGGTAACCCCATGTCCGCGTCGTGAGGATCCACCCCCGAACCGAAAGAGACACCAACACACGTGAGCGTCAAGATCAAGCTCAAGCGCCTCGGCAAGAAGAAGAACCCGCAGTACCGCATCGTGGTCGCCGACTCGCGCACCGCCCGCGGTGGCCGCTCGATCGAGGAGATCGGCATCTACCAGCCCCGCCGCGAGCCCAGCCTGATCCAGGTGGACTCCGAGCGCGCGCAGTACTGGCTCGGCGTCGGCGCGCAGCCGACTGAGCCGGTCATGGCCATCCTCAAGGTCACCGGCGACTGGCAGAAGTTCAAGGGCCTCCCGGGTGCCGAGGGCACCCTGCGGGTCGCTGAGCCGAAGGCTGACAAGCAGATGGCGTTCGAGGCGGCCGTGAAGTCCGCCGAGGAGGCCGGCAAGGCCCCGAAGGCCAAGGCCCTCAAGGCTGAGGTCGCCCCGGTCGTCGAGGAGAAGGTCGAGGCTGCCCCGGTCGTCGAGGCGCCCGCAGCAGCGGAGGTCCCGGCTGAGGCGGCTCCCGCTGCTGAGCCCGAGGCCGAGGTCGTCGTCGAGGCGCCCGCCGCCGAGGCCGTCGAGGTCGTGGCTGAGGCGCCCGCCGCCGAGGCTGAGGCCGTCGAGGAGACGCCCTCGGCATGAGCACGGTCATCGAGGACTCGCTGGAGCACCTGGTCTCGGGCATCGTCGAGCACCCCGAGGACGTCAGCGTCCGGGTCCGCAGTGGGCGCCGGGGGCCGCGGGAGCAGGGCGGGAGCACCTTCCAGGTGCGCGTCCACCCCGATGACATCGGTCGCGTGATCGGCCGGGGCGGGCGGACCGCCACGGCCATCCGCACCGTGGTCAGCGCGATCTCGGGCGGACGCCCGGTGCGCGTGGACTTCCTGGACGCCGACGAGCGCTGATGCGCGTGGTGGTCGGCCGGATCGGCCGGGCCCAGGGCATCCGCGGTGAGGTCACCGTCGAGGTGCGCACGGATGCCCCCGAGGAGAGGTTCTCCCCGGGGGCCGTCCTGTGGCTGTCGGGGCGCGCCGGCCTGCCTGGGAGCATCACGATCGCCGGCCACCGCTGGCAGAACGCCCGCCTGATCCTCGCGGTCGAGGGCGTCAACGACCGCACGGCTGCCGAGACGCTGCGTGGGGCGATCCTCGAGGCGGACGTCGACCTGACCGACGCCGGCGAGGACGAGTTCCACGACCTGGCCCTGGTGGGCCTGGCCGTCCGGCACTCCGACGGCACGGAGCTCGGGACGATCGCGGAGGTCCTGCACCTGCCCGGACAGGACGTCCTGGCCGTGACCCGGACCGACGGAGGCGAGCTGCTCGTTCCGTTCGTGCGCCAGATCGTCCCCGAGGTGGACGTCGCCGGCGGGTTCGTCGTGGTCGAGCTGCCCGACGGGCTCGCGGAGCTGGCCTGATGCGCATCGACGTCATCAGCATCTTCGGTGAGTACCTCGCACCGCTGCACCTGTCGCTGGTCGGCCGGGCGATCGCCGACGGCCTGATCGACCTCGACGTCCACGACCTGCGCGCGTTCACCCACGACCGGCACCGCACCGTGGACGACTCCCCGTACGGCGGGGGTCCCGGCATGGTCATGAAGCCCGAGCCGTGGGGGGAGGCCCTGCGCAGCGTCCTGGCCGCGGGCGATCCGGAGCATCCCGTGCGCCTGGTCGTGCCCACCCCGAGCGGGCGGCTCTTCACGCAGGCGATGGCCGCGCAGTGGTCGACCGATCCACGCCTGGTCTTCGCCTGCGGGCGCTACGAGGGGATCGACTCCCGGGTCGTGCCCTGGGCGCGGACGCTGACCGCAGGCGGCCGGCCGGTCCTCGTCGAGGAGGTCTCCATCGGCGACTACGTGCTCGCCGGAGCCGAGGCCGCCGTGCTCGTGATGGTCGAGGCTGTCGGCCGGCTGATCCCCGGCGTCCTGGGCAACGAGGCCAGCCACGCCGACGACTCCTTCGCGCCGGGGGGCATGGAGGACCTGCTCGAGGGGCCGGTCTACACCCGACCCCCGGTGTGGGAGGACATGGCCGTCCCCGAGGTCCTCACCTCGGGCGACCACGCGGCGGTCGCGCGCTGGCGCCGCGAGCAGGCGCTGGAGCGCACGCGGCTGATGCGCCCGGACCTGCTCACCTGAGCGCGATTTCCGGGCCGGTCGTGCGGTGTGGCAGACTTGGGGGGCTGGTCGTCTCGCGCCGCCGCCACAGGGGAGGCGCGTTCCGTGCGCCGGCACCCATCCGACCCACATCTGCGGGCGACCTGTGGCTCCCGCCAGGAAGCGATCATGAACACGCTTGACTCCGTCGACGCAGCCTCGCTGCGCTCCGACATCCCCGACTTCCGCCCCGGCGACACCGTGAAGGTCCACGTGAAGGTCGTCGAGGGCACCCGCTCGCGCATCCAGGTCTTCCAGGGCGTGGTCATCCGCCGCCATGGTGGTGGTCTCGGCGAGACCTTCACCGTCCGCAAGGTCAGCTTCGGCACCGGCGTGGAGCGCACGTTCCCGGTGCACACCCCGATCATCGAGAGGATCGAGGTCGTGACCCGTGGCGACGTCCGCCGCGCCAAGCTGTACTACCTGCGCGAGCTGCGCGGCAAGAAGGCCAAGATCCGCGAGAAGCGCGACAACGTCTGAGCGCGTTGCCTCACCCGAGCGCTGACGAGGGCCCCCGCCGGTTCGTCCGGGCGGGGGTCCTCGCTGTTGTCGCCGGGGCGCTGGCGGTCCTCGTCCTGCACGTCACGGTCGCCGAGGTGCGGGCCGTCGACTCCGACTCGATGACCCCGGCGCTGGAGCCGGGGGAGCGGATCCTGGTGGCCAAGGCCGGCGTGCCCCGCTGGGACCTCCAGCCCGGGGCGCTGGTGGTGTTCGACGGCGTGGACCTCTGGGCTGGGCCCGAGGACCCGGCCGGGTCCGTGTTCGTCAAGCGGGTCGTGGGCGTGGGCGGGGACCGGATCACGTGCTGCACCGCGGACGGCCGGTTGACGCGCAACGGCGTGGCCGTGGACGAGCCGTACCTGCAGGGGGCCCGCAGCGACCAGCAGGAGTTCGACGTCATCGTTGCGGCCGACCACTACTGGGTGCTGGGCGACAACCGCGAGGTCTCAGCCGACTCGCGGGCGCATCTGGGCGACCCGGGCGGTGGGAACGTCCCGGCATCGCGCATCATTGGCACAGTCGAGGCGGTCGTCTGGCCCCCGGGATCGATGCGTCGTGTGGAGGGGTCCGATGAGTGAGCCGCTGGAGTCCTCCGGGCCGGTCGACCCGTCGGACCAGGCGGGCGCGCAGTCGCAGCCGGCCGCTCCCGCAGGGGGCGCCGGAGCCGACTGGCCCCAGCGTGTCGAGGCGGAGCCGGCGTCGACCGGTTCGGGGTTCCTGCGGGGCCTGCGGGAGATCGCGATCGTCGTGGTCACCGCCCTGGTCATCTCCGCCGTCGTGCGGACGTTCCTGCTGCAGGCCTTCTGGGTTCCCAGCGGGTCGATGGAGGAGACCCTGATACGGGGTGACCGGATCCTGGTCTGGAAGCCGGGCGTGGAGCCGAGTCATGGCGACGTCATCGTGTTCAAGGACCCCGCCGACTGGCTGGCCGATCCCGTGCCCGTGGGCGGGCTGCGCGGTGCGCTGGGTGAGCTCGCGGCCTTCGTCGGGATCCTGCCCTCGTCCTCCGGTGATGACCTCGTCAAGCGCGTGATCGGCGTGGGCGGGGACACGATCGAGTGCTGCTCGCCCAGTGGGCAGATCATCCGCAACGGCGAGCCCCTCGACGAGCCCTACCTCTACCCCGGGGAGCCGACCGACCAGGTCACCTTCCGGGTCGAGGTCCCCGAGGGCCGGCTGTTCGTGATGGGCGACCACCGCGGGGACTCGGCGGACTCCCGCTTCCACCTCGAGCAGGACGACGGGACCGTCCCGGTGGAGAACGTGGTCGGCACGGCCGAGGTCATCATGTGGCCGATCTCCCGATGGGCGACCCTGCCGACCTACGCCGAGGAGCAGAGCGCGATGGCGAGCCGCGTCGCCGCCGCGGTGGTCCCATGACGCAGGCGCCGACCCTGCGGGTGGAGCGCGCGCTGCTTCGTGCGGGTGCCTCGACCCTGGCGTGCGTCGACGAGGTCGGGCGGGGGTCGTTGGCCGGGCCGGTCAGCGTGGGCGTGGTCGTCCTGGACCTCGGGGTCGGATCCGCGCCGACGGGCCTGCGCGACTCCAAGCTGCTCACCCCGCGGGCCCGCCGCGAGCTGCTGCCCCGCCTGCGCCGGTGGCCGATCGCCTCGGCCGTGGGCCACGCGGATCCCTTCGAGATCGACGCCGTCGGGATCATCTGCGCGCTGCGCGTGGCCGCCGCCCGGGCCTTCGCCGCGCTGGGCACGACCCCCGACCTCGCGCTGCTGGACGGCAGCCACGACTGGCTCAGCGTGCCCGAGGAGCCCGACGCGCTGTTCCCGGACCCGCGGCGGACCGTGGGCGAGAACCTCGCCGACATGTCCGTCGTGCCCCCAGCGGTCCAGACCCGGGTGCGCGCGGACCTGACCTGCGCCGGGGTGGCTGCGGCCAGCGTGCTGGCCAAGTGCGAGCGGGACGCGATCATGGTCGAGCTGGCGCGGGAGCATCCGGAGTACGGGTGGGCACTGAACAAGGGGTACAGCGCGCCCGACCACGTGGAGGCCCTGCGCAGGCTGGGGCCGACACCGCTGCACCGCCGGTCGTGGAACCTGCCGGGCACGGAGGGCGCACCGGCAGCCGAGCCGGCGGGACAGTTGTCCACAGCTTCGGGCTGACCCCCTTCCGCTTCGCCGTCGCGCCCCGCAGGGTTGGCCCCGGGGGTGGACAGCCATGGGGGATCGGCAGGAGCTCGGACGGGACGGCGAGGACGCAGCGGCCGGGTACCTCGAGCAGCGCGGGATGCGGGTGCTCGCCCGCAACTGGCGCTGCCGGTACGGGGAGATCGACATCATCGCCCGCGAGGGTGCAGTCCTGGTCTTCTGCGAGGTCAAGACCCGGCGCGGCACCGGCTTCGGGGTGCCGCTGGCCGCCATCACGGCCACGAAGCTGGCACGGATGCGCCGGCTGGCCGCGCTGTGGCTCGAGGAGAACGGTGGCCACCGCGGCCCGGTGCGCATCGACGCCGTCGGCTTGATGCGCCACCACGACGGGACCTTTCAGATCGAGCATGTGCGTGGGGTGTCCTGATGTCCCTGGCGCGCGCCCACGGGGTCGTGATCTCCGGCGTGGATGCCCACCTCGTCGAGGTGGAGGCCCACCTCTCGTCCGGCCTGCCCGGGATGTCGATCGTCGGACTGGCCGACACCGCCATGGGGGAGGCCCGTGACCGGGTGCGCGCGGCGGTCCTGAACAGCGGGGCCCGGTGGCCGCAGAGGCGGATCACCGTCGGGCTGTCCCCGGCCTCGCTGCACAAGCGCGGATCCGGGCTCGACCTGGCCATCGCCTCAGCCATACTCGCCGCCGACGGGCAGATCCCGGCCGAGCCGCTGGCGGACGCGATCCTCTTCGCCGAGCTGGGCCTCGACGGGAGGGTCCGGCCGGTGCGGGGCGCGGTCGTCGCGGCCGTCGCGGGGGTGCGGTCGGGGCGCAGCCGGATCGTGGTGGCGCAGCGCAACGCCGCCGAGGCCGGGGTGGTCCCGGGCATCGACGCCGTCGGGGTGGCGTCGCTGCGGCACTGGGGCCAGCTGGTCACCGGGGCGACGGTCGACGAGTCCCTCGCGGAGGAGGCCCCGGCTGCTCAGGAGGTCCCGGTGGCCGGGCCCACCCCGGCCGAGCCCGATCTCGCGGACGTCCTCGGCCAGCCTGAGGCCGTGGCGGCGTTGGAGGTCGCCGCCGTCGGCGGGCACCACGTGTCCATGGTCGGGCGGCCGGGCGTCGGCAAGACCCTGCTGGCCGAGCGACTGCCGACGATCCTGCCCGACCTCTCCGACGACGACGCCCTGACCGTCACCGCCATCCGCTCGGTCGTTGCCGATGTCCACGGCCTCGTCCGTCGGCCGCCCTTCCAGTCGCCGCACCACACCGCCACGGTCGCGGCCCTGGTGGGTGGCGGCAGGGGCGGCCAGCCGACACCCGGGGCGGTGACCCTGGCCCACGCCGGGGTCCTCTTCTTGGATGAGGCCGCGGAGTTCGGGTCCGCGTGCCTGGAGTCGTTGCGCCAGCCGCTGGAGTCCGGCGTGGTCTGCATCGCGCGGGCCGGGTTCACCGCCCGGATGCCCGCACGGTTCCAGCTGATCCTCGCCGCCAATCCCTGCCCCTGTGGCCTGGGTGATGGCGCAGGTCAGGAGTGCTCCTGTCGATCGGTGGACCGCCGGCGCTACCGGGCCAAGCTGTCGGGGCCCCTGATGGACCGCGTGGACATCCGTGTCGCGCTGGGCCCACCCGGCCGCAGCTCGTGGACCCCGCATGCGGGGCTCCAGGACTCGGCCCAGGTGCGTGAGCGCGTCACCCTCGCCCGCGAGCGCGCACTGAGCCGCTGCGTGGCCCTCGGGCTCCCGCCGGGCCTCAACGGGGCGCAGCCCTCGGCGCTGCTGCGTGGTCCGCTGGCTCCCGATCCGGCCGTCGCTGACGTCCTGGGGGCGGCCATCCGCGCCGGCAGGCTGAGCGCCCGAGGGGCGGACCGGGCCATCCGGGTCGCCTGGAGCCTGGCCGACCTGTCCGGAGCCGAGCGACCCTCCCTGGAGCATGTCGGCCGTGCGCTGACATTGCGGGGGGACACATGAGAGGGGCGAGCCACGATGACCAGTCCTGAACGGCAGGCACGGATCGCCCTGGCATGCCTGGTGGAACCGGGGACAGCCGGCGTCGCCGAGACGATCGCCGAGCACGGGGTCGCTGAGGCCCTCGGCCGCCTGCGCAACCGGCGGCCGGCCTCCCGGGTGGTCGGACGGATCGACCCGGACGACGTTCCGGCGATGCTGGCCGAGATGTCGCGCCGTGGGGTGCGGGTGGTGCTGCCCGGCGAGCCCGAGTTCCCCAGCCAGCTCCTCGACCTGCCCGAACCTCCGCTGGCCCTGTGGATCCGGGGCCCCCTGGACCTCCGGGCGGCCGCGCTGCGCTCGGTCTCGGTCGTGGGAGCCCGGGCCTGCACCGCCTACGGCGAGCGCGCCACGGCCGCCCTGGCCGGGGGCCTGGCCGAGGACGGCTGGGCCGTGGTCTCGGGAGGGGCCTTCGGGATCGATGCCGCTGCCCATCGGGCGGCGTTGGCGGTGGGGGGCCCGACCGTCGCGGTCCTCGCGTGTGGCGTCGACGTGGCCTACCCCCGTGCCCACGACGCCCTGCTGTGCCGGATTGCTGACAGCGGGGTGGTCGTCTCGGAGCTGCCCCCGGGCAGCGAGCCGCTCAAGCATCGATTCCTGGCCCGGAACCGCGTGATCGCCGCGCTGAGCCGGGGCACGGTGGTGGTCGAGGCCGCTCGGCGCAGCGGAGCGGTGTCCACCGCCTCCCGGGCCCTCGAGCTCGGCCGCGTCGTCATGGCCGTGCCCGGCCCGGTCACCTCGATGGCCAGCTCGGGGACCAACCGGCTGCTGCATGAGCAGTCGGCCCGTGCCGTCAGCGACAGCGCCGAGGTGGCCTCGCTGCTGCTGGGGTCGGGCCAGGCCTCCGCACCGGTGCACGCAGCGGATCGGGCGACCGACGGGCCAGAGGCATCCGGTCCCGGTGCCGGCAGCCTGCCCGACGAGGCTCGTTCGGTCCTCGACGCACTTCCCCGCCGAGGTTCCCGCACCGTGGAGGCCGCTGCCGCAGCCGCGGGAATCGACCCCGCTGCCTGCCTGGCGCACCTGGGCCTGCTGGAGATCGTGGGACTCGCCCGACGCACCGGGGCAGGATGGCGCCGATGCGGGTGACTCGTGGGGCAGCATGTGGGTGTGACCCTGCCGATCGCGTTGGAGGAGGCCCTGGCGGGCTTCGCCACGCACCTGCGCGACGAGCGCGGGCGCGGTCCGCACACCGTTCGGGCCTACCTGGGCGATGTCGCGGACCTCCTGGCCTTCGCGTCCGAGCAGGGGGTCGCGCAGCTGCCCGACCTCGACCTCGCGGTGCTGCGCGCCTGGTTGGCGGGCATGGACCGGCGCGGGGCTGCGCGGTCCACGATCTCGCGGCACGTGGCCGCGGCACGCAGCTTCACCGGGTGGGCGCTGCGCCGGGGCCTCATCGAGGTGGATCCCGCGGCACGCCTGAGCGCGCCGGTGGCGCGCAGGGCAATCCCCGAGGTCCTTCGACCGGGCCAGGTCGATGCGCTCATGGCCATCGCCACGCTGCGTGCCGACGACTGCCGGGCCCGTGCACCAGCGTGACGTCGCCATGCTCGAGCTGCTCTACGCGACGGGGATGCGGGTATCCGAGCTGGTCGGGATGGACTGCGCGGACCTCGACTGGTCGCGGCAGACCGCTCGCGTGCTGGGCAAGGGTGCCCGTGAGCGCGTCGTCCCGTTCGGCTCCCCGGCGGCCCGGGCCCTGCACACGTGGATCGATGAGGGGCGTGCCCGGCTGGCGGGACCGAGCAGCGCTGATGCCCTGTTCCTGGGTGCCCGGGGTGGGCGCGTGGACCCTCGGGTCGTGCGACGGGCCGTGCATGCCCTGCTGGCGCACGTGCCCGACGCCCCCGATCTGGGCCCGCACGGGCTGCGGCACTCCATGGCCACGCATCTTGTCGAGGGCGGCGCGGACCTGCGTTCCGTCCAGGAGGTGCTCGGCCACGCTAGTCTCGGCACGACCCAGATCTACACCCACGTCTCGATCGAGCGCCTGAGGAGCAGCTATGAGCGGGCCCACCCCCGTGCCTGACAGCCCGCTGCACCTGGCGCCGGCCGAGGCCGTCGACGACGAGATGATCGACCCCGACGCCGCCGTCCGCGAGCTCGAGGAGCCCGGGGCGGCCCTCGGACGCCTGTGGCGCGAGTACAAGCTGACGGCCGATCCCGGGATCCGGGAGCAGCTGATCCTGCAGTACGCCCCCCTCGTGCGCTACGTGGCGGGCCGGGTGGGGGTCGGGCTGCCGGCCAGCGTCGAGCAGGGTGATCTCGTGTCCTACGGCGTGTTCGGGCTCATCGATGCCATCGAGAAGTACGACCCCGAGCGGGCGATCAAGTTCGAGACCTATGCGATCAACCGCATCCGGGGCGCCATCATCGACGAGCTGCGCTCCTTCGACTGGATCCCCCGGTCGGTGCGCACCAAGGCCCGCGACATCGAGCGGGCGATCGCCGTCCTGGAGGCCCGGCTGCAGCGCACCCCCACGGAGGGCGAGATCGCCGAGGAGCTCGGCCTGGACATCCCGGAGCTGCGCAAGGTCTTCGACCAGGTCTCCTTCGTCCACGTCGCGGCCCTCGACGAGATGCTCGGCTCGGCGGACCACGGCGACGGGTCCACGCTCGGCGAACGACTCGAGGACGAGCGCACGAGCGCTCCGGGCGACGCGCTCGACGACGAGGAGACCCGGCACCTGCTGGCCCGGGTGATCCACACCCTCCCCGAGCGCGAGCAGATCGTGGTCACCCTGTACTACTACGAGGGCCTGACCCTCTCGGAGATCGGCCTGGTGCTGGGCGTCACCGAGAGCCGCATCTGCCAGCTGCACTCCAAGGCCATGATGGGCATGCGGACCCGCATCGGGTCCTTCGACGACGACTGACCCGCCGCCGGGTCACCAGGGGCGCAGGCGGGCCGAGGCCCGGCCCAGCAGCAGCATCGGATCCAGGTACTCGCGGCCCCGCCGCAGCCCGAGGTGCAGGCAGCGGCCCGAGCCGCAGTGGCCGGTGCCGGTCCCGACGGTCCCGATCGTCTCGCCGGCCGCCACCCGCTCGCCCGGGAGGACCACGGGATCGACGGGCTCGTAGGTCGTGCGCAGGTCGCCGTGATCGATCGTGACCACGCCGCGCCCGGCCACGGTGCCGGCGAAGGCCACCCGACCGGCCCCGGACGCGCGCACCCGGGCCCCCACCGAGGTCCGCAGGTCGACGCCGCGATGCCCCGGCAGCCACCGTTGGGCCGGTGGGTCGAACGCCCGCACGACCGCCACCGGCGACACCGGTGGGAGCCACCGCAGCGCGTCCTGGGCGCTGTGGGCCGTGGGCGCCGTGGGCGCCGTGAGCAGCGCTGCGGCCACCGTCAGCGCGAGGGACATCCTGCGTGCAACCATGGGCCCACCCTCCGCCCGATCGGGGCGATCGGACAGGGGTCGGACCGCGATCTGTGGACGACGGCGCGGTCATCGCCGAGGATTTCCGCCTCGTCGTGCGTTCGTCGTAGACTGGCCGCCACGGATCCCCCGGGATCCGAATTCGCATGCCCCAGCACGTGTGACTGATCGGAACGGTCTGCCTCGGCAGCCCGACCAGCCAGGGGCATCAGGGCGACCGCCGACCGGTGGTCGTGACAACCGAACCGCGCGGCGCCGCCGCGCACGAAAGAGGACCACCCATGGCCGTCGTCACGATGCGCCAGATGCTGGAGAGCGGCGTCCACTTCGGACACCAGACCCGGCGCTGGAACCCCAAGATGAAGCGCTTCATCCTCACCGAGCGCAATGGCATCTACATCATCGACCTCACCCAGTCCCTGACCTCCATCGATCGCGCCTACTCCTACGTCAAGGAGACCGTGTCGCGCGGCGGGACGGTCATGTTCGTGGGGACGAAGAAGCAGGCCCAGGAGGCCGTCGCCGAGCAGGCGTCGCGCGTCGGCATGCCCTACGTCAACGAGCGCTGGCTGGGCGGCATGCTCACCAACTTCCAGACCGTGTACAAGCGGCTCCAGCGCCTCAAGGAGCTCGAGCAGATCGACTTCGACGACGTTGCCGGCTCCGGCATGACCAAGAAGGAGCTGCTGGTCCTGCGCCGCGAGAAGGACAAGCTCGTGCGCACGCTCGGCGGCATCCGCGAGATGACCAAGACCCCGTCGGCCGTCTGGGTCGTGGACACCAACAAGGAGCACATCGCCGTCGGCGAGGCGCGCAAGCTGGGCATCCCGGTCATCGCGATCCTCGACTCCAACTGCGACCCCGACGTCGTGGACTTCCCGATCCCCGGCAACGACGACGCCATCCGCGCCGTCGGCCTGCTCACCCGTGTGATCGCCGACGCCGTGGCGGAGGGCCTCGTGGCCCGTTCCACGGGTGGTGCGTCGGAGACCGTGGAGCCGCTGGCCGAGTGGGAGGCCGAGCTGCTCGCCGCCCACCAGGCGGAGGCTGTCGCCGAGGTCGTCGCTGTCGAGGCTGTGGCTGAGGCTGTCGTCGCCGAGGCTGTCGCTGAGGAGGCCGTCGCCGAGGCTGTCGGCCGCCGATGCCGTCGCCGAGGAGGCCGTGGTCGAGGCGGTCATCGCCGAGGCTGTGGCCGATGAGGAGGTCGCTGAGGCCGAGGCCGGCATCGTGCCGGTCGAGGAGGCCCAGGAAGCGGTCGAGCTCGCCGTCGCCGAGGAGGCCGTCGCCGAGGTCGCTGTTGTGGACGCCGCGGTCGCCGAGGCGGTCGCTGAGGAGGCCGTGGTCGAGGCGGTCGTCGCCGATGCCGTCGCGGAGGAGGCGGTCCAGGAGGCCGTTCTCGCCGAGGCCGTCGCGATCGACGTCGAGGCCCAGGCCGCAGCCGCTGCGTCCGAGGCTGCGTCCGACGCCGCCGACAAGGCCGCCGAGTAGTCAGCCCCCCGTTCAGCGCGGCCGCCGGTCCGACCGGAGCCGCTGACACCGTCCGACCCGAGCCCTGAGCCCGGGCCGGACGGTGCTCGCCCGCCCCCAATCCGGGGCCTTTGCGCCCCATCGTGAAAGGACAGCCCATGGCTGCGATCACCGCCGCGGACGTCAAGAAGCTCCGCGACCTCACCTCCGCCGGGATGATGGAGTGCAAGAGGGCCCTCACCGAGGCCGATGGCGACTTCGACGCCGCCGTCGAGATCCTGCGCATCTCCGGGGCCGCCAAGGCCGCCAAGCGTGGTGCGGAGCGCACCACCAAGAACGGCCTCGTCGCTGCCAAGGGGGGCTCGCTGGTCGAGCTGCTCTGCGAGACCGACTTCGTGGCCAAGAACGCCGACTTCCAGGCCTTCGCCGACGAGGTCGTCGAGCTGGCCGACGAGATCGGCGCCGAGGACCGCGACGCCCTGGCCGCGGCCGAGATGGCCAACGGCAAGACGGTGGCCGACGCCATCCAGGAGATGTCCGGCGTCATCGGCGAGAAGCTCGAGCTCGGCCGGGTCGCGCTGCTCGAGGGCTCCATCGCCACCTACATGCACAAGCGCGCCGCGGACCTGCCGCCCCAGGTGGGCGTCCTGGTCGCCTACGCGGGCAACGAGGACACCGCGCGCGCCATCGGCATGCAGATCGCCGCGATGCGCCCGGAGTACCTCACCCGCGACGAGGTGCCCGCCGAGGTCGTCGCCCACGAGCAGCACATCGCTGAGGCGACCGCCCGTGAGGAGGGCAAGCCGGAGGCAGCCCTGCCCAAGATCATCGAGGGCCGGGTCAACGGCTTCTTCAAGGAGCGCGTCCTGCTCGAGCAGTCCTCGGTCCAGGACAGCAAGAAGACCGTGAAGGCCTTCGCCACGGAGAACGGCGCCGACATCACCGGCTTCGTCCGGATCGAGATCGGCGGCTGACGCCAGGACCTCGAACGCACGACGCCCCCGGGATGGATCACCTCCCGGGGGCGTCGTACGTCGGCAGTAGGGCAGAATCAGCCACGTGATCGTGGACCAGCCCACCCTTGACGGCACGTTCGAGCGTTGGGCTGAGGCCCCGGAGCACGGGTGGAGCCGGGTGCTGCTCAAGCTGTCCGGCGAGGCCTTCTCCGGCGGCGGGGGGCTCGGGGTCGACCCGGACGTCGTGCAGAGCATCGCCCGCCAGATCGCCGACGTCGTACGTGGCGGGACCCAGGTGGCGGTCGTGATCGGCGGCGGCAACTACTTCCGCGGAGCCCAGCTCCATGAGCGCGGGATGGACCGGTCGCGCGCGGACTACATGGGCATGCTCGGAACCGTCATGAACTGCCTGGCCCTGCAGGACTTCCTGGAGAAGGAGGGGATCGACACCCGGGTGCAGACCGCGATCCCCATGAACCAGGTGGCCGAGCCGTACCTGCCTCGCCGGGCCGTGCGCCACCTCGACAAGGGCCGCGTGGTCATCTTCGGCGCCGGGCTCGGCGTGCCGTTCTTCTCCACCGACACCTGTGCCGCGCAGCGGGCGCTGGAGGTCGGGGCGCAGGTCGTGCTGATGGCCAAGGGCGTCGACGGGGTGTACGACGACGACCCGCGCACCAACCCCCACGCCGTGCGCTTCGAGCACCTGGACCATGCCGAGGTCCTGGCCCGGGGGCTGAAGGTCGCCGACGCGACGGCGATCTCACTGTGCGCGGACAACGCGCTGCCGATCATCGTGTTCAACCTGCTCGTGGCGGGCAACATCGCCCGGGCGGTGCAGGGTGAGAGGATCGGCACACTGATCGCGCCGGTGGACTGACCGGACCTGACCGGCCCCGCTCGACCCTGCTCGACCCTGCTCGACCCAGGACGTGACCTGGACCTGACCACCACAAGGAGAACCGATGATCGACGAGGAGCTGTTCGAGGCCGAGGAGAAGATGGACAAGGCCATCACCGTGGCCAAGGAGGACTTCGCCACCATCCGCACCGGTCGCGCGACCCCCCAGATGTTCAGCAAGATCATGGTCGACTACTACGGGGCCCCCACTCCCATCCAGCAGCTGGCGTCCTTCCAGACCCCGGAGGCACGGATGATCCTCATCTCGCCGTTCGACAAGAGCTCGATGCACAACATCGAGAAGGCGATCCGCGACTCCGACCTGGGCGTGAACCCGGTCGACGACGGCCAGCAGATCCGCGTCGTGCTGCCCCTGCTCACCGAGGAGCGACGCAAGGAGTACATCAAGCTGGCGCGGCACAAGGCCGAGGAGTCGCGGGTGTCGATCCGCAACATCCGCCGGCACGCCAAGGACCATCTGGAGAAGATGAACAAGGACGGCGATGCCGGCGAGGACGACATCCGGCGTGCCGAGAAGGCGCTCGAGGACCTCACCGCCCGGCACATCGCGATGGTCGAGGACCTGCTCAAGCACAAGGAAGCCGAACTGCTCGAGATCTGAGAGGACTCCTGCGCATGAGCGGATCGACGGGCGCACCACTGCCGGAGGACGTCACCGAGGAACCGAGGAAGTCCCGTGCCGGGCGCAACCTCCCGGCGGCGATCGCCGTGGGCCTGATCCTGGTCGGGATCGCCCTGGCCTCGCTGTACTGGCAGCTCTGGCTGTTCGTCGTCGTGATCGTGGCGGCCATCGTCATCGGGACCGACGAGCTGGCCTCAGCGATGCGCTCCAAGGGGATCCAGCTCACCAAGACCCCGCTGCTGGCCGCCGCCGTGATCCTGCCGGTCCTGGGCTTCGTCGCCGGGTCCGCGCAGGTGCTCATGGGCTACGGGCTGCTGTTCCTGTTCACGATCGTGTGGCGCCTGTTCCGCCACGGAGTCGACGACTTCGTCCGCGACTCCACGGCCAGCGGCTTCGTCCTGGCCTACGCGCCGCTGATGGGCGGGTTCGCGGCGCTGATCGCCGCATCCCCGGATGGGGCCGACCGGGTCGTCACGTTCATCGCCCTGTCGGTCGCCAGCGACATCGGCGGGTACGCCGCCGGGGTGCTCTTCGGCAAGCATCCGATGGCTCCGGGGATCAGCCCGAAGAAGTCCTGGGAGGGCTTCGCCGGGTCGGTGACCCTCCAGGTGATCCTGGGGTCGGTGATGTTCGCGCTGCTCCTGGAGTCGGACTGGTGGAAGGGCGCGATCGTGGGCGCCCTCATGACGGTGACGGCCACCCTGGGCGACTTCATCGAGTCGGCCATCAAGCGTGACCTGGGGATCAAGGACATGTCCAACCTGCTGCCCGGCCACGGCGGGCTCATGGATCGCCTGGACAGCCTGATCCCCAACACGGTCGTGGCCTACACGCTGTTCGCGATCTTCCTGGGCGGGGTCAGCTGACGTGGGCCAGCCCCCGGGCCTGCTGGTCCTCGAGGCGCCACGGCGTGGCAAGCCGCCGCGGCACCTGTCCGACATGACCCTGGCCGAGCGCCGGGAGGTCGTCGCCGCTGCCGGGCTGCCGAAGTTCCGCGCCGACCAGGTCAGCAACCACTGGTTCGCCCGGCTCGTCGACGATCCCGCGCAGTGGACCGACATCCCCGCTGCGCTGCGCCAGCCCCTCGCCGAGAGCCTCTGTCCGCCCCTGCTGACCAACGTCCGCGACATCACCTGCGACGGCGGGCTGACGGTCAAGTCCGTGTGGCGCCTGCACGACGGCGCAATGGTCGAGTCGGTCCTGATGCGCTACCCGGCGACACGCACCAGCCGTGAGCGCAACACGGTATGCGTGTCCTCGCAGGCCGGCTGCGGGATGAACTGCCCCTTCTGCGCGACCGGCCAGGCGGGGCTCACGCGCAACATGTCGACCGCGGAGGTCGTCGAGCAGGTGCTCGCCGCCGCGCGGGCCCTGGCGCGCGGGGATGTGGCGGGTGGCACCGGCCGGGTCTCCAACGTGGTCTTCATGGGCATGGGGGAGCCGCTGGCGAACTACAAGGTGGTCGTGGGGGCGGTGCGTCGCATGATCACCCCGGCCCCGGACGGACTGGGCATGAGCGCCCGCGGGATCACCGTCTCGACGGTCGGGCTGGTCCCGGCGATGCGCACGCTCGCCGGGGAGGGCCTGCCCGTGACCCTGGCGCTGAGCCTGCACGCCCCCGACGACGAGCTGCGCGACACCCTCGTTCCCGTGAACACGCGGTGGAAGGTGGCTGAGGCCATCGACGCGGCGTTCGAGTACACCCAGGCCACCGGGCGGAGGGCGTCCATCGAGTACGCGCTGATCCGCGACATCAACGACCAGGCCTGGCGCGCGGACCTGCTCGGCAAGCTGCTGAACAAGCGCGGCCGGGGCTGGGTGCACGTGAACCCGATCCCGCTGAACCCGACGCCCGGCTCGAAGTGGACCGCCTCCGACCCGGCGGTGGAGCGCGCGTTCGTCGCCGCCCTGGAGGCCCGCGGGATCCCCACGACGATCCGCGACACCCGGGGCAGCGAGATCGACGGCGCCTGCGGCCAGCTGGCGGCCACGGTCCGCGACTGACGCGGCGCGCCGATCCGCGCAGACCCTCCGGGACGGTCCAGACCCTCCGGGAAGGTACAGACCCTCCGGAACGGTCGGGAGGGTCTGGACGCATCGGGAGGGTCTGCGGACGGGGTGCCGTTCGTCGAGGGTCGGGCCCGCTCGTCGCAGGGTGGCGCTCGTGGCATCCGGCAGCCGGATGCGCGGGGCACACTGGGCCGAGACCGACGACCCAGGGAGGCCCTCATGCCCACGTACGCGCAGGCACACGCCCAGAGCATCGCGGACCCGGAGGCCTTCTGGGGCGCGGCCGCCGACGCGATCACGTGGACCACGGCCCCGACGATCGCCTGCGATGCCGGTGCCGCCCCGCTCTACCGGTGGTTCCCGGACGGCCGGATGAACACCTGCTTCAACGCCCTGGACCGACATGTCGAGATGGGCCGCGGTGACCAGCCGGCCCTGATCCACGTCAGCCCCGTCACGAACACGCAGCGCACCTTCACCTACTCCGAGCTGCTCGACGAGGTGTCCCGCTTCGCGGGGGTGCTTGCCGGGCTCGGCGTGGTCGCCGGCGACCGGGTCGTGCTGTCCATGCCGATGGTCCCCGAGGCCGTCGTCGGCATGCTGGCGTGCGCGCGGCTCGGTGCCGTGCACTCCGTGGTGTTCGGTGGGTTCGCCGCCGATGAGCTCGCCGTGCGCATCGATGACGCCCGGCCCAAGGTCATCCTCTCGGCCTCGTGCGGCATCGAGCCCACTCGGGTGGTGGCGTACAAGCCGCTGCTCGACGAGGCGCTGGCCCTGGCCACGCACCAGCCGACCGCCTGCGTGATCCTGCAGCGCCCGGAGCTGACCGCCTCGATGGGCCCCCGCGACCATGACTGGGCCGACCTGGCCGCCGGTGCCGAGGCGGTCGGCTGCACCGATGTCGCGGCGACTGACCCGCTGTACATCCTCTACACCTCGGGCACGACCGGACGGCCGAAGGGGATCGTGCGCGACAACGGCGGGCACGCCGTGGCGCTGGCCTGGTCGATGGCCAACGTCTACGACATCGGGGCGGGGGACGTCTGGTGGGCAGCGTCCGACGTGGGCTGGGTCGTCGGGCACTCGTACATCGTCTACGCGCCCCTGATCGTGGGCGCGACCACCGTCCTCTACGAGGGCAAGCCGGTCGGGACACCGGACGCCGCCGCGTTCTGGCGGGTCATCGCCGATCACCGGGTCAAGGCCCTGTTCACCGCCCCGACGGCGATCCGTGCGATCCGGCGTGAGGATCCGCAGGGCGCGCTGATCGCCGACCACGACATCTCCAGCCTGCGCACGCTGTTCCTCGCCGGGGAGCGGCTGGACCCGGACACCTACCACTGGGCGACGAGGGTCCTCGGGGTCCCGGTGGTGGACAACTGGTGGCAGACCGAGACCGGTTGGCCGATCGCGGCCAACCCCCGCGGACTCGAGCCGTTGCCGCTGAAGGAGGGCTCGCCGTCGGTCGCCGTCCCGGGCTACGACGTGCGCGTCCTCGACGGCGAGGGTCGTGAGGTGCCGGCGGGCACCGAGGGCAACATCGTCCTCAGGCTGCCGCTGCCTCCCGGGACCCTGCCGACCCTGTGGGGCGATGACGAGCGCTATGTGTCGTCCTACCTCAGTGCGTTCCCCGGCTACTACACGACCGGCGACGGCGGCTACGTCGATGACGAGGGCTACTTGTACGTGCTGGGACGCACGGACGACGTCATCAACGTCGCCGGTCATCGGCTGTCCACCGGGGTGATGGAGGCCGTGGTCGCCGCGCACCCTGCGGTCGCCGAGTGCGCGGTGATCGGGGTGGCCGACGACCTCAAGGGCCAGTCCCCGCGTGCGTTCGTCGTGCTCAAGGGCGGCGTCGAGATCGACCCCGACGAGCTCACCCGGCAGATCGTCGCCGACGTGCGGGAGCACGTCGGGCCGGTGGCCGCGTTCCGGGAGGTCGTCATCGTCCCCGGCCTGCCCAAGACCCGCTCCGGCAAGATCCTCCGGCGGACCATGCGCGGGATCGCCGACGGACGTCCCGAGGCGGTGCCGTCGACCATCGAGGACGCCAGCGTCCTCGACGTGCTCACCCCCCTGCTGCAGAGGCACTCCGGGCAGGCGGGGTAGCCCCGCCCGCCAGCTGTGCGCGCAGGGCGCGCAGCGCGCCCGCCCGATGCTCGCCGAGGACGCCGACCAACGCATCGGCGTCCCTGGCCTCCACCGCGGACAGCGCCCGGGCGTGCTCCCGTGCCCCCCGGGCGACGTTGTCGCCGTGGGCGAACCAGCGCGCCCGGTACACCTCGGAGGCGTCCCACAACGTGGTCAGGATCCGCTCGGCACGCGGCGTGGGCTGCAGGACTGCCCAGTGGAAGGCGCGGTTCGCCGCAGCAACGGCGATCGGGTCGGTGGGCGCTGCCGACTCAGCGGCGGCGAGCCGGACGTGGGCCGCTCGGACGGAACCGAGGTGGTCGGGATCATTCCGGGCCAGCGCCCGGCGGGCCAGGTCGTCCTCGATGAGCGCCCGGAGGTGGTAGATCTCCTCGAGATCGTCGAGGTCGAGCTCGGTCACGCGGTAGCCGCGGTGCGCGACATAGGTGACGTGGCCCTCGGACTCGAGCATCCGCAGGGCCTCACGCACCGGGACCCGGCTGACCCCCAGGGACGCGGCGAGGTCCTCCTGGCGCACGGCGGCTCCCGGCGCGATGTCCCCGCGGAGGATCCGCGCGCGCACCTCGACGAGCACCGCCTCCTGTGCGGTCGGCGGGCGCTGGAACTCAGGCATCGGTCGACCCCGCGGGCGGGCTCGGGGGAGCCGTTCGGTAGTCGACCGGCGTGCGGGACAGGGTGATCGGGTTCGCCACCGTCGGCACGCCGTCGGCCAGGGCGATGGGGGCCAGGCCGAGCGCACGAGCGAGGTCCAGCGCGGCGGGGATGTCGTTCACGGGCCCGGCAGGGACGCCGGCGGACGTCAGCACCGGGATCCACTCGGCAGTCGGGCGGGTGGCCAGGACCTCGCCGAGCCGGGCGGCGAGCGGCTCCCGGTGGGCCACCCGGGCGGGGTTGGTCGCGTAGTCGGGATCGCCGGCCAGGTCGAGTCCGAGGACCTCGCAGAGGGATCCGAACTGCCGGTCGTTGCCCACCGCGACGACGAGCGTGCCGTCCGCCGTCGGCAGGGTCTCGTAGGGCGCGATGCTCGGGTGGGCGTTGCCCATCGCCCGCGGCACGGCCCCGGCTCCGACCACGGCCTGCGCCTGGTTCACCAGGGCCGACAGCGTCGAGCTGAGCAGGTTGACCGAGACGTGCTGGCCGCGTCCGCTGAGGCGGCGCTCGTGCAGGGCCGCCAGGATCCCGACCGTGGCGTGCAGCCCGGTGATCACGTCGACGAGGGCCACGCCGACCTTGGTCGGCTGGTCCGGCGAGGGTCCGGTGATGCTCATCAACCCGCCCATGGCCTGGACGAGCAGGTCATAGCCGGGCAGGGCCGCGCCGGCCCCGGCCCCGAAGCCGGAGATCGAGGCGTAGACCACGGCGGGGTTGGCGGCGGCGACGGTGGGGTGGTCGAGGCCGAAGCGCGCCATCGCCCCGGGCGCGAGGTTCTCGACGAGCACGTCGGCGGAGGTGGCCAGCTCCCACGCCTCGGCGCGGTCCGTCGGGTCGTCCAGGTCGAGCCACACCGAGGTCTTGTTGCGGTTCACCGACTGGAAGTAGGTGGACGTGCCGTCCGCGGCGTGCGGCGGCCCCCAGGAGCGGGTGTCGTCCCCCCGCGGCGGGCGCTCCACCTTGATGACCTCGGCGCCGAGGTCGCCCAGCATCATCGTGGCGTAGGGCCCGGCCAGCACCCGGCTGAAGTCGGCCACGCGCAGCCCCGCCAACGGACCCGTGGGTGCGCCGCTCATCGGTAGGCGGCGATCCCGGTGAGCGCCTGGCCGATGACCAGCGTGTGGATGTCGTGAGTTCCCTCGTAGGTGTAGACGCTCTCGAGGTTCACCATGTGCCGGATCACCGGGTACTCCAGCGAGATCCCGTTGCCCCCGAGGATCGCCCGGGCCTCCCGCGCGACCTCCAGCGCGGCGGAGACGTTGTGGAACTTGCCGACGCTGACCTGCTGGGGCGTGAGGGCGCCGGCGTCCTTCAGGCGGCCCAGGTGCAGGGCGAGCAGGTGGCCGTTGCCGACCGCCACGGCCATCTCGGCCAGCTTGCGCTGGGTCAGCTGGAATCCGGCGATCGGCCGGCCGAACTGCGCGCGGGTGCCCGCGTAGTCCACGGCCGTCTCGAGGCAGTCGCGGGCGGCGCCGATGGAGCCGAAGACGATCCCGTACCGGGCCTCGGCCAGGCAGCCGAGGGGCCCGGACAGCCCGCGGGCGCCGGGCAGCATGGCGTCCGCCGGGAGACGGACGCCGTCGAGGACCAGCTCGGAGGTGACCGACGCGCGCAGGCTGAGCTTGTGCGGGATCGATCGGGCGGTGAAGCCGGGGGTGTCCGTGGGGACGACGAATCCGCGGATTGTCCCCTCGGCGCGCGCCCACACGACGGCCACGTCCGCGACCGAGCCGTTGGTGATCCACATCTTCGTCCCCGACAGCACCCAGTCATCGCCGTGGCGGATGGCGGTCGTGCGCATCGACCCGGGGTCCGAGCCGGCGTCAGGCTCGGTCAGGCCGAAGCAGCCGATCAGCTCACCGGCGGCCATCCCGGGCAGCCACTGCTGGCGCTGCTCCTCGGACCCGTACTCGTGGATCGCGAACATCGCCAGGGACCCCTGGACGCTGACCAGCGAGCGGATCCCCGAGTCGGCGGCCTCCAGCTCCAGGCACGCCAGGCCGTAGGAGGTGGCATCGGTGCCCGCGCACCCGTACCCCTCGAGGTGCATGCCCAGCACCCCGAGCGCGCCGAGCTCGCGGGCCAGGTCGCGGACGGGCAGCTCGCCGGCCTCGAACCAGTCCGGCCAGGTGCGGGCGCAGGTGCTCGTCGGCGAACCGGCGCACGGTGTCGCGGATCTCGACCTGCTCGGCGCTGAGCAGGGTGTCGACCGCGTACAGCTCGGTCGCGGACAGGGGCTGGGTCGTGGTCATCGGTCACCTCGGGAGTCGGGTGCGAGCACCGTACCAGATTGGATCCAATATCCACACGGCCGGTGCCGCGGCGGCGGGTGCCGGGGCGGGGGCGTTGCGGGGGTGGGGCGCGTCCATCCGCCGTGCGTGCGCGATCCCTGACACGATCTGCGGGTGCCCCAGTACCCGATCGACTCCCTGCTCGAGCTGCTGGACCTCGAGCGCCGTGGGGATGTGTTCATCGGGATCAGCCACCCCGTCACGTACACCCGGATCTTCGGCGGTCAGGTGGCCTCCCAGGCGCTGGTCGCTGCCGGGCGCACCGTGGACCCGGAGCGCTACGTGCACTCGCTGCACGCCTACTTCCTGCGCCCCGGGGACCCCACCCAACCCGTCGAGTTCCACGTCGAGCGGATGCGCGACGGTCGCGGGTTCAGCGTGCGCCGGGTGCTGGCCCACCAGCACGGGAAGGTGACCTTCGCCATGTCCGCGTCGTTCCACGTGCCCGAGGCCACGCCGATCGCGCACACCACCCGGGCCCGCGAGGTCCCCGGCCCCGAGGGGCTGCCCTCGCTGGCCGAGCTGATGGAGCCGCATGTGGACCAGCTGCCTCCGATCCTCGTGGAGATCACCCCGCCGGTGGACATCCGCCCGGTCCGCGGGCTCGGCAAGCAGCTGGTCGCGTGGTGGGGCGATGCCTACCCGGACCACCCCACGCGAGGCGAGGGCGGCGAGGACTACCCGGGGGAGGACGTCGTCTGGTTCCGGGCCGACGGACCCATGCCTGAGGACCCGCTGCTGCACGTGTGCGTGGCCGCGTACTTCTCGGATGCGACCCTGCTCGACGCCGTCCAGCGCCGGCACGGGTACTACGTCGGGTCCGGGGACCTCGAGGTCGCCAGCCTCGACCACGCGATGTGGTTCCACCGTCCCTACCGGGCCGACGAATGGGCCCTCTACGTGACGGCCTCGCCCGCGGCCGAGCGGGGTCTGGGGTTCGCGCGCGGCCGGATGTTCGACCGCAACGGCGAGCTGATGATCTCGATCACGCAGGAGGGGCTGTTCCGGCGTCCGACTCCACCGGGAGCGCCGCTGGCACGGTCGTGAGACCAGCGGCTGGACGCGTCGGGTTGTCCGGTCCCGGCGCGCTCCCCGTGTCGAGGGCATCCGCCTGCGGCCCCTGCAGGTGCACGGTCTGGACCGGGCGCTCCGCGCGGCTCAGGGCTGGGCGCGCGAGCGCAGCCACGACCAGGCCAGCGAGGGCGGACACGGAGCCGACCGCCAGGCCCCAGGACGAGCCGCCGGCATCGATCAGCACCCCGGCGAGCGCCACGGCGCCGGCCGAGCCGATCAGGACCCCGGAGATCGCCAGGGCCAGGGCCTCGGTGAGTCGGGTGCGCGGCAACGCGCGCTCGATGATCTGCATGGCGCCGATCATCACCGCGGACACCCCGAGCCCGGCCGCGAACATGCCCGCCGCGTACCAGCCGAGCCCGCCGATGAAGGGGACCACAGCCGTGGCCAGGGCGAGCGTCACGGTGCCCACGAGCACCTGGCTGGACAGGCGCCAGCCGCCGGGGCGGGCGCCGAGGAACAGCCCGGTGAGCCCGCTGGAGAGGGCGAAGACGCCCAACAGCCATCCGGTGGCCCAGACGGCGTCGGCCTCCTGGGCGAACGCGACGGTGGACACCTCCAGCGCCCCGAAGATCGCGCCCATCAGGACCATGAGCAGCGTCAGGACCTGCAGGGTGCCCGAGCGCCACACGGCAGGGCCGTGCAGCCCGGTGCGGGGCGTGGGCTCGGGCTCGGTGGACCGCTGGGCGGCCAGGGCCAGGGCGCCGGACCCGGCGAGCAGCAGCCCCGTCACGATCGCCGACCAGGGCGCGATCGCCACGGCGAGGGCGGTGGCCAGCGGCGGTCCGAGGACGAACGCCACCTCATCGAGGGTCGACTCCAGCGCGAACGCCGAGGTGAGCTCGTCCGGACCGTCGGTGATCCCCGCCCACCGGGTGCGCACCATGGCGCCCAGGTTCGGCCCGGACAGCCCGGCGAGCACTCCCAGGGCCAGCCACAGCAGCATGGGGGTGCCGGCCATCACGGCGATCGTGAGGCCGGCCACGGTCAGGATGTGCACCCCGATCAGCGGGGGGATCACGCGGTGCTGGCCGAAGCGATCGGCCAGACGGGCCCCGACCGGGCCTCCGACGGCCCCGGCGAGGGTGATCGACGCGGCCACGGCACCGGCCTTCCCGTAGGAGCCGGTCTCGGTGACCACGAGCATGGTGATGGCCAGGCCCAGCATCGCCATGGGGAACCGCCCCACGAATGCCGACAGCGTCATCCCCACCGTCCCCGGGTGGCGGAAGATCGCGCGGAAGGCCTGCATCCTGATCCACTACCCGCGAGCGGACCTCGGCAAACCGAGCGAACGATCCGACGCGCCACCCGAGTCCGGTCCAGATCGGCCAATGCGTGGCGCGATCCGGCCACATGTGGCCGGATCGCGCCCAAGATCGCGAATCGCGGCTGTGGGGGTCACTGGGCGCCGGGGACGCGGGGTTGGGGGCCGGCGCCCACGTTGCCGTAGCGGTGTGCGGTGACGCACACGCTCTGCTCGTGCATCCAGCGCGGGCCCTCCACGGCCACGGCGGCCGCGAGGGGTCGGCGGTCGACGCTGACCCCGGCATCGAGGCCCACGAGCGCGAGGTCCCCGGGGTCCTCCGCGGAGAGCCACCGGACCCGACTGACCTGGCCGCCGGCGACGCGCCTCACCGCCTCCTCGACGGACTCGACCGCCGTGTCCGCTCCGCGCGAGGTCGCGCAGCTCAGCACGATCCGGGTGCCGGTCCGGGCGGCGAGGCGCCGCACCGACTCGAGGTCGGCCGAGCGGGTGCCGGCATCGACGCGGACGAGGATCGGCGTGCCCATCGGGCGGTAGCGGATCAGGTTGCGCTCGACCGTGAGGCCAGTCAGGTCGCGGGCGGCGCTGCCGATGCTCTCCCACCACGCCTGGACGTCGTCGTTGGTCAGCGCGGTCTCACCGGGCGCCCAGTCGCGCAGGCAGGCCACGTAGTTCTCGCCGCCGGCCTTCGCCGTGGGGCCGACGGCGGACTTCTTCCAGCCGCCGAACGGCTGACGGTTGACCACCGCCCCGGTCGTCCCGCGGTTGACGTAGGCGTTGCCGGCCTGGATGCGCTCGATCCAGGTCTCGCACTCGCCGACATCCAGCGCATGGATCCCAGCGGTGAGGCCGTACTCGACGGCGTTCTGCCATGCGATGGCGGTGTCGAGGTCGGGGGCCCGCATCACGCCCAGCACCGGGCCGAACCACTCGGTCAGGTGCGTCCACGAGCCGGGCTGCACACCGATCTTCACCCCGGGGCTCCACATGTGCCCGGTCTCGTCGAGCTGCCGCGGCGCCACCAACCAGGACTCGCCCGGCTCCAGGGTGGTGAGGGCGCGCAGCAGCGGGCCCTCGGCCGGTCGGATGATCGGGCCGATCACCGTGGCCGGGTCCGTCCCGGCGCCGACGACCTCGGAGGTGACGGCATCGCGCAGCTGGCGCAGGAACGCGGGGTTGTCGTGGATCGAGGCCTCGACGATCGCGAGGCTGGCCGCCGAGCACTTCTGCCCGGCGTGCCCGAACGCGGAGGCCACGAGGTCCTTGACCGCAGCATCGATGTCGGCGGTCGCGGAGATCAGCAGCGCGTTCTTGCCCGAGGTCTCGGCCATGAGGCGCAGGTCGGGCCGCCAGGCGGTGAACATCCGGGCGGTGGCGAACGAGCCGGTGAGGATCACCGCGTCGACGCCCGGATGGGTCACCAGGTGCTGGCCCACCTCGTCGTCGCGGGTGGGCACGAACTGCAGGACGTCGCGCGGGACCCCGGCACGCCACAGCTGCTGGACGAGCACCCACGCTGTGGCCACGGTCTCCGGTGCGGGCTTGAGGATGACCGCGTTGCCTGCGGCCAGTGCCGCCAGGACCCCACCCGCGGGGATGGCGTAGGGGAAGTTCCACGGGGGGACGACCACGACCACCCCGACGGGGCTGCTGGGCGCGGCGCCCTCGAGCGTGCGGATCGCCGAGCGGCCGTAGTAGCGCGCGAAGTCGATGGCCTCGGTCACCTCGGGGATGCCCTGGTCCATGGTCTTGCCGGCATCGAGCGACATCACGGCCAAGGTGTCATGGTGCTCCTCGCGCATGACCCGTGCGGCCTCCCAGAGGATCCGGGCGCGCTCCCGGGGTCCGCGGGAGTCCCAGCCCCCGACCGCGCCCCGGGCGGCGGCGACGGCCTCGTCGACGAGCTCGGCGGTCGCAACGGTGTACGTGTACCAGGGGGCGCCCTCGGCGCTGGGGTTGGTGCCCTCCACGGCGCCGTCGGTGCGCTCGCTGCCCGCCACCACCACGGGAACCGGCCGGTCCCAGTCGCGGGAGTGCCGGTTCAGCGCCGCGGCGATCCCCTGGCGCTCCTCCGGGCGGGTCACGTCGATCTCGGTCTCGTTCCTGAAGAGCCCCTCGGTCTCGGGCTCCGGGGCGACCTGCGGGGGCGGGCCGTGCCGGCGGGACTCGGTGGACAGGGTGTGCCGGGCGCTCACGGCCTCGCGGAAGCGGCGCTCCTGCTCGGCGAACGTCGGCGAGCCGACGGTGAGGTCGAAGGACGCGCGCAGGAAGTTCTCCGGCGCAGTGTTCTCGTCCAGGCGCCGGACCAGGTAGGCCACGGCCGAGGCGAAGTCGTCGCGGGAGGTGACGGGTGCGTAGAGCAGCACCGAGCCGACGTCGTGGATGATGGCCAGGGCCTCGGCATTGGCCATGCCCTCGAGCATCTCGATGTCGATCTGGTCGCTGACCCCACGCAGCGCGGCGACCTCCAGCGACCAGGCGAGGTCGAACAGGTTGTGGCTGGCGATCCCGATGCGCACGGCGTCGGCGTTCTCCGGCCGCACAGCGGCATCGACGAGGCGCTTCCACGAGGCGTCGACGTCGGCCTTGGAGCCGTACGGCGCCGGTGTCCAGCCGTGGATCTGGGCCTCGGCGGTCTCCATCGCGAGGTTGGCGCCCTTGACGATCCGGACCTTGATCGGCGCACCGCCCTGCTCGCGTCGGGCGCGCGCCCACGCCAGCAGCTGCTCGAAGACCCCGTGGCTCTCGGGCAGGTAGGCCTGCAGGACGATCCCCGCCTCCAGGCCGAGGAACTCCTCCTCAGCCAGGACCGCGGTGAACACGTCGACGGTCAGGGCGAGGTCGCGGTACTCCTCCATGTCGAGGTTCACGAACGTGTGCGGCGACGTGGCCCGGGCCGCCCGGTAGAGCCGGCGCAGGCGCTCGGCCACGCGCGCCACGGACCCCTCGTGGTCGTAGGTGCTCAGCTGTGCGGCGATCGCCGAGATCTTCACCGAGATGTAGGTGACCTCCGGGCGGGTGAGCATCTCGATGACCCGGTCGAGGCGGTGGGTGGCCTCGTCCTCGCCGAGCACGGCCTCGCCCAGGACGTTGATGTTGAGCCGAGCCCCCTCGGCCGCGCGCCGCTCCAGGTGCTTGCGCAGCCGGGACTGCTCGGCCGGAAGGATGATGCCGGTGGAGGCGTCGCGGATCTGCCAGTGGACGAGCCTCATCGACGGGTCCGGCGCCAGGGCCGACAGCCTCCCCACGGCGCGCAGGCCGACGTGGTCGCGCACGCCCAGCGCCCGGGGGTTGGACGACGCAGCGGCGGAGCGCAGCGTGGCGGCAGCCCGACGGGGATCGGAGATCCTCATGACCTCGTCGGTGAGGGCCATCGTCACCGGCAGGCCGGCGGGGTCCTTGAGCAGTCGCGTGAGCCGCCGGCGGTTGGCCTTCTCCCGGTGGGTGCGCTGGCCCTGCGCGTCGGACATCCAGCGGGCGGCGCGGGCGACCGCACGATCGACCACCGCATCGGCGTCGGGTCGGGGGGCAGGCGGGTCAACGGGAGTGATGTCCACAGGAGCCATCGTGGTCCTGCTGCCGGCCGGACTCAATGCGGGGGGCTCACCGCGCCGGGGTTGTCAGTGACCGAGGAACCGCTCGAACAGCGCTGCCCGTCGCGCCGGACGACCGGACCGGGCCTCGGCCGCGTCCGCGGAGGTCATCACGGTCAACCCCCCGTTCGCGCCGAGCCAGCGCAGGGGCTCGGGCTCCCAGGGCCGCGAACGGTGGTTGACCCAGGGGAGCGCGGTCAGATCGGAGGGGGTTCCGGTGATCAGGTCGGCGAGGGTCCGCCCGGCGAGGTTGGAGGTGCCGACCCCATCGCCGACGTAGCCGCCGGCCCACGCCAGCCCGGTCCGGCGATCGAGGCCGCACGAGGCGTACCAGTCACGCGGGATCCCCAGCGGGCCACCCCAGCGGTGGGTGACCCGGAACGGCGCGACCTCGGGGAACATCTCAGTCAGGGTCTGCCACAGTCCCTCGTGGACGCTCGGCACCCGGTCGTGGGCCGGATCGATCCTGGAGCCGAAGTGGTAGGGGGCTCCGCGGCCGCCGAAGGCCAGCCGGCCGTCCGCGGTGCGCTGCCCGTAGATGATCAGGTGCCGGCCGTCGTTGAACGTCTCGCGCGCCGCGAGTCCGATGCGACCCCAGACCTCCTCGGGCAGCGGCTCCGTGGCCAGCATCAGCGAGTAGACCGGCAGCACCGTGCGCCGATGCCCGGCGAGACGCGGCGTGAACCCCTCCATGGCGCGCACGACGTGCGGCGCTCGGACGTCACCGAGCGGCGTGCGCACGACGCCCGGCTCGATGCCGGTGGCGGGGGTGCCCTCGTAGATGCGCACGCCCGCGGCCTCCACGAGCCCAGCCAGCCCACGGGCGAGCTTGGCGGGATGGATCGCCGCACAGTGCGGGGTGTAGGTGGCCCCCAGGACGGAGGTCGCTCCGGCGCGGTCCTGGGCCTCGTCGGCGTCCAGCATCCGGTAGTCCGCGGCGCCGAAGCCCCAGGAGCGCCAGTGCGCGATCTCCTCGCGCGCCCGGTCCAGCTGGACGGGCGTCCGGGCCAGGCCCACGGTGCCGCCCTTGGCCCAGTCGATGTCCAGTCCATGGGTCGCCGCCACGTGCCCGACCTCGTCGACGGTGTCGTGCATCGCGTGCTGCATCGCCAGTGCGGCCCGCCGCGAGCTCGTGCGGGCGATCCTGTCCAGGGACGCGGGGAACAGTGCGGAGCACCAGCCCCCGTTGCGGCCGCTGGCTCCGAACCCGGCGACGTTGGCCTCGATGACCGCGATCCGGGTCCCGGGGGCGGCCCGGGCCAGGTAGTACGCGGTCCACAGGCCCGTGTAGCCGGCGCCGACGATGGCCACGTCGACGTCGAGGTCGCCGTCCAGGGGCGCCCGCGGGGCGGGGACCTCGCCCACGGTGTCCCACCACATCGACACCGAGCGCAGGTCGCTCATCGCAGCAGGCGGGGCAGGTCGGGGTGTGGTCGGTCCGTGCTCGAGGGCTCCGGGATCGGGGCTCCGGCCGTGGCCCGGATGGGCAGCTGGCCGGCCCAGATCGGCCACGCCGCGTCCTCGGGGTCGTCGGGCCCGCCGGTGCGCGCCTTCACGGAGAACTCCACCAGGGGCAGCGCGAGGACGGTCGTGGCGGCGACCTCCTTGGCGATCATCGGGCGCAGCGACTCCCATCGGCCGGGGGTGAGGTGCTCGGTGAGGGTGCGCAGGGCAGCCTCCTTGGCGGCCCCCTCGAGCACCTCAGCGGTGCCCAGCACGACCAGGCAGCGGTAGTTCATGCTCGACTCGAACGCGCTGCGGGCCAGCACCAGCCCATCGACGTGCGTGACGGTCAGGCACGCAGGAGCACCCGCGGCGAGCGCCCGGAACATCCGTGAGCCGGTCGAGCCGTGGAACAGCACCCGGTCGCCGTCGGGGGCCACCGCGACGGGGAGGACCACCGGGGCGCCATCGGCGTGGACGACGCCGAGGTGCCCCACGAGGGCGTCGGCCAGGATCGCGTCCGCCGCCGCACGGTCGTGCGACGTGCGGTCGGCGTGGCGAGACGGGGTCGTCCGGGATGTGCCGGAACCGGTCGTGGGATCGTTCATGCTGGCTCCTCGCCCGCCTAGAGCAGCTCCATGCCCTCGGTCAGGACAGTGCGCAGGATGGCCTCGATCTCGTCGAACTCCGGCTGGCCGATGATCAGCGGGGGGGCCAGCTGGATGACGGGGTCGCCACGGTCGTCGGCCCGGCAGTACAGCCCGGCGTCGAACAGCGCCTTGGACAGGAACCCGCGCAGCAGGCGCTCGGCCTCCGCATCGGTGAACGTCTCCTTGGTGGCCTTGTCCTTGACCAGCTCGATGCCGTAGAAGTACCCCGCCCCGCGCACGTCGCCGACGATGGGCAGGTCGAGCAGCTTCTCCAGGGTGGCCCGGAAGGCACCCTCGTTGGCCTGCACGTGGGCGTTGAGGCCCTCGCGCTCGAAGATGTCGAGGTTGGCCAGCGCAGCCGCGGCCGAGACGGGGTGCCCGCCCCAGGTGTAGCCGTGCAGGAACGTCGTCGTGCCATGCCGGAACGGCTCGAACAGCCGGTCGTGGACCATCATCGCGCCCATGGGGGAGTACCCGGAGGTCAGGCCCTTGGCGAACGTGATGATGTCGGGCTGCACCCCGAAGCGGTTCATCGCGAAGTAGTCGCCGATGCGGCCCATCGCGCAGATGGTCTCGTCAGCGACGAGGAGCACGTCGTACTGGTCGCAGATCGCACGGACCCGCTCGAGGTACCCGGGGGGCGGCGGGAAGCAGCCGCCGGAGTTCTGCACCGGCTCGAGGAACACCGCGGCCACGCTCTCCGGGCCCTCGAACTCGATGGCCTCGGCGATCCGGTCGGCCGCCCAGCGACCGTAGGCCTCGATGTCGTCGGCGTGGTGCTCGGCGCGGTAGAAGTTGGTGTTCGGCACCTTGATGCCGCCCGGGACCAGGGGCTCGAACGGCGTCTTGGCCGCCGGGATGCCGGTGATCGACAGGGCTCCCTGCGGGGTGCCGTGGTAGGCGACGTTGCGGCTGATCACCTTGTGCTTGGTGGGCTTGCCGGTGAGCTTGTAGTACTGCTTGGCCAGCTTCCAGGCCGACTCGACGGCCTCGCCGCCACCGCTGGTGAAGAAGGTGCGGTTGATGTCCGTCGGGGCCAGCTGCCCGAAGCGGTCGGCCAGCTCGATGGCGGTCGGGTGCGCGTAGGACCACAGCGGGAAGAAGGCGAGCTGCTCGGCCTGCCTGGCCATCGCCTCGGCGATCTCCCTGCGGCCGTGGCCGACCTGCACGGTGAACAGCCCGGCCAGACCATCGAGGTAGGACCTCCCCTGGTCGTCCCAGATCCGCGCCCCCTCACCCCGGACGATGATCGGCACATGGCCGGCGCCGTCCTCGTAGACCGAGTGCCGGGTGAAGTGCATCCACAGCCGGTCGCGGGCCTTGTCGGCCAGGGCGTCGTCGCCCGATTCGGAGAAGGACATCTCGCTGATGGTCATCGGGTACCCCATGTGTAGATCTGCTTGCGCAGCTTCAAGTAGACGAACGTCTCGGTGCTGCGGACTCCCGGGACGGCTCGGATCCTGCCGTTCATGATCTCCAGCAGGTGCTCGTCGTCCTCGCAGACCACCTCGGCCAGGATGTCGAAGCCGCCGGCGGTGATCACCAGGTAGTCGACCTCCTCGAGCTCGGCCAGGCGGTCGGCGACCTCGCTGATGTCGCCGTCGACGCGGATGCCGACCATCGCCGCACGGGGGAACCCGACCTGCATGGGGTCGGTGACGGCCACGATCTGGATCACACCGGATTCGACCAGGCGCGCGACCCGCTGGCGGACGGCGGCCTCGGAGAGCCCGACGGCGCGCCCGATGGTCGCGTAGGCGCGGCGACCATCCTGCTGCAACTGCTCGACGATGGCCTTGGCTGTGTCATCGAGGGGCACTGCCCGCGGGCGTGGCGACTGGAGCATGGGGGTCATCGAAGCGCACAACACGGCAACAAGCAAGCGAAACGGTGGCGCACGGGCTGGAATTCTGCGGAATACGTATGATGATCCGCGCTGAGCCACGAATAGTGACGTCGCGCGGGTGCGCTGAGCGGTGCTGCTGGGCTACACTCGCGCCTCATCTGCGCCGTGCCCGTCGCCGCGCCGATCCCGCCCCCGCACACGCCTGCCGCGCCGAAGGAGAACCAGTGAGCCGCACCATCCGCAACTTCGTGAACGGTGAGTCCGTCGACTCCGTCTCGGGCCAGACCTCCGACCTGGTCAACCCGACCACCGGTGAGGTCTTCGCCCAGGCGGTGGTGTCCAACGCCGAGGATGTCGACCGTGCCTACCGGGCAGCGTCGGATGCCTTCGAGTCCTGGAGCCAGACGACGCCGTCCGAGCGGCAGGCGGCCCTGCTGAAGATCGCCGACCTCGTCGAGGCGAACGCAGAGGAGCTCATCGCGCTGGAGAGCGAGAACACCGGCAAGGCGATCGCGGTCACGGCCTCGGAGGAGATCCCGCCGATGGTCGACCAGATCCGCTTCTTCGCCGGCGCCGCCCGGATCCTCGAGGGCCGGGCCAGTGGCGAGTACATGAAGGGCTACACCTCGATCATCCGCCGCGAGCCCGTGGGCGTCATCGGCCAGGTGACCCCGTGGAACTACCCGATGATGATGGCCGTCTGGAAGTTCGCCCCCGCGATCGCCGCGGGCAACACGGTGGTGCTCAAGCCGTCGGACACCACCCCGGTGACCACCGTGCGGATGGCCGAGCTGTTCGCCGACGTGCTCCCCGCCGGCGTGCTCAACGTCATCACCGGCGACCGGACCACCGGCCAGGCCCTGGTGGAGAACAAGCGACCGGACATGGTGTCGATCACCGGCTCGGTGCGTGCCGGCATGGCGGTGGCGGGCACTGCGGCCCAGGACGTCAAGCGGGTGCACCTCGAGCTCGGCGGCAAGGCCCCGGTCGTGGTCTTCGAGGACGCCGACATCGCTGCCGCCGCCGAGTGGCTGGCCGTGGCGGGGTACTTCAACGCCGGGCAGGACTGCACCGCGGCCACGCGCGTGCTGGTCGCCGACGCGATCCACGACGAGTTCGTCGCGGCCCTGGCCGAGCAGGCGCGCAACACCGCCACGACCTTCGTCGGCGGGCCGAGCGACGCCGACGCCCTCGTCCCACCCATGAACAACGAGCGCCAGATGGAGCAGGTCCTCGGGTTCCTCGCACGGACCCCGGAGCACGCCGAGATCGTGGCGGGCGGCGTCCGCCAGGGCGATCGCGGCTTCTTCATCGAGCCGACGGTCGTGTCCGGCCTGCGCCAGGACGACGAGATGGTCCAGAACGAGATCTTCGGGCCGGTCATGACCGTGCAGCGCTTCGCCGACGAGGCCCAGGCGCTGCACTGGGCCAACGACGTGCCCTACGGCCTGGCCTCCTCGGTCTGGACCAAGGACCTCGCCCGCGGCATGCGGATGGCCAAGTACCTGCACTTCGGCGCGGTGTGGATCAACACCCACATCCCGCTGGTCGCCGAGATGCCGCACGGTGGGTTCAAGCACTCCGGCTACGGCAAGGACCTGTCGATGTACGGCTTCGAGGACTACACGCGCATCAAGCACGTGATGATCAGCCTCGACGAGGGCTGACGGCCTGCGACGTTGTGTCATCGATCCGGCACTCCAACTGCCGGATCGATGACAGTCAGTGCTCCGGGTAGGGGTCCGTGGGGGGCACCGGGGTCTGGCCGGGGGCCACGACCACGAACTGGCCCATCAGTCCGGAGTCCTCGTGCCACAGCAGGTGGCAGTGGTACATGTAGGGCCATGCTCGGGTCGGCGTAGTCGGTGAACGACGCGATGATCCGCACCTCGGAGCCCGGCGCCAGGTAGACGGTGTCCTTCCAGCCGGCCAGCTCCGGCGGGGGAGCTGTGCCGTCGATGTCGAGCACCTGGAACTGCACGGTGTGCACGTGGAAGTTGTGCGGCTGCGGGTCGCGGTTGCGCAGCACCCACACCTCGGTGGCGTCCAGCGGGACGACCTCGTCGATGCGGCCCATGTCCACGGGGCGCCGGTTGATGATCTGGGCGTTGATCGTGAAGGTGCGCGTGCGATCGGCTGCCGACTCGGGCGTCCGCGAGAACGAGGCCAGGGCCACCGGCACCTCAGGCGACTGCCGCAAGCGCGTCCGCGGCGCGCAGCTCGAGCACCCGGTAGTCGCCGGTGCCGAACCGGGAGTTGCCCGCCACGCGGCCGCCGAACTCGGGGGAGTGGTTGCGCAGCTCGACCGTCTCGCCGGGGGTCATCGTGACCACGATCTCGGCGCGCTCACCCGGGGACAGCTGGATCCGGTCCAGCGACACCGGAGCGGTCAGCAGGCCCCCGTCGGTGCCGACGAGGTCGAACCGGCGGTCGTCGGAGAGCCCGAACCGGTAGATGCGGGCGGTGGAGGCGTTCAGCAGCCGCAGCCGCACGCGGGTGGTGGGCACGTCGAGGTAGGCGCCGATCGTCCCGTTGACCATCACCGTGTCGCCGAGGAAGCCCGTCGAGCTCGGTCCGCGCTGGTCGAACTCGAGCTGTCCGTCGGAGTCGAAGGACTTGTCCTGCACGATCACAGGGATGTCGTCCACCCCGTACTCGTCGGGCAGGTCCGGTCCACCCGTGGGGTCCTCGACGAGGATCATCCCGGCGACGCCCCGGTACACCTGGTCGGCGGTCTGTCCATGGGGGTGGGCGTGGTACCAGAGGGTCGCGGCCGGCTGGCGCACCTGCCACTGCGGTGACCAGGTCTGGCCGGGGTCGAGGAGCTGGTGCGGCCCGCCGTCCATCGCTCGCCGGCACGTGCATCCCGTGCCAGTGCAGCGTGGTCACGGTGTCGAGGCCGTTGTGGACCTCCATGCGGACGTCATCACCCGTCGTCATCCGCAGGGTGGGTCCCAGGTAGGACTGGTTCACGCCGTAGGTGTCCGTCGGCCCGCCCACCCCGAAGTCGGTGGTCCCCTCCTGGACATCCAGGTCGTAGGTGCGCAGGTCCCCCGAGACCCGGCCGTCCTCCAGCGGGGGGATGAGCAACGCCCGCGTCACCGGTGACTCGGTCACCGGCGACGAGGCGGGGTTGCTGCATCCGGCCAGCCCACCGAGCGCGGCCGAGGTGGCCAGTGCCAGGGCCGGGAGCCAGGCACCCGCCGACCACAGGGGACGTCGGGACCCGGTCATGTCGGCACCCTGCCACATGACGGCCCCATGGGTGCCTCCCGGGCCACTGCTGGGATGGCAACAGGCATCAGCCCGCCACTAGCGTTCAGGCCATGACCAACGTGACCATGTTCGACACCAAGAAGTACGACCGCGAGCACATCGGCGAGACCCTGATCGCTGCCGGGTTCACCCCCAAGTTCCGCGAGTTCCGGCTCAACGCGGACACCGTCGAGACGGTGGGCGACGACGTCGACGTGGTCTGCGTCTTCGTCAACGACAAGGTGACCCGTGAGGTCATCGAGGTGCTGGCGGCCAAGGGCGTGAAGATGATCGCCCTGCGCTGCGCCGGCTTCAACGGTGTCGACCTGCAGGCCGCCGCCGACCACGGCATCCTCGTGGCCCGCGTGCCCGCCTACTCCCCGTACGCAGTCGCCGAGCACGCGGTGACCCTGGCCCTGGCCCTCAACCGGCACATCCCCCAGGCCAACCGCCGCGTGCGGGACATGAACTTCACCCTCGACGGCCTCGTGGGCTTCGACATGCACGGCAAGACCGTCGGGCTGATCGGCACGGGCAAGATCGGCAAGATCGCCGGCCAGATCTTCAAGGGCTTCGGGATGCGCGTGATCATGTGGGATCCCTACCCGGACGCGGCATGGGCGAAGGAGCAGGGCCTGGAGTACGTCACGCTCAGCGAGATCGGCGTCGAGGCTGACATCGTCTCGTTGCACGTCCCGCTGTTCCCGGAGACCCACCACATCATCAACGACCTCGTCCTGGCCGCGCTCAAGCCCGGGGTGATCCTGATCAACGTCTCCCGCGGGGCGCTGGTGGACACCGTGGCCCTCATCGAGGCCCTCAAGACCGGACAGGTCGGGGGAGTCGGACTCGACGTCTACGAGGAGGAGGAGGGCAAGTTCTTCGAGGACCTCTCCGGCGAGGTGATGGCCGATGACGTCCTGGCCCGGCTGATGACCTTCCCGAACGTGATCGTGACCGCACACCAGGCCTTCCTCACCAAGGAGGCGCTCGACGAGATCGCCCGGGTCACGACCGAGAACATCGTGGCCTTCAGCAAGGGTGAGTCGCCCGAGGCGGAGCGCATCGTCACGCCGTAGGAGCCCACCGGCGCGGGGGGCGGTGGGGTGACCCGCCGCCCCCGCGGCATGTGCGCCGGTCGGCAGCCCGAGGTGCCGATGTTCACCGTCGCGGCGTGTGGAGTTGTCACCGGAGACACCTTCCGTTATCGTGCGCCCACCGCATGATCCACGACGGAAACCGTTCGAGGGTCCGTGAATATTCACGAAAACCGTAGATGCGCAGCCCCACGGGGCCCGCGCGGAGTGAGGGAGGCCGGCGTGCCGCTTCTCGGCCAGTTCATCGACGGTCGTCATCAGCCGGGCAGCGGTGCCCGCGTCGAGGTCCGCAACCCTGCGGACGGCTCGATCGTCGCCACGCTGGGGGAGGCCACGGTCGCCGACGTCGACGCCGCGGTCGCAGCCGCACGTCGCGCGTATCCGGGCTGGTCGCGCGCCACGCCGGGGGAGCGGTCAGCCGCGCTGCTCGCGCTCGCCGACCGGATGGAGGCCCGCGCCGAGGAGTACGCGCAGGTCGAGACCGCCCAGTCCGGCAAGCCGATCAAGCTCACGACCGAGTTCGACGTGCCCGGGTCCATCGACAACGTCCGGTTCTTCGCCGGGGCTGCCCGGGTCCTCACCGGGATGGCCCAGGCCGAGTACGACGGGACGCACACCTCCTCGATCCGCCGTGAGCCGATCGGTGTCGTGGGATCGATCGCCCCGTGGAACTACCCGCTGCAGATGGCGATGTGGAAGATCCTGCCGGCCGTCGCGGCCGGGAACACCATCGTCCTCAAGCCGGCGGAGATCACCCCGCTCACCTCCCTGATGGTGGCCGAGGACGCAGCCGCCGCCGGGATCCCGCCCGGCGTGATCAACGTCCTCACCGGCCCGGGCCGCACGGTCGGCGAGGCGCTGATCAGCCACCCGGACGTGTCGATGGTGTCGTTCACCGGGTCGACCCCCGTCGGCCAGCGCGTGATGGAGCTGGCCACCGGCACGATCAAGCGGGTGCACCTCGAGCTGGGCGGCAAGGCGCCGTTCGTGGTCTTCGACGACGCCGACCTCGACGCCGCAGCCAACGGGGCCATCGCCGGGGCCCTGATCAACACCGGCCAGGACTGCACCGCCGCCACCCGCGCCTACGTGCAGCGCCCGCACCTCGAGGCCTTCGTCGAGAAGGTGGCAGCGCTCATGGACACGGTGCGGCTGGGTGACTCCGACAGACCCCTCCACCGACCAGGGCCCGCTGGTGTCCATGCGCCAGCGCGAGTCCGTCCACGGGTACGTCGAGCGCGCGGTGGCCGCGGGGGCGACGGTCGTGCGCGGTGGCGAGATCCCCGGGGGCGACCTGGCGGGCGGCTCGTACTACCCGCCGACGCTGGTCGTGGGGGCGGCGCAGGACTCCGAGATCGTCCAGGAGGAGCTCTTCGGCCCCGTGCTCGTGGTGCTGCCCTTCGACACCGACGACGAGGGCATCGCCCTGGCCAACGATGTCCCCTTCGGCCTGGCCGCCTCGGCCTGGACCACCAACACCTTCCGCGCCCAGCGGGCCAGCCGTGAGATCGCGGCGGGGTGCGTGTGGATCAACGACCACATCCCGATCGTCTCCGAGATGCCGCACGGTGGCTACAAGGCCTCGGGGTTCGGCAAGGACATGAGCATCTACTCCCTCGAGGAGTACACGAACATCAAGCACGTCTCCTCCGACATCACCGGCGAGGTCCGCAAGGACTGGCACCGGACGATCTTCGGCGACCGCTGACCCCACGAGACAAGGCAGGAACGATGACGGATCTGAGCACCCCCAGGGCCAGCGGCCCGCTGCCACGCCGGCGCGTCCTGCAGGCCGCGGGCATCGGCGGGGCGGCGATGGTGGCGGCGGCCTGCGGGGCCCGACCGCCGCGCACGAGCTCGAGCACCAGCGGCGAGGAGATCCCGGCCAAGACCCAGCCGGACCAGTCGGCCACCGACAAGCAGCTGAACTTCTCCAACTGGGTGTCGTACATCGACGAGGACGACGACGGCAACCGTCCCACGCTCGACCGGTTCATGGAGCAGTCCGGCATCTCGGTCGACTACCGCGAGGACATCAACGACAACGCGGAGTTCGACGCCAAGGTGCGCCCTCAGCTGGAGGCCGGTCAGGACATCGACCGCGACATCGTGGTGCTGACCGACTGGAAGGCCGCGGAGTGGATCCGCAAGGGCTACGCGCAGAAGTTCGACCGCGCCTGGGTGCCCAATGCGCGCAACCTCCTGCCCGCGCTGCAGGGGGTCTCCTTCGACCCCGAGCGTGACCAGAGCCTGCCCTGGCAGTCCGGCTACGCGGGCCTGGGCTTCAACGAGGTGCTGCTCAAGGAGCTCACGGGCAAGACCGAGATCCGCACGATCTCCGAGCTCTGGGACCCCGCGCTCAAGGGGCGGATCACGATGCTGTCGGAGATGCGTGACTCCGTCGGACTGGTCATGCTCGAGCAGGGCAACGACCCGGCGGACTTCACCGAGGACGACTTCAACGCCGCGATCGCCGAGCTGCAGAAGCAGATCGACTCCGGCCAGATCCGGCAGGTGTCGGGCAACGACTACATCGCCGCCATGGAGACCGGCGACGTGGTGGCCGCGATCGCGTGGTCGGGGGACGTGGCCGCGCTCGACGTCCCGGACTACACGTACAACTTCCTGATCCCCGAGTCCGGCGGGATGCTGTGGACCGACAACATGATGGTCCCGGCCATGGCCAGGCACAAGAACAACGCCGAGCGGCTCATGGACTGGTACTACGACCCGCAGATCGCCGCTGAGCTTGCCGCGTGGGTGCAGTACATCTGCCCGGTCGCCGGAGCGCGGGAGGCGATGGAGAAGATCGACCCGAGCCTCGTGGACAACCCGCTGATCTTCCCCACGGAGGACGACCTCACCAACGTCCACATCTTCAAGGCGCTCTCCTCCTCGGAGCAGGTCAAGTACGACCAGGCATTCCAGTCCCTCATCGGCAACTGACCGCACCCGCGAGCACAGGAGAGCATCAGCCATGGCTTCCACGGACACTGCCAAGCAGGTCGAGGACCTCCACCTGGTCCGCCTCACCAAGCGGTACGGCGACCACGCCGCGGTCGACGACCTGTCGCTGACCATCCCCGCAGGGTCGTTCTTCGCCCTCCTGGGCCCCTCGGGCTGCGGCAAGACCACGACGCTGCGCATGGTCGCGGGCCTCGAGGTGCCCACCGCGGGGATGATCCGGGTGGGGGAGCAGGACATCACCGCCCTGAAGCCCTACAAGCGCCCGGTCAACACGGTGTTCCAGTCCTACGCCCTGTTCCCGCACATGGACATCTTCGAGAACGTGGCGTTCGGCCTGCGCCGGCGCGGTGAGAAGAACGTCGACGCGCAGGTGAACGCGATGCTCGAGCTCGTCGAGCTCACGTCGATGGCGCGCCGCAAGCCCGCCCAGATGTCCGGCGGCCAGCAGCAGCGCGTGGCCGTGGCCCGCGCCCTGATCAACCGGCCGGACGTCCTGCTGCTCGACGAGCCCCTGGGCGCCCTGGACCTCAAGCTCCGTCGGCAGATGCAGATCGAGCTGAAGAGGATCCAGACCGAGGTGGGGATCACCTTCGTCCACGTCACCCACGACCAGGAGGAGGCCATGACGATGGCCGACACCATCGCGGTGATGAACTCCGGACGGATCGAGCAGCTCGGCGCCCCGCAGGAGATCTACGACACGCCCCGCACCGCGTTCGCGGCCAACTTCCTGGGCCAGTCCAACATGCTCCCGGGGACCGTCGTGGGCCGCGGTGACATGGTCACGGTGAAGGCGTTCGGGCAGGTGCTGACCCTGCCTGCCGCGAAGGTGAGCACCGACTCCGACCGGGTGATCCTGGGGGTCCGACCGGAGAAGCTGCACCTGCACCGGTCCGGGGCCGAGGTGCCTGCCGGGCGCAACACGTTGGGCGGGGTCATCACCGATGCCTCGTTCGTGGGCGTGTCCACGCAGTACCTGGTCGCGACGGCCTGGGGGCAGGAGCTCATCGCCTTCGAGCAGAACATGAGCTCGGCGGATCGTCCGGTGGTCGGCGACACGGTCACCGTCTCCTGGGAGCCGGGCCACACGTTCGGCCTCGATGGTGGCGACGACCTGAATGCCGGCATCGACGACGACCTGCTCGAGGTCGGGCACTACTCGGCCTCCGACGTGGAGGCGGGGCTTGCGCCCACGCCGACCGTGGGGAGCTGACCCGTGCAGATCCCCGCCGCCAGTCCGGCGATCGAGATCGCCGGCGCACCCACGCCCGTGAGCCCGGGGACGGGCCTGCCGAGCAAGCGCTCGACCCCGTACTGGTTGCTCCTGCCGGGCATGGCCTGGCTGGCCGTGTTCTTCGTGATCCCGCTGGTCTCCCTGTTCTCGACCTCCCTGCAGTCACCGGTCAGTGACAACCCCGACGACGGCTACTACTTCAACTGGGACTTCGCCAACTACACCGAGGCGCTCGAGCGCTACGGGGAGCAGTACCTGCGCTCGTTCGTCTACGCGGGCATCGCAACGGTGCTGGCCCTTGCGATCGCCTACCCGCTGGCGTACTTCATCGCCTTCAAGGCCGGCCGGTTCAAGGCGCTGCTGCTGGTGCTCATCGTGGCGCCGTTCTTCGCGTCGTTCCTGATCCGGACCTACGCGTGGAAGACGATCCTGGCTGACGAGAGCTTCATCGTCGAGGTGATGAACGCGCTGAACCTGCTTCCGGCCGACCGCATCCTCAACACCCCGATCGCAGTCGTCACCGGCATCACCTACAACTTCCTGCCGTTCATGATCCTCCCGCTCTACGCGGCCCTGGACAAGATCGATCCGCGGCTCAATGAGGCGGGCGCCGACCTGTACGCGACACCGTTCACGACCTTCCGCAAGGTGATCTGGCCGCTGTCGATGCCCGGAGTCGTCGCGGGCACGCTTCTCACGTTCATCCCAGCGGCCGGTGACTACATCAACGCCAAGCTCCTGGGATCGACCAACGACCGGATGATCGGCTCGGTGATCGACAGCCAGTTCATCATCGTCCGCGACTACCCGATCGCATCGGCCCTGAGCTTCATCCTCATGGCGACGATCCTGGTCATCGTGACGATCTACGTCCGGCGCGCCGGGACGGAGGAGCTGCTCTGATGGCCACCACCAACCTCGATCCCGCCCTGGTCGGATCCGAGCCGGCGACCCTGTCGACCGGTCATCGGATCGTCTCGTGGATCCGCGAGCACACACTGGCGCTGTACTCGGCCCTGGCCCTGATGTACATGTTCCTGCCCATCGCTGTCGTGGTCATCTTCTCCTTCAACGACCCCGCCGGGCGGCAGAACACCCGGTGGAACGAGTTCTCCCTCGATGCCTGGCTGAACATCTGCAGCGACCCGACGATCTGCGAGGCCGTGGGGGTCTCGGCGACGATCGCACTCTTCGCGACCATCGTGGGCACCCTGCTCGGCACGATGATCTCGTTCGCGCTGGTCCGCCACCGGTTCCGCGGTCGCTCGACGACCAACCTGCTGATCTTCCTGCCGATGGCCACGGCCGAGGTCGTCCTGGGCTCCTCGCTGCTGGCACTGTTCCTGAACATGTACTGGGGCTCCTGGCAGATGCCGCTGGGCTTCTGGACGATCCTGATCGCCCACATCATGTTCGTGATCAGCTTCGTCGTCGTCACGGTCAAGGCGCGGCTGTCCGGGCTCGACCCGCGGCTGGAGCAGGCGGCCATGGACCTCTACGCCGACGAGAGGTCCACCTTCCGGCACGTGACGCTGCCCCTGGTGGCCCCGGGCATCATGGGCGCCGCGCTCCTGGCGTTCTCGCTGTCGTTCGACGACTTCATCATCACCAACTTCAACTCCGGCTCGACCGTGACCTTCCCGATGTACATCTGGGGCGCCGCCCAGCGCGGGATCCCGCCGCAGGTCAACGTGATCGCGTCGATCATGTTCTTCGGGGCACTGGCGCTGGTGCTGGTCGGGCAGATCGTCAGCTCCCGCCGGAGGCGCGCCAAGGTCGTAGGCGGTCCTGACCGGCCGTCACGTTGGTGACGGTGCGCGGGTGCGTCCGGCCGGTCAGGAGGCCTGGAGCAGGACGACCTTCTGGCCCGGCTTCCACACGCCGTCGCCGGTCATCGTGACCGGGACGGAGGCCCCGGCGGGGACGTCGGTGAGGGTGGTGGCCACCGACCCCAGGGACTCGGAGCCCAGGTACACCCACGTGGTCAGGTCAGCCGAGGCGGCGGCATCCCCGGTGTTGCGCACCGTGCCGGAGACGACGAGTCCCGAGTCCGTGTTGTCCAGGCGGTAGGTCTCCAGAAGCCAGTCGCCGTCCCTGAGCTGGTCGTCGCTGGGGGCAGGCGGCGCGTCGGCGGCCGAGGGCGGCGCACCCGTGGAGGAGCCGGACCCGGAGCCACCATCGGAGTCGCTGCCCCCCAGGGACTGGACCAGGAACCACCCGGCGACGAGCAGCGCGAGCCCGGCCAGGACGGCCACGAGCGCACGGCGGCGGTTCGCCCGGCGCCGTTGGGCCGCTGCCGTGCGCGGCCCGGGCGTCCTCGGGCTGCCGGCGGTGCGGGGGCGGACCGGGGGCGGGGCGGGGGCGCTGCCGCTGGGCGGCGCCACGAGCGTCTGGTCCGACGGGCGGGGCGGCGGGGAGGCGGGTGCGGATGGTGGTCCGGGAGCGGGTGTGGGCGCGGGCGCGACAGGGGCGGGCCGGGGTGCTGCGGGCGCAGCCGTTGCGGGCGCAGCCGCGGCCCCCGACAGGGCGGGAGCCGCCACCGGCAGATCGGTCAGGGTCGTCCCCCCCGTCGTGCTGCCGCGCACGCGGTCCAGCACCTGACGGGCGGTGGGACGGCGGGCGGGGTCCTTGGCCAGCATCCGCTGCAGCAGGGCAGCGCGATTCGGGTCGATCCCGACGAGGTCGGGCTCGCGCGTGGCGATGCTCATCAGCACGGCGACCGACGCGCCCTCGCCGAACGGGGGTCGCCCGGTCGCGGCGTACGCGAGCAGGGATCCGAGGGCGAAGATGTCGCTCGGCGGGCCGGTCGGCTCGAGCGTCGCCTGCTCGGGGGAGAGCCACGAGGGGCTGCCCGTGACCAGGCCGGTGGCAGTCAACGACGTGGCATCCTCGGGGTGGGCGATGCCGAAGTCGATGAGCTCAGGACCGCGCTCACCGAGGATCACGTTCCCCGGCTTGAGGTCGCGATGGGTGATCCGGTGGGCGTCGAGGACGGCCAGGGCCTGGGCCATCCCGCGGGCGAGCTGCCACCACTCGTCCTCAGGCAGCGGCCCGTCCTCGGAGATCCGGTCGCGCAGGGTCGGCCCGCTCACGTACTCGATGGCCAGCCACGCGGGCTCGGACTCGAGGTCGGCGGCCAGGAACTCGCTGATGTGCGCGTCGTGCACCGAGCGCAGGATCGCGACCTCCCTGCGGAACCGGTCGCGGGTGGCGGGGACGTCGAGCAGCCCGGGACGGATCACCTTCAGGGCAACGCCCTCGTGCCCGGGGGCGGAGGCGTAGAACACCACGCCCATGCCACCGGCGCCCAGGCGCGAGTGGATGGTCCACGGACCGACCTGGCGGGGGTCGTGCATCGACAGCGGCGACCCCACGGTGGGTTCGGTCATGGGGGCACCTCCCGTCGGCGCGGGCGCTCGTCGCCTGATGTGGACTTCGGGACCAATCTAGTGGATCGGGTGAGGTCTCCGGGGGTGCGTGGCTCGTCGCTGCATCGCCTGGGATGTCACCTCCCGCTACACTGGCCCGGTTGCGGTTAGACGAGTGGCGCTGGTCCACCGACCGCGCGGCCGTATCGTCCGGAGGACCCGGGGCGGCTCACCTGGAGTGCGATATCTGGTGCCGTACTCACGTAGCCGCATCCGCCCGTCCTCCCGACGCGCGCTCGCCGACGTCACGCACGCCCCCTTCTGGCTGGACCGTCCCGGGCGCCCGGAGGCCACCACCGCCCTGGTCGAGGACACGACGGCCGATCTGGTGATCGTCGGCGGCGGCTACACGGGCATGTGGACCGCGCTGCTGGCCAAGGAGGCCGACCCCGGCCTGGACGTCCTGGTCCTGGAGGGCGATCGGATCGCGGACGGGGCCTCGGGGCGCAACGGGGGGTTCATGGCCGCCTCGATCACCCATGGCTTCAGCAACGGGCTCTCGCGCTGGCCCGACGAGATGGCCGAGCTGACCCGCCAGGGCCAGGCCAACCTGTCGGCCATCGAGGGCACGATCACCCGCTACGGCATGGAGGTCGACTTCGCCCGGGCCGGGGAGCTCGACGTCGCCACCGAGGACCACCAGGTCGCGGAGCTGGCCGAGCTCCCGGAGCTGGTGGCTCCCTACGGTGAGCACCTGGAGTTCCTCGACGGGCCCGCAACCCGCGCCATGGTCAACTCCCCGCTCTACCGGGGCGGCGTGCTGAACCGCGACGGCGTCGCGCTGGTCGACCCCGCCAAGCTGAACTGGGAGCTGGCCCGGGTCGTGACGTCCCTGGGCGTGCGGGTGCACGAGCACTCGCCCGTCCACGAGCTGGAGGCGAGCGGGGCGGGGGTCGCGGTGCGCACCCCGCACGGGCGGGTGCTGGCCGGGCAGGTCGCCATCGGCACCAGCGCGTACCCGAACCTCCTGCGCCGCGTGCGGCCGTTCATCATCCCGGTCTACGACTACGCGCTCATGACCGAGCCCCTGACCGCGGCACAGTGGGACAGCATCGGGTGGGAGTTCGGCGGCGGGATCGGGGACAGCAACAACCAGTTCCACTACACCCGGCCGACCGTCGACGGGCGCATCCTCTGGGGCGGGTTCGAGGCCATCTACCACTACGGCAGCCGGATGGGTCCGCACCTCAACCGCGACGACGCCACGAACGCCGTGCTGGCCGAGAACTTCTTCCAGACGTTCCCGCAGCTGGAGGGCCTGAGGTTCTCGCACGCGTGGGGTGGGGCGATCGACACCTGCTCGCGCTTCAGCGCCTTCTGGGGCACGGCGATGGGCGGCCGTGTGGCCTACAGCGTGGGGTACACCGGCCTCGGCGTCGGCGCCACACGGTTCGGCGCCCAGGTGATGCTGGACCTCCTTGCCGGGCGGGAGACTGAGCGGACCCGCCTGACGATGGTGCGCACCAAGCCGATCCCGTTCCCACCAGAGCCGATCCGCAGCCCCGCCGTCGGGCTGACCCGGTGGTCCCTGGACCGGGCCGACAACGCCGGCGGACGGCGCAACCTGTGGTTGCGCACCCTGGACCGGATGGGACTCGGGTTCGACTCATGACCGACACTGGGAACTCGCCCGACACCACGCCCGCCCCCGACCTGACGACTGACACCGACCCCACCACCGCGAACCGAGAGGCACCCATGAAGCACGTCACCCACTGGATCAACGGCGCACCGTACGTCGCCACCGAGTCCGAGGTCCCCGCCGACAGGGTGGGCGCCGCGCTGACGGCCCTGCGCGACAAGGCCGTGGACCTGATCGATCCGGAGCGCAGCGGCGACATCTACGACCCGGCCACCGGCAAGGGTCAGCGGCACTGTCGACTTCGCCTCCGTCCGGATCATGGATGAGGCCGTCGCCGCCGCGAAGGCCGCCTTCGCCGAGTGGGGCACCACCTCGCTGACGAAGCGGGTGCAGGTCCTGTTCGCGTTCCGCGAGCTGCTCAACGAGCGCAAGGAGGAGCTCGCCGCGATCATCACCGACGAGCACGGCAAGGTGCTCTCCGACGCCCTCGGGCGAGGTCACCCGCGGCCTGGAGGTCGTGGAGTTCGCCTGCGGCATCCCGCACCTGCTCAAGGGCGGCTACTCCTCGGGCGTGTCGACCAGCGTGGACGTGTACTCGATGCGCAAGCCGCTGGGCGTGGTCGGCATCATCTCGCCGTTCAACTTCCCGGCGATGGTCCCGATGTGGTTCTTCCCGATCGCGATCGCCGCGGGCAACACCGTGATCGTCAAGCCGAGCGAGAAGGACCCCAGCGCAGCCAACTTCGTCGCCGAGCTGTGGAAGGAGGCCGGCCTGCCCGACGGCGTGTTCAACGTGGTGCACGGCGACAAGGTCGCCGTCGACGCGCTGCTCACCCACCCGGACGTCAAGGCCATCTCGTTCGTCGGGTCCACCGCGATCGCCAAGTACGTCTACGAGACCGGGACGGCGCACGGCAAGCGCGTCCAGGCCCTCGGCGGGGCGAAGAACCACATGGTGGTCCTGCCCGACGCCGACCTCGACCTTGCCGCCGACGCCGCGGTCAACGCCGGCTTCGGATCGGCGGGGGAGCGCTGCATGGCGATCTCGGCCCTGGTGGCCGTCGGCGACTGCGCCGATCCGCTCGTGGCCAAGATCGCCGAGCGGATGGCCACGCTGCGCACCGGCGACGGCCGGCGCGGCTGCGACATGGGCCCGCTGGTCACGGGCGTGCACCGCGACAAGGTGGCCTCCTACGTCGACGCCGGCGAGGCCGCGGGCGCGACGCTGGTCGTGGACGGCCGTGACCCGGTCGTCGACGGCGACGCCGATGGCTTCTGGCTCGGGCCCACGCTGTTCGACAACGTCACCCCGGACATGAGCATCTACACCGACGAGATCTTCGGACCGGTGCTGTCCGTGGTGCGCGTGGACTCCTACGAGGCGGCGCTTGAAGCTGGTGAACGACCACCCGTACGGCAACGGGACGGCGATCTTCACCAACGACGGAGGTGCGGCCCGGCGCTACCAGGACGAGGTCGAGGTCGGGATGATCGGGATCAACGTCCCGATCCCCGTGCCGATGGCGTACTACTCGTTCGGCGGCTGGAAGTCCTCGCTGTTCGGCGACACCCACGCCCACGGCACCGAGGGCGTGCACTTCTTCACCCGCGGCAAGGTCGTGACCTCCCGCTGGCTCGACCCGAGCCACGGCGGCATCAACCTGGGCTTCCCGACCCACGGCTGAGGCCCCTCGCGTGACCCCCGCGCCCACCACCTGGTGATTCATTCGGGTTGTTGCCCCTCTAGGGTGCGCAACCCGAATGGATCACCGGCAGTGGCGCCGGCAGCCGGTGAGCTGCCGGGATGGCTACTGGAAGGACACCCAGCGGGGCTCGGGGCTGATCTTCATCGTGGCCTTCGGGCCGAGCATCGGGCGGTCCTCGTCGATGAAGTTCTTCCAGCCGAAGGCGATGCCCTTCGGGGCGCCCTTGCGCAGGGCCCGCCAGGTGGCGCGCTTCGCGGGCTGGCTGCCCAGGCCGTCCATCTGGATCACGAGCGCGAGCTCGTCGCGCGAGGTGTCCAGCGACGATCGGTTGGTGATCATCGACGTGCGGAACTGGTGCAGCAGCAGCATCTTCTGGGGCAGGCCCGCGTCGCGGGTCAGGTCGGCCAGCCAGTCGATCACGTCGTTGATCTCCGAGGCCCTGACCGAGCCGACCTGCTTGAGATGGCGCTGGCCCTTCTTGAGGCGCCACTCCGGGTCCAGCGCCAGGCCGACGTGCGGCTCGAGGAGCAGCTCGCGGTAGCGCGTGGCCTGGCTGAGGAAGGTGGAGCGCCCGGGTTGCAGGTCGAGCACCACGTAGGTACCGGCACGTCCGGCCGCGTCGACCAGCGGGCGGAGCTTGGCCACCTTCGACTCCGCCGAGTAGTCACCGTCCGCGCCGGCGGATCGCGAGGCGACCGTCGCGATGATCTCCAGGGCCGGGACCACCCGCCGGTCGGTGTGCGGCCGGTAGGAGGATGCCACCTTCCGGGCCCGCTTGATGGTGGCGGCGGTGCCCTGCTCGCCGAGGACACCCAGGGCGCGGGTCCCGGGATGCCCGTACAGCGCCACGTAGGTCTTGCCCTCCAGGATCCGGGTGCCCCCGCCCGGGAGCTCGGCCGCGCGCATTGCCGGCGCGGCCTCCGGTGGGCCAGCGGCGTCGGCGGGCGCCGCGACTGCCCCGACCGTCAGCATCAGCGCCACCATCGACGCGCCCCAGGCAGCCCGTGCCCTCTGGGCGCTGAACAGTCCCGTCACGACCCCACCTCCCCGGATCGGGCCAGCGTAGGACGCCCAATGCCGCAGCGCATGGCTGGGCGCGCCGGGCCATGCCCGCACCTCTTGCCGGGGCGTCCCCAGGGTGGGAGCATCGGGATCCCGAGGAGGTGGCGATGGAGGCGATGTCCCACATCTGCTCACGGTGCCACGGCGAGGCCGCGTTCGGCTTCGGCTCCATCTGGCTGTGCGAGGACTGCTACGGCGTGATCGGGTCGTGCTGCATGGAGTTCGACGGCGACGACATGTTCCTCGAGGACCGCACCTGGTGGGACTCGCGGATGGCCCCCAAGGCCTGAGCTCCGCGCCCTCCCGTTCGCTGGCCGGCCTCAGCGGCGCCCTCGGAGAGCAAGACGGCCGCCGCCCGGATGACCCCTCGTGCATCCGGGTTGCGACCAGACGGTTCATTCCCTGTCGGTCGGATGACCAAACTTCGGATCCCTGTGACGGTCCTCACGTTCGGTACTGTGCCTGCATGGCGCGCTACGGAACGCAGTTCGGCCCGGACATCACCTTCCTGGGAGTGCCCCGGGCCGACCTTGACGAGCCTGCCACGTGGGCGGACGCCGACGTGGTGATCCTCGGTGCGCCCTTCGACGGGGGCACCTCCTACCGCTCGGGTGCGCGGTTCGGGCCCAAGGCGATGCGCGAGACGTGCTACCTGGCCCACGACGGCTCGCGGCCGTCACTGGCGATGCGCGTGGACGGCCTGGCGGACCTCGGCGTCGTGGACGCCGGCGACGTCGAGATGTTCTCCGGGGATGCCGCCCGGTCGTGCGCCGACCTCGAGGCGGCGGTCACGACGGTGGCCGCAGGCGGCGCGATCCCGATCATCCTCGGGGGGGACCACACGGTCACCTGGCCGGACGTCACCGGGGTGGCCCGTGGCGGCGACCGCTGGGGCCGGGTCGCGGTGATCCACTTCGACGCGCACGCCGACACCGGCGACATCGAGTTCGGGTCGCTCATCGGCCACGGCCAGCCGATGCGCCGGCTGATCGAGTCCGGGGCGGCCCGGGGCGACCGGTTCCTGCAGATCGGCCTGCGCGGGTACTGGCCGCCGCCCGACGTCCTGGACTGGATGGCCGAGCAGCGGATGCGCAGCTACGAGATGACCGAGATCGTCGCGCGGGGTCTCGACGAGTGCCTCACCGAGGCGTTCGCGATCGCGCTGGATGAGTGCGACGGGGTGTTCCTGTCCGTCGACATCGACGTCTGCGACCCGGGGCACGCGCCGGGGACCGGCACCCCCGAGCCGGGTGGGCTGAGCTCGCGAGCGCTGCTGGATGCCGTGCGCCGGATCTGCTACGAGCTGCCCGTGCTGGGGATGGACGTCGTCGAGGTGTCACCGCCCGTACGACCACGCCGACATCACCGCGCTGCTGGGCAACCGCGTGGTCCTCGAGGCGCTGTCGGCGATGGCCCGCCGGCGCGCCGATGACCGCGACGGAACCACCTGGGACCCCCGCCAGCCGCTGCTGGACGCCCGGATCCCCGGGGAGTAGGGCCGTCACAGACGTACGACGAGGCGGGTGGCTAGCCCAGTTCCGCCACGAACTCGGTGACGGCCTGCTCGTAGGCCTGTGGGTCGGCGTTCCAGGACAGCACGTGGCCCACTCCCGGAACCACGATGTACGTGCCGTCCTTGCCTGATCCCTCGTTCATGAACCGGTCGTTCACGGCCTGGGGGATGGTCTGGTCCTCGCTGGTCTGGAAGGTCAGGAGGGGCACGTCGATCAGGCCCGTCATGTCGGTGTAGTCGATCGCGTCGTAGTCGACGCCGAACCGCAGGCCGGCGATCAGCATCGCGGCATCCTCCAGGGACTCCGGGATCGACCACCCGACCCCGGGATGGTGCGGGACGTCGGCGTTCGCATCGATGACGTCCCGCAGGCTGCTCAACGGGGCGTCGAGGATGACGCCGTCGACCTGGTCGGCCAGTGCGCTGTGGGCGAGGAACCCGTCAGTGATCGCACCGCCCAGGCTCAAGGCGCCCATGACCAGCGTCTGGGCCCCCTCGTCGATCGCGTACTGGACCGCGGCCTCGATCTCATCCCACTCCGTGACGCCGAAGTGCCAGATCCCGTCCTGCGCAGGTCGGGCCTCGTCGTCCCCGGGGATAGGTCGTGAGCAGCAGGTTGTAGCCGGCCGCGTTCAGCGGCCGTGCCATCCGCAGCATGTCGGGACGATCCCCGCTGCGGCCGTGGGTCAGGATGGCCCACTTGTCCGATCCCGGGACGGTCACCTTCCAGGCGGGGAAGTCCCCTTCGGCAGTGGTGAACGTGATCTCCTCGGCCGTCAGGCCGGCCTGGTCAGGCGTGAGCCAGACCTCCTTGGGGAACTGGTACACGTCGCCCTCGGCAGGCATGTCACCGACCACGTCGATCACGGGACGTGTTCGCGTGCCGTCGGTGGCCGTCTCGGACGCGGGTCCGACGACCACGACCGACCCGTCGTCGAACACCAGCCCCATCACGACCGAGTCGAAGCGCGTCTCGTCACGATGCTCAGCATCCGGCAGGACCGTGATGGTGGCCCCGTCGCCCTCACCCTCGACCGTCTGCACTGTCCCCTTCCAGAATCCGTCAGGGTTGTAGGGGTTGGCCTTCAGGACATCCGAGTAGATGAGGTTCGAGTAGTACCAGCCACCACCGATGAAGAACAGCCCCACGAGAAGGGCCCCGATCACGAGCAGGATCCATGGCCACCTGCGATGCCTCCGCGTCTCTGCCATAACTCCACCGTCCCGCTGCCGGGGGCGGCCCGCCAGAGCCATTGGGCCCACGTGATGGGCGATCCGGGCCCCCGGCGGCGCGAGGCGACTACACCGGGACCAGCACGTCCGGGTCGACCCGGCGCGCCCACCCGGTGGCGATGAGGTACTGCGCGGCGAGGTAGGTGACCAGCACGATCAGGCCACGACCCGGGAATCCGGCGCCTGCCTTGTCGACAGCGATCAGCGCGTCGGAGATGACGAACAGGACGCCACCCAGCCCGACCCGGCGATCGACCCCGGACGCCAGCGCGGCCATCGTGAGGATCGCCGTGCTGTAGACCAGCACCGGGATGGCGAGTTCCCCCAGCTTGGGTCCGAGCGCCACGTTGACGCCCAGGCCCAGGGCGGCATAGGCAACCGCGATGGGCCACCTCGACCTCAGCCCCGTCCACGCGCCGAGCCCCAGGAAGCCCATGATGTAGCTCAGCTGCATCAGCAGGAAGCCGAGCATGCCGACCTCGAACCGGACGTCGAGCAGCACGTCGCCGAGGACAGCGAAGCCCAGCCCGGCCACCAGCCATCGCGCCGCCCGTGCGCCCAGGGCGACCAGCACCCACGCCAGCAGGGTGGCCATGAGCGTGCCCTTGGCGACCAGGCGAAGGGGGCCATCGAAGCCCGTCACCTGCATGACCAGGTAGATCGACCAGGAGGCCCCCACCACCGCCCAGGCGATGCGCTGGCGCTTGAGGGAGGCAGGGGTTGCGGTGTCGGCGGCGGTCACAGCAGCACCGTAGCCGCCCCACTGCCACCCCACCCCGCCCCCACGATCCCGATCCGATCCAACTCTCGGGCCGATCTTGCGCCCGAGACCTGGAGCAAGCCGCGTTCACCGCTCGAAACTTGGAGCAATCCGCGGTCCTTGCGGGCGGCGGCGGGGCGGTCGTTGGCGGCGCCCACTGGGTAGTCTCGACCGCGGGCCTTATCCCCTGCTCCCGGAGTGGGAGCCTCGTTCGAAGGAGTTCACCACATGCGAGTCCTCGTCGTCGGCGCCGGTGGCGTCGGATCCTCCGCAGCCCTCATCGCCGCGCGTCGGGATTTCTTCGACTCCTGGATCGTCGCCGACTACGACCTCGACCGCGCGCAGGCCCTGGTGGCCCGCCTCGACGACGCGCGGTTCAGCGCCGTCCAGATCGACGCCAGCGATGCCGCGGCGGTCGCCGACCTCGTGCGGGCCGAAGGGGTCACCCATGTGCTCAACGCGGTGGACCCCCGCTACGTCCTGCCCATCTTCCACGGCACCTTCCAGGGCGGTGCCCACTACATGGACACGGCCATGAGCCTGTCCCACCGTCATCCCGAGCAGCCCTACAGCCTGCCGGGCGTGATGCTGGGCGACGAGCAGTTCTCCGAGCACGAGAAGTGGGTCGACGCGGGGCAGTTGGCGCTCGTCGGCATGGGGGTGGAGCCCGGCCTGGCCGACGTCTTCGCCCGCTACGCCGCTGACGAGCTGTTCAGCGAGATCGACGAGCTCGGCGTCCGCGACGCCTCCAACCTCGTCGTCCACGGCTACGACTTCGCCCCCTCCTTCTCGATCTGGACCACCATCGAGGAGTGCCTCAACCCGCCGCTGATCTGGGAGAAGGAGCGCGGCTTCTTCACCACCGAGCCGTTCAGCGAGCCCGAGGTGTTCGACTTCCCCGAGGGGATCGGGCCGGTGGAGTGCGTCAACGTGGAGCACGAGGAGGTCGTGCTGATGCCGCGCGTCCTCGATGCCAAGCGCGTGACCTTCAAGTTCGGCCTGGGGGATGAGTTCATCGAGGTCCTGCGGACCCTGAACAAGCTGGGCCTGGACCGCACCGAGCCGGTGACGGTGCGCGGGCAGTCGGTGTCGCCCCGCGATGTGGTCGCCGCCTGCCTGCCGGATCCCCTGACCCTCGGGGACAAGATGACCGGCAAGACCTGCGCCGGCGTGTGGGTCACCGGCACGGGCAAGGACGGCGCCCCGCGCGAGGTGTACATCTACCACGTGTCGGACAACGAGTGGACGATGGCCGAGTACGGCGCCCAGGCCGTCGTGTGGCAGACGGCGATGAACCCCGTGATCGCCCTCGAGCTGCTCGCGACGGGTGCGTGGTCGGGCGTCGGCGTCCTCGGGCCGGAGTCCTTCGCGCCCACGCCCTTCCTCGACCTGCTGCGTGACGGGCTCGGGGAGCGCTGGGTCGTCCAGGAGCGCACACCCTCGGCCTGATCCGGGTCGCGCGCCGCGGGCCCAACGGCCCTGTCGCAGCGATCGGCGCGCGCCTACCGTGGAGTCAGCCCACAGTGGGGTGGTGATCGCTGATGCATCCGTTCTACGGACCCAGCGCACGGCTCATGTCCACCCGCACGGGCCGACCTGAGGGGATCGCCTCGATGGCCGCCTACCTCGGGTTCTGGGCTGTCGTCGTCGCCCTCGGAAAGCGCGAGCTCGACGCCCGCTGGCCCCGCGGCGCTGCCGTGCGGCCGGCCACCGGTGACCCGGCCCTGGAGGCCCTGCGCGTGCGCTATGCACGCGGCGACATCGACCGTGGCACCTACCTCACGATGCGTGCGGACCTGACGGCGGGGAGCGCCCCTGATCGGTCGTCGTGATGTCCGGGCTGCCGATGCGCGTGTGGGCCGAGCTGGGGTGGTTCGGCGTGAGCACCCTCGTGCGGCACCGGACAGACCCGATCATCGGGTCGATCATCCTCACCGACCGGTGCAACCTGCACTGCCAGCACTGTGCGGTCGGCAACATCCGTCGGGTGGACTACCCGTGGCAGCGCATCAGCGCCGACCTGCACGCCCTGCGGGGCCAGGGGGTGCGAGTGCTGTTCCTGTACGGCGGGGAGCCCTTCCTGTGGCATGACGGCCCCCGCGGCCTGCGCGACGTCGTCCTCGAGGCCCGGGCGCTGGGCTTCGTGTCGGTGAACGTCGTCACCAACGGCACCCGCGGGCTGGACCTGCCGGAGGCCGACGTGATCCTGGTCAGTGTCGATGGCACCCGCGCGCACCATGACCAGATCCGCGGGCCGACCTACGACCGGATCATCGCGGCCATCGAGGCGGCACCCGCCGACAACCTGTTCCTCTACATGGCCATCAACCGGATCAACCTCGACGACATCGAGCACGTCGCGGAGCTGGCACGCGACCTGCCGAATGTCCGGGCCGTCTCCTACAACCTGCACACCCCCTACCCGGGCACCGAGCACCTCACCTTGACGATGCCGCAGCGTCGCGACGCCTGCGACCGGATCGCCCGGCTGATCCGCTCCGGGCATCCGGTGCTGAACCTCGCCAGTGCCCTGCCCCGGATCGCCGACCTCACCGCGCCCACCCCGTGCAACCAGTGCGTGATCGTCGAGGACGGCCAGCAGTGGACGTGCGGCCGCTGCATCGAGGTTCCCGGCCTGTGCCAGCAGTGCGGGTTCCTGTTCGCCGGGGAGCTGTCCCAGCTGTTCGCCGGGGACCCGCGGGTGATCGTCGACGCGGTGCGGACCTACGCCCGGCTGCTGTAGCGAGGGTCCGCACAGGTGACCGGCGTCAGGCCACCGGACGCTCGAACAGCCGACTGGCGACCTGCCATCCGGCGGCGCCCTGTCGCCGGGCCGGCGTGGCCCACGACGCAGAGCCCCCCTCGCGTGCGTGCTCCTCGAGCATCTGGCCCCAGAGCGGCTCGATCAAGCGGTAGGTGACGGCGCGCTCGAGGTCGTGGTAGAGGTCGAACCCGCGCGCGGTCAGCGCGAACTCGGCGGTTCCGCCGGTGCCGACCCGGCGCACCAGCCCTGCGGCGACCAGCGGTGCCAGCGCAGCGTCGAGGCCGCGCATCCGGCGGGGGCTGCCCTTCGCCAGCGCAGTGGGGGAGATCCGTCCTGCGTAGGCCTGCCAGAACGCGTCGTACGCGGTGCCGCCGAGTGGCCCGAGGTGCAGCCAGCGAGCGACCGGGGGCCGCCCACCGCCCACGGCATCGACGTAGGCCTGGACGCCGAAGTGGTTGACGAGGAAGTCCTGGCCGAGGAACGAGGACGCCCCGGCGCCCATGCCCAGGAAGCGCCGACGGGTGATGGACGTGTAGGTCGCCGAGGTGCGCCGGTTGAACGTCCAGACCGTGCGCCGTTCGTATCCGTGGTCGGCAGCGATCCGGGTGGCCGCAGCCAGCACCTCGTGCTCCCGCCGGCGATCGTGCCGCGCGGTCCCGAACGGGGTGTACCCGAACCGCATCAGTGGATAGGTCGACACCTGGTCGACGCCCAGCGCGAAGCAGTCGGTGAGGTCGCGCAGGAAGGCCCCGGAGAGCCGGTCGTCGAGCTCCACGTCGACGATGAGGTCCACGTCCACGAGGTCGAACCGGCCCGCGGCGGCGACGACGGCGGCGCGCGCGGCACGCGCATCGTGGGGCCGGCGAAGGCGGTGCAGGACCTCGTCGTGGAACGACTGCGCCCCGATGCTGACGGCAGTGAAGCCCATGTCGCGCAGCGCATCCAGGCGCTGGGCAGTGGCGTGCGTGGGCAGCACCTCGACCGCGCGCTCGCCGATCACGGGGAGGCGGCCCAGCAGCTCGGCGAGCGCGTCGGGGAACAGCGTCGGTGTGCCGCCGCCCACGTACAGCGAGGTGAACCCCCGGGGACCCGCCGCCCCGGCGTCCAGGTAGGCGGCCACCTCGTGGTCCAGGGCCTCGAAGTAGGCCGTGGGCTGCCCGGGGCGCGGGACAACCTTGTTGTACGGGCAGAAGGGGCAGATCCGCGCGCAGAACGGGACGTGCACGTAGGCGCCGACGTCACCGTCGATCATGCCGACGACGTCGCTGGCCGTGAGCACGGCAGGGGTCCTGCCCATGCCTCCATGCTGTCAGCCGAGGCTGGCGAACGCCTCCTCGATGACGGTCAGGGCCTCGTCCAGCAGGTGCTCGGGCATGCTCAGCGGGGGCAGGAAGCGCAGGACGTTGCCGTACGTGCCGGCAGTCAGGACCACCACACCGGCGGCGTGGCAGGCCTTGGCGACCGCCGCTGTCGTGGCAGGGTCCGCCTCGGTGGTCCCGGGCACGACGATCTCGATGGCGATCATCGCGCCGCGCCCGCGGACGTCACCGATCCGACCGGTGCGCTCGGCGAGTGCCTCGAGGCGCGGGACCATCAGCGCACCGATGCGGCGCGCGGCAGCGTTCAGGTCTCCCTCGCGCATCTCCGCGATCGACCCGAGGGCCGCCGCGCAGGCAACCGGGTTGCCGCCGTAGGTCCCCCCGAGCCCGCCGACGTGCACGGCGTCCATGATCTCGGCGCGGCCGGTGACCCCGGCCAGCGGCAGGCCCCCGGCGATCCCCTTCGCCGTGGTGATCAGGTCGGGGACGACGGCCTCGTGGTCGCAGGCGAACCAGTCGCCGGTGCGGGCGAACCCGGTCTGGATCTCGTCGGCGACGAACACGATCCCGTTGGCGCGGGCGAACTCGACCAGCTCGGGCAGGAAGCCCTCGGCCGGGACGATGAAGCCGCCCTCGCCGGCGATCGGCTCGATGATGATGGCCGCGACGTTGTCGGCGCCGATCTCCTTCTCGATCCGGCTGATCGCGTGGGCGGCCGCCTCGGCGCCGGTCAGCCCGTCGCGGTACGGGTAGCTCAGCGGGACCCGGTAGATCTCCGGGGCGAAGGGTCCGAAGGAGTGCTTGTAGGGCATGTTCTTGGCGGTCAGGCCCATCGTCAGGTTGGTGCGCCCGTGGTAGCCGTGCTCGAACACGACGATCGCCTGGCGGTGGGTGTAGGCCCGGGCGATCTTCACGGCGTTCTCCACGGCCTCGGCGCCGGAGTTGAACAGCGCGGAGCGCTTGACGTGGTCGCCGGGGGTCAGCTCGTTGAGCGCCTCGCAGACCGCGACGTAGGACTCGTAGGGCGTGACCATGAAGCAGGTGTGGGTGAACTCGGCGACCTGGCGCTGGACGTTCTCGACGACCCTCGGGGCGGAGTTGCCGACGGTGGTCACGGCGATGCCCGAGCCCATGTCGATCAGGGAGTTGCCGTCCACGTCCACCAGGACCCCGCCACCGGCCGCGACGATGTACACCGGGAGGGTGCCCCCGACCCCGGCCGAGACGGCCTGCGTGCGTCGGGCCTGCAGCTCGATGCTGCGGGGTCCGGGGATGGCGGTGACCAGGCGACGCTCCTGGGGGAGCGTGGGACCGCCGGTGGTCATGGCGACGTCGAGGCTCATGTGGTTCTCCCTGAGTGGGGGCGAGGACAACAGGGTACGCGGTCGGAGGTCGCCACGCGATCCGGGCGTGTGCGGGATCAGGGGCACGTTCGGCTCTTGAGCATCGAATCCGAAGGTAGCGGAGGAGTGGAGGGGTGTAATCCGTTGCTCAGGGGACTCCAAACTTCGCTGGAGAGGCCGCCGCCGGGTACTGTCGCCCCCCATGCAGCCCGTTCCCGCACCGCCCGCCCTGCCGTTCTGGATCGCCGGACGGCCCGAGACCAGCGAGTCGGTGGCCGAGGTGATCAACCCCTACGACGGGTCGGTCGTCGGTCGGCACGCCGTCCCGAGCCCCGAGCAGGTCGAGCGGGCGGTCGCCGCGGCCTGGGCCGCGCGCCAGGAGACGGCTGCCCAGCCGGCAGCGGTCCGTGCCGAGGCGCTCATGCACGTCTCCACGAGCGTCACGGCGCGCGCCGAGGAGATCGCCCGGCTCATCACGGCCGAGAACGGCAAGCCGCTCATGTGGGCCAGGGCCGAGACCCACCGCGTGGCCTCCACCTTCCGGTGGGCGGCTGAGGAGGCCCGGCGCTTCAACGGCGAGTTCCAGCGCCTGGACACCGACCCGGCTGCCGCGGGGCGGGCCGCCCTGGTGCGCCGCTTCCCGATCGGACCGGTGCTGGGGATCGCCCCGTTCAACTTCCCGCTGAACCTCACCGCGCACAAGGTGGCCCCGGCGATCGCCGTGGGCGCGCCGATCATCATCAAGCCGGCCCCCGCCACCCCGCTCTCCGCACTGCTGCTGGGCGAGCTCCTGGCAGAGACGCCCCTGCCCGAGGGGTCGTGGTCGGTCCTGCCGGTCGGCAACGACGTGGCCCCGGGGCTGGTGGCCGATCCGCGGCTGCCGGTGGTGTCCTTCACCGGCTCGGATGTCGTCGGCTACCAGATCCAGGCCGCTGTCCCGGCCAAGCACGTCACCCTGGAGCTCGGCGGGAACGCCGCGGCCGTCGTCCTGGCCGACTGGAACTCCCCGGCCGACCTGGAGTGGGCAGCCTCGCGGATCGCCACCTTCGCCAACTACCAGGCCGGGCAGTCGTGCATCTCGGTGCAGCGGGTGATCGTCGACCGCAGCCTGCTCGACCAGCTCGTGCCGATGATCGTGGAACGAGTTGCGGCGCTGCGGACCGGATCGCCGTGGGATGACCAGACCGTGGTCGGCCCCCTGGTCAACGAGGCGGCCGCCGTGCGGGTCCAGTCCTGGATCGACGAGGCGGTGGCGGCCGGCGGGCGGGTGCTCACCGGTGGCACCCGCCAGGGGGCGACGGTGACCCCGACCGTGATCGTCGATGCCCCGGCCGATGCGAAGGTGTGCACCGAGGAGGTCTTCGGCCCGGTCCTCGTGATCGTCCCGGTCGACGGTGTGGACGAGGCCTTCGCGACCGTCAACGACTCGCGCTTCGGCCTGCAGGCGGGCGTGTTCACCCACAACATGATCACCGCGTTCCGGGCCCACAGCGAGCTCGAGGTCGGTGGCGTCGTGATCGGCGACGTCCCCTCGTTCCGCGCCGACCAGATGCCCTACGGCGGGGTGAAGGCCTCCGGCTTCGGCCGCGAGGGGTTGAGGTCCGCGATGGCCGACTTCACCTACGAGAAGGTCATGGTCCTCACCGGCCTGCAGCTCTGAGCCATGTCGCGGACGGGCAACCCCGTCCGCGACATGGATCACAGGGGCGTGTTGCCCACCGTTCCGACCAGCTGTTCGCGGAACTGCGGGCTGGACAGGCGCTGCGCCTCCGCCTGCGCGGCAGCCACCCGGGCCGGCATGTGCAGCCGGGAGGAGGGCGCGTCGTTGCCGGGGGTGGACACGAACTTCTCGATCGCGGCGAGTCCGGCAGTGGCACGACCGCTGGCCGCAGCCTGCTTGGCGTCCAGCCGTGCGGCGTACCAGTCCGAGGCCAGCACCGCCTCGCGGGTGAACATGTCCCGGAACTCCGGGGTGTCGAGGGTCCAGCCCTCGGCGGTGACCCCGTGGGCCATGATCTCCAGCAGCGCCCTCAGGGGCGGTACCGCCAGGGAGATCGTGCCGTCCTCGAAGTAGGCCCGGGCCACCCGTTCATGGGTGGTCACGATCGTCGCCACCGACTGGGCGAAGATCCCGATGTCCTGCAGCTCCGGGCGCAGCATCTCCGGGGTGAGCACCATGTGCGGGTGCAGGAAGATGCGCCCGAAGTACTTGGAGGCGAACGCGTCGGTGATCCGGTAGCCCAGCCGGCTGGCCGCGACGACGGCACCGTCGTGCTCGAAGTCGGCGAGCCTCTCCAGCGCGCCCTCGGCGATGAGGTTGTGCGCGTCGCGCTCCTGTGGGGACATCCGGGAGAACGTCTCCGGGATGAGCAGCGAGATGTCGTGGTCGACGCGCACGTGCGGCCCGACGTAGCCCGCGGCGGACAGCCATCCGTCGTAGCCGGTCAGGGCGTAGGCCATCAGGGAGGCGTTCAGGTCGATCACGGCCGGCATCGCGTTGAACGGGCCCTTGGTGAGCGCGCCCTCGGAGCCGGCCCCCGTGGTGGAGGGCGACTTGCCGGTCATCGAGGAGATGAACTCCATGAAGAGCTCGGGCAGCTCCATGTAGTGCAGCGGGTTGAAGGAGCACAGCGGCGGCACGCCCCCGTCCGGCGGGTTGTTGCGGCGGCCGGCCGCGACCACGTCCACCGGCTGGATCAACGGGGCATCGGTGCGGATCCGACGGGCCAGGCGCGCTGAGAGCTCAGCCACCGCCGTGGCCGCGGCGTTGGCACGGTCCGGTCGCGGCTGCAGGTAGCGGGGGTTCTTCGACGGCTTGCCATCCACGATGCGCGGGTTGGCCGAGCACACGAAGAACTCGGGCCCCTCGCCCTCGGGGGAGTCGGCGAAGTCACTGATCATCTGGGCCATGGGGGCGCTGAAGGCGCTGAACGCGACGGCGTCGTCGCGGATGGCGATCGCGTCGGCCCGTGTCAGCGGCTGGAAGTTGGAGATGAAGGTGCCCGGCGTGGACAGGTCGCGCTCGGCCTGCTTGTCGTACCCCCGGTGGATCGCGTCGTCCGGGCGCTGGAACAGCAGGTTCTCGCAGTTCTCCACCAGCTTGTACGAGCGGCTCGGGTCCTGGCCGATCAGTGAGCCGGGCACGACCGTGGAGGCGGTGATGTCGTCCTGGGTCTGCACCTTGGTGGCCGGCGCGAAGTCGTGGCGCAGGCCGAAGAGCCGCCACGAGCCGTCGGTGTTGAACCCGACCCGGAGCATGTTGACCGTGATCTTGGTCCCGTCCAGGCGAAGGGAGTTGCCCTGGCGACCGTTGATGATCACGACGCTGAAGTGACTGCGCCAGTCCTCGCCCCACTCCGGGCGGTAGGCGCGCTTGATGACGTAGACCAGCTCCTTGACGTGCACCGGGATGCGGTCCAGCCAGGCGTTGTGCTCGTCGCTGTACACGGCGTGGTTCGGGGTCAGCAGCTTGATGACCGACCCGATGGACCGCTCCTCGGACAGGATGCGCCGGTGGTCCTGGCCGTTGCGGGCCGGGTCCCGGAACCGCTGGGCGTAGTCCCGGTCGAGGATGGCCGCGACCCGGTCCATGTCGTCGTCGAAGTCCGCGACGTAGGCCGACCCGTAGATGAAGGCGTCGGTGATCGCCTTGGAGATCTCCGACTTCCCGCCGCCCGACACGGTCGCAGGCTTGTGGCACGAGGTCGCGGTGGCGACGGTCCCGGTCAGGTTCCACGCCGTCGGGTCGAAGGGCTGCTGGTGCATCTGGACGCGGTAGCCGTTCGGGCTGAGGTAGCACGTGTCGGCACGCAGCGGGATGGAGGCGGGCTGGCCGTCCGCGCCGGACCACGAGACGGTCATGTCGCGCAACGAGTAGCGCGCGCCGCCGGGGACGAGCACGATGTGCGGCTGCTCGCGGTCGACGGCATGGCCCTCGGCCTGCGCGGCGAACCGCTCGGGGTCGCGCTCCAGGACCTGGGCGAGGGTGTAGGAGTCGCCGCACTGGTTCTCGGTGTACTCCTGCCCCAGGTTGTAGCTCGGGAAGACCAGCGCCCCGCCGGCGTGCTCCTCCTCGGCGTTGCCGAAGAGGTTCGCCGAGTAGGAGATCTGGGTCTTGACCTCCTTCTTGCAGTAGCCGAAGTAGTTGTCGGCGATGACCGTCACGATCACCCCGCGTGAGTCCCGGGCGCAGATCTTGAACGCCTGGCCGTTGTTGTACCGCTCGTCCTCACGCTCCCAGCAGACGCCGTCGCGCCTCTGCCGGTCTGTGGCGTCGTCGACGTGCGGAAGGCCGAGCTCCTTCTTCGTCATGCGGGTCAGGTGCGGGGCGAGGATGACGCAGCCGGTGTGCCCGGTCCAGGTCTCCGGCGCCAGGGATGCGTCGTTCTCCGGCAGGTACGGGTCCCCGCCGTTGCCGAAGATGCCCTCCACGAAGTCGAGGTTGGAGACCAGCCCACCAGGGACGATGAACCGGGTCTCCATCCGCTTCTCCTGGACGGAGCCGGGCACCTCGGGTGCGACCAGCGGGCGCAGCTGCAGCGACACGAAGCACGCCGCCGGCTTCGGTTGGTTGGCCGAGTAGGGCAGCACCATGTCGACCTCGGGCGGGGAGAAGGCATGCGCCAGCAGCCGGGCGAAGGCCACCTTCGGGACCGCGATCTTGTCGTCGGGGATGGGCAGGCCGCCCTCGGCGATGTGGAACACCCCCGCGGTCGTGCGCCGGTCGTTGGCCGGGTTGTGCAGCACGCCGTTGACCAGTCGGTAGCTGGTGAGCAGGGGTGAGGCGAAGCTGTCGCCGTCGAAGGGCAGCGACAGCTCACGGGCCAGTCCGGGCTCATCGAGGACGAAGGTCCGCCGGGGGAGCGCGGGTACCTCGCCGGTCTCGGCCAGGTAGTCGTCGAGGAACGCCTGGATGCGCCCATCGGCGGCGCAGAGCCGATCGGCAAGACGACGGCTCAGCTCGCGCTGCCGGGCCAGGATCGGCTGGGCGAGCCGGGCTGACTCGGAGTCGCCGGCGCCCACGGGGAGCGGGAGGTCGAGCAGGGCCAGGCGGAGGTTGATGGCGTCGTTCTGGGTGCGGGTCACACCCGATTCTCCTGTAGCCGCGATGCCGTGTTGCCACTCGCATCCGGCCCGTCGGGAACGTCGGTGAACGCGCCGTAGGGGTGTCGCTGCCCATGGCCCACGTTGCCCCCGGATCGGCGACAATGGCCGCCATGACCGCGCGCAGGGACGTCATCCTCCTGGGCAGCACGGGCTCGATCGGCACCCAGGCCCTCGACGTCATCGTGCGCAACCCGGAGCGCTTCCGCGTGGTCGGACTTGCGGCTGGCGGAGGGAACGTCGCGCTCCTCGCCGAGCAGGTCGCGGCCTTCGAGGTGCCCGTCGTGGCCATCGCCGACCCAGCGGCGGCTCCCGCCCTGGAGTCCGCGCTGGCGGCGGCGCTTCCCGTCGGCCACCGCCCCGAGGTCCTGGCCGGCCCCGGCGCAGCCACGGAGCTCGCCGGTCGCCGTTGCGACGTCGTCCTCAACGGGATGACCGGCGCAGTCGGACTCGAGCCGACGCTCGCCGCGCTGCGCGCTGGTCACAGCCTGGCCCTGGCCAACAAGGAGTCGCTGATCATCGGCGGCCCGCTGGTGACCGCAGCCGCCGCGCCGGGGCAGATCGTGCCGGTCGACTCCGAGCACTCCGCCCTGGCGCAGTGCCTCGTCGGAGGGCGGGCCGACGAGGTCCGGCGGCTCGTCCTGACCGCGAGCGGCGGCCCGTTCCGCGGCCGCACCCGCGCCGAGCTGGCCGACGTCACTCCCGAGCAGGCGATGGCCCACCCGACCTGGGCGATGGGCCCGGTCATCACGATCAACTCCGCCACCCTGGTGAACAAGGGCCTCGAGGTGATCGAGGCCCATCTGCTCTTCGACATCCCCATGGACCGGATCGCCGTGATGGTGCACCCGCAGTCGGTGATCCACTCCATGGTCGAGTTCGTGGACGGGTCCACGCTGGCCCAGGCCAGCCCGCCGGACATGCGCCTGCCGATCGCCCTCGGGCTCACCTGGCCCGAGCGGGTCCCGGACGCGTCCCCCGCGTGCGACTGGTCGCAGTCGCACACCTGGACCTTCGACCCCCTCGACGACGAGGCGTTCCCCGCCGTGCGCCTCGCGCGCGCCGCGGGCGCCACGGGGGCACGGCACCGGCCGTGTTCAACGCGGCGAACGAGGTGGCCGTCGAGGCCTTCCGGGCGGGCGAGCTGGGCTTCGTGGGAATCGTCGACACGATCGAGGCCGTCCTGGCCGCGCACGCCCCGGTGGTCGGGGACGACTTCACGCTGGCAGCCGTCAGCGCCGCAGACGGCTGGGCCCGATCCGAGGCCCGGACGCGGATCGCGACGGGGGTGCACTGATGGAATCCATCCTGTTCGTGCTGGGGGTGCTCCTGGCCGCCCTGGGCATCGGGCTGTCGATCGGGCTGCACGAGGTCGGGCACATGGTGCCCGCCAAGAGGTTCGGGGTGCGGGTCCCGCAGTACATGGTCGGCTTCGGCCCGACGATGTGGTCCAAGCGCGGCAAGGAGACCGAGTACGGGGTCAAGTGGATCCCCCTGGGCGGCTACATCCGGATGATCGGCATGTTCCCGCCGCCGAAGGGGGCCCCCGAGGGCACCGCCGGCCGCGGCACCACGGGCCGGTTCCAGATGCTCGCCGAGGAGGCCCGGGCGGCCGCCTGGGAGGAGGTCCAGCCAGGCGACGAGGGCCGCGTGTTCTACCGCCTGAGCGCGCCCGAAGAAGGTCGTGGTCATGCTGGGGGGCCCGACCATGAACCTCCTGCTGGCCGTCGTCTTCTTCGCCCTGCTCCTGGTCGGGATCGGCATCCCCACCCCCACCACCACGGTGGCCGAGGTGGGTCGGTGCGTGCCCTCCTACATGGCCACGCAGGAGGCCGCCGCTGCGGCCGTGGCCGACCCGTCGATCGTGGGCGACGCCCCTGAGTGCTCGGATGCCGACGAGGTCTCTCCGGCGGTCGTGGCCGGGATCGTCGCCGGGGACCGGATCACCTCGATCGACGGCCAGCCGGTCGAGGTCTGGACCGAGCTGACGGACGTGACCCGGTCGAGCCCCGGGGAGACCGTGGTCCTCGGGCTCGAGACGGCGACCGGCCCGCGTGAGGTCGAGGTGCCGATGGCCACCGCCTACCGTCCGATCGTCGACGACGAGGGCATCGTCGGCGAGGAGATCGTCGCCACCGGCTACATCGGGGTCACCCCGCAGACCCAGTACGTCGCCCAGCCCGTGAGTGCGGTCCCCACGGTCATGTGGGACGTCGCCGTGCGCAGCGCCCAGGCGCTGCTGACGCTGCCCGTCCGGGTCTACGAGCTGGCCCAGGACATGATCGCCGGCGAGGAGCGCGACCCGGAGAGCCCGGTCAGCGTCGTCGGCGTGGGGCGGATCTCCGGCGAGGTCGTCGCGGCCGAGGAGCCGATCAAGTCCAAGGTCGCGATCCTCATCAGCCTCATGGCCAGCCTCAACCTCTTCCTGTTCCTGTTCAACCTCCTGCCGGTCCTCCCCCTGGACGGGGGCCACGTCGCGGGAGCCACGTACGAGGGTGCCCGGCGGACGCTCGCCCGGTGGCGCGGTCGGCCCGATCCCGGTCCGGTGGACGTCTCGCGGCTGCTGCCCGTCTCCTACGGGGTCGGGATCATGCTGGTCGCGGTGTCCTCCGTGGTGATCCTCGCCGACGTGATCAACCCGATCTCGATCTACGGCTGAGCCGGTCCATGCCGGACGCTGATCCTGACCGGGCGACCCGCTCCGGGGCAGCCGGACGGACCCCGTGGAGGCTTCGGGCGGCGATGCTCGGCGTGGCCGCGGGCCTGCTCGCCGGCCTGTTCGGGGTGGGTGGCGGGATCATCATGGTCCCGCTGCTGGTCGCCTGGTTCACCCTCGACCATCGCCGGGCGAGCGCCACGAGCCTCCTGGCGATCGTGCCGATCGCGACCGCGTCCGCCGCTGGGTACGCAGCCAACGGGAACGTCGACCTCGCAGCCGGGCTGCTGCTTGCCGTCGGTGCGGTGCTCGGCGGCCAGGTCGGCGCCCGGCTGCTTCCCCGGACCCCGATCGCGACCCTGCAGCTGTGGTTCGGCATCCTCAGCCTCGCGACCGCCGTCCGGTTGGCGCTCGGGGACGGCGCCAGCGCCACTGCCGGGCTCGGCGCCCTGTGGGAGGGCGCCCTCCTGGTGCTCGTGGGCGTCGCTGCGGGCGCCCTCGCCGGCCTGCTCGGGGTCGGCGGCGGGATCATCATGGTCCCCGGTCTGGTCCTGCTGACCGGTGATGACGCCGACATCGCCCGCGGGACCAGCCTCCTGGTCATCATCCTCACGGCGCTGACCGCCACCGTGACCAACTGGCGCAACGGGCTGGTCGACGTCCGGATCGCACTGGTCGCGGGCCTCGTCGGCGTGCCGGCCGGCCTGGTGGGGGCGGCCCTGGGCCAGTGGCTGCCCGGCCGCGCGGCGCTCATGCTCTTCGCCGGGTTGCTCGCATGGTCGGGCGTCCAGATGATCCGGCGCAGCCGCCACTCCCGGCGTGAGGCGATATCCGTCGCGGAGCGGGATACTTGACCCCATGAGCGTCAACCTCGGCATGCCCCCGCTTCCGCCCCCGGTCCTCGCCCCCCGCCGGACCACCCGCCAGATCCTGCTGAAGCACCCGACCCACCCGGTCGCGGTGGGGGGTGACGCCCCGATCAGCGTGCAGTCGATGGCCACCACCCTGACCGCCGACGTGAACACGACCCTGCAGCAGATCGCCGAGCTGACGGCGTCGGGCTGCCAGGTCGTGCGCGTGGCCGTCCCCAGCCAGGACGATGCCGACGCCCTGCCGCAGATCGCCCGCAAGTCCGGGATCCCGGTGATCGCCGACATCCACTTCCAGCCCAAGTACGTGTTCGCCGCCATCGAGGCCGGCTGCGCCGGCGTGCGCGTGAACCCGGGCAACATCAAGCAGTTCGACGACAAGGTCAAGGAGATCGCCGCGGCCGCCCGTGACCACGGCACTCCGATCCGGATCGGTGTCAACGCCGGCTCGCTGGACCCGCGCCTGCTGAAGAAGCACGGCAAGGCCACCCCGGAGGCGCTGGTCGAGTCCGCGCTGTGGGAGGCCAGCCTCTTCGAGGAGCACGACTTCCGCGACATCAAGATCTCGGTCAAGCACCACGACCCGGTCGTGATGGTGCGCGCCTACGAGCTGCTCTCCGAGCAGTGCGACTACCCGCTGCACCTCGGGCGTCACCGAGGCCGGCCCGATGTTCCAGGGCACGATCAAGTCCGCGGTCGCGTTCGGCGCGCTGCTGAGCAAGGGCATCGGCGACACGATCCGGGTGTCCCTGTCCGCACCTCCGGTCGAGGAGGTCAAGGTGGGGATGCAGATCCTGGAGAGCCTGAACCTGCGTCAGCGCGGCCTGGAGATCGTCTCCTGCCCGTCGTGCGGGCGGGCCCAGGTCGATGTCTACACGTTGGCCGAGCAGGTGACCGCCGGGCTCGAGGGCCTCGAGGTCCCGCTGCGCGTGGCCGTCATGGGCTGCGTGGTCAACGGTCCCGGCGAGGCCCGCGAGGCCGACCTCGGTGTGGCCAGTGGCAACGGCAAGGGCCAGATCTTCGTCAAGGGCCAGGTCATCAAGACCGTGCCCGAGGCGCTGATCGTCGAGACCCTGATCGAGGAGGCCATGCGCCTGGCCGAGGACATGGAGGCCGAGGGCAGCCCGTCGGTGTCGGTGAGCTGATCCGGTGAGCACGCACCCCGCGGAGCCGATCCCGGGCGCCGCATCGGCGACTCCGGGCACAGCGCCCGGCACGCGCCCGGCACGGCGCCCGGCACAAGCCCCGAGGATCAGGGCCGGGCCCCGGAGTGGTCGCAGGAGGCCTTCGAGGCGGCCTTCGCCGACGCGGAGGTGAAGATCGGCCGGTTCAACCTCGCCGTCTTCGGCAAGACCGGCGTCGGCAAGTCGACGCTGGTGAACGCCATCTTCGGCGAGTCGGTGGCCGCCACCGGGATCGGGCGCCCGGTCACCATGGGCAGCCACCTGTACGTGCATCGCACCGGCAAGCTCGGGATCTACGACACCCAGGGCCTCGAGGTCGGCAGGGACACCACCCGGATCATCGACGAGCTGAAGAAGTTCATCGACAACAGCCGCGCTCTGCCGTTCGCCGAGCAGGTCCATCTGGCGTGGTACTGCGTGCGCGCCACCGACCGCCGGTTCGAGGAGACGGAGGCGGCGTTCATCCGGGAGCTGGCCGGAGTCGGGCTGCCGGTGATCCTGGTCCTGACCCAGGTGCCCGGCCGGCGCGACCCCCGCGGGCAGCTGTTCCTGGCCCCCGACGCGATCGAGCTGGGTCGCCAGGTCGAGGCGATGGGCCTGCCGATCCATGACGGGCGCCCGATCATGGTCAACGCGCTGGCCGACCCGTTCACCGGGGTCGAGCAGCACGGGCTGCTGGAGCTGCTCGATGCCACCTTTCGCTGCGCTCCGGACGAGGCCGCCGAGGCCCTTACCGCCGCGCAGAAGATCGACCCCGCGCGAAAGGCTAAGGCTGCGGAGAGGGCGGTGAACTCCGCGACGGCGGCGGCGACCGCTGCCGGCTTCACCCCGATCCCGTTCGCGGATGCCGCCGTGCTGGTTCCCATCCAGATCGGCATGATGGCCAAGATCGCCAACATCTACGACATCCCGATGCAGCGCGCCACCGTGGCCAGCCTCGCGGCCACGACCGTCACCACCCAGGCGGGTCGAGCGGCCGCGACCGGGCTGCTCAAGCTCGTGCCCGGAGTCGGGACGATCGCCGGTGGCGCCATCACCGGGGGAGTCGCGGGCACGATGACCTACGCGGTCGGGACAGCGTGGCACCGAGTCTGCATCGGGATGGCCGAGGGCAGGTACGAGACCGTCTCGGGGACCCTGGACTCCGAGACCATCCAGAAGGTGTTCAACCAGGAGGTCGCCTCGATCATGCGCAGCCGGGGAGGCGGGAAGAAGTAGGCCGCGTCCGGGCGGGCAGCTCAGAACGCCACGATGCCGAACAGCACCAGGAGGAAGGGCAGGGCCATGGCGAACACCACCACGATCCCGATGGCCGTCATGTTCCGGCGGATCCAGTCCATGGACCCCATCATCGCCCACATCGGGGATCCGCGATGATCGCGATGGAGCTGGCGGCCCCCGATCCCGCACCGACGGCAGCCTGGCTGACCCCGGTGGAGCGCCCGGAACCGGTTCCCGGCCCCGGGGAGGTGCTCCTGGACGTCACCGCCTGCGCGGTCTGCCGCACCGACCTGCAGATCGTCACCGGGGACCTCCTGCCTCGCACGCAGCCGATCGTCCCGGGCCACCAGGCCGTCGGGCGGATCGCGGCCCTCGGCCCGGGGGTGGACCCGACGGCGCACCCGCTGGGCCAGCGCGTGGGCGTCGCCTGGACGGGGGGCTGCTGCGGCACGTGTCGGTTCTGCACGTCGGGCCGCGAGAACCTGTGCGCCGACCTGGTGTTCACCGGGTGGGACCGCGACGGCGGCTACGCGACGGCCATGACGGCACGCGCGGACTTCGTGCATCCCCTGCCGGACGGGTTCGACGACCTGTCGGTCGCGCCGCTGCTGTGCGGCGGCGTGATCGGGTACCGGTCGTTGCGTGTGGCCGGGGTCGACCTCGGGTCGGCCGCGGGCACCCGTCTGGGGCTCTACGGGTTCGGGGCGTCGGCGACGATCGTGATCCAGCTGGCGGTGCATGCCGGCTGCCAGGTGTTCGTCGTCACGCGCTCGCAGGCCGAGCAGCGCGCGGCCCTGGAGCTCGGTGCGGCGTGGGCCGGGGGGTACGGCCAGGATCCGCCGATCGCCCTCGATGCGGCCATCACGTTCGCACCATCCGGTGACGTGGTGGTCGCGGCGCTGGCGGCCGTCGATCGCGGTGGGATCGTGGCGGTCAACGCGATCCACCTCGACCGGATCCCGCAGTTCGACTACGACCTGCTGTGGGGCGAGCGCTCCCTGCGGTCGGTGGCGAACGTGACCCGGGCCGACGCCCGGGAGTTCCTCAGCCTGGCCGCGGCGATCCCGATCCGGACCCGGACCGAGGTGTTCGCGCTCACAGAGGCCAACGAGGCCCTGGCCCGCCTGCACGAGGGGCGCATCGGCGGGGCGGCAGTCCTGGCCGTGGGGTGACAGCGTCCGCGAGGCCCGGCGGTCCTGTCAGCGGTCCGCCCGCGAACGGGCCCGTCGGGGTCAGAACAGGACGGTCGCGAACGTGCCGACCGTCTGGAAGCCGACCCTGAGGTACGTCCCGACGGCCACGTGGTTGAAGTCGTTGACGTAGAGGGAGACGATCGGGGCGATGTGGGCCCGGGCGTGCTCGACGACGGCGGCCATGCCCGCCACCCCGAGCCCCCGGCCGCGCAGTGCGGGGTCGACCCAGACACCCTGGATCTGGCACACGCGTGCGGTGGCGGAGCCGACCTCGGCCTTGAAGAGGAGCCGTCCGTCCTCGACCACGCCGAGGGCCCGACCGGACCGGACGATCTCGGCGAGGCGGGCGCGGTACGCAGGCCCACCCCCGTAGGCCACCGGTGACAGGCCCACCTCCTCGGTGAACATGGCGATCGCGGCCGGCATGAGCAGGTCGAGCTCGTCCATGCGCAGGGTCCGCAGCCCGGGGTGTGCCGGGCGCGTGGCGGGGGCGGCGGTGGCCATCAGGTACTGCGTCGCGCGCACCTCGCGGGCGGGGCCCCAGGCGGGGGCGAGCAGGCGCCAGATGTCGAGCACCTCGTCGGCGGGCCCCACGATGGAGGAGCAGCGCCGACCCAGCCGCCGGGCGTTGTCGGCGAACGTCGAGCGCGCCAGGGGCGTGGTCTCGATCGGGATCAGGTTGGCGCCGGTGTACATCGCCGAGCGCAGGTGACCGGCCTCGAACCACCCCCACACCAGGCCGCCGAGTGCCCAGGGGTCCATCGGATCGGCCAGTCGTGAGGCCACGAAGCAGTGGGCGACCGGGTCACGGTCCACGAGGGCGAGCAACTCCGGGAGGTGGCGCGATGTCAGCACCTTCAGCTCGCCGGGCACGGCGGCCATCCTGCCACGCCGGGATATCCTTGCCGGGATCTCCGGCCCGCCCGACCGACCCGGGCGGGGCCGCCGCGCTCGGACCTGGAGGAGACCCCTCGTGCTGACCCGTATGTCCACGCTGTTCCTGCGCACGCTCCGCGAGGACCCGGCGGACGCCGAGGTCCCGTCGCACCGCCTGCTGGTCCGTGCCGGGTACGTGCGCCGCGTTGCCCCGGGCGTCTTCACCTGGCTGCCCCTGGGCTACCGCGTGCTGCGCAACGTCGAGCGGATCGTGCGCGAGGAGATGGACGCCGCAGGCTTCCAGGAGGTGCACTTCCCCGCGCTCCTGCCGCGCGAGCCCTACGAGCGGACCAACCGCTGGACCGAGTACGGGCCCAACCTGTTCCGCCTGCAGGACCGGCGCGGCTCGGACTACCTGCTCGGGCCGACGCACGAGGAGATGTTCACGCTCACCGTCAAGGACCTGTACTCGTCGTACAAGGACCTCCCGCTGAGCCTCTACCAGATCCAGACCAAGTTCCGCGACGAGGCGCGTCCGCGCGCGGGCATCCTGCGCGGCCGTGAGTTCGTGATGAAGGACTCGTACTCGTTCGACACCTCCGACGAGGGCCTGGTCGCCTCCTACGCCCGGCACCGGGAGGCCTACATCTCCACGTTCGATCGGCTGTCGATGCAGTACACGATCGTCTCGGCGATGTCCGGCGCGATGGGCGGCTCGGCCTCGGAGGAGTTCCTGGCCGTGTGCCCGGTCGGTGAGGACACCTACGTCCGGTGCTCGACGTGCGAGTACGCCGCGAACGTGGAGGCCGTGGCCAGCGTCCCGCCCGCGGAGGTGGCGCTGGAGGGGCTGCCCGCGGCGCACGTCGAGGACACCCCGGACACCCCGACCATCGAGACGCTGGTCGACCTGGCCAACGCCCGCCCGGAGCTGGCGCGCGGCGACCGCCCCTGGGAGGCCGGGGACACGCTGAAGAACGTCGTGGTCAAGGTCGCGATGCCCGACGGGACGTCCCACCCGCTGGTCATCGGGCTGCCCGGTGACCGCGAGGTCGACATGAAGCGACTCGAGGCGGTGCTGCTCCCCGGCGAGCCGGTGGCGTTCGAGGAGGCCGACTTCGCGGCGAACCCCGCGCTGGTCAAGGGCTACATCGGCCCCGGCGTGCTCGGCGAGGAGTCGGCGTCCGGGATCCGCTACCTGCTCGACCCGCGCGTGGTGACCGGGACCCGCTGGATCACCGGCGCCGACGAGCACGGCCGCCACGTGTTCGACCTCGTGGCCGGGCGCGACTTCGCCGGCGACGGCGTGATCGACGTGGCCGAGGTCCGTGAGGGCGACCCGTGCCCGGACTGCGCGGCCGCAGGGCGCGAGGGGCAGCTCACCCAGGCCCGCGGCATCGAGATCGGTCACATCTTCCAGCTGGGGCGCAAGTACGCCGAGGCGCTGGACCTGAAGGTCCTCGACGAGAACGGCAAGCAGGTCGTGGTCACGATGGGGTCCTACGGGATCGGCGTCTCACGCGCGGTGGCGGCCATCGCCGAGCAGCACCACGACGATCGCGGGCTGATCTGGCCGCGTGAGGTGTCCCCGGCCGACGTGCACATCGTGGCCACGGGCAAGGACGAGGCCGTCTTCGCGGCCGCCGAGGGGATCGCCGCCGAGCTGGAGCAGGGCGGGTTCCGCGTGCTGCTCGACGACCGCAAGGGCGTCTCGCCCGGGGTCAAGTTCAATGACTCCGAGCTGATCGGCGTCCCGCTGATCGTCGTGGTCGGCAAGAAGCTGGCTGAGGGCGCGATCGAGGTCAAGGACCGCGCGAGCGGGGAGCGGACGGACGTGGCGGTCGGTGATGCCGTGGCGACGGTCACCGAGCGGATCCTGGCGCTGCCGTGACGGAGTCCGACCCCGGTGTGGCGGCGGGCCCTGCCGCCGGCTCGGTCAGTGCCCCGATCGAGGCCGTCATCTTCGACTGGGGCGGCACCCTGACCCCGTGGCACGAGGTCGACCTCACGGCCGGCTGGTACGCCTACGCCAGCGTGTACGACGCCCGGCATGCCGCCAGCCTCGCCGCGCGGCTCTACGCCGCGGAGATCCAGCGCTGGCAGGACCAGCACCACACCGCGGGGAGCACCGGCGCCGGCCATCTGGACCAGATGCTGCTGGACTGCGGGATCGACCTGGGCAGTGCCCGGCACCGCGAGGCCCTGGCGGCCTACCTGCGGTTCTGGGACCCGCACACCGACGCCGACCCCGACGCTGTGCCGCTGCTGGTGGCCCTTCGCGAGCGCGGGATCCGGATCGGGGTCCTGTCCAACACCCTGTGGCCCCGGGCCCATCACGAGGCGGTGTTCGCCCGGGACGGCCTCCTCGAGCTCATCGACGGGGCGGTGTACTCCTCGGAGCTGCCGGTCGGCAAGCCCCACGAGGACGCGTTCGTCGCGGCACTTCGCGCGGTCGGGGTCGACGATCCCGCCCGCGCGGTGTTCGTCGGCGACCGGGCCTGGGACGACGTGCACGGCGCCCAGCAGGTCGGGATGCGCGCGATCCTCGTACCGCACAGCGACATCCCGCACGACCAGCTCGGTCCGGTGCAGGGGGAGCCCGACGCCGTGGTCGAGCGGCTCGGTGAGGTCCTGGATCACGTCGACCGGTGGAACCGGGCGGGCGGTCGCTGAGTCGCGGGGCGGGCCGGGCCAGGCGGGTTCAGGTCGCGGGTTCCTCGGCGACGCGGTCGGCCGCCGCCTCCTCGGACTCGTCCGCGCGACGGCCCTCCACCCGGATCAAGCGCCACCAGCCCACGATCCCGACGAGCCCGAAGAGCAGCCACTGGACCGAGTAGACGAGGTTGTTCAGGCCCCGGTGGCCGGGGACCGGCAGGCTGGTGAGCTCGGCGTCGGCGGCGGGCGTGCTCGATGCGAGCTCGACGTAGGCGTTGTACCGCAGGGTGTCCTCGGGCGTCACGAGCACCTGCGGATCCGCGGCCCACGCCTGACCCGGCGGTGGGGCGTCGGTGGCCTCGGTGAGCTCGGCAGGGCGCAGGCGTCCGGTCACGGTGACCTGGCCAGCAGGTGGCGGGGGGACGTCGGGGGCGGCCGTCGCGTCGCTTCCTGCCGGCGCCCAGCCGCGGTTGACCAGCAGGACGCCGGAGTCGGTCACCAGCGGCGTGACGATCCAGAACCCGTTGCGCCCGTCGAGGGGACGACGGCGGACCGCCGCCTCACCTGCCGCGTCGAACGTCCCCGTCGCCGTGACGGTGCGCCATTCGAGCTCCTGGGGCAGCGCTGGGGCGTCGGGATCCGCGGCGGAGGCGTCGAGGAGCTCGTCGACCGGCACGGCGGGCGCGGAGAGGGCGGCGTCCAGGCGGTCGTTCTCGGCCAGCCGCACCTGGTAGCGGTTCCACTGCCAGCGCGCCAGGATCGCGCAGAGCACGAGCATCGCCAGGACGAAGGCGGTGAATCCCCACCACCGACGCTGCCTGAGGATCTCGAGCACGCCCCCAAGCCTACGTCGATCCCCGAGGGGCGCCTGCGCGTGTGCCCACCAGGGCCTAGGGTGATCACCCGTGGAGTCCTGGACCGGCCGAGAGCCCGTTGCGCTGCCCGGTCGGGGTCCCGTCCTGAGCCTGTTCGACACCCGCAGCCAGCAGGTCCGGCCCACCGCTCCCGGCCCGGTGGCGCGGATGTACGTGTGCGGGATCACCCCGTACGACGCCACCCACATGGGCCACGCCGCCACCTACATCGCCTTCGACATCGTCAACCGGTACTGGCGCGACCTCGGGCACGAGGTGCACTACGTGCAGAACGTGACCGACGTCGACGACCCGCTGCTCGAGCGTGCCGTGGCCACCGGTCAGGACTGGCGCGAGCTGGCCCGCTCCGAGACCGCGCTGTTCGCCGAGGACATGGCGGCCCTGAATGTGCTCCCCCCACGGGACTACGTCGGGGCGGTGGAGTCGATCCCGTCGGTGGTGCAGTGGATCGGGCGCCTGCGTGACGCCGGCGCGGTGTACGACGTGGACGGCGACCTGTACTTCACGACCTCGGCGGCGGCCGGGTTCGGCGAGGTGTCCCGGCTCGACGAGACCGCGATGCAGGAGATCTTCGCCGAGCGCGGGGGCGACCCGGCCCGGCCGGGGAAGCGCACGCCCCTGGACTGCATGCTCTGGCAGGCGGCACGGCCCGACGAGCCGGCCTGGGACACCGAGCTCGGGCACGGGCGGCCGGGCTGGCACATCGAGTGCACGGCGATCGCGCTGGACCACCTCGGGATGGGATTCGATGTCCAGGGCGGCGGCTCGGACCTGGCGTTCCCGCACCACGAGATGTGCTCGGCCCAGGCGGGGATCGCCACCGGTGAGTCGCCGTTCGCCCAGCACTTCGTGCACGCGGGGATGGTCGGCTACGAGGGCCACAAGATGAGCAAGTCGCGGGGCAACCTGGTGTTCGTGTCCCGGCTGCGGCGCGCGGGGGTCCCGTCGGCGGCAGTGCGCCTGGCCCTGCTGGCCCACCACTACCGCAGCGACTGGGAGTGGACCCCGGCGGACCTGGAGCGCGCGGAACAACGGCTCCTCGGGTGGCGCGCGGGCGTGCAGGCAGCCGGTGGGCCGTCCTCGGAGGCCCTCCTGGCCGCTGTGCGTGACCGGATCGCCGAGGACCTCGACACGCCGGGTGCGCTGGCCCTGGTCGACCGCTGGGCCGCGGACGCCGCGGCGGGCGTGGGGTCCGAGGCGGAGGCGCCCGGGCAGGTGCGGGTGCTGCTCGACACGCTTCTCGGGGTGGACCTCTCCTAGTCTGGGGTGCGTCGAAGGAGGCACCCCATGACCCAGACGCCGCTCACCTCTGCCGCCGCATGGCAGGCCCTGTCCGCGCATGCCGAGACGATGTCCGAGGTGACAGTCCGCGAGCTGTTCGACAGCTCCGCCGACGTCGATCGAGCGGCGTCGTTCTCCGCCGACGGTGCCGGGTGGCACATGGACTACTCCAAGCAGCGGATCACCGGCGAGACGCTCGACCTGCTGATCGCCCTGGCCGAGGAGCGCGACCTGGCGGGGCGGCGTGAGGCCATGTTCACCGGGGTGCACATCAACAACACCGAGGACCGTGCGGTGCTGCACACCGCGCTGCGGCTGCCCGCGGGTGCGACGCTCGTGGTCGATGGCCAGGACGTCGTCGCCGACGTGCATGCGGTGCTGGCCAAGATGGGCGCGTTCGCCGACCAGGTGCGCGCCGGCACCTGGCTGGGCTTCACGGGCCAGCCGATCAGGAACGTGGTGAACATCGGCATCGGCGGCTCGGACCTCGGGCCCGTCATGGCCTACCAGGCCCTGCGCCACGTGTCGGCATCGTGACCTCGTGATGCGCTTCGTGTCGAACGTCGACGGCTCGGACTTCGTCGAGCAGACGCGCGACCTCGACCCGGCCGAGACCCTGTTCCTGGTGGCGTCCAAGACGTTCACGACGCAGGAGACGATGACCAACGCACGGACGGCACGCGACTGGCTGGTGGCCGGTCTGGGCGGGGACGCGGCCGCGGTGGCCCGGCACTTCGTGGCGATCTCGACGAACGCCGAGAAGGTGGCCGAGTTCGGCATCGACACGGCCAACATGTTCGGCTTCTGGGACTGGGTCGGCGGGCGCTACTCGATGAGCTCGGCGATCGGCCTGTCGACGATGATCGCCATCGGCCCGGACGGCTTCGGCGAGCTGCTGGCCGGGCTGCATGCGATGGACGTGCACTTCCGGACCGCGCCGTTGCGCGAGAACCTTCCCGTGCTGCACGGCCTGCTGTGCGTGTGGAACCGCAACTTCCTGGGTACCGCGGACCACGTCGTGCTGCCCTACGACCAGTACCTCCTGCGGTTCCCGGCCTACCTGCAGCAGATGATCATGGAGAGCAACGGCAAGCGCGTGACCTCGGCCGGCGACCCGGTGGACTACGACACGTCCGCCTCGTTCTGGGGCGAGCCGGGCACCAACGGGCAGCACTCCTTCTACCAGATGCTGCACCAGGGCACGACGATCATCGCGGCGGACTTCGTCTTCTTCGCCCGGCCGGTGAATGAGGTGGGCAACCACCACGACCTGCTGGTCGCCAACTGCCTGGCGCAGTCCGGGGTGATGGCGTTCGGGCGGACTGCCGCCGAGGTGGAGGCCGACGGGACGCCGGCGCACCTCGTGGAGCACAAGGTCATGCCCGGGAACCGGCCCAACAGCATGTTCGTGGCCGAGTCGCTCACCCCGTTCACCCTCGGTGCGCTCATCTCGCTGTACGAGCACTCGACCTTCGTGCAGGGGATGATCTGGGACCTGAACCCGTACGACCAGTGGGGCGTCCAGCTCGGCAAGGTCGTCGCGGACTCGATCGCCCCGATGCTGACCGGCGAGGCGGAGGCGTCGCTGGACTCCTCGACGAACGCGCTGATCGCCCGGTACCGGGCGGCGCGGGGCCGCTAGGCCGCCGGGAGTCCAAGGACACATCTTCGGCCGGCACCGTGGACCACCCGCTCACTGACGCATGACCGGGTGGCGCGTCGGTGGGATCCGTGAGGGCGACCTTCCGCGTGTGGAATCGGGCTGGACGGATCGCGACGATGCTTGTCGCAGTGGCAGGCGATCTCGTGAGACGATCGCAGCCAGCGTCCGATTGGGGATTCATGACTGACGAGCAGGGCAGTTACGGCTGGCCCGAGGAGGAGCCGGACGGAGCTGCACCCCCTGGTCCCGGGGTGTGGCAGCTGGTGGCTCTCTATGTGCTTCCCTTCCTGATCCTGCTGGTCGTCCCGGCGGTGGCCTGGGTTGGCCTCCTCCCCGGGGCTGTGGCACTGCGCTGGATCACCCGTCCGCCGCACCGCCGTTGGCTCGTCGCGATCTACGTGCTTGCCGGCCTGATCTCCGTGGCGCCATGGATCGCGATGATCCTCAATGGTGACATCGCCGATCTGGCTGGCTGATCCTGGAACATTGCGAGCCCCGGCTCAGGTGACCCTGCGGTGTCCACAGGTCGGGTCGCTGGCTCTGGCGTTGTCAGCCACCCCTGATATCGTTCGTACAGGTGTTCGAGTACGAGGGGGAGGGGTTCGGGATGAGGGCACGGGGGACCGGTTGGCCACCGGTGCTGGCCGATGTGCGGGCCGAGGCTGCGTCGCCGGAGGTCGGGCAGCTGTGGTCCCAGCTGTCCGGTGTGGCGGGCGGTGCGCTGCCGGGCATGGGCCTGGGTGCGGGGGAGCGCCCAGCCGCGGATGTGGAGGTGCTGTGCTCGGCGGTGGCGTCGGTGGAGTTCGAGCTGGCCCGGCGGATGGTCGCAGCCGCCGCGTCGGGGAGCCTCCCGCTGGTCGGGGACGGGGCGATGCTGCTGGCCCGTGGCTGGTCGGCGGGATGGGCGCGGCGCTTGGCTACGGCGGGGGCGTTCGCCGAGGCGCATCCGACCCTGGGGCAGGTGTGGGCGACGGGTGTGGTCACCAGCGAGCATGTGCATGCGTTGGCCCGGCACGCGGATCGGCTGACCGCCGATCAGATGGCGGCGGTGATCGAGGAGTTGGGCCCGTGGTGGGGGCAGATGTCGCCCGTTGGCGGTGGCGCACTTCGTGGCTCGGGTGATCCGGGTCCTGACCCCGCCGTCGGATCCTGAGGCGGGCGAGGCCGATGCCCACGAGAGCCGGTCGCTGTCGTTCGCCCTGACCTCGGACTCGGTGATCCTGTCCGGGGTGCTGCCCCGCCTGGAGGGTGAGGCGGTGATCGCCGCCGTGGAGGCGTTCGCCGAACGGCTGCGCTCCGAGGCCGATCACGTGCCCGCGTCCGCACGGCGCGCCGACGGGCTGGTCGCCCTGGTCAACGCCGCCCACGCCACCGGGTCGATCCCCAGCCGCGGCGGGCTACCGGTGAGCGTGTCGGTGACTCTCGAATCCACCGTCCTCGGGGATCAGGTGTGGACCACCTCCCGGGGGCACACCCTGACCGACGCGGAGGCCCGGTTCACCGCCTGTGACGCGCTGGTCACCCCGATCGTCGTTGATTCGGGGCACTGCCCTGACACGGTCGCCGAATTCCTCGTGGCCGCCGGCGCGTCCGCTGATGACCCGGCTCAGGCTGCCGCCGCAGCGGTTGCCGACGCGGCCGCTGACCGGGAGGGCGCGCCGCTGGTGCCCTCCGCGGCAGCGCGGATCGCCGAGCTGGCCAGGACCCTGCTGGGGACCCGGATCCCGCTGGCCGTCGGGCGGACCGCCCGCACCGCCACCCCCGCGCAGCGCCGCGCGCTGGCCGCCCGGGACCGCGGGTGCATCATCCCCGGGTGCGGGATCCCCGCCGAGGCCTGCCAGACACATCATGTCGAGGACTGGGCGGCAGGCGGGAACACCGACCTGCCGAACATGGCGCTGCTCTGTTGGGCACATCACCGCCAGGTCGATCTCGGGATGTGGACCATCATCCCGACCACCGGCAACGACCAGGTCCCCCGGCCCGAACCCGGCGCACCACCCGGAACCCCCTGGCCCGCCAACCACGGCGCACCCTGGACCATCACCCGCACCCCCCGGACCCGCTGGCGTCTGTGAGGGATGGCGGAGGGGCTACCTCGTCTGGAGGACCTGCACCTCGGTGACGGGTTGCTCGCGTTCGCCGTCCATCGTGAAGGTGATCTCGCCGGCCTGCCCAGCGCCGGTCCACTCAACCTGCCAGTACGCGGTCGCACGGACGGTGAAGGTGCCGTCCCGCTCCTGCGTGGACGGAATCAGGTACCGATGCCCGCACGTCGGCGAGGGACCGGTGCCCTTGTCCGGCGACCAGGGTGTGCCCTCACTGCGGCAGGTCAATCGGGTCCCGTCGCCGAGCTCCCACACGACCTTCGTGACTTCGGCGGTCGCAGTCACCGAGACCGGACCTGCGGTGGCAGTTCGGGTGATCGGTCCGAATCCATGCGGCCCGGCGTTGTCGATCCAGAGCCAGGCGTCCATGCCCACGAGAAGCGGGGCACCGGCTTTGAGCGGGGTCATGCCAATGGTCGGGGACTCGAGGTCCATCCGCTCGACTGCCTTCTCGGCGAGGGTCACGGGGTCCACCAGGACGGGGGCGCCAGCGGCACCCGCGCTGGGCGCCCAGAACCAGAACCCGTTGCCGACCCCGGCGCTGAAGGCAGAACCCGGCGGCACGCACTGATAGATCGTCCCCTCCTCGCGACCCTCCCAGATCGCGTGGTCGGCCGGCGGCTGCGGGGAGACCCGCTGCACGAAGCACTGCCGCTCCTCAGACCACACGCCCAACTCGGACGTGCACGCGATCTCATCGCCGTTGTAGGTGCAGACCCGCTTCCCCGGCGACGTGGAGCCGGTCTGGGTGGTGCCTGGTCCACCACCGGAGGTAGTGCCGGGGCTGGATGTGGAGTGACCCGCGGTGACATCGACGGCCGCTCCGCCATATCCGCCTGCGCCATGTCGACACTCACGCTTGCCGTCGCCGTCTGAGCTGTCGGCGGACGCCGGAACCGGAGCCAGGAGTCAGACGACGCCGGCAGGCAGGCGATCGCCCGGGTCGCGGTCAGCATGCGCCGATCCGCCGAGTCGTCGGCTGTCCGTGGAGACTCGAGTCACGGCCCAGCCAGGGTGCAGGAAGGTACGTGGTCCGGGTGACCGTGTAGTCCAGCTCTTCCCGGATGCCCGGTGCACGCGCCCGTCCGGGCTCGACGCTGGTCACGGCGGTCGCGTCGATGCAAGCACGCAACGACGACCGTGTCGGGATCGCTCATCGAGGTTGACGTCGACGGCTCGGCGGAGACGAGCACGACGTCGCGCGCCCTCGGGTTCGGATCGCCACGCCGTCGCTGAGGCTCCTGCTGGATGTTCGTGAGTCCTGGTCGCGCAATTCCCCGGCGGCTACCTCGTTCAGGTCGTTCAGGTTGGTGCGGGCGCCGCTGTAGAGGTCGGTGATCGTCTGCCGGTACGCCAGGACGACCTTGGTGGCCTCCTCGAACGCCTGCTGCTCCTCCGCTGTCAGCGTCGAGGTGGGCGACGGGGAGGGGCTCGCGCTCGTGCTGGCGCTCGCGCTGGGGCTCGTGCCCACCGGGTCAGGGTCACCTGAGCAGCCGGCCAGGAGGAGGCCTGCGGCGAGGACCCCGACGAGGGCGCGGCTGGGCGAGTGGATCATGGTCGGGTCCTCATGCTGCCGATTTCGGGGAAGTTCTGCAGAGAAGGATACGTCCCGCTGATGGGTGGCTTGTCCGGTTCGTCCACAGTTCCATCGGATGGCGGGGGAGCGCATTCGACCCGAGACTGCCGGCTCAACGAGGAACGTCCCGGCGCCGACACCGCCAACTCAGCGAGAATCCACCCCGACCCGGGCCGCAGGTGGGGTCAGCCGACCGAAGGATTCGTCAGCGCTTCTTGTCCGGCAGTGTCGTGGCCACCTGATTGCGCTGGTCGGTCTTCGCGTGCTTGTCGGCGCGCTTCTCCTTGAGGGACTTGCCGGACTTCTTGGCCATGTGCTGGCGCGGGGACTTGTCTGCCATCGGGACTCCCGTGGGTCGGAAGCCTGAATGGCTCCGCACTCACGACAGTACGCCCCGGGACCGCCACTGGCTACAGCGCCGCGCGGCCGAGCCGTTGCGCCCCGACCGGCGGGCCTACCCCTGACGCAGGAGTTCGCCCAGCAGCCCCTCGAGGTCCAGCAGCGAGACCCGGATCGACGAGTCACTGCAGCCGTAGGGCAGCACCAGGGTGTCACCGTGGAGCATCGCCCCGCAGGAGTAGACGACGTTGGGCACATAGCCCTCGCGCTCGTCGGCGGTTGGGGTGAGCAACGGCTCGGCCAGGCTGCCGCGGACGATCGTCGGATCATCGAGGTCCAGCAGCATCGCACCGATCCCGTACTGGCGCACCGGACCCACGCCGTGCGTGAGGACCAGCCAGCCCTCGCGGGTCTCCAGCGGCGACCCGCAGTTGCCGACCTGGACGATCTCCCACGGGTTCTTCGGCAGCTGCAGGGTGGGCCCCGCCTCCCAGTGCCACATGTCGGTCGACTCAGCCAGGCTGGAGGTCTCCCGGTCCCATCGCGACAGCGCCAGGAACCGACCGCCGACAGCCCTCGGGAACAGGGCCATGCCCTTGTTCTGTGCCGCGGGGCCGGTTGCCTGCTGGCTGTGGAAGGTCAGGAAGTCGGTGGTGGTGAGCAACGCGGGCGTGACGGTCCGTCCGTCGAAGGCCGTGTAGGTGCCGCGGTAGGTGATCGAGCCGTCCGCCTCGGTGAACCGGACCAGCCGCAGGTCCTCGAGACCGTGGCTCTCAGCGGGGCCACCGGGCATGATCACGCGTTCGGTGACGTGTGACCCTGCAGGGAACTCCACGGTGTACTGGGAGTCGGCGATGGCCTCAAGGCGCTCCCGTGCCCGTCGGCCCGGGCCTCGGGTGAGGCGCTGGCCCCGAAGCGTCGAGATGGCCACGTCGAGCGCGCGACGATCGAACACCTCCGGCAACTCGTCGAGGACGTACTGGGCCGCGTCGCCACCATCCGCGGCGCGATGACCCAGCTGGTGGACGAACTGGGCCTTGGAGAGCAGCGCAGGACGGGGAACCGGCTGGACCAGCGGGCGCCCGGGCTCGTCGAACAGCAGCCGGTCGGTGGCGTCGATGGTCCCGGTGCGGAACTCGATGCTGGAGACGTGCCCCTCACCGACCGCGCGCACGCTCATCAGGAATCGCGTGGCTCCGGACGGCACTCCCGACTGGTCCGGGTGCACGACCATCGAGGGGTTGAACAGGGCCGCGGACTCGACGGCGTACTCCTGGCTGAAGTAGGCACCGATCAGCAGGCGCCGTTGCTCGGAGATCGATTCGGGATCGACGAGGCGATGGGCGATCAGCCGGAAGCGCTCCGCGAACGTCCCGGCGAGGTCCTGATGCCGGTCCTCGAACTCCGTGAGGGCGTGCCGGAGCGCCCGATCCACCTGCTCGTCGGTCAGGGCCAGGACTCGATCGAGGACGGACGTGGCACGGGAGGAGCCATGGATCAGCATCTCCTGGCCCGGGAGGAACAGCCTCGTGACGACGCGTGTGGGGTCCGGTCGCAGCACGGCGTCGGTCCGCGTGACCAGCCCTCTCGTTGCCTCGCGGCCGGTCACCGGGCGGCCACGAGGGCCGGACGCCGCGCCAGCTGCAGCACCGACAGCGCGGCCAGTGTCGACTCGGCCCCCTGGTTCAGGTTGATCCTGGTCGAGTGCAGACCGTCGGAGCAGCCCCCGGTCGCCCGGTCGTACAGGGTGAGCCCCACATCGTTCGCACCCAGGAACCAGGTGGCGCACATGTCCACGGCGTCCACCCAGCGGGAGTCACCGGTCGCCTCGTGGGCGCGCCAGCAGGCCTCAGCGAGCGCACTGACCTCGATCGGCTGCTGGTCGAAGCCCGGCAGGGCATCACCCGGCTCCGCACCGCCGGCAGGGATCACTGAGATGTGCCCGTCGCGCGTCTGCAGGTGCAGCAACCACGTCAGGAGGTCCAGCCCGTGGGCCATGACCGCGTCGTCATGCAGGGCGTGGCCGATCGCGATGAGGGCCTCGGGCAGGACCGCATTGGCGTACGTCAGCCGCGGCTCCGGCCAGGGCCATCCGTGGGCCATGTGTGGTCGCCCCAGGAGGGTCCGCGCATCCACGAGGAGCTCCCGCGCGGCCCTGTCGCCCGGAAGGGTCCGCAGGACCTCTGCGCCACCCAGCGCGGCGTAGGCCATGGCGCGCGGCCAGGGCGACCTGACCTGCATCCCAGTGGAGGCCACGGCCAGCGCCTGCTCGCGGACACCCCCTGAGGCGAGGGCCGCGGTGGTCCCCACTGCCCACAGCGCCCGGCCCCAGTGGTCGTCGACGGACGGGGAGTCGGTCCACATCCGGTCGGTGTTCCTGCGGTTGTGGAAGGCTCCGCCCTCATCCTGTGCCTCGGCCGTGAACCGCAGGAACGTCGTCACCATCCCGGACACCTCGGCGGTCGGATCCGGCTCACGGACCGCCACCACCAGGCCGCGGGACACGTCGTCCAGGCAGTACCCGTGGTCCTCGCGGGGGTCGGTGAGCAGGGCATGCTCGAACAGCCCGTCCGGGGTGGTCAGCCGCTCCAGGTGGTCGAAGCGGGGAACGGGCAGACGTCGGCTGATCATGCGACGGACCGAGCCCCCTCGGCCACGAGGCCCTCGCCGACACCGACGTACTGCTCTGCCACGGCCGGCCACAGCAGGCCCGGGGCGAGCGATCGCGACGTCCGGGCCATCTCAGCGGTCAGGGCCGGATCGGTGAGCAGCGTGCGCAGCGCCCGGCTGATCGCACCGGGATCGCGCTGGGGAACCAGGAGCCCCGCCCCTGACGACAGCAGCTCGACGGCATGCGGGAAGCTCGTGGAGACCACCGGCTTGCCGGCGACGACCGCCTCGGTGAGCACCCCGGAGGTGACCTGGTCCCGCGAGTCGTAGGGCAGCAGGATGATGTCGGCTGCCCGCACGATGCTCCGCAGGGTCGGCCCGTCGAGGTATCGGCCATCGAAGGCCACATGACCGGCGAGGTCGAGGTCGGCCACCTGCGCCTCCAGGCCCTCGCGGTAGGCCTCACCGGCCCACTCGACCACGCGCGGATGGGTCTCGCCGACGACCTCGTACACCGGGCGGGGGTCAAGGTCGGCCAGCTCCGCCATCGCCTCCAGCGCCCACTCGATGCCCTTCCCCGGGCCGAGCAGTCCCCACGTGAGGATGGTGGGACGCCTCGCCGCGGCTCCGGTGGTCGTCGTCGGGCCGCGGCGGCGGCCTGCTCCCGGGATCCGCCCTCGTCCTCCCAGCGGGTCACGTCGTCGTGGCCGGGCTCGGGGGCGCGGTTGTCCTCCGCGCCATGGGCGATCACCATGACCTTGCCCGGATCCACGTCCCATCCGTCGAGCAGCCGCTGCCGGGCCGTCTGCGTCATGGTCACCACGACCGACGAGGCCGCGACGACACCGGCCAGGACGCGCCGCTGGTTGGGGGTCGGACTCGTGAGCACCGTGTGCAGGACGGAGATCACGGGAACGCGGACCGCGGCCAGGACGTCGAGCACGTCATCCCCGTCACGGCCGCCGAAGATGCCGTACTCGTGCTGCACGATCGCCACCTCGTACAGGTTCAGCGCGTTGGCCGCCTGGCGAGCAGCGCCGCGTTCGCCGATCACGAGCTGGTGGACCACCCTTGGCTCGGCCGGTTGGGGGCAGTCGACGACCCGGACGATGCCGACGTCGGCCCCCGCGCTGACCAGGTGGGTCACCAGGGCGTGGGAGAACGTGGCCAGGCCGCATTGGGTCGGGGGATAGGTGCTGAGCATGCCGAAGCTGATGGCCATCGAGGGGCCTTCCGCGGGGGTGGTGCTGCGCAGCACAGGCGCTGCCGATCTGAGGGCGGGGCCAGTGGACATCCCCGGGGCCAGCGCCCGGGGGCGGTGCCGCGCACCGTTCCAAGCGAGCCGGATCGACAGGTCCACGGTACCACGGGCGTGCTGGCGCTCGGCCCGGATCGACCGGGCAGCAGGGACGGGAATGCCTCAGCTGGGCTCCCTCGCACGTACCCTTGGGGCACTATGCCCACGACCTCCTTCCTGACTGCCCTGACCGAGCGCGTGATCGTCGCCGACGGCGCCATGGGCACGATGCTGCAAGCCCAGGACCCCTCGCTCGACGACTTCCAGGGCTACGAGGGCTGCAACGAGATCCTCAACGTGACCCGTCCCGACATCGTCGCCGCGGTGCACGCGGCCTACTTCGACGCCGGGGTCGACTGCGTCGAGACCAACACCTTCGGGGCCAACCTGGCCAACCTGGGGGAGTACGACATCCCCGAGCGGATCCGCGAGCTCGCCCTGGCCGGCGCCCGGATCGCCCGCGAGGTGGCCGACGGCTACTCCACCCCGGACCGCCCGCGCTGGGTCCTGGGCTCCGTCGGGCCGGGCACGAAGCTGCCCACCCTGGGCCACGCGCCCTTCGTCGACCTGCGTGACGCCTATGCCGAGCAGGTCGCGGGGCTGCTCGAGGGCGGCGTGGACGCCGTGCTGATCGAGACCGCCCAGGACCTCCTGCAGGCCAAGGCCGCGCTCATCGGCGCCCGTCGGGCGATGGCGGCGGCCGGGCGCACGGACGTCGCCCTGATCGCCCAGGTGACCGTGGAGACCACCGGCACGATGCTGCTCGGCACCGAGATCGGCGCGGCCCTGACGGCCCTCGAGCCGCTGGGCATCGACGTGATCGGGCTGAACTGCGCCACCGGCCCGGCCGAGATGAGCGAGCACCTCCGCCACCTGTCGCGCTACGCCAGGGTGGCCGTCTCGGCGATGCCCAACGCGGGGCTGCCGGTGCTGACCGCCGACGGCGCCCACTACCCGCTGACCCCCGCCGAGCTGGCCGCTGCGCACGACCACTTCACCAGCGACTACGGGCTGGCCCTCGTGGGCGGGTGCTGCGGCACCACGCCCGAGCACCTGCGTGCCGTCGTCGAGCGCGTGGGCGGGCGCGAGGTCCGCCCCCGCGAGCACATCAACGAGGCGGCCGCGGCCTCCCTCTACCAGTCGGTGCCGTTCCGCCAGGACACCTCCTACCTGTCCATCGGGGAGCGCACCAACGCCAACGGCTCCAAGGCGTTCCGCGAGGCGATGCTCGCCCAGGACTGGGAGGCCTGCGTCGAGATCGCCCGCGAGCAGATCCGCGACGGCGCCCACCTGCTCGACCTGTGCGTGGACTACGTCGGCCGCGACGGGGCCGGCGACATGCGCGAGCTCGCGGGCCGCTTCGCCACGGCCTCCACGCTGCCCCTCGTCCTGGACTCCACCGAGCCGGCGGTCCTCGAGGCCGGGCTGCAGATGCTCGGCGGTCGCGCGGTCGTGAACTCGGTCAACTACGAGGACGGCGACGGCCCGGGCTCGCGGTTCGCGCAGATCGTCCCGCTGATCAAGGAGTACGGCGCAGCAGTGGTCGCGCTGACCATCGACGAGGAGGGCCAGGCGCGCACCGCGGACTGGAAGCTGCGCGTCGCCGACCGCCTCATCACCGACCTGCGCGACAACCACGGCATCCCGCCGCAGGACGTGCTCGTCGACTGCCTGACGTTCCCGATCGCCACCGGCCAGGAGGAGACCCGCCGCGACGGCATCGAGACCATCGAGGCGATCCGCCGGATCAAGCACGCCCACCCGGACGTGCAGACCACCCTGGGCCTGTCCAACATCTCGTTCGGCCTGAACCCGGCGGCCCGGCAGGTGCTGAACTCGGTGTTCCTGCACGAGTGCATCGAGGCCGGCCTGGACTCCGCCATCGTGCACGCGAGCAAGATCCTGCCGATCGCCCGGATCGGCGAGGAGCAGCTGAAGGTCGCCCGCGACCTGGTCTACGACCGCCGGGAGTACGCCGAGGACGGCACGGTGTCCTACGACCCGCTGGGCCGGTTCCTCGACCTGTTCGCCGGGGTCAGCGCCCAGGTGTCCAAGGAGACCAAGGCCGAGGAGCTCGCGGCCCTGCCCCTGGCTGAGCGGCTGCAGCGGCGGATCATCGACGGGGAGCGCTCCGGACTCGAGGCCGACCTCGACGAGGCGCTGCTGACCCAGCCCGCGCTGGCGATCATCAACGACACCCTGCTCGCGGGCATGAAGGAGGTCGGTGAGCTGTTCGGCCGCGGCGACATGCAGCTGCCGTTCGTGCTCAACAGCGCCGAGGTGATGAAGACCGCCGTGGCCTACCTCGAGCCGCACATGGAGAAGGTCGAGGGCGAGGAGGCCACCGGGAAGGGCACGATCGTCCTGGCCACGGTCAAGGGCGACGTCCACGACATCGGCAAGAACCTGGTCGACATCATCCTGACCAACAACGGCTACAAGGTCGTGAACATCGGGATCAAGCAGCCGGTCAACGCCATCCTCGAGGCCGCCGCCGAGCACGACGCCGACCTGATCGGCATGTCCGGCCTGCTCGTGAAGAGCACGGTGATCATGAAGGAGAACCTCGAGGAGATGAACGACCGCGGCGTGGCCGAGCGCTGGCCGGTCATGCTGGGCGGGGCCGCACTGACCCGCGCCTTCGTCGAGGAGGACCTGGCGGCCGTCTTCGCCGGGGACGTCCGCTACGCCCGCGACGCGTTCGAGGGCCTGCGCCTCATGGATGCGTTCATGTCGGTCAAGCGCGGTGAGCCGGGTGCCGAGCTGCCCCCGCTGCGCACCCGGAAGGTCGCACGTCGTGGCAGCTCCACCCGTGACGTGGGCGAGATCCCCGCGCGCAGTGACGTCGCGGTGGACAACCCGGTGCCCACGCCGCCCTTCTGGGGGTCGCGCGTGGTCAAGGGGATCCGTCTCGCGGACTACTCGGCCTACCTCGACGAGCGGGCCCTGTTCCTCGGGCAGTGGGGGCTGAAGTCCTCGCGTGGGGAGGGCCCGGACTATAACGCTCTAGTTGAGGTTGAGGGTCGGCCGCGCCTGCGGATGTGGCTCGACCGCGTCCACACCGAGGGCCTGCTGGGGGCCGCGGTCATCTACGGGTACTACCCGTGCTGGTCGGAGGGCGACGAGCTGGTGATCCTCGACCCCGCGGGGCTGGCCGAGGCCGGCGAGCGCCCGCTGGAGAACGGCTGGGAGCCCATCGAGCTGCACCGGCTGCCCTTCCCGCGCCAGACCCGCGACCGGCACCTGTGCCTGGCGGACTTCTTCCGGCCCCGCGAGAAGGTGCTGAGCGAGGGTCGCCCGGATGTGGTGGCCTTCCACGTGGTGACGATGGGATCCGCGGTCTCCGCGGCGGCGGCCGAGCTGTTCGAGGCCAACTCCTACCGGGAGTACGTCGAGCTGCACGGCCTGTCCGTCCAGCTCACCGAGGCCCTGGCGGAGTACTGGCACTCCCGGATCCGCGCCGAGCTGGGCATCGACTCCGCCGATGCCGTGGACCGCACCCAGCTCATCACCAAGCAGTCCTACCAGGGGGAGCGCTACTCGTTCGGCTACCCGGCCTGCCCGGACGTCGAGCAGCAGACGGTCCTGGTCGACCTGCTCGATCCGTCCCGGATCGGCGTGGAGCTCTCCGAGGAGTTCCAGCTGCACCCGGAGCAGTCCACGTCGGCGCTGATCGTGCACCACCCCGAGGCCAGCTACTACAACGCCGGCTGACAGGGAAGGCGACCCATGACACTCTCCGCGGTGCTGTTCGACATGGACGGCCTGCTGGTCGAACACCGAGCCGATGTGGCTCGACGTCGAGCACGAGACCCTGGCGGTGCTCGGCGGGACCTGGTCCGAGGCGGACCATCGGGCCGTGATGGGCGCCTCGATGGCCCACGCGACCACCTACATCCGCCGCGTCTCCGGGACCGACCGCACCGACGCGCACGTGGCCGAGCTGATGATCGCTGGGATGCTTCAGCGCCTGGCTGACGCGGAGATCCCGATCCAGCCGGGCGCCGCGGAGCTGATCGCCGATGTCGCTGGCTCTGGTGTGCCCTATGCCCTCGTCTCGGCGTCCGAGCGCACGCTCGTCGACCTCGTGCTGGCCTACCTGGCCCGCTGTGGGCTTCCGGGGTTCCCCGTCAGCGTCGCCGGCGACGAGGTGGCCCGAAGCAAGCCGGACCCGCTTCCCTATCTGCGCGCCGCCGAGCTCCTGGGCATCGACATCACGCGCGCGATCGTGCTCGAGGACTCCGCGAACGGCGTGCGAGCCGGATGGTCGGCCGGGGCGACCGTCGTGGCCGTTCCGCACGTGGTGCCGATCGAGCCCGGGGAGCGGATCGTGGTTCGGACGTCGCTCGTCGGGCTGGACGTCGCGGAGCTGGCAGCGCTGGTCGGCCCGCGCTCCTGAACGCCTCGGCTCAGGCAGACGCCTCGGCGTCCAGGAAGGAGTCCATCGCCCGGGCAGTCGTGGCATCGGTGACGAGGACGTTGATCAGCCCGGCGCGGGCCGCACCGATCGCTGCCTGCGCCTTCGAGACGCTGCCGGCGAAGCAGATCACGTTGGGGATCGCGCGCAGCTGGTCCGGGGTGACTCCGAGGAGGACCCGGTCGCCCTGGTGGCGCACGACCTGCCCGTCGATGGTGAACGACCACCCCGCGACGTCGCCGACGGCATCGGCCAGGGCTGGGTCATCGACGGGGAAGCCAGCGGCCGCGTAGCTCGGGTCGGGCTTGGGCCACGCCCCCACTCCCACGAGAGCCACCTTCGCCTCGTCCCACAGCCGGACGATGTCACGGATCTCCGGCTCTGACCGCAGTGCCTCGACCAGGCCGGCAGACACCAGCGCAGGCGCGTTGAGGTACACCGCGCGGCCACCCAGCGCGCGGGACCACGTGCGCACGATCTCGTTGGGCTGGAACCAGGGCCGGTCGCTGGCATTGCCGCCCATGGCGGGTGCGATGACGACGCCGGGCAACGTGCGGCGGATCGATCGACTCACGCTGTAGACCGCGCGACCCCACGAGGAGAGCACGACGTCGCCGCTGGTCAGCCGTGCCTCATCCAACGCGGATCCGAACGGCCCGGCCAACAGGGGGCCGGGATCAGCCTCGTTGGCCCGGCCCGCGGCGACATGCAGGCTGCGAAGTCCCAGTCGGTGACGCAGACGCTCGACCAGCTGCGGGTCGACGCCCGGAGGGACGATCTCGATCCGCACGATGCCGAGCTCGCGGGCGCGGGCCAGCAGCCTGCTCACCGTCGGGCGGCTGACTCCGAGGCGGTGGGCGATCTCCTGCTGCGACGCCGACTGCTCGTAGTACATGACTGCGGCGGTCATCAGCAGCTCGGTGTCCTGGTCGGTGATCGGCTCGCCCACGGATCTGATCCTAGGGGGGACTGCGCGCGGGCCCTCCGGGATTGCCTGAACAAAAGTGCTGGACATATGTGCAACCTTAGCCTAGGCTGCCCACATCGGCCAGATCGGGACCCCTCGATCCCCGCTGATGTCAGATCCACCGGCCGTCAGAGCCAGTCGAACGTGCGAGACGCGAACCACTCCGGAGAGGAACCACCAATGGCCACTCAGATCGACTACTCCCAGCCCCCAGGCACATCGCTGCGGGTTCGGGTCCAGAAGTTCGGCACCTTCCTGTCGAACATGATCATGCCGAACATCGCGGCGATCATCGCGTGGGGCCTCATCACGGCCTTCGTCATACCGGTGGGCTGGACGCCCAACGAGAAGATCGCCACGATGGTGGGTCCCTCGATCCTCTACCTGCTCCCGATCCTGATCGCCTACACCGGCGGCAAGATGGTGTACGGGGTGCGCGGTGGCGTCGTCGGTGGGTTCTCGGTCATCGGCGTCATCATGGCGACCAGCGACCCCGCGTTCATCGGTGACGGCAACAGCGTGCCCATGTTCCTCGGCGCCATGATCATGGGTCCGCTGACGGCCTACGTGATGAAGCGCATCGACGGCTTGTGGACCGGCAGGATCAAGCCCGGCTTCGAGATGCTCGTCGACAACTTCTCCGCCGGCATCTGGGGCGCCATCATGGCTGTCCTCGGGATGTTCGTGCTTGCGCCGCCGCTGTTGTGGATCATCGAGCGGTTGGGGCAGGCAGTCGACTTCCTGGTCACCAACAACATCCTGCCCCTGACGTCGGTCTTCATCGAACCGGCGAAGGTGCTGTTCCTCAACAACGCCATCAACCACGGCGTCCTGACGCCGCTGGGCATCGAAGAGGCCGCCGAGACGGGCAAGTCGATCCTGTTCCTCCTCGAGGCCAACCCGGCCGCGGGCACAGGCGTGCTGCTGGCCTACATGTTCTTCGGCAAGGGCGTGGCCCGGGCCACCTCCCCCGGAGCGGCGATCATCGTGTTCTTCGGTGGCATCCACGAGGTGTACTTCCCCTACGTCCTGATGCGGCCCCGGCTGATCCTCGCGACGATCGCTGGCGGGATGACCCAGATCTTCATCAACGTGCTCTTCAGCACCGGCCTTCGGGCGCCAGCGGCTCCCGGATCGATCTTCGCCGTCTACGCCCAGACCGCCTCGGGCGACTACCTGGGGGTGACCCTGTCGGTCGTCGGAGGCATCGCCGCCAGCTTCCTGGTCGCGGCCTTCCTGCTGAAGACGGACAAGGGTGACTGGGACGAGGGCGACCTGGAGGTCGCGACCCAGAGCATGGTGGCGATGAAGGGCAAGGACTCACTCGCATCGTCGGTGGTCAGCGGGTCCAGGGACACGCACACCGGGCCGATCACGAGCATCGTCTTCGCCTGCGACGCCGGCATGGGTTCCTCGGCGATGGGCGCCTCCGTCCTGCGCAAGAAGATCAAGGACGCGGGCTTCCCGGAGGTGACGGTGGTCAACAAGTCCATCGCCGATCTCGACGACACCTACGACCTGGTCGTCACCCACCAGGACCTGACCGAGCGGGCCAGGCCCCGGACTGCGTCAGCCATCCACGTCTCGGTGGACAACTTCATGGCCAGCCCCCGGTACGACGACATCGTCGGAATGCTCCGCCAGGCGAACCGTGCTGTCCCGGTCCCTGCGGGCATGGGGGCCGCATCCTCAGCCGCCCCGCGCATCGTCAGCCGCCCCGGAATCCTCGGTCGCCCCAGCGCCGCGGCTGCGCACGCTGCTTCCCGACGAGGCCATCGTCCTGAGCGGCAGCGCGCGCACCCGGGACGAGGCGATCGACGAGGCCGGCCAGTTGCTCGTCGCCACGGGCGCGGTCTCACCGGAGTACGTTCAGTCGATGCACGACCGGGAGACGTCGGTCTCGACCTACGTGGGCAACCACCTGGCCATCCCGCACGGCACGAACGACGCGAAGCTCTCGATCCATGCCACCGGCCTGTCATTCATCCGCTACCCGGAGGGCATCGACTGGAACGGTGACGGCGAACTGGCCCGATTCGTCGTCGGGATCGCCGGAGCCGGCGACGACCACCTCGCGCTGCTCGGCAGCATCGCCCACGTCTTCCTCGATGAGGACAAGCTGGCGGCTCTCGATGCGGCCACGACGAGGGCGGACGTCACGGCGGTCCTGGACAGCGTGAAGCTGGCCTGACCCCGGTGCCCACCCCACTCGACCTGCTCACGCCATACGACGAAGAAGAGGACTGATCATGCGTGTTGTGCGCTACTACGCCCCAGAGGACGTCCGCCTGGAGGACATCCCCGAACCCACGCCGGGCCCCAAGGAGGTCAAGCTGCGCGTCCGCGCCAACTCGATCTGCGGGACCGACGCCAAGATCTTCCACCACGGCCACCACCGCCTCGACCCGCCGCGGGTCCTCGGCCACGAGCTGGCCGGGGAGGTCGTCGAGGTCGGGGCAGAGGCAATCGGGGACTGGAGCGTCGGCGACCGGGTCCAGGTGATCGCTGCCGTGCCGTGCGGGGAGTGCGAGTACTGCCAGCGTGGCTGGCAGACCGTCTGCCCGACGCAGAAGGCCGTCGGGTACCACTGGGACGGTGGGCTCGCGCAGTACATCATCATCCCCGAGGAGGTCCTCAAGGTCGACGGCCTGAACCGGATCGAGGAGCACGTCTCCTTCGCCGAGGCCTCGGTCGCCGAGCCGTTCGCCTGTGCCCTGAACGCCCAGGAGCTGGCCAACGTCGGGCAGGGCGACGTCGTCGTGGTCGTGGGTGCTGGGCCGATCGGCTGCATCCACGTGCGCCTGGCCCGCGCGCGGGGGGCTCGTGAGGTCTTCCTCGTGGAGCTCTCGCGGGAGCGGTTGGACCTCTCTGCCGAGCGGGTGGAGCCGGATCACGCGATCTGCTCGGCGGAGGTCGATCCGGTGGCCGAGGTGTTGCGCCTCACCGGAGGCCGGGGCGCCGACGTCATCATCACGGCGGCAGGGTCCGGGAAGGCCCAGGAGGATGCCCTGCAGATGGCTGCCCTGCGCGGCCGGATCAGCCTGTTCGGGGGGCTTCCGAAGGACAAGCCGACCATCACCTTCGACTCCAACGTCGTGCACTACCGAGAGCTGACGGTGGTGGGGGCCAACGGCTCCAGCCCGGCGCACAACCGACGGGCCCTGGAGTACATCGCCTCGGGAGAGGTGCCGGTCAAGGACCTGATCACCCACCGGATGTCGCTCGAGCAGTTCGTCGAGGGAGTCGAGGCTGTGATCGGTGGAACCGCCATCAAGGTGACGATCGAGCCATGACCGACGTGATCCGGGAGGGGCGCTGCCCGGGACGTATCCCCGGGCGCCGCGCCTCCCGGATCAACGGCGACCCGGCGGAGGACTCGGAGGGCATTGGATGTACGCAGAGGAACGTAGGACGGCCATCCTGGGCCTGGCGCGGTCCACGGGTCGCGTGGACGTCGGCGAGCTCGCCGAGACCCTCGACGTCACGCCGGAGACGGTGCGCAGGGACCTGACAGCCCTCCAGCGCCAGGGTGTGCTGCAGCGAGTCCATGGCGGTGCGATCCTGGCCGACGACAGTGGCTTCGAGCCTGCCCTGTCGGTGCGTGAGTCGGTGCACACCCAGGAGAAGGCGCGGATCGCCGAGGCAGCCCTCGCGTGGCTCCCCGAGGAGGGCGCGATCGCACTCGACGGTGGATCGACGACCCACCGGTTCGCTGAGATCCTGCCCTTCGACCGGTCGCTCACAGTGGTCACCAACAACCTGGCAATCGCCCTGCCGCTCGCGGAGCGCACGGACCTCACCGTCCACATCGTCGGTGGACGGTTGCGGGGTCGGACCCTCACGACCGTTGATGAGGTCGCCCTCGAGTACCTGCGAACCGTGCACCTCGACGTTGTCTTCCTCGGGACGAACGGCTTCTCGATCGAGCGGGGCATGACCACCCCGGACAGCTCCGAGGCCGCAGTCAAGCGGGCGTTCATCGCCGCGGCCCGGCGCAGGGTCCTGCTCACCGACCACACCAAGTTCGGCCTCAACCACTTCGCGCACGTCGGCGACCTCGCCGAGGTCGACGTGGTCGTCACCGACTCAGGCCTCCCCGACGCCGCCGTCGCCGCGATCGAGGCGCTCGGACCCGAGGTCGTGCGCGCCTGATCATCACCGGGGCTTCGGTGGACACGCGTCGGGCCGATGGGGCGCAACGCCCGTAAACTGGGCATCCTGACTCCAGGAAGGTCCCCCCATGTCTGAGGCAAGTGCCGCTGTCGACGTGTCCCAGCCCGGTAGCCCTGCGGCCCGGGCCGTGGGCCTGAGCAAGGTCTACGGCGAGGGCGAGACCAAGGTCGTCGCCCTGCGCTCGGTCGATGTCGAGTTCGAGGTCGGCCGGTTCACCGCGATCATGGGACCCTCCGGCTCGGGCAAGTCGACGCTGATGCACTGCATGGCCGGCCTGGACTCTGCCTCGGCGGGGAAGGTCTTCATCGGCGACTCCGACCTCACCACCATGAAGGACAACGACCTGACCCGGCTGCGCCGGGAGCGCATGGGCTTCGTGTTCCAGGCCTTCAACCTCGTGCCCACGCTCACTGCGGAGGAGAACATCACCCTGCCGTTGGACATCGCCGGGCGCAAGGTCGACCGGGAGTGGTTCGACCTCGTGGTCGGGACAGTCGGCCTGGCCGATCGCCTGACCCACCGGCCCAGCGAGCTCTCCGGCGGGCAGCAGCAGCGTGTCGCCTGCGCCCGTGCCATGGCCACCCGGCCCGACATCATCTTCGCCGACGAGCCCACCGGGAACCTCGACTCGCGCTCGGGCGCCGAGGTGCTGGGGTTCCTGCGGCGCAGCGTGGACGAGTTCGGCCAGACGATCGTCATGGTCACCCACGACGCCCATGCCGCGGCCTACGCGGACCGCGTGGTGTTCCTGGCGGACGGGGCGTTCGTCGATGAGCTCCTCGATCCGGATGCCCCCGCGATCCTCGAGCGGATGATGACCTTCGAGCAGGCCGCGGGCGCCCACGGCTCCGTGGTCTCCGAGCCGGTCAGCATCGAGTACCCGGCAGCGGGGTCGTCTGCCTCGGATCCCGCGCCCGAGCAGGGCTGAGGGCATGCTCAAGGCAACATGGCGCTCCCTCAAGGCGCACAAGGCCAGGATGCTCCTGTCCGGGCTGGCCGTGGTCCTCGGCGTGGCCTTCGTGGTGGGCACCTTCATCTTCACCGACACGCTCAAGGGCACCTTCGACGAGCTGTTCGCCAACGAGGTCCCCGACGTCGTCGTGACCCAGCAGCTCGAGGTGGGCGGTGACGATGGACGCGGCTCCGTGGTCTCGGTCGTGCCCGAGTCCGTGCTCGAGGAGGTCCGCGCGATGCCCGGGGTGGCCCGGGCGACCGGGGACGTCCAGACCCTCGGCGTGACACTGCTCGACGAGGCCGGGGAGCAGATCGGCGGCAACGGCCCGCCCCAGTTCGGGTTCTCCTTCCCGGAGTATCCCGATGACCCCCAGCTCAGCGGACTGTCCCTCGTGGAGGGCCGCGCCCCGAGCGCCCCCGAGGAGATCGTCGTCGACCTGCAGACCGCCGAGAAGGGCGGCTTCGAGGTGGGGGACACGGTCACCGTGGTGACGCAGGGACCGCGCTTCGAGGCGCCGCTCGTCGGACTCGCCCGGTACGGGGTCAGCGGGGGCCTCGCCGGGGCCACCCTGACGTTGTTCGACCGCCAGTACGCCCAGGAGACCTTCGTCGGGGAGGACGCCTGGAACCAGGTCTCGATCGTGGGCGAGGCGGGCACGACGCCCGAGGCGCTGCGCGACGACCTCACGGCCCTGCTCGGCCCCGGCTACGAGGTCTCCACCGGGCAGGAGCTCCAGGACGAGGCCGCCGAGCAGCTGAGCACGGCGCTGGGGTTCATCAACACCTTCCTGCTGGTCTTCGCCTTCATCGCCCTGTTCGTGGGCACCTTCATCATCCTGAACACCTTCTCGATGCTGGTCGCCCGGCGCACCCGGGAGCTGGCGCTGCTGCGCGCGATCGGTGCCAGCAAGCGCCAGATCACCTGGTCCGTGGTCGGGGAGGCCTTCCTGCTCGGGCTCCTGGGCGGGGTGCTCGGGATCCTGCTCGGCATCGGCGTGGCCATGGGCCTGCGGGAGCTGCTCGGCGTGATCGGCGCGGAGCTCCCGGCCGGGAACCTGGTCCTGGCTCCCCGGACGATCGTCCTCGGCATGGCGGTCGGCGTGATCGTCACGGTGGTCGCCGCGTGGTTCCCGGCACGGCGCGCCTCCCAGGTGCCCCCCGTGGCCGCCATGCGCGATGACATCGCCCTGCCGGCCAAGGGACTGCGGGTTCGGGCAGTGGCCGGTGGGCTGCTCACCGGCCTCGGGGCCCTGTCCCTGCTGGTGGCGGTCCTGGCCGAGGACCTCCCGCGGCGGCTGACGGTGGCCGGTCTGGGGGCCTTCGGGCTCCTGCTCGGGGTCATCGTCCTGGCCCCGGTGTTCAGCCGCGGCCTGGTGGGGGCCGTGGGAGCCCCGGTCACGCGGCTCGGGTCCGTGGGCACCCTCGCCGTGCGCAACGCCCAGCGCGACCGGCGCCGGACCGCCGCGACGGCGACCGCAATCCTGGTGGGGCTGGCCCTCGTGACCGCGATCGGCGTGCTCGGCTCCTCGACGACCAAGTCCACCGACGCGCTCGTCGATGACCTCATCACCGCCGACTTCATCGTCCAGCCCACCAGCTTCGTGCCGTTCTCCACCGAGGTCGGGGATGCCATCGAGGCCGTGCCCGGGGTGGCCCTGGTCTCCCGTGTCCGGCAGGTGCCCGCCCTCGTCGAGGGCGACGAGGTGACGGTCACCGGCGTGCAGCCCGAGACGATCGGGCAGGTCCAGACCCTGGGCCTGCAGGCTGCGGCCCTGGCCGCAGGGGGGATCGTCACCGATGTGGAGACGGCAGCGGCGGCGGGGCTCGCGATCGGGGACACCGTCGAGGTGACGTGGGGCAATGGACAGCAGGAGTCGTTCGTCCTGCAGCAGCTCTACGAGGGCCAGACGGCGTTCTCCGGCTGGGTCGTGTCCCTGGAGACGATGGAGGCGGCCGGACTGCCCGCCGTCGACTCGTTCCTCTACGCACCGCTCGACCCCGACGCCGACATCGACACGGTCCGGGCCGAGCTCGATGCGATCCAGGCCGCCTACCCGACCGTCCAGATCCTGGACCAGACCGAGTTCAAGGAGAGCATCTCCGGCCAGATCAACCAGCTGCTGAGCCTGGTCTACGCGTTGCTGGGGCTCAGCGTGATCATCGCCATCTTCGGCGTGGTCAACACCCTCGCCCTGTCGATCATCGAGCGCACCCGTGAGATCGGCATGCTGCGCGCCGTCGGGATGCTGCGTGCGCAGGTCCGCACGATGATCCGCTGGGAGTCGATCGTGATCAGCTTCTTCGGCGCGTTCACCGGTGTGGCCCTCGGCCTGCTGCTCGGCATCGCCCTGCAGCGGCTGCTCGTCAACGACGGGATCACCGAGCTGGCCATCCCCTGGACGCTGATCGTCGTGGTGCTCGTGGCGACGGCAGTCGTGGGTGTCCTGGCCGCCGTCTGGCCGGCGCGACGCGCGGCCAACCTCGACGTGCTGATGGCGATCCGGACGGAGTAGCCGGCAGCCGGAGCGCCGGGACCCGGGTGACTACTCCGCAGCCGCTGTGGGGGTGGCGCCCGCCATCGGCAGTGGCGGGGGAGTGCCGCCCCACTCCGGGCACACCGACTGGTGCGCGCACCACGTGCAGAGAGCGGAGGGCCTGGCTCGCCAGTCGCCGGTCTCCATCGCCCGCTCGATCGCCGTCCACAGCGCCTCGACCTTGCGCTGCATCGCCCGCAGGTCCTCCTCGTCGGGCTCGTAGCGCAGCACGACCCCGGTGGACAGGTACATCAGCTGGAGCATGGTCGGCAGCTCGCCGTGCATGTGCCACAGGGCCAGGGCGTAGAACCGCATCTGGAACATCGCCCGGGCCTCGAACCCGACGCCCGGTGGCTTGCCGGTCTTGTAGTCCACGACGCGCAGCTGCCCGGTGGGCGCGCGATCGAGCCGGTCCACGAAGCCGCGCAGCACCAACCCCGAGGGCAGTGCGGCCTGCACCTGCAGCTCACGGGCGGCGGGCTCGAGCCGGGTGGGATCCTCCATCGCGAAGTACGACTCGACCAGGTCCCCGGCGCCGCGCAGCCACTCCAACGGGTCGGTGTCGTCCTCCGCCAGCATCCCGACCACCTCGGGGCGCTCAGCGACGAGCAGGTCCCACTGCGGGCCGACCAGGCCGATCGCCTCGTCCAGGGTCCGCTGATCGGCGGGGAGGTCGTAGAGCGCCTCCAGAACCGAGTGCACCAGGGTGCCGCGCACGGCCGCCGGACTGGGTGGCTCCGGCAGCCGATCGAGGACGCGGAACCGGTAGAGCAGTGGGCAGGACTGGAAGTCCAGCGCACGCGAGGGCGACAGGGAACGGGTGGGTCGCTGGTTCAGGTCGCTCGGATCGGGCATGACGCCAACCTACGTCGGGGGTCCGACACTGGACGTGCGGCGCCGTCGTGTCCGCCTTGGCGGCGCCACTCCAGCCGCACGCCTACGATGGATTGGTGGCCACCCCGACGACGCGCATCGCCGGGATCCCCGTCGAGTTCCCGATGAGCGGCATCCTGGGGGTGGCGCTGCTGGCGTACCTGTGGATCCCCGCCTTCACGATCGACAGCGCCTGGAGCCCGTGGGTCCTGGCGCTGGTGTTCGCGGTGCTGCTGAGCCTGGCGACGCTGGTCCACGAGTTCGCCCATGCGCTGGTCGCCCGGGCGTTCGGGTTCCCCGTCCACCGGGTCGTGCTTCAGCTGCTGGGCGGTGTCACCCACTTCGAGCGCAATCGCCAGGCACCGATGGCAGAGGCGACGGTGGCCGCTGCGGGCCCGATCGCCACGTTCGCCCTGGCCGGCGTCACCTACGCGGCGACGCGCGTCCTGGATCCCGCCAGCGCCGCAGGCGTGCTGGCGCGGGCGCTGACCTGGGCCAACGTGATCATCGGCATCTACAACTCCCTGCCCGGCATCCCCCTGGACGGGGGCAACGTGCTGCGCTGCCTGATCTGGGCGGCGTCCGGCTCCGAACGGCGTGGCACGGTGGTCGCGGCCTGGGTGGGACGGGGCGTGGCCCTGCTCACCCTGCTGTCCCCGCTGGCCCTGTCGCTGCTGACCGGCGTGCAGCCCGACCTGCTCGTGTACGTCATCGCCGGCCTGGTGGCCGCGATGCTCTACGCCGGGGCAACGGGGCAGCTGCGTGCGGTCGACCTGCGCACTCGGGCGGGCTCGCTGACCGCCGGAGGGCTGGCCCGGCGGGCCATCCCGGTCGATCGTGACCTCCCACTGGCCGAGGCGATCCGCCGTGCGACGGCCGCCGGTGCCGGGGCGCTGGTCGTGGTCGATGCCCGCGGGGTCCCGACCGGCATCGGGCAGCACGACGCGATCGCCGCGGTGCCCGAGCAGCGCCGGCCCTGGGTGTCGGTGGCGTCGGTGGCCCGACCGATCGACGCCGATGCGACCATCAGCCGGGACCTGGCCGGCACCGAGCTGATCGCGGAGGTGGCCCGGCGCGGTCGGGAGGAGCTGCTGGTGGTCGACCCGCAGGGCCTGGTCTACGGGGTCCTGCTCGTGACCGACATCGAGGCGGCGCTGAAGGGCTGATCGCTGGACCCGACGGGTGGCGCGCGGCGCATAGGGTCAGCGCATGACCGACCCGACCGACACGACCGACATGACCGAGCCGACCCATCCGACCCCGCCGACAGCCCCGCCCGCGCCGCGCGCCGACCGGCATGGGCCGCTGCAACCCGGGGACCTGGTCCAGCTGACCGACCCCAAGGGTCGGCACCACACGTTCCCCCTGGTCCCGGGCAAGGAGTTCCACACCCACAAGGGCGCCCTGTCCCACGACGACCTCATCGGCCAGCCCGAGGGGATCGTCGTGACCACCCTCGCCGGCGTCCCGTACCTCGTGCTGCGCCCCCTGCTGCGCGACTTCGTCCTGTCCATGCCACGCGGGGCGACGGTGATCTACCCGAAGGACGCCGCCGCCATCGTCGGGCTGGCCGACATCTTCCCCGGGGCGCACGTGGTCGAGGCCGGGGTCGGCTCCGGGGCCCTGACCTGCTCGCTGCTGCGGGCGGTCGGCCCGACCGGTCGGGTCACCTCGTTCGAGCGGCGCCCGGACTTCGCCGACATCGCCCGGGGGAACGTCGAGCGGTTCCTCGGCGGCGTGCAGCCGAACTGGACGCTCGAGGTCGGGGACCTCCAGGAGCGGCTGACCGAGACCGGCGTGCACAGGGTGGTGCTCGACATGCTGGCGCCCTGGGAGTGCGTGGATGCCGTCGCCGACGCGCTCATGCCCGGTGGGATCCTCGTGGTCTACCTGGCGACCACGACGCAGCTGTCCCGGATGGCCGAGACCCTGCGGGCCGACGGGCGCTTCACCGAGCCCGCGGCCAGTGAGCTGATGCTGCGCACCTGGCACCTCGAGGGACTCGCCGTGCGTCCGGACCACCGCATGACCGGGCACACGGGGTTCCTGCTGGCCAGCCGCCGGCTGGCGCCCGGGACCGTCCTGCCGGCCAAGCGCACCCGCCCGGCCAAGGGCGCCTACGGCGAGGACTACACCGGCCCGGGCGCCCCGGGAGCTCCAGACGCATCCGCCGGGGATCCCAGCGGACCGGACGGAGGCGCAGCCCCGCCCCCGCGACGTCAACCCCTGCCCTGACCCGGGGGCGCCCACACCTGCCGAGGCCCCGACCCGGTCGGCGCGTCCGCACGACCTGATGCGCGATCCGTGCGGGACTGGGTAGAGTCCAAAGGAACCAGCGCAGGAGGTGTGCCATGACAGGTGAGGCCGTCCCCCCCGACGTCGAGCGCCGCCTGCGGTCGCTGCAGGACGAGCTCGACCGGCTCTCGGACACCAACCGGCGGCTGGCCGAGACCCTGCGCGAGGCCCGCAACCAGATCGTGACCCTCAAGGAGGAGGTCGACCGCCTCGCGGATCCCCCCAACGGGTTCGCGGTCTTCCTCGCCCGCAATCCGGACGGCACGGCCGACATCCACGCCCAGGGACGCAAGCTGCGCGTGAGCGTCGCCCCCGGTGTCGAGGAGCTGGTCCCCGGCCAGGAGGTCATGGTCAACGAGGCCATGAACGTCATCGCCGGCATGGCCTACGAGCGCGTCGGCGAGATCGTCATGTTCAAGGAGCTGCTCGAGGGCGGCGACCGGGCGCTGGTCATCGGCCACACCGACGAGGAGCGGGTGGTCCGCCTGGCGCAGTCCCTGCTCGACCAGACGATCCGTGCCGGTGACTCCCTGCTGATGGACCCCCGCTCGTCCTACGTCTACGAGCGCATCCCGAAGTCCGAGGTCGAGGAGCTCGTCCTCGAGGAGGTCCCCGACGTCGACTACGCCGACATCGGGGGCCTGGCCGGGCAGATCGAGATGATCCGCGACGCCGTCGAGCTGCCCTACGTGCACGCCGAGCTGTTCAAGGAGCACAAGCTCGCCGCGCCGAAGGGGATCCTGCTGTACGGCCCACCCGGGTGCGGGAAGACGATGATCGCCAAGGCCGTGGCGGCCTCCTTGGCCCGCAAGGTCGCCGAGCGCGAGGGCAAGACCGCCGGGCGCTCGTACTTCCTGAACATCAAGGGCCCCGAGCTGCTCAACAAGTACGTCGGCGAGACCGAGCGGCACATCCGGCTGGTCTTCCAGCGCGCCCGGGAGAAGGCCACCGAGGGCACGCCGGTCATCGTGTTCTTCGACGAGATGGACTCGCTGTTCCGCACCCGCGGCTCCGGGGTCAGCTCCGACGTCGAGAACACGATCGTCCCGCAGCTGCTCTCCGAGATCGACGGCGTCGAGGGCCTGGCCAACGTGATCGTGATCGGCGCCTCGAACCGGGAGGACATGATCGACCCGGCCATCCTGCGCCCGGGGCGCCTCGACGTGAAGATCAAGATCGAGCGCCCGGATGCCCAGGCAGCCGGCGACATCCTGAGCAAGTACCTCACCCCCGACCTGCCACTGCACCCCGAGGACCTCGCCGAGAACGGCGGCTCGGCGGACGCGGCCTGCGAGGCGATGATCCGACGCACGGTGGAGCGGATGTACGTCGAGTCCGACGAGAACCGGTTCCTCGAGGTCACCTACGCCAACGGCGACAAGGAGACCCTGTACTTCAAGGACTTCAACTCCGGGGCCATGCTCGAGAACATCGTGGCCCGGGCCAAGAAGAACGCGATCAAGGAGTACCTCGACACCGGCCAGAAGGGCATCCGGGTGGCCCATCTGCTCACAGCCTGTATCGACGAGTTCCGCGAGAACGAGGACCTGCCGAACACCACCAACCCGGACGACTGGGCCCGGATCTCGGGCAAGAAGGGCGAGCGGATCGTGTTCATCCGCACGCTGGTCGCGGGCAAGCAGGGCACCGAGGCGGGCCGGTCGATCGACACGATTGCAAATACCGGTCAGTACCTGTGAGTCACCGCGCTTCGGGGGTCCGATCTGAGTAGGTTGCGTGCTGTAAGTGCAACTACTCTCACGTGGAGGCCCGTATGGCCGCAAATGCGGTGGCACCACCCAAGAACAAGATCGGCCTGTTCGGCCAGCTGCAGCGCGTCGGCAAGGCGCTGATGGTTCCGGTGGCCATCCTCCCTGCCGCGGGCCTGCTCCTCGGCCTCGGCGCGGGGGCTCAGAACATCTACAAGCAGACCCAGGACGCCGATGCGGTGCCCGAGGGCCTGTTCAAGCTCGTCACCGACACCATGATCGGCGCCGGTGACATCATCTTCGGCAACCTCGCGCTGCTCTTCGCCATCGGCGTCGCGATCGGCCTGACGGCCGATGCCGGCGTCGCGGCGCTGGCCGGCACCGTCGGGTTCCTGGTCTTCAACAAGGCGATCAGCGTCTTCATGGCGATCTCGAACGTCAACGTGATCAGCTGTGCGGCCGACGGCGAGACGGGGATCGTCCCGGACACCTGTCCGCCGGACCAGGCGGTGGTCACCACGCAGCTGCAGGCCGGTACGGAGCTCATGGGCTGGAACGAGCTCGAGCCGGCCGCCTTCGCGAACATCCTGGGCATCCCGACGCTGCAGACCGGTGTCTTCGGCGGCATCATCATCGGCGCCCTGGCTGCCTGGTGCTACAACAAGTGGTTCCGGATCGAACTGCCCCCGTTCCTCGGGTTCTTCGCCGGCAAGCGCTTCGTGCCGATCGCCACGGCGACCTTCGCGCTGCTCATGGGCCTCGTCGCCTGCTTCGTGTGGCCGCCCATCGGCAACGGCATCAACGCGTTCGCGGATGCCATCAAGGACCTCGGTCCGATCGGCGTGTTCATCTTCGGACTGATCGAGCGCTCGCTGATCCCGTTCGGCCTGCACCACATCTGGTACAGCCCGTTCTGGTTCCAGTTCGGCACGTGGACCGACCCGGCCACCGGCGTCATCTCCACCGGCGACCAGCGCATGTGGTTCGCACAGCTCGCAGCTGATGCGCCGTTCGTCGACGACGCGGGTGACGAGACCGGACGCTACATGGCCGGCAAGTTCCCGTTCATGATGTTCGGCCTCCCGGTCGCCGCCTACGCGATGTACCGCCAGGCGAAGACCAGCCAGAAGCAGATCGCCGCAGGCATCCTGATGTCGGCAGCGCTGACCTCGTTCCTCACGGGCATCACCGAGCCGATCGAGTTCACCTTCCTGTTCATCGCCCCGTGGCTGTTCGGCATCCACGCGGTGATCGCGGGCCTGTCGTTCATGTTCATGTACATCCTCGGCGTGTCGATCGGCCTGACGTTCTCCGGCGGACTCATCGACTTCTTCCTGTTCGGCATCCTGCCCGGGCCGGGAGCCGTGGTGGATCGCGGTGGGGATCGGCCTGGTCCTGATGCCGATCTACTACCTGCTGTTCACGTGGGCGATCAAGTGGAAGGACCTGGCCACGCCAGGGCGCGAGTCCGATGCTGACGCGATCGCCGACTACGGCGAGCACGAGCTGCAGCTGACAGACGAGCAGAAGGGCGAGGCCCTGAAGGCCGCGGCGATCGAGGCCGACATGAGCCAGGCCGCCAAGGTCCTGGCAGCGTTCGGCGGCTTCGAGAACATCACCAGCGTCGATGCGTGCATCACGCGGCTGCGGATCTCGGTCAAGGACAAGAGCAAGGTCGACAAGGCCAAGCTCAAGAGCCTGGGCGCCGCCGGCGTCCTGGAGGTCGGCGACAACATGCAGGCGATCTTCGGCACCCGTGCCGAGACCCTGAAGGGCGAGATCCTCGACCTGCCGGGAGCACCCTTCCGGTAGACCGCGCCTGACAACTGAACACGACTGACCGTCGAGGGCGGTGCTCCGCAAGGGGTGCCGCCCTCGATGCTGCCCGGCAGGACCGCCGGAGCGGCTGCACCGACGGCGGAGGGCGTGCGGGCCGCCGCCCTATGCTGGGGCCCATGTCGGTGCACCGGGTGATGGGGCTGGAGACCGAGTTCGGGATCAGCCATCCCGGCCACCCGAACGCCAACCCGGTGCGGATGTCGGGGCTTGTCGTCAACGCGCACGCGGTGTCAGCGGGCCGGGCGGGGGCCCTGGCCAGCCGTTGGGACTACGACGAGGAGTCGCCGCTGCGCGACGCCCGCGGGTTCGACATGACCCGTGCCGACGCCGACCCCTCGCAGCTGACCGACGACTCCGGCACCGCCAACGTCGTGCTCACCAACGGGGCCCGGTTCTACGTGGACCACGCCCATCCCGAGTACTCCAGCCCGGAGGTCACCAACCCCTGGGACGCGGTCGTCTGGGACCGGGCCGGCATGGTGATCGCCGCCGACGCCGCCCGCACCGCCGCCACCCTGCCCGGCGGCCACGAGATCGTGCTCTACAAGAACAACACCGACGGCAAGGGCGCCTCGTACGGCACCCACGAGAACTACCTGATGGACCGCCGGACCCCCTTCAAGGCCGTCGTGGACGCGCTGATCCCGTTCTTCGTGACGCGGCAGGTGTTCACCGGCGCGGGCCGGGTGGGCCTCGGGCAGGACGGCCGTGGCCACGGGTTCCAGCTCTCCAGCCGCGCGGACTTCTTCGAGGTCGAGGTCGGCCTGGAGACGACGCTGAAGCGCCCGATCATCAACACCCGCGACGAGCCGCACGCCGACCCGGCGCTCTGGCGACGCCTGCACGTCATCGTGGGGGACGCGAACCTGTCGGAGACCGCCACGCTGCTCAAGCTGGGCACCACGGCGATCGTCCTGTCCATGATCGAGTCCGGGGGACCCGCCCTGGACATCTCGTTGGCGAACCCCGTTGCCGCCATGCACCGGGTCTCCCACGACCTCTCCCTGGCAGCGCCCCTGGAGTGCCTGCGGCGCTCCCCGCTCACCGCGCTGGAGATCCAGCAGGCGTACCTGAAGGCAGCCCGCAGCCACTGCGCGGGGCAGCCCGGGGGCACCGACCCGCGCACGGCAGAGGTGCTCGACCTCTGGGACGAGGTCCTGGCCGGACTGGCCACCGAGCCCCGTGCCCTGGCCGACCGCCTCGACTGGGTCGCCAAGCTGTCGTTGATCGACGGCTACCGGCGCCGCGACGGGCTGGACTGGTCGGCCCCCCGGCTGGCTGCCATCGACCTGCAGTACGCCGACACCCGGCCGGAACGGGGCTTGGCCTTCCGCCTCGAGCAGCGGGAGTCGCTGCGCCGGGTCACCACCGACGCCGAGGTCGCCCGCGCGGTCGTGGACCCGCCCACCGACACCCGGGCCTGGTTCCGCGGGGAGTGCGTGCGTCGGTTCGGCGACCGGATCGCCGCCGCCTCGTGGGACTCGGTCATCTTCGACGTCCCGGGGCGCTCGGCACTGGTGCGGGTCCCCACGCCGGACCCGCTGCGCGGCACCCGGGAGCATGTCGGGGACCTCATGGGCAGCGTGGACGGGGTGGGGGCGCTGGTCAGCGCACTCAGCGGGTCCGGCGGGTCCTGAGCGCGGCAGGCCGCCGCGGCGCGACTCGGGGGCGGTGGGCGTGTGGGGCCCGGCGATCGGCACTAGTGTCGGACGTGAGATGAGGAGGACGACGTGAGCCAGTCCAGTGAGCACCAGAGGGCCCGGCCCGACGAGGACCCCGAGGCCGCACCGCCGCCCGCACCCTCGGCGCGCAAGGAGTCCCTCGACGCGGACGTCGATGCCCTGCTCGACGAGATCGACGACGTCCTCGAGGAGAACGCCGAGGAGTTCGTGCGCGGCTTCGTCCAGAAGGGCGGGCAGTAGGTGTCTGACAGCCTGGTGTCCTCCGCCTTCTCGATGGTCGGGGAGGCCTCGTTCGCCCAGTTCCTCGCCCAGCACCGACCCGACCTGCTCGGGCACCTGGGCAGCACCGGGTCGGGCGCCATCGATGCCCCGCACGGCACCACCATCGTGGCGGCCACATGGGCGGACGGCGTCGTGATGGCTGGTGACCGACGGGCCACCATGGGCAACGTGATCGCCCAGCGCACGATCGAGAAGGTGTTCCCCGCCGACGAGCACGCGTGCATCGGCATCGCCGGGTCGGCCGGGATCGCCCTCGAGCTGGTCCGCCTGTTCCAGGTCGAGCTGGAGCACTACGAGAAGATCGAGGGCTCCTCGCTGTCGCTGGACGGCAAGGCCAACCGGCTGGCGTCCCTGCTGCGCTCCAACCTCGGCCTGGCGATGCAGGGGCTGGCGGCTGTGCCGATGCTGGCCGGCTACGACCTGGCGCGGAGCACCGGGCGGATCTTCTCCTACGACGTCACCGGCGGGCGCTACGAGGAGCACGACTTCTACTCCGTCGGGTCCGGGTCGATGTTCGCCCGCGGCGCGCTGAAGAAGCTCTACACCCAGGGCATGCCCGAGACCCAGGCGGTGGAGGTCTGCGTGGAGGCGCTCTACGACGCCGCCGACGACGACTCCGCCACAGGCGGCCCGGACCTCGCGCGCAAGATCTTCCCGGTGGTCGCCGTGGTGGACGCCGAGGGGTTCCGCCGCGTCGACCCGACCGAGCTGGAGCGGATCTGCCAGGCGGTCGTGGACCGCCGGATGCAGCGCCCGGACGGCCCCGTGGCACGGATGGGGGAGTGACGTCATGAGCATGCCGTTCTACGTCTCGCCCGAGCAGCTGATCAAGGACAAGGCCGACTACGCCCGCAAGGGGATCGCCCGGGGGCGCAGCGTCGTGGTGCTCCAGGTGGCTGAGGGGATCCTCCTGGTCGCCGAGAACCCGTCGCGCGCCCTGCACAAGATCAGCGAGATCTACGACCGCATCGGATTCGCCGCGGTCGGCAAGTACAACGAGTTCGAGAACCTCCGCGTCGCCGGGGTGCGGCTGGCCGACATGCGCGGCTACGCCTACGACCGACGCGACGTCACGGGACGCAGCCTGGCCAACGCCTACGCCCAGACGCTCGGCACGATCTTCACCGAGGCCGCCAAGCCCTACGAGGTCGAGCTGGTCGTCGCCGAGGTGGGTGCCGAGGCTGCCGACGACCAGATCTACCGGCTCACGTTCGACGGGTCGGTCGCCGACGAGCACGGGTTCGTCGCGATGGGCGGGTCGTCGGAGTCGATCGCCGCGCACCTGGCCGACAACTGGGTGGAGGGCATGTCGTTGGCCCAGGGCGTCCGCCTGGCCATCGCCGCGCTCGGGCGCTCGGCTCCCGCAGGCGCCCCCACCGGCGCGACGGGACCACGCGAGGTGCCCCTGACCCAGCTCGAGGTCGCCGTCCTCCAGCGCGACCGCCCGCGTCGGACCTTCCGCCGGATCGGCCCGGAGCGGCTGCGCGAGCTCGCCGATGGTTGATCCGCTGGGCCGGCGGATCTACGGCATCGAGACCGAGTACGGGGTCACGTGCACCTTCCGGGGCCAGCGCAGGCTGAGCCCCGACGAGGTCGCGCGCTACCTCTTCCGACGGGTGGTCGCCTGGGGCCGCAGCTCGAACGTGTTCCTGCGCAACGGGGCGCGGCTCTACCTGGACGTCGGCAGCCACCCGGAGTACGCCACCGGCGAGTGCGACGACCTGCGTGAGCTGGTCATCCACGACCGGGCCGGGGAGCGGATCGTCGAGGGCCTCGTCGCCGACGCCCAGCGCCGCCTGGGGGAGGAGGGCATCGACGGGGAGATCTACCTGTTCAAGAACAACACGGACTCCGCCGGCAACTCCTACGGCTGCCATGAGAACTACCTGATCGGGCGGATGGGGGAGTTCTCCAAGGTCTCCGACGCCCTCATCCCGTTCCTGGTGACCCGGCAGCTGATCGCCGGGGCCGGCAAGGTGCTGCCCACGCCCCGTGGCACCACGTTCTGCCTGAGCCAGCGGGCCGAGCACATCTGGGAGGGCGTGTCCTCGGCGACCACCCGCTCCCGGCCGATCATCAACACCCGCGACGAGCCGCACGCCGACGCCGAGAAGTTCCGCCGGCTGCACGTCATCGTCGGGGACTCCAACATGAGCCAGACGACCACCCTGCTCAAGGTCGGCAGCGCGGACCTCGTGCTGCGGATGCTGGAGTCCGGCGCGAGCATCCGCGACCACAGCCTGGAGAACCCGATCCGGGCGATCCGGGAGATCAGCCACGACCTCACCGGCTCCCGTGCCGTGCGGCTGGCGAACGGCCGGATGCTCTCGGCCTGGCAGATCCAGGCCGACTACCTCGAGCGCGTGGAGGTGTTCGCCCAGAGCAGTGGGCTGGCTGCCGTGCCCATCTACGCCCGGGTCCTGGACCTGTGGCGGCGCACCCTCACCGCGGTGTCGACCGACGACCTCGGGGCCGTGGACACCGAGATCGACTGGGTGATCAAGCACCGGCTCCTGCAGCGCTACATCGACCGTCATGACCTGTCGTGGAGCTCGCCGCGGATCGCCCAGCTCGACCTGGCCTACCACGACATCTCGCGCTCCCGCGGCCTGTTCAACCTGTTGGAGGCCAAGGGGATGGCGGCCACGGTCGCCGACGACATCGAGGTGTTCGCCGCGAAGTCCACGCCGCCGCAGACCACGCGTGCCCGGCTGCGCGGGGAGTTCATCACCGCCGCCACGGCCGCCCGCCGGGACTTCACCGTCGACTGGGTGCACCTCAAGCTCAACGACCAGGCCCAGCGGACGGTCCTGTGCAAGGACCCGTTCAAGTCCGTGGACGAGCGGGTGCAGCGACTCATCGACTCGATGTGACCCGCGATTCGGTGCACGCCGGCCCGGCAACTAGAGTTCGCCGGGTGAATCGCCGAACCGCCGCCCCCGTGCGCTCCCTGGTCCTCGTCGTCGCCGGTCTGGTCCTGCTCACGGGCTGCTGGACCAGCTCGGACAGCGGTGGGACAGCCTCGACCTCCGATCCGACCGCCCCTGTGGCCACGTCCCCGGCCCTGCCGGCTCCGGAGGCCGCGTGCCCCGCCGGGTCCGACACCCAGGACTCCTACGAGTGCGTGGGCGTGACGGTCACAGGCGCGAAGGATGCCGAGCCCACCATCGAGCTGGCCGACGACTTCGCCCCCGCGACCGAGCTGGCAGTCGCCGACGTCTACCTCGGCCAGGGCGACCCGGTCGCCCCCGGCGCGACCGTCACCGTGAACTACGTCGGGGTCGGGCAGCAGTCGGGCGAGATCTTCGACTCCTCCTGGCAGCGTGGGGCGCCCGCGACCTTCGGTCTCGACGGCGTGATCCAGGGCTGGACGCAGGGCCTGGTCGGCATGCAGCCCGGCGGCCGGCGACTGCTGGTCATCCCCGCGGAGCTGGCGTACGGCGACTCGCCCCCGAGTGCTGCCATCGCCCCCGGGGAGACCCTGGTCTTCGTCGTCGACCTGATCGAGCAGACCCCCGCCGCCTGATCGGCGGTCCACCGACCTGAGAGGAACCCCCATGGCCGACCTGACCAAGCCCGAGATCGACTTCCCGGAGGGCCCCGCGCCCACGAGCCTCGTGATCCGTGACATCGTCGTGGGCGAGGGCACCGAGGCTGTCCCCGGCGCCCGCGTGACGGTCCACTACCTCGGCGTCGAGTACGACACCGGCGACCAGTTCGACGCGTCCTGGGATCGTGGGGAGTCGATCACCTTCCCGCTGTCCGGGCTCATCCAGGGCTGGCAGGACGGGATCCCCGGGATGCGCGTGGGCGGCCGGCGCGAGCTGGTCATCCCGCCGCGGCTGGCGTACGGCGAGAACGGCCGGCACGCCCTGGCGGGCAAGACGCTGATCTTCGTGATCGACCTGCTCGCCGTTCGTTGATGCCCCCGCCCCTGGCCGGCGAGGGGGTCCAGCCCTACAGCAAGGCCGAGCGCCTGCTCAACCTGTTGATGGCCCTGCGGGGCACGCGCACCGGCCTGGACCGCGAGCACATCCGCGCCGTCGTGCGCGGCTACAGCGCGGATGCGTCCCCCGAGGCCTTCGAGCGGATGTTCGAGCGCGACAAGGACGAGCTGCGCGCGATGGGCGTCCCCGTGGTGACCATGACCGACGCGTCGGGGGTGGTGACCGGCTACCGGATCGAGGGCGACTGGGCGCTGCCGCCGCTGGACCTCAGCCGCGGCGAGCTCGCCGTCCTCGGGCTTGCTGCCCGTGTGTGGCAGCGCGCCGACCTGGCGCCGGCCGCCCTCAACGCCCTGCGCAAGGTCGAGGCCCAGCTCGGGATGCGCTCGGCCCCGCAGGGGTCCGCGCCGATCGCCGGGCTCTCACTGGACTCCCCAGCCCTGCACGCCCTGATCGAGGCCTGCAGCGCGCGCACCGCCGTGACCTTCGAGTACCGCAAGGCCCCGGGCTCCGCCGCCGAGCTGCGGCACGTCCAGCCGTGGGGGACGGTCTGGTGGCGCGCGCACTGGTACGTCGTGGGCCTCGACACCGATCGGGGGGAGGTCCGGGTCTTCCGCGCGTCCCGGATCGAGGGCCCGGTGCGCACCGACCCGGCGGGGCAGCCCTACGAGGTCCCGGCGGGATTCGATGCGGCGGACGCGATCGGGCGGTTCGCGCGCACCGACGCGGTGCTGGTCGATCTCGCGCTGGCGCCGGGGGTGGCCGCGGAGCTCCGGCTGCGCGCCGAGCCCCGGGGTCGGGCCGCCGACGGGGCCGACCTGGTCGCACTGCCGGTCGAGGACCTGGCCGCGGGGATCGCCTCGGTGCTGGCCTACGGGTCCGCAGCCCGCGTCCTCGGGCCGCCCGCCGCGGTCGCCGAGGCGATGGGCCAGCTCGACGCCCTGCGCGCCGCGCTGGCCTCGCCCGCCCCGAAGGCGGGTCGGGCGCTGACATCCGGCGCCCAGCCCGGGGGTCCGGGCACCGCGCAGTTCGCCCGGCTGCTGGCGCTGGTGCCGTGGCTGGCGGCGAACAGCGGCGTGCGGGTCGCCGACGCCGCGGCCCACTTCGGCATCACCGAGGACCAGCTGATGGCCGACCTCGGGTCCGTCATCACCTCGGGGGCCGATGACTGGACGCTGTTCGACATCCAGTACTGGGAGGACGGCGGGGGGATCGAGGTCATCGACGCCCTCGACCTCGACGCCCCCCTCACGCTGACCCCGGACGAGGGGTTCGCCCTGATGGTGGCCCTGAACGCCCTGGCGGCCGTCCCCGGCGGCGCCGACAGCGACGAGCTGGCCTCGGTGACCGCCAAGCTGGCCGCTGCCCTCGGCCGGCACGCGCCTGCCCCCGGGGTGCTGGCCGTGCGCGTCGACCTGCCGGAGGACGTCGTCGGACCGGTCGAGGGGGCGCTGGCCTCGGGGCGGGCCGTGGAGCTGACCTACCTCGGGGCGGTCCGTGATGAGGTCACCCACCGGGTCGTCGACCCGCTCGGGGTCGTCGTGGTGGACGGCTACGGCTACGTGCGCGGATACTGCCGGGCGGCCGGGGGACTGCGGATGTTCCGGGTGGACCGGATCCGCGCCATCACCGTCAGCGACCTGCCCGCCCGCAGCATCGAGGCGCCCGACGAGGTCGAGCCGATGTCGGTCGCGCTGGGCTCGACGGGCCGTTCGGTGCTCGTCGACGTGCCCCCGGGATCGCCCCTGCTGGACCGGCACCCGGTCACCCGCCGGTGGGCCCTGCCCGATGGGGACGTGCGCGCCGAGCTCCCGGTGGGCGACTTCGCCTGGGCCCGACGACTGGTCCTCGGGTCGGCGGGGACCGTCGTGCTGCGCGAGCCGGAGTGGCTCGTGGCCGAGCTGGTCGCCACCGTCGAGGCATCCCGACGCCTGTATCGCCCGGAAATGGGTGCTGACGGAGCCTCTGAGTAGTTGCATCACCACCCTGCGCGGTCACATGATGCCTCCGGGGCCTCAAGTCCACCGCGGTGGGCACCGATGCGACAGGCATCCAGGCAGGGCGAGGAGGTGGATGTGATGACAACCATCAAGGCCACGTGCCCGCGGTGTGGGGACGTCGACCTCGTCCCAGCCGACGTGCGGGTGACCGTTGCGCGTGAGCTCGGCTGGTCCACGTACACCTTCACGTGCGCCGGCTGCGCGGACAGCGTCTGCAAGAGCGCCGATGAGGACGTCGTGCAGCTGCTGACCGGTGCCGGGGTCCGGGTGGACCACCTGGCGATCCCCCTGGAGTACCTCGAGTCCCGGGTGATCGAGCGCACCTGCACGCCGATGACCCGCGACGACCTGCTCGACTTCGCCCTGTGGCTGGCCGAGGTGGACGACATCGTGATGGCGGCCGACCAGGAGGTCTGAGCCGCGACGCGCAGCCGAGCGGATTGGCATCCGGCACGCGCGGTCGTACGCTCTGGTCATCCCGTGAGTGCGGGTCCTGACGCTGGAGGGTCCCATGCCGTTCAACCTGAAAGGCCCGGAGCTGCTCATCCTCGTGCTGGTCGTCGTCCTGCTGTTCGGCGCCAAGCGCCTGCCGGACGCCGCCCGCAGCGTGGGCCGCTCGCTGCGGATCTTCAAGGCCGAGACCAAGGGGCTCATCGACAGCGAGGCCTCCTCGGCTGAGCTGCCGGGGGCCACGACCTCGGCCGAGCAGGTGGCCGCACCCGAGGCAGCCCCGGCGCAGCCCAGCACGCCGGAGCCGCCGGCCCCCCCGAACCAGGCGTGAGCGCTCCGCCCATGCGCGGCGGGACCAAGGACCGCCACGACAACCCCGAGGCGGCCATGCCGCTGCGCGAGCACCTGGGCGAGCTGCGCTCCCGGCTGGTGAAGTCCCTGGTCGCGATCACCCTGGGCATGGCGGTCGCGTGGGTGTTCTACGACGAGATCTTCGCCCTCATCCGGGCCCCGTTCGACGACGTCGTCGAGGCAGCCGCAGCCGACGGCCGGGACATGACGCTGGCCTTCACCGGCGTGGCCGACCCCTTCGTCATGCAGCTGAAGGTGGCGGGGGTCACCGGCATCCTGCTGGCCAGCCCTGTCTGGCTCTACCAGCTGTGGCGCTTCGTCACCCCGGGCCTGCACCGCAACGAACGCCGCTGGGCGCTGGGATTCGCGCTGGTGGCCACCCCGATGTTCCTCGCCGGGGCCGCCCTGGCCTACACCTTCCTGCCCCGCGGGCTGGAGATCCTGCTCGGGTTCACCCCGGAGAACATCGAGAACATCATCTCCGTGGACCGCTACCTGTCGTTCTTCCTGCGGATGATGCTGGTGTTCGGCCTGGGCTTCATGCTGCCGATCCTCGTCTTCGGGCTCAACCTCGCGGGCGTGCTGTCCGCCCAGCGGCTCTGGTCGTGGTGGCGATGGATCGTCCTCGGGGTCGTGGTCTTCGCCGCGATGGCCACCCCGACCGGTGATCCGTTCAACCTCGCACTGCTCGCCGTGCCGATGCTGCTGCTCATGCTGCTCGCCGGGCTTGCCTGCTGGCTCAACGACCGCCGGCGGGCACGACGCCGATCGCACCTCCCGCAGTGGGACGACGACGAGACATCGCCGCTGGAGGCCGATGACTCCGGCCCCCTGCAGTAGCGTGCACCCCCGTGGAGCGACGCATCGGAGTCCTGATCAACCCGGCCTCCGGCGCGGGCCGGGTGGGTCGGCACAGCGCTGCCGTCCTTGCGGGGCTCGCCAGCCGCGGTGACCACGTCGTGGCCATCCAGGGCGAGTCTGCCGCGGAGGCGGAGCGACTGTTGGCCGAGGCGATGGCGCAGGGGCTCGACATCCTGGTCGCCGTCGGCGGCGACGGCACGGTGCACCAGGCGCTGCAGGCCGTCGTCGGCACCGACACCGCCCTGGGGATCGTGCCGTTGGGCACGGGCAACGACGCCGCGAACTCCGTCGGCCTGGCCAAGGTGGGCCCTGGGGCCGCGGTATCGGTGGTGCTGGCCGGCACCCGGCGCGCATTCGACGTGGGGCGTGTCGAGGCGGCGGACGGCACCGTCCGGCACTTCCTGTGCGTGCTGTCCTCGGGCTTCGACTCGAGCGCCAACGAGCGGGCCAACCAGATGACCTGGCCCAGCGGGACTGCCCTGTACATCCGGTCGATGCTGGCCGTCCTGCGCACCTTCCGGCCGATCCCGTACCGCACGGTGCTCGATGGGGAGGTGGTCGTCGACGACGGGATGATCGTGTCCCTGGGCAACGGCCCGGCCTTCGGTGGCGGGATGCTGGTGTGTGCCGGCGCCGACATGCACGACGGCCTGCTGGACCTGATCTGGGTGCACAGCATGCCCCGCCGCCGGCTGCTGACGGTGTTCCCCAAGGTCTACACCGGCAAGCACCTGGAGCACCCCGACGTCGAGTCCCGGCGGGTGCGGTCAGCGATACTGGAGGCGCCCGGCCAGGTCGCCTACGCCGACGGCGAGCGGGTCGCCCCACTTCCGGTCACGGTCACGGCCGTGCCGGACGGGGTGCAGGTGGTCGTGCCCCGGTAGCGTCAGCAGCATGGATGACGCCGCCCTCGATGACCCTGCGCTGACCCGGTTCCGCGGGCTCTATGAGTTCGGGCTGGACGGCTTCCAGGAGCGGGCGTGCGCGAGCATCCTCCGGGGGCGCGGGGTCCTGGTCGCCGCCCCCACCGGGTCGGGCAAGACCGTCGTGGGGGAGTTCGCGGTCCACCTGGCCATGGAGCGGTCCACGAAGTGCTTCTACACGACACCGATCAAGGCGCTGTCCAACCAGAAGTACAACGACCTCGTCGAGCGCTACGGCGCGGATCGGGTCGGGCTGCTCACCGGTGACAACTCGATCAACGGCGAGGCGCCGGTGGTCGTGATGACCACCGAGGTCCTGCGCAACATGCTCTACGCCGGGTCGCACACCCTGGCCGGGCTGGAGTTCGTCGTCATGGACGAGGTCCACTACCTCGCCGACCGGGAGCGCGGCCCGGTGTGGGAGGAGGTCATCATCAACCTCCCCGAGCACGTGAGCGTGGTCGCGCTGTCGGCCACAGTGAGCAACGCCGAGGAGTTCGGCGCCTGGCTGGCCGAGGTGCGCGGCGACACCGACATCGTGGTCGAGGAGCACCGACCCGTGCCCCTGTGGCAGCACGTGATCGCCGACGGGAGCCTGCACGACCTGTTCGTCGACGAGCGGGGGAAGGCGGTCAACCCCGAGCTCGTGCGGCTCGCGCGCAACGACCAGCGCATCGACAGGTCACGACGGGACGGCCGGGGCGGCGGCAGGGACAGCGGGCCCAACCGCCCGGCGGCGAGCCGGCCGCAGCGCGGGGGCCGACGGCCCCGTCCCCTTCCGGGCACCCAGCGTCCCGACGTGATCCGGACCCTGCAGCGCGCTGACCTGCTGCCCTGCATCAACTTCATCTTCAGCCGCGCGGGCTGCGAGGCGGCCGTCGAGCAGTGCCTGCACGCCGGGCCTGCAGCTGACCACCCCGGCCGAGCGCCTGGAGATCCGCGAGCGGGTCCTGGCCCGGTTCGTGGACCTGCCGCCCTCGGACCTCGCGGTCCTGGGCTTCGACGCCTGGCTCGACGCCCTCGAGCGCGGGATCGCCGCCCATCACGCAGGGCTCATCCCGACCTTCAAGGAGGCTGTCGAGGAGCTGTTCCAGGAGGGGCTGGTGAAGGTGGTGTTCGCCACCGAGACGCTGGCCCTGGGCATCAACATGCCGGCACGCGCGGTGGTCCTCGAGCGGCTGGTGAAGTGGAACGGCGAGACGCACGCCCCGATCACCCCGGGGGAGTACACGCAGCTGACGGGTCGGGCCGGCCGCCGCGGCATCGACGTCGAGGGGCACGCCGTGGTCGTCTGGCACGCGGGCATCGATCCCAGTGCGCTGGCCGGGCTGGCCTCCACGCGCACCTACCCGCTGGTCTCGAGCTTCCGGCCCTCGTACAACATGGCGGTCAACCTCGTCGGGGGCCTCGGGAAGTCCGCCGCGCGGGAGGTCCTGGAGTCCTCGTTCGCGCAGTTCCAGGCCGATCGGGGCATCGTCGGGCTGGCCCGCCAGATCCAGCGCAACGAGGAGGCGATCGCCGGCTACGAGGAGTCGATGGCCTGCCACCTCGGGGACTTCGCGTCGTACGCGGCCATCCGCCAGCAGCTGTCCGCGAAGGAGAAGGGGATGGCGCGCGCGGGGGCTGCCGCCCGCCGCAGTGAGGCTGCCGAGGCCCTGGCGGACCTGGTCCCGGGTGACGTGATCGTCGTGCCCACCGGACGACGGGCCGGGGTGGCGGTGGTCATCGACCCGGGGCTGTCCCTCGGGGAGGACCCGCGCCCGTTCGTCCTCACCATCGACCGGCAGGTCCGCCGGCTGGGCGCCGTGGACTTCCCGGTTCCGCCCCAGGTGCTGGACCGCGTGCGGATCCCGCGCTCGTTCTCCCCACGGTCGGCCAACTCCCGGCGCGAGCTGGCCGCCCTGCTGCGCACGCGCACCGACGGCATGGAGATCGCCAGGCCCGGGCGGCGGGCGCGGGCCCACGATGAGGACGCCGAGCTGGCCCAGCTGCGGGCCCAGATGCGCGCCCACCCCTGCCACGGCTGCTCGGACCGGGAGCAGCACGCGCGGTGGGCCGAGCGCGCCCACCGGCTGCGCACGGAGACCGCGGGCCTGCAGCGCCGGCTCGAGGGCCGGACGAACTCGATCGCCCGCCAGTTCGACCGGATCTGCGAGGTGCTCATGGAGCTGGGCTACCTGGCCGGTCCGGTCGACACCCCGACGGTCACGGAGGCGGGGACACAGCTGTCCCGCATCTACGGCGAGTCCGACCTCCTGGCGATGCAGTGCCTGCGGCAGGGGCTGTGGGACTCCCTGAGCCCCCCGGAGCTTGCTGCCGCGTGCTCGGCCCTCGTGTACGAGTCCCGGGGGAGTGCGGAGCCGGGGGCAGCGCCGCCGCGCGTGCCTGCGGCCATCGGCGCGACGCTGGACGAGACGATGCAGATCTGGGGGACCCTCGAGGTGCTCGAGCGCCGCCATGGGCTCAGCGCCACCCGGCAGCCGGACCTCGGGTTCGCCTGGGCGGTCCACCGGTGGGCCGCGGGTGGCACGCTGCGCTCCGTCCTGGACGGCTCGGAGCTGACGGCCGGGGACTTCGTGCGGTGGTGCAAGCAGGTCATGGACTTCCTCGGCCAGCTCGTGACAGCCAGCCCCAGCCCGGCGCTGGCCCAGGCCGCGCGGACCGCGATCGACTCGATCCGGCGCGGGGTGGTGGCCGTCACGATCGCCGAGTGACCCCCGGAGTGTCCCCGGATTGGGACGCAATCGCGACGTATCCCGGGGCCCCCTGGGCTTGGCCTGCGGCGGATCGGGGAGCAGTATGGAGGTATGGGCAGCCAGCGCCTGCACAGTGGGCATGCGCTTATGGCCGCGTTGTTCGCCGATGGGCGCGAGTGCGCGGCACGGCCGGTGCGCGGCACCGGGGTGGGCAGGGTGTCAGGTCTGTGCGTCCGGGGCGCATCTCCGGAGTCGGTGCGCGCCGCCCTGGACTGGATGCCTGGCCGCGTCCTGGTGCTGGATGAGGGCGGGCTGTCCCCGGAGTGCCTGACCTCCGTGGCGCGCAGTGCGCACCTGGACACCCTGTCGAGCATCGTGGTGCTGGCCGCTGAAGGTGCGGACCTCGGCCCGCTCGGGCGCGTGGACAGCGCGGTGCCCGTCGTCCTGGTGACCCGTGAGTCCGACCAGGTGTGGGTCCGTCGGGCCGTGCGCCTGGTGGTGGAGGTGCGCGCCGGGGATCCGGAGACCGTCGACCTGCGCACCCATCACCCGCCGCGGCCCCGTCGTGGCGGCACCGCGTCGATCATCCTCGGCGCCCCGGGGACCGTCCGGCACTGAGCGTTCTCAGGTCGCGGCGCGACCGGATCCTGCCAGTGCGTCCTGGAGCCTGCTCAGGGGGGCCTCGATGCCCCAGCGCTCGGCCAGGACGGCCAGGGCGCCCTCGTCGGCTGGTCGGTCGGGGATCCGGACCCCGACCTCGTCCACGGGGGCGTCGGCGGCCCGCACCACCTGCTCGGCGCGCGCCAGGTAGTCGCGGTGGTCGCGCAGGGAGGCTGCGATCCGCGGGCTCACGCCACTGCCCTCGGCCTCGATCGCGCGCAGGATCCCGGCCATGTCCCCGAAGCGCTCCAGCAGTGCCGCCGCCGTCTTGGTCCCGATCCCCGGCACACCGGGAAGCCCGTCGGAGGGGTCCCCGCGCAGGATCGCCAGGTCGGTGTACTGCTGGGGACGGACCCCGTGCGCGGCGAGCACGGACGCCTCGTCGAGGACCTCCACGCGGCGGATCCCGCGGCCGGTGTAGAGGACACGGATGCCTGCGGCGTCGTCGACGAGCTGGATCAGGTCCCGATCGCCCGTGACGACCTCGACGGGCTCCCCGCGCGAGGCGTGGCGTCGGGCCAGGGTGGCGATGACATCGTCGGCCTCGAAGTCCGCCGCCCCGACCCGGGCGATCCCGAGTGCGGCCAGGACCTCGGCGATGATCGTGACCTGCACGCCCAGGGCCTCCGGCTCGTCCTCGCCGCCGTCGGCGGCCACGCGGTGGGCCTTGTACGACGGGAGCAGCGCGACACGCCACTGCGGTCGCCAGTCGTCGTCCCAGCAGGCGACGAGCCCGGTGGGCTGGCGCGAGGACACCAGCGCGGTGCACATGTCCAGGAAGCCGCGCACGGCGTTCACCGGCGTGCCGTCGGGTGCGGTCATGGACTCCGGGACTCCGTGGAACGCCCGGTAGTAGAGCCCGGCGGAGTCCAGCAGCATCAGCATGGGACGCATCCTGCCATCGCGGACGGCCCACGCGTCCGGGGAGTAGCGTGGCGATCATGACGGATCGGATGCTGCCCACGCCCGAGGCGGGCGACCTGCTGGACCTGACGATCGAGATCGCCGATCGCGAGCTGGCGCCCCGGGCGGCCCACGGCGAGGCGGCCGGGGAGTTCCCGCGTGAGGCGTTCGCCACCCTGGGCCGGGCCGGACTCCTGGCGCTTCCCTACCCGGAGGAGCTCGGCGGCGGGGGGCAGCCCTACGAGGTGTACCTGCAGGTCCTCGAGGAGCTCGCCGCCCGGTGGTTGACGGTGTCGCTGGGGGTGTCGGTGCACGTGCTCTCGTGCTTCCCGGTCGTGGCCTGGGGCAGCGACGAGCAGCGCGCGCGGTGGCTGCCGACCATGCTCGGCGGTGAGTCCCTCGGGGCCTACTGCCTGTCCGAGCCGCACTGCGGGTCGGACGCCGCCGCCCTCACGACGCGCGCGGACCTGGTGGGTGCTCACTACCAGGTGACCGGCACGAAGGCCTGGATCACCCATGCCGGGGTGGCCGACTTCTACAACCTGATGGTGCGCACCGGGGGCACCGGCGCGCAGGGCATCAGCTGCCTCGTGGCGCCGGCGGCCACGCCGGGGATGTCGTCCGCGACGCCTGAGCACAAGATGGGGATGATGGCCTCCCCGACGGCCCAGGTCGTCCTCGACGGCGCGCTGGTGCCTGCCGAGGACCTGGTCGGGCAGCCCGGGGACGGCTTCCGGATCGCGATGCAGGCCCTGGACGCCGGGCGCCTGGGGATCGCCGCGTGTGCTGTCGGGCTGGCCCGTGCGGCGCTCGACGAGGCGGTCCGGTACGCGCGCGAGCGGCACGCCTTCGGCCAGTCGATCTCGGGGTTCCAGGGCCTGCAGTTCATGCTGGCCGACATGGACACCCAGATCCATGCCGCCCGCGCCCTGCTCCTGGAGGCCGCCCGGCTCAAGGACGCCGGTCGGCCCTTCACGCTGCCGGCGGCGCGCGCCAAGCTGCTGGCCACCGATGTCGCGATGCGGGTCACCACCGACGCCGTGCAGGTCCTCGGCGGGGCCGGGTACACCACGGACTTCCCGGTGGAGCGCTACATGCGCGAGGCGAAGGTGCTGCAGATCGTCGAGGGCACCAACCAGATCCAGCGCCTGGTCATCGGGCGGGCGCTGGCCCGCGGATAGGATCGCGCCCATGGAGGACATCGACCGCAGGATCGTGGCCCTGCTCGCCAGGGACGGCCGGATGTCCTTCACCGACCTGGGCAAGGAGACCGGCCTGTCGACCTCGGCGGTGCACCAGCGGGTCCGCCGCCTCGAGAAGCGTGGCGTCATCCGGGGGTATCGCGCCGTCATCGACCCCGAGGCCCTGGGGCTGTCGCTGACGGCCTTCGTGTCCATCAAGGCCTTCGACGCCTCCGCGGAGGATGAGGCCCCGAAGAAGATCGCCAGGATCCCAGGTGTGGAGGCCTGCTACTCGGTGGCCGGCGACGAGGCATACATCCTCAAGGTCCGGGTGTCCTCGCCGGTGGACCTCGAGGCACTGCTCAGCGACATCCGGGCCATCGCCGGCGTCTCGACGCGCACGACGGTGGTGCTGTCCGTCCCGTTCGAGGACCAGTTCGTCCCGTAGTCCCAGGCTCAGGTCGGGCGCTGCTCGCCGGTGCTCAGCTGGGGTCCTCGTCGCCGTGCCGTGCCCACCAGCGCTGTCCCTCCTCGGGCAGGGTGTGGATCGGGTCGTAGTAGCGGTAGTTGCGCGACAGGGCGTTGGGATCCTCGAACTCGATCCCGGTGCGGTAGTTCTTGGTCCACTCCGAGATGCCCAGGATCTGGTCGTAGGTGTGCACCTGGTGCACCCAGCGCTTGCCGACGTACGGGACGTCGCAGACGATCCGCGGGGTGGCGAACCCGGGCAGGTAGCCCATGATCGCGTGCTGCAGCTCCTGGGCCTTGTGCAACGGCACCCGCCAGTGCTCGGCGTTGGGGATCATGTCGCACATGTAGAAGTAGTAGGGCATGATCCCGGCACCGTCGAGCAGGGTGAAGCTCAGGTCGAGCAGGTCGGTCGAGGTGGCGTTGACGCCCTCGAGCAGCACGCCCTGGTTGCGCACGTCGCGCACGCCGGCGTCGAACATCGCGCGCACCGCCTCGGCGACCAGCGGGGTGATCGACGCGGCGTTGTTGACGTGCGTGTGGATGGCCAGCGACACCCCGCGGGAGCGCGCCTTCGCCGCCACCCGGCCCATGCCGTCGACGACATCGGCGGACAGCCAGTGCTGGGGCAGGGCCATGAGGGCCTTGGTCGCCAGCCGGATGTCTCGGATGTTGTCGATGTCCAGCAGCCCGTCGATGTAGGACTCGAGCCGCGGCCAGGGCAGGTTGGCGACATCGCCGCCGGAGACCACGACGTCGCGCACATGTGGGTGCAGGCGCAGGTAGGCCATGTGCGCCTCCTGCCGGTCGACCGGCTTGAGGACCAGCTTGAGCTTGTCCACGCTCGGCGTGGAGTTCCCGACGAGGTCCATCCGCGTGCAGTGCCCGCAGTACTGGGGGCAGGTGCTCAGCAGCTCGGCCAGGACCTTCGTCGGGTACCGGTGGGTCAGGCCCTCGGCGACCCACATGGCCTGCTCGTGCAGCGAGTCACGGGACGCGTAGGGGTGGCTGCCCCACTCGGTCCGGCGATCGGTGAGCATCGGCAGCATGTAGCGCCGGATCGGATCGGCGTAGAACGCCTCGGTCAGCGAGCCGGGACCCGACGGGGTGACGCCGCGCATCATCGTGTTGATCATCTGCGGCGGGACGAGCATCGACATGGTGGCCTTGTGGGCGAGGTCCGCATCGAGGTCGGCGTAGACCTGCTCATCGAGCAGGTCGCCCATGAGGGAACGCAGCTGCCGGGAGGTCTTGATGCAGTGCGCGCGCTGCCACTGCGCTGAGCGCCACTGCTCCTCGGTCACGTCCGCCCAGCCCGGGAAGCGGGTCCAGTCCGGCTCGGAGAGGATCACGCGCCGGTACATGTACGGCTGCTCCGGGACGTGCAGGTCCTGAACGTCGCTGGGCAGGAAGGGATCAAGGATGTCCGTCATTCGGTCAGCATAACGGAAGGAATCGCTGTAGGGCCACGCATCGGAACGGAGTATCTTCGTGTCGGACTGGTGGATAGGCTGGAGCCCGGAGTTGAGGAGGATCATGGATCACCGCACCGCACGAGCCGTGGGAGTGCATCGCGTCCTGGAGCCGCAGGGCGTGCTGCCCCAGGCGGCGTGGCGCCTGGACGCTGCCCCGGAGATCGGCCCCGACGAGGTCCGGGTCCGCGTGCGCCGGCTCAACCTCGACGCCGCGAGCTTCCAGCAGCTGCACGACAAGCACGCCGGCGACGGCGCAGCCGTGCGCGCCGAGGTCGCCGGGATCATCGCCACCCGCGGCAAGATGCACAACCCGGTCACGGGCTCGGGCGGGATGCTGATCGGGGTGGTCGAGGAGGTCGGTCCGGAGTCACCGCTGGGCCTGGTGGTGGGGGATCGGATCGCCACACTCGTCTCGTTGACGCTCACCCCGCTGCGGATCACCGATGGGCTGGCGTCGTGGGACGGCACCTCGGAGCAGGTGCCCTGCGACGGCACCGCCATCCTGTTCCGCCGGTCCATCGTGGCGATCCTCCCGGACGACATGCCCGAGGAGCTGGCGATGTCGATCAACGACGTCTGTGGCGCGCCGGCACTGACTGCCCGCGTGGTGCGCGACTACCGGGCACGGGGGATCACCCCGACGGTGGCCGTCCTCGGCGGTGCCGGCAAGAGCGGCTCCCTGAGCCTGGCTGCGGCGCGCGCGGAGGGGGCTGGGATCACCGTGGGCATCGTGCCCGTCGAGCGTGAGGCGCAGGTCCTGCGCGACTCCGGGATCGCCGACGTCGTGGCCCTGGCCGACGCCAGGGACCCGGTCGGTGTCGCCGACGCGGTCGTCGGGGCCCTCGGGAGCGGTGCCGACATCACGATCGTGTGCGTGACGGTGCCGGGCTGTGAGCACGGTGCCATCCTGGCCACCGCGGAGGGCGGGACGGTCATCTTCTTCTCGATGGCCACCTCGTTCACTGCGGCCGCACTGGGTGCCGAGGGGTTGGCCGCCGACGTCACGATGCTCATCGGCAACGGGTACACCCGTGGGCACGCCGCCTATGCCCTGGACCTGCTGCGCCACGACGCGGCGATCCGTCGGCTGTTCGAGGCGCGGCTCGCCGGCGAGGCGAGATGAGGCTCCTGCTCCACGGGGGCCCCATCTACGCGCCGTCCGTGCCGGGGGCCGGGGCGATGCTGGTCGTCGACGGCACGATCGCCTGGATCGGGCCCACGTCCGGCGCCGACCTGCACCGGGACTCCGCCGATGCGGTGGTGGACCTCGATGGCGCGCTGGTGGCGCCGGCGTTCGTCGATGCGCACGTGCACCACACCGCCACGGGCATGACCCTGCTGGGCCTGGACCTGCGCGGCGTGGCCAGTCGGGCGGCGCTCCTGGAGGTCCTCACCTCCGAGGCGCGCCGGCTGCGTGGCCGGCCGATCGTCGGCCACGGGTGGGACGAGACCCTCTGGGCGGACCCGCGCCTGCCCACCCGTGAGGAGATCGACCGGGCCACGTGGGGGTCGGTGGTCTACCTCACCCGGGTGGACGTGCACTCGGCGCTGGTGTCCAGCGCGCTCGTCGCCCTGGTGCCCGGCCTGCGCGCGGCCGCCGGGTTCGAGGACTCCGGCAGGGTGACCGCCGATGCCCATCACCTGGTCCGCCAGCACGTCACCGAGCAGATGCCCGGAGGGCTGCGCGGTGCCGCCCAGCGGGCCACCCGGGAGCACGCGGCCGCCGCGGGGGTGGCGGCCCTGCACGAGGCCGGCGGGCCGGACATCAACGGCGCGGATGACCTGCGGGCGCTGATCGACCTTGCCCGCACCACCCCGGGCCCGGACCTGGTGGCCTACTGGGGCCAGGCCGGCGGACCACGCGCCGCGCTCGACCTGGGTGCACTCGGGGCGGCCGGTGACCTGTTCATCGACGGCGCGCTGGGGTCGCACACCGCATTGCTGCGCCGGCCCTACGCCGACGCGCCCGGCACATCCGGCAACCGGTACCTGGAGCAGGACGCCGTGACCGAGCACCTCGTGGCCTGCACCCGGGCGGGTGTGCAGGCAGGCTTCCACGCGATCGGCGATGCGGCCCTCGACCTCCTCACCGAGGGCCTGCGGGTGGCCATGGCGCAGTGCGGTCAGGCGGCCGTGCGCGGCGCCCGGCACCGCATGGAGCACCTCACCATGGCAGGACCGGAGCATGCTGCGATGCTGGCCGAGGCCGGAGTGGTGGCCAGCATGCAGCCGCTGTTCGACGCCCACTGGGGTGCGCCGGACGGGGCCTACGTCGCACGCCTCGGGCCGGAGCGGGCCGCCGGTCTGCACGACTTCGCCGGGCTGGTCCGTGCGGGAGTCTCCCTGGCCCTGGGGTCCGACAGCCCCGTGACGGCGATCGAGCCGTGGGAATGGGTCCGGGCCGCCATGTGGCACCACAACCCGGCGGCGCGGCTCAGCGGCCGGGCGGCGTTCGCGGCGGCGACCCGTGGCGGCTGGCGGGCTGCGCGCCGTGACGACGCGGGGGTGCTCGAGGTCGGGGCGCCGGCCACCTATGCGGTCTGGGCTGTGGAGGATCTCGTGGTCCAGGCCCCGGACGCACGCGTGGCCAGCTGGAGCACCGATCCCCGGTCGGGGACGCCCGGGCTGCCACGGCTGGAACCCGGAGCCCCCGCACCGCGGTGCCTGGCCACGGTGCTCGATGGGCGCACGATCCACCTGGCAGAGGACTCACCGGCAGGCGAGGGCCTGCCCGACTCTGGGAGCGTGGCCCCATGAGGCTCCACCTGGACCCGGCGAAGGTCATCCGCGCGCGCGAGCTGGCGGCGGTCGCCGGCCGGCCGGTCGTCGAGATGGCCGCCGCCCACACGACCGTCTCCATCGAGCGGGCGGTGCTGCGGATGGCCGGGCTGGAGGGCGCGGACGTCGAGGGCATCCCGTGGGTCAATCGGCTCACTGACTGCGTGGCTGAGCAGGTCGGCCTCGAGAACGGGGTCGCCCTGCCGGTCTGGGATGCCCTGGCTGCCCAGCGCCGGGCCGGGATCGGCGCCGACGCGCCGCTGCTCACCCTCGCCCAGCGCGCCGCGGCCGGCTCCGTCGAGTTCCGGGTTCCCGAGGGACGTGCGGCCTCGTCGGCCACCACGGCGGCACTGCGGGCCGCGCGGGCCGGGGTGCGCCGGGTGGACCGCCAGCGCGCCGCACGCGAGCGGCTGCTCGCCCGCTACCCGGTGGACCATCGGCCGTGGATCTACCTCATCGTCGCGACCGGGAACATCCACGAGGACGTCCCGCAGGCCCAGGCCGCCGCGCGGGAGGGCGCCGACGTCATCGCCGTGATCCGCTCCACGGGGCAGTCCCTGCTGGACTTCGTGCCCGAGGGCGCGACGACTGAGGGGTACGCCGGCACCTACGCGACGCAGGAGAACTTCCGGATCATGCGCAGCGCCCTGGACGACGTGTCCAAGGAGCTGGGGCGCTACGTCCGCCTGACCAACTACGCCTCCGGGCTGTGCATGCCCGAGATCGCGACGATGGCCGGGCTCGAGCGCCTGGACATGATGCTCAACGACTCGATGTACGGGATCCTCTTCCGCGACATCAACCCGATCCGCACCTTCACCGACCAGCACTTCGCCCGGCAGGTGCACGCCCGGGCCGGGATCATCATCAACACCGGCGAGGACAACTACCTGACGACGGCCGACGCGGTCGAGGCGGCGCACACGGTCACCGTCAGCCAGCTGCTCAACGAGTACTTCGCCAAGGAGGCGGGGCTGGCCGACTGGCAGCTGGGACTCGGGCACGCGTTCGAGATCAACCCGGAGATCCCCGACTCGTTCCGCCTGGAGCTGGCGCACGCGCTGCTGGCCCGCACGCTGTTCCCGGATGCGCCGCTGAAGTGGATGCCCCCGACGAAGCACATGACCGGCGACATCTTCCGCGGATACCTGCTCGACGGGTTCTTCAACCTCGCCGGGGTCCTCACCGGGCAGGGCATCCTGCTGGTGGGGATGATGACCGAGGCCGTGGTCACGCCGTGGCTGTCGGACCGCGACCTCGCGCTGCAGAACGTGCGCTACGTGATGAACGCCGCGGCCGGCCTGGCCGAGGACTTCCACCCGGCGCCCGGTGGGCTGATCGCCACGCGCGCCGACCACGTCCTCGACGAGGCGGTGGACCTGCTGGGCCGCATCGTCGACGACGGGCTGCTGCCGGCGATCGCCGACGGCACGTTCGGCCTGATGAAGCGTCCCGCTGACCGGGGCAAGGGCCTCGACGGCGTCGTGCAGCGGGCCGAGGGCTACCTGAACCCCGTGGCGTCGATCCTCGAGGAGGTGCCGTCATGACCGGGATCACTGGTTCCTCGGGCGAGGCCAGGGGTGGGGTGATCCGCCCCTACGGCGACGCCACCGGCGACGGGATGGTGCAGGTCTCCTTCACGCTGCCCATCCCGCACGACAAGCGCGCCGAGGGGGCTGCGGCGCAGCTGGCCCGCAAGATGGGCATCGACCCGGCACTCGTGGTCCACGCCAGGGCGATGGGCCCGGACTTCACCTTCTTCGTGGTCTACGGACCGGTCCACCATCTCGTCGAGCTGGACAAGGTCGAGGTGTTCGAGCGGGAGTTCCCCCTGCTCACGCCCAAGGAGGTCAACGCGGCGATCAGGAAGCGCCTGCGTCGGCCGCTGGTCGTGGTGGGGGCCTGCATCGGCACCGATGCGCACACGGTCGGCATCGATGCGATCCTCAACATCAAGGGCTTCGCCGGCGAGAAGGGCCTGGAGTACTACTCGGGCCTCGAGGTGCACAACCTGGGCGCACAGGTGTCGGTCCCGGAGCTGGTTGCCACCGCGGGTCAGGTGAAGGCCGACGCCGTGCTCGTCTCGCAGGTGGTCACGCAGCGCGAGGCCCACCTGCACAACACTGCGGAGATGACGGCCGCGTTCCGCGAGGCGTTCCCGGCGGCGCGCCGGCCGCTGATCGTGGTCGGTGGCCCCCGCTTCGACGAGTCGATGGCCGGGGAGCTCGGGGTCGACCGCATCTTCGGCAAGGGCACCACACCCGGCGAGGTCGCCTCGTACCTGGTGCACCGACTGGTCAGGGAGGGATGAGCATGGACGTGCCGGACGCCAGCGCGGCTGGGACCCAGGCAGCGAGCGGTGCTGCGGTGGGGCTGCAGGTGGTGCACCGGCGCTATGTGCCGTACTCCCACGCGCACTACGCGGGGAACCTCGTCGATGGCGCCTACGTCCTGGCTCTCTTCGGGGACGTGGCCACCGAGCTGATGATCCACACGGACGGTGACGAGGGACTGTTCGCCTCGTACTCCGACGTCCAGTTCCGCAGCGCCCTGCGGGGCGGCGACGTCGTGGAGGTGACCGCGACCCTGGCCCGCGCCGGTCGGCGCAGCCGGGAGATCGAGTTCGCCGCCCATGTCGTCTGCCGGGGGACCCCCGAGCGCGGCGACAACGCCGCGGAGGTCCTGGCCGAGCCGCTCCTGATCACGACCGCACGGGGCACGGTGGTCGCCCCGGCGTGAGCCGTCGGGGATGATGTCCCGGTGACTGCTGCCACCGCGACCCACGTGGTGGCTCCTGCGTTCCTGCCGAGGGCGGCGGTGGGGATGGCATCCGCGGTCCTCATGGCCTGTGCCTTCCCGCCCTTCGATGCCCTCGCCGGCTGGGTCCTGGCGCCCGCGTTCGCCGGGCTGGTCTGGTCGTTCCGGGGGCTGGGACGTGGTCGGGGGGCGGTGCTGGGGCTCGTGGCCGGGATGACGTTCTTCCTGCTCCTGCTCGACTGGATGCGCGTCCTCGGGCCCGATGCCTGGGTGCTGCTGGCATTGCTGTGCGCCTCGTTCTGGGCCGGTGCCGGAGCGCTGCTCCCCGGCCTGCTGGCCAGGCGCGGGTGGGTCGTGACGGTGCCGTTGCTGTGGGTGGTGATGGAGGCGCTGCGCGGGCGCATCCCGTGGGGCGGGTTCCCGTGGGGGCGGCTGGCGTTCGCGCAGGCCGACACTGCGCTCGTCGGCTGGGCTGCGCTCGGAGGGCCGGCGCTGGTCACCTTCGCCGTGGCCCTGGCGGGAACGGCGCTGCTGGCGGGGTGGGATGCCCTGCGTGCCGGCCGCCCGCGCGCCGCGGTGATCGCCGTGGCGACCCTCGCACTGCTCGTCCTCGGAGGTGGCCTGGCCCGTGGTGCCGGGCTGGGAGGCCCGGACGGGCCGAGCGACGAGGTCGCGATCGTGCAGGGCAACGTCCCCCGCCTGGGACTGGACTTCAACAGCCAGCGCCGGGCCGTCCTGGACAACCATGTCCGCGCCACCGAGGAGCTCGCCCGCGAGGTCGCCGCGGGGGAGCAGCCACAACCGGTTGCCGTGATCTGGCCGGAGAACTCCTCGGACATCGATCCGCTGCGCAACGCCGATGCCGCTGAGCAGATCGACCGGGCCGCCGACGCCATCGGTGCCCCGATCCTGGTCGGCGGTGTCGTGGTCAACCCGGCCGACCCGCCCCGTGAGGATCATCCGGGGACGATCCTCAACGTCAGCCTGGTCTGGGACCCGGTGACCGGACCGGGGGAGTCCTACGTGAAGCGCCACCCGGTGCCCTTCGGCGAGTACCTGCCGTTCCGTGACCTCCTCAGCCGCTTCATCACCCGGTTCGACCGGATCCCCCGGGACTTCGCCGCCGGCGAGGACGTCGGCTTCCTCACCATCGGCCCGGTCCCGGCCGGGGTCGCCATCTGCTTCGAGATCGCCTATGACGAGCTCGTGCGCGACGCCGTGCGGGCCGGCGGGCAGGTGGTGGTGGTGCAGACCAACAACGCCACCTACGGCGGGACCGGCCAGCCGGAGCAGCAGCTGGCCATCACCCGGGTCCAGGCCGTGGCCAGCGGGCGCACGGCCCTCGTGGCCGCGACCTCGGGGATCAGCGCGGTCATCGGCCCCGACGGGCGCACCTCGTGGCAGACCGCGGAGTTCACCGCGGACTCGACCGTGACCTCCGTGCCCCTGCGCGCGGGGCTGACCCCGGCGATGCGCCTGGGCGTGCTTCCCGAGCTGATGGCGCTGCTCGCGCTCGTGGTGCTGGCACTGCTCGGCTCTGATCGCTCAGCGCGTCGTTGGCGTCGCACGCAGTGATGCATGTCACACTCGGGTCACGCACGTCACACAGGAGGAGACACCATGGGTGCCTGGATCGCGACCATCATCGGTGCGCTGTTCGCCGGACTCATCATCGGCCCGCTGGCCCGCCTGGTCATGCCCGGCAAGCAGGACATCAGCCTCCCCGCCACCATCGGCGCCGGTGCTGTGGGTGCCCTTGTCGGCGGCGGGATCGCCCAGCTGCTGGGCGTGGGCGACACAGCGGGCATCGACTGGATCAAGCTGGCGCTCCAGGTGGGGGCCGCAGCCCTGGCGGTCGTCGGCCTGCTCTCGCTGAAGAAGCCGTCCGCCTAGGACCGGACGGGCGAGTCGTGGATCACACCTCGATGAAGACCTCGTCGCCCTCCACGGTCACCGGGTAGGTGGTCAGCGGCGCGGGCTTGCGCCCCGCCGAGATGACCTTGCGCGACCATGCGGGCACCGACCGTCCGGCGATTCCCGGCGTCCAGTCGAGGTTCTCACCGCTGCGGACCACGAAGCGCGAGTTGTGCCACGGGCACTGGATCACGCCATCGGCGTAGTTGCGCCCACCGGGTCCGGAGGTCAACGACAGGCCCAGGTGCGGGCACTTGTTGTGCGCGGCGCACAGGCCCTGATCGTCCTGGACGACGAGGACCTTCGTGCCCTCGACCTCGACCTCGGTGACGACTCCCGCGGGGAAGTCCGCGACTCGTCCGACCCGTACCATGCGTCCCATCGTGACCGCCTCCACTCGTGATTGCTGGTGACGCTACCAGCCGAACGGCACGGTCACTCCCAGCGGTCCGAGTTCACGCACGGAGCGCATCACCTCTGGCACACTCAGCGCGAAGCCGATCGGGCTCCACGACGCTGCGGAGCCCCCTGAGCAGTAGGGGAGTGCGATGGACCTCGATACGGATGCCACGGAGCCCAAGGGCGGCATGGGGGCAGGCGCGATCGCCACGATCGGCGGCCTGGGTGTGCTGGCGATCTTCATCCTCCAGAACACCGAGGACGTGGAGTTCACGTTCCTCTTCTGGAGCTTCACCTGGCCGATGTGGCTCTACACGATCATCGTGGCGGTGTTCGGGGCCATCGTGTGGTTCGGCCTCGGGGTGATGCGCCGTCGCCGGCGTCGCAAGGCCCGCCGCGACGCGAGGTAGCCCAGCCACGGATCGCGGCTGACCGGGCTCCGGAGCCCTTCCTGGCCCGGACTGACCGGCGTACCGTGGAAGTGGCGGGAGGTGACGCCATGGACGTCTGGGTGGTGGGGGCGCTGACCGTCGTCGGCGTGATCCTGCTCTTCCTCGTGGAGTCGATGGCCTACGGCGGTGTCGGAACATGGCTGGAGCTGCGGTCCGCGCGTTCAGCCGACGAGGTCCTCGCGCAGATCGACGAGTACGGGCCTGAGGCCCCGGGCCTGCGGCTGGACCTGCTCCCCGAGGAGCAGCGTCGGGCGGTCCTCGCCGATCGGGCGCACCTGGAGCAGAAGCGCGCACGGGGGCACACGCACACCGGACCGCGCGGGCGCTGAGGCCGGCTGACCGGGTCCGGTGCTCTGCGCCCGTGGGACAATGGGGTGGTGACTGAGCAGTTCGCCGACCTCGGCCGGATCCTGGTGATCATCCCGACGTACAACGAGAGGGAGAACGTCCAGCGGATCACAGCGCGCGTGCGCGCTGCAGTTCCGGAGGCCGACATCCTCGTAGCCGACGACAACTCACCCGACGGCACGGGGCAGATCGCCGACGACCTTGCCGCGGCCGATGACCACATCCACGTCCTGCACCGATTGGGCAAGGAGGGCCTGGCCGCGGCCTACATGGCGGGCTTCGCCTGGGGCCTGGAGCGCGGCTACGACGTGCTGATCGAGATGGACGCCGACGGCTCGCACCAGCCCGAGCAGCTCCCGACGATGCTCGACGCGCTGCGCGATGCGGATCTGGTCCTGGGGTCCCGGTGGATCCCCGGCGGCGAGGTCGTGAACTGGCCGAAGTCCCGTGAGGTGCTCTCGCGCGGGGGAAACCTCTACACGCGCCTCGCCCTGGACGTCCCGCTGCAGGACGCCACGGGTGGCTACCGGGTGTTCCGCGCCAGCACCCTGCGGGCGCTCGAGCTGGACAACGTGGCCTCGCAGGGGTACTGCTTCCAGGTGGACATGGCCCGGCGCACCGTGGCGTCGGGGATGCGGGTCGTCGAGGTGCCGATCACCTTCGTGGAGCGCGAGTTCGGGACGTCGAAGATGAGCGGGAGCATCGTGCGCGAGGCGCTGTGGCGGGTCACGGTGTGGGGCGCCCAGGAGCGGGTCGAGAAGGCGCGGGCCGCTGTGCGCCGACGTCGGGACGCCCGAGCCACCCGGCGCGCTGGGGCAGGGGGCCGGTAGATGGCCCGGTTCCTCACGCTGGCCGTCCTGGCACTCCTGGCCGTTGCGGAGGTGGCCGCCGTCCTGGCGCTCGTGGACGCCGTCGGTGGGCCGCTGGCGCTGCTGCTGCTCCTCCTGGACGTCGTGGCCGGCCTGGCCGTGATGCGCTGGGGCGCCCGGAGCCTGCCGCCCGTGCGGGGGTGGCGGATCGCTGCCGGTGCCTTCATCGCCCTGCCGGGGCTGGTTCTCGACCTCGTCGGCCTCCTGCTGCTCGTGGGGCCGGTCCAGAGGTGGGTCTCCGGACACCTCCTGCGCGGGACCGAGGCGGCCATGCGCAAGCGCGGGGTCTCGGTCATCACCGTGACCGATGCCTCGGGCGCGCCCCGCACGACGGTCGTGCCGGGCGATGTGATCCCCGGCCAGGTCGTCGAGGGCGACACCCCTTCGGCGCCGGCCGGCGGACGCACGACGGACCGGGCCGGCGGTGAGCCGGATCCCGGTCCGAGGGTGGTGCGCGGCGAGATCGCCGGCGCGGACGACTAGACGATCACGCCGAGCGGCGGACCGCTTCGCCGCGCATCTCGCGAAGGACGTCGAGGCGCTCCTCGAGGACCTCCTCGAGCTCGGCCAGGGTGCGCCGCTCGAGCAGCATGTCCCAGTGGGTGCGCACGTGCTTCTCCGGCTTGCGCTCGGGCTCGACGCCGTCGCGCAGGACCGCCGGTCCGCCACAGGTGGCGCACTCCCAGTCGAAGGGGATCTCGGCCTCATCGGAGAAGGGCAGCGTGGTGGCGTGCCCTGCCGCGCAGTCGTAGGTGGTCATCTGACGGGTCGCGAAGTCCACGCCCGCGTCGCTCTCGTAGCTGGTGGATCCCAGCCGCGTCCCGCGAACAGCTCCGTTGCCCATGATGTCGTGCCTTTCCGCGTGTGTGCCCGAAGGGGCCTGTCACGCACCTGGCGGCTGGCTGCAGCCGCACAAGCGAGTAACAACGATTGACCAGTCCTACATTCCCCGGCAACGCCGGCCCCAAACGCGCAAGGATGGGTGCGTGCGCAACGTCACGGTGAAGGCCCGCGCCGTGGGCTCGATCCCCCTGGCCGAGGTCTCGGGACTGGCTCATGGTAGCGGTCCGGGAGGCACCCCGGTGCTCGTCGCCATCGGTGACCGTGCGGGCGTGGTCGCGTGGGCCTCCACGGAGTCGGCGAGGGTCGGGGGTCCCTGGGAGACGTTCGGGCTGGGCAGCGGGTCGGGGACCCGCATCACGGACGGCGCCGCACAGCTCGAGGCGGTGGCCATCGACGGCGCGGGCGGGGTCCTGCTCGTCCAGGAGGCGCCCAACCGCGCGGAGTTCATCGACTCCGCCCAGCGCCGGGTCGTCGCTGAAGTCACCTTGGTGATGCCCGATGAGTCGGAGGCTCGGGGGTACCGCCGGCTGCGCACGTCGTGGCTGGATCCGGACTGCTCGCACGCCGAGGGCGCGGTCCTGCTTCGTGACGGCCACCTCCTGGTGGTCAAGGAGAAGGACCCGGCGGCGCTCCTCGAGTTCGGGCCGGCGGGACAGGCACCAGGGGGCTTCGGCCCGGATCGCTGGCTCGGGCCGAACGAGGCCTGGTCAGTGGGGGAGGGGGCGGTCGAGCTCGTCGCCCTGGCGGCCTGGTACCCCGACGCCGAGCTGGCCAGGGCGTGCCCGGACCTCAGCGATGCTGATGTCGGCGTCGCGCGGCGCCGGTGGCTTGGTCCTGCTCAGCGACAAGGGCGGTGCCTTCGCCCTGGTCGGTGCCCACGGACCCGCCGCGGAGCCGTTCGAGGGGGAGGTCACGGCTGAGGTCGTGGTCCGGGTGAAGGGCCTGGCGGACAAGCCCGAGGGCGTGGTCCTCCTGCCGGACGGCGACGTGCTCATCGCGTGCGACCTGCGCGGCAGCCGAGCGCCGAACCTGTTCCTGGTGGCGCACGCGGACTGGGACCCCGCGGACCCCTAGGTCCAGACGCCCCGGCCGATCAGGACCTCCCGCAGGGCCGCGGGACGGTCGGTGACCAGTCCATCGACCCCGAGGTCGAGCAGCGCCGCCATCTCGACCGGGTCGTCGATGGTCCACACATGGACCTGCAGGCCACGGCGATGGGCGCGTTCGACGACGCGGCGTGTGACGACGGGGACGCCACGTGCGCGGTGCGGGACCTGCGCGGCGCAGGCGGGCGAGCGATCGGGAACCCCGAGGACCAGTCGGCTGACCTCGGAGGGGCCCATCGACGTGGCCAGGCGTGGGCCCGCCAGCTCGCGGAGGCGCCTGAGCCGGTTGGTCGAGAAGGCAGCAGCGCACACCCGGTCCCAGGCGTCGGCCTCGGACACCGCGCGCAGGAAGGGCGCGATCGCGTCGTCGGCCTTCACGTCGACGTTGAAGTGCACCTGCGGCCAGCGCTCCAGCGCCTCAGCCAGGGTGATCGGCGGCTGGCCGTCGACCATCACGGCTGAGCGCACCTGGACCAGCGGCATGGCCGACAGGGCCCCGGTGGCGTCGGTGGTGCGGTCCATCGTCGCGTCGTGGAAGACGACCGCGTGACCGTCGATCGTGGCGCGCACGTCGGTCTCGATCCAGCGGAACCCGAGGTCCACAGCGCGCTGGAAGGCGGTGGGGGAGTTCTCCGCCGCCTCTGCTGCCCCACCGCGATGGGCGATGGCCAGGGGGTGGGCGCCCACGAGGAAGGGATGGGGCCGACGTCGCACGTCAGCGACGGACCTTCAGGAAGTCCGTCCCGCTGGCAGTCCAGCGACCATTGGCCTGCTGGACGCGCGCCCGCCACGTGCCGTTGCGCAGGGGCACCGACTGCAGCGTCGCCCGCCCGTCGGCTCCGGTGGCCACCACAGCGACCTGTCGGTACTTCCGCGACCCCGACGGCTTGAACTCGAAGCGCACCAGGGTGGGCACCGGATCGATGCGCCAGACCCCATCGGGATAGCGGGCCTGGACCCTCACGGTGAACGTTGTGGCCTGTCCGCGACGCCCGGGCTCGCCCAGGGCGTTGAACTTCCGCAGCCGCATCCTGCTGCCGGCGGGAAGCCCTGACGCCGTCATCGTCAGGGCGGTGGCCACGGCCCTGTCCGCACGCACGATGCCCTGCCCGAGCTGGTCGTCGCGGCCGTTGCCGCTCACGTCGTCGGCAGCTGTCATCTGGACCAGGGAGGCCGCCTCGGCCGAGCTGAGTGCGGGGTTGGCGGCCATGACGAGGGCAAGCACTGCGGCGACGTGGGGTGCGGCGAAGGACGTGCCGGACTCCTCGGTGTAGCCGGCCCCCGGGACGGCTGCCAGCACCGCCTGGCCGGGAGCGGCGACGTCGATGTGCGGCCCCGTGTTGGAGAACCCCGACGGGTTGCCGGTCTGGTCCACGGAGGCGACGGCAAGGACGTTGGGGGAGGCGGCTGGGTACTGCACCTCGTTGCCCGTCAGGTAGCTGTTCCCGCCTGCGGCCACCACGACAGCCCCCTTGGCGAAGGCATAGGCACAGGCCCGGTCGAGCACGGGGTCCTGGTCGGGCCCCCCCAGGGAGAGGTTGATGACCCGGGCCCCGGCGTCGGCAGCGGCGATGATGCCGGCGGCCACCGTGCTGCTGTCGCCGTAGCCGGCAGGGTCGAGGGCGGAGACCGGCAGGATGGTCGCCTGGGGAGCGACGCCGGCCATGCCGACGCCGTTGAGGGATCCGACGATCAGGCTGGCGACCCGGGTGCCGTGGCCGTACAGCTCGGGAGTGGGCGGGACGTCGGGGAGCATGTCGATCTCACCCAGGACGCGGCCGGCGAGGTCGGGGTGCGTGGCATCGACGCCCGAATCGATCACGGCGACGATCACGCCCGCCCCCTGGCTCGTGGCCCAGGCGTCGGTCGCCCCCACCATCGAGAGGTTCCACTGGGACGGCGCCAACGGCTCCGGGTTGGGGGCCTCGAAGGCCCGCAGTCCCGTGGTGGGCGCTGCAGTCACCCCGGGCTGGTCATCGAGGTCTGCGGCGAGCTGTGCGGCCTCGGCGGGCGTGTCGGCGCGCAGCTTGGTCACTGTCGGTGGGCCGGACGGGTTCTCGACGATGACCGAGACCTCGTTGCGCGTGGAGCGAAGGCTCGCGTCGGTGTCCGTCACGTCGTGCGCGGGCACGGGCAGGACCACGCCCTCCGGGAGCCCCGGTGCGGCGGACGCAGCTGGCGAGGGGAGCCCGGGAGCTGCCTCGTCCGCGACGGCCGGGGCCATCCCCGCCAGCAGTGCGACTGCCGCGACGCCCGCAGTGAGCGGGCGGGTGAACCGGGGCACGGCAGGCTCCTCGCGGGGTGGATAGGGCGGTCTTGGACCAGTATGGGGCCACCGGGGACCCCGGGGTCCCCGTGCGTGTCGTTCGGTCAGGCTAAGGCGACCTAAATCCGCCTGTCGCCACGGGACGCCATGCGGGGAGTCCAGATCCGGGGGCGGTGTGGTCGCGCCCTGGGCCGAATGGCACTCTTGACGTGGCCACTGGGTGACAGCGGCCCGAGGAGGCGCGATGCAGCAGGAGCCGGTGCAACGGGCGCAGGCGCTGATCCACGGCCATCGCGTCGCCTATCGCGTTGCGGGGGACCCTGCACTGCCGGTCCTCGTGCTCATCCACGGCATCACCAGCAGCAGCGCGACCTGGGACCCGGTGATCCCCGCCCTCGCCGAGCACGCCCACGTCATCGCCCCGGACCTGTACGGTCATGGCGCCTCCGACGTGCCCGGAGCGGACTACTCGCTGGGGGGCTTCGCCACCCAGGTGCGTGACCTGATGGACTGCCTCGGGCACGACCGGGCCACCATCGTCGGGCATTCCCTCGGCGGCGGCGTGGCCATGCAGTTCGCCTACCAGTACTTCGAGCACTGCGAGCGGCTCATCCTCGTCGACAGTGGGGGATTCGGCCGTGAGGTCTCCCGGGCCCTGCGCGCCGGCACGATGCCCGGCGTGGAGCTGATCCTGCCGGTCATCGCCAACCGACACGTGCGCAACGCCGGTATGGCGGCCTCGCGGGTGCTGTCCCGGGTGCCCGTCCGGCCACGGCCACGGCCGTCGACGGTCGAGCTGGTCCGCGGCTACTCGAGCCTGTCCGAGAGCCCCACGCGGGCCGCGTTCGTGCACACCCTGCGCAGCGTCGTCGAGCCCGGCGGCCAGCGGGTGAGCGCGGTCGAACGGCTGTACCTGACCGAGGGTCGCCCCACCCTGATCGTGTGGGGGGCGCGCGACACCGTCATCCCGGTCGCGCATGCCTACCACGCCCACGACGTGATCCCCGGGAGCCGGCTGGAGATCTTCGAGCAGTCCGAGCACTTCCCGCACATGGACGAGCCGTCTCGCTTCGCCCGGGTCACGCTCGACTTCCTGGCCACCACCGAGCCCATGCACCTCGATCGGGCGACCATGCGTGAGCGGATGATCCAGCGCACCCGTGAGCACCATGAGGCCGGTGAGCGCGAGGCGGCCGAGCGGCTCGCCCAGGCGGCCGCGGAGCTGGAGATCGCCGCGGGACAGGGCTTCGGTGACGTCGGCAAGTCCCCGGACAGCGACCCGGAGCCGACGCCCTGACGCGACGTCGGCTGAGACCGATCGACACGGTGCGGACCTGCCGGGGTGCGCTGGCACTCTCGTGGTGAGAGTGCTAATTTGGAGGTGCCACTCATGGATACGAGGAGGTGGTTGAGGTGGCAACTCGTTTCGATCCGTTCCGGGACCTCGATCGGCTCGCCGAGCGGATGCTGACGTCCGCAGTCGACATGGGACAGGCCATGCGCGCCATGCCGATCGACCTGTACCGCGATGGTGATCACTGGATCCTGCTGTGCGACCTGCCGGGGATCGACCCGGGCTCCATCGACGTGGATGTCGACGGACGCGTCCTGACCATCCGGGCCCAGCGGGCCGCTGGCCCCGAGGGAGTCGAGTGGTTGGCTGCCGAGCGGGTGTCCGGCACGTTCGCGCGTCAGCTGACGCTCGGCGACGGCGTCGACCTGGAGAACATCGCAGCGTCGTACACCAACGGCGTGCTCACGCTCACGCTGCCGGTGGCTGAGGCAGCGAAGCCGCGCAAGATCGCCGTGGACTCGGGCGCAGCACCGGCTGTCTCGATCACCACCGGCGAGACGGGCTGACCCCGCACGCGGTCAGTGGGGCGGGTGCCAGGATGCATCTGCCACGCAGGCACCCGCCCCACCGGGCAAGTGACCGATAATGCACATTATGTAAGGTCGGCCGAGCGCAGCCCCTCCCCGGTGGCTGGCTGGCGGTCAGGCGGCCCTGGCGAGCACGCGATCGGCAGTGGCGGCGAACTCCTCCGGATGGCGCAGCATCCAGCCGTGGTTGCCGGCGACGACCCGCGTGGACGCCGAGGGCGCCGTCCGCAGCCGTCCCGCGGGGACGATGGAGTCGTGGTCGGCCAGCACGAGGTGTGCCGGCACCGCCCGCCTGTGCAGGGTCGCGAGCTCGCCGGTCAGGTCCGCGGTCTTCGCCGCATAGGCCGACACGGACAACGGCAGCGGGTTGCGCAGGACGGCTGTCAGGGAGTCGGTGGCCCTGATCGCCAGGTCCTGGTTGAACTCCTGCACCATCCCGCGCGCCAAGGACATCCACGACCACACCGACGATCCGGCCCCGCCGACAGGGCAGATGAGCAGCAGTGCCGCGAAGGTGGTCAGGTCAGCGGCGGCCGCACGGGCGGCGATCCCGGCCCCGAACGAGTGCCCCGCCACCGGGACCGGCTCCCCCTGCCAGCGGCCCGACCCGATGCATCTCCGCCACGAACTCGGAGTACCCGGCCAGCGACGATCGACGCAGCGGGAGCGGATCGGAGCGTCCGAATCCGGGTAGGTCGCATGCGTGGACGGCCCACCCGGTGCCGGCCAGCGCATCCAGGGCGCGCCGGTACCCGGCGAGCATCATCCCCCAGCCGTGCACGAACAGGATCGGCCGACCGGTGGGGTCGCCGTACAGGTGCCACCCGACGCGTCGGCCGTCCACGAGGAACGTCGACTGCACGGCGGGCGCCATGCCTGGTGTATCGGCGCGGCGAACCGTGCGGTGAAACGACGAGAGGGCCCCCACCTTGCGGTGGAGGCCCTCCCAAGACTGAGCGGCGGTCAGATGACGCGCACGTTCTCCGCCTGCGGGCCCTTCTGGCCCTGCGTGATGTCGAACTCGACGCGCTGGTTCTCGTCCAGCGAGCGGTACCCATCGGCCGCGATGGCCGAGAAGTGGACGAAAACGTCCGGACCGCCGCCGTCCTGAGCGATGAAGCCGAAGCCCTTCTCGCCGTTGAACCACTTGACTGTGCCTTGTGCCATTTCGTATTTCCTTTGTGTGTGCTGTGTCTGCAGGGCCAACGCAGTGCCGATCCCTGGGCTGCCTCGTTGGCTGGCCAGAAATCACAACGCCCGTCGGATACAATCCGCGGGCGTCCCAACATGTGGCGAAACCTGCTGCTGCAGCACGACAAAGGTAGCACGGATCCGTCCCGGAGTCCCCAACCTCGCCGCTGAGTGACCCAGTGCGCTCAGACCCGATGGCGCAGCCAGCGCTTCCAGACCGCATCGACCCCGAGGAGCAACGGGGCGCTCAGGGCGATCATCGGCAGGACTGCCGGTGGCGGCCACGCCTGTCCGAGCAGCCGCGCAGCAGGATCCACGAGCAGGCACATGAGGGCGAAGGCGCTCGACGTCGCCACGGCCACGAGCAGGAAGCGATTGCCCATCCACGGCAGCCGCCACGCGGGCAGCCGCGTGCTGCGACACGCGAACGAGTTGGCCATCTGCATGACGACCACAGTGGCGAATGCCCCACCGGACGCGGCGGCAAGGTCGGCACCGTGGGGGAACGTCTCCCCCAGCCTCCAGCCCGCAGCCCAGAGCGCTGCAGTGAACACCGCGATCTCGGCGATCGCCTCGGTGGGCCCGAGGATCCCGAAGGCCCGCCACGCCACGGTGCGGTCCAACAGGCGCCCGCTCACCGGAGGGTGGTCCAGGACCCGGGCTCCGGCCCTCTCCGCACCGAGGGCAGTGGCTGGCAGGGTGTCGGTGCCCAGATCGAGGGCGAGGATCTGCATGACCCCCAGGGCCAGCGGGAACCGCCCACCGGACAGCGCCCACAGCAGGAACGGCGCCAACTCGGCCACGTTGTCGGTGAGGTGGTAGGTGAGGAAGCGGCGCACGTTCAGGAAGGTCTCGCGTCCCTGGCGGACCGCGGCGACGATCGTGGCGAAGTGGTCGTCGAGCAGGACCAGGTCGGCGGCCTCACGGGCCACCTCGGTGCCTGAGCGACCCATGGCGATCCCGATGTCGGCCATCTTCAGCGCCGGTGCGTCGTTCACCCCGTCGCCGGTCATCGCCACGATGTGCCCCCGGGCCTGCAGGGCCTGGGCGATGCGCAGCTTGTCCTCCGGGGTGGCCCGGGCCAGGACGACGCCGTCGTGATCGACCATGGCTCCCAGCACCGCTGTGATCGTCGTGGCAGCTCGTCGGCCACCAGGACCGGGGAGTCTGGGAGCGCCAGCCCGATCTGCTCGGCGATGCGTCGTGCGGTGGTCGGGTGGTCGCCGGTGATCATGGCCAGCTTCACCCCGGCATGCCGGCACTCGGAGATGGCCTGCGTGACGCCCTCCCGCGGTGGGTCGTGGAAGCCGAGCAGGCCCAGCAGGGTCAGGTGGGCCAGCTGGCCGGTTCCCTGCCCCCGGGTGGGGGCCAGGCGCATCACGAGGTCCCTCGGCGACCGCCAGGACGCGCAGACCACGCGCCAGCAGGGAGGACAGGGCCACGTCGGCGGTGCTCGGGACGTCGTCGCAGGCGGCGAAGATGGCCTCCGGTGCGCCCTTGCACACCAGGCGGTCGCTGAGAATGGCGACGGCGAGCCGTCGGTGGACGTCGAAGGGGAGGTACCCCTCGACGGGCACCTCATCGTCGACGCCCAGGCGCTGGACCAGCACCCCGATGGCCACCTCGACGGGATCCCCGACGAGCTGGGTGCCGACCCACTCGGGCGGCGGTGAGGCCAGGGCTGCGGCCCCGGCAGCGCGGTGGATCGCCTCGTGCCCGGCTGGATCGGAGAGCCGGACCTCCGCCTGCGCGCTGAAGCCGCGACCCTGGATCTCCGCCTGGCACAGCGGGGTCCAGATGGCGACCACGTTCATCTGGTTCTCGGTGAGCGTGCCGGTCTTGTCCGTGCAGATGAACGTGGTGGCACCCAGGGTCTCCACGGACTCCAGCCGGCGGACCAGCGCGTTCTGCCCCGCCATCCGTTGTGCGCCGATCGCCAGGGACAGGGTCACCGTGGGCAGCAGCCCCTCGGGGACGAGTGCGACCGTCACGCCGATGCCGAAGATGAACCCGTCCTCGGCGGGGACCCCGAGGGCGAGCATCAGGGCGAAGAAGACCACGCCCACGGTTCCGGCGATGATCGCGATCATCCGAACCAGGTGGGCGATGTCGCGCTCCAGAGGCGTGGCGGGACGCGGCTGCTGGGTGAGCCGGGCGATGCCCCCGAGCCGGGTCGCGGCGCCGGTCGCGCCCACCTCGGCGGTGACCCGGCCCTGGATGAGGAAGCATCCGGCGAAGACCTCATCGCCTGTCACGCACCTCCCGGGGGGTGCTCTCGCCTGTCAACGTCGACGTGTCGACCAGGGCGGCCTGGGCATCGCAGACAGGTCATGTCGGCGGTGATCCGGTCGCCTGCCGCCAGGAGCACGACGTCGCCGGGGACGATGAGGTCAGCGGTCACCTGTTGCTCGCGGCCGTCACGAAGGACGGTCGCGAACACGGGCAGCAGGTCGCGCAGACCGGCGGCAGCCCGCTCGGCGCGGTTCTCCTGCACGAACGCGAACACCCCGTTGACGAGCACGACGGCGACGATCGCCACCCCCAGTGCAGGCATCCCGCCGACGATCGCCAGCGCCGCCGCCACCCACAGCAGCAGTGCGAAGAAGTGCACGAACTGCTTGGTCAGGCGTCGCCAGACCGGCACCTGCTCGGCACGCGGCAGGACGTTCGGCCCCACGCGGGCCAGTGACTCAGCCGCCTGGGCGCTGGTCAGGCCCGGGCCCTGGGTGGCAGCGGCCATGGGCACGCACTCCACGCTGCCGCTGCCTGCGGCCCTCGGCAAGGGCCGGAGGGCCCACGGTCACTCGACGACGGGGGCGTTCGTGGCCAGCCACCCGAGCAGGACCTCGGTGACCTCCTGTGCGGCCTCGTTCTGGACGAAGTGCCCTGCCGACTCGATGGGGACCACCGTCGCCTCGTTCGGGAACGACAGCGTGCTGCGCAGGGCCTGCGGGCTGACCAGCTCCTGGCCGAGGAAGGCGTCGTGCACCCCCCAGATGACCAGGACGGGGACAGCGATCGGGTGCAGGTGGCGGCCCGAGTCGCGCAGGGCGCTGCGAAAGGCGCTGCGGAAGGCCCCGCGGTACCAGTTGATCGGGCCGTGGGCATCGTCCGCGGTGGCGAACGCCTCGGCATAGGGCGTCAGCGACTCGCGGTTCCAGACCTCACGGACATGTGATCCCCCGCGCAGCATCCCGGGCATCGAGCGGCTCACGAAGCGCTCGGGCAGGACCGGCAGCTGGAAGAAGAACATGTACCAGGACTTGCGCAGCTGCCTGGGACTGCGCAGGAGGTGCTCGCCCAGGACCCGCGGGGGTGGGCAGTTCATGGCGACCAGCGCCGCGACCCGCTGTGGGTACAGGTGTGCGACCGTCCACGCCACTCCCCCGCCCCAGTCGTGTCCGACGACCACGGCGCGCTCGGCGCCCACCGCATCGAGCATCGCCACCACATCGGCGGCCAGGTCCGCGGTGGCGTAGGAGCCGTCGCGCACCGACCCGGCGTACCCGCGCTGGTTCGGCGCGACGACGCGGTACCCGGCGGCGGCCAGGGCAGGGATCTGGTGGCGCCACGAGATGTTGAGCTCCGGGAAGCCGTGGAGCAGGACCACGACCGGCCCGTCGTCGGGTCCCTCGATGATGGTCTCGAAGTCGCCACGGGCCGTGTGCAGGAGAGTCATGACCCGATCCTGTCGCACCCGCTCACGCCAACGATCGGTGGACCTCGTCGAGCACGTCGGAGATCGGGTCGCGGACGATCACCTCGGCGTCCTCGTCGTAGGGCGTGGGCTCGGCGTTGACGATGGCCAGGGACGGGGCCACCCCCGCGAGTCCGGCGACCGGGGTGACCTGCAGCGATGTCCCGATCGCCACGAGCAGGTCGGCCCGGCTCGCGGCCAGGAAGGCGGCATCGAGGACGTCGGCGTCGAGCGGCTGTCCGAACGAGATGGTCGCGGTCTTCAGGATGCCTCCGCACAGCAGGCACGGGGGGTCGGGCTCCGGGCGGGCCAGGACCTCCGGCGTCGGCCAGCGACCGCCGCACGACAGGCACGAGACCTCCCAGATGGTCCCGTGCAGCTCCAGGACGTCGGTGGATCCGGCGCGCTGGTGCAGGCCGTCGATGTTCTGGGTCAGGAGCGTGTCGAGATGCCCGGCGCGCTGGAGCCCGGCCAGGGCGTGGTGGCCGCGGTTGGGCTCGGCGGTCCAGGAGGGGTTCTCGCGGCGGTTGGCCCACGCCATCCGGCGGATCTCGGGGTCGCGCATGTAGGTCTGGATGTCGAACATCGCCTGGGCGGCCGGGTTGCGGGTCCACAGCCCGTTCGGCCCGCGGAAGTCGCTGATCCCAGAGTCCGTGGAGATCCCGGCGCCGGTCAGCACGACGACGCGTGGCGATGCCCGCCACAGATCCACCAACCCGTCCACAGTCCCCATGCGCTCCATGATGGCCCACCGCGCCGTGGGCGCGCGATGATGGGCCGGTGCCGAACTCCCCGTGCGTGCCCGAGATCGCGGGCAGGGTCCTGGCGACCGAGCCGCGGTGCGGGTCCACGCGCCTGGTGTGCATCGACGGACCCGCGGGCTCGGGCAAGACGACACTGGCCGCGGCCCTGGCCGACGCGCTCGGCGGTGCGCCCGTGGTGCACATGGACGACCTGTACGAGGGCTGGGCCCAGGAGCTGGGCAATCCCCTGGCCGCCCGGGTCGAGGCGTGGCTGCTCGTCGGCTGGGAGGCCGGGCTGCCGGGCATGCACCCGAGGTTCGACTGGGCGCTGGGGCGCTACGCGCAGTGGGTGACGGTCCCGGCCGCCCCGGTGGTGATCCTCGAGGGATGCGCCAGCGGCTCGGCGCTGATCCGCGGACGTGCGAGCCTCCTGATCTGGGTCCAGGCCCCCGTGGACCTCCGGCTCCAGCGGGGGGTCGAGCGTGACGGGCTCGCGCTGGAGGCTCAGTGGCGTGCGTGGCAGGCCCACGAGGCGGCGCACTTCGCCGCGGACGGGACCCGCTCGGCGGCGGACGTGGTGGTGGACGGGATCAGCGGCCAGATCGAACGGTGACCCGGGGCGATGGCGGCCGACGGATGGGGCCAGGGCTCACATCGGGGGCCACGGCAGTGACGGCCACTCGGCCCCGGGCAACGGGAACGTCCCCGCCTCGATCAGGGCGTCCAGTCGCTCGACGGCGGCGCGGACCTCCCCCGCTGACAGGTGGGCGGCCCGGTGCGGGGTGTCGCTGCCCCACTGCGCGACCAGTGCGCGGAAGGCCGCCGAGCCCGCGGTCACCTCGGCGAGCAGGTCGGCAGGGATCGGCTCGCCCGCCCAGCCCCACAGCACCGTGCGCAGCTTGTTCTCCGCGTGGAACGTGACCCCGTGGTCGATCCCGACGACCGACCCGTCGGCGCGCCGCAGGACGTGACCGCCCTTGCGGTCGGCGTTGTTGACCAGGGCGTCGAGGATCGCCATCCGCTGCAGGCCCGGGCTGGACTCGTGGGCCAGCACGATGGCGGCTCCGGCGGCATCGCGCCCCTCGGCCACCGCGCACCAGCCCGCAGGCATCTGGTCCGCCGGGAACAGGCCGACAGGGTCGTCGTCGAGGGCCTCCACCCACGCCTGGCACATCCCGGCGCCGAACGGACCGTCCTCGCGCCAGGTCGTGGGCGGGACGAGGTCCCAGCCGAAGCAGTCGGCCACCTCGGCAGTGAGCACCTCGCGCGCGGCCAGGGCTGCCCCCGGGAAGTCCCACAGTGGTCGCTCGCCCGACACGGGCTTGTAGATGCACCGCAGCGGTCCGGCGTCGGTGCGCACCTCGGCGAGCAGGGCCAGGTTCGAGGCGTCCGCGAGACGGCCGAGCACGTGCAGGTCCCCCGTGGCCAGCGCCAACGGCGGCTGGGTCACCGCTTGTAGCCGTTCGCCCGGGGGCAGATGTGACCTCCGGGGTCCAGCGGCTGCTGGCAGAACGGGCACGGCGGGCGCCCGGCCGCGACGACCTTGCGGGCGCGGGCGATGAAGTCCACCGCCTGGCGCAGGGTGGTGCGCACGCGCAGCAGCGGCGGGCCGTCGTCCTCGTCGTCGATCTCGGTCGGGTCCACGTCCTCGTCGGTGGTCTGCCCGTGCAGCTCGAAGAGCATCTGGTCGGTGGCGGGATCCCAGCCGAACGCGATCGCGCCCACCCGGAACTCCTCCACCAGGGGCACGTCGAGGGCGTCGAGGTCCACCGGACCGGGCTCGGGGACGTCGAGGCCGAGTCGTTGGGCGACGTCGACGATCAGGTCCTCGAGGCGGTCGGCCAGCGTGGCCACCTGCGCCTTCTCCAGGGCGACGCTGCTGATCAGGTTGCCTGTGCGGGCCTGGAGGAAGAAGGTGCGCTCCCCCGGCATGCCGACGGTCCCCGTGACGAAGCGCTCCACGGGGTCGTGCAGCAGGATCTGCCGGGGCATGCGCTCCAGACTAGCCGGGCTCGGACGGGGCCGCCCGCGCATGGGCGCAGCGGATTGGATCCGGCGCGCTCATCCCGTCCCCCCACCGACGGTCGGGCGCCCCGCGGAGGTGTGCACAGGGATCGAGCGGCCGGTGTCGTTCATCCGCAGCACCATGGCCCGCTCCGGGTCGTAGCGCACCACGCTGAGCGACCCGGGGCCCACCACGATGCGCTGGAACGCATCGAGCGGCTGGCCCAGGGCGTCGGAGAGGATCGCCTTGATCACATCCCCGTGCGAGACCACGGCCACGACGCCGTCGGGGTGCGTCGAGACCCACTCGGCGACCGCCACCGTTGCCCGCTGGGCCATCGCGAGCATGGACTCGCCCCCGGGGAAGGTCACCGATGAGGGTCGCTCCTGGATCACTGGCCACAGCGGGTCGGTGGCCAGCTCGGCAAGTGCCCGGCCGGTCCAGTCCCCGTAGTCGCACTCGCTGAGCCGCTCGTCGACGTGCCGGGCGACGTCGGGCCGCCGGCCCAGCAGGCCGTCGGTCGTCTGGATGCAGCGCTCGAGCGGCGAGTGGACCACGGCGTCGAGGGGCACATCGCGCAATCGCGTCCCCAGGGTCCGCGCCTGCCGGCGCCCCACCGCATCGAGGCCGACGCCCGGCGCGCGTCCGGCCAGGATCCCGGATGCGTTCGCCGAGGTCCGGCCGTGGCGGATCAACACGACGGTGGTCACGGTCCCGCAGCCTAGCCACGACCGGGCCGGGGTGCGATCATGCCGATGTGATCGTGGGAATGGGGCGCTACCGCGCGGGTGTCGAGGTCGATGCGGCACAGTCCCAGGTGATCCGGTCGGCAGGGACGCTGACGCCTGATGCCGTGTCGCTGGTACGTGCGATGCACGAGCGTGCCACGGCCGCGGATCCCTCGGACTTCCTGTGGATCGCGCTGGCCTCGCCGACGCGCAGGGAGCTCGACGCCCTGGCAGAGGTGTTCGACATCCCGGGCCTGTGGATCGCCGACGCGCTCAACCCCCGGCAGCGGGCCAAGGCGGAGTTCGCCGAGGGGGGCCGCGCGCTGATCGTGTTCAAGGTGGTCATCTACGACGACCCGACCTCGGCCATCGAGACCGGCCAGATCGCGGTGATCGTCGGCCCGTCCCTCGTGCTGACCGTGCGGCTGGGACCGGTCGGGTCCCTCGGGCAGGTCCGGGCGGACACCACCGGGCAGCCCGAGCGGCTCGCCCTCGGGCCGCTGGCTGCCGTGCACGCCATCGCGGATGCCATCGTCGACGGGTACCTCGAGGCCGCCGACGAGATCGGCCGGGACCTCGACACCATCGAGGAGCACGTCTTCTCCCCGGCGATCACCGACGACAGCGAGGTCATCTACCTGCTCAAGCGGGAGAACCTCGAGCTGCGCCGGGCGGTGTCCCCCCTGGTCGGCCATGCCCAGCGGCTGGTCGAGGGCCGGATGCCCAACATCTCCGACGCGATGCGCACGCACTTCCACGACCTTGGCGACCACCTCCTGCGGGTCAACGACTACGTGGAGTCCTACGAGAGCCTGCTGGTGACCATCCTGCAGGCCTCGAACGCGCGCCAGGGGCTGCAGCAGAACACCGACATGCGCAAGATGGCCGCCTATGCCGCGCTCCTGGCCGTACCCACCGCGGTGGCCGGCATCTACGGGATGAACTTCGAGCACATGCCCGAGCTGGGGTGGCGGTTCGGGTATCCGATGGTGCTGCTGGTGATGGCGACGATCCTGGGACTGATGTTCCGGGCGTTCAAGCGGTCCAAGTGGCTCTGAGACGCTGCGTCGGGGCGTGGGTCAGGCGCTGGTGAGCACACCGGTCCCCAGCAGGATCAGGACCAGCATGCCCAGGCCGATCCGGTAGATCACGAAGGGCATGTACGAGTTGGTCGACACGTACCGGATCAGCCAGGCGATGACGGCGTAGCCGATCACGAAGGCGATCACCGTGGCCAGGATCGTCGGTCCCCACGCCACCGTCGGGTCGGATCCGATGTCGAGGGCCTGGTAGAAGCCCGAGGCGAGCACGGCCGGGATCGCCAGCAGGAAGGCATACCGGGTCGCAGCCTCGCGGGTGTAGCCCATGAACAGGCCCGCCGAGATGGTCGCCCCGGATCGGGAGACTCCGGGGATCAGCGCCAGGGCCTGGCAGAACCCGTAGATGATCCCGTCGCGGACCGTGAGCTCGCCCAGGTCGTGGATCGACCTCGCTGTCCGGTCGGCGATGCCCAGCAGGATGCCGAACCCGATGAGCGTGAAGGCCACCAGGTACAGGTTGCGTGCGACGGTCTCGATCTGGTCGGAGAACACGAATCCCAGCAGGCCGATCGGGATCGTCCCGATGATCACCAGCCAGCCCATGCGGACATCGGGATCCCCCCGGGTCTCGGGATGGGCGAACTGGCCGAACCAGGCTCCGAGGATCCGCCAGATGTCCTTGGCGAAGTACAGCAGGACGGCGGTCTCGGTGCCGATCTGCGTGACCGCCGTGAACGCTGCGCCCGGGTCGGTCCAGCCGAAGACCTGCGAGAAGATCAGCAGGTGGGCGCTGCTGGAGATCGGCAGGAACTCGGTGAGGCCCTGCAGGACGCCGAGGATGACGGCCTGCGCCCAGGTGATCGGGTCGGCCGAGGCCGTCTCGGTGGCGGTGGTGCGGTCGCGGTCGCGGTCGCGGCGAGGGCGGCCATCGGGGCGATCATCGCGACACCCACCCGCGCGCCAGGCTCGGGCAGCAGCTCCGTGGGCCCCTGCGAATGCCCTGCACGTGCGCCTCCTCGTGACCGTCACGACCTCGCGCCGCGCCGCGCCGAGCCTAGCGCTCACCCCGCGCCGCTCCCCCACCCGATAGCGTGGCGCGCCATGGAGAGCAGGGCAGTCGGACGCAGTGGCCTACAGGTCAGCCGCACGGGTCTGGGCACGATGACCTGGGGTCGCGACACCGACGAGTACGAGGCCCGGGACCAGTTCTCGCTGTTCCTGGAGGCGGGCGGCACCCTCTTCGACACCGCCGATGTCTACGCCTCCGGTGCCGCCGAGGAGCTGCTCGGCACGCTCGTGGCCGAGGCCGGGGTCCGCGAGGACGTGGTGATCGTCACCAAGGCGGGTGGCCGGCGGACGCCCGAGCGCCGGTTCGACGCCTCCCGGAGGCACCTGCTGCGGGCGCTGGACGGCTCGCTCGAGCGGCTCGGGACCGACTACGTCGACCTGTGGCTCGTCCACGGCTGGGACGAGGCGACCCCGATCGAGGAGACGCTGTCGGCGATGGCGTCGGCCCAGGAGTCGGGCAGGGCGCGCTACGTCGGGGTCTCGAACTACGCCCCCTGGCAGCTGACGCTGGCGGCGACGACCGCCGAGCACCGCCACGGCCTGGCCCTGGTGGCCAACGAGGTCGAGTACTCCCTGCTGGCCCGTGAGGGCGAGGACGACGTCCTCGGCGCGGCTGGGGCTGTGGGGTCGGGGCTCCTGGCATGGTCACCGATCGGGCGCGGGGTGCTCACCGGCAAGTACCGTCACGGCACCCCCGCGGATTCTCGCGGGGCGTCACCGCACCTCGGTGGGTTCGTGCGGCAGTACCTGGACGTGCCCCATCGCCGGGTGGTCGACGCGGTCTGCACGGCTGCCGAGGGGTTGGGCGTGGCGCCCGTGGAGGTGGCGGTCGCGTGGGTCCGGGACCGGCCCGGGGTGGCGTCCGTCCTGCTCGGCTCCCGGACCGCGGCCCAGCTGCGCGGCGCCCTCCAGGCCGAGGAGCTGACGCTTCCCGAGGAGATCCGGGCGGCGCTGGACGAGGTGTCGCTCTGAGCTGAACCCCATCGGGGACGCGGCGGTGATGGGGGTCGACCGGGACGTGCGATTCCGTGTCCACAGAGTCGGGTGTCACGGGGTCGGATCTGGGGCGATCTGATAGGATCGAACACGTGTTCGAACGATCAGCACTCCCCCACGGTGATGCGGCCACGCCGGCACGCCGGTCGCGTCGTCGTTCGCGCGTGCACGGGCGGGCTCGACGCGCTGGGCGGACCCTGAGCTGCGCCGGGCGCTGAGTGCGGCCGTTGTGGACCACGCCTCCGACGAGCGGGGCGTGCTCGAAGGCCGCTTCGAGCGGCTGGTGCGGGACTGGTGGCTCGACGTACGGCCGGACTGGGCGGCTCCGGACTGGTGGGACGCTCCTCTGGGGGATCAGGTCCGGGGGCTGCTGTGGCTGGCTCCCGGGCCGGAGCTGGCAGCACGGCTGGTGGAGGTCTCGGACCCGGGGCCCTGCTCGGAGACGCATGCCGGTGAGGCACCGGTCGGGTGGCCGAGGCCGGGACATGCGCCCGGATGGCCCTGCGCGTGCCAGATCGTCGTGGCCGCAGCCTGGGAGGCGTGCGCTTCCTGGGTGGCGGCGGGCGCCGCTGCTGCGCTCGTGGTCGCTGCCGGTGCGGAGGAAGTCGTCTTCAGCCCGCCACCACCCTCGCCACGCGTGAGTGAGCCAGCTCAGGAGGAGCTGGCTCTGGCGCTACGCGTCTCGCCGCTGTCCATGGGCAACCGGATCGCCGCGGCCCGCGAGTTGGTGGCCCATCCCGGCCTGTCGGCGCTGGTGGCCTCCGCGGCGATCTCGGCGTGGGGTGCGCGGCTCGTGGTGCGCGAGGTTGGCTGGGCTGCCCGAGGACGTCGCGGGGCGGATCGTGGCGGAGGTCGTGCAGCGGATCCGCGCGCGGCTCGATTCCGGCCGACGTCCCTGGACCTCGGCGGAGGTGGGACGCGCAGCGCGGGTCGTCCGCCTGCGCCTGGCTCCCGACGAGGAACGTCCGCTGCGGGAGCGTGCCCGCTCCGATCGCAGGGTGCAGGTGTTCGAGGACCGTCACGGGATGGCCGTCCTGCACGCGCTGATCGATGCCACCAGTGCGCACCGGATCCACCGGCGCCTCAGCGCGATCGCCCAGGGCCTCGAGGACCCCGAGCGCTCACGGGATCAGGTCCGCGCCGATGTGCTCGTCGACCTCCTCCTCGGCCAATCCGATGGCCGCCCCTCCGGACGCCCAGCGGACCCCGGCGTCGGTGCTCCGCCCGGCGGCCGCCCCGAGATCAACGTGGTCGTCCCGCTGGCCACCCTCCTCGCCCTCGCCGAGGCCCCTGGGGAGGTGCCGGGTCTCGGCCCGATCCCTGCGGAGGTGGCTCGGGCGCTGGCTGCGGACGGGATGTGGCGGGCCTGGGTCACCGACGCTGCGGGATCGGTGGTCGCCACCGGGTCGCGCTCCTACGTTCCCAGTGAGGGTCTGGCCCGGCTGGTGCGCGCGCGGGAGCCGCACTGCCGGATGCCGGGGTGCCGACGGGCGGCTCAGCGGTGCGACCTCGACCACACAGTCCCCTGGCCGGTCGGTCCCACGTCGGCGTCGAACCTCGGCCCGCTCTGTCGCCGGCATCACGTGCTCAAGACGCATGCCGGCTGGATCCTTGAACCCACTGACCACCCGGATCCACCGGGCACGCGTCGCGGACCACGCTCCCCCGCGGACCGGGCCACCACCAGATGATCCGGTGGGTTTGCCGACAACTACGAACCCCGGGTGGAGCTGGCGAACCCCTGCTGGCTTCACGGTCCACGAGTCACCCTGCCCTGCGCTGGGCTGACCCAGACCTCACACTGCGCGCAGGAAGCGGTCGAGCACCCGGACCCCGAACTGCAGGCCGTCGATCGGCACCCGCTCGTCGACGCCGTGGAACAGGGCGCCGAAGTCGAGCGTGGGCGGCAGCTGCAACGGCGCGAACCCGTAGCAGCGGATCCCCAGGGTGGAGAACGCCTTGGCATCCGTGCCCCCTGACAGCGTGTAGGGCACGGCGCGGGCGTACGGGTCCTCGGCGCGCAGGGCAGCGGCCATGGCGTCGATCGACGGCCCGTCGAAGGAGGTCTCGAGGGCGATGTCGCGGGTGACGAACTCGCGGGTCACCCGGTCGCCGAGCAGCTCGTCGATGGTCGCCAGCATCTCCTCCTCGAGGCCGGGCAGGAAGCGGGCATCGACGTGCGCGGTCGCCTCCCCCGGGATCACGTTGACCTTGGCGCCGGCATCGAGCATCGTCGGGTTGACGGTGTTGCTCAGGGTCGCCCCGACGATGCGGGCCAGCGGGCCCAGCGCCCGGGTCAGCTGCACGGTGTCGTACGGGTCGAGGTCCTCGCCGAGGGCATCGGACAGCTCGGCGACGAACGCGCGCGTGGTGTCGGTGACCCGAACGGGGAACCGATGCTCCCCCAGCCGCGTGACGGCCTGGCACAGCGCGGTCACGGCGTTGTCGTCGTTGAGCATCGACCCGTGCCCGGCGCGACCGGCGGCGTGCAGGCGCAGCCACCCGATGCCCTTCTCGGCGGTCTGCACCAGGTAGAGCCGCAGGTCGTCACGCACGGTCATCGAGAACCCGCCGACCTCGCCCACGGCCTCGGTCACGCCCTCGAAGATGTCGGGCCGGTTGTCGACGAGCCAGTGTGACCCGTGCGCCCCTCCGGCCTCCTCGTCGGGCAGGAGCAGCAGCACGACGTCGCGGCGGGGCCGGATCCCCGTGCGGCCCCAGTGCCGGGCCACGGCCAGGATCATCGCGACCATGTCCTTCATGTCGACCGCGCCGCGGCCCCAGACCATGTCCAGGCCGGAGTCCGGGTCGGTGGCGATCTCCGCGGCGAAGGGAGGATGCGTCCAGTCCGAGGCCTGTGCGGCGACCACATCGAGGTGCCCGTGCAGCAGCAGCGCCCGCCGGGCGGCATCAGGATCCGTGCCGGGGATGCGCACCACGATGCCGGCCCGTCGGGCTGACGTGGTGTGGAACGGCTCGGGGGCGAAGCCTGCCTCCCGCAACGAGGCCTCGGCGTACTCCGCGGCGGCGATCTCGCCGACGGTCTCCGGCCGGTCGCCCGCGTTGGTCGTGTCGATTCGGATGAGGTCCCGCACGAGGGTGACGACATCGGCTTCAGCGTCCGGCAGGGAGCTGAGGGCAGGGTCTCGGGGTTCAGCCACGGACCCATACTGCCGTGTCGGAGTCGGGTTCGGGTCGCGCGCCGGCGGCGGGCACCGTGCAGAATCTGCATCATGAGTGAGACCCTCGGTGTGGCATCCCCCTGGCTCAGCGACGAGGAGCTGTCCGCGGCGCGCGGCACGCTGCCGATCCTGTACGTCGAGGCAGTGCCGGTGCGGGTGGATGCCGGCGGCCGGATCACCTCGGTCGGGCTGCTGCTGCGTGCGCGGCCGGACGGGACCCTGTCGCGGGCGGTCGTGGCCGGGCGGGTCCAGTACAAGGAACGGATCCGCGACGCGCTGATCCGCCACCTCGAGAAGGACCTGGGACCTGTCGCGCTCCCCCGCCTGCCCGTCTCCATCTCGCCCTTCACCGTCGTCGAGTACTTCCCCGACCCCACGGTCACCGGCTTCCACGATCCGCGCCAGCACGCTGTGGCGCTGGCCTACGTGGTGCCGGTCGACGGGGACTGCGCGCCGAGCCAGTCCGCGATCGACCTGGCCTGGCTGACGCCGGAGGAGGCCACGTCCGAGGCGGTCCTCGCGGAGTTCTCCGGCGGGCAGGACCGCCTGATCCGGCTGGCGATGGCCTTCGGCGGCCGCCTGCCCTGACCGTGAGGGCCACCAGCCCCGCCCGAGCGGCGATTGGTGGTCGGTCGAGGATGCTTGCTATCCTGAGCGGGCTCCTGTGGACGTTCGCAGGATCACCTCGTCCGGGTGGCGGAATAGGCAGACGCGCTAGCTTGAGGTGCTAGTGCCCTCAGGGGCATGGGGGTTCAAGTCCCCCCTCGGACACCGATCAGACGGCTCCGCCTCCTCACGAACCAGGTGAGGGGCGGGGCCGTTCTGCGTCAACCCCTTCCCCGGCGGATGGCGCCACACCGGGTAACGTCCTCCTCCGGTGAGGATGAGGCGTGCCGATCACGAAGCGGGGATGATTGGGGACATGACCGGGGAGGATCCGGCGCCGCCAGCCGTGGCGCTGCTCGACGACGACAGCCGCAGGCTCGCTGCGGCCGCGGTCGCTGGTGCGGTCCTGGGATGGTGGCCGGCGTTCACGCTCGGCGTGTACGGCGTGATCTTCTTCGAGCAGCACCTCGCCCTGTGGGCGATGGCGACGTCGGCGTTCCTCGCGCTCGGCCTCGCGCGCGGGTTCCGCGTGTGGCGGCACCCGCTGTGCGGGCTCCGTGTCGCTGCTGCGCGTCGATGTGCTCGCCGGGGTGGCCCTGGCTGCGTTGGCGGTCCCGCAGGGGATGGCCTACGCGCAGACGGCTGGCCTGCCGGTGGTGGTCGGCCTGTACGGGCTGCTGCTGCCCCTGGTCGCCTACGCGGCGCTGGGCTCCTCCCGGTCGCTGATGACCGGCCCGACGGCGACGTCGGCCTTGCTGGTGGCGCCGGCCCTGGCCTCGGTCTCCTCGGACCCTGCCGACTACCCGGCGCTGGCCGCGATGCTGGCGCTTCTCGTCGGTGCGGTGTTCCTGCTGGCACGGATGCTGCGCCTGGGCTGGATCTCGGACTACTTCTCCGCCGCGGTGCTCCTGGGCTTCCTCACCGGGCTGGCCCTGACACTGGTCTCCGGGCAGCTCGACGACGTCACCGGTGTCGCCGTCGAGGGAGACACGGCCCTGCAGGAGTACACGTCGTTCGTCACCAACCTCGTGGGCGGGACGCATGCCCTGACGCTGCTGATCGGCGTGCTCAGCCTCACCGTCCTGCTGGTCGGTGGCCACTTCCTGCCCAAGTTCCCGATGCTGCTGCTCGTGACCGTGGTCGCGATCGGAGCGTCGGCGCTGTGGGACCTCGGCGACCGCGGCGTGGTGCTCGTCGGCGAGATCCCGCCCGGCCTGCCGACGCTGGCATCGCCGGCGGTGTCCCTGACCGACATCGCGATCCTGCTGCCCTCGGCGGTCGGCATCGCCCTGGTCGGCTTCTCCGACGCGATCCTCACCGCCCGCAGCCTGTCGCAGCCCGACGCCCCTGCCGTGGACACCAACCAGGAGCTCACTGCGCTCGCAGGCATCAACGTGGCTGCCGGTGTCTCCCAGTCGTTCCCGCTGGGGTCCAGCGGCTCGCGCAGCGCGGTGAACATCCGGCTCGGCGGGCGCACCCAGGTCGTCGGGCTGGTCCAAGCCGGTGGGGTCGCGGTGGTGCTGCTGTTCCTGACCGGGGCGCTGGCGCTGCTGCCCAAGGCCACCCTCGGGGCAGTCATCATCTACGCCGCGCTGGGGCTGATGGACATCGGAGCCTGGCGGGCATTCGCCCGCGGGTCGCGCGGCGAGCTGGTGATCGCCGTGATCACAGTCCTGGGGATGCTGACGATCGGCCTGCTGCCCTCGCTCATCCTGGCCGTGCTGCTGTCGATCCTCGACGTCGTCCGGCGCAGCGCCCAACCGCGCGACGCGGTCCTCGGCTGGAGCCCCACCGCCGGACGGTTCGTCGACGTCGAACGCCACCACGATGCCGTCGTGTTCCCCGGACTGATCATCTACCGCCTCGACGACCGGCTGTTCTTCGCCAACCGCCGGTACTTCCGCAGCCGCGTGCGCGAGGCGGTGCGCGGTGCCCCCTACCCGGTGACGACGCTGGTCTTCGACGCCGAGTCCGTCAGCGACTTGGACACCTCCGGCGCCCAGGCCCTCGCCGACCTCGTCCCCAGCTCAAGGACGACGGCATCCGCTTCGTCCTGCCCGGTCACGGGCCACGTTCGAGGAGCAGCTCAGCCGGACCGCCCAGGACCACGTCCTGCCCCCCGAGGACCGCTTCCCCACCGTACGGGCAGCCGTGACCTCGGTGACTGGAGTGGACCTCGAGCGTCGAGCCGGTTGCCCGACGCAGGCCCCTCCACGTCCGCGCCTACTCTGTGGTCTGTGGAGCTGGTCGTGCGGGTCGCTGACCTCGGCGAGGTGCGGCCCCTGCAGCTCGCCGTGCTGCGACCGAACGGTCCGCTCCCCGGTGATCGGCCGCCCCCCGAGGGGGCGCTGCACGTGGCAGCCCTCCGGGACGGTGTCGTGATCGGCGCGGCCACCGTCCTGCCCGAGCCCTGGCCCGGTCCCGGCATGGTCCGCGAGCCCGCCTGGCGCCTGCGCAGCATGGTGGTGGCCGAGGCCCAGCGCGGGACGGGGATCGGTCGAGCCGTGCTCGACGAGGCGGTGGCGCTCGCTGCCGCACGAGGCGCCGGCTCGCTCTGGGCCGAGGCCCGCTCCCATGCCCTGGGGTTCTACCGATCCGCCGGCTGGACGGTGCTCGGGGAGGAGTGGATCAAGCCGGGCATCGGGCCCCACCGGTACATCCTCATGGCCCTAGGCTGACGCGGTGGGCTCGACAGCCGTGGCCGCGCCGGCGCACATGACCCGGCAGGCCTGGCTGCTGTTCGCCGCCATGTCGGTCATCTGGGGCATCCCCTACCTGCTGATCAAGGTCGCGGTCACCGAGCTGAGCCCCGCTGCGGTGGCCGGCTCACGGACCCTGCTGGCGGCCGTGATCCTGCTCCCCCTGGCCGCGCACCAGCAGGCGCTGCGACCCGCACTGCGGATGTGGAGGTGGGTCGTGGCGTTCGGCCTGCTGGAGATGGCCGGACCGTGGCTGCTCCTCGGGCACGCCGAGATCCGGGTGACGAGCGGGTTCGCCGGTCTCATGCTCGCCACCGTTCCGCTGATCGGGGTGCTGATCGCCCGGCTGCGGGGCGATCCCCACGCGTTCGCCCCCGTGCGCCTGCGCGGCCTCGGAGTGGGGATCCTCGGGGTCACGTGCCTGGTCGGGATCGACTCGCTGGCGGGACGGGTGGACCTGCTCTCCGTCGTGGAGCTGCTGCTGGTCGCGATCGGCTACGCGGCAGCGCCGGTGATCGCCAACACCGTGCTGGCCGACGTCCCGTCGATCGGCGTGATCGCGGTCTCGGTGGCTGTGGTGGCCGCCCTCTACCTGCCCTGGACTGTGGCCGGGTTCTCGGGCGGCGGCGTCTCCACCGACGTGGTGGCGGCGGTGGTGGTGCTCGGCCTGGTGTGCACCGCTCTGGCGTTCGTGCTGTTCTTCCGACTGATCGCACTGGCCGGGCCGGTGCGGGCGACGGTGATCACGTTCATCAACCCCGCGGTGGCGATCGGCCTCGGCCTGCTCGTCCTCGGCGAGCCGCTCACGTGGGGCATGGTCCTCGGGTTCCCGCTGGTGCTGCTGGGCGCCTACTGGGCGACCCGCACCCCCGCACCCGGCGTGCCCTGAGTCCGGCGCGCACTCGTCAGCCGGACTGTCCGATGGCGTCCAGCGCGCGCAGGGTGGCACGCACCCGGGCCACCTCATGGGTTCGATACACATTCACACGGCCGAGCGCGGCCAGCACCGCGAAGACCCCCTCGGCCGTGCGGAACTCCTCCTCGAAGAGGTCGAAGGCGTGGGGCAGCGCCTGGCAGATCGGCACACCGAGGACGCGCAGCCGGAACGAGTTGAGCAGCACCTGGGCCTGGTGGCGTGCGCGCACGGTGGGATCGGTGAGGTTGCCGTAGTAGAAGCCCAGCCCCGGATCGATGATGACGTTCTCGACACCATGGGACCGCGCGTGCGCGATCCGCGCGGCGAAGTAGTCGATGAGCCCGGGGAGCGGGTCGGCGTCGAGGGTCACGTCGGCGACCTCGCGCACGTTGGCCCCCGCCACGAAGCACAGGACGACAGTGGCCTCGTGGGAGGCGGCGAGCTCGTAGATCTGCTCGAGGTCGGTGCTGCCGGTGAGGTTGACCACCGAGGCGCCGGCTCGCAGGCACTCGTCGACCACGCGCGGGCTGTAGGCCTCCACCGAGGTGGCGACACCGTCGGCGGTGAGGGCGGCGATCACGGGGACCAGCGCGGCTGCCTGCTCGGACTCCCCCACGCGTGCGGCCCGCAGGGTGCTGGACTCCGCGCCCAGGTCCACCACGCCCGCGCCCTGGGCATGCATGATGCGCGCGCGCCGGATCGCGGACTCCGGTGAGACGGCGACGCTGTCGCGGTACGTGGAGTCCCGCGACAGGTTGACCACGCCCATGATCAGCGGCTGCGCGTCCAGGTCGCGCAGGACGCCGCCGATCCGCACAGGTGCCACCGGGTGCGCCAGGGCCTCGCGGTGCTCGGTGGCGAGATGGGCCAGGGTGGTCAGGTCCATGGCGGTCCGTCCGCACGCAGGTATCGGGCGAACAGGAACCCGTCGGCCTCGAGCAGCTGGTGCAGGCGCATGCTGGTCAGCACTGCGGGGCCGGGCCGGGCCGGGCGCGGGGCGGCGGTGACCAGCGGGGCCAGGGTCAGGTCGACCTCGTCGAGCACGCCGGCCTGGACCATCGCCGCCAACAGCGTGTCGCCGCCCTCGCACGTCACCCGGGTCAGTCCCCGTGCGGCCAGCGCGTCCAGTGCCGCCCGCGGCTCCACCCGCTGCTCCCCCACCACCAGGACCTCGCACCAGCGCGCCGCCTCGGCCCGGGCGGCGGGGTCGCTGCGCTCCACCGTCAGCACGATCGGCCGGTTGTCCGAGGCCGTGAAGGCCGCGTCCTCCCAGTCCATGTGGCAGGTGGCCGACACGATCGCCAGGGTCGGGGCCGGGGCCTGCCCGCCGGCGACGCGGCGCTCGACCACCTCGGGCCGGGCGTGGATGGCGCTGTAGCGCTCGGCCCGGACCGTCCCGGCGCCGACGAGGTAGGCATCGGCCAGGCGTCGGATGGCCGCGAGCACCGCACGATCGGTCGCAGAGGAGATGGACCCGGACAGGCCGTCGGGTCCGGCGATGCTCCCGTCGAGACCCATCACCATGCAGGCCCGGACCCAGCGCTCGGCCGGCCAGTCGTAGGCGTCGGACAGGTCATCGGTCGGGGGTGTCCCGGGCACCAGCCAACGCATGCCCGAGACCCTAACAGCGGCCCGTTCGGCGCGCCTCCGCCGTCCGGGATGTGATCCCCGCCACCATGGGGCCACCTGAACGGCACCGGGAGGTCGAGATGGGACACACAGTGGACCACGTGGACGACTTCGTCGTGGACATGGTCCTCGAGGTCGATTCGAGGGGTATCGACGTCGAGGACCTGGCCCGGCGGATCTGCCTGCCCGGCATGGAGATCCTGCGCACGTCCGCGCGCGGGACCATCTGGCTGACCGCCCTGGTGACCGCTGAGGGCGAGTCGGCGGCCATCCGTGAGGTCCGCGACCGTGTGCTCGATCAGCTGCCCGACCGGCCGCGGTCGGCGATCACGTCGGTGATCACCAGCGCTCCGCTCGGGGATCTCTATGCCCGCCTGGATGCGGTGCTCGGAGACGAGGAGCTGGGTGCCATCGACATCCGCGACCTTGTCGAGCAGCAGATGTGGGACCGCGCCGGAGTCGACGTCCGTGACGTGGACCTCCGCCCGGCGCGGCTGGGCAGCACCGCGTAGGTCACTGCGCTGCGGGCTGGTGGCGCGAGGCGACCAGGATGTAGCCGCTGAACAGCAGCACCCAGGTCGGGAAGAGCAACTGGGTCCAGTTCGACAGGGGCGGGGACAGCAGCAGGATGACCCCGGTGAGGTAGCCGGTCGCAGCCAGCCACTTGGGAAGGATGCCGGTCCGCATCCCCACGGACGAGACCGAGATGGTGAACACCGCGGCCATCCGTGCGCCGAACATCCCCATCAGGGACTTCGTGAACACCACGAGCAGGAGCATGGAGTCCGCCTGCACGGGGATGCCGCGGGCGAACAGGGTCAGCAGCGTGGCCAGGATGGCGCCGGCCAGGAACAGCAGCGCGACGAAGAGCAGCCCCGAGCCCAGGAACACCGTCGCGAAGAGCTTGTCCTCACGCTCGCCGAGCCGGGTGCGGATCACCCCGATGAACCACAGGAAGGCGATGCCGGCGAACGGGATGAGGCCGACAGCCACCTGCACTCCCTGACGACGGTCCTCGTCGGTCAGCCAGTCGGTCGACGGCCGGCCGGCGGGCACGGAGGCGTGGAGCTGGACGAGGACCACGATCAGGATGACGGAGAAGATGATGCCCGCCACCGCCGCCGAGGCCGGGTTGCGCAACTGCCTGACGATCGTCTCGGACTGCATCGCGCTCTCCTCTGGCCGGGCGCGCGAATGTTACTGCACACCTCACCGACAGTGCGGGAACTCTCGGTCTTTACTCCGCGTGTCGCCCGTGGCAGACTGCACAGCGTGACCAGAGGTGAACGGAGCGTGCGCTTCGGGGCGGCCCTGACCGCTGCGCTGCTTGCTGCAGGCCTGATGCTGCCCGGGCAGGCGGTTGCCGACGATGCGTCCGCCGCTCCCTCCTCGGAACCCACTGCTGCGGCCGCTCCCTCCGATGACCAGTCCGCGGAGCCATCGACGGTCTCCGTGGAGCAGGTGGCTGTCGCTGCCAGCGCCCCCAAGGCTGCGGGTCCGCGCGGTCGGCTCGCCGTCGGCGACTCCCTCATGGTGAGCGTGACCCCGTGGATGAGCGCCCAGGGATTCCGGGTGCATGCCAAGGTGGGCCGGCAGTTCAGCACCGCACCTGGGATCGTGCGCAGCTTCGGGTCCAAGCTCCCCAGGAACCTCGTCGTCGAGCTGGGCACGAACGGCACGGTGTCGCTGAGTGCCTGTCGGTCGGTGGTCACCACGGCCGGGAAGTACCGGCGGGTGTTCCTGGTGACCGCTCGCGTGCCGCGCAGCTGGGAGGAGGGGAACCTCCGCACCCTCCAGGCCTGCGATGCCAGCTACGCGGCCAAGCGCGTGCGGATCATCGACTGGCATGCGCACAGCGCGGGCCATCCCGAGTGGTTCGTGGCCGACCGCGTCCATCTCTCGGCGTCAGGGCGCAAGGCCTTCCAGCGGTTGATCGACAGGGCAGTCGACACGCACGGCCTGAGCTGAACTGGGTCGTTCCCTGCTCCGTTCCCTACTCCCCGCCGAGGTCCCGCTCGTAGGCGTCGAGCAGCACCTCGGTGGTCCGCTCCTGGAACCGGCGGGCCCTGGCGAGCAGGTCCCGGATCGAACGGCTGACGGTCTCGACCGCCGTGGGATCGCCGGCGTCGCGGCCGACCTGGAGGCGCACGTCGGCCACGGCGTGGTAGAGCCCGTCGCGCTCCGCCGACATCCGCATCCAGCGACTCATCAGGTGCGGCGCGTCGTCGCGCAGCTGCTCGGTGAATCCCTCGGCGTCCACGAGGTCGCCCGGCTCGCGGCGGACCGCATCGGCCAGGTCGTCGAGCTGACGGGCGAGTTCGACCCACCAGGACGCCATGCCACGATGCCCCTCGAGCAGCTGCGTGAGCCGTGACTGGACGCTCGAGAACGTGATGACTCGCAGGTATGTGCCGTCGATGGTGTCGGGGGTGATCGCCGTCATGGTGGGCTCCTTCCGCCTGTGGCCCAAGACTGACCCCGGCGCACCCGCGGTGTCCATGGAAGTCACCTCCCACTTGCGTCACAAACACGTCACAAGGGGGGCGCGCAGCCACTACCCCGCGACGGCGGTCGCTGTCTGCCGGGCGATCTCGAGCTCCTCGTTCGTCGGCACGACCAGGACCCGGATCGGGGCACCGCGGAACGACAGGTCCACGGGCACCGAGCTGCCGCGCACGGTGGCGTTGCGCTCGGTGTCGATGGCCACCCCGATCATCTCCAGCCCGGCGATCACGCGACGTCGGATCTCCGGGTCGTTCTCGCCCACGCCGGCGGTGAACACGATCGCGTCAGCGCGGCCGAGGACGGCGAGGTAGGCCCCGAGGTACTTGCGGATCCGGTGGACGTAGACGGCCAGTGCCAGGTCGGCGTCGGCATGGCCCTCGGCGGCGAGCCGATGCACCTCGCGCAGGTCGTTCTGCCCGCAGAGGCCCATCAGGCCGCTGCGCTTGTTGAGCATCGTGTCGACCTCTGCGGTGGACATGCCCGCGGTCGACATGAGGTGGAACACCAGGGCCGGGTCGATGTCGCCGGACCGGGTGCCCATCACCAGGCCCTCGAGGGGGGTGAGGCCCATCGAGGTCTCGACGCTGCGCCCACCGCGGACGGCGCAGGCCGAGGCGCCGTTGCCCAGGTGCAGGGTGACCAGGTCGACGGAGCCCACGGGCTTGCCGAGCACCTCCGCAGCCTTCGCGGTCACGTACTTGTGCGAGGTGCCGTGGAAGCCGTACCGGCGGATCTTGTGCTGCCGGGCCACGGACTGGTCGATGGCGTAGGTGTAGGCGGCGGCCGGGATGGTGGAGTGGAAGGCGGTGTCGAACACCGCGACGTGCGGGACATCCGGGAACGCAGCCATCGCCGACTCGAGGCCCGCGACCGTCGCCGGGTTGTGCAGGGGCGCGAGCGGGATCAGCTCGCGGATCACGTCGATGACCTCTGGCGTCACGATGGTCGGCTCGCTGAACTGGTCCGCACCCTGGACGGCCCGATGGCCGACCCCGGCGAGCTCGCCGACCTCGGACACCGCGCCGGTCCGCGCGAAGGCCTCCGTCAGCGCCTCGAAGGCCTCGCTGTGGTCGGCGATGGTCTGCGTGCTGGTCCACTCGACGAGGTCGGACTGCGCACCCCCCCGGATGCGGCTGCGGTGCATGACTGGGGACTCGTCCTCACCGATCCGCTCGACCAGGCCGGTGGCCCAGACGACCTCGGACTCGGTGTCCACGAGCTGGTACTTCAGCGACGACGAGCCGGCGTTCACGACCAGGACGATCATTGCCCACCTTCCTCTGACGAGCCTGCGGTCACCTGTTGGGCCTGGACGGCGGTGATCACGACGGTGTTGATGATGTCCTCGACCAGTGCGCCGCGGGACAGGTCGTTCACGGGCAGTCGCAGGCCCTGCAGCACCGGGCCGATCGCCACGGCGTTGGCCGAGCGCTGGACCGCCTTGTACGTGTTGTTGCCGGTGTTGAGGTCCGGGAAGATGAACACCGTCGCGCGGCCGGCCACCTCGGAGCCGGGCAGCTTGGACTGCGCCACGGAGGCGTCGACTGCTGCGTCGTACTGGATCGGGCCCTCCACGAGCAGCTCCGGGGCCCGTTGGCGCACGATCTCGGTGGCCTGGCGCACCTTCTCGACCTCGGCCCCGGATCCCGAGGAGCCGGTCGAGTAGCTGAGCATCGCGATCCGCGGCTCGATCCCGAAGCCCGCGGCCGTGTGCGCCGAGGAGATCGCGATGTCGGCCAGTTGCTCGGCGTTCGGGTCGGGGTTGACCGCGCAGTCCCCGTAGACCAGCACGTGGTCCTCCAGGGCCATGAAGAACACGCTGGACACGATCGAGACGCCCGGGGAGGTCTTGATGATCTGCAGGGCGGGCCGGATGGTGTGGGCGGTGGTGTGCGCCGCTCCGGAGACCATCCCGTCGGCCAGCCCCTTCCAGACCATCATGGTGCCGAAGTACGACACGTCGGCCACGAGGTCGAAGGCCGCGTCACGGGCCAGGCCCTTGGACTGGCGCAGTTCGAACAGGTCGTCGGTGAACTCCTCCCGCAGCGGGTCGGTCTGCGGATCGATGATCGCCGCCCCGGAGATGTCCAGGCCCAGGACCCGGGCCCGGTCGGCGAGGGCCTCGGGCCGGCCGAGGATGGTCAGGTCCACCACGTTGCGGCGCAGCAGCCGGTCGGCGGCCTGCAGGATCCGGTCGTCCTCACCCTCGGGCAGGACGATGTGCTTGCGCTGGGACCGGGCCCGCTCCATGAGCTGGTGCTCGAACATCATCGGGGTCATGGTCGTGGAGCGCGTCACCTCGACCCGGGCCTCGAGCTCGGCTGCGTCGACGTTGTCCTCGAACAGGCTCAGGGCGTCGGTGATCTTGACGGCGTCCTCGGGCGCGATCTCGGCCCGGAGACCGGCGATCGCGGCCGCGGTCTCGAAGGTGTCGAGGTCGGTGAGCAGGATCGGCAGGGCCTTGTCCTTGATCCCCTGGGCGAACCGCAGGATCGTCGGGTCGGGCGCCAGCCCCCCGGTCAGCAGCAGCCCGGAGACCGGGGGGATCGCGTCGGACTGCCGCGTCGCGAAGGCGGCCATCTGCACGTCGGAGCGGTCGCCGGGCGTCACGACCAGGGTTCCGTCGCGCAGGCGGTCCATCAGCCGCGGCACGCTCATGGCGGCGACCTTCACATCGGGCACTGCCCGCCCGAGGTCCTCCTCGGTGCCGGCGATCATCCGCGCGCCGGTGGCCACGCCGATCTCGCGGATCGTCGGCCACCCCAGGGACGGTGTGTCGGGCAGGAGCCAGACCGGGACCGAGCTGCCCTTGACGGCCTCGGACATCGCCCTGGAGTCGCCCGGCATCACCCGGTTGACGAAGGCGCCGATGGTCGGGACCCCGCGATCGGCGAGCCCGTCGATGGCGGCGGTGAGGGCTGCGTTCACCTGGTCGGGTCGGTGCTCGGCCGAGGACAGGCAGATCAGGGCCGTCGCACCGAGGTTGGACGCGATCTCCGCGTTCAGCGCGAACTGGAAGGCCTTGGACGCGCCCTGGTAGTCGGTGCCCTCGACGAGCACGAAGTCGCAGCGTGAGGCCAGCGCCTGGAACCGGTCGAGGATCCGCGAGACCAGTGCCGGGTCCACATGGGCGCCGCCGAAGTCCCGGGTGTCGCGTCCGGTGACCCCGTAGGACTCGTCGTAGGTCTGGTCGAGTCGGTAGCGGGAGCGCATGAGCTCGATCTGGCTGTCGAGCCGGTCGCTGAACCGGATCACGGGGCGGAAGAACCCCACGCGGGTCACCCGTCGGGTCAGGGTCTCCATGAGCCCGATCGCCACGACGGACTTGCCACTGGCAGCTTCGACGGAGGTCAGGTAGAAGGCGCGCACGAGCGCAATCCTGTCAGGGCGCATCGGCCGATGCCCGACCGGTTGATCCCGGCTGCTGCTATCCCACGCCGTTGAGCTCGTTGACCACGCGGAACAGGTCCCCGCGGTCGTACCAGTTGACCGCGATCATGCGACGGCGTGCGCCCGCGCTCGATCTCGCACTCGTCGATCCGGGGCTTGAGCACGTCGTAGACGTTGACCTCCTCGGCACTGGAGATCAGCTTGCTGAAGCTGGCCAGCCAGTGGTTGACCGCGAACAGCGGACTGTCGGGCTGGCCGCGCTTGAGCGAGCAGTCGAAGTCCGCGGCGCTGTCGAAGGTGTACTCGGTGTCCTGGACGAGGTCGAAGCCCTGGTGCAGGTACGGGTACTGGTCCCCGCCGCCCTGGTTCTCCATCAGGACGACGAGCCGCTTGTTGGAGTCGATCATCTCGCGCAGCGTCGGCCACTGAGCGCCGTCGGGGTGCACGTAGGCCTTGTCCGCCAGGCCCGCCTCCTCCAGGACGGCCGCGGTGTCGGCCGGGGTCACGGTGTCCTGGATGAACAGCACCACGACCTCGCGCGGGTGGGCGTCCATCCAGGAGTTCAGGCGCTGCATCACCGGCGCCATCGGTTCGGATCCGATCTCGCACACGGTGTGGCAGAAGTACGGCTCCGGGGGGCCGACCGGCTCGCTGCGCCGCACCCGGTCGATGGTGCGCCGGATGGAGGCGACGACGTCGGCCCCGTAGGTGGCCGTGAGCTCGGCCTCGGCAGCAGCCACCGACTTCTCCGAGGTCAGCGCCCCCCCGTCAGCGGTGGGCTCGCCGTACCAGGTGTCCACGAGCAGCCCCCGGATGCCGTCGTCGAGTGACTCGACCATGTCCTTCGGCTGCTCGGCCAGGAACCAGGTGCCGTCCGCGATCGACATGGAGTTGTGCGACGCGGGGATGACGACCTGGTCGAAGGGCACGTCGCACAGGGCGTCGAAGCCGTTGCAGGCCGTCGTGTTCACCGCCGAGGCGCTCTGCAGGTCGTCGTCCTGCGGCAGGTTCCCCGGGATGATCAGGGCTCCGAGGACCAGCAGCCCCACCGCAGAGGCTGCGACAGGGATCAGCCAGCGGACCGCCGAGCGTCGCCGGGGTGGCTCCGCGCCCCCGGCCCCCCCGGCGGCGGCCCTCGCCTTCTCGTCCTCAGCCCGTGAGCGCTCCGCGATGATGTCGAGCTCGGTGACGCCGTAGAACAGCACCACGAGACCGGCCACCACGGCCACGACCTGGGAGCTGATCGTCGGGAAGAGCACGATCAGCAGTCCCACCGCGATCACGAGGAGGGCCCGGGCGACGGCCCATCCCGTTGCCTGCGGGCGGCGGGTGGCAATGCCGACGACGGACCGCGCGTGATCGCCGACATCGACCTGGGGCAGCAGCGCGCCGGCTGAGGCCACGAGCAGCCCGCCCACCACGCCCATGGCGATGAACCGCAGGGACAGCGGCTCGCTGAAGATGGCCAGCGCGGCGCTGATCACCGCACCCTGCAGGGTCGAGTCATCGATGACCAGGCCCGCGGCGTTCAGGCCGAGGACCACGAGCCCGAGGAACCCTGCGACGACCAGCAGCGACCAGCCCAGTCGTACCAGCGCCAGGCGCCGCCTGGGCGCCAGCCAGATCCCCAGGCCGATCAGGATGAGCGCGACGAGCGGCACCACCCAGGCCAGCGTCGTCATCGTCTGGACGACCGGGATGATCTGCATGGCGATACCGCCCTGTCCCCCGACCTCCGCCAGTGTGACGTTGAGGTTGTCGGGGATCACGTCGGCGGCCTGGGGGACGAACTTCTCGAGGGCCGTCGTCGCCGTCGCGCCGAGGTCGGCCAGCTTCAGGACGGCCGAGTCGCTGCCCTCCTGCGTCAGCGCCGAGTGGAACTCCCGGATCGCCGGCGTGAACACGCTGTCCAGGAGCGGGCTTCCGGCGATGGCCGCGGCACCGGCCGCGATGGCGGGCTCGACGGCGATCAGGTCCGGCTGCGCGTCAAGTGCGGCCGTTGCGACGGTCTGGCCGATCTGGGTCTTGACCGCCTCATCCTGGCGGACCTCGTTCACCAGCCCGGCGAAGTTCTGACCGTTGACCACCGCGGCGTTCAGCCAGCCGGTGATCCCGGTCAGGAACAGCCCGATCGCCCCCAGTGTCAGCAGCACTGTGGACCATCGGCTGCTTCGTGGCGTGCTCATGGGTTCCTCCCCGGAGTCGGCGTGGCCGACATTATGGCTCCGAGCGGGCGGGATCCGTGGATCGATCGTCGAGCGGGTCAGCGGCGTGGCCGCAGGCAGTGCAGGGCGATGGCGCTCGCGGCGGCCACGTTCAGCGAGTCCACGCCGCCCGACATCGGGATCCGCACGCGTCGATCAGCCCGGGCGGCGACCGCCCCGGAGAGCCCGTCGCCCTCAGTGCCGAGCAGGACCGCGCGCCGGTCGGTGTCGGGCGCCACGTCGTCGACGTCGAGGGCGTCGGGGGCGGGAGTCAGGGCGATCGTGGTGAATCCGGCCAGGTCTGCCAGCGGGTCGGCGCCGGTGCGCGTCCAGGGGACGGCGAGGACGGTGCCCATCGACACCTTCACCGACCGGCGGTAGAGCGGATCGGCGCATCCTGGGGTGACCAGCACGGCATCGGCGCCCAACGCAGCGGCGTTGCGGAAGATGGCACCCACGTTCGTGTGGTCGACGAGGTCGACGAGGACGACCACGAACCGCGCGGCGGCCAGCAGGGCCGACGGGGGTGGCAGCGGGCGGCGCTCGAACGAGGCCAGGGCGCCGCGGTGGACCCGGTACCCGGTGACGGCACGCAGCACGTCCGGGTCGGCCAGCAGGACCTCGGCGCCGCTGCCCTCGAGGCTCGCCGCCAGGTCGGGCAGCCACTTGGGCTCGGTGAGCACCGAGCGCGGCCGGTAGCCCGCGGCCAGGGCGCGCACGATGACCTTGGCGCCCTCGGCGATGAACAGGCCCTCGGCGGGCTCGCGGACGGAACGAGCCGCGACATCGGTGAGTGCGGTGAAGTCGCGGACCCGCGGGTCGTCGGGGTCCGCGACCACTGCCGGGTCGAGCACCGCAGGTCAGGCGGTGGCAGGGGGCTCGGTCGCGGGCGGCTCGTCGACGATGTCGGCATCGATGATGTCGTCCAGGGTCTCGGCGCTCGGCTGTGCTGCGGCGCTTGGCCCTGGCGGTGTGCTGAGACCTCCGCCAGCCCCCGGCGCGAAGGCGCGGCTGACCGCACCCAGCGCTCCGGAGAGCTCCGCCGGGATCACGAACACCTTGTTCGCCGTCCCCTGCGCGAGCAGCGGCAGGGACTGCAGGTACTGGTAGGCCATCACCTGGTCGGTGGCGTGCCCGGAGTTGATCGCGTCGAACACCTTGGCGATCGCCTCGGCCTCACCCTGCGCGCGCAGCACCTGGGCCTGCGCCTGTCCCTCGGCCTTGAGGATCGCGGCGGTCCTGCCGCCCTCCGCCTCGAGGATCGCCGCCTGCTTGCTGCCCTCAGCCGACAGGATCGCTGCGCGCTTGTCGCGATCGGCGCGCATCTGCTTCTCCATCGACTGCTGCACGCTGGCCGGCGGGTCGATCGCCTTGAGCTCCACGCGGTTCACGCGGATCCCCCACTTGCCGGTGGCCTCGTCGAGGACCCCACGCAGCTGGGCGTTGATGTTGTCACGGCTGGTGAGGGTCTCCTCGAGGTCCAGGGATCCGACCACGTTGCGCAGGGTCGTGACCGTCAGCTGCTCGACGCCCTGCAGGTAGCTCTGGATCTCGTAGGTGGCGGCCTTGGCGTCGGTGACCTGGAAGTAGATGACCGAGTCGATGCTCACCACCAGGTTGTCGGAGGTGATCACCGGCTGCGGGGCGAACGAGACCACCTGCTCGCGCAGGTCGATCAGGGGCCGCAGGCGGTCGATGAACGGGATGATGAGGGTCAGCCCCGGGTCGAGGGTCCGCTGGTAGCGCCCGAGCCGCTCCACGATCCCCGCCTGGGCCTGCGGGATGATCTTGATGGTGCTGAAGACGACGAGCATGGCGATGAGCACCAGAACGCCGGCGATGATGAGGCTCTCCACGGTTCCCTCCCTGAGTACGTGCGCTTCTCCGGCGACGCCGGCTATCCGACCACCGCGGTGGCCCCGTCGATCTCGAAGACTGCGACCTTCTCCCCCGGCTCGAACCGGGCGCCCTCGTCGAGGGTGCGCGCCGACCAGATCTCGCCCGCCAGCTTGATCCGGCCGTTGTCGGCGTCCACGGCCTCGAGGACCACCGCCTGGGTGCCGATCAGGGCGGCCGTGCCGGTCCGCTCCAGCGGCGCCTGGTACACGTGGCGCTTGGCGATCGGCCGTGCGAAGGCGATCAGGGCGATGCTGGTGAGCGCGAACACGGCGGCCGATCCCACGGCCCCGGCCCCGAGGAACGCGGCGAGGGATGCTGCCAGGGCGCCACCGGAGAACATGATCAGGAGCAGGCCCGCAGAGGCCGCCTCCGCCCCGGCGAGGACCACGGCGACGATGAGCCAGACGATCCATGCGTCCACGTGGCCAGCCTAGTCGCTCGCGCCCGATCCGTCCCTATCTGGCGTGAGCGGGGATGCGGTCGGTTCGAGCACCTCTCGGCCCCGGCGTCCGCGGGCCACGGTGTCGGCGGGGACGGCCCGGGCCCAGTACCGGCCGCGGACCTGTCCGCTGCGCAGCCGGGTGCCGAACGTCTCGCTGAGGTTGCGACCCGTGAGCACCTCGTGGATGGGCCCGGCCGCCACGACCCGGCCCTCGCGCAGGAGCAGCACGTGGGTGAACCCGGCCGGGATCTCCTCGACGTGGTGGGTCACCAGCACCTGGGCCGGGGCCCATCGGTCCGTGGCGATCCCCGCGAGGCGGGTCACGAGGTCCTCGCGGGCCCCGAGGTCGAGCCCGGCCGCCGGCTCGTCCAGGAGCAGCAGCTCCGGGTCGGTCATCAGTGCGCGGGCGATCTGCACCCGCTTGCGCTCCCCCTCCGACAGCGTTCCGTACAGCCGCTCGGCCAGGGAGTCGGCACCGACCATCTCCAGCACCCCGCGAGCGCGTGAGGTGTCGGGGTCCTCGTAGTCCTCGAGGCCGCGGCCGGTGACGGCCCAGGCCGCGGTGACCACCACGTCCCGGACCAGCTCGTCGGCGGGGATGCGCTCGGCCAGGGCCGCACTGGCCAGGCCGATCCGGGGTCGCAGGTCGAAGACGTCGACGGACCCCAGGGCCTCCCCCAGCACCTCGACCCGGCCGGAGGTGGGGTGGATCTGCGCCCCGGCCAGCTGCAGGATCGTGGTCTTCCCGGCGCCGTTGGGGCCGAGCACCACCCAGCGCTGGTCCTCGGTGACCGACCAGTCGAGGCGGTCGACGATCGGACGCCCTCCGCGCAGGACGCTCACGTCGCGGAAGTTCAGCACCTCGACCACGCGCACACCCTACCCGCGTGGAACCGGGGCGCCGGGCTGCAACGTGGCCTACCCTCCTGCAGGTGAGCGCCGCATCGATGACCTCCGCCGCCGTGTGGCTGGGCTCGTGGCTGCGCGGCACCGCGGGATCCGACGACCTGCTCGAGGCCATGGCCCTCGTGGCTCCGGACGCACCTGAGGTGGGCAGCCTCCAGGGGGCGCCGCCCACGCCGCTGCCCGACCTCCTGCGGGCCATCCGGGTGACGGGCGCGCAGGACACGTGGCTGCTCCTGCCACGTCCCGGGCGGACGATCGGGTGGCCGCCGGGCGCGGACGGGGTGCCCGAGCCGGCGGTGCTGCTCAGCCGGGGCGACCACGCCGTCGGGATGCTGCGGCACGGGGCCACCGGGTGGCGCTGGGACGATGTCGGATCGGTGCCGCTCGCCGCCCTCCAGTCCGGCGTGCTGACGGCGCGATCCGGCGCCCGCGCGTTGGCCGAGGCGGTCACGGCGGCTGCGGAACGGCTCGAGACCCTCGGCCTGGACCGGGTCGCGACACGCGCGGCGCCGCACGCGTGGGAAGTCGGCCATGGGTCGGCTCCCCCGGGGCCTGGATCCCCAGGTGGAGGCGCTGCTGGTGCGGCTTGCTGCCCTGCATGACGCGCTGGACCTTGCGGCGGTGGAGGAGGGTGCGGCCGTGACCGCGGCGGAGGCGAGGGCGCGGACGGCCGAGGTGCTGGCCGTCCGTGGTCAGGTGGAGGACGTGATCGCCGGGGTGGTGGGCGGGCTCAACGTCCCCTCCCCCGCTGCCCCGGGGCGGGACTCGGCCGCCCCCACGGCGGCCGACCGCTTCGCCTGACGGGCGGCTGCCTGGCGGCCGAGGGGGCGCCGGTGCGCGCCGGTAGCGTGGGCCACGTGACTGACACGACCCTGCACGCAACCGTTGTCGGCGTCGACCGCCCCGGGATCACGGCGCGCATGTTCGCCGCGCTGGAGCAGGCGACGGTGCTCGACGTGGAACAGGTGGTGGTCGCCGGTCAGCTCGTCCTCGGGGCCGTCCTGCTGGCCCCCGAGGACGAGCAGGAGCAGTTGGCCGACCGGCTGCGCGCAGCGGTCCCGGACTTCGAGGTCTCCGTGCGCCAGGTGCACGCCGCCGATGTCGCCGGGATGCTCTCGAACTGCACCGTCACCATCGTGGGGCAGGCCATCACCGGCGGCGACGTCAGTGCGCTGGCCGCCACGATGGCGGCAGGCGGGTCGAACATCGTCCGGATCGATCGGGTGGCCGACTACCCGGTCACCGTGCTGGCCCTCGAGGTCCTGGCCCCGGACCCTGCCTCCCTGCGCCGCGAGCTGGTGGCGCGCTGCCACGACCTGGACGTCGACGTGTCCGTGCAGGCCCGGGGGCTCGCGCGCCGGGGCGTCCACCTGGTCGTCATGGACGTGGACTCGACCCTGATCCAGGACGAGGTCATCGAGCTCCTGGCCCGGTTCGCCGGCAAGGAGGAGCAGGTCGCCCGGGTCACCGAGGCCGCGATGCGCGGCGAGCTGGACTTCGCGGAGTCGCTGCATGCGCGGGTCGCCGTGCTGGCCGGCCTCCCGGAGGAGGTGCTCGCGCGGGCGCGCTCCGAGATCCGCCTGACCCCGGGCGCCCGGACCCTGTGCCGGACCCTCAAGGGCCTGGGCTACCGGATCGCACTGGTCAGCGGGGGCTTCACCGAGGTGATCGGCCCCCTGGCCGAGGAGCTGGGCGTCGACGCGGTCCGCGCCAACGGGCTGGAGGTCGTCGACGGCCACCTGACCGGGCGCGTCCGCGGGCCGATCATCGACCGGGCGGCCAAGGAGCAGGCGCTGCGCGAGTTCGCCGCCGAGTTCGGCATCGACACCGCCCGGACGATCGCCATCGGCGACGGTGCCAACGACCTCGACATGCTCGCGGCCGCCGGTCACGGGATCGCGTTCAACGCCAAGCCGGTCGTGCAGGCGGCCGCCGACTCGGCCATCAACGTGCCCTACCTGGACACGGTGCTCTACCTGATGGGGATCTCCCGGGAGGAGGTCGAGCAGGCCGATGCCGCCGCGGGCATCCGCCCGGTCAGTCCCGCGGGGTCGTGAACGCCTCGAGGGCCGCGCATCCGGGGACGAACGCCGACCACGGCAGGTCGGCACGGAGGAGGGCCACCGCGCAGGTGGGGAACTTCGTCGCCACCCGGTCGCGCAGGTCGGCGTGGGCGTGATCGGCCAGGCTCAGCACGAGCTCGGACACCCCTGGCTCGTGACCCAGGATCAGCACGGTGCGGGCGTCATCGGGCAGTTCCCGGACCAGGTCGAGCATGTGGGCGCCCCACGCGTCGTAGATGCGCGGATCGGTGATCACCGGCCCCGTATGGCCGATCTCCTGGTTGATCAGCGCCCAGGTCTCCTGGGTGCGCTGCGTGGGGCTGACCACCGCCACGTCCACGGTCCCGGCGAGCTCCCGGATCCGATGGCCCATCCGGGGAGCATCACGCAGCCCGCGCGGGCCGAGGGGTCGCGCCCGATCGGGCACTCCCGGGCGGCCACGCCGACTTGGCGTGGCGCACGACAAGCAGCCTCCGGCTCGCCACGTCCATCGAGTCCCCGATCCCAGCGACCGCGTTCGGGCCGCGCACCCACTACCCTGCCACAGGTGAGCAGTTCCCCAGGGGAGGTCCCGCAGCGTCGCCTGATGGCGATCGGGGGTGCCGAGGACAAGCTGGGCGCGACCCGGATCCTGCGCCGCTTCGTGGCCGAGGCCGGCGGACCCGATGCCCGGATCGTCGTGTGCGCGACCGCCTCGGCCCTCGGCCCGGAGATCGTCGAGCTCTACGAGCGGCTGTTCACCAGGCTCGGCGTCGCCGAGGTGGTGTCGGCCCGGCCGCGCGACCGGCGCGAGGCGGACAAGCAGGAGCACGCCGATGCCGCGGCCTGGGCCACGGGGGTGTTCTTCACCGGCGGCAACCAGATGAAGCTGTCGGCGGCCATCCGCGGGACCCGGTTCGGGGATGCGGTCGTGGCGGCCTACGACCGCGGGGTGATCGTCGGCGGGACCTCCGCCGGTGCGTCCGTGGTCAGCGAGCACATGGTCGGCTACGGGTCCCCCGGGGCCCAGCCGAAGTTCCGGATGGTCGCGGCCGCCCAGGGCCTCGGGCTGCTGCCCGGGGTGATCGTCGACCAGCACTTCTCCCAGCGTGAGCGCTTCGGGCGGCTGATCAACCTGGTCGCCTCCTCGCCGGACCTGCTCGGCATCGGCCTCGACGAGGACACCTCGATCCTGGTCACCGACGAGACCGATCTGGAGGTCATCGGCAAGGGCTCGGTGTTCTGCGTCGACATGCGCACCGCCCTCACCGATGCGGCCACAGCGCGTGGCACGGCGCCGCTGATGATCTCCGGGGCCGGTGTGCACTTCCTGCCGAACGGCGCCCGGTTCGACCTCGCCTCGCGCACGCTGGTGTCCTACCGTGACCACAGCGCGGTGGACCCGGGAGACCTGCCTGAGCCCACGCACGACCTGGCCACGATCTCCCGGCGGGTTGCCTCCGAGGGCGTGGATGACTCAGTGGTCGCCCGCAACGCCCGCCGCCGACGCCGTACCAAGGCCCAGCACAAGGAGTCACCGTGACCGACCGCCCCGTGCCGACCGGTCCGGCGTCGCCGGACCTGACGATCGTCGAGACCCGGGTCTACCGCGGGCCCAACATCTGGTCCTACGGTCCGGCGATCCACCTGGTCGTGGACCTCGGCTCGCTCGAGGAGTACCCCAGCGATGCGCTTCCGGGATTCACCGACCAGCTCCTGGCCTGGCTGCCCGGCGTCGGCGAGCACTCGTGCTCGCGGGGGCGCAAGGGTGGCTTCGCCGAGCGCCTGCGTGAGGGCACCTGGGTCGGGCACGTCGCCGAGCACATCGCCCTCCAGCTGCAGAACGAGGTCGGGCACGACACCCGGCGGGGGAAGACCCGCAGCACCGGTGAGCCGGGGCGCTACCACGTGATCTTCGGCTACCAGGACGAGTCCGTGGCCCTGGCCGCCGGCACGCTGGCCGTGCGGATGGTCAACGACCTGGTCGCCCACGACCCGGAGTTCGACTTCGACGCCGAGTTCGAGCAGTTCCTGCTCCTCGCCGAGCGGACGGCCTTCGGACCGTCCACCCAGGCGCTGGTCGACGAGGCGGTCTCCCGCGACATCCCGTGGATGCGCCTGAACAGTGCCTCGCTCGTGCAGCTGGGGCAGGGGCGCTACGCGCAGCGGATCCGCGCCACCATGACGTCGAACACCTCAGCGCTGGGCGTGGACATCGCCAGCGACAAGGACATCACGAACAAGCTGCTGAGCGCCGCTGGGCTGCCCGTGCCCAAGAGCGACTCGGTGCGCACCCTGCGCGGCGCGCTGCAGGTCGCCCGGCGGATCGGCTACCCGGTGGTGATCAAGCCCCTGGACGGCAACCACGGCCGCGGGGTCGTGCTCAACATCACCGACGACGCCGGGCTCGAGGCCGGCTACGACGTGGCGAAGGCGGAGTCGCGCAGCGGCTACCTGCAGGTCGAGAGCTACATCACCGGCAACGACTACCGGTTCCTCGTGGTCGGTGGACGGATCGCGGCGGTGGCCGAGCGGGTCCCGGCGCACGTCATCGGCGACGGGCACCGCACCGTCGCGGAGCTGGTCGAGGCCACCAACGCCGATCCGCGCCGCGGTGTGGGGCACGAGAAGGTGCTGACCCGGATCAAGGTCGACGATGCCGCGATCGCCCTCGTCACGGCTCAGGGCCTGAGCATGGACGCCGTGCCCGACCAGGGCGCGATGGTCAAGCTGGCCCTCACCGCGAACATGTCGACCGGCGGCATCTCCATCGACCGCACGATCGACGCCCACCCGGACAACATCGAGATCGCCGAGGAGGCCGCCCGCGTCGTCGGCCTGGACGTCGCGGGCATCGACTTCATCGCCCCGGACATCACCGTCCCCGTGCGCGAGGCGGGCGGGGCCATCTGCGAGGTGAACGCCGCGCCGGGCTTCCGGATGCACACGCATCCGACGATCGGGGAGCCGCAGTACATCGCCAAGCCGGTGATCGACCTGCTGTTCCCGCCCGGCACCCCGAGCCGCGTGCCGATCATCGCCGTGACCGGCACCAACGGCAAGACCACCACCGCGCGGATGATCGGCCACGTGTTCAAGGGCATGGGCCGCAAGGTGGGCATGACCTCCACCGACGGCGTGGTCATCGACGAGCGCCTGGTGATCCGCTCCGACGCCTCCGGGCCCAAGAGCGCGCGGATGGTGCTGCAGAACCCGCGCGTGGACCTGGCCGTCCTGGAGGTCGCCCGCGGGGGCATCCTGCGCGAGGGCCTGGGCTACGACCGCAACGACGTGGCCGTGGTCCTCAACGTGGCCTCCGACCACCTCGGCCTGCGCGGCATCGACACCCTCGAGGACCTCGCGGACGTCAAGAGCGTGGTCGTCGAGGCGGTCCCCCGCGGCGGGTTCGCGGTGCTCAACGCCGACGACCCGCACGTGGCCTCGATGGCCCGACGCTGCCACGGCGAGATCGTGTGGTTCACGATGACCGAGCCGGGCTCCCCGACCCGGGCCATGGTCGACCGGCACTGCCGCGACGGCGGCCTGGCGCTGGTCCTCGACAGGGGCGAGCTCGGGGAGTCGATCGTCCTGCGCCAGGGCAAGCGCTCGATGCAGGTGGCCTTCACCCACCTGCTGCCGGCCACGTTCGGCGGCAAGGCGCGGTTCAACGTCGCCAACGCGATGGCTGCGGCGGGGGCCTGCTTCGCCGGGGGCGCGCACCTGCACGACATCCGCGCCGGCTTGCGGACCTTCTCCACCAGCTACCACCTGGCCCCGGGGCGCCTGAACCACATCGACGTCAACGGCGTGAACGTGTTCGTCGACTACGCCCACAACCCCGCGGGCCTCGAGGCCCTCGGGGAGTTCATCGCCGCCTACACCGACGGCCTGGATTCAGCGCGTGCTGAGGTCCACAAGCGCCGCCGGATCGGTGTGATCGGGACGGCGGGCGACCGCCGGGACGCCGACGTCCTCGAGCTGGGGCGCACCGGCGCGCGGCACTTCGACCTGTGCGTGGTCAAGGAGGACGTCCGCCTCCGCGGCCGCCAGCCGGGCGAGGTCGCGGCCCTGCTCGAGCAGGGCGTGCGCGAGGCGATGGCCGCCGGTGCGCGGGCCAAGGAGGTGCGCTCGCTGCCCCTCGAGATCGACGCCGTGCGCTGGGCCGTCGAGCAGGCGAACGCCGGGGACGTGGTGGCCATCTGCGCCGACCAGACCGACGCGGTCTACACCGAGCTCGAGGCGCTGGGCCACTCAGCCATGCACGAGTAGGCCGTCACCCGGGCGTGCGGGCCGCCTCGACCTTGGCGCGGATGGTGTCCGGGTCGTCGGCGACGGCCCCCAGCGCGTCGAGGATGTCCACGCACGCGGCCCGGTCCTGGTGGATCATCATCGCGAGGACGTCGCCGTCGTGGGCGCGGGCCAGCAGCGCGCGCAGGCCCGTGGGCTCGTCGGGGACCTCCTCGAACGGCTCCTTGCCCGCCGCCCGGATCCCCGCCCGCTGCAGGTCGTCGATCTCGGCCTGGGTGCGCCCGCGCAGGTAGTGCGGCTTGGCGGCCAGCTGCACGGTGTCGGCGGCCTCGGCGGCCAGCCGGCCCACCTCGGTGATGCCCTCGTCGGTGCGGTCCCCCGCGTTGCCGATCGAGGCATGCAGCGCCGCGCCCGGTCGACGCAGGCCGCTGGCGACGCGGAACAGCGCCTCGGCACCGGCCTCGTTGTGCGCGAAGTCGAGGATGACGGTGGCCGCTCCCCCATCGGGCGTCGGCGCCGTCCAGATGTTCATCCGGCCCGGGCTGGTGGAGGTGTCCGGACGGAAGGAGCCCAGCCCGGCCTCGACGGCCTCACGGGGCAGGCCCGCTGCGAGCCCCGCGGACGCGGCTGCGAGCGCGTTCGCAAGGTTCTCCCGGGAGAGCCCGGCGATCGAGACCGGGATGTCCATCACGAGCCCGAGGTCGATCGGACCGTCCGGATGGCCCTCCACGACGACCCGCTCCGACCGCACGGTGGTCAGCGGCGCGCCCAGCCCGCGTGCCAGGCCGGCACCTGGTCCCTCGGGGTCGAGGGCGAAGAACCAGGGGTTCCCCGGACCGGCATCGTGGTAGCGGCTCACCAGCGGATCCTCGGCGTTGAGCACCGCCCAGCCGCCGGGGCGCACGACCCGCACGACCGTGGACTTCGCCCAGGCCAGCATGTCGACGGTCTCGATCCCCTGCAGCCCGAGGTGGTCCGGGCTGACGTTGGTGAACACGGCCACGTCGACGGCGGACACTCCCATGCCGCGCAGCATCAGCCCGCCGCGCGCCGTCTCCAGGACGGCGAACCCCACCCCGGGCTCTCCGAGCACCATCCGGGCGCCTCCGGGCCCGGACCAGTCCCCCGGCTCGATGCAGTGGCCGGCCACGAACACCCCGTCCGTGCTGCTCCACGCCGCCAGGAGGCCGGCTTCGGCGGCCATCCGGCCCAGCAGGCGCGTGGTGGTGGTCTTGCCGTTGGTCCCGGTCACGGCCACGGTCGGGACAGCAGGGTCCAGCAGGCGCGGCGGGTCGCCGGGGTCCGCGGCGCGCACGTCCGCGGCGACGGTGGCGATCCGCTCGTCGAGGGGCACCTCGGGGCCGATCCGCAGGACCTGCACCAGGGCGGTGCCGATCGCCTCGCCGGTCCCCTCGCGCTCCCAGGGGAAGGCCACCACGACGGTCCCGTCGCGCCCGGTCCGGCTCACGGCGGGGCCGACGTAGGCGTCGGCCGCACGGGCGATCCGGTCGGTGACCTCGCGCAGGTCCAGCCCCTCCTCGGTGGGTCCGGCGAGGGTCACCCGGATGGCCGGAGCCGGGATGTCGGCGTTCGGGCCGAGGAGCACGCGAAGCTCGATCAGCATGGCCGCACTCTGCCACGTCGCTCCCGCAGGATCCCGCTGGCGGCGTTACTGTGACCGGCGTGGAATGGGGACTGACTGGTCAGGTGGCCCTCGACGTGATCGAGGCCGACTTCCGGGCGCTGCCGCTGGCGGCGTGCGCACACGCTGCGATCGAGGCGGCCCGGGCGCGGGGGGCCGAGCACGTCGACGTCCGGATCTCGCGACAGCGGACCCGGTCGGCATCCGCCCGCGATGCCCGCCCCCTGGCGGTGGTGGCGGACAGCGTCACAGGACTGGGCGTGCGGGTCCTCGTCGACGGGGTCTGGGGCTTCGCGGCCGGTGACCTGGTCGCGCCGGAGGCCGCGGCGGAGGTGGCCGCCCTGGCGGTGGCGATGGCCCGGGTGGCAGCGCCGGTGGCGCGCGAGCGGGTGGAGCTGGCACCCGAGCCGGTCCACGCGGGTCAGGTGTGGGCCAACCCGGTGGGGATCGACCCGTTCCTCGTCCCGGATCCCGAGGTGCTGGCGCTCATCGAGGCGCGCAGCGCGCGGCTGCTGGACAGCGCGCACGTGCAGCGCGTCGATGCCGACTTCCACGCGTTCCGGGACATCACGTACTACGCCGACAGCTCCGGGACCGACACCCTGCAGCAGCGCACGCGGGTGGCGGGCGGGTTCTCGGCCTATCGCATCACCGACGAGCGCTTCGATGACATGGCCTCGTGCTCTCCCCCCGCGGCACGGGGCTGGGAGTACCTCGTGGGCGACGGGTCCTGGGACTGGGACGCCGAGCTCTCGGCGCTGCCCGAGTGGCTGGCCGAGAAGTCCGTCGCCCCCTCGGTCGAGCCGGGGCGGTACGACCTGGTGATCGACCCGACCAACCTGTGGCTCACGATCCACGAGAGCGTGGGGCACGCCACGGAGCTCGATCGGGCCCTGGGCTACGAGGCCAACTACGCCGGCAGCAGCTTCGCGACCCTGGACCAGCTCGGCAGCCTGAAGTACGGATCCCCGCTCATGCACGTGACCGGTGACCGCACAGCCCCGTACGGGCTGTCGACGGTCGGCTTCGATGACGAGGGGGTTGCCGCACAGTCCTGGGACCTCGTGCGCGACGGCACGCTCGTGGGCTACCAGCTCGACCGCCGCATGGCCGCGGAGCACGGCTTCGGTCGCTCCAACGGGTGTGCCTTCGCTGACTCGGCGGTGCATGTGCCGGTCCAGCGCATGCCCAACGTGAGCCTGCAGCCCGACCCGTCAGGGCCGGACCTCCAGGCGTTGATCGCCGGGGTGCAGGACGGCCTCTACATCGTGGGCGACAAGTCCTGGTCGATCGACATGCAGCGCTACAACTTCCAGTTCACCGGGCAGCGGTTCTTCCGGATCCGCGCCGGGCAGATCGTCGGGCAGGTGCGCGACGTCGCCTACCAGTCGAGCACTCCGTCGTTCTGGGCCGGCCTGACGGCGCTCGGTGGGCCCCAGACCTATCTGTTGGGCGGGGCGCTGAACTGCGGCAAGGCCCAGCCCGGGCAGGTGGCCCCTGTCAGCCACGGGTGTCCGGTGGCCGTGTTCGAGGGGATCAATGTGCTCAACACCCGTCAGGAGGCCCGGGCATGAGGCCCCAGGAGCTGGTGGAGCGGGGGCTGGACCTGCTCGGACCCGACCGAGGGACTGTGCTCGTCGAGCACACCACCAGCGCGAACCTGCGCTGGGCGAACTCGACGCTCACGACCAACGGGATGACCGCCCAGCAGCGGGTCCACATCGTGGCGCACCCGCAGGTCCGCGGCGGGGTGGGGTCGGGCACGGCAAGCGCCGTCGTCCGCACGGCTGAGGACCTCGCCCTCCTCGTCGCCCAGGCCCGCTCGGAGGCGCTCGGTGCCGGTCCGGCGCAGGATGCGTCGCCCGAGGTGCCCGGGCGCCCCGCCTCCCCGGCCTGGGACCGCGCTCCGGCGCTCTCGGCCCCGGAGGAGCTCGCGCCGGTCAGCGCCCTGCTCAGCGAGGTGCTCCCCGCCACAGATGTCGACCACTTCGGCTACGCCGAGCACACCCTGACCAGCTCCTACCTCGCGACGACCGGCGGCCTGCGGCTGCGCCACGACCAGCCAGCCGCGCGCTTCGAGCTGTGCGGGAAGACCGGCGGCGGCAGCCGGTCGGCGTGGGCGGGACGCTCGGGCCGCTCCTTCACGCAGATGGACCTGACCGGCGCACCCGAGGAGGTGCGTCGGGGACTTGCCGCCCAGGCGACGCACATCGATGTGACCCCGGGCCGGCAGCGGGTGATGCTCACACCGTCGGCAGCCGCCGACATGCTCATCTACCTGCTGTGGTCGGCCGGGGCCCGGGACGCGGTCGAGGGCCGCAGCGCGTTCAGCCGTCACGGGGGTGGCACCCGCGTCGGTGACCGGCTCGCCTCCCTGCCGGTCTGGCTGCGCTCCGACCCGGCCGCACCGGGGCTGGAGTGCGCCGACCACGTCCAGGACACGGTGTCCTCGGCTGCGTCGAGCACGTTCGACGCGGGCCTGGCGCGTGCCGCGACGGACTGGGTGGCCGATGGCACGCTGCGCGCGCTGGTCACGACTCGGCACTCCGCGGGGCTGGCGGGCATCGCGCACACGCCCTTCGTGGACAACGTCCTGGCCGGCGTCGAGGGTCGCTCTGGCACCCTCGACGAGCTCGCCGCCCGCGTGGGTGACGGCCTGCTGGTCACGTGCCTGTGGTACATCCGCGAGGTCGACGCCCAGAGCCTGCTGCTCACCGGCCTGACCCGCGACGGGGTCTACGTCGTCCGCGACGGCCAGGTGGTCGGGGCCGCCGGGAACTTCCGGTTCAACGACTCCCCCCTGGGGATGCTCGACCGGATCTCCGATGCCGGGACACCGGTCGACTGCCTCCCCCGGGAGTGGGCCGACTGGTTCACCCGCACGCGGGTGGCCCCGCTGGCCATCGAGGACTTCAACCTCTCGACGGCCAGCGAAGCGATCTGATCAGGCGTCCTCGAGCCGGAAGCCGATCTTCATCGAGACCTGGAAGTGGTCGACCTGGCCGTCGCGGACGTACCCGCGGATCTGCTCGACCTCGAACCAGTCGATGTGCCGGATGGTCTTGCCTGCCCGGCTCACCCCGTTGCGGATCGCGGCGTCGACGCCCTCGGGGCTGGTTCCGACGATCTCGGTGAGGCGGTAGGTCCGGTTGGTCATGGGGTCTCCTTGTCGTGGGCGGTGGGCATCCCAGTGCAGGATGCCGTATCAGCGGCCCGGTCGTAGGCTGAGCGGGTGAGTCGGGTCGAGGTGCATCGCATCACATCGGCGCAGCCCGGTCCGTCGGCGGACCTGGTGCACCGGGAGCGCCAGTACCTGTTCCTCATGGGGATGCGCATGGTGGCGATCGTCGTGGCGGTCGTCGTGCCCGGCTTCTGGCGGTGGATCGCCATCGCCGCTGGCATCCTGCTGCCCTACCTCGCGGTCGTCCTGGTCAATGCGGTCAAGGTGCGCGGCACTCCCGATGACCCCAACTACTTCGTGCCCGAGCACAAGGTGGCGATCACCGAGGCGCCCGTTCACCGGTGGCGTGATCCGCCACGAGGACTGAGGCGCGGGTTCAGCGCCACAGCCGGGCCCCGCGGGTGTCGCGGCTCGACGTCCCTGATCCATGTCGGCCAGCTCGGCGGGTGGGGTGGCACGGGCCACCCATGCGCCGTACCGGGTGGCCAGCGGGGCTGCGCCGAGAAGCCGTGGGCGACCACGCTGAGCAGCACCGTCAGGCAGATCGTGGCCAGCACGACGCGAAGGTCGTCGTCGACCTCGAGGGACTCCAGCGAGATCAGCGCGAACACGACCGAGGCCAGCCCGCGGGGACCGAACCAGCCGATGAACGCGACCGTGCTGAGGCGAAGCCCAGTGCCGAGCAGGCTCAGGGCCACCGGCAGCATCCGCACACCGTGAGGGCCAGGACGGCGAACAGCAGCTCCCGCCAGCTGGCCTCCCGCCACACCAGGGGCACTGCGACCAGGCCGAGCACAAGCCACACCGCGTAGCCCAGGAGGTCGGAGAACTCCTCGGTGCCGAGCAGCGCGGTCTCCTCGTCGTGGATCCACGCCGCGGAGCCGGCGAAGGCCGTGCCCGAGACGAAGGCGGCGACGAAGCCGTTCCCGGACAGCAGCAGGGCCGCGCCGTATGCCAGCAGGGGGATCATGAGCACGCCGAGGGTGCGACTCGCGGCGGTGCTCATCGCTGCGGCGCCGGGACCAACCCAGGAGTGCGCCGCCCGCTCCCCCGACCACGACGCCGGCGACCACCCCGAGGCGCCAGCTCGACGAGGGCGTCCACCAGTGAGGCTCCGAGGGGCCAGCCCCTCCTCGCCGGCGATCACGGCGATCGCGAACAGGACGACCGGCGTCGCCAGGCCGTCGTTGAGCCCGCTCTCCACGTTGAGTGCACGTCGCATCCGGGTCGGGACGACCGGGTTGAGCACCGTCGGGGCGCCGAGCCCGGCGTCGGTCGGGGCCAGGGCCGCCGCCAGGAGCAGCGCCATCATCACGGGCAGGTCGGGGAACAGGACCCGGGCGATCAGGTAGCCGAGCAGGATCGTCAGCGGGAACCCGATCAGCAGGAGGCGGGCATAGAGCCCGCCGTCCGAGCCGATCTCGCGCGGCCGGACCTCGGCAGCGTCATGGAAGAGGATGAGGACCAGGGTGATCTCGGCGACCAGCTTGACCGACTCGGTGGCGGACCCCTCCACGGGGTCGATCGCGAACCCCAGGACCGCCCCGATCACGACGAACGCCGCGGTGCGGTGATCAGGCGCCGGCCCAGGGCGCCGCGACCGCGGTGAACCCGAGCACGAGCACGGCGAACAGGACCGCTGCGACCAGACCAGTCGAGCTGTGCGCCGTCACGGGGTCACTGTAGCCAGCAGGGCGTCAGCGGACGGGGCCCCACGAGTGCAGCGTCTGGTAGTAGTTGGCGCGCTGGTAGGCCTCGGGCTCGGCCGCCTTGCTGAACGAGACCGATCCCTTGGCCTGTGCCACGGAGCTGTACCCGCGCTCGTCGAGCCACCGCTCCAGCCCGGTCACCAGCGCCTCGACGTGCCCCGGGCCGTGCCGGAGCAGGGCCGCGGTGGTCATGGTGGCATCGGCACCCGCCAGGATCAGCTTCACGACGTCATCGGCGGAGTCCACTCCCCCGCTGGCGGCCAGCGACATCGGCACCTGCCCGGAGAGGATCCCGATCCACGCGACCGACTGCCGCACGTTCCCGGGGACGCTGAGCATCAGCCGCGGCCGCACGGAGGGGATCTCGAGGTCGATGTCGGGCTGGTAGAGGCGGTTGAACAGCACGAGGCCGTCGGCGCCGGCACCGGCCAGCTTGCAGGCCATGTTGGCCAGGGCGCTGAACCACGGTCCGATCTTCACCGCCACCGGGATGGCGACCTCGGCGCGCACGGAACGGACCAGGTCGAGCACCCGGTCCTCGACCTCGAGGCCGGTCACCCGCGGATCGGTGATCACGTCGTAGACGTTGAGCTCGATGGCATCCGCACCGGCATCGGCCAGGCGTGCGGCGTACTTCACCCAGCCACCGGTGGTGGTCCCGTTCAGGCTGGCGATCACCGGCACGCTGACCGTCTCCTTGGCCCGGGTCACCAGGTCCAGGAAGCGGTCCGGGCCGATCGAGTAGTCCTCGAACTCCGGCAGGTAGTCCGACGCCTCGGCCACGGTGTCCCGGCCCTCGTCCAGCAGGTCCGAGACCCACCAGGACTCCGACTCGATCTCCTCCTCGAACAGGCTGGGCAGGACGATCGCGCCGACGCCGGCGTCATCGAGACGGCGCCACTGGTCCGGGTCGCCGGTCACGGGCCCGGGCGAGGCGACCACCGGGTTGCGCAGGGTCAGCCCGAGGTAGGTGCTGGTCAGGTCAACGCTCATTCGTCGCTCTCCCCTTCATCGATGCGGCGGGCACGCGGTCCGTCCGGATCCGGCGGCGGGGCGGCGCGCTGCACCCCGGCCAGCTGCTCGTAGTACCGCCAGCGCTCGGCGATGTCCTCCTCCGAGCGCGCCATCAGCTCCTTGGCCCGTGCCGGGTCGGAGCGGAACAGCATCGCGAACCGCGCCTCCTTCTGGGCGAAGTCCCCGAACGGGATGCTCGGCGCCTTGGAGTCCAGCTGGAACGGCGCGCCGTCCGCTGCGCCCGGCCGGTAGCGGTACAGCGGCCAGTGCCCGGAGTTGACGGCCAGCTTCTGGTGACCCATCGAGTCGGCCATGTCGAAGCCGTGGGCGATGCAGGTGGAGTAGGCGATCACCAGCGAGGGCCCGTGGTGTGCCTCGGCCTCGACGAGTGCCTTGACGGTCTGGACCTCGCTGGCACCCAGCGCGATCTGGGCCACGTACACGTCGCCGTAGGCCATCGCCTCCAGCCCGAGGTCCTTCTTGTGCAGGCCCTTGCCGGCGGCCGCGAACTTCGCCACCGCCCCGCGGGGGGTCGCCTTGGACTGCTGGCCGCCGGTGTTGGAGTACACCTCGGTGTCCATCACCAGGATGTTCACGTCGCGTCCGGAGGCCAGGACGTGGTCGAGGCCGCCGTAGCCGATGTCGTAGGCCCAGCCGTCGCCGCCGATGATCCAGAACGTGCGACGGACGAGTGCGGTCGACAGGTCGATCAGGGCGGCCGCCCGCGGCTCCTCGTCGGCGATCTCCGAGAGCCGGTCGACCAGCTCGGCGACGTGCGCCCGCTGCGCGCGGATCCCGAGGTCGTCCCCGGCGGTGTAGCCGCCGGCGATCCGCCCCACGAGGTCCAGGCCCAGCTGGGGCTCCAGCTCGGCCAGCAGGGTCAGGGCGTGGGTCTGCTGGCGCTCGTAGGCCATGCGCATGCCCAGGCCGAACTCCGCGTTGTCCTCGAACAACGAGTTGGACCACGCCGGGCCCCGGCCGTCGCCGTTGACGGTGTAGGGCGTCGTCGGCAGGTTGCCGCCGTAGATCGACGAGCACCCGGTGGCGTTGGCGACCAGCAGCCGGTCGCCGAAGAGCTGGGTGATGAGCTTCAGGTACGGCGTCTCCCCGCAGCCGGAGCAGGCGCCGGAGAACTCCATCAGCGGCTGGCGCATCTGCGAGGTCTTGACCGTGTCGGGTGACCAGAGGGCCTGGTCGGCCGGCGTGATCTCCAGGAAGGCGTCCCACCGGGTCCGCTCGACCTCGAGGTGCTCCTCGATGGGCCGCATGTTGATCGCCTTGCGCCGGACCTCGGACTTGTCGAATGCGGGGCACTGGCCGACGCAGACGCCGCACCCGGTGCAGTCGTCGGGCGCGACCTGGATGGTCAGCTCCAGTCCGGGCTTCTCCCGGTTGCGGTAGCCCTTGGAGGGCAGGTCGGCGTGGTCGGGGTTCTCGGCGGGGTCGAAGACGCTCATCCGGATCGCGGCGTGCGGGCAGACGATCGTGCACTTGCCGCAGTCGATGCACAGGTCGGGCTCCCAGATCGGGATCTTTGTGGCGATGGTGCGCTTCTCGTAGGCCGCGGTGCCGGTGGGGAAGGCCCCGTCCACGGGAAGGGCGCTCACGGGCAGCAGGTCGCCCTCGCCGGCGATCATCCGGCCGGTGACGCGCGCCACGAACTCCGGGACGTGCTCGGGCACGGCCGGGCGGCGGTGCAGCGTGGAGGTGGCGACCTCGGGGACGGGCACCTGGTGGAGCTCGGCCGTGGCGGCGTCGATGGCCGCGAGGTTCCGGTCCACGACCACGGCACCGCGCTTGCCGTAGCTCGTGCGCACCGCCTCGGTCAGCCGCGGCAGGGCCTCCTCGAGGGGCAGCACCCCGGAGATCGCGAAGAAGCAGGCCTGCATCACGGTGTTGATGCGACCGCCGATCCCGGCCTTGCGGGCCACGGCGGTGGCGTCGATGGTCCACAGGTCGAGGTCCTTGGCCAGGACCTGCCGCTGGACCTCGTTGGGCAGGCGGTCCCAGACCTCGTCGGCGGGGTACGGCGCGTTCAGCAGGACCCGGGCGCCATGGCCGGCCACCGCCAGGACGTTGAGCTTCTCGATGAGCCCCCACTGGTGGACCCCGACGAACGTGGCCTCGCTGATCAGGTACGTGCTCGTGATCGGGTCCTCGTCGAAGCGCAGGTGGCTGACGGTCACCGAGCCGGACTTCTTCGAGTCGTAGACGAAGTACGCCTGCACGTTGAGGTCCGTGGCCCCGCCGACGATGGTGGCGGTGTTCTTGTTGGCCCCGACGGTGCCGTCGGATCCGAGGCCGAAGAAGACCGCCCGGACCCGGGAGGTGTCGGCCGGGAAGTCCATCGGGACCTCGAGGGAGTTCTTCGTCACGTCGTCGACGATGCCCACCACCGACTGGCGCAGGGGCGCCGCGGCCGCAGCCTCGGTGAACACCGCGGCGGCCATCGCCGGGGTGAACTCCTTGCTCGACAACCCGTAGCGCACCCCGATCGTCCGTGGGAGGCCGTCGGTGAACCGGGCCGCGGCGCGCGGGTCGAACAGGGCGGCCATGACGTCCAGGTGCAGCGGGTCCGCCGGGGCGCCGGGCTCCTTGGTCCGGTCCAGCACCGCCAGCGTGCGCACGGTCGGCGGCAGGGCGGCGATCAGCTCACCGATGGGGAACGGCCGGTAGAGCCGGACCACCAGCAGCCCGACCCTCTCGCCCCGGTGGGACAGGGTGCGGACAGCCTCGCCCGCAGCGCCCGCGCCGGATCCCATGAGGACCATGACGCGATCGGCCTGGGGGTGCCCCACGTAGTCAACCAGGCCGTAGCGGCGGCCGGTGGACTGCGCGATCCGGTCGAAGGTGTCGGCGACGATCCGCGGGACTGCCTCGTGGAACGGGTTGGCGGCCTCGCGCGCCTGGAAGAACACGTCGGGGTTCTGGGCGGTCCCGCGCAGCACCGGGCGATCGGGGTCCAGTCCGCGCAGCCGGTGGGCGGCGAGGTCGCGCGGGTCGATGAGGTCGCGCAGGGTCTGCTCGTCGATGAGGTCGATGCTGGCCAGCTCGTGGCTCGTCCGGAACCCGTCGAAGAAGTGCATGAACGGCACACGGCTGGCCAGGGTGGCGACGTGGGCGACGGCGGCGAAGTCCCCGGCCTCCTGGACGCTGGAGGCGGCCAGCATCGCGAACCCGGTCTGCCGCGCGGACATGACGTCGGAGTGGTCCCCGAAGATGCTCAGCGCGTGCGTGGCCAGGGTCCGGGCGGCGACGTGGATGACGGTCGGGGTCAGCTCGCCGGCGATCTTGTACATGTTCGGGATCATCAGCAGCAGGCCCTGGGAGGCCGTGAACGTCGTGCCCAGGGCACCTCGGGTCACCGCGCCGTGCAGGGCGCCGGCCGCGCCGGCCTCGCTCTGCAGGGACGTGACCTCGGGAACCGTCCCCCACAGGTTGCGCCGCCCCTTGGCGCTCCACGCGTCGGCGTGCTCGGCCATCGGCGAGGCCGGGGTGATCGGGTAGATCGGGATGACCTCGCTGTAGAGGTGGGCCACGCGGGCCACCGCCTCGTTGGCATCCATCACGGAACGGGTGGTCGGCGACATGTCCCCATCCCACCACGGCCCGGCGCCGCGAAGCCGGGCCATAGGTCCCGCGCGCGCCCGCCGCGCGGCTGCCCCACGCGAGATTCGCCTCCCATTCGTCGATCTGCTTCCCGAATTCCGGAAGCGGATTGCGGAAAGGGAAGCAGATTGGGGGTCGGGCGGGGTCAGTCCGAGGTCGGCCAGCGCGGCGGCGAACAGGTCGCGGGACTCCTCGAGGAGCATCACCATCGTGCGCGAGCCGCCGACGGTCGTCATGAAGTTCGAGTCCCCGCGCCAGCGCGGGACGATGTGCTGGTGCAGGTGGCCGGAGATCCCAGCACCTGCGGCCGAGCCCTGGTTGAGCCCGATGTTGAACCCCTGCGGGTTGCTCGCCGCGCGGATCGCGCGCATCATCCGGGACTGGAACCAGCTGAGCTCGCCGGACTCCTCGACGGTGAGGTCCGTGTAGTCCGCGACGTGCCGGTACGGGCAGATGAGCACGTGCCCGGGGTTGTACGGGAAGAGGTTCATCACCACGTAGGTGTGCTCGCCGCGGGCGACGATCAGCCCCTCCTCGCGGTCATCCGTCCGGCAGAACGGGCACTGCGGGCCCGCCTCGGTGTCGGCCGGCCGGCTCTCGCCCTTGATGTAGGCGATCCGGTGCGGCGTCCACAGCACGTCCCACGCGTTCTGCTCCACGGCTGGCCTCCCCCGGCTAGACCTGACGGTGGTCCGCGATGGCCGCGACCACCTCGGCCACGGCCTCGGCGATCGGCACCCCGTTGCGCTGCGTCCCGTCGCGGTAGCGGAAGCTGACCGCGCCGGCGGCGACGTCCTCGTCACCGGCGATCAGCATGTAGGGAACCTTCTGCTTCTGGGCGTTGCGGATCTTCTTCTGCATGCGGTCATCGGAGGAGTCCACCTCGACCCGCGCGCCGGCCGCACGCAGCGTCGCCGCGACGTCGTCCAGGTAGTCGACGTGCCGCTCGGTGATCGGGATGCCCACGACCTGGACCGGGGCGAGCCAGGGCGGGAAGGCGCCGGCGTAGTGCTCGGTGAGCACGCCCATGAACCGCTCGACGGAGCCGAAGAGCGCGCGGTGGATCATGATCGGGCGCTGCCGGGTGCCGTCGGCGGCCTGGTACTCGAGCTCGAAGCGCTGCGGCAGCTGGAAGTCCACCTGGATGGTCGACATCTGCCACGTCCGCCCGATCGCATCGCGGGACTGCACGGAGATCTTCGGGCCGTAGAAGGCAGCACCGCCCGGGTCGGGCTCGAGGTGCAGCCCGGACTCCTCGGCGGCCAGCCGCAGGGCCTCGGTCGCCTCCTCCCACTCGTCGATCTCACCGACGTACTTGTCCGGGTTGCGGGTGGACAGCTCGAGGTAGAAGTCGTCGAGGCCGTAGTCCTTGAGCAGGTCGAGGACGAAGCCGAGCAGCGACTGCAGCTCGGCGCCCATCTGCTCCTTGGTGCAGTAGATGTGCGCGTCGTCCTGGGTCATGCCGCGCACGCGGGTCAGCCCGTGGACCACGCCGGACTTCTCGTAGCGGTACACCGACCCGAACTCGAACAGCCGCAGCGGCAGCTCGCGGTAGGAGCGCCCCCGCGAGCGGTAGATGAGGTTGTGGAACGGGCAGTTCATCGGCTTGAGGTAGTAGTCGGTGCCCGCCCGCCGGACGTTGCCCTCGGCATCGAGCTCCGCGTCGATGTGCATGGGTGGGTACATGCCCTCGGCGTACCACTCGAGGTGCCCGGAGGTCTCGAACAGGTGTGCCTTGGTGATGTGCGGGGTGTAGACGAACTCGTACCCGGCTGCCTCGTGCTGGCGGCGCGAGTAGTCCTCCATCGTGCGGCGGATGATGCCGCCCTTGGGGTGGAACACGGCCAGCCCCGAGCCGATCTCGTCCGGGAAGCTGAAGAGGTCCAGATCGACGCCGAGCCGGCGGTGGTCGCGCTTCGCGGCCTCCTCGAGGAAGGTGAGGTACCCGCGCAGCCCGTCCTTGTCCGGCCACGCGGTGCCGTAGATGCGCTGCAGCTGCTCGTTGGCCTGGTTGCCCAGCCAGTAGGCGGCCGAGGAGCGCATGACCTTGAAGGCGTTGGGCGCGATCATCCGGGTCGTCGGGACGTGCGGGCCGCGGCAGAGGTCGCCCCAGACCGTCTCACCGGAGCGCATGTCCACGTTGTCGTAGATGGTCAGCTCGGTGCCGCCGACCTCCATGACGTCCGCACCGCCCTCGCTGCCCACCAGGCGGCACTTGTAGGGCTCGTCGGCGAGCTCGACCAGGGCGTCGGCCTCGGAGACCACCCGGCGGACGAAGCGCTGGCCGGACTTGACGATCTCGACCATGCGCTTCTCGATGCGGGCCAGGCCCTCGGGATCGAACGGCTCGGCCACGTCGAACTCGTAGTAGAACCCGTTCTCGATGGGCGGGCCGATGCCGAGCTTGGCGTCCGGGAAGACATCCTGGACGGCCTGGGCCATCACGTGCGCACACGAGTGGCGCAGGACGCGCAGGCCGTCAGGGTCGGTGACCATGACCGGCTCGACCATCGCGAAGGCCCGAGCCGGCTGGTCGAGGTCCACGAGCTCACCATCGACGCGGGCCACGGCGACTCCACGAAGCCCGGGGATCACCTCTGCGAGGACGTCGGCCCAGGTCGTGGTGGCGTCGATGGCCCGGACCTGCGACTCCCCGGCGACGACGACTGTGACCTGCGCGGACATGGGACTCCTCGGTGCGATCCCGGCCTGTGGCCGGGGGTGGGCGTGTCGGGGCCCAGCCTACCCAGTCACCGCGGGGGCACCGCATGGGCGAGATGCGTTCGCAGGCCGTGTGGCGGCGATGGGAGTAGCGTCGTGGGCACGGAGTCACGCGGGCGGAGGTGCTGGGGTCGATGTCGAGGGAGTACGTCCTGCTCGTCGCGCTGTACGCCGACTCCGACGAGGCCGTCGCCGACCTGCGTGACCTCACTGCGCCCGGCGGGCTCCCGGAGGTCGTGGTCGGGTCGGGGATCCTGCACCGCGGGTGGGGTCGCTCGGTGCTGCAGCAGGGCGACGGCGGGACCCTTGCCTACGGGATCGGCACGGGAGCGGCGGCCGGGGTCGTCGCCGGCGCGTTCCTCGCGCTGCCGCTGGTCGGTGCGGCGGTGGGGGCGGTCATCGGCGGGCTGGTGGGCCGGCGCGTGCGCGATCGCGAGGTGGAGGGCCTGGTCACCCTGCTCGACGACGCGCTGCCCGTGGGCGCAACGGCGCTGCTCGCGGTGGTGGCCGAGGACCGGCTGGTGGAGGTGCGTGCGCGGCTGGCCCGTGCCCTGCGCTCATCCGGGCGAGTCCTGGACGAGGGGCCGCTGACGGCCTATGTCCGGACCTTCGTCCGGGGCAACCCCGAGGCCCTGGAAGCCCTGGACCGCCAGGCCGGAAGGTCCGCCGACGCCTGAGGGGCGGGCGGTCGCATCAGGCGTCGTCACCGAGGTCGTGGTGGCTCCGTGGGATCAGGGCGACGGGACGCCGTGCACGCTGGAGCACCTCGCGCACGACAACCGCGTGCTCGGGCGCCAGGTCCTGGTGCCAACCCAGCGCGATGACGTCGACGTCCTCGGAGGCAGCCACATCCAGCAGTGCCAGGACGGTGGGCCCAGGTCGGGTCTCCAGGCGGATGCCGAGATCGGCGCAGTGCTGCGCCAGGAACTCGTCGCGCCAGGCGATCTCGTCGGGAACGCCGTCGAGGAACATCGGCACGGTGTCCGGCTCGAACACGTGGACGGCGATGACCTCGGCGCCTGCCGCGACGTAGGACGCGATGAGAGGTCGCACCGCGTCGCTGACCCCGTGTGATCCGTCGAGCGGGATGAGGACCTTGCGCGGGGCCTCACGGATCGGCGCATCCGGTGGGACGACCAGCACCGGCTTGGTCAGCTGTGTGGCGACGGCGCGGGCTGTGTGCCCCGGCTCGTTCCGGCCTGGCAGGCCGTGCAGCGCCAGGACCACGAGCTCGACCTCAGGGCGCTCCCCCGCTGCGATGATCTCAACGTCGGGTCGGCCGCCCACCACGAGCAGGGGCAGCCCGTACTCCTGCGCATACTCGGCGGCTGCATCCGGGGACTCGCCCACGTACAGAGCGCGCGCCTCGAGGTGCAGGGCCTGACCGACGGCCCGGGCGGTGGCCAGGACGCAGCGTGCCGCAGGTGTGGCATCCACGGCGGCCAGGACGGTGCTCATCGGAGCCGCCAGCCGTCCGGAGGTCCTGGTCCACCGCAGCCCGTCGGGGGCGACCTCGGCGGTCCCAGCGCCCGGGACGGTGACGTCGATGGGGGCGTCGCTGGTCACGTGCAGGGTGGTGCGGCGAGGCCCGCACCTCGAGTCGCCGCCCACGATGCTGCAGCCGGATGCGCAGCTCGCCCCACGTGGCGGGGATGTGGGGGTCGACCACCAGCCCCGCACCCTGCGGGCGGATGCCGGCGAACCCGAGGACCAGGGCCTGCCACACCCCCCCGAACGTGGCCAGGTGCAGCCCCCAGGCGGTCGTCCCGGTCAGGTTGTCCAGGTCGAGCCGGCACGCCATCCGGAACAGGCGCAGCGCCTCGTCGGGGCGGCCGTCGCGGGCGAGCAGGGCGGCGTGGATGGCCGGCGACAGCGAGCTGCCGTGGGCGCAGCGTGGCTCGTAGAACTCGAGGTTCGGGCGCAGCGAGCCCGGTTCGGTCTCCTCGGGGACGAGGTGGTGCAGCATCAGCACGTCGGGCTGCTTGATCACCTGTGAGCCGCTGATGCGGGGGCGGCCGAACAGCAGGTCGGCGGCGACCGGCGTCGGAGCGACGTCGCTGATCATGAGGGGCTCGAGGCGCGTAGTAGCCGTCGAACTGCTCGTACAGGCCAGTATGCGCGTCGTAGTTGTCCACGAGCGTCGTCGGCGACGTGCCGCCACTGTGCGATCTCGTCAGCGGACACGTCCCCCGTGGCCTCCGCGAGGTCAGCGGCCCGGCGCAGGTTCCAGCGGGCCATCACGTTGGTGAACACGTTGTCGTCCACACGCTCGTGGTACTCGTCGGGACCGATCACGTCGTCGATGTGGCCCCCCGCGTCGTCCAGGCGCACCCGAGACGCCCAGTAGCGGGCCGTGTCCAGGACGAGCGGTCGGCCCGGGCCGCTCAGGAAGGCGTCGTCGCCGGTCCAGTCGGCGTACTGACACGGCGGCCCACGCCACGTCGGCGACGATGTGCTCCTCGTGCTCGCCGGTCAGGATCGGGATCTCGGGACCATGCATCGGGCGGTCCACGGTGGGAGTCACGTCGACCCCGGTCCGTGCGGACTCCCACGGGAAGCGCGCGCCGTCGTACCCCCGCCGGGCTGCCGCCTGCCGCGCGGGTTCGAGGCGGCGGATCCGGTACTCGAGCATCGCTCGCGCCGCCGGTGGGCAGGTCGCGGCCAGGAACGGGCAGCACGAAGACGTCGGCGTCCCAGAAGACGTGGCCGCGGTAGCTGGGCCCGCTGAGCCCCCGCGGTCCCACCACGGCCTCGCCGGAGGTCGGCACCGAGGCCATGAGGTGGAAGAGCCCGAACCTGACCGCCAGCTCGAGCTCGGGGTCGCCGTCGATGCTGACCAGCGCGTCGTCCCAGCGGGAGGCCCACGCGGCCCGCTGCTCGGCCAGGAGGTCGGTCGAAGCCGACGTCTGCCGCGCGCTCCAGCCCGGCGATCGCCGCCGGCTCCTCGGTGCGGCCGTCGGCGTCCCCGACGAAGAAGGCCAACCGCTCGACGATGCGGCGCCCCGCCGCCATGCGCTCCTGCTGCACGGTCGCGGCTGCGATCGCGCCACCGGCATCCGTGCGCATCTCGGCCGTCGACCTCGCCCCCAGCTGTCGACGCGCGAACGTGCTGTCCGTGGCCGGTGGGATCAGCGCGCTGCCGACGTGCAGCCACTCCGGGGCGCCCTCGGCGCGCAATGCGAAGCACCCGGGCCGCGCCAGGGAGGCGAACCGCAGCGACCGCAGCGCGACCGACGTGGCCGTCTGCTCGCGGTAGAGCACCCCGCTGCGCAGGTCGAAGGTGCGCCGGTCGCGCCGTTGGTCCAGGCGCTGCAGTCAGGTGCAGCCCCGTCCAGCCCGGTCCCTCGAGCAGCCCCGGGGGATCGATCGGAGTCGTCGAAGACCCCGCCGGCCAGCACCCGTGGCAGCACGCCCAGCGCCTCCTCCTCCCGGACGCCCCGGGTGCCGAAGCGCGTGTCGGCGACCGTGAGCAGCGCCTGGTGGGCGCGTCGCTGTGCGGGGTCGTCGCCGGACACCGTGATCGTCCACGCGGGGTCCTCGTCGATGCTCGGGACGACCCCGGCGGCCCGCCGGTCGGCCTGGTCGGCCAGCAGCGCCACGCAGGCGTCCGCAGCGCCCTGCATCCAGCGCATCGACGGTGGCAGGCCGGCGGGGCGCTGCGGCAGGACGGACACGACCACCGCCCGCGCGGCACTCGCGGGCAGGGCGATCGCCGACAGCCAGCCGACGACGAGCACCAGCCCGGAGCCGATCCCGCGGCGCCCCAGCTGCTCAGTCAGCTGCGCCACGTCGCGTCGGCGGGATCGTGCACCGGCCACGACGACGTCGACACCGAGGTCACGCAGCCGCTGGACGACGCTCGTTGAAGGCAGGGCCGTCCAGCAGCCCGCGCGCTGCCGGCCCGCGGGGTGGACACACCACGATGCCCTCGAAGAGGACGTCGGTCGTGCAGGACCGGGCGGGCGAACACCTGCGCGGGCGTCAGCCGCAGCAGCTCGTCAGGTCGGCGAGCACGATGTCGGCCCCGCCGTCCGCCAACGCCTCGGGCATGCCCGTGACGGTCGACCCCGACGACCAGCCCGAAGCCGCCGGCCCGGCCGGCCTGCACCCCGGAGATTGCGTCCTCGAAGACGATCGCCTTCGAGGGCACGACCCCCAGCAGCTCGGCCGCCTTGAGGTACGTGTCCGGCGCCGGCTTGCCCGTGAGGCTCCAGCGTCGCGCCTCCAGGCCGGTCACCCGGACGTCGAAGCGGTCCAGCAGTCCTGCCCGGCCCAGCAGCGCCGTGCAGTTCTCGCTGGCCGACACCACGGCCAGCCCTTGCCCGCCGCGCGGAGCACATCGAGCAGCTGCACCGTGTCGGCGAAGACCTCGACGCCGCGCGTGGCGAGCTCCTCGGCGAAGTAGGCGTTCTTGCGGTTGCCGAGCCCGACAGCACGTCGCAACGTCCGGCGGGTCGTCCGGCGCTCCGCGGGTCAGGTGGATCCCCCGGGAGGACAGGAAGGCCGCGACCCCGTCGTAGCGCGGCCGGCCGTCCACGTGGACCCGGTAGTCACGATCGATGTCGAACGGCTCGTAGCGTGCTGCCCTCGAGTGCGGCCCGGTCGGCCAGGAACTCGTCGAACAGCCGCTTCCATGCCGCCGCATGCAGGGTGACGGTCCGGGTGACCACCCCGTCGAGGTCGAACAGCATGGCGTCGTAGCCCTGCCAGACCCCGCGTCGCCCGGGGCCTTCGGCGGTGCCGAGGTCACTCGTCATGCACGCACCCCTCCACCAGGAGGAACGGACGCCCCTACCCCCGTGGGCGTTGGCATGCTACAACGGAGGCGAGCAGCGGACGCCATCATCGGCCGTCCCGCGCCTGGGGGCGGCAGCCGCCGGGCGGAGGTTCGGACGATGCGCATCGCCCTTGTTGCAGCGCCGTGGCTGCCGGTGCCCCCGAGGCCTACGGGGGAACCGAGTTGGTCATCGACCGGCTGGCCACCGGCTTCATGGAGGCGGGCCACGAGGTGCTGCTGTTCACGACCGGGGACAGCACCTGCCCGGTCCCCCGGGCCTGGGTCCGGGCGCAGGCGGACCTGGACCTGCTGGGGCAGTCGGTGGTCGAGCTGCACCACCTGATCCACGCCTACGACCAGGTCGCGGACTTCGACATCATCCATGACCACACGGTCCTCGGCCCGGTGTACGCGCAGGGTCGCTGCCGCGGCCAGGTGGTGACCACCAATCACGGCGCTGTTCTCCACCGAGGTCAACGAGATCTACGCCCGAGTCGTCCAGCACGGCGGCGCTCATCGCGATCTCCCACGACCATGCCTCCCGCAGCACCGCTGCCGGTGTCGGCGGTCATCCATCACGGTGTGCGACCCGAGGACTTCCCGGTCGGATCCGGCGACGGTGACCACCTGCTGTTCCTCGGGAGGCTTCTCCCCGGACAAGGGCGCGCGCGAGGCGGCGCTCGCGGCACACGAGGCAGGCGTCGAGCTCGTCCTCGCCGCCAAGATGCGCGAGCCGGGAGAGATCGAGTACTTCCACGAGCAGGTCGAGCCGTTGCTGGACTGCCAGGGTCCGCTACGTGGGCGAGGTCGGCAGGCGCCAGCGCAAGCTCGAGCTGCTCGGGTCCGCGCGTGCCCTGCTCAACCCCATCCGATGGCCCGAGCCCTTCGGACTGGTGATGATCGAGGCCCTGGCCTGCGGGACACCGGTCCTGACCCTCCCGTGGGGCGCGGCGCCGGAGATCGTCGACGACGGGACCACGGGGTTCGTCTGCGACTCGGACGCCGACCTCGTCGCCGCGATCGGGCGGATCGGGGAGCTGGACCGTGCGGACTGTCGCCGCGCGGTCGAGACCCGGTTCTCGGCCGACCGGATGGTGCGCGAGCACCTCGACCTCTACGAGCGCCTGCTCGGTCGCTGATCACCGGATGGGCCGCGACTCGGTCGGCCGCAGGTCTGGTCATCGGCCGGTGCTGGTGACACGATGAAGGGGCCAATCACCTTCAGGAGGCGCATGTGAGCGTGTACAAGGTCGTCGAGATCGTCGGTACCAGCACCACGTCGTGGGAGGACGCGGCGGTCACTGCAGTGAAGACCGCGAAGGAGACCCTCCGGGACCTGCGTGTGGCCGAGGTGGTGGAGCAGGACATCGACCTCGCGGGCGATGACGTGGTCTTCCGGACGAAGCTGAGCGTCTCGTTCAAGTACCAGGCCGACTGACCCACCACCCCAGCTCCGGCACCTGGGTCTGGAGTTGGGCAACCCGGATCACACGGCCAGTCGCGGGCCGGCCGTGTGATCCGCCGGGCTCACGCCGGGCAGGATGAGCGCATGAAGGTCGCTGCTCGCGCCCATGTGCCGCCCTTCGCCGTGATGGAGATCATCGCGGCGGCCAACGCGCGTCGAGCTGCAGGCCAGCACGTGCTGAACCTCGCTGCCGGTGAACCGGGTGCGGGCGCGAGCCGGGCTGTCGTGGATCGCGCCATCGACCTGCTCGGCGTCGGTGGCGGTCTCGGGTACACCGAGTCCCTCGGGGTGCCCGCCCTGCGTGCGGCGATCGCCGCCCACTACGTGGACTGGTACGGCATCCCGCTCGATCCCGGACATGTCGCGGTCACGACGGGCTCATCCGGGGGGTTCACCCTCGCGTTCCTGGCTGCGTTCGATGCCGGTGACCGAGTTGCGCTGGCCCGCCCCGGGTATCCCGCCTACCGCAACATCCTGGCGGCCCTGGGGTGCCAGGTGGTGGAGCTGGCCTGCGGGCCGCAGACCCGGTTCCAGCCGACGGTGGAGATGCTCGCGGCGACCCACGAGCAGCAACCCCTCGACGGCCTGGTCATCGCCTCCCCCGCCAACCCGACCGGCACGATGCTCGACGTCGCCGAGATCGCGGCCATCGCACACTGGTGTGCCGCCCACGGCGTGCGCCTGGTCAGCGACGAGATCTACCACGGGATCAGCTACACCGGGGTCCAGGTCGCGTCGGCGGCACGCTTCCTCGACTCGGGGGCGATCGTGGTCAACTCGTTCTCCAAGTACTGGGCGATGACCGGGTGGCGCCTGGGCTGGCTGATCCTCCCTGCGGATCTCGTGGGTCCCGTGGACGCGCTGGCAGGCAACTTCGCGCTGTGCCCGCCGACCCTGGCCCAGCACGCCGGGATCGCGGCGTTGACCGCGGAGGGGATGGCCGCGGCACGGCAGGGCGCCCTGGGCTATTCCGCAGCCCGGGAGCTGTTGCTGGAGCGGCTGCCTGAGCTGGGCTGGACCCGTGTCGCACCCGCCGACGGAGCCTTCTACCTCTACGCGGACGTGTCCGCCAGTGGAATTGACTCGACCACGTGGTGCGCGCGGCTGCTCGACGAGGCCGGCGTGGCACTGACACCCGGCACGGACTTCGACCAGGTCGACGGCCACCGCTACGTGCGACTGTCGTTCGCCTCGGGAGTCGACGTGGTCCGCGAGGCGGTCGACCGGATCGTCACCTGGCAGGACGCGCTCACCAGGCAGGGGTAGGCCCGTGGCGTGGGCCCGGTCTCAGGGCGCGGAGCCTGCGACCCAGTCCGCCCAGGGGACGTTCCACTGGGTCAGGCCGTTGCCGGGCTCCAGCTTCCGGCTCGAGTTCACGATCGTGACGACGTCGCCCACGCGGGACTGCTCGAACAGCCACTTGGCGTTCGCGAGGCTCATGCCGACGCAGCCGTGGCTGACGTTGTCCACACCCTGGGACTCGACTGACCACGGGGCTGCGTGGATGAACTCCCCCGAGTTGGTCATGCGCATCGCGTAGCGCACATCGAGGTTGTAGTACTCCGGGTCCCCGGGCGCGACCCCCGTGCTCGCCGCATCCATCCGCGTCTGGGGCAGCAGCTCCGAGATCACCCGGGTGCCCCCGCGGGTCAGGAAGCCGTCCTTGCCGGTGGTCACCGGGATGGAGCGGGCCAGCGTGCCGTCGATGGCCACGGTCATCTGGTGGGCGGCGACATCCACCACGGAGACCACGGACCGCCCGATCGTGAACTGCACCCCCTTGTCCTGGGCGCCCCAGATGTCCTCACCCGCCTGGATGCCGGCCAGGTCGACCGACACCGACACCGTGGTCCGCGGTGGCCAGAACTCCCTGGGTCGGTACTCGACCCTGGTGTCGGAGGCCCAGCTCCACGCGCCCTCGACAGCCGGGGTCGAGGTGACCGTCAGGGCGCGTTGCACGTTGCTGCGGTACTCGTCGGCGACCGGGGCGGTGAACCTGACCAGGACCGGCATGCCGACCCCCACGGTCGCCCCATCCCGCGGCGAGATCCGGGCCTCGAACGGCGCGGCGGAGTCCCTCGTGCGGATCGTGACCGACTTCGTCGCCGACTGCTCCGGGGTCGAACCGGCCATCGCCGCCGTGACCCGGTAGGTCGTGGCGGGAAGCAGGACCCCGCTGCTCTGCCAGTGCTGCCGGTCATCGCTGAGAGTCCCGGGGACCTCCCCGCCGTCCTTGACCGTGACCCGGACCTCGCTCAGCGACCCAGCCACCGCGTTGACCACGATCGGCTGGTCCGGGCGCCACGCGTCCGGCGCAGCCGCGGCATCGACGGTCAGGGTCGGACCGTCGACCCCCGCCGACTCGATCGAGGCTGACTGCGACGTGCCGACCACGACGACTGGGACCACATCCCGGCCCGGGGACCCCACGCACCCCGCGAGGAGCGCAAGGAGGCAGGCGACCACGGCCACCCGCACGGGCACGCTGGGCTTGCGCACGGCTCCTCCTCGGCAGACAGCCCAAGGATCCCCCATGTGCGGCATCCGACCGCGGGAGCCGTCGGAGTGTCGCGGTCACCTGTCCACGCCGGCGGTCCCGACCGCGCGGCATCCATCGAGCGCGCCAGTGATGACCCCGGGACTCGGGGGGTGATCCAGCAGGTGAAAGGCTGAGGCCCATGACGGTGCACGCATCGCCCACAGGGTCGCCGGTTCGCCGGGAGATCGGGGTCACGGAGCTGGTCCTGCGGGATGCTCATCAGAGCCTGATGGCCACTCGGATGGCCCTGGAGGACATGGTCGATGCATGCGCCGACATCGACGCGGCGGGCTACTGGTCGGTGGAGTGCTGGGGCGGTGCCACCTACGACGCCTGCATCCGCTTCCTGAACGAGGACCCGTGGGAGCGGTTGCGCACGTTCCGGGAGCTGATGCCCAACAGCCGGCTGCAGATGCTGCTGCGCGGGCAGAACCTGCTGGGCTACCGGCACTACGAGGACGGTGTCGTCGACCGGTTCGTGGAGAAGTCGGCGGAGAACGGGATGGACGTCTACCGCGTCTTCGACGCTCTCAACGACGTCCGGAACGTGCGCCACGCGATCGCCGCGGTCCGCCGGGTCGACAAGCACGCGCAGGGCACGATCTGCTACACCGAGAGCCCGCTGCACACGGTTGAGGGCTACGTCCAGATGGCCCGCGACCTCATGGATCTGGGCTGCGACTCGTTGTGCATCAAGGACATGGCCGCGCTGCTCAAGCCGCAGCCGGCCTACGACATCGTCAAGGCGATCAAGGACGACCTCGGGCAGGACGTGCGCGTGCATGTGCACTGCCACGCGACCACCGGCGTGACGCTGGTCAGCCTGATGAAGGCCATCGAGGCCGGCGCCGACGTGGTGGACACCGCCATCTCCTCGCTGTCGCTGGGCCCGGGGCACAATCCCACCGAGTCCCTGGTCGAGATGCTGTCCGGCACGCCCTTCACCACGAACCTCGACGACGCCCGACTGCTGCGGATCAAGGAGCACTTCGCTGCGGTGCGTCCGCGCTACACGCAGTTCATGTCGGCGATCACCGGCGTGGAGACCGAGATCTTCAAGAGCCAGATCCCCGGCGGGATGATCTCGAACATGGAGAGCCAGCTGCGCCAGCAGGGCGCCGGCGACCGGCTCAAGGAGGTCCTCGAGGAGGTGCCCCGCGTGCGCGAGGTCGCGGGCTACCCGCCGCTGGTGACCCCGTCGTCGCAGATCGTGGGCACCCAGGCGGTGTTCAACGTGCTGATGGGCCCCTACAAGGTGCTCACCGCCGAGTTCGCCGACCTGATGCTGGGCTACTACGGCGCCACGCTCGGCGAGCGGGATCCGCAGATCGTCGAGGCCGCCCGCTCGCAGACGAAGAAGGAGCCGATCAGTGTGCGGCCAGCCGATCTGCTCCCGCCCGAGTGGGAACGGCTGTCCCAGGAGGCCAACGCCCTGTCGGGTGCCGACGGCACCGACGAGGACATCCTGACCTACGCGATGTTCCCGGGTGTGGCGCCCGTCTTCTTCGCGAACCGCCCCGAGGGCCCGCGGAACGTCGGGCTCGATCCGGCCGAGGTCGCCGCCACTGAGCCGTCCGAATCGACTGGCAAGGGCCCGGTGACGGGGCCGATCAAGTACGCAGTGACCATGGACGGAACCCAGCACCACGTCACCGTCGAGAGAGCCTGAGGCGCCTGATGCCAAAGCAACCATCCATGGACGAGCTCACGTCCGAGCTCCTCCAGAGGCGTGCTGTCATCGAGTTGGGCGGCGGTGCCGAGAGGCAGGACAAGCAGCGCGCCCAGGGCAAGCTCACCGCACGTGAACGGATCGAGGCCCTGCTCGATCGGGGCACCTTCCAGGAGACCGGCATGTTCGCCCATCACCGGTCCACCTACTTCGGCCTGGCCGACGCCGACCTGCCCGCGGACGGGGTGGTCACCGGCGAGGGGGCAGTCTTCGGCCGACCCGTGCACGTCGCCTCCCAGGACTTCACCGTCGCCGGCGGCAGCGCGGGCGAGGTCCACTCCCACAAGGTCGTGGCGATGATGCAGGCGAGCCTGAGGACCGGCACGCCGTTCATCTTCATCAACGACTCCGGTGGGGCGCGCGTCCAGGAGGGGATCGGCTCGCTCTCGGGCTACGGGCAGGTGTTCTACAACAACGTGCTGCTCTCCGGGGTCGTCCCGCAGATCTCGATCATCGCCGGGCCGTGCGCCGGTGGCGCCGCCTACTCGCCGGCGCTCACCGACTTCATCATCCAGACGCGCAGGTCCACGATGTTCATCACCGGGCCCAGCGTGATCGCCCAGGTCACCGGCGAGCAGGTCACCGCCGAGGACCTCGGCGGGGCGGACTCGCACATGACCCGCTCGGGAGTCACGCACTTCGTCGTCGACGACGACCAGCAGGCGATCCTCGTGGCCCAGAAGCTGCTGAGCTTCCTGCCCCAGAACAACACCGAGGACCCGCCCGTCGTCGATCCCAACCACGTGATCGAGCCGGATCCGGATCTCGCCGACATCGTCCCGGTCAACGGCAAGAAGGGGTACGACGTGCGCGAGGTGATCGCGCGCATCGTCGACTGGTCGGACTTCCTGGAGGTCCAGGCCGGCTACGCCCCCAACATCGTCGTCGGGTTCGCCCGGATCACCGGGCGCACGGTGGGAATCGTGGCCAACCAGCCGATGGTGTTCTCCGGCGTGCTCGACATCAACGCCTCCGACAAGGCCTCCACGTTCGTGCGCTTCTGCAACGCCTTCAACATCCCACTGCTGACCCTGGTCGACGTGCCGGGGTTCCTCCCGGGCGTGGCCCAGGAGCACAACGGGATCATCCGGCACGGCGCGAAGCTGCTGTACGCCTACTCCGCCGCCACCGTCCCGAAGGTGACGGTCGTGCTGCGCAAGGCCTACGGCGGTGCCTACGTCGCGATGTGCTCGAAGGACCTCGGCGCCGACCGGGTCTTCGCCTGGCCCACCGCAGAGATCGCGGTGATGGGAGCCGAGGGGGCCGCTGAGATCGTGTTCAAGCGCGAGATCGCGGCGGCTGAGGATCCCGAGGCCAGACGCCAGGAGCTGATCGAGGAGTACCGCTCCACCTTCTCCACGCCCTACGTCGCGGCGTGCCGGGGCCTCGTCGACGACATCATCGAGCCGGCACGCACGCGTGAGCAGGTCGCCCGGGCCCTCGAGATGCTCATCGCCAAGCGGGACATCCGCCCTGCCAAGAAGCACGGGCTGGGCCCGACATGAGTGACCCCACGATCGCTGACCTGCTGGCGTCGGTGAACGCGCTGACCGCACGCGTGGAGTCGCTGGAGGCCGAGTTGGCCGCCGTGCGTGCCGACATGCCGCGCCCGGAGGTGCCCGAGGAGGTCGTGATCGCGATCTCGGCGGCCGTTGCCGCGTTCCTCGGGCATCGCGCGCGGTTGAAGCAGGTCCACTACCGAACGAGCCAGACCTGGGCGCAGCAGGGCCGGGACGCGGTTCAGCGGCGCAACGTCATTCATGGGGTGAGGTGAGGCCATGCTGCTCAAGGTGACTGTCGACGGGGTTGTCTACGAGGTCGAGGTCGAGGTCGAGGAGGACACCCGACCGCCACTGGGCGCGATCTTCATGGGCGGCGGGTTCGTCCCCCAGCACGCGGTGACTCCCGCGGCCGCTCCGCAGTCCAACGGTGGCGACGGGATCACTGCCCCGCTGGCAGGCTCGGTCGTCAAGGTGCTGGTCAAGGAGGGTCAGGAGATCGCAGCCGGTGACGTGCTGGTTCTCCTCGAGGCCATGAAGATGGAGACCGAGATCACCGCCCCCAGCGCAGGTACCGTGGATGCGGTGCTCGTGGCCGTGGGCGACGCGGTGGTCGGCGGTCAGGTGCTGGTCCAGATCATGGCGGCGGCGCAGCCGGAGTAGCGGTGGGGCGGCTCTCAGGTCAGCGTGATCGTGGCCCCGGATACCTCGATGGGCACGGGTGCCAACGGAGCGGGTGCGGGGCCACCCGTCACGGAGCCGTCGGAGATCGAGAACTTGCTGCCGTGGCAGGGGCACACGATCATCCCGTCAGCAATTGAGGCGACCACGCACCCCTGGTGGGTGCAGACCGCGGTGAACGCCTTGTAGCTCCCTGCGGTTGGCTGCGTGATGACCACCTTCTCGTCGGTGCGGATCTGACCACCGCCGACCGGGATCTCCGCTGTGGGGACGGTGACCCCGACCGGGCCGACGGTGGAGTCCGTGGGGCTTGGGGCGTCCCCGCCCTCGGACGCCCCGGATGACCCGCAGGCGGCGGTCGCGGCGGCCGCCGCGACGACGACACTGCCGGTGACCAGCACTCGGCGGCGGCTGGGGCCCCGAGGGGCCAGAGGCTCGCGGGCGGCGCGTTGCCAGGTCGGCGATGCCGTCGTTCATGGGGTCCTCCTGGGGGTGTTGGAGTGGCGAGGCGGCGGTTGCCGCCCAGGTGCGGTCATAGCGTGGCGGTGGCCCACGTCCGTCCCTCCTCGGTGACCAGCTCGAGGCCGGTCACCGTCGCATCGGGGCGGTCGAGCAGCCAGGTGGTCCCTGACGGCTGGCGCACCACCCAGGATCCAGCCGGGTGCCGGGAGCCGTCGGCCAGGATGAGCTCACAGTCGTAGCGGACTCCCACCCTGCCGCCTGTGAGGGTGACGGCCAGGACGGGCTGCCCGTCGTACCGGGTGTCCAGGACCGTCCCGACCCGGGATCCGTCGCGGGTCAGCAGCGCCGGGCCGTCCGCAGCCACGGAGGCGGCGGGGTCCTCGCGGGCGTACATCATGGCCGCCCCCGCAGCCACTCCCACGAGCAGTGCGAGGACGGCCGCCACCGCCGCGACCAGCATCCGGGGCCGACGCCGGTCACGAGGGACCTGGTGGGGACTTTCGGGGCGTGAGCGCGTCCTCCGCCTCGTCACCGGTCATCCCCATCGCCGCCAGGACGGAGCGGGAGAAGCCAGCGGGTGGGGCGACATGTGGCGCTGCGGCCAGGGCGTGGTCGACGCTGTCGGCGATCGCGCAGTACTCGGCCCGGCAGGGCTCGCAGAAGGCCAGGTGGCTGGTGAGCAGATCGCGCTGCATCCCGTCGACCTCCGCCAGCGCGAGGTCCAGGAGCAGCTGCTCGTCGGGGTGCTGATCGGTCATGCTCGCCCCTCCATGGCCTCGCGCACCCGGCGCAGCCCGGTACGGATCCGGGTCTTGGCCGTCCCCAGCGGGATGCCCTCGCAGATGCCGACCTCAGCGGCCGTGCGGCCCCCGATGACCGCGAGCACGACCGCCCTGGCCTGCTCCGGGGGCAGGAGCCGCAGCTGCGCCACGGCGGCGTCCCGCTCCGCGTGACGCAGGACATCCTCCTCGGGACTGGTCACCTGCATGGTGGCCGAGATCATCTCCTCGATGAGTGCTCCTTCGGTGGGCGTGGGACGGTTGGCACGGATCGCGTCGATCGCGACATTGCGCGTGATGGTGAGCAGCCAGGTCAAGACCGAGGCGCGCCGCACGTCGTAGGTGCCGGCTGCGCGCCACGCCCTGAGGAACGCCTCCTGGCTGACATCCTGTGCCGACGCACGGTCGTGGGTGATCGACACGGCCAGGCCGAACACGGGCCCCTGGAACCGGCGGACGAACGCCGCCGCAGCGGCCTCGTCCTGCACGGCGAGGCCAGCCACCAGCGCGGCATCGCTGGTTCGGTCCGCGGCGGAGAACAGGTGCACGTCCTGTTCTACGTCCAAGAGCCCCGGAGGGATTGCCCCGGGCGTGGCGGGCACCTCCGGTGAGGTGGGCGTCGGGGGTCGCAATCCATCTGGGCCGCGTCCACGTACAACGTGCACAGGCGGCCCCAGCCGGGTCGGCTGAGGATCCTCACCCTCTGGAGGCACCATGAAGGCATCCCTTCTTGCCAAGGCCCTCGCGGCCGGACTGCTGATCACCGGATCCCTGGCCGGGTGCGGTGACGACGCCGACACCACCACGGGGTCGACCCCGACCAGCGCCTCGCCGACCGCCGAGGCGTCCCCCTCCCCCTCCGAATCGGCTTCCGCCGCGACCACGGCGAGCACCGTGATGACCGCCGAATCGGATCTGGGAACGATCCTCGTGGACGGGGAGGGGATGACGCTGTACCTGTTCACGAAGGACACACAGGGCGACGGGAAGAGCACCTGTGAGGGCCCCTGCCTGGAGGCATGGCCGCCGCTCGTGGGCGAGCCGACCGCCGGCACGGGTGCTGACCCGGCGAAGCTGGGGTCGATCGTCCGCACCGACGGGACCACGCAGGCCACGTACAACGGATGGCCGCTGTACTACTGGGTCGAGGACACCGCACCCGGCGACACCAAGGGACAGGCCGTCAACGACGTGTGGTGGGTCCTGGACCCCGCAGGCGACGCCATCGGCGCCCCCTGAGGACGACCGTGACGTGATCGGAGGCCGGTGATGAAGGCCCTGCGTGTGACGCTTGTGGCGGTGGTCGTGGCTGGGCTGGCTGTGGATGCCTACGTGCACCTGCACCTGGCGAGCACCTTCGACCCGATACGAGGCACGATCAGTCAAGGGCAGCTGTTCCGGATCGAGGGGTACACGGCCATTCTCGCCGCCGCGTTCCTCCTGATCCGACCAGGTCGCCCGGCCGCCGCGGTCGCCGCCCTGGTGGCCGGTGGCGGGTTGGCGGCCGTGCTGCTCTACGCGGTGGTCGACGTCGGACCGATCGGACCGCTTCCCAACATGTACGACCCGTCGTGGTCGACGCTGAAGATCTGGTCGGCCGTCGGCCAGGCCGCAGCAACGCTCGCGGCCGTGATCCTCCTGATCGTCGGAGTGCGGGAACCGGAGACCCACGGTGGCAGCGGGGCTGTGCCCCAGGCGGGGGCCAGCGCACTCCATCAGTGAGCCGGGCATGCGGTCGAACCACGGCCCGGAGTGCGTCACGCGAAAGCGGGCGCGTGTGGACCCCGGTGGAAGCGCCGGGGTCCACACGATGTCCACCTACTCCCCGCCTCCACCCCGGCAGAGAGTTCCGACTGATCCCTTGGGCAGCTCGTAGTACCTCCACGAGTCCGCCGCGGTCTGGACCTGGGACACGGTCTGCCCCTCGGACGAATCGAGGTCATTCAGCCCGCTGGCGGCACATGCCGAGTTGGCGTGGTCCAGAGCGCCGGTCACGTTGGTGTTGTTCTTCGTCCCCGGGGGGCCCTTGACCTCGCCCGCGAACGAGGGGCCAGCGCCTCCGACGAGCATGAGCGCGGCGCAGACTCCGGCACCGACGATCGACCGTTTGGCCTTCTTCATGGGTATCTCCTTCTGCTGCGGGTCCCGAACGGGACCACGGTTCACATGGGGGGTGACTGTCCATCTCCGCACTGCGTGAGCCCAGTGGCACCGTCCTCTCTCCCGCGTCAGGTCAGGATCCGGGGGTCAGGACGAGCCAGTCGCGCAGGTTGCCGGTGCGGTCCTCGCCGGCGTCGTCGAAGAGGAGGGCGATGTCGGTGGTGTCGTTGTTCCACCGCATCCCCGTGCCGGCGTAGTGGTACCGGTCGTCCTTCGAACCGTCTGGGGCAATCCCACGCCTGCCCGAGCTCGAGAAGACCACGACGTAGTCGTCCGCCCGCAGGGTCGAACCCTCTGGGAAGAAGTAGGCGTTGAGCGGGGATGAGTCCTGGACCATCCAGTCCGTCAGGTCGATGTCGTGATCGGACCCGTTGAAGACCATCACGAACTCCGACTCGGCCGTGTCCGGACCGGGTCCATCGGCGACCACCTCGAGCGTGACTCGCTGGTCCGCCGACTCGCTCGACTCCGCATCGCTCGGGGTCGTAGAGCCCGACCCCCTGCGCCTTGGCCTGGGTTGAGAGCTCCAGGTACTCGTCGCTGTGCGCGTCCTCGCTGATGAAGGGGAACGGGAACACGATTCCCCGGGACAGCAGCCCCGGGGCGATGTCAACCCATTCCCCATCCACCTCGACGTGCACGGTTCGCTTGAGCCGCCACACGCCGTACGGCGCGTTCCCCGAGGCCTCCTTCACGCTGGCCAGTCGGACCTCCGACCCGCGGGGAAGGATCTCCTCCAGCGCCGCGGTCGCCTCGGCGCCACCGCACCATGTGGTCTCCGGGGCCTGGATGCCGTTGATCCGCACGCGAACCATGCCGGCGGCGGTTCGCATGTCGAAGGTGTCGCCGTCCAGGACCCTCACGACGCTGCCGGACTCGCGCCAATGCTCGGCGCTTGGCCGTGCCTCGGCGGCCGGCAGGAGCGTCGCCGCCATGATCACGGAGGCGGCGGCCGCGAGCAGCAGGCGCCTCATCGAGGTCCACCACCCTGTGAGTCCAGCTCGGCGAGACGCTCGGCCACCCGTGACGCGGTTGCCGCCGCCGCCGCGTGGGCGTCGGCAAGCTCACGGGCCAGGGCCTCGACGGCGGCTGCCCGGGAGTCCTTCTCGGCCTTCAGCGTGGTGACAAGGGTCGAGGCCTCCACGGCTGCTCCTTCCGACTGCGTCCTCACGGTCTTGGCCTCCTCCAGGGCGATCTCGGCGTCGGCGAGCGTGGCCTCGGCTGCTTGCAGCGCGGAGAACAGGCCAGCCCCGACGTCCTCGGCGATGGCCTGACGTGCGTGCGCTGCACGGTCGGCGACAGCAGCCATCTGCCACGCCGTGAAGGCGGCGCGATGGGTGGGAGAACCTGGTTGCGCTCCCTGAACACCGTGGGCCGCGCGGGCGACCGTGGCGGCCGACTCTGTGGACGCCGCCATCAGGTCACCGAGCCGGACGCTTGCCCTCGTCATGGCCTCCTGGGCCAGGTTCGCCGTGTCCAGGGCCTGCTGCCGGGCGGCCTCCGCATCCTCGAAGGCATGGCCCGCCGACGTCAGGGCGGACTCCGTGGAGTCCGCGTCCGCTCGCGCCTCCTTCAGGGCTGCCCGTACCCCGGCGAGGTCAGCTCGGGCCGCCTCGAGGGCTGCGGACCTCGAGGTCGTTGGTGCCGCCGGCTCGGGCACCGGCTCGTCCGCAGGGCGGTCGGATGTGGTGATGTGTGTGGCCGCAGCGGCCTGCTGGTTGTGGCCTGGCCCCTGGACTGTCGTGCCGAGCGCCACGAGTCCCACCAACAGCCCGATGGCCAGTCGCGCGGCGTCCATGAGGCTGGTTCCCTTCTGCTCGGAGAGGGCCGGATGATCTGCCCGGGAGGGCCAGCGGCGGCCGCGGCTCGGACGAGCGAGCCACGACCGCCGCTGGGTCGATCAGCGTGCCGTGCCGGTCACCGCCAGCCTCGCCCGGATCACGGCGCGAGGATGAAGTCGGCGACCGTGATCTGGT
>CAVQQP010000018.1:0-54511 GCA_963714995.1 uncultured Actinomycetes bacterium | reverse complement strand
CGGCGCCAGCCGTGCCCGCCCGGACGCCACCGGCCCTCGCCGGTCATCGGGTGATGACGAACAACTCCTCCGGAAGGACCTGCACATCCGGCAGTACCGTGCGGCTGGCGTCCACCAGCCCGATCCGCTCCAGCCCGAGCCCCATGCCGTCCCGGGATGCGGTGGGCGCATAGACGAAGCGGCCGTCGGCCGAACATCCGCGCGGCGGGTCGGCCGGCCAGATCCCGACCGCCGCACCGGACAGCTCGGGGCTGATCGACGCCGGCCCAACCATCGTCAGGGTGAAGGCGCCTTCATCGGTCGTCCCAGCAGGCGGCGCGGTGTAGCCGAGCAGCGAGTCAAGGCCGACCGCGCACAGCGGGCTGAACTCCTGCGGGTAGCGGCCCACCGCGGTGGTCGCGCCCGAGACCAGATCCAGCCGCTCGGTCGTCCCCGAAGGCGTCGTAGGCACGGCCAGATCGCCCCCGTCGGTCGACATCGGCGCGTCGGCGAGCTGCAGCAGCACGGCATCAGCGGACTCGGTGCCCACCATGCCGACCAGGGCTTGCACCTCACCGAGCGCGTCGAGGTCCGACCCGTCCTGCATCGAGCTGATCGTGACCGTACCGCCCGGCTTGCCCGGCCACAGCGTCGAGGTCCGGATCACGCGGGTGGGATCCAGAAGCACGCACCACCGGAACTCGTTGCCCTCCCCACCGCACCAGTCGGCACTCACCGAGCTCTGCACCGCACCCGACGCGGCGTCGCGCACGTCCAGCCGGAGGCTGTACACGTCCTCGAACACCCCGGTCAGCGCCGCGTCCCCGCGACCGTCAAGGACGTTCCCCTCCACGGTGAAATCCGCCCCGGTGCCCAAGCCCCCATCGGGTTGGATCGGGAACCGCTGGACACCGGAGCCACTCCCCAGGTAGACCGCACCGTTCCCCGAACTCGCCGACGTCGGCGACCCGCTCGGAACGGCTCCCTCGTCCTGCCCGGCGCATCCACCCACCACCATCGCGGCCACCGCTGCCGCACACCACCACACGGCGCTGCGCATCGTGCACCTCCTCCTGACACCTTCATCGTCCGCCCTCCCACGCGAGTCAGCCAGTGCCACTGGTCGGTTCCATCGGCGGGTGCAGGGGGGCGCTCCCGGCGTTGCCGATCCGGAGCGTGCGTGCGTCATGGCGCCGCGTTCCGTCCCGGTTGCGGCGGCTGCGTCATAACAGCCGCCTGTGCCTCGAAACGCCGTGGCCACCGCGGCGGACCTCGCGGTGGCACGTCGATGACGTGAACCCGTGACAGGACCGGCTCACGCCCCGGATCCGCGGCCCGAACGTGCGGGCGCGAACGAGCCGGCCAGCCACAGTGCGATCATGCCGGCCGTGTAGGTGACCAGTGGGCCGGTGGCCAGGTGACCGGAGGGGGCGAACCCACCGACGGCCAGGCGGGACAGCGCGTGGCCGGTGAGGGCGGCGCAGACGACAAGGAGCACCGACGGGAGCCACCCGGTCAGGCCCAGGCGCGGCGTGCTGGGGCGCTCGAACCTGCCGACGAGACCGACCAGCCCGGCGAGGACCACTGCGAGGACCGTGATCCACAGGACGCGCCCGCCCCACCATGCGAGGCCACCTGGCGCCGGTCCGGTGCGGAATCCGGTCACCGCGAGGAGCGCGGCGAGGATCAGCACCGGGACCATGTGCCACAGGTACATGGTCATGAGGACCGAGTTGCCCCGGACGACGGCTGCCCAGGTCCGGGGCCGCTCCAGGAGCCGCCGGCCGGACCGTTCGAGCAGCAGGACCAGCCCGACCTGGGCTGAGGCGTAGGCGACAAGCGCGAGGTTCGGAGGTGCCGTGTTGGCGGGCGGCTCGCCCGGGACGCCGATCATCCACGGGGGATAGCCGAAGCCGCCGATCAGCACCAGGAGGACCAGCACCCCCCCGACCAGCATGGCGATCTGGACGGAGCGCCGTGCGAGCGCGCCAGCGTGCCAGGCGAACCCGAGGACGAAACCCGCTGCCGGCGCCACGAAGTAGTTCAGCCAGCCCGCACCTGCCAGACCAAGGCCCCGCACCAGCACGTCGACCACCGCAACGATCGCGACCGCTGCTGCCAGCAGGAACCACCGGGCCCGGTTCCACGCGGTGAGCAGGGGCACCGCGAGCACGAGCAGCGAGACATAGACCGGCAGGAACCACAGCTGCAGGGCCACCCCCCAACCGGCCTGGGCCAGCACCGGGGCCGGCGCGCCCAGGAGCAGGGCGACGCCGAGCACCCCCGCCATGATCCCGACGAACCAGCTGGTCGGCCGCAGCAGCCGCACGAACCGGGCATGCGTCCAGCCGGCCCACCGTCCCCCGCGAGCACTCCACGACGGCCAGGATGCGGCCGCCGCGTACCCGCCAGCCAGGAAGAACATCGGCATGACCTGCAGCAGCAGCGTCAGCCAGCGCATGTACCCGATCTCGGCCAGCGCGCTGCGGCCCCGCGGCTGCCCGTCAGCGACGATGATGATCGTGGCCAGCCAGTGGCCCCCCATGACGACGAGGATCGCGACGAGCCGGACGAGGTCGACGTACCGATTCCGCCCCGCCGCGTCGGCCGTTCCGGCGCTCAGGGGATCAGCGGGTGGAACCTGCCGTCGCGCTGGCGGTACCGCTGGTTCCAGCGTGTCCCGGCGACGGCTTGCCACCTTTCAAGGATGGCAGTCCGGACCGCACGGTGACCATGTCGCGGCAAGCGGAGCTTCGGAGCGCGGCGAAGCGGTGCCGTCGTCGCGCGGGGCGTGGTTGGATCGAGCTGCGCGGTCGTGGCGGTCTCGTCGTGGGGTGCGCGCCTGGCCGGTGCGTTCCTCTGCCTGCTGCGCATCCGGTACGACCACCTCATCGTCGAGGGCGAGCGCCTCGCGGGACCCCAGGGGTGCTGTACTCCGGCGCGAGACGGGCGTGTTGCCCGTGCGGTGGAGCGGAGTGGCCGCTATCTGTGCCGATAGATGTCCGTACGACCTGAGCGCGGCTTTGTACATTTCAGCGATTACAGCGATTCCTACTGGAGCCAGGGCAAGAGGCAACCGCAAGGGCCTCAACCTGCCCCACAACCGCCGCCACGCCCCCGGCGAGGGCACGGTGCCCGCCGGCATGGTGGCCCAGCTCTGACGTAGCGCCAGGCTGCCACGGGCGACCTCGAAGCCGTGCTTGAAGGGCGCAGCGGACTGTAGGGATGCCCGACATGTCACCAGCGGGTGGCACCCCCGTAGGGCAGTCGCCACGACCGACCCAGCGCCGAGCTGATGCGCGATCACGTCATCAGCCGCCGGCTGGGCCCGCCATCACCCGTGCGATCGCGCGGGCCAGGGCGGCGTCGCCGGCCTCCTCGTCAACGATGAGGGTCAGGTCCTCGTCGGTGATCCGGACGTTGTCGACGTCGAGGCGCTGCGACGTGCGCACGATCGTGGGCACCGCCGGCTCTGCCTGAACGGCCGCGGTGACGATCCCGGCGACGGCCGGGCCTGCCGAGGAATCGACGACAATGAGACGGACGCTCGGATCACGGCGGGGCCCGGCCGAACCGCCCAGGCCGGAGACGTCCGAGGCCACGACCGTGACGTCTGGGAGGGAGTCGGCCACGATCTGCCCCAGTCGAGAGACTCGCTCGGGTGAGCCGATGATGACCACCCGATCCCCCTGCGGTTCCGGCGCCCCGGCGGCGGCCGAGCGCAGGAGTCGCTCACCGACGGCATACAGCGCCGGGGTGAGTGCGAACAGGGCCACGCTGGCGGCGATGAAGGACTGTGAGCCCGTCTCCCCCTCTCCGAAGGGGGTCAGCCCGACCTCCCGCCCGGACCGTTCCAGCACGAAGGCGAACTCGCCGAGCTGAGCGAGCAGGAGCGCGGACGCGCCGACCACGGGCCATGGCTGGCCGAAGGCCCGCGCCGCCGCACCCGTGGTCACGACCTTCAACCGCCACGATCACCACGACCAGGACGGCAACCGACCCGAGGTTGTCCAGCAGGAACTGCAGGTCCAGCAGCATGCCGATCGAGGCGAAGAACACGGCCGCGAACACCACCTGGAACGGCTCCACGTAGCGGGTGGCCCGGGATCGGTGGGGACCGCTGCTCACGACCAGCCCGGCGATGAACGCCCCGAGGGAGGCGCTCAGCCCGAACAGGGTCACCAGGAACGCGATCCCGATGGCGATCGCGAGGATGGCCAGCAGGAACTCCTCGTCGTTGGTCCGGGTGGACACGGCGGCAAGGGCACGGGGGACGACCCGGCGCGTGCCGAGCATCACCACGACGATGATCACCGCTGACTTGGCCAGCACGAGCACGACGTCCCACAGGCTCCCGCCGCCCTGGCCGAGGAGGGGGACGACCAGCACCATCACGACGACCGCGATGTCCTGGAAGATCAGGAAGGCCACGGACACCTCCCCGGTCGGCGATCCCGTCTTGCCCTTGCTCGACAGCAGCTTGAGCACCACCGCTGTCGAGCTCAGGGCGATCAGGCACCCGGTGTAGATGCCGGTGCGCACGTCGACCCCGGCCAGCAGCGCCGATCCGACCGTGACCGCTCCGACTGTGAGGACGACCTGCAGGGCGCCGCCGCCGAACATCAGCGGCCCCATCCGCTTGAGCTGGTCTCCGCTGAGCTCCAGCCCGATGGAGAACAGCAGGAAGATGACACCCACCTCGGCCAGCTGGTCGACCAGCTCGGTGCTGTCCACGACGCCGAGGGCGTACGGGCCGAGCAGGGCACCGGTCGCGAGGTACCCCACGATGGGGATGAGACCCACCCGCTGGCACAGGTAGCCGACCAGGGCGGCCCCGACCAGGACCACCGCGAGTTGGGTGACCAGCGGTGGGGCGATCTCGGCGCTGGCGCTGACGCTGATCAGGAACGGCACGGTTCACCTCCGGGGAGACGCGGATGGACCCTGGAACCGGCGCACCGGAGCGGTCCTGCGGGGCGACCCTAGGTCGGCACGCACTTCCGAGCGGAGCGTTTGTCACCCCTGGGGTGACCGATAGGGCCTGCCCGTCGTTCCGCGACCGGACCGCGGCCTCTCAGTACCCGCGCGTCTCCATCAGGGTCCGCAGCAGGATTCCCAGTCCCTGGAGCTCGCTGTCCGGGATCGGGCCGGGCAGCCACGGGCAGTTCAGGTGCCCGTCGCGGTGCTCGATGCGCACGATCTCGATCTGCCGATCCTCGGTGGGGTCGTCCCATGGATCGAGGCGCGGATCGGTGGCGTAGACGACCACCAGGTTGCCGGGGTCGGCCACCACCTCGGCCCCGAAGCCCTCGGCCCTCAACTCCCGGACCAGGTCCTCGAGCACAACACTCGGGGACCCTGCAGAACCCTCAGTTGACATAGTCTGTCCCTTCTTCTCGAGAGGCCGACCCGGGTGGGATCACGTCGCGTCGGACGGGTGTGCGGCCTCGGCCCCGGGCTGTTCGGCCGTGGCCGCCGCGGTGGCGGCGCCGTCGATGAAGTCGAAGAGCTGCTTCTCGAACAGGGGCAGGGCCCGGTGCAGGTTGTGCATCTGCGCGTTGGTGGCGGGCAGGTCGTAGACGGCGCTGACGAAGTCGAGCAGGTCCGCGCGGTAGTCGTGGCCGAGGGCGGCGAACGTCCCGGGGGTCACGTTCGATCCGTTGAGCATGTCGACGAAGACCTGCAGGAAGGTGGTGAACGGGGACCAGCGCATGGTGTCGGGGATCCCGGTGGGCCGTTGGTCGCGCAACCAGTCCGGGGCCTGCACGGCCAGGGGTGGGCCGAACTTGGGCACGCCGTCCTCGTCGTGGGTGATCATCACGTACCGCAGCGCGGAGCGCCGGTCCTCGGGGAGGGCGAGGTAGTCGTCGTAGTTGTCGAACTCCCCGACCAGCTCCCGGGTCTGCCGGGTTGCCGAGGAGCTGCGGACCTCGGTGCGCCAGCCACTGCCGGCCGGCGACCCGATCCACAGCGCACGCTCGACGCCGAGGTCACGCAGTCCCTCGGTGCCCTGGTGCAGCACGGTGTCCTGGCTGGTGTGCGCGCCGAGGCTCTCGCCGAACATGACCACCCGCGGGCGATCCTGCGGGGGCAGGGCCTCGATCCGCTCGTGGAGCGCGGTCCACAGCGCACGATTCTGCGCGCGGCCCTCGTCGACGCGGTCCAGGGAGAGGAACGAGGGGCGCAGCGAGTACTGCATGGTGACGGTGGCGACGTCGCCGAGGGCGAGGTACTCGACGGCCTCGACGGCCGCGTAGTTGACGTACCCGGTGCCGGTCGGTGAGACCAGCAGCAGCAGGGACCTGTCCAGGGCACCGAGGCGTTCGACCTCGTCGAGGGCCAACGCGACCCGTTCCGGCATGGTGGGGGCACTCTCCAGACCCACGTACACGCGGACCGGCTCGGCGACCGCGACCTGTCCCATGACGCGCTCGATGAACTGCGCCCGGGTGCGGGACACGACATGACGCCGGCCCTCGCGGCTCAGGGTCGCGAAGGGAACCGCGCTGACCACGCCCCCGCTGACGTACGGGTCGTTGGGTACGTCCCCCAATCCGGCTTCGGCCCGCTCGGCGCCGGACTCGATCTTCTCGTAGACCCCGTCGAGCGCCCGGGCCACGAGCGCTGCGGTGGCGGTGGCTGCTGCGGCCCGACCGGTCCACGTCCACAGCGCAGGGGGCCCGGGGAGCACGGCGGCCAGGCCCCGCCCGACCGCCCGCGACAGGCCCTTCTCAGCGGCGGCGACGACCTGCACCCCGGCTGCCACGGCTCCGGCGGCCGCGAGGCTGGGGACCACCGCAGGTCCGCCGGCCAGTCGGGTGGAGGCCCGTCGGCGCACCACCGGGGTGAGAGCCGCAGCCGCACCGATGGTGAGAAGACCGGGAACCACCGCCCGGGTGCGCCGATCCCCGCGGGCCACCAGCGCCCCGAAGGCGCTGACCGCCAGCGCCGAACCTGCGCCGAGGGACAGCTCGTACGCGGCGGTCCGCCCGATGGCCCGGCGGATCGGCTCCTCGCTTCGCTGCTGGAGCAGGTACTGCCCCACGATGCCCCCGCCGAGGGCCGCGGCGTTGGCCGCCGCATGCACTCCCCGGGACGCGGGGTCAGCCCCGGTGCGCGCAGCCAGCCGCCGCGCCCCGGCAACGGTCGCGGCCTGCCCGAGGGCGACCGCACCCAGGGTCGCGGATGCCGACAGCCCGGTGACGATGCCCTGCTGGACCGCGGTGCGCGGCATCAGGCTCGCCTCGAACCCGATCGGGGCGACCAGGCCGGCGGCCAGTGCCCCGGCACGTGCAGTCGATGGCGTCATGCGAGTTCCTCCTGCATCGCGGCGCCCGCGGCGGGCAGGGAGGTGGAGGTGTCGGTCTCGTCCGGGTCGTAGGCCGATCGGTAGACCAGGGGGTAGCGGGGCACGTAGTTCTTCACGAACGACGTGATCAGGGCTGCGACTGGCATGGCCATGAACGCGCCCATCGGTCCGGCGATCGCACCGCCGGCCAGGGCCGACCCGAAGGCGACACCACCGTTGATCTCCATGCTCTGGGCGCTGAGCTTCGGGCTGAGCCAGTAGTTCTCGATCTGCTGGAAGACCACGGTCCAGGCCACCAGCACGAGGGCCTGCCACACCCCCTCGATGCCCAGGGTGACCAAGGCCGGGATGGCCACGCCGATGTAGGTGCCGACCACGGGGATGAACTCCGCGAAGAAGCCCTGGAACACCGACAGCGGCAGGGCCACCAGCCACGGCACCCCCACGGCCACCATCACGAAGAAGAACAGGGTCGCGTTGATCAGGAGCAGGACCAGCCGGGAGTAGAAGTAGCCACCGGTCTGCTCGATGGCGGTGTCCCACGCCCAGCCGATGCGCTGCTGGCGCTCCGGGGGCATGCGCACCAACAGGGCGCGGCGGATCTTTGGCGCGTCGGCGGCGAAGTACAGGGTGAACGTGGCGGTGGTCAGGAACTGGAACACCATTCCGACGGTGCCGCTGGCGATGCCCAGGACCTGCCGGCCATTGTCCTGCACCCAGGTGCGGATCGCCTCGTCGACCTGGTCGCCGAGATCGGCCGTCCCGGAGGAGATCGTGACCCCGAACGTCCGCTCGATCGCCGCGATCCACTCCGGGATACGCGATCCGACCTGTTCAGCCACCTGGACCAGCGCGGGGATCAGGACCGTGATCAGCAGCACCACGGACACCACGACGACGAGGAACACGGTCCCCGACGCACGTCCCCGGGACCAGCCTCGATGGGTGTGCAGCCAGGTGACCGCCGGGTCCATGGCGATGCTGAAGAAGAAGGCGATGACCAGCGTCGAGATCAGGCCCCGTGCCTGCAGCAGGGACAGGACCAGGATCGCCATGCCGAGGCCGAGCCAGATGATGCGCCAGATCGTCTGGCGGATCACCGGAACGACCCACGGCGGCGCCTGGTCGACCGGGCGTTGCGGGATCGCGGGCATCGGGGGCTGAGGTGGCATCGCTCCTGACACAGGCATGTCCATGTCGGCACCCTGCCCACCCCCGGCCGGAGGCCCGATCCCCATGTCACCCCACATGTCACCCTTCGATGCGCGGCCTCGGGGGCGCAGGCACTCTCCGACCCATGACTGATGACAGCACCCAGACCCAGGACCTGACCCTGCGCGCCTTCACCGAGCCCCGCCCGGACCGGGCCACCCGCTTCGCGGCGGGCCAGGCGGCCCGGATCGAGACGCCTCTGGAGGCCCACGCGCACCTTGTGCTCCCCCCGGACCGGGATGCGCTGGCCCTGCTGCACGCCCAGGAGAGCTCCCGGGAGCCCGGGCTGATCCCGCTGCGCTACGAGCGGATGGGTGCCTCCCCGTTCGCGTTCCTGCGAGGGTCCGCCGCGGTGATGGCCGCCGACCTGTCGGCCGGGGCGCGCACCACGATCCGCGCCCAGCTGTGCGGGGACGCCCACGTGGCCAACTTCGGGATGTTCGCCTCCCCGGACCGGCGACTGGTGTTCGACCTCAACGACTTCGACGAGACGCTGCCCGGGCCGTTCGAGTGGGACGTCAAGCGGCTGGCCGCAAGCGTGGCCGTCGCCGGGCGGCACGTCGGGGTCAAGCCCAAGAAGATCCGGGCCGCGACCCGGGCCACCGTGGCCTCCTACCGCACCACGATCGCCGCGCTGGCCCAGAAGGGCCCGATGGAGGTCTGGTACACCCGGGTCGACGTCGAGGACCTGGTCAAGGCCCTCAAGGGCACCAGCCTGTTCGACGACGCCAAGCGGGCCGGGCGCTCGTCGGCGAAGGCCACCGGCGACGTCGCGGTGGGCAAGCTCACCGAGGTCGTCGACGGCCGGCGCCGGTTCCGCTCCGCGCCCCCGCTCCTGGTACCCGTCGACGAGGACAGAGCACGAGGGGATCACCGAGAACGCTGCCGCCCTGTTCGGCCAGTACTTGGAGACGTTGAGCCCGGACGCGGTCCTGCTGCTCCTGCGGTACTCGTTCGTGGGCCTGGCGCACAAGGTCGTCGGGGTCGGCAGCGTGGGCACCCGAGCGCTGGCCATGCTGATGGTGACCGGGGACGGTGACCACCTCGTCCTGCAGATCAAGCAGGCCAACGCCTCGGTCCTCGAGCCGTACGTGGGCGCCAGCTCGATCGGCCACCACGGCAAGCGGGTCGTGGTCGGCCAGCGGCTCATGCAGGCCACCGGCGACCCCCTGCTCGGCTGGACCTCGGGCAGCGCCGAGGCACCGTTCGACTACTTCGTCCGCCAGATCAAGGACATGAAGGGCTCGATCGACCTCGAGCGCCTCGACGCCGACGACCTGGCCCTGTACGGCCGCATCTGCGGAGCCGTGCTCGCCCGCGCCCACACCCGCGCCGGTGGGGCCAGCAAGATCACCGGCTATCTCGGCGACACCGACACCTTCGACGTTGCGGTGGCCGATTGGGCCGACGCCTACGCCGACCTGACCGAGCGCGACCACGCAGCCCTCATCGCTGAGACCAGCGGACCCGCGAGCAGCTGACCCTCTTACCGCCCAGCAAGGAGTTCCCGTGAGCCAGAGCACGATCAACCCGACCAGCACCGAGCAGGCCCCCTGGCACCTGATGCCGGGAGCGGACGTGCTGTCCCGGCTCAACTCGTCGGCCAACGGCCTGTTCGACGCCGATGCCGCCGAGCGCCTGGTCGGGTACGGGCCGAACACCCTGCAGGAGGAGGCCAAGCCATCCCGGTGGAGGGTCGCCCTGGGCCAGCTGGTTGAGCCGATGAACCTGATGCTGGTCGCCGTGGCCGTGGTGAGCATCCTCATCGGGCAGGCCTCCACAGCCGCGGTCGTGCTCGCCCTGGTGCTGCTCAACGTGGTGCTGGGCACCAACCAGGAGCTCAAGGCCCGAGCGAGCGTGGATGCGCTGGCCAGCCTGCAGGTGCCCCAGGCCCGGGTGCTGCGCGGCGGGACCCTGAAGCTCCTGCCGGCCTCCGACCTGGTTCCTGGGGACGTGGTGGCGGTGGAGGCCGGCGACATCGTGCCCGCGGACGGGCGCATCCTGGAGTCCGCGACGCTCGAGGCGCAGGAGTCCGCCCTGACCGGGGAGAGCGTCCCGGTGGGCAAGGACCCGGCCGAGCTCATCGGTGCGGACATCGCCCTGGGCGACAGGTCGAACATGCTGTTCCAGAACACGTCGGTCACCCGCGGCACCGGCACGATCGTGATCACCGAGACCGGCATGAGCACCGAGGTCGGGCGGATCGCGGCCATGCTCAGTGGGGTCACCCGCACCCGATCCCCGCTGCAGCAGCAGCTCGACGACCTGACCAAGAAGATCGCCTGGGTCGCCTGGGCCACGCTGGCCGTCATCCTGGTCGTCGGCTTGGTCCGCGGCCTGAGCTTCTCCGCGCTGATGCTCCTGGGCATCTCGATGGCCGTGTCGGCGATCCCCACCGGGATGCCCACGTTCGTGCAGTCGATGCTCGCGATGGGCGCCCAGCAGCTGGCCAGGGCCAAGGCGATCGTGCGCAACCTCAACGACGTCGAGACCCTGGGGGCCACCAGCCAGATCAACACCGACAAGACCGGCACCCTGACTCTGAACCAGATGACCGCCCGCGCCGTGCACTACGCGGGCAGCTGGTACGAGGTCGACGGCGAGGGGTACTCGTGGACCGGGGCGATCCGCGGAGTGGCCGGCGCCCCGGACGCCGACCTCACCGCCCTGGCCTACGTGTCCGCGTTGGCCAGCGACGCCACCGTCAGCCGCAGCGGCGACGTGGTCGGCGACCCGACCGAGGCCGCCGTCGTGGTGCTCGCGGAGAAGATCGGTGTGTCGGTGGCCGAGACCCGGCTGGCCTACCCCCGGGTGGCCACCGTGCCCTTCGACTCGGCGTACAAGTTCATGGCCACCTTCCACCGACTGCCCTACCAGGGCACCGACCGGTTGGTCGGGCTGGTCAAGGGCGGGCCCGACGTCGTCCTGGCGCGCTGCACCCGGGCACTGGCCGCCGACGGCAGCGCCGTCGACCTGGCCGAGGTCCGGTCCCACATCGACGAGGCCAATGCGCGACTGGGATCCGCGGGCCTGCGCGTCCTGGCCCTGGCGGTGCGCACCCTGCCGGACGAGGCCGAGCCGGCCCTGCTGGCCGACCCGATGAGCTCCGTGACCGACCTCGTGTTCCTCGGCCTGGTCGGGATCATCGACCCGCTGCGCCCCGAGGCCATCGAGGCCGTGGCCGTGGCCCGGCGTGCCGGCATCGACGTCCGGATGATCACCGGCGACCACCTGGTCACCGCCCAGGCCATCGCCGCCGAGCTCGGCCTGGGCCCCGGTGGCATGTCCGGCACCGAGTTCGCCGCCACCAGCGACGACGAGCTCACCGCCGCCCTGCCCGAGCTGCACGTGTTCGGCAGGGTCTCCCCCCAGGACAAGCTGCGCCTCGTGCAGCGCATGCAGGCCAGCGGCGATGTCGTGGCCATGACCGGCGACGCCGTCAACGACGCCGCCGCGCTCAAGCAGGCGGACATCGGCGTGGCCATGGGCAGCGGCAGCGAGGTCTCCAAGCAGGCCGCGAAGATGATCCTCACCGACGACAACTTCGCCACCCTGGTGCACGCCGTCGAGCTCGGGCGGGGCATCTTCTCCCGGATCACGGCCTACATCGGCTACCAGCTGACCCAGCTGTTCGGCCTGGTCAGCATGTTCCTGCTCGCCACGATCCTCAACGTCAACGATGGCGTGGCCCTGCTGCCCCTGATGGTGCTGTTCCTGAACTTCACCCTCGCGGTGATCCCCGTGATCATCATCTCCATCGACGAACCCGAGCCAGGCCTGATGGACCTGCCGCCCAGGGACCCCAGGGAGCGGATCTTCAACCGCACGACCGCGGCGCGCTGGATCGGGCTGGGGCTGCTCCTGGGTGTGCTGTCCCTGGTGCCCCTGGTCCTCGGGCCGGACGACCCCTCCACGGAGGTGGCCAGCGTGTCGGTGACGATGGCCTACGCCGTGATGGCGCTGTCCACCGCGTCGGCTGGGTTCGTCATGCGCAAGACGACCGCGTCCGCGTTCGCCCGCCCCGTCGTCCCGGCCGCCCTGCTGACCATCGGCGGGTTCGTGATCACCGTGATGTCCACCGAGGTCGGCTTCCTGCAGGGGTTCCTGAGGACAACCGAGCTCACCGGTGGCCAATGGGCGGTGTGCATCGGGCTCACCGCCGTGTTCGCCACTGCGGTCGAGATCGAGAAGGGGCTCCGGCGACGGCGCATCGCCCAGGGGTGATCAGCCTCCCGACCCGGTCCGCCGCAGGGCCGAGGCCCGGTCGTGCACCCCGAGCTTGGCGTACAGGCGGCGCAACCGGGTCTTGAGGGTGTTCACCGAGATGCCCAGGTCGGCGGCCAGCTCCCGATGCCCCTCGGACGTGGCGAGCCGATCCAGCAGCTCACGCTCGCCACGACTCAGGGGCGGGACCGCTGGCGACGCCGTAGTTGCCGACGCTGAGGCGCCAGCGACCAACGCGGCAACAGCAGGCTCGTGGGCCCGCCGCGCGACGCGGTCGGCCAGGACCACAACCGCCTCCGACCGCCCCGACAACGCCCGGAGCATCCCGAGCTCGTAGGCGATCGTGGCCGCAGCCGACAGGTGCATCTGGGCCTCCGCAGGGCGCGAGGCGGCCGTCACCGCTGCCATCAGCATCCGCGCGTCGACCACCTCACGAGGCACCATCGGCCGCGCGGATCGCGCCAGCCGCACCGCCTCGGCCTCCGTCAGGGAACCCCCCATCCCCGCCACTCGGATGGCCAGGCGCTCCCGAGCCCGACCCTCGAGGATCCGCTCCAAGGCGCGCCTGGCGCGATCCCGATCAGAGGACTCCACAGCCACCTCCACAGCGGCCGCGTCGACCGCTTGGGCCAGCGCGTTGCCCACGGCCCGTTCCCGAAGGACCTGACGGGCCTCTTCAAGGGCCTGCTGCGCAGCAGGCCAGTCCCCACCGGCGACCAGGGCCCGCGCCCGCGCCACCGCCCCGAGCACCAGGTAACCGACATGCCCCACCTGCATCGCACGACCCTCCACCTCGGCGGCGTCGCGTAGCGCCGCGCCCGGTTCACCGAGGTCGGTGAAGGCCCGGGACCGGGCCAGCAGCGCATCGCAGTCGTCCACCACCCCGATCGACCCTGTCTCCTCGAGAGCAGCCAGGGACGTGTCGGCGAGGAACCGAGCCCGATGGGCACGTCCGTCGCTGGCGGCCAGGACCGCACTCAGCGCGGGGATGACCATGGAGCGGTAGTACTCGTTGGTCCTGGGTCGGCTGGACACTGCGAGCAACTCGGACCGAGCGTCCTCGACGTCGCCGTGCCACAGGTCCAGGCGCACACCCATCATGGCGGCGGACTGCGGTGACATCCGGGTCCAGTCGGTGCCATGTTCGGCGCGGACCTGTCTCAGCAACTTCCGGGCGCGGTCGGTGCGCCCAGCCCACACCTCCAGGTAGGCGCGCAGGAACAGGGTCTCCGTGCGCAGCCACGCAAGCCCAGCGTCCGCATCCGGCTGCCCCCCTTCCACGTGCCGGGCGCGATCCGCCGTGACCGCCTCCAGCTCGGCCAGATGTGGCCCTGCGCCTGCGACATTCCCACCGAGTGCCTCCGACCACCCCGCCGCCAGCAGCATCAGCTGGTCCCCGGGCAGGGCAAGCTCCGGCGCCTTGCGATACCAGCCACGCACCCGGTCCGAGCGACCCGAGTCCAGCAATCCCCCGACGTGCGCCCCCAGCACCTCTCGCGCCTTCTCGACGTGGCCCGCATCGAGCAACTGGGTGACCGCACTGTCGACATCTCCCTGCGCGGCCAACCACAAGCCGGCAGCGCCATGGGCCTGTGCATTCGCCTGCCGGCCGCGCGCGGACAGCTGGCGCCTCAAGTACTCCTGCAGCAGGCCGTGCGCCCGGTACTGGAACCCCAGAGCACCCACCGGCGGGGCCACGACCTGCGCCTCGGACAACCGGGCCAATCGCTCGGCACTGTCCGAGCGTTCCAGGATCCAGTCACAGGCCTCCGGGGTGAGCGTGTCCAACACGCTGCAGCGCACCAGGAGATCCCGATCCACCGGATCCAACGTGGCCACCCACCGGCCGAACAACAGGTCCAGGCCCGGGCCGAGCAGCCACGCGGCCGGATCGGTGTCAGGGCTGCCACCTGTGCCGGTGACGCTGGCACGCAACGCCCCGATCCATCCCTCAGCGACGTCGGTCAGCGCCGCCCGCCGGTCAGCGGACATGTCCGGGGCGATCATCTCCACGTACGCGCCCGATTCCTCGGCACTCAGCGCCAGATCCCACCTGTCCAGCAGGACCAACCGCCCGCCCGCGAGCAACCGGGAGACGTCCAAGTGCGGCGTACGGCGGACCCGCACCAGAAGGCGGACATTGGTCGGCACGTTGTCCACCAGGTGCTGGAAGACCGCATCGAAGGCCGGGTCCCCGCCCAGGTCATCCACGATGAGCAGGAGCGCCGGACCCGCCGCCAGTCGACCGCCCAGCTCGGAACCGAACTCCTGCCACTCGGCGGGGTGTTCCTCATCGGGTGGGGTCGGGGCATCCACACCTGCGCGACACAGGGCTTCCGCAAGGTTGTTCCAGAACGCGCGATACCCGGCCGGTCCCCCCGGACCGGACAACCACACGGGCATCGCGTTCGACTGCTCGGCCGCGAGCGCGAGCAGCGACGTTGCTCCATACCCAGCCGGGGCGACCAGCAACGCGACGCCGCCGGGTGGGAGTTGGGCCAGCCGCGCCACGAGACGTGTCCGGGCAAGTCGTGGACGCGCGACCATGGGGGTGACAGGCCGCCCCACCGAAGGGACGTCCTGGTTCGGTGCCATGGTCGGCCAAGATTCCCACAGGCATGAGGGACCAGCAAGCACGCCCAGGAGGTGCAACGCCGATCCACCGATTGCGCTCTTGACCGAGCTGCCCCGTCGACCTGCTCGAACGCAACTAGCATGCAGGCGATGACCACCCCACCGCCCGCCACCGCCCCACCGGGAGGTGCTGCAGCATCGCCGCACCCCAGTCACGTCCGAGCGCTTGCCCGTGAGTTCTTCGCCAGCGCCCTCTACGTCGCGATGGTGCTCCTCACCGCCCTGGTCGCGCTACCGAAGGACCGGCTCCCCTCCGACGGCTCAGTGGTCGCAACACTGTTCGGCACCGCGCTGGGCCTGATCCTGGCTCACTTCGTCGCCTTCCGACTGGCGGCCCACTTCACCGCCGAGACAGGAATCGCCCCAGCACCGGTAGCACAGGAAGCAGGGGCCGGCCTGGCCGGCGGCCTGGTGGTCGCAACACTGGCAGCACTGCCTTTCGCGGTGCTCAATGGCGAGAACGCGCTCGTCGCCACCCTCATCGCCCTGGCGATCCTGCCCGCCATCATGGGCGTGGCCATCGCCCGCCTGCGCGGACGCGCCTGGGGCGTGAGCCTCCTGTCAGGAGGGGCTGCCCTCGGGCTCGCGCTGGTCGTGGTCAGCGCGAAGTACGCACTCGGGCACTGACGCCTGACCAGGCCACAGGCACGCCGAAGGCCCCGGTCGCCGCTCCACCGGCACGCGGATGGGCAGTCTCACACCGCCTACCGCGTCACCTGGTGTTCAGCACCACCCCCCAATAGGGCAGGTACCGATGCGAGGCGCCGGTCAGACAGCCTCGATGGGCGTGAAGCTCGCCGTGAAATGGCGAAGCATCGGCGGCTCCTCGACTATGCGCATCCCGACCAGGGCTTCGGCGCGCTCGCCCACCCAGCGCGCCACCTCGATCACGTAGTCGATATGGCTCTGCGTGTAGGTCCGCCGCGGGATCGCCAGGCGCACGAGGTCCATCGCCGCGGGGAGCTCCGATCCGTCGCGTTGCCGCCCGAACATCACCGTGCCGATCTCACAGGACCGGATGCCGCCCTCAAGGTAGAGGGCGCAGGCCAATGCTTGACCTGGGTACTCCAGGGGCGGGATATGCGGCAGCATCGCGCGGGCATCGATGAAGATCGCGTGCCCTCCGAACGGAACCACGACGGGGATGCCGGCCGCTTCCAGGGCCTCCCCGAGGTACGCGGTGGAGCGGATCCGATAGCGCAGGTAGTCCTCCTGCACGCACTCGCGCAGCCCTTGGGCGATAGCCTCCAGATCGCGGCCAGCCAGGCCTCCATAGGTCGGGAACCCCTCGGTGAGGATCTCGAGGTTGCGGCACTGCTCAGCGACAGCGTCGTCATCAAGGGCCAGCCACCCACCGATGTTGCCCAACGGGTCCTTCTTCGCCGACATCGTCATGCCCTGGGCCAGCGACGCCATCTCGCGGACGATGTCGGGGATGGCGACATCGGCGTATCCCTCCTCACGGGTCTTGATGAACCAGGCGTTCTCGGCGAACCGGCACGCGTCGAGGAACAGCGGCTTGCCGTGGCGCTGGCACACCTCGCTGACCGCTCGCAGGTTCGCCATGCTCACCGGCTGCCCGCCGCCGCTGTTGTTCGTCACGGTGACCATGACGAGCGGGACGTCAGCGCCGCGCTCGGTGAGCAGCGCGTCCAGCGCGGCGACGTCGAGGTTGCCCTTGAACGGGTGGCGCAGGCTCGGCTCGCGCCCCTGCGGGATCGGCAGGTCGATCGCCTCGGCTCCGGTGAACTCGATGTTGGCCCGGGTGGTGTCGAAGTGGGTGTTGTTGGGGATGACCCGGCCCGGACCGCCGACGACGGAGAACAGGATCTTCTCGGCCGCCCGCCCCTGGTGGGTGGGCAGCACGTGCCGGAACGGGAAGAGCTCGGTGATGGCGTCGCGGAAGCGGTAGAAGGAAGGCGAGCCAGCGTACGCCTCGTTGCCACGTTGGATGCTGGCCCACTGCTCGGCGGACATGGCGCCTGTCCCCGAGTCGGTCAGCAGATCCACCAGGACGTCGTCGGCATGGATCCGGAAGAGGTTATGACCGGCGGCTTGCAGGTACCCGGCCCGCTCCTCTCGGGTCGTCATCCGCATCGGCTCCACGGAGTGCACGCGGAAGGGCTCGATGATGGTCTGGAAGCGGGGGTCCGTCACGCGGACAAACTAGTTGAGAAGCGTGAGGCCTTGCTCGGGCGGGAGAGCACCCTCAGCTCAGTCGTTGACCAGCGCCTGTCCGGGTCACCCGGCCCAGGCACTGCGGTGATGGCCACCAGCCGGCCACGATGCGCCCGCTTGAAAGGCCCAACCGGACTTCGCGGGGCGGGTGTCGCTACATGCCGAACGTCTGCTGGAGGAATGCGATCGTGGGCTCGGTCTGGGTCTGGTCGAACGCGGGGTCGGCGTGCCGGCGCCGGGCAGGATCGTCAGGGTCGACGTTGCGCCGGCCTCGTCGAGGGCGTCCTTGAGCTGCTGGGACTGGCCCGCGGGCACGTTGCAGTCGGCGTCGCCGTGAGCCAGCGAGAACGCCGGGACGGTCGAGGCTGTCGGAAGGTAGGAGGTGAGGTCGGTGGAGGCGGTCTGGTCGGAGGAGTCGACTGCCTCGCCGAGCCACTGCGACTCCGGGGAGTCGGCGGTTCCGTGGACCTGGGACTGCCCTGCGCACGCGGTGACGTCGGCGGCCTGCTCGTCCATCGTGGCGAAGTCGACCGGGCCGTACCAGGAGACGACCGCCTGGACGGCATCGGATTCGTCGGGGTTGCCGAGGCTGTCGTCGTCGAAGATGGTCGCCTGATCGCCAGTCACCCCGAGCATGGTGGCCATCCATCCGCCGGCGCTCTGACCCCACGCCGCGAACTTGTCGGGGTCCAGGCCGTACTGGGCGGCGTTCGCCCGTAGCCAGCGCACGGCGGCCTTCACATCCTGCGCGCCTGCGGGGTAGAGCGCCTCACCGGAGAGTCGGTAGTTCACCGCGGCGACGGCGAATCCCTGCTGGACCAGTGTTTGGGCGAGCTCAGCCTCCATCCCGGAGTCGCCCATTGCGAACGCTCCCCCGTGGATCAGCACGACGACCGGCGCGGCGGTGCTGCCGTCAGACGCGGGCAGGTACAGGTCCAGGGTCTGGGATGGCGAGGTCGAGGCGTAGGCCACGCCGGTCTGCGTCTCCACGGCATCCCTTGCCACACCGATCGATGACCCTGGGTTGGTCGTCGCGGCTGTGCTCGATGCCGCCGTCGAGGGCGACTGCGCGGGGGTCGACTCGGCCGACGTGGATCCGCTGCTGCACGCTGCGAGGGTCAGCGTGCTCGCGGCGCACAGGGCGGCAACCGTCATGAACCTGGTCGGGGCAGTGCGCATGAGGACGGGTTTCTGGCGAAGCATCGTGGACTCCTGGTGGGCTGGCTGAGCGGTCATCAGGACGGTAGCGATGCCGGGTGAGCGGGCACTCGGCATCGGTTGTGAGTCCAGTGAGAATCTGGCGTGGAGACCCCGCCCGTGGCTGCACCGGGCGGGGTCTGAGCGCCCCTGTAGCAGCCGGGGCCGCCGCTCCACGCAGGCCTTGCATATGACGACCGTGCCCGCGACGACGGGCTACGCCCCGACGGTGGCCTTGGTCGCGGTCTCGACTGCTGGCGCCGTGACGGGCGTGACGAAGCGCTTCTCGTACCAGGTGCGGAAGACGACGGTCACGGCTCCGAAGACGAGACCGACCAGCGCTGCCCACATGAGCTTCTCGCCCGACTGGAGGTACATGTCCCACGCCGTCGCGCCCTCGGCGAAGGTGTCCAGGTTCATGAGCCCGAAGAACACGCCGGCCCCGATGAACCACGAGGGCACGAAGTCGAATCCGGGGACCTTCTCGGCGCTGATGACGAAGATGACGACGACGAACACGGCGAGGTACAGGTTCCACTTGCCGCCCACGCCCCAGTCCCCGAGGGTCTTGGCGAGTTCCATGATGGCCACGGACGCGACTGCGCCGCCGAAGTAGCCGGCGAGGGTCTTGGCGCCCATCTTCGGGGTGCCGCCGGCGAGGAAGTACATGGCCCAGGCCTGGAACGCGATCCAGGACAGGAACCCGAGGGGTGACTCGATGATCATCATGAACATGGCCTGTGCGGCGATGAACACCGTGATCGGGAAGAGCTTCGAGTAGGGCATGGTCTTCTCCTTTGTGTGATGGGTGCGGAGCGTCGAGGGGTGACGGTTACTGGTTCTTCAGGGTTTCGTAGAGGTCGAGCGCGTCGATGGGCGTGAGGCCGTCGTGCACGACGGCGCAGACGGCCTGGATCATGGCGGCGGGGGCGTCGGCCTGGAACACGTTGCGTCCCATGTCGACCCCGGCGGCGCCCTGGTCGATCGCGTGGTGGGCCAGTTCGAGGGCCTCGATCTCCGGCAGCTTCTTGCCGCCGGCGATGACGATCGGGACCGGGCAGGAGGCGGTGACCTTCTCGAAGCCGTCGCAGTAGTAGGTCTTGACGATGTTGGCGCCGTTCTCCGCGCACATCCGTGAGGCCAGGGAGAAGTACTGGGCGTCGCGGACCATGTCCTTGCCGACGGCGGTCACGCCCATCACCGGGATGCCGTACCTCTGGCCGGCGTCGACCGCGTGGTACAGGTTCGCCACGGTCGAGGCCTCGGCTGCTGGGTCACCCGCGGCGACCATGACCGCGAGCGCGGACGCGTTGAGTCGGACCGCGTCGTGGATGTCGAGGACGGTGTTGTGGTTCAGCTCGGTCAGGATGGTCGTTCCGGCGTCGGCACGCAGGCACACCGGCTTGCCGAGGGTGGGCGGCAGGCAGGAGCGGATGATCCCCCGGGTCGCCATCAGGCAGTCGGCGTACTGCGCGATCGGCACGATGCTCAGGTCGATGCGCTCGAGGCCCGAGGTCGGGCCCATGATGAAGCCGTGGTCGAAGGCGAGCATCACGGTCCGGCCCGTGTCCGGGCGGAAGATCCGTGCCAGCCGGTCCTTGATGCCCCAGTCCAGGTGATCGCTGCCCTTGAGGTGGAACCCCTGGGATGCGACGGGTGTCCCGAGACCGAAGTCGTTGCCGTGCCGGATGTCGTCGAGGTCAGCCATCGACGTTCCCCTCTCGTGTGTCTGCGAAGCCCCGGAAGATGAGGCTGATGCTCTGGGCGCCGGGGTCGAGGTGGCCGATGCAGCGTTCACCCATGGTCCGGGCCCGGCCGAACTTGGCCACGTAGTCCGTGGTGCGCAGCGCTCCCTGGGCGGCGGCCTCGGCAGCGGCGGCGAAGGCGCGGGGCCCGTCACCGGATCGCCGGAGCTCGTCGGCGAGCGCCTCGGTGGCCGGGGCCAGCGCATCGAGCATCGTCTTGTCGCCCACGTGGGCCTTGCTCGTCCTGGCGAACCGCTCCAGCCCGGCCTCGAACATCTGGGCCGTCTGCTCGGCGGTCAGCTCGTCGGCGACCGCCCCGGTCGCCAGGCCGAGGAAGTAGGACCCGAACAGCGGGCTGGTCGAGCCGCCGTCGCACATCATGACCTTCATGGCGACACTGTTGAGCAGGTCCGCGAACGGCTTGTCCGGACCGTCCTCGACCGCCGCCGTGACTGCCTTCATGGTGCGCAGGATCGTGACTCCGTGGTCACCGTCGCCCAGCTCGCCGTCGAGCTCGGAGAGGGCGACGTGGTTCTCGTCGATGATCTGAGCCGATCGGTGCAGCATCTCGACGAACTGCGTCTTCGTGAGTGCCGGCATGGTGGTCCACCTCTCTCGGTGATCCGGCCCGTGGCCGTGGTTCGCACCACATGTGGGCGTGCGGAACCGGCGCATCTGCTTGGGGGTGGCGGTGGGGGCGGGGGTTGCCCACCCCCACCGCCCGGACCTGTCCGGAACTGATCCGGCGTGTCCGTACGTGAGCCGGCAGCGCGCCGCGCGCCGGCGTCGTTGCGCTAGCGGACCCGGAAGTACGGGGTGTCGCAGGGGGCGTCCCACAGCTCCTTGAGCTCGTCGTCGAGCTTGCACGCGATCATCTGGTACCCGCCGGCCTCCTGCACGGTGAGCAGCTCGTCGGCCTCTCCGCGCACCACCTTGATCCCGGCAGCCTCGAAGAACTTCGCCGCGTCGCGGAAGGTGATCAGCAGCTCCATGATGGTTGCCTTGCCGGACCCGTTGACGAGCAGCAGGATCTCGTCCCCGGACTTCAGGGCGAGCTTGTCGACGATCTTGCCCGCCAGCACCTCGGCCGTTCCCTTGGCCGAGAGCATCTTCATCCGGACCCCGCCGCCCTCACCGTGCTGGCCGGCGCAGATCTCCATCTCGTCGGCGCCCATCTCGCCCAGGTCGCCCCCGGTCGACGGGTGCGAGGCGATCTCGGAGAGCACCGCGATGGTGGCCATGCGCTGCTCCACCTTGTCGGCGATGCGGTAGACCTCGTCGAGGTTCATGCCCTTCTCCGCGGCGGCGCCGGCGATCTTGTAGACGATGAAGCAGCCGCCCAGTCCGCGGCCCTCCTCCTCCGGGGTGGGGCGGATCTCCTCCTTGGTGATGATCTCCTTGACCAGGATGCCCTCGGCCTCCGCGACCTGCTTGGCCATCTCGGCGCTCATCACGTCACCGGCGTGGTTGAGCGTGACCAGCAGGATGCCCGCGTCACGGGCCAGCATCTTCATCGCCTCGACGATCTTGGGCGGACCCGGTGCGGCGAAGATGTCGCCGACCACGGAGATGTCCAGCATCCCCTCCCCGACCCATCCCTCGAGTGCGGGCTCGTGCCCGGCACCCCCCAGGGTCAGCAGGGCCACCTTGTCGGCCGGCTTCGGGGTGGTGCGGCAGACCAGCTTCTCCGACTGCAGTGTGACCTTGTCCGGGTAGGCCATGGCCAAGCCCTCGAGCAGCTCGACGGTCAGGTTGTCCGGGTCGTTGATGAACTTCTTCATGAGTGCTCCTCGTTCGTCTGGGGTGGGCGTGGGGGGTGGTGCTCGGGGTTCAGGCGTCCTGAACCGACAGGAACTCCACGAGCTGCCCGTCCTCGAGGACGAATCCGACCCGGGTGGTGGGGTTGGCGTCCCAGGGCTCCTGCACGAGTTCCTTGCCCTTGATCGCCTCGTCGACGTCGTCGACCAGGTAGGCGAGGTGGGCCTCGGTCTGGATCAACGGGTGCAGCCGGCTGCCCTCCTCGAAGCGCAGCCACTCGATGTTCTGCTCGCTCTGCGACGGGTCAGTCACGTACAGCTTGACGTCCTCCATGTAGAACTCGTCAGGTCGCTTGATGGCCGTCGGGATGCCGAGGTGGTGGTACTGCCTGGTCATGTCTCCTCCTGCTCCGGGGATCGACCCGGGCGGTCGACGCCCTGCTGCTCTGCGGTAGCGCTCATGGGGCGCTGCGGAAGCTCGCAAGAACAAATGTAACAAGATGTGGAACAGATGTCCAGACATTTGTTCAGGTGATCTGGGTCACACTCATGTCGGGCGCAGGATTCCGGGCCAGCCCTGAGCGCCCTCACGCGGTGGACCATTCGGGGGCATGCAGACCGGCCCCAAAGCCGGTGCGGTGGTCAGCTGATGCTCTGGTGGTAACGGATCAGCTCGCGGGCAGTTCCCTCGTCGGTCACGAGGTGGCTGATCAGGCCGGTCATCAGGCCGCCGTGCACGGCCTGGGTCTTCTTCCCGCTGCCGGTGACCACCACCACTTGCCTGGCGCCCCGCAGATCCTCAAGAGGGATCCGCACGGCGTAGTCCTGCGGGCTGTCGATGATGGTGCCCCTGGCATCGAAGTAGTAGGTCGCGAGCACGCCGACTGCCTTCTGCTGCTTGAGCCGGTCCCCGAACCGCGCGGCCGTGGCGTAGTCCGGGACGGTTGGATACGTCCCGATGCCCAACAGGACCAGGTCCAACTCCCTCCACAGGTCAGAGACCTGCCGGTACTCCACCGTCCCCGTGAACATCGCCCGATCCCCCTCAGAGACCGGAAACGCGGGCGCATGCAGGTAGTACGGGTCCGCTCGCAGCTTCTCGGCGAGCAGGCGCGTCAACTCGTTCGTCTGGAACCACTGCATCGCACTGGGCGCACTGCCGATCACCGGGCAGACGCTCCTCCTGGCCCCGGCCTGCTCGTCCTGGTCCTCCACCTGGGCGATGACGTCCCGGACCGTCTCCCCCCAGCCGATTCCGAGGCGGCGGACCTCAGGCAGGAGCCGCTGCACGTAGAGCGCCGCCTGGGACACCAACAGGCCCCGGTCAACGGCCTCTTCGGATGGTCCAGTGGGCACGATCAGACCCCCGCGGATCCCGAACGTGCGCATCAACTCGCCAAGCAACTCGTGGTCCTCGTCCAGCGGGGAACGAACCTCGATCCGCACGATGCCGCGCTGCCGGGCCTCCGACAGCAGCCGGCTCACGACCGGCCTCGAGACGCCAACCGCCTTGGCGATCTCCGCCTGCGTGTAGTCCTTCTCGTAATACAGCCGCGCGATCTCCACCAGCCGCTGGTAGTCCTCGTTCTTCATACCGAGAGCTCCTGTGGACGGTTGTTCAAGTCATCAGGCGACTTGCTGGACATTTGTTCACAGCGTACCCGGCAACGAAGCGAAACGAAAGGATGCAGTCGGCACTGGGGTCACGCGGGCACCCGCGTCCGGACGCGAGAACGATCGATAGAAGCAAGCAGTCGGATCCGCCCTGGGGCTTCGCCCGGGGCTCAGGATGCGTCGCTGAGGGTGTCTTGAACACCAGATGCGATCCGCCAACAACGCCGCCAGTCGGCGCGCCCTGGCGGATGACGCTGCCGGTCGCTCGGGGGGCATGGCCGGTCGCGAAGGTCACCGTGCACGGATGCGGAAGACGAATACGGCGCCGCACATCCTCGCCGCGGGCGATGAGCGCGACGCGGGAACTGGCAGTGACGCCTCGTGGGGCAGGCCCTTGGGCCCTTCCCGGGAGCGGGCGCGCGGACGTAGCGTCGGGGTGTGGGAGAGAGCCGGGCGGTTGGCCGCCGGGCCCCAGCGGATGGGGTGCGGCGGCGACCCGCGACGCGCCCGGGCCGGGACCGCGACGGGCCTACTTGGACAACCTCAAGGTGGTCCTGGTCGCGCTGGTGATCCTCGGCCATGCGTTCATCACCTACGGCGACCTCGGCTCGTGGGTGTACCGGGAGCAGTCCGACAACGAGGCCTACCTGATCGTCGCGGCGGCAGTCGTGTCCCTGGGGTCGCTGTTCGCGATGGGCCTGTTCTTCCTCATCGCCGGCCTGCTCACGCCGGGTCCGCTGGCGCGCAAGGGCCCGGCTGGCTTCGTGCGCGACCGGGCGATCCGCCTCGGTGTGCCGTTCCTGGCCTACCTGCTACTCGTCTACCCGCTGGCGATGTGGGCCGGTGAGCGGGACAAGCCAGCCACTGCCTACCTGCGTGATGCGTGGACCGACCTCGATCCCGGGCCGTTGTGGTTCGTCGGCGTCCTGCTGCTGTTCACCGTGGCCTACGTCGCGTGGCGGGCCGTGCGCCCCATCCCACCCGGTCCGCATGGGCCCCTGCGCCCGGCGCACCTGGTGGGCCTGGCGGTCGCCATCGCGGTGGGCACGGCCCTGGTCCGGCTGGTCTTCGAGATGAACTCCGGGCAGCCGTTCACGGCGCACGTGTGGCAGTGGCCGCAGTGCATCGGGCTGTTCGTCCTGGGCCTGGCCAGCGCGGAACGGGGCTGGCTGGAGCCGGTGCCCGCCGGGATGCGGCGGGCCGGGGGATGGGCTGCGCTCGTCGGGGCCGTCGTCCTCATGGCAGCCATCGCCACGGCCGAGAACTCCGACGCCTTCGTCGGCGGCGTGACGTGGCAGGCGCTGCTCACCGCAGCGCTCGAGGGCGTGATCTCCGTGGGGTTGTCCGTGTGGCTTCTCGGCACGTTCCAGCGCCGGTACGCCCACGCCGGCCCGCTGGCCACAGAACTGGGACGGGCTGCGTTCGGCGCTTACGTCCTCCAGGCCCCGGTCCTGCTGATCTGCGCCCTGCTCGCGCACCCGCTACCGCTCGCCCCCGAGGTGAAGTTCCTCCTCGTGGCCCCCGCAGGGATCGCCGGGTCCTTCGCCCTGGCCTGGCTGCTCACCCGGCTGCCCGGGGTACGCCGCGTCCTATGAGCTGATCCAGGCGACGAGGCCGAGGGCGAATCGACGTGGCCACGGCCCCATGGTGGTTCTGCTGGCCGCCCGCGCGCTACGAGGCGCTGTCCGGCGCGTCCGTTCCCGCGCGTGCGCCCGCACCCCCGCCGGAATCCGTGATCGTGCCCCCACCGGAACCCGCACCCGTCGGTTCCAACTCCTCGAGGGGGACGTCCGAGTCACTGATCCCCGCAGCCAGGCAGGCGCTGCCGTAGAGAACCAGCGACAGCAGCTGGAGGATGAACAGCACCGCGATCGGGGCGGCGAACGCGCCGTACTGCGGCTTGTCCAGGGCCCAGGTCATGATCACATCGAGGAGCTGCTTGACCAGGCCGACCGCGAATGCGCCCAGGAGGCTGGCCACGAGCCGGGGACGGCGGTGCGGGCGGATCCCGCCGAGGTGGCCCAGCAGGATCCACAGGATCAGCACGTCCACCAGGAAGCCGGCGACCAGCCCGAGGCCGGTGAGGGCCGTGCGCACCCCCTGCCCCTCCCAGCCAAGGGCCTCCAGGACCGGGTCGGCGAGCTGGCTGGTCACGGCAGCCGACGCGAACGAGACAAGGATCAGCGGTGCGACGCACACCAGGATGAGCAGGTGCCGGGCCTTGGCCTTCACGAAGCTCCGCGGGTCCGGGGGCGCGCCGAAGATCAGGTGCATCGAGCTGCTCGCCCCATTGACCGCACCCAGTGTCGAGAACAGCAGCACGACCAAGCCGATGATCCCGGCCGTGCGCCCGGCCGACCTCAGCTTCGCCGGGTCGATCCCCTCGTCACCCACCACCCCGGGGAAGGCGTTGTTCAGGGCCTCGGTCATCGTGGTGGACAGCTGGTCGGCCCCGAGGACGGCGATGATGCCGTACGCGAAGGCCAGCAGCGCGAACAGCGACAGGAACAGGTAGTACGCGGTCCCGTTGGCCAGCAGCCCGACGTTGCCAAAGGAGTAGCGGCGCATCGCGCGGTAGCCGATCCCGCCGACGGTCGTGCTGTCGAGCTTCGTGGCGAACGCCGGCACCTGCTTGGGAGGCGGGTCGACGGGGATGCCGACGATCGGTGGCGGCGCTGCTGAGGTGGCCATGGCAGGGACGGTAGACCCGCTCAGGGCCCGGACTCAGCGCGAGGAACGGGCCTCTAGGCAAGGCGGCAGCGGACGCAGCCGCGCAGCAGGAAGCGATCGATGCGGCCGTGGCGGCGGCCGTGGCCGCCCAGGCTGCGCCCCCGGCTCCACCAGCTTCCCCGACGTCAGCAACCGCCCCGGAGGACCGGATCGCCAAACTGAAGGACCTTGCAGCCCTGAAAGACGCCGGGGTCCTCACGGACGAGGAGTTCGCCGCCGAGAAGGCCAGAATTCTCGCCACCTGACTACCCCATTGTCCGGAATCCAAGGGCGTACCAGCGCAGCCTGGGCGCGTCGGCATCCGCGGGGGGGCTGGCTACTCTCGCGTGGGCAGACTGAGTAGTCCTACGCGCGCGAGCTCCCGCGACGCCAAACACGCCGCGGCCGCGTGGGCAGGATGAACTCGACACCGATCAAGCCCGTGAGTCTCCCCGGCTGGCCACTCAGCGCCGAGGTGGTGGTCCGGTCACGGCCCCGCCTTCCGTGGGACACCCGCGGAGGCAGCGGGGCCCTGACGCACGTAGGTCGACCGCCTTCGATTCGAGCAGACAGACAGCGAGCATCGTCCACAATCCTTGACTAGGACGACTGGGAGCGTGGCCGGGTGCTGAGAGACGCTCGAGCCGCGGTGCGATCTCACAGGTACCGCGGCACCAGCGACTCCGCAGCCTCCCCCTATCGTTACACAGGCGCCAACTGTTCATAAGAGCCCGCGGCGTTCACTGCGTCCCGCAACGGTGCGCGACCGCTGGGCTGATGTTCGTTCCCACCCGGGCAAAGGCCGTCGGTAGTTAGCTCGTAGTTGCCCGCGGACATGCCTCAGACGCAGATCAGGTCCACCTAACCGCCCCCTGAACTGCCCCGATACTGGAGCCGACGCCCGGACTCGAACCGGGAACCCCCTGTTTACAAGACGGCATACAAGCGTTCATCGCGTCTTCTCGCGTTCGAACACCGTGCTCCGGAGCGTTCGAAACCGTCCACTGGATCATGTGGCGTTCAGGGACGTAGTGACAAGTTAGTTACAAGCGGCTAGCAGGAATCGGACACACAGAACCGAAGGACACCACAGCCACCGAGCAACCCCGAACGCAGCCTTCCCGAGCCTACGCCCGCCGGAGATCGAGGCCTCGCCGCCGACAGATCGGCGGCCGCGCTGGCTTCCGATTCTGCCGCTACACCGCTACACGACGAGTGCCAATCCTGGAATCGTGCTCAGCAAGGCCGGATTGCGACAGCCAACGTGTAGCGGGACCCCGTGACTGTAGCGGGCAGCCGTGCCTACCCGGGACGCCGTCAAGGACAACGAGACCGCTCGGCTCCAGAGGGCGCCCACAACGCCCAGTAGGACGCACTCCTGTGGTGGGGCGGTGGCAGGACGCTGGAGGTTCGGGTCGGCACCGGGCTGCCCGGCGGTAGCTCAGCTCGACGCTGGTGATCGGGCGTCCGTGCGTGCCATCCAGTGGATGACCTCCTCGGCGAGTCGCCCGGTTCGCCGGGCGGGCGGCCATGAACCGCGTGGGGCGGTGTCAGCGGCCGGGACGGGGGCGACGTGGTCGGTGGGCACTTCGGCATTCTCGCAGCCGGACCTGCCGAGGGTGGGGCGCTGGTCCACCACGGGCGCGACGGGCTGCGGCGGAGGATGGGGGCAGTCGTCCTGTGGCCGGGGATCGCGTCCGGGCGCGGAGTAGGTTGGCGAGTGGTTCACCCTGTCGAACTCGCTGTCCCCCGAGGAGAGTCATGGCCATCACCACCTACCCCACGGGGACCCCGTTCCCGGGGGTCATCGGCCGCACGACCGAGACGTCCAGCCCGGCGTGGCCGGAGGCCCCGCGCCCGCCTCAGGGGGCGCCCAACGTGGTGTTCTTCGTCCTCGATGATGTCGGCTTCGGTCAGTTGTCGCCGTTCGGCGGCTTGGTGGAGACCCCGGTGCTCGATAGCCTCGCGGCCGAAGGCCTGCGCTACACGAACGTGCACACCACGGCGTTGTGCTCCCCGTCGCGTGGGGCGATCCTGACCGGGCGGAACCACCATTCCCTGGGGTTGGCGTGCATCACCGAGGCGGCCACCGGCTACCCGGGGTACAACGGTGTCCTGCCCTTCGATCGGGGGATGCTCTCGGAGATGCTGCTGCCGCTGGGCTACAACACGTTCTGCGTGGGCAAGTGGCATCTGACCCCGGCGGAGCACACGACCGCGGCCGGCCCGTTCGACCGGTGGCCGCTGGGGCGTGGGTTCGAGCGGTACTACGGGTTCTTGGGTGGGGAGACCAACCAGTGGTACCCGGAGCTGACCTACGACAACCATGAGGTCGAGCAGCCCGCCCTGCCCGAGGACGGCTACCACCTGAGCGCGGACCTGGCGGACAAGGCGATCGAGTTCATCAAGGACGCGCACACCACGGCACCGGACAAGCCGTTCTTCCTCTACTACGCCACCGGTGCCGGCCATGCCCCGCACCACGTGCCCAAGGAGTGGGCCGACAAGTACGCGGGCCAGTTCGACTCCGGGTGGGATGAGTACCGCAAGATCGTCCATCAGCGCCAGATCGACATGGGGATCATCCCCGAGGGCACGGCGCTGTCCGCGCACGACCCCGATGTTCCGGTCTGGGAGTCGCTGTCGCCGACGAGAAGCGGCTGTACTCCCGGTTCATGGAGGTGTACGCCGGGTTCGTCTCCTACACCGACCACCACTTCGGGCGGATCCTGGACTTCCTGTCCGAGATCGGGGAGCGGGACAACACCCTGGTCGTCGTGGTGTCGGACAACGGCGCCAGCTCCGAGGGCGGGCCGGTCGGGTCGCTGAACGAGATGTTCTTCTTCAACAACGCGCCTGAGTCCCTTGAGGACAACCTGGCGATGATCGACCAGCTCGGCGGGGTCGAGACGTGCAACCACTACCCGTGGGGCTGGACCAACGCCGGGCAACACCCCGTTCCGACGGTGGAAGCGGGAGACCTACCGGGGCGGGACGACCGACCCGTGCATCGTGTCCTGGCCGGCGCACATCACCGCCGGCGGGCAGCTGCGCTCCCAGTACGCCCACGTCATCGACTTCGTCCCGACGGTGCTGGACGCGCTGGGCGTGGAGCCGCCGGAGGCGATCCGTGGCGTTGCCCAGGAGCCGATCGAGGGCGTCAGCTTCGCCCACACCTTCGTCGACGGTGCCGCCCCGAGTCGGCATGGGACCCAGTACTTCGAGATGATGGGCCACCGCGCGATCTACCACGACGGGTGGCGCGCGGTCTGCCCGTGGCCCGGCCCGAGCTTCACCGAGGCCGCCGAGCGGGGCCTGCGGTTCGGCTCCCCGATCACCGCCGACGGCCTGGCCACCCTCGAGGGTCACGGGTGGGAGCTCTACGACCTGACCGAGGACTGGGCCGAGACCCGTAACGTGGCCGCCGAGCACCCCGACAAGCTCGCCGAGCTGGTCGACCGGTGGTGGGCCGAGGCCGAGAAGTACCAGGTCCTGCCCCTCGACGGTGACGTGCTGTACCGGCTGGCCATCGAGAAGCCGTCCATCGCCGGGCCGCGGGAGCAGTTCGTGTTCTACCCCGGTGGGGCGTCGGTGCCGTTCACCGCCACCCCGAAGACCTACAACCGGCCGTGGAGCATCACCGCCGACGTCGTCATCCCCGACGGCGGGGCGCAGGGGGTGCTACTGGCCAACGGCGGGCGGACCGGTGGGTACACGTTCTTCGTCAAGGACGGGCACCTGCACTTCCTCTACAACTGGCTGGGCCGCGACCGGTTCTGGCTGAAGTCCCCCGACGTCCTACCCACCGGGTCGGTGCAGCTGCGCTACGAGTTCGAGCCCACCGGGGCGCCCGACCCCAGCCTCGGTCACGGTGTGCCTGCCCGGGGGCAGCTGTACGTCAACGGCGACCTGGTCGCCAGCATCGACATGCCGTTCTCGGTGCTGCGCATGTTCGGCACCCAGGGCCTGACCTGCGGCTACGACGGCGGCGAGCCGGCCGCACCCGAGGAGTACACCGGCGCGTTCCCGTTCACCGGCACCATCGCGCGGGTCACCCTCGACCTGTCCGGGGAGCTGATCGCCGACACCGAGGCCGACCTTCGCGTGGCCATGATGCGCCAATAGCCGGGGGCGCACCTTCTTTCAGTACGACGCGGCATTTCGCGACTGTGGTCGGCAGTTCACCTGTCTCCACTCACCCAGCGTGACCGACGCAGGACTGGCCCACGCTCGAGGTGGATCTGGCGGTCGATGTGTCGATCTGGGGTGTCGGCGAACACTCAGGGTGAATGACGACCAGCCGGCCAGCCCTGCCGTCGACGGCCATGCTGAGGCATCCGGGCACGGCAGCCCAGATAGACGCAGGGCAGCAAACCTGGGGCGCTTCACCCGCAGGGTCATCGCGGGGTGTTGGGGACGCGAGTCGGGTTGCCGATCGGCTGCGGTGAAGCGGTTCAGGCGCCCTCGGGTTGGGTGACTGTGGTGGCGGCGGTCTCGTCGCGGCGGTAGTAGCGCAGCAGCATGATCACGCGGGCGAAGGACTCGACGAGGAGGAAGCCGAGGAGTGTGGCGATGATGGTGCGGAAGATGTCGCCGTCGGGCAGCAGGTTCTGCTCGGCCACGAGCTTGATGACGATAAGTAGGCCGAGTGCGGCGAACGACTCCAGGCTGTAGCGCAGGATCACGCCCTTGTGGGCCGGCACGGCGGAGACGTAGGTCGTGCGCGCCCGGTAGGCGCCGAACGCGTATCCGGCGATGCCGCCGACGACCGCGACCATCGCATGCGCGGGGCTGCGCTCCAGGTCGCTGACCAGCAGGGACCCGACGACCACGAGGGCAAGCAGGGGCTCCAGCAGCTGCATGGTGAGGGTGCGGAAGCGCTGGTTACTCTGCAGTTGGATGCTCGGGTCGGACTTGACCACCTTCGTACCGCGCTGGTTCTCTCGCACGATGAGCACGAGAAGGACCAGGACGACGATGGACGAGATCCGCTCGACAGACGTCAGGGATTCCATTCGGGCTACTCCTCGCGGTCAAGTCAGGCAGCCCCGCGTCAGGGGCAACTGCGGAACGGTTGGATACCTGATTGCCTCGCAGCGAAATGCCGCAACCGCGCTGCTCACGGTTACCCGGCTGCACCCCGTGGACGAGCCCCTAGGTAGCCGCTACCCCGCCTGCCGCACCGGCCCTTTGCAGGTAGGCGAAGTTGATCGCCCAGACAAGACCGAGGACCAGTGGGAGATCCGCACTCTCGGCGATGTCGACGGGGTACTTCTTCTTCAGCGCCAGATCCGTCAGATCCAACTTCGCGATGGGTGCATCGTCGTCAAGCACGGAGTAGATCTGCTTCAGCGCACCGGACTGCACGACAGTCCACTCAGTCCCACCGGCGAGCGTGAACTCCAAACGCTTCTTGCTGAGAATCGAGTTGGTCTTCAGGTTCCCGGCCAGACTGCCGTCGGGATTCGTGTACTCGATCTTCGCAGGGATTGCCTTCTTGACAACGGCTGTCATCACCACGGTTCCGCTGGCGTCCACGATCTCGGCACCATGCTTGTCCCCGACAATGGTGAAGACCTGGTCCTCGAAGGATTCGTCGCGATAGACCGACAGATCGCGTTGGAGGGCTCCCGAGCTCTTCACATAGAACCTGTTCCAGCCATCCTCTACGCGTGCATCTGGGTCACTCATGGCGTCCTCCGTCGGATCGATGGGCTAGTAGAAACGCGCGGCACAAGGATCCCGTACCGGACTGGCCTGACCGAGGCCCGTGATCTGCTGCGCCGTGGCCATCGGTGTTGAGTGGGCACGAAGGCGGGCGGCGGGCGACACCGCCACTAGAGCGTCTGCAGTCCGGTGCGGGTCACGGCGATCTTGCGGTCACGGCGCACCATGATGATCGCTGCGATCAGGCCGGTGACCAACACAAGGGTCTGGAACCCCAGGTTCACAGCCGCGAGCCCGCCCGACGGAGCAGGCAGGAACACCGACATGTCCCACAGGGCGTGGGCGATCATGGCCAACACCAGGAGTCCGCGCACCCGGCGGAACACGTACAGCACGACCCCCGCGGCGGAGGCCTGGATGCATTGCAGGAGAACGCCACCGGCCGGTGCTCCCACAACAAGGTTGGTCAGGTGGAAGAAGCCGAACCACACCGACGAGATCAGCATCACCCACGCCTCGGGACGCAGGTTCGTGCGAAGGCTGCGCAGGATGATCCCGCGGAACAGGGTCTCCTCGGCGAAGCCGACCAGGACACCAGCCGCCACAATCGCCAGGAGCAGGTCGGTGGGGGTGTTGGCCCAGTCGGCGATCACGACGTGCACGACGATCCCCACCACGAAGATCGCCACCGGAACCCACAGGAAGCCGTACATGGGCAGGCGGGCCGGGTCCTTGAATACCCAGTCCCATCGGGCCCAGAGCATGAAGGCGATGAGCACCAAGCTCCCACCGATCAGCGGGATCACCGCCGTCCGGAAGGCATTCCCGCCGGAGTCGAACCACTGGTCGTAGTCGATCCCCGCGCTGAACGCCAGCCCGATGAACACCACGACGTACGCGACGAAGACACCGGCGGCGACCGGCACGGACGGTGCGATCCGCCAGGTCGGGGACGGTTCGAGCGTGGTTGGGTCCGCGGCGCTGGCAGTCATGGGACTCCGATCCAAGGCGGTGTTGAGGAGATCGATCGAGGGAGAGGGTAACCCCACCAAGCTGTTCCTGCTGGCGCGCTCACCGTGAACACGCAAGCAGCCCCCGTCCGGATCACCGGATAGGAGCTGACACAGCACCCGGCCATCCCGACGCGCCCGGCATCACGCGGTCCCAGGGATCGTCGCCCGGGAACCCCCCCCATGCGGATGCTCAGCCGCACCCGGCTCACGGGACAGTAGCCCTTATCGCCGCCTGTGGACGCGCTCAGGAGTGGGTGTCGGGTCTAGCGTCGGTGGGGTCCGGGTGCAGGCGGACGTCGGACATCTACTGCGGCCTCTGCGTGGGTTGGCCGGGCCCGGCCCGTGGGAAGGAAGCGAAGACGATCGTGAGGCGAACAGCACTGGTCACTGGGGCCAACCGTGGGATCGGCCTGGCGATAGCGTCGGGCCTGGTTGACGCGGGCCTGGAGGTGATCATCGCCGCGCGCGATCCCGCCGCCGCGGCGGAGGCTGCGCGGCCACTGGGGGCCCACCATGTGCAGCTCGACGTGCGTGACCCGGAATCCATCACGGCCGCGGTGCAGGCGTGCGGCGATGTCGACGTGCTGGTCAACAACGCCGGGGTGCTGCACGCCGGGCAGCTGCTGGACAACCCGATGGGGTTCGCGGAGTCCCTGGCTGTGATGGTCGAGGGCCCGTACCTGCTGATCCGGGCGCTCGCCCCCGGGATGGCGCGCCGCGACTACGGCAGGATCGTCAACGTGAGCTCCGGGTGGGGGTCCTTCGCCGAGGGGATCGGGGGTCCGAGCGGGTACGGGGTGGCCAAGGCCGCCCTCAACGCCCTGACAGTCGCGGTGGCCCAGGAGCTGCCGGCTACGGTCCTGGTCAACGCCATGTGTCCCGGCTGGGTGCGCACGCGGATGGGCGGTGCGGGTGCGCCGCGGTCCCCGGAGCACGGGGCGGACACAGCGGTCTGGCTGAGCACCCTGCCTGAGGGCGGCCCGTCCGGGGGCTTCTTCCGCGACCGCCGCCCCATCCCTTGGTGATCGCCCGGCCGGCGCCACCTCCCCGATGACCCCGAGGGTCGCGCCTGCCACTGCCTGTCGGTCGCCCGGAGCGGCCGAGCCCCCTTGCCCGCGATCGGCGACCGGCTGAAGCCGGACACCGCTGTGCCGGACGCAGCTGGGGGCGCGCAGGGGGTCGTGCCCGCCCGGGTGCCGACCCGTCTGGTGGGACGCCATGATGGGCTCGTGGCCCTGGCTGTCTGCGCGCTGTTCGACGTTGCGGGTGAGCGCCTGATCCGCGGCCTCTGGGCGCGGCTGGAGGATGCGGGAATCGGGTCGCTGGCATCGCACACCCACGGGCATCACCACCCGCACCTCTCGTTCGCCGTGCTGCGCGAGTGGGACCTCGACCGCGTCTGCGACACGCTCGGCCGCCTCCCGGACGGCGGCCACTTCCCCGCGAATGTGCAGGGCACGATCGTCTTCCCCCGGGGGCGCGTCGCGCTCGCGGTCGCCGTCCCGGCAGAGGTCGCACTTCGCCAGGACCGGGCCACCTCGGCACTGATAGCCAGCGGCGCGCAGCTGCACAAGCACTACCGCCCGACGTCGTGGATCCCGCACGTCTCGGTGGCGACGCGGGCGCCCGGAGCCCTGCTCCCGGTCGCAGTCACCGCGATCTCCGACCTGCTCCCCGCGACGCTGACGGTCGCCAGTGCTGCGCTCGTCGACACTGCCACTGGGGAGACCTGGCCACTGCCTGGGATCCCCTGACCTGAACCAGCGGCGTCGAGGCCAGGCCGTCGGCGTCGCAAGACCAGCCACCGTTGTCCAGGGACCCGCCGGGACGGACACATGGCTGATGGCCACGTCCGCCGTCCGGAGGGCATCATCGTCTCGCGGGCCGATGGATCGGCCGACCATCGGCGATCACCGCGTCCCGTTGCGTCCTCCCGGCCGCGAAGGACTCCCAGCGGTTGGCCGTCGGGCGCCCGATGCTCGGATCCACTGCCCTCCCGCACATCGGTCCCATAACGGCGCACCTGATCGTCGAACAGGAGCCAACTGTTCATCGGCGCCCAACCCGTCCACCACGTCCATGCAGTCCCGAAGGACTCGGCGACACGACGCAGCGTAGTGACAAGGTAGTTACAAATCGCACCCATGCAGAGGCAGGTCAGGCACCCCTAACCGGCCCCTGACCTGCGACGATACAGAGCCGACGCCCGGACTCGAACCGGGAACCCCCTGTTTACAAGACAGGTGCGCTGCCAATTGCGCCACGCCGGCGAACCCGTGTCGTCACGGCTCAGGAGCCCCTCGGACTCCGTCGCGCGAGCATCGTTACGGGCTGCTGTCCGTGGGTCGATCCTGGGGCACCGTGCTGGCTCGCCCCACAGGCAGCGGGACAAGAGTACCGGCGCCACCCCGTCACCCGGGGCAGGTCGGTCCCGGTGGCCAGGTCGGTCACCCGGCCAGCTCGGCCAGCGCCGCCATCGGGATGTCCAGCCAGTCCGGTCGGTTGCGCTTCTCGTAGGCCGCCTCGTACGCGGCCTTGTCCACCAGGTAAGCGGCGAGGATGTCTGCGTCAGCCTCGGGATCGGCCGCGCCGGACTCGGCGTACCCGGCAAGGAACGCCCGCTCGCAATCAGCCCGCCAGGCTGCCACCGCCGCAGGGTCCTGCCCGGCACCGCCCTGCGCCGCGGCGTAGGCGAACGAGCGGAGCATCCCGGCGACGTCACGCAGGGGATGGTCGGGCACGACCCGGGCCGCCATCGGAGCACCTGGCTCGCCCTCGAAGTCCAGCAACTTCCACCCGTCGGCGGCGCGCAGCACCTGGCCCAGGTGGTAGTCGCCGTGGACCCGCTGCACGGCGATCGGCCGGCCCAGATGGCCCAGGGCCCGGATGCGCTCGTGCAGCGCCGATGCGATCGGGGCGAGCTCCGGCACGACGGACTCGGCCTGGTCGAGCCGCCAGTGCAGCCGGTCGGCCAGCTCCTCCAGCTCCGTGGCGCTCAGCACCTGCGTGGGCAGGGCACGGCGCAGATCGAGATGGACGGCGCCGGTCGCGACCCCGAGGGCATGGGCGTCGTCAACGAACGACTCGAGGGCTGCAACCCGCTCCCTGGCCAGGTCCCACCCGTCCACGGGTGGGGACAGCAGCTGTTGGACCATCGCGAGGTGGCCGGTGACCCACTGGCCACTGGCGGGTTCACGCCAGCCGCCGTTGACCCACCCGAGGCAGCGGCCCACATGGATGCACCCCACTGAACCGAGCGCGGCGTGGACCTCGACGTCGGGGTTGATCCCAGGGGTGAGCTGCCGGAACACCTTCACCAGGGCCACGTCCCCGAGCCGGATCGAGGAGTTGCTCTGCTCCACGGCCATGGGCCGTGCGGGCAGGCCACGGAAGCTCGCGGGATCGACGGCGGCCTGGAGCTGAGGCACCGAACGCCCACCGTGGGCCGGGTCGACTCCGTGGGTTCGTTCCGGGTCAACATCAGGTGCATCTGCGACCTCGCCCAGCAGAGCCGTCATGGCCTCCGGATCGGTGAGGGCGTCGTAGGCCCAGTCACCGCCCGCCAGCTGGCCGATGGAGGAGACCCCCGGCTGCGGGTCTGCGCGCAGCGAGACGGGAACCTGGTAGGTCTGCCAGTGGTCGCCGTCGAGCTGGACGCCGACGACCAGGTGGGCCACCGCGACCTCTGCCGTGAGCGTGCTCACCTGGCTCAGCCGCACTGCCGTCAGGGAGTGGCCCTTGCCTGCGAACCAGCGCTGGGAGGGCAGCCACTCGGCCAGGATGTGGGCGAGGTCCTTCTGCTGGGCGGTGCTGAGCTCGCGGCCGGGATTGGTCATGGCGGGATTCTGGTCCACGGCCGCAGGCGGATGCCGGTGGAGCCGGGCTGGGGCCTCAGGAGCGTTGCTCACGCACCGAGCGCGATGCCAACGCGCCCAGGATCGCCAGCGTCGCAATCGCTGCTGCGATCAGGAACCCGGCCTCCAGCCCCACCACCGTGATCAGCGGGCCGGCCAGGGCCAGGCCGATCGGGCCGAACATCAGCGACCCCATCGCGTCGTAGGCGCCGACCCGGGACAACGCCTCCCGGGGGATGTTGCGGTGCAGGGCGGTGAACCACAGGACCGCGAAGAGCTCGATCGAGATCCCCCAGGCGAACGACCCGAGCGAGACCGCCCACAGCGGCAGGGCGAGCGCGAGACTGACCAACCAGACCGGCAGGGTGAGCACCGCGAGCATCCCGAACAGCAGCGGGCGACGGACCCGGACCCGCGACGCCGCCAGGGCCCCGATGAGCAGGCCCAGGGACTGCATCCCGAGCACGACCGCCCAGCCGCGGGCCCCGCCGTACTCCTGCAGGGCGAGCACCGGACCCATCACCTCCTCGGCCCCACGAAGGACCATCACGATGAGGCTGAAGGCCAGCACGATCACCACGACCCAGCGGAACGAGATGAAGACCCGCCACCCCTGCCGCAGGTCGCCCAGCATCGAATCCCCAGAGCGGTGGGGCGCCGACACCTGCCGGAAGCTCAGGACGAGCAGCCCCGCGACCAGGAACGACACCGCGTCCAGCGCGATCGCGACACCCGACCCCAGGCCAGCGACCAGCAGCCCGCCCAGGGCATTGCCGAGGATGAGGCCGCCGTTGGATGCGACGCTGAGGTAGGCGTTGGCCGGCTGGATGTGCTCCTCAGCGACGACGTCGGGCACCAGTCCGCTGAATGCGGGGTACCACAGCGCGTTGAGGATGCCGGACAGGAACGACAGCCCGGCGAGCAGCGCGATCGTGACCGTGCCGGTGAGGAACAGCCCCGACATCGTGGCGACGACCCCGCTCAGGACGATGTCCGTGACGGCGATCACCCGCGCCCGGCCCAACCGATCGGCGATGACCCCGCCCAGGGGCAGCATCAGGACCAGCGGGATCGCCTGGGCCGCGAGCACGACGCTCAGTGCCGTGGGTGAGCCCTCCGGCAGGGCGAGGATCCCGAACGCCAGGGCGATCGGCATGATGCCGTTGCCGACGTTGCTGATGGTGCGAGCCACGAACAGCCGGCGATAGCGGGCATCACCTGCCAGCGCTCGGCCGCTGCCCATCGGACCCTCCTCAGTGAGCCGTCCCCAGGACTCGCCACGCCGGGCTGACCATTCTCCCCGACCCGGATCGAGCCACCCCAATCCGGGCAACTGACGACCCGGCGCGGCATGATGCGACAGTGGCCCACGACGGGCGGGGCGGGCACGGAGGGTGGCGGCGACATGCCACAGAGGGTGGGGGCGACATGCGCAGGGTGACGACGATGGCGACGGTCGCGGCCGCAGGTCTCCTGCTCGCCGCATGCGGTTCAGGCGGCGATGCGTCAGACCCGTCCGCCAGCGCCGGCCCCAGCGGAGGGCCGAGTGCTTCCTCCTCGATCCTCATCTGGTCCGATCCCGCCCACGCCCCCGCCCTGCAGGCCAGCGCGGCTGCGCACCTGCAGCAGACGGGCGTGGAGGTCCTCGTCCAGACCGTCGGCACCGACCTGACCAAGATCCGCGACGACATCGCCACCCTTGCCCCGCAGGGCCAAGGACCCGACCTGTTCGTCGGGCAGAGCGACTGGGTGGGCCGGCTCGCCGACTACGGCCTGTTGGCACCGGTCGACCTGTCGGCCCACACGAGCGACTTGCGCCCCGTCGCGGTGAACGGCTTCACCTACCAGGCCCGCACCTACGGCCTGCCGTTCGCCACCGAGAACCTCGCCCTGTTCCGCAACACCAGCCTCGCCCCGCAGCCCCCCGAGTCCATCGACGTGATGGCGCGCAACGGGCTCGAGCTCGCGGACAAGGACGACCAGATCCTGCCGATCGCGCTGCCCGTCGGCCCCCAGGGCGACGCCTACCACTGGTACCCGTTCTACAGCGCAGCCGGCGGCAGGATCTTCGGCCTCGACGCCCAGGGCGGCTACACCGCCGACGAGCTGGAGGTCGGCAAGCCCGGCAGTGTCGAGGCGGCCGCGCGCCTGGCCGAGCTGACCGAGGACGGCGCCCTGGACAAGGACACGACCCTGGACGAGGCCCTCACCGCCTTCACCTCGGGCCGGTCGCCGTACCTGGTCTCCGGTCCGTGGAGCATCCAGCCGGTGCGCGAGTCCGGGGTCCCGTTCGTGGTGGAGGCAGTCCCGGGATTCGACTCGGTGCTGGCCTCGCGAGCCCAGGCGATGGTCACCTCGCAGGGCCTGTTCCAGTCCGCCTTCGCCCGCAACGCCGCGGGCGCGCAGGAGTACCTGGCCACGACTGCCGCGACCACTGAGGTGATGAGTGCCCTGGCTGCTCCCGGTGACCTCGCACCCGCGTGGGTCGCCTCCTACGCGATCGCCGCCGCCGACCCGGTGATCAAGGGCTTCGGTGACTACGCGGACACCTCCGCCCCCACACCGAACCTGGCCGAGATGGACCTGGTCTGGCCGGCACTGAGCCAGGCGCAGGTGGACGTCATGTCCGGCGACGACCCGGCGAAGACGATGAAGGCCGCCGGCCGCGAGATCCAGGCAGCCATCGACGCCGAGTGAGGTCGTCCCTGCGTTGCGTCACCAGTGGGGCACGCACCAGACTGCCTTGACAACGATTTGGTAACAACCCACCAGGACCGCCACACGCGTCGCACCGCCTCACGAAAACGGGCATGATGCGGCTCAACGGGTTCCCATCGGGCCCGGGTTCACACACATAGAAACGGAGCATTCATGCGCCGCATCATCAAGGTGGGGGCCGCTACTGCCGGCCTCGCACTTCTGCTGTCCGCATGCAGCAGCGGTGACGACACCGCGACTGAGGAGACCTCGTCGTCCGCCCCCGTCTCCGGGGGCAACCTGCTCGTCTGGGCCGACAAGTTCACGGGCCCCCCTCTGACGGAGTCCTGCAAGGCGTTCGCTGAGGCCAACGGGGTCAACTGCGAGGTCGTCATCACGGAGACCGCCCGGGCGCAGGTCGTCCAGGGCAACCAGTCCGGCGACGTGCCGGACCTGTTCAGCGGTGCCCACGACTGGCTGGGCGAGCTCACGACCAATGGCGTGGTGACCCCTGTGGACCTCGGCGCGAAGTCGACGAGCTTCACAGAAGCAGCCCTGCAGGGCGCGAACTACAACGGCCAGAACTTCGGCGTGCCCTTCGCGGTCGAGAACGTGGCCCTGTACATGAACACCGACCTGTCCCCTGAGTGCCCTGCCACCCTGGACGAGGCCGTGGACAACGGGTTGGCGTTGGTCAAGGACAAGAAGGCCACCCTGGCGTTCGGGATGCACATCGGTGAGACCGGCGACCCGTACCACTGGTACCCGCTGTTCACCGCCGACGGCGGCTACATCTTCGGCAAGAACGCCGATGGCTCGTACAACCCCGAGGATCTGGGCATCGGCGGACCCGGCGGGATCGCCGCAGCCGAGCGCCTCGGCCAGCTGGCTGCAGACGGTGCTGTCAAGGCCTCGGTGACTGCCGACATCGCCCTGGAAGCCTTCCAGAACGGTGAGCTCGCGTACTGGATCTCCGGCCCGTGGAACCTTCCCGGCACCATCGAGAAGGTCGGCGACAGCCTCAAGATCTGCCCGGTCCCGAACTGGGAGACCCCCGGGGTCGCCGGCTCGATCGCGACGCCGTTCACCGGCACCCAGATGATCTTCCTCACGGCCAAGGCGAAGAACGCCTCCATCGCGCAGACGTTCCTGACTGACTACGTGATGACGACCGAGTGGATGGATTCGATGTACGCGCAGAATCCGCGTCCTCCGGCGTGGATCGAGTCGGCCGACAAGGTCGCCAGCGACCCGCTCATGAAGGGCTTCATGGACTACGGCGCACAGGGCACGCCGATGCCGGCCATCCCCGCGATGGCGTCCGTCTGGGGCGACATGGGCCTGGCCGAGTTCAAGATCGCATCCGGAGATGACCCGGAGAAGACCATCACCGACGCCGCCGACAGCATCGCTGCGGCGATCGCTGCCGGCTGACGAAGGGATCCTTCGCAACTATGAGCGACACCGCTACGGCGGTCGAGGAGCGGGAGGTCACGACCTCCCGCTCCTCGGGGACCGCGAACCTGATCACCAAGATGGTCCTGGTGGGCCTGATCGATGCGCTGCTCATCTGGGCCATCGCGCAAGCCTTCACCGCCGAGTGGTGGCCCGCTGTCGTCTTCTTCGCGCTCGCGCTGGTGGCGATCAACGTCGTCTACTTCTCCAAGCGCTCGCTGCCGATGAAGTACCTGCTGCCTGGCCTGCTCTTCCTGCTGGTCTACCAGCTGTTCACGATGATCTTCACCGGGTACGCCTCGTTCACCAACTACGGGACCGGGCACCTGGACAGCAAGGAAGCGGCGATCATCGCCCTCGAGCAGCAGAGCGTCTCCCCCATCCCGGGCGCGCCGGAGTACCCGGTCGTCCCGATCGTCCAGGACGACGTCATCGGGATGCTGGTCACCGACCCCACGACGGGGCTGGCGTCGATCGGCACGTCTGAGGCCCTGACCCCGGCCAACCCAGCCGACGTGACGTTCACGGACGGCAAGGCGGTTGCGGTCAACGGATGGACCACGCTCAACCTGGGCACCCTGACGTCGAACCCGGACTACGACGCACAATGGAGCGCCCTGGTCGTGCCCCTCAACGAGGACACCGGCTCGTTCCTGCGACCGATCTCCATCGGCGCGGCGACCGAGGCGCAGTCGGGCTACGTCTACGACGAGCAGCTCGACGCCATGGTGGACACCAAGACCGGTGAGACGTTCCCCGCCAACGGGGAGACCGGCTCGTTCGTCTCGGAGTCCGGCAAGGAACTGCTGCCCGGCTGGATCGTGGGGGTCGGGTGGTCCAACTACACCTCACTGTTCACCGACCCGACCATCCGCGCCCGATTCCTGCCGATCACGGGGTGGACGTTCTTCTTCGCGATCGCCACGACGTTCCTGAACTTCTCCCTCGGCCTGCTGCTGGCCATGGTGATGAGCGAGCGCCGGATGAAGTGGACGGGCGGGTACCGCCTCCTGCTGATCGTGCCCTATGCCTTGCCCTCCTTCATGACGATGCTGTTGTGGAGGGGCATGCTGAACACCGACTTCGGGCTGATCAACCAGATACTTCCCGGAGCCCTTCCATGGCTGACCGACACCACGCTGGCCAGGTTCTCGCTGCTGATGGTGAACCTCTGGCTGGGCTTCCCGTACTTCCTGCTGGTCTGCTCCGGTGCCCTGACGGCGATCCCGGCTGACCTCAAGGAGGCGGCGTACGTGGACGGCGCCGGAGGCCTGCACACCTTCCGCACCATCGTGCTGCCGCTGCTGCTGATCTCGACCGCACCGCTGCTGGTGACGACGTTCGCGTTCAACTTCAACAACTACAACCTGATCGAGCTGGTCACGGGTGGTGGTCCATTCGAGGCGTCGTTCCTGGATGGCGGCAACACCGACCTGCTGATCAACTACACCCTCCGAAAGGCCTTCAACGACTCCAACCAGCAATTGGGGCTGGCCTCGGCCATCTCGTTGGTGATCTTCGTCATCGTCGGGACGGTGTCGACCTTCGGGTTCCGGTTGACCAAGAAGCTTGAGGAGATCGGCCGATGAGCACTGACGCATCAGAGAAGATCGAGGTCAACCGGATGCCGTTCGGCCGCTGGATGAGGCTCCTCGGCTGGCGCCACGCGGTGCTCCTCGTGTTCGTGGCGTGGGCGCTGTTCCCGGCGTTCTACGTCATCAGCCTGGCGCTGGGTGGTGGCAACACGCTCACGTCCGCGTGCCCCCCGGAGTACCAGGGGGTCGAGGCGATCCGCTGCATCTTCCCGACGACCATCTCGACCGACGAACTACGAGGACCTTCTGACCAGCGAGACCTACCCGTTCTGGACGTGGTTCATCAACACGACCATGATCGCGTTCATCGGTGCGGCCGGCTCGCTGTTCATGGGCGCGGCAGCGGCGTTCGCCTTCAGCCGGCTCCGGTTCGCTGGCCGGCGCCCCGGCCTGCTCTCGCTGATGCTGGTCCAGATGTTCCCCGCAGTGCTGGCACTGACGGCGATCTACACGCTGCTCCGAGAGATCCGCGACGTGTTCCCGGCCATCGGGCTGGGCAGCATCTGGGGCCTCATGCTCGTGTACCTCGGCGGGGCGCTGGGAGTGAACACCTTCCTCATGAAGGGGTTCTTCGACACGATCCCGGTCGACATCGACGAGTCGGCACGCATCGACGGCGCGGGACACGCCCGGATCTTCTTCGGGCTGATCCTGCGCCTGGCCACGCCGGTCCTGACGGTCGTGTTCTTCACGGCCTTCGCCGGCACCTTCAACGAGCTGGCCATCGCCCAGGTCATCCTGCCCGAGATCAAGAACACGACCCTGGCGGTCGGCATGTACGCCCTGGTCTCGAACCCGCTGGACCAGGAGTGGGGCATGTTCGCCGCCGGGTCGACGATCGCGGCGATCCCGCTGTTCCTCCTGTTCCTGTTCACCCAGCGCGCGCTGGTCACCGGCATGACTGCCGGTGCCGTCAAGGGCTGATCGAAGCAGTGCACGCACGGTTGGTGTCGGGGCCAGGTGCCCTGCGCCCCGACACCAACCACCCGCAGACCTTCCGTGACTGCCGAACACGGCACGGGCGGAACAGTTAGGCTCCAGGTGATTTGTGGCCCCGCTGCCACCCGAGAAGGAGAACACATGGCAAGCGTCGAGCTCGACAAGATCAACAAGCTCTACGACAACGGATTCCACGCGGTCAAGGACCTGTCCATTGACGTGGCCGACGGCGAGTTCCTCGTCCTGGTCGGTCCCTCGGGCTGCGGCAAGTCCACCGCCCTGCGGATGGTGGCCGGCCTGGAGGACATCTCGAACGGCGAGCTGCGGATCGGGGGGCGGCGGGTCAACGAGGTCGACCCGCAGGGCCGCGACATCGCGATGGTGTTCCAGTCCTACGCGCTGTACCCGCACATGAGCGTGCGCGACAACATCGCCTACGGGCTGAAGCTGCGCAAGATGCCCAAGGACGAGATGAACGCGCGGATCAAGAAGGCCGCCGACATGCTCGAGCTGACGCCGCTGTTGGACCGCAAGCCCAAGCAGCTCTCCGGCGGCCAGCGCCAGCGCGTGGCGATGGGCCGGGCGATCGTCCGCGAGCCGCAGGTGTTCCTCATGGACGAGCCGCTGTCGAACCTCGACGCCAAGCTGCGCGTGCAGATGCGCGCCGAGATCTCGGCCGTGGTCCGCTCCCTGAAGACGACCACCCTCTACGTCACGCACGACCAGACCGAGGCCATGACCATGGGCGACCGGATGGCCGTCATGAAGGCGGGCGTCCTCCAGCAGCTGGGCACCCCCGGTGAGTGCTACGACACCCCCAACAACCTCTTCGTCGCCCAGTTCGTCGGCTCACCTCCCATGAACCTGGTGATGGGCCGCATCGCGCAGGGGCCCAACGGACTGATCCTCGAGCTCGGCGGCTCCAGCCTGGAGATCCCGGGTTCCGTGCTCGAGACCCGCCCGGCGCTGAGCAACTACGTCGGCAAGCCGGTCGCGGTCGGCGTCCGCAGCGAGGACATGGAGGACGCCGCCCTGGCCAACTCCCCGGCCGAGCGCCGGATCAAGGGCAAGGTCAGCCTGACCGAGGCCCTGGGCTCGGAGATCATCGTCCACTTCCTGTTCCCCGGCGAGCCGGTCGTCACCGAGGACACCAAGCTCCTGGCCAAGGAGGGTGGCGGTGGCGAGGAGATCCACATCCCCGGCGAGGCTGGCGTGAAGTTCGTCGCCTCCTTCGCCCCCCGCTCCCGCGTTCGCACCGCGGGGACGAGATCGAGATCGCCGTCGATGTCGAGCGTGTCCACTACTTCGACCCGGATACGTCACAGGCCATCCGCGACTGAGTGGATGCCTGAGTCAGGGACTCAGCTGCACGTCCTAGTGCCCGGGGTGCGCCGATGCGGCCCCGGGCACTAGCGTTCCCGGGATGAGCGACGGACGCGAGCTCGCACCTGAGCGATCCGCGCATGACCCGTTGCCCTGGTGGAAGCGCGGTGCGATCTACCAGATCTACCCGCGGTCGTTCGCCGACTCCGACGGTGACGGCGTCGGCGACCTCGAGGGCATCCGCTCGCACCTGGACCACGTCGCGAGCCTCGGCGTCGAGGCGATCTGGCTCTCCCCGGTGTTCCCCTCGCCGATGGCCGACTTCGGCTATGACGTCAGCGACTACTGCGACATCGATCCCACGTTCGGCACGCTCGCCGACTTCGACCGCCTCGTCGCAGACGCACACGCGCGCGGCATCCGGATCGTCCTGGACTGGGTGGCCAACCACACCTCCGAGGAGCACCCGTGGTTCCTCGAATCCCGCTCCAGCCGGGACAACCCCAAGCGCGACTGGTACGTGTGGGCCGACCCGGCACCGGACGGCGGGCCTCCGAACGACTGGACGTCTGCTTTCGCGGCGATCGGTCCCGCCTGGAACTGGGACGAGTCGACCGGGCAGTACTACCTGCACTCCTTCGCGCCCGCGCAGCCCGACCTCAACTGGGACAACCCCGAGGTCGAGGCCGCGATGCACGAGACCGTGCGATTCTGGATGGAGCGAGGCGTGGACGGCCTGCGCCTGGATGCGATCATCAAGATCGGCAAGGACCCCGCAGCTGCGCAACACCAGGGCCGCGCATCCCCCTCGCCACGAGGACTGGGAGACGATCCACGATCGCCTGTCCCGACTGCGCAAGCGTCCTCGAGGAGTACCCCGATCGGATGATGGTCGGCGAGCTGTGGGCCAAGGACCTCGGTCGATTCGTCACGTTCCTCAGCGGCGGCGGGATGCACCTGGCGCACAACTTCGAGTTCGTCGACCTGCCCTGGGACGCGGCGCTCTACCGGGACTTCATCGACCGCTTCCACGCCGCGACGGCCGACAACCCCGACGCGTGGCCCTGCTGGTTCCTCGAGAACCACGACCTGCCGCGCGCCGCCTCCCGGTTCGACGACGCGGGCCTGGGCCGGGCTCGCGCGCGCAGTGCCCTGCTGCTCGTGAACGCCCTGCGCGGCACCCCCTTCCTCTACCAGGGCCAGGAGCTCGGCCTGCCCAACGCGAGGATCCCCGCCGATCGTGTGGTCGACGTCGACGGCCGGGACCCTCAGCGCGCCCCGATCCCGTGGGAGCGTCCCTCCGTGGCGGGGCCGGGGGCAGGCTTCACGACCGGGGAGCCGTGGTTGCCGCTGCCCGATCAGGCAGAGGAGCTCAGCGTGGCGGCTCAGGAGGCCGACGCTGCGTCCACGCTGCACCTCGCCCGCCGCATCACCGCGCTGCGGACGAGCATTCCCACGTTGCAGTCCGGGGGGCAGACGACCCTCGACACCGGGTCCAACATCCTCGCCTGGCTCCGCGAGGATGAGGCGGCCTCCTACCTCGTGGCGGTCAACTTCGGGGCCGAGCCATCGGACGCGGAACTGCCCCTCGAGCTCCCTCCGGCCGGAGGGCTGGTCCTGTCGACCGACCCCGACCGGGCAGGCGTCGGCCAGCCCGACGTCCTCCCGATCGGCCTTGCTGACCTGCGACTCGCCGCCGGCGAGGGTGTGCTCATCGAGCTGCGACCTGCCACCTGAATCCACCCCCTCCCCCTGCCAAGGAGGAACGATGTCCCTTCCCGAATGGGCGCAGCCCCATCACGACGGCTCGGCCACGTATGTGTCCGACCTCGCGCCGGACCTCGGGGACACCGTCACGGTGTTCCTGCGGGTGCCCCGGGCCAGCGGAGTTCGCCAGGCCCTCCTGCGCGTCTACCTCGACGGCGAGCAGGCCCTGACTGCGACCCGGGTGGACCGGCAGGACGAGCACGAGACGTGGCTGCGGGCCGACATCCCGGTCGAGAACCCGGTGGTGAACTACCGCTGGCTGCTCGACGGGGTGCCGGACGGGTACCAGTGGCTCACCGGGACCGGGCTGCACGCCCACGACGTGACCGACGCCTCCGACTTCCGGATCACCACGCATCCGGCGCCACCGGAATGGGCCGGTGACGCGGTGCTCTACCAGGTGTTCCCGGACCGGTTCGCGAAGTCGACCGATCGCCCGGCACCCGACTGGGCCATCCCGCAGGAGTGGGACGACCCCGTGATCGGGCAGGGCCCGCAGGCGGCCCGCCAGTACTACGGCGGCGACCTGGACGGCATCACCGCGCACCTGGACCACATCGCCTCCCTCGGGGCGAACACCGTGTACCTGACACCGGTCTTCCCGGCGCGCTCCAACCACCGCTATGACGCCTCCACCTTCGACCACGTGGATCCGCTGTTGGGCGGGGACGCCGCCCTGGCGAGGCTGTCCGACGCCCTGCACGCCCGCGGGATGCGCCTGCTCGGCGACCTGACCACCAACCACTGCGGTGCAGGGCATGAATGGTTCCAGTCCGCGCTCGCCGACCCCGGCTCCCTCGAGGCCGGGTACTTCACCTTCACGCGACACCCCGACGAGTACGTCTGCTGGTTCGGCCACCGATCCCTGCCGAAGTTCGACCACCGAAGCACCGCGCTCCGCCAGCGGCTGTACGAGGGCCCGGACTCCGTGGTCGCCCGGTGGCTGGGCGCAGGCGGGCTCGACGGCTGGCGCATCGACGTGGCCAACATGACCGGGCGCCTTGGCAGCATCGACCTGAACCACATGGTCGCGACCACCCTGCGGGCCGACCATGGCCGCGGCGGACCCGGACTCGCTGCTGCTCGCCGAGCACAGTCACGACGCCTCGCACGACCTGCTGGGCGACGGATGGCACGGCACCATGAACTACGCCGGATTCACCCGACCCCTGTGGCAGTGGCTCAGGCCGCGTGGGCCCGGTCGCCTTCGAGCCGGGCCCGTTCACGGCCATCCCCCGCTTCCCCGGCACGGGCAGCGTGACGGCCATGCGGGCGTTCGCCGCGGCCCAGCCCTGGCGCGCAACCGCGCACGCCCTGAACCTGGTCGGCTCCCACGACACCATGCGGATCCGCACCGCGCTGGTCGACCCAGGTCTGATCACCGTCGCGTTCGGGCTGCTCGCCACCATGCCCGGCATCCCGATGCTGTGGTCCGGTGACGAGATCGGCCTGGAGGGCATCAACGGGGAGGACGGCCGCCGCCCCTTCCCCTGGGGTCGGCAGGAGCACCTGGGATCATGAGCGCCTGGCCAGCACCACCGCCCTGTTCGCCGCCCGCGCCAGCAGTGCCGCCCTACGTCATGGCGGGCTGCGCTGGCTGTCGATCGGCGCGGACTCCATGACGTTCCTGCGCGAAGCCCCCGAGGAGCGCGTCATGGTCCACGCCGCCCGCGCCGACCACGTGCCTGTCCGGCTCCCGATGTCGGTCGTGGGCCCGGAGCTGACCGGGCTTGCCGGGACCCCAGACCTCCACGCCGACGCCGACGGGGTCGTGGGCCTCCCCGCCCGTGGGCCAGGCATCGGGATCTGGCGCTGCTAGAACTCGGACGTGGGGGCCTGAACGGCCGAGAGGAGCTCGCGCACCTGGCTGGCGAGCCGGGGTAGTCGGCTGGCGCCCACGGTCGCGAGGAAGTCATCGATGACCCCCCTCGCCCCCTCGTCGTCATCGGGCCCAAGCTCCTCGAGCCGCAGGCACAGCAGCAGGACCAGCCACAGGGATTGGCGGAGCAGGGCATCGGCTGACTGGGCCAGCTGGAGGGTGGTCAGCTCGACCTTCGCCCCGCACCGCGTGACCTCCTCGTGGTAGGCCCGCAGCGCGGCCGCCTCCACCTCGGCCCCGGACATCGGGCCGGGGTGCTCGGGAACCTCGCACAGCAGCTGCCCGAGGTCGGACCCGACCGGTCCCGGACCCACCATCTGCCAGTCGATGACGACGAGCTCCGGCCCGTCCGGGCCCTGGCGCACCAGCAAGTTGTCGATGTTGGTGTCGTGGTGGCAGAGGGTCTGCGGCATGTCGTCCAGGACGGCGAGCAGTGGCTCGGGGTCGGTCACGAGCTCCACGACCATGGCGACCGGCGGGGCCGCGTATCTCGGATCCAGGCGCCGCAGCGGGCCGTCACCTGACGCGCGTGCGCGCGCCATCATCGGCTCGAACCAGGGCAGGAGGTACTGGTGGAAGCCCCGTAGGTAGTCCCGATTGAGCCAGGGCTCGTCCGGGATCGGAGCACCGCTGAGGTACGGCGCGTGGAACTGCGCCAGCCCCCGAGCGGCCACTGCGTACTCCGCCGGCCCCCAGGAACCTCGCTCCAGCGTCCCGAGGTCCTCCAGCCACAGCCACGCGGTCGACTCCGGGAGCTCCACCGTGCCATAGCACCGTGGCACCACCAGGCCCTGGACACTGTCGAGCAGCCCGGAGCCGAACGCCTCGACCTCGCGACGCCAGTAGATCGCGTCGCCCGGCCCGTCCCACGGCTCGCCGGTCTCGATCGGTGAGCGGACCACCTTCAGGATGGCCGACCAGGCCGAAGCGGCGGTCCCGTTCACCACGTGCCCCGAGACGCGGTAGATGCCCTCCGACGTGGGGTTGCCGCCCGCCCCGCCCTCCAGCCGGGTGACCGTCCAGTCCAGCAACGTGCCAGCGTGGCTGCCGACCACGCGGCGAGCGACCATCTCCAGCGTCTGTGGGTCCTCGCCCAGGCGCCGTCCTACGGCACTGCCCTGCGGATCGCCCACAACTCACCTCACGACGCGGCCTCACGTGGGGTGGATGCTAGCCGCGGCCGTTGCGGCCCGCACCCGGCCGCCGCGGTGGTCCCACACCGCCCGCGTTCCCCCTCATCCCGCTACTACGCTGACATGACGCCGGGACCGCGTCGCCGCCGGCGAGGAGCTGTCCGTTCGACGAAGCGAGGTCCGGGCCATGTCAGCAGACCGTTACCAACCGGTCCCATACGTGCGGATCACCCACCCCGAGTGGAGCCGGAACGCCACGATCTACCAGATCAACACCCGCCAGTTCACCTCGGAGGGCACATTCCGCGCCGCCGAGGCGCACCTGCCCCGGCTGAAGGACCTCGGCGCGGACATCCTCTGGATCATGCCCATCCACCCGATCGGCGAGGTCAATCGCAAGGGCCCGCTGGGCAGCCCCTACGCGGTCAAGGACTACCTCGGCGTGAATCCGGAGTTCGGCACCCTCGAGGACTTCAGGCACCTCGTGACGGCGGCGCACGACCTCGGCATGCACGTCATCCTGGACTGGGTCGCCAACCACACTGCGTGGGACAACCACTTGGTCACCGATCACCCCGAGTGGTACCTGCGCGACTGGAAGGGCGACTTCTGCCCGACCCCGTGGTGGGACTGGGACGACATCATCGACTTCGACTACGCGTCCCCCGCATTGCGCCAGTACATGACCGAGGCGCTGAAGTACTGGGTCCAGGAGACCGACATCGACGGCTACCGGTGCGACGTGGCCGGCTTCGTGCCCACCGACTTCTGGGAGACCACCCGTGCCGAGCTCGACGGGATCAAGCCGGTCTTCATGCTCGCCGAGTGGGAGTCGAAGGACCTGCATGCCGCCTCCTTCGACATGACCTACTCGTGGCACTGGAACGACACCGTGCACCGGATCTGCCACGGGTCGCTCGACTGCTCGGCCCTGGAGGTCTACTACGCGTGGAACGACAAGAACTGGCCCCGCGAGGCGATGCGGATGATGTTCGTGTCCAACCACGACAAGAACGCCTGGGAGGGCACCGAGTTCGAGCAGTTCGGCGACGGGCTGGACGCCGCGATGGTGCTGACGGTCATCGGCGAGGGGATGCCCCTCGTCTACAACGGCCAGGAGGCGGGGTACGACAAGCGGCTCGAGTTCTTCGAGCGGGATCCGATCGTGTGGCGGGATCACCCGCACGGGAACCTGTACCGCAGGCTGTTCGCCCTCAAGCATGAGAACACGGCCCTGTGGAACGCTCCCTGGGGCGCCCGGATGGTCCGCGTGCCCAACTCCGACAAGACGAGACTGCTCAGCTTCGTCCGGGAGTCCGAGCGCGACAAGGTCTTCGCCGTCCTCAACCTCTCCCCCGGAACGGTAGCCGCAACCTTCAGGGAGTCCCTGTACCACGGCAGGTACACCGAGTTCTTCTCCGGCGAGGACGTGGAGTTGGGGGCGGACCTCTGCCTCGAGCTCCCACCATGGAGCTACCGCGTCTTCGTGCAGTGAGCCTGGCGTCACGAGGGCTGTCACGGCGCCCTCGAGGGGAGCACAATGGAGGTATAGGTCAGGGAGGTGAGGTCATGGGTCATCGGGTGGCCGGCTGGCAGCTCAACGTGGCAGGCGGGAACCTCGTGACGAGCCCGGGCTACGGGATGGATCCCGTCACCGGGGACTGGGGGCCGAATGCCTTCCCGGATCGCACGGACGAGCGACTGCGCGAAGACCTCCTGCCGCACTGGGGGGGCGGATGCCTTCGCCGTCTGCGTTCGCATTCACACGACGCCCTGCGCAGCACCGCCGCCTGACCGAAGGGTGTGAAGGGACCTGCTGCGCCGCGCCGCGAGGCTTGAGGGTGCAGTAGCGTTCTGGCGGCGGTTCCGTGAACCAGCAGTTGCGGTCCGCGAGGGCGATGGACCACATGTGGGCGTCATCACATCTGGGAGGACTGCATGGCTCGAGTCGGCTGGTCGCTGCCGCACCACGACGGGTCGGCGACCTACGTCCCCGAGCCCACACCCGAGTTGGGCGGCTCGACGACGGTGCTGCTGCGGGTTCCGCGGGCCAGCGACGTGACCAGCGCGTGGGTTCGCGTGATCGAGGACGGCGAGCCCGAACTCGTGCCTGCTGTCGTGGATCGTCAGGACGAGTCCGACACGTGGTTGCGCGCCGACATCCCGGTCGTCAACCCCGTCGTGTCCTACCGCTGGCTGCTCGACGGCGGGCCGAACGGCTACCAGTGGCTCAACGGCTCCGGGCTGCACGGCCGTGACGTGGCCGATGCCGCGGACTTCCGGGTCAGTACCTTCACCAAGCCCGCGGAGTGGGCCACCGGCACCATGTACCAGATCTTCCCGGACCGGTTCGCGAAGTCGGTCGACCGCCCGGCCCCGGCCTGGGCGGTCCCTGCGCAGTGGGACGACCCGGTGATCGGGGAGGGCCCGGACTGCCCGCGCCAGCTCTACGGCGGTGACCTCGACGGGATCATCGCCCATCTGGACCACATCGCCTCCCTCGGGGTGGGCACGCTCTACCTCACCCCTTTCTTCCCCGCGGAGTCCAACCACCGCTACAACGCCTCGACGTTCGACCGGATCGACCCGCTGCTCGGTGGCGACGAGGCATTCGCGCGCCTGGCCGACGCCGCGCACGCCCGCGGCATGCGTCTGATGGGCGACCTCACGACCAACCACTGCGGCGACACCCATGAGTGGTTCCAGGCCGCGCTGGCCGACCCGACCCACCCCGAGGCCAGGTTCTTCTTCTTCGATCAGCACCCCGACGAGTACGCCGCATGGTGGGACATCCCGGAGATGCCGATCTTCGACCACCGCTCGCTCGAGCTGCGCCGCCGACTGTACGACGGCCCGGACTCGGTGGTGACGCGCTGGATGGGACCGCACGGGCTGGACGCCTGGCGCATCGACGTGGCCAACATGACCGGCATCCACGGCGACATCAACCTCAGCCACGAGGTGGCCACGACGATCCGGCGGACGATGGCTGCGGTCAACCCGGCGCACTTCCTGCAGGCCGAGTCCAACCACGACGCCTCCGCGGACCTGCTCGGCGACGGCTATCAGGGGGCGATGAACTACGCCGCGTTCACCCGGCCGCTCTGGCAGTGGCTCGTCCCGCCCCAACAGCGCCCCTATGAGCACGCGAAGTACCCCACGATCCCCAACCTCCCCGGCGAGCTCGTCGTGGATGCCATGCGTGAGCTCTCCGGGGTGACCCCGTGGTTGGGCACGGTGCACGCGATGAACCTGATCGGATCCCACGACACCCATCGCGTCGCCTCGCTCCTCGGGGACCCGGCAGTCGTCGATGTGGCCTTCGGGATGCTGGCGGCCTACCCGGGCGTTCCGATGATCTACGCCGGCGACGAGATCGGACTGGCCGCCGTCGGCCCTGAGTACGCCCGCATCCCGATGCCGTGGTCGCATCCCGAGCGCTGGGACACCCGACGCCTGGCGCACACCCGTGCGCTCTTCAACGCCCGGGCCGACTCCACGGCGCTGCGCACCGGAGGCCTGCGCTGGCTGTCGGTCGGAGACGACGCCCTGACCTTCCTGCGCGAGGCCCCCGGCGAGACGGTGCTGGTCCACGCGGCGCGGGCGGACCACTCCCCAGTGCGGATTCCGGCGTCAGTCGTGGGCTCGGCGCCGTCCGGGCTGGCCGGAACCCCGGACCTGCGAGCCGACGCCGACGGGCGGGTCACGCTGCCCTCCGACGGCCCCGCGTTCGGGATGTGGCGCTGCTGACGGGCGGCCATCCGCCGCGGTGCCGACCGGGCTCCGCCCGGGGCGCTCACCAAGTCGCCCGAGCGATGGTGAGCCACCCGCCAAGCCCTCTGACCCAACCCGAACATCGGTCGCACTGCGCCCTGACCAGCCGGGTCGGGGCACCGTCGCATGTACCCCACAATGGATCCGTGACCGACATGTACACACCTCCCGCGCCCGGACAGCACGATACGACGGCCATCCCCCGTCCCTACCCGCCCACGGGCGAGGCACCGGGTTACGAGCCGGGTTACGACCCGCGGTACGCGCCCGGCTTCGGCGTGGGCTACCCCCCCGGGTACATCCCCGGCAACCCCGCAGCCGACGCATGGGAGACCAAGTACCGCAGCCAGCGCACCCGCACCCGGATCGCCGTCGCGGTCGCCGCGGTCACCTCAGCGCTCGCCCTCGTCCTGGGCGTCGCGGCCTGGCAGGTCTCGCAGAACCCACTGCTCTCGGCGGCGTCCCAGCTGGCCTCCGGCGATCTGGGCCTCGAGGGGCTCACTCCGCCGGCGGCTCCGGACAGCACCAGCCCGGATGCGACCACTCCCGACGGCACGGCTCCTGACGCGCAGGCTCCCGATGGCCTCGACGTCCCGCTGTCCGAGCTCCCGATCCCGGACTCGCTGAAGAGCCTGGCCGCGACCGTCGGGATCACCGATGTCGGGCAGCTCCTCGACCTGGCGGTCGCCAACGGCCTCATGTCCCAGGAGGACGCCGACAACCTCCGAGCCGGGATCGCCGCCGGCGCCTTGGCCCAGGGGCTCACCGGACAGCAGTAGCCGACCGTGCCCCGCTCACGCCTGATCGGCCGCGCGCTCAGCGGCAGTCAGCGGCCGGAACCGGAGCGCCGACCAGAC
>CAVQQP010000017.1:0-563835 GCA_963714995.1 uncultured Actinomycetes bacterium | reverse complement strand
GCCGCGCCTGGCCACGCAGGACCGGCTCGGCGGCGGCGGTGACCCGCAGCGCCCCGTAGGACTGGGAGTCGGAGTGGAGCAGCCCCTGCGCCACCAACTGGCGGGCTACCCCGCGCCAGGCGGTCGCGTCGAGCCGACTCCGAACGTGGGCAACCGGTCGTGGCCGAAGTCTATCCGCTGAGAGGGCTTGCCCACGAGGAGGTCGATGATGTGCCCGGCGCCGAACCGTTGGCCGGTCCGGATCACCCCGGACAGGAACTTCTGGGCCGCGACGGTACCGTCCCAAAGCTCCCCGGCGGAGTCAGGCAGGTGTCGCAGTTGCCGCAGGGCTCCGTGCGTTCCCCGAAGTAGTCCAGGAGCACCACGCGCCGGCAGGTGGCGGCCTCGCAGTACCCGAGCAGGGCGTCGAGCTTCGCCGGCCTCGACGCGGCGGATCTCCATGGGAGCGTCCGAGGCATAGATCCAGGACTTCTGCAGCACGACGTCGGCCAGCCCGTAGGCCATCCATGCCTGCGCCGGCTCACCGTCGCGGCCGGCCCGCCCGGTCTCCTGGTAGTAGGCCTCGAGGCTCTTCGGGAGGTCGAGGTGCGCAACGAACCGGACGTCGGGTTTGTCGATCCCCATCCCGAAGGCGATCGTGGCGACCACCACGACACCGTCCTCGCGCTGGAACCGGTCCTGGGCGGAGCGGCGCGCCGCCTGGTCCAGGCCCGCGTGGTAAGCCAGCGCGGTCAGACCCTGGTCGCACAGCCACGCCGCGGTCTGGTCGACCTTCTTCCTGGACGAGCAGTAGACGATCCCCGAGGACCCGATGAAGACACGGGTTCGCTCCGTCGCCGGCGAGGAAGCCCAGGAGCTGGTCGCGGGCGTTGCCCTTCTCCACCACGGTGTAGCGGATGTTCGGGCGGTCGAAGCTCTCCTGGAGAGAGGAACTCCGGAGCATCACCTAGGGCCAGCCGCTGGCGGATCTCAGCGCGCGTGAGCAGGTCCGCGGTGGCGGTCAGCGCCACCCGCGGAACGTCGGGGAAATGCTCCGTGAGGACCGACAAGCCCAGGTACTCAGGGCGGAAGTCGTGGCCCCATTGCGATACGCAGTGCGCCTCGTCGATCGCGAACAGCGCGATGCTGCCGGCGTGGAGCCGCTCGAGCGTGGCGATGAATCGCCGGGCAGCAGGCGCTCGGGCGCGACGTACAGCAGGTCGAGCTGCCCTCGATAGGTCACGCCGTGACGACGCTCCGGAGCCTCGGCGGCGTCGAGGCTCGGAATTGCAGCACGCCGGCAGCGACACCGAGCTGGCCGCAGCGCAGTCGACCTGGTCCTTCATCAGCGCGATCAGCGGCGAGACGACACCGAGCCCGGCCCGGACCATGGCCGGCACCTGGTAGCACATGACTTGCCGCCGCCGGTGGGCATGAGAACCAGCGCATCCCCACCGGCCACCACCTGATCGATGATCTCGGCCTGAGCGCCGCGGAACCGGTCGTAGCCGAAGACCTCGTGCAGCACGCGCAGGGAGGCGTCGTCGCCCCGGCCGGACGGGTCGCCGAGGCCGGCCGCGCCGCCCAGCGTGGTGACCGGGTTGGTCATGGCGCCATTCTCCCTTGCCCTTCAGGCCTGCGTGACCCGTTTCAGGCGACGCGGGTGTGGTTGTCGTCGGGGTGGGAGGTGGCGCGTGCGCCTTGGGGGCTGGTCCAGTGCAGCCCGCCGTCGGGTGTCGCTTGGACGTGCCATCCGCCGTCGTGTTTGAGGCCGTGGTGGCGTCTGCATAGGGCATGGAGGTTGTCGGCGGAGGTGGGTCCTTGGGGGAAGGGGATCAGGTGGTCGAGGTCGCACTCTGCTGCCGGGACCGCGCAGCCGGGGAATCGGCAGGTCCCGTCGCGCAGTCGGACGTGCCGGTCGAGTGCTGCGGGGGGCCGGTAGGACAGGGTCCCGACGTCGAGGACGGCGCCGGTGGTGCGGCTGGTCAGGAAATGTGTCGCCAGCGGGCGTCTCCGGCGGCCAGCCGGCGGGCGTCGGCGGCGGGGATCGCCCCGAATCCGTTGATGACTCCGGGTGCGTCGGTGAGGCCGGCCAGGGAGTCGATGGGGATGGTGACCGTGATGATGGTGTCGACCCGCGGGCGCCGGGCCTTCCCGGCGTCTGAATCACCACGCGCGTCCCTGGGCGCTGGTGCTGGTCCGGGGGTCGAGGATCAGGTCGACCAGGGCGGCGGCGAGCCAGAGGTCCACCGGTTCGCGGGCAGGAGACTGCGTGTGGGTGGGGTCTCCGTTGCGGTCCGCAGTGCGCAGGCGCGGATGACGGGAGTATCACGCGTCTCGGCGTCCTCACTGGCGAGCCGGGCACCAGGTCGGCGGTCCCGTCCCCGCGGTGCCCGATCAGACGCCGCGCTCGGCCGGGCCCCGGGCGCGCCGTCGGGGCCGCTCCCCACACCCGAGGGCCAGCAGCCGACGGCGCAGGAACAGCTCCAGGCGGCGGGCGGGGTGGTCCTGGGCGTAGGCCAGGCCGTCGGCCAGCAGCGCCGCACACTCCGCCTCGAAGTCCTCGCGGGGGACCCCGTCGGGATCGGTTGCGGGGATCTCCAGCAGCGCGTCGGCCAGGATCCGGGCCCGCGTCAGGTCCACCTCCCGCGGGCCAGGGCCGCCCAGACCTCCGGTTGGTGGCGCAGGGCCTCGGCCTTGGCCCGGGTATGTGCCGCCGAGCGGCGCGAGACGACCAGGGCGCAGGACAGCCTCATCGAGCACCTGGTCCGAGCCCGCACCGCCCGGGGTCTCGTCGGCGACGGCAGCCACGCACGCCGAGCGCAGGGCCGCGACCTGTCGAGACAGGCGCTCGACAGCCTCCAGGGACAGCATCGCGGGCCCGAAGACCTCCACATCGAAGTCCCGCTCCCCGCGCCGACCTGCTTCGGAACTCGGCGGTCGGGCCCGGATCACCTCCACCAACTCCTCGACGCTCGTTGCTGCGGCGTCGATCGGCTGGCCGCGTTCATCCCGCACCGTCAGCACCACCTCAAGCACCGAGACCCCCATCTCGTACACGTGTTCGATCACCTGACAGAACCGTACCCCACCCCACCGACACTGCAAAGGCCCCCGAACCGACCTGTGGATACGTCGACCGAGGAGGCGCCCGAGTACCGTCTGATGACCATGGAGACGACCGAGATCACCAGGGACACGCAGCTGTGCATCTCGCTGTCCGGGCGCCCGAGCAACCTCGGCACCCGGTTCCACAACCACCTGTACGCCCAGCTCGGGCTGGACTTCCTCTACAAGGCGTTCACCACCTCGGACCTGCCCTCGGCGGTGGCCGGGATCAGGGCGCTCGGGATCCGCGGCTGTGGGGTCTCGATGCCGTTCAAGGAGGACGTGATCCCCCTCGTCGACTCGATGGACGACTCGGCGACGGCGATCGCCTCGGTGAACACGATCGTCAACACCGACGGCCACCTGCGGGCGTACAACACCGACTACGTGGCGATCGTGAGCCTTCTGCGCTCGCACGCCGTCGATCCCGGCTCGACGTTCGCAGTCCTGGGCAGCGGTGGGATGGCGCGGGCTGTCGTGGCCGCCCTGCGTGACTCGGGCTTCGCCGAGGGAGTCGTGGTGGCCCGGAACGAGGCCACCGGCCGGAGCCTCGCCGACGAGTACGGCTACTCGTGGCGTGCCGAGGTCGGAGCCGACCACCCTGCCCTGGTGATCAACGCGACCCCCGTCGGCATGGCCGGCGGACCCGCAGCGGCCGACCTGCCCGTGGAGCCCGAGGTGGTCGACGCCGCCGAGACTGTGTTCGAGGTCGTGGCCATGCCTATCGAGACCCCGCTCGTCCGTCGCGCCCGCAGCCGGGGTGCAGCGGTGATCACCGGCGCGGAGGTCCAGGCCCTGCAGGCCACTGAGCAGTTCGTGCTCTACACCGGCATCCGGCCCACCGACGAGCAGCTCGCCCTGGCCGCGGAGTTCTCCCGCGCCGGATAGCAGCCATCCTGGGCCTGGGGGAAGTGCCCGAGGAAGACCATGGCGCCCATCGGATCCACGACCCCGCCCTCATCCGCGTGGGAACCCCGGTGGATGTGGGAGCGATCAGGCCAGGGCCTACTGCGAGGGGTGCAGGCTCATCGGCCCGTACACGAGCCGACCGTCCTCGAACAGGCTGACGGCGTCGATGCCCTCGGCGAGCAGGTCGCGCCACACCTCGCCCACCCACGTCTCCGCGTCGGCCTGCGTCGGGAAGCCGTCGGCAGGCTGGGCGGCGGACTCCGGGATCGGCGCACCCTGGGCGGCGTGGTACTGCCAGGTCCAGCTCATCGACTCCTCCTTCGGGTGGGCCGTCAGGGTCGCTCGGCGGGGGACTCGGTCCGGGCCGGGTCGCGGACGATCGCCTCACCGAGGACCTCGTCGATGGCCGCCCGGAGGTCGTCATCGAGGACGACGCCGCTGGCTCGCACTGAGTCGGCGAGCTGCTCAGGACGAGAGGCGCCCACGATGGCCGTCGAGACGTTCGGGTTGCCCAGGACCCATGCGACGGCCATCTGGGCCATCGACAGGCCGGCCTGGTCGGCCAGGGGGCGCAGACCCTGCACCCGGGTGAGCACGTCGTCGCGCAGCCACCGGGAGAGGAAGGTGGACCCTGTGGGATCGGCGCCCCGGGAGCCCTCGGGAACCGGCTGGCCGGGCAGGTACTTGCCCGTCAGGATGCCCTGGGCCATGGGTGACCAGACCACTTGACCGATGCCGGCCGCCTCGCACTCGGGCACCACCTCGGCCTCGATGACCCGCCACAGCATGGAGTACTGCGGCTGGTTGGACACGATCCGGTCCAACCCCATCTGGGCGGCCAGGTCGAGGGCGGCCCGGATCTCCTCGGCGCGCCACTCGGAGACACCGACGTAGAGGACCTTGCCCGCGCGGACCAGGTCGTCGAACGCGCGCAGCGTCTCCTCGAGCGGTGTGTGGTGGTCGAAGCGATGCGCCTGGTAGAGGTCGATGTGGTCGGTCTGCAGCCGCCTCAGCGAGCCCTCGCACGACTCCAGGATGTGCTTGCGCGACAGACCGCGGTCGTTGTGTCCCGGACCGGTGGGCCAGTACACCTTCGTGAAGATCTCCAGACCCTCCCGACGCTGCCCGGCCAGGGCCCGGCCGAGAACTGCCTCGGCGCCCGTCTGGGCGTAGACGTCCGCGGTGTCGAACGTGGTGATCCCGGCGTCGAGGGCGGCGTGGACGCACGCCGTGGCAGCGTCCTCGGCAACCTGCGATGCATGCGTCAGCCAGTTGCCGTACGCGATCTCACTGATCCACAGACCACTGGCCCCAAGCCGTCGATGCTCCATGGCTCGACCCTAGAGCACCCGTCGGACAGCGGCCAACGGCCACCGCCGGGTGCGCAGATCCACCGAGCCGCCGGGGGCTACTTCGGCTCGACGGGCCGGCCGTTCCGGCGGATGCGGGGCGGTGGCAGCCGCAGCCGCCGGATCTGCAGCACGCGCATGAGGCCGTAGAAGGTCGCTCCCTTGCGGTCCGCGTCCGAGGGCCACTGCTTCTTGAGCTCGCGCCTCATCCGCATCATCAGCAGGGTGGTGTCCACGATGATGAACATCGTCAGGATGAGCCAGAGCATGGAGACGTAGCCCTGGGCATTGACCATGCCCCAGCTCTGCCAGGGGAGGAACCCGACGACCAGCACGATCAGGGCCAGCGGCATGAACAGCTCCGCTGCTGCCCAGCGGCCGTCGATGTAGTCCCGGACGAAACGCTTGACCGGCCCGGCGTCGCGGCTCGGAAGGGCGCTCTCGTCACCGGCCAGCAGCGCGGCCCGTGAGGCCTGGCGCTCCTGCGCCGCCCGCGCCTTGGCCTCCTTCTTGGCCGCCTTCGGATCCGAGGAGACCTTCAAGGTGTGCTTGCGCTGGGCCTGTGCCTCCTTGCGCGAGGGCGTGGGGTGCCCCTTGCCGACTGTGGCTGCGGGCTCCGGCTCGACGGGGGCGGGCTCAGCACGGCTGGTGCGGGAGAGGAACTTCACGGACCAAGGGTACGTCGTGCCAACCCGTGGGGCGTTAGGCTTGTGAACGTCGGCGGGTGTGCCGCCTGGGAAGAGAGCGACAGCGAACCATGGCCGGAATGTGGCAGCGCTTCAAGATGATCTTCAGCTCCAAGGCCAACGCGGCCATGAACAAGGCTGAGAACCCCGCGCAGACCCTGGACTACTCCTACGAGAAGCAGCTGGAGATGCTGCAGAAGGTCCGCAGGGGTGTGGCCGACGTGGCGACCAGCCGCAAGCGCGTCGAGCTGCAGATCGCCAGCCTCGACAAGCAGCTGGCCAAGCTCGACGACCAGGCCCGGGCCGCGCTCGGTGCCGGTCGCGAGGACCTCGCCCGGGAGGCGCTGATCCGCAAGTCGACGCTGAGCCAGCAGATCGCCGACCTGCACGTGCAGCTCGAGCAGCTGACCGTCCAGGAGCAGAAGTTGACGGTCGCCTCCCAACAGCTGCAGACCAAGGTGGAGGCCTTCCGCACCCAGAAGGAGACCATCAAGGCCACCTACTCGGCCGCGGAGGCCCAGGTGCGCATCAATGAGGCGTTCACCGGCATCTCCAGCGAGCTCGGCGACGTGGGACTGGCCATCCAGCGCGCCGAGGACCGCACCGCCCAGATGCAGGCCCGCGCCGGCGCGATGGAGGAGCTCATGGCCACCGGTGCGCTGGAGGTGACCGGCGGCAAGGACTCCCTGACCGTGGAGCTGGAGCGACTGGCCGCCGACAACCAGGTGGAGAGCGAGCTGGCTGCCATGAGGGCCCAGCTCAGCGGCGCCGAGGCGCCTGCGGCCGTCGCCGGCGCCTCTGCGGAGATGCCCGCGGTCGAGGCAGCACCGGCCGCCGACGTCGTCGACGCGGTCCTCGCCGAGGACTCCGCCGCCCCGCCCACCCCACCCGCTGCCCAGCCCCCGGCGGCCCCGCCCGCCGGCCCCGCAACCCAGTAGGACCGTAGGGAGGCTCGCACGCCCGCCATGGCGCGAAACCGGTACGCACCCGATCGGGGACTGACCGCCCGGATGGGCGGGACCATGTTCATCCTCGGCCTGCTCTACGTCGCCCTGATGGCGGTGCTGATCTACGCGGGGATGAACTCCTTCTTCGTCCTGCTCATCGCCGGTGGCTCGGCGTGGGCGCAGTGGTACTTCTCCGACCGCGTCGCCCTGTTCTCGATGTCGGCACGGGTGGTGACCCCGGAGCAGGCACCGCAGCTGCACGCCCTCGTCGACCGCCTGTGCGCGATGGCCGACATGCCCAAGCCCGCCGTGGCGATCGCCGACACCGACATGCCCAATGCGTTCGCCACGGGCCGCAGCACCAAGCGCGCGGTCGTCTGCGTCACGACCGGCCTCCTGCGGCGCCTCGACGCCGAGGAGCTCGAGGGCGTGCTCTCCCATGAGCTGTCCCACGTCGCCCACCGGGACGTGCTCGTGATGACGGTGGCCTCCTTCGTGGGCGTCCTCGCCGGATTCCTCACGCGGTCGTGGATGTGGGGCGGCCTGACCCGGCGTCGGGACAGCGACAGCAACAGCGCGCTCGCGTTCCTGCTCATCATGGTCGTGTCGATCGTCGTGTACTTGGTCAGCTTCCTGCTGGTCCGCGTGCTCTCGCGCTACCGGGAGCTCTCGGCCGACCGCGCGGGTGCGCTGCTGACCGGCCGTCCGGCGGCCCTCGGTCGAGCCCTGCAGAAGATCAGCGGCGACATGGGCGCCATCCCGACCCGTGACCTGCGGGCGAAGGAGTCCATGAACGCCTTCTTCATCACCCCGGCGTTCGGGGGCGGGCAGTCCATGGCCAGCCTGTTCTCCACGCACCCGCCGCTGGAGCAGCGCCTGGAGCAGCTGGCCCGCATCTCCGCCCAGCTGGGCCAGTAGATGGGCATGTTCGACTCGATCATGGGCCGGCGCAAGCCTGCCCGCCCGGACCTCGATGCCATCTTCGGGCTGCCCTCCGCGGCCATCACGCTGTCGGCCAGCCTCGGGTTCGAGGCCACGGGAACCGGCGCCGTCGCCTTCCGGGTTCCCGACGGCCGCGCCTTCGCCGAGGTCCAGGCCGAGATCGAGGCCCTGCTGGCCGCATCGGGCAATCCGGCGGTGGAGCTCACGGCCGATCAGTACGGCTACACCTGGCTCGTCGTCTCGACGGATCCGCCGGACGTCGGTGCGCTCGTCACGCACCTGCACGCCGTGAACCTGTCGCTGCAGGACAGTGGGTTCGGCCCGCAGCTGCTGTGCTCGACCGCGACCTTCGTGGGCGCGGGCGGTAGGACGCTGGCGATGGTGTACCTGTTCAAGCAGGGATCGTTCTACCCCTTCGCCCCCTCCGACGGCCAGACCCGCGACACCGTCCTGGAGCTGCAGATCCGCGATCTCCTGCGCGACGAGCTCGCCGTCGAGAAGGACCTGACGCGCTGGTTCCCGATCTGGGGGGCGCCGGGGCTGTAGCGCGCTCGGCACGACGCAGACCCTCCACCAAGGTACAGAGCCTCCCTGACGGACGGGAGGGTCTGGACCGTCCGGGAGGGTCTGACCCGTCCGGGAGGGTCTGGACCGTCCGGGAGGTCTGCGGGTGGAGGTATCGCGTCAGTCCGGCGTGGGGGTTGCGCCGACGCCGGGGAGGGCGAGCATCCGGTCGAGGGCCACCTTGGCCCAGTGCGCGGTGTCGGGATCCACCACGATCCGGTTCACCACGTTGCCGGCGACCAGGTTCTCCAGCGCCCAGACCAGGTGCGGCAGGTCGATCCGGTTCATGGTCGAGCAGTAGCAGACCGAGCGGTCCAGGAACGTCACCTGCTTGTCCGGGTGGGCGTTGGCCAGCCGGCGCACGAGGTTCAGCTCGGTGCCGATCGCCCACGCGGATCCGGGCTCGGCGGCCTCGAGGACCCGGATGATGTACTCCGTGGAGCCCACGTAGTCGGCCTTCTGGACGACCTCGTGGCGGCACTCGGGGTGCACGAGGATGTTGACGCCGGGGATCCGCTCCCGGGCCTCGTCGACGACCGCCTCGGTGAAGCGGCCGTGCACCGAGCAGTGGCCGCGCCAGAGCACGACCTTCGCCGCACGCATCTGCTCATCGGTGAGCCCGCCGCCGGGCCGGTGCGGGTCGTAGACGACGCAGTCCTCGAGGCTCAGGCCCAGGTCGCGCACCGCGGTGTTGCGCCCGAGGTGCTGGTCGGGCAGGAAGAAGACGCGCTCCGCCTGCTCGAAGGCCCACTCGAGGGACTGGCGGGCGTTGCTCGACGTGCAGATCGTGCCCCGGTTGCGACCCGTGAACGCCTTGATCGCGGCCGTGGAGTTCATGTACGTGATCGGGATGGTCGACTCGGCCAACCCGAGGTCGACGAACCGCTCCCAGGCATCCTCCACCTGGCCGATCTCGGCCATGTCGGCCATCGAGCAGCCGGCGGCGAGGTCGGGGAGGATCACCTGCTGGTCGTCGGTGGTCAGGATGTCGGCACTCTCGGCCATGAAGTGCACGCCGCAGAACACGATGAACTCGGCCTCCGGATGTGCCGCCGCCTGCTGGGCGAGCTTGAACGAGTCGCCGGTGACGTCGGCGAACTGGATCACCTCGTCGCGCTGGTAGTGGTGGCCGAGGATGTAGGCCCGTGACCCGAGCGCCTCGCGGGCGCGCCAGGCCCGCGCGACCAGGTCGGGGTCCGAGGCCGGCGGAAGGGCGCCAGGGCACTCGACGCCCTTCTCCGTGTCGGGATCCGCGCCCTGGCCGAGCAGGAGCAGGGCCAGCGGGGTCGGTTGCGGCTCAGTCCAAGCAGCCGTGTCGGTCATCGCGGGGCCTTCCTCGTGCGGGGATCACCATCGTTCCACACAGCGCGGCGTCGGGCCGCCCGCGCGGGTGCCAGACTTCGGGCTCGTGAAGGTGCTGCTCTGCCCGGACTCGTTCGCCGGCACGCTCAGTGCGGCCGAGGCCGCCGAGGCGATGGCCGAGGGATGGTCCCGGGTCGCTCCCGGCGACGACCTCGTGCTGCGCCCGCTCTCCGACGGGGGGCCCGGATTCCTCGACGCCGTCGCGGCCGGGCGGGGCGGGACCCGCCACGCGCTGTCGGTCACCGGGCCCCTGGGCGGACCCGTCGAGGCCGAGTACCTGATGACCGGCGACGGGACGGCGTGGATCGAGTCGGCCAGCGCTGCGGGCCTGCACCTGGTCCCGGTCGACCAGCGGGATCCCACCCGCACGACCTCGCGAGGCGTCGGCGAGCTCATCTCCGCAGCCCTGGGCCGGGGCGCGCCCCGGATCGTGCTCGGCGTCGGGGGCACCGCGACCTGCGACGGGGGAGCGGGTCTCCTGGACGCCCTCGGCGCCACGTCGGACCCGGCCGGAGGGCTGGCCCACGGAGGTGGCCCGCTGGCAACCCTGGCCTCGGTCGACCTCACCCCGGCCCTCGCGGCAGTGCGGGGGTGCACCCTGGAGGTGGCCACCGACGTCGACGTCCCGCTGCTCGGAGCCCGTGGGTCCGCCCGCGGGTTCGCCCCCCAGAAGGGCGCCACCCCCGAGCAGGTCGAGCAGCTCGAGGGGGCGATGACCCACTGGGCGACGATGCTGGGCCGATCCGAGGACGGACGCTCAGCCGCTGTGGCGCTCGGTGCCGGGGCCGGTGGAGGCCTCGGGGCGGCACTGATCCGGCTCGGCGCGCGCCGCGTCCCGGGCATCGGCACCGTCCTCGAGGCAGCACATCTGCCGAACCTCATCGACGGCGTCGACCTGGTGGTCACCGGGGAGGGGTCCTTCGACTGGCAGTCCCTGCGCGGCAAGGTCGTGGCCGGGGTCGCCGCGGCGGCGCTCGAGCGCGCGGTGCCGGTGCTTGTGCTCGCGGGACGGGTCGAGGTGAGTCGCCGCGAGTGGATCACGGCCGGGGTGGCCGCGGCGTTCCCTGCTGCGGCCGGGCCCGGCGAGTCCCACCGCGAGGGCGTGGCCCGGGCCGCTGCCCGCGCGGCCCGCACCTGGTCGCGGGGATGATCACGGCGCCCTGGGAGCACCCGGCGCGCCCGGGGACTCCGGTGACGGTTGGTCGAACTCCGCAAGTCGTGTCAGCATGGGTGCACCGGGAATGCGGCACAGCTCGTGCACGTTCGCCCAGATGTAGACCACCACGATGCTCAGTAGGAGGGCACCGATGACCGCCGAGACCAGCACCGAGACCACCGCTCCCGTCAGCGAGGGGATCGTCCTGACCGAGGTTGCCGCCGACAAGGTGCGTACCCTGCTCGACTCCGAGGGGCGCGACGACCTCGCCCTGCGCGTGGCTGTCCAGCCGGGTGGCTGCTCCGGCCTGCGCTACCAGCTGTTCTTCGACGAGCGCTCGCTCGACGGCGACGTGCGCAAGGACTTCGGCGGCGTCGAGGTCGTCATGGATCGGATGAGCGCCCCGTACCTGTCCGGTGCCACCATCGACTTCGTGGACTCCATCGAGAAGCAGGGCTTCACGATCGACAACCCGAACGCGACCGGCTCCTGCGCATGCGGTGACTCGTTCCACTGACCTGACCGGCTAGGGTCACCTGCGTCGTCACCGACCGACCAGGGGGCCCACGCATGCGGATCGTCGTCACCGGCTCGATCGCCACGGACCACCTCATGACGTTCCCGGGCCGGTTCGCCGACTCGATCGTCCTGGACAAGCTGGACAAGATCTCGCTGTCGTTCCTGGTCGATGAGCTCGAGGTCCGCCGCGGCGGGGTCGCGGCCAACATCGCGTTCGGCATGGGCGTCCTCGGCCTGAGCCCGATCCTGGTCGGCGCTGTCGGGCCTGACTTCGCTGACTACCGGTCCTGGCTGCAGCGCCATGGCGTGGACACCGAGTCCGTGCACGTCTCCGAGGTGCGGCACACGGCGCGGTTCGTGTGCACGACCGACGAGCACGCCAACCAGATCGCGACGTTCTACGCCGGGGCCATGCAGGAGGCGCGCGACATCGAGCTCGGGCCGGTCGTCGAGCGCGTGGGGAACGTGGACCTCGTCCTGATCGGGGCCAACGACCCCGAGGCGATGATGCGCCACACCGAGGAGTGCCGCTACCGGCGGATCCCGTTCGCCGCCGACCCCTCCCAGCAGCTGGCGCGCATGCACGGCGACGAGATCCGCCAGCTCGTCGACGGAGCCGCCTACCTGTTCACCAACGAGTACGAGGCCGCGCTCACCGAGCAGAAGACGGGCTGGAGCAGCGACGAGATCCTCGACCGGGTGGGCACCCGCATCACCACGCTGGGGCCCAGTGGGGTGCGGATCGAGCGCAAGGGCGAGGACATGATCCAGGTGCCCACGCCCAAGGAGACCCACAAGGCCGACCCGACCGGCGTCGGGGATGCGTTCCGCGCCGGATTCCTCGCCGGACTGGCATGGGGCCTGCCCCTGCAGCGGTGCGCCCAGGTGGGGTCGCTGCTGGCCACGCACGTCATCGAGAGCGTCGGGACCCAGGAGTACGAGCTGGCGCGCCGCTCGTTCCTGCTGCGCATCCGGGAGGCGTACGGCGACCAGGCCGCTGAGGAGATCGGCGCGCACATCAGCCTGGCCCGGCCCTGACCGCGGACGATGCCGGTCGAGCCGCAGCCGCCCCGGTGGGCGCTGCCTGACCTGCACGACGTCCCCGCGGGTCAGGAGATGGTCGCCGTCGGGGCCGACCTCTCGCCCGGGATGCTGCTGGCGGGGTACCGCGCCGGGCTGTTCGCGATGCCCGATGACCGCGACCTCGGCTGGTGGTCCCCGGACCCGCGGGGCGTCCTCCTGCCGGGCCAGGTGCACGTCACCCGGTCCCTGGGCAGGGTCCTGCCCCGGTTCGAGGTCAGCATCGACCGGGCGTTCTCCGACGTCGTGACCGCCTGCGCCGACCCGCGCCGGCCGCATGGGTGGATCAGCCCCGAGTACGTGGACTCCTACCTGGAGCTGCACGCGCTGGGCTGGGCGCACTCGATCGAGGTCTGGGACGCCGAGGGTGCACTGGCCGGCGGACTGTTCGGCGTGGAGGTGGGCGGGCTGTTCGCCGCCGAGTCGAAGTTCCATGTGCGCACCGACGCCTCGAAGGTCGCGGTGGTGGCGCTCGCTGAGCTCCTCGCCGCCGATGGTGACCGCCGTCGGGTCATCGACGTCCAGTGGTGCACGCCGCACCTGGCCTCGTTGGGCGCGGTCCAGGTGCCGCGCCCGGTCTACCTGCGCGCGCTGCCGGCTGTGCTGGCGTGCCGACCCGTGCTGTCCGGTCAGGCGGAACCCGGCGAACCCGGCGGACCGGGTGGACCGGCGGACCCGGCGGACCGGACGGCCCGGACGGCCCTCCCAGCCGGATCAGGTGGCGCAGGGCCTGACCGGGGTGCGCGTTGGGCGCATGCGGCTCCGGGGCGGTCGTCCCGGCCCCGTCCGCCGCGGCCCCGTCCGCCCCGGGCCCGTCGGCGTCGGCGGCCAGCGGCTCGGTCAGGACGAGGTGGTGGCCGCGCAGCCGGCACCAGGCCGGGACGTCGTACTCGGCAGCCGGGTCGTCCGTGCGCAGCTCGATCAGGCTGTCCGCCGGCAGCGCTGCCGCCGCACGGGCCAGGCGGATGATCGGGACCGGGCACAGCACGCCGCGGGCCTCGACGGTGGCGTCGGGCGTCGTCACGAGCTGGCTCGGTCCGCCGCCGCGCGCGCAGCCGCGATCGCACCGGGAAGGGCGCCCAGGAACCCGGCGACGTCTGCCTCGGTCGCCTCGGGGGGCAGGCTCACCCGCAGGTTCCCGTGGGTGATCGCCCCCATGGCGGCCAGCACATGGCTGGGCCGGCGCGTGTCCGCGGTGCACGCCGAGCCGGAGCTGACCGCGAACCCCGCGCGGTCCAGCTCGGTGACCAGCACCTCACCGTCGGCGTAGAGGATCGTGAAGCAGACGATGTGCGGCGCCGACTCCGGCCGGCCCAGCGCGATGACGTCCGGGGCGAGGGCGGGCACCCGCTCGCGCAGGATCGTGAGCAGCCGGGCCCGGTGCAGCGACGACTGACCCAGCGACGCCGTGGCCTGCTCGAGGGCCGTTGCTGCGGCCACGGCTCCGGGCACGTCCGGGAAGCCGGCCCAGCGCCCCGCCTCATCGGTGGGCAGCGGGCTGCGCCAGCGCACCCCGGTGCGCACGGCCAGGATCCCCACCCCGGCGGGGCCGCCCCACTTGTGGGCGCTGCCGGCCAGCACATCCCAGTGCCGGGTGGCCGGAACCGACCCCAGCGCGGCGCAGGCGTCCACGAGCAGGGGGACCCCGGCCCCCTGCGCCGCCTCGTGCACGGGCTCCAGGGGCTGGATCGCCCCCACCTCATGGTTCACGTGCTGCACCGCCGCCAGGGCGACCCCGGGGGCACGGACGGCCCTGCGGAAGGCCTTGACCTCAACCTCAGCGTGAGAGTTGACCGGGACGAGCACGGGCTCCTCGCCGGGGGCCACCCAGTCGGCGGCCCGAAGCACCGCCGAGTGCTCCACCGCGCTGGCAACGACCGTCGAGCCGACCTTTCGCCGCCCCCGGGCCAGCCCGAGGAGGCCCACCTGCAGGGCCTGCGTCCCCGAGGCGGTGAAGACCACCTCCTGGGGCAGGCCGCCGATGCACGTGGCCACGGACGCCCGGGCGGCGTCGAGCAGCTGTCGGGCGACCCGACCGTCGCGGTGCAGCCGGGCAGGATCGGCCCACCCGTGGTCCAGCGCGGCGTCGAGTGCACGCCTGGCCTCGGGCCCCAGGGGCAGGCCGGAGGCGGCATCGAAGGACCGCGACATGCCGTACACGGTAGCGGTGACCCCGTTGGCACGCCGGGCCGTTCCTGCGCTAGTCTCCACCCGTTCAGCGTCCGAGGCGTGGCTGTGCCCGCAGAGCGCAGATTCGCCCACACGATCGAGGGGATCACCAGACGTGGTAGCAGATCGCACCGACCGTCACCGGTCGATGCGCCGGTGGGGAGCCGGGGCAGCAGCCGCGGCCGTCGTCCTGCTGGCGTCGGGGTGCAGCGCGCAGGAGGCGCTGTCCCTGAATGCCCCGGAGGGGGCCACCGAGCAGGCGCCGATCATCGAGAGCCTCTGGTTCGGGGCGTGGGTGGCAGTCGCCATCGTCGGCGTGCTGACAGGCGGACTGATCCTGTACGCGGCCATCCGCTTCCGCCGCAAGGACGGCGATCCTGCGCCCAAGCAGATGCGCTACAACGTGCCCCTCGAGCTCATGTACACGATCGTCCCGCTGGTGATGATCATGGGCATGTTCTTCTTCACGGCCCGTGACCAGATCGAGCTGACGAAGGTCTCGGCCAACCCGGACAACACGATCGGCGTGGTCGGGTTCCGCTGGAGCTGGGCCTTCAACTACGTCGAGGACGATGTCTACGACGTCGGGACCGCCGAGGTCGAGGACATCCCCACCCTCTACCTGCCGGTCAACGAGTCGGTCGTCTTCGAGCTGCAGAGCCCGGACGTCATCCACTCCTTCTGGATCCCCGCCTTCCTCATGAAGATGGACGTGTTCCCCGACCGCCTGAACAAGTTCGAGGTGACCCCCAACAAGGTCGGCACCTACGCCGGCCGCTGTGCTGAGCTGTGCGGGGTCGACCATGCCCGCATGCTGTTCACCGTGAAGGTCGTGGAGCGCGCGGAGTACGACCGGCGCATGGCCGAGCTCCGGGCCAAGGGTCAGGTCGGCTCGATCGAGACCGAGCGCATCAGCCGCGACGGCGAGCGCTACTGGGAGTCCGACCGCTACTCGGAGCCGGAGGGAACGCTGTGACGCTTCTCAACGATCGTCCCGCGGAGGTGACCGCCGGAGCAGGGCGGCCCGAGCGCACGCTGGGCAAGAAGATCGTCTCGGTGATCACCACCACCGATCACAAGACCATCGGCCGGCTCTACATGGCCACCTCCTTCACGTTCTTCCTCATCGCCGGCGCGATGGCGCTGCTCATCCGCAGCGAGCTGGCCCAGCCGGGCCTGCAGATCGTGACGCTCGAGCAGTACAACCAGCTGTTCACGATGCACGGCTCGATCATGCTGCTCCTGTTCGCCACGGCGCTGTTCGTCGGGTTCGCCAACTTCCTCATGCCGTTGCAGATCGGCTCCCCTGATGTGGCGTTCCCGCGACTGAACATGCTGGGCTACTGGATGTACTTCTTCGGTGGCCTGATCGTCATGTTCGGGTTCGCCACCCCCGGTGGTGCGGCCGCCTTCGGGTGGTTCCTGTACACCCCGCTGTCCGGTGCGGAGTTCTCGCCGAACATGGGTTCGGACCTCTGGATCCTGGGCTTCGCCCTGGGCGGCGTCGGGACGATCCTCGGTGCGGTGAACTTCGTCACCACGATCCTGACGATGCGCGCGCCGGGCATGACCATGTTCCGGATGCCGATCTTCGTGTGGAACGTGCTGCTGACCTCGGTGCTGATCCTGATGGTGTTCCCGGTGCTCGCCGCGACGCTCGTGGTGCTCGAGATCGACCGCAAGTTCGGCTCGGTGGTCTTCCTGCCGGAGAACGGTGGGGCGATCCTCTTCCAGCACCTGTTCTGGTTCTTCGGACATCCCGAGGTCTACGTCCTGGCGCTGCCGTTCTTCGGCGTGATCTCCGAGATCCTGCCGGCCTTCAGCCGCAAGCCGATCTTCGGCTACAAGGGCCTGGTGTTCGCCACCATCGCGATCGCCGCCCTGTCGATGGCCGTCTGGGCCCACCACATGTACGTCACCGGCGCGGTCAGCCTGCCGTACTTCGCCCTGATGACGATGCTGATCGCCGTCCCGACCGGCGTGAAGTTCTTCAACTGGATCGGAACGATGTGGGGCGGGTCCCTGACCTTCGAGACGCCCATGCTCTGGGCGATCGGCTTCCTGCTGACGTTCCTGTTCGGCGGCCTGACCGGCATCATCCTGGCCTCGCCGCCGCTGGACTTCCACGTGTCCGACTCGTACTTCGTCGTCGCGCACTTCCACTACACGGTGTTCGGCACCGTCGTGTTCGCGATGTTCGCCGGGTTCTACTTCTGGTGGCCGAAGTTCACCGGCAAGATGCTCAACGAGACCTTGGGCAAGTGGCACTTCTGGCTGACGTTCATCGGCTTCAACGGGACCTTCCTCGTCCAGCACTGGCTGGGCGTCGAGGGAATGCCCCGCCGCTACGGCGACTACCTCCCGGGCGACGGCTTCACCCTGGAGAACCAGGTCTCGTCGGCGTTCGCGCTGGTCCTGGGCGTCTCGACGCTGGTGTACCTCTACAACTTCTACTGGACCACCCGGTACGCCCCGAAGGTCACGGTCGACGATCCCTGGGGATATGGCGGCTCGCTGGAGTGGGCGACCTCCTGCCCGCCGCCGCGGCACAACTTCGTGTCGCTGCCCCGGATCCGCTCCGAGCGCCCGGCGTTCGACCTGCACCACCCGGAACTGGCTGACTGGGACTCCGCCGGGTACCTGGCCACGCTCGAGGCCCAGACGAAGGCCAAGGGGGAGATCTCGTGAAGCTCGCAGGCAAGCTGTTCCTCGGTGGCGCGGCCTTCTACCTGCTCGTCGCCGGCGTGTACTGGATCATGTCCCACGACGAGGTGGGCACGGTCGCGCTGGTCCTCACCGGGTTCCTCTCGGCGATGATCGGCTTCTACCTCGTTGTCACGGCCACGCGACTGCCCGACCAGCCCGAGGACCTCGCCGACGCCGAGATCTGGGACGCTGACCCGGACTACGGCTTCTTCAGCCCGCACTCCTGGGCGCCGCTGATGGTGGGGCTCTCGGCGGCCATCACGTTCGCCGGCCTGGCGTTCGCCGCATGGATCGTGGCTGCGGGTGCGGTGCTGATCATCATGTCGTCGGCCTACTGGGTCTTCGAGTACTACCAGGGCCCCAAGCGCCAGTTCTGACTGAGCCGCGACGGGCCGCACCGGACCCGTCCGGTCAGGACCCCGGCGCCAGCCCTCCCCAGGCGTGCCGCCACGTGCGCGTCGCCCAGCAGCGCCTGCGGTGCCCAGCGCGGCGGACCACGACGGCGGCGAACGCCAGCCAGAGCAGGGCGACCTGTCCGCCCCAGGACGACCACGTCCACGAGGTGATCCCGGCCGCGGCCAGGACGGCCATGCCGGCCACGCACCACAGGACCAGCCCGAAGCCGATCCGAGCGCGCTTCCTGCTGGGCACGAGTCCCAGGCGACCGGCGTCGAGCTCCTGACCACGGGTGTGGCCCGCGGTGCACCGGGTTCCGGTGATCAGGTACTCCGGCTCCACGCGGGTCGGGCGGGACGTCGGTGCCCGTGGAGCCGCAGCAACCCGTGTGCTCTCAGCAGCGGGCGGAGCGGGCGGACTCGGCGGACTCGCCGCGAGGTCGGCGGCAGGGGGTGTCGTCGGACGCTCCTGCGGCGTGCGGGGCATCGCGCGCTGGCGCGCGGACTTCGCCATCGATGCCTCCTAGGGCTGCAGGTCCTGGCTGGTGCTGATCCACTGGTCGAGCAGGCGTCGCGCAGCGCCCGAGGCGAGGGCCTCCGCAGCCGCGGGGAGGGCTGCGGCCATCCTGGTCGCGAGGTCGGTCGATGCCTCGGGGATGTCGACCGGGAGGCTGCCCCCGGCTGCGGAGTAGGCCACCAGCGCTGCAGCGGCGTTCAGGCAGACCGCATCGCGGATCCCGGCGACCGAGGGGTCATCGGGGCTGTCCAGCAGCGTGCGGAAGACCGTGGCGTTGCGTCGGGCCGACCCACCCCGCAGCGCGTCGGGAGCCGGCATGGCGATCCCGAGGTCCCGGGGGTCGAGGGTGACCCGTCGGGGCTCCTCGCCGGTGAGGTCCCAGACGGTGGAGGTGGTGTAGACCGTGAGCTCGTCGAGGCCGTCGTCGCCGTGCACCACGAGGGCTCGGGTGCCCCGGGCCGCCAGCACCCCGGACATGAGCTCGCCGATCGCCTCGGTCGGCACGCCGAGCACCTGGGCCGCAGGGTGGGCGGGGTTGGCCAGGGGACCCAGGACGTTGAAGACCGTACGGATCCCCAGCTCCCGGCGGATCGGGCCGATGTGGCGCATGGCGGGGTGGAACACCGGCGCGAAGCAGAACGTGATCCCCAGCAGGCTGCCCGCCTGGGCAGCAGCGGCGGCCGGGAGGTCGATGACCACGCCGAGCGCCTCGAGCATGTCGGCCGATCCGCTCTGCGAGGAGGCCGCACGGTTGCCGTGCTTGGCCACGCGGGCCCCGGCCGCTGCCGCGACGACGGCGGCCATCGTGGAGATGTTGACCGTGTGCGCGCGGTCGCCGCCCGTGCCGCAGGTGTCCACCACGGGACCCTCGATGTCCAGCGGCACGCTGGCGTTCATCATGCCGGTCACCAGGCCCGACACCTCGCGGGCGGTCTCGCCCTTGGCGCGCAGCGCCACCAGGAAGGCCGCGGTGTTCGCCGGGGGAGCGGAGCCGGTGAGCATCTCGGCCATCACCCACGTGGTCGTGGGGGCGCTGAGGTCCTCGCCGGCCAGCAGCGCCTCGAGGACGTCGACCCAGTCGGTCAGGGGCGCCTCGTTCACGGGCGCGTGGTGGCAGGCAGCCGGGTGCGCAGCAAGCCGGACACGGCCTCGGCCACCTGACCGGGGTCGAGCGGGTGTCCCACCACGGCGTCGGCCCGCGACCATGTGGCCAGCCACGCGTCCTGCGGGCGGCCGGTGAGCACCAGGATGGGCGGGCAGCGGTGGATCTCGTCCTTGAGCTGGCGCGTCAGGCCCAGGCCGCCGGTCGGGGTGGCCTCCCCGTCGAGGATCATCAGGTCCAGCCCGCCGGCATCGGCGGTGCGCAGCACGACCGGTCCGGTGGCGACCTCGACGAACTCCAGCTCGGGGAGGTCCGGATCCGGGCGGGTGCCCAGGGCGGTGATCACGGCGCGACGCACCGTGCGGTCGTCGCTGTAGACCATGACCCGCAGCGATCGGGGGGCCTGGGGGCTGGGCATGAGGGACTCCTGTGGGTTGGGTCTGGGGCGATGCTACTGCGTCCCAGCAGCCGCACGGGGGAGCAGGTCAGGACACGTGGGCGTCGGGATCGGGGTCCGGGTGGGAAGTCTGGACGACATCTGACAGACTGCGCGCGTGGCTTCGACAACCATTGTGACCTCCGCGCACCCAGGTGCCCACCCGACCCACCCCAACAAGGTGGCTGTGGGCACCATCATCTGGCTGTCCAGCGAGCTGATGTTCTTCGCCGGGCTCTTCGCCATGTACTTCACGCTCCGCTCGACGAACCCTGAGGTGTGGGCCGAGGAGACCCAGTTCCTCAACGTGGGGTTCGCCACGATCAACACCCTGATCCTGGTCTCGTCGAGCGTGACCTGCCAGATGGGGGTGCTGGCCGCCGAGCGCGGTGACCTGCACCGCATGCAGCGCTGGTACATCCTCACGTTCGTCCTGGGCGCGATCTTCATCGGCGGCCAGGTCTTCGAGTACGCCCACCTGATCTCCGTCGAGGGGCTGACGCTGTCGTCCTCGGCCTACGGCTCGGCGTTCTACCTGACCACGGGCTTCCACGGGCTGCACGTGATCGCCGGACTGGTGGCGTTCCTGTTCGTGCTGGCCCGGTCCTACGCCTCCCGGCGGTACGGTCACGAGCAGGCCACGGCGGCCATCGTGACCAGCTACTACTGGCACTTCGTCGACGTGGTGTGGATCGCGCTGTTCTTCACGATCTATGTGCTCCAGTAGTGCCCGTCCCGGTCGTCCCCGCCCCCGCAAACCGATCCCTGCAGAGGTAGGCCAGTGAACAGTCAAGCAGCCCGACGCAGGCACCCAGCAGCGCTCATGCTGCTGCTGCTCGGCGCACTCGCGATCATCGGCACGATCTACGCGCTCGTGACCACGAGCACCGCCGCCCGTGCCGCCGGCTCCCCGCACAGCGAGACCGCCGTGGAGGAGGGCAGGGCGCTCTACCTCGAGGGCTGCGCGTCGTGCCACGGGCTCAACGCCGAGGGCACGAGCGTCGCCCCGAACCTGATCGGGGCGGGTGCAGCCTCGGTGCACTTCCAGGTGTCCACCGGCCGCATGCCGCTGGCGGCTCCCACCGTGCAGGTGGAGCGCAAGGATCCCAGCTACACCGAGCCGCAGATCGCCGCACTGGCCGCGTACATCGCCACCCTGGGCCCCGGGCCCGCCATCCCGACGGCTGAGCAGCTCGACACCACGAACGCCGACCTCGCCGTCGGCGGCGAGCTCTTCCGCACGAACTGCGCCCAGTGCCACAACTTCGCCGGCAGTGGTGCCGCACTCACCCAGGGCAAGTACGCGCCGAGCCTCATGGAGTCCACCCCCCAGCAGGTGTACGAGGCGATGCTCACCGGGCCGCAGAACATGCCGGTGTTCGGTGACGGCACCGTGAGCGAGGCGGAGAAGCAGGACATCCTCAAGTACGTCGCCCACCTGCAGTCCCAGACCCAGCCCGGAGGGTGGGCGCTGGGCTCCTTCGGCCCCGTCACGGAAGGCGCACTGCTGTTCACCCTCGCGCTCGGCCTCATGGCCGGGTTCGCCGTCTGGATCGGAGCCAAGGTCCGATGAGTGACTCCACCGAGACCCAGCCGGACTTCGTCACGGCGACCGCAGCGCACCACCCCCGGCGCACGGACGTCGACCCCCGGGCCGCCACGCGGGCCGAGCGGCAGGTGGCCACGCTCTTCGTGCTGGCCGCGGTCCTGATCCTGGCGTCCGTCGTCGCCTACGTCGTGATCCCGGTCGACGCCGGGATCAACGTGCCGTTCCTCGGCCCGGTCGGCGCCCTGAACCTGGCGCTGGGCCTGAGCCTCGGCCTGGGCATCCTGCTGATCGGCCTGGGCGCGATCCACTGGGCACGCAAGCTCATGCCCGGCAACGAGGTCGTGGCGATGCGTCACGAGATGCGCTCGGCACCGGACGAGCGCCAGGCGGCGGTCGAGGCGTTCGACCGCGGGCTGGCCGACTCCGGGTTCGCCCAGCGCCCGATCATCCGGCGCACGCTGATCGGCGCGATGCTGGTGCTCCCGCTCCCGCTGGTGATCCTGCTGCGCGACCTCTACGTCGCCCCCAAGGGCGCCCTGAGCCCCGCGGAGCAGCTCGAGCAGACGATCTGGGACACCGACGTGCGCATCGTCACCGACGTCTCGCTGAACCCGATCAAGCCGCAGGACGTGCCTGTCGGTGGCCTGGTCGCGGCGGTTCCGGCAAACCTCCACGACATCGAGGAGGAGGAGGGCAACCTCAACGCCCGGGCCAAGGCTGCGATCATCCTCGTCCGGATGCGGCCCGACGAGATCGTCTCCCAGCAGGGCGAGGCGTGGGACTACCAGGGGATCCTGGCGTACTCGAAGATCTGCACCCACGTGGGCTGTCCGATTGCGCTCTATGAGCAGCGGACGCACCATTTGCTGTGTCCGTGCCATCAGTCGACCTTCGACCTGGCGGATTCGGGCAACGTGGTGTTCGGTCCTGCGGCCCGTCAGATGCCGCAGCTGCCGATCACCGTCGATGACGAGGGTTACCTGGTGGCCGTCAGTGACTTCCAGCAGCCTGTCGGACCGAGTTTCTGGGAGCGCTCATGAGTGTGGTGTACGAGACCGGGGGCAAGGGCGCGGGCTGGGTCGACGATCGCCTGGGCAACTCCAGCTTCATGCGGCGCCAGCTGAACAAGGTCTTCCCGGACCACTGGTCGTTCATGCTCGGCGAGATCGCCCTGTACTCCTTCATCGTCATCCTGCTCACCGGCGTGTACCTCACGCTGTGGTTCAAGCCGTCGATGATCGAGGTCGTCTATGACGGCTCCTACGCCCCCCTGAAGGGCGTGAAGATGAGTGAGGCCATGGCCTCCACGCTGGACATCTCCTTCGACGTGCGCGGCGGGCTGCTCATCCGCCAGATCCACCACATGGCGGCGCTCTTCTTCGTGGCCGCGATCGCGATCCACCTCCTGCGCGTGTTCTTCACCGGAGCCTTCCGCAAGCCCCGTGAGCTCAACTGGGTCATCGGGGTCGTGCTGTTCCTGCTGGCCATCGCGGCCGGCTTCTCGGGCTACTCCCTGCCAGACGACCTGCTCTCGGGCACGGGCCTGCGGATCACCCAGGGCATCATCCAGGCCTCGCCGGTGATCGGCACCTGGTTCTCGTTCCTGCTCTTCGACGGCGAGTTCCCCGGGACGGCCTTCATCCCGCGGCTCTACGGCATCCACATCCTCCTGGTCCCGGGGCTGATCCTCGGGCTGGTCACCGCCCACCTCATGATGGTCTGGTACCAGAAGCACACGCAGTTCCCGGGCCCGGGCCGCACCAACGACAACGTCGTGGGCTACCCCTTCATGCCGGTGTACATGGCCAAGGCCGGCGGCTTCTTCTTCGTCGTGTTCGGCACGATCGTGGCGATGGCCGGGCTGTTCCAGATCAACCCGATCTGGGCCTACGGACCGTACATGCCCGACCAGGTCACCGCCGGCTCGCAGCCCGACTGGTACGTGGGCTTCCTCGACGGGGCCCTGCGCCTGATGCCCCCGTGGGAGATCACGGCGTTCGGCCACACCCTGACCCTCAGCCTCATCATCCCGGCGATGGTCCTCGCCCCGCTGCTGCTCGTGCTGGTGGGCGCCTATCCATGGATCGAGCGGTACGCCACCGGCAAGGACAACCGCGAGCATCACCTGCTCGACCGTCCGCGCAACGCCCCCACCCGCACCGCCCTCGGTGCCGCGATGCTCACGTTCTACATCGTGCTCATGATCGGCGGCGGCAACGACATCATCGCCTACAACTTCGACCTGAGCTTCAACACGATGATCCGGGTGCTGCAGGTCCTGCTGGTCGTCGGGCCGATCGTGGCATTCATCGTGACCAAGCGCATCGCCCTGTCGCTGCAGCGCCGGGATCGCGACCTGCTCCTGCACGGTCGGGAGACCGGTCGGGTGCTGCGCCTGCCGAGCGGGGAGTTCCTCGAGATCCACGAGCCCGTGGACGAGGAGTACCGGGCCAAGATCCTGTCGAAGACGGACGTCGAGCCACTGGCGCTGCCGGAGGCCGTCGACGAGAACGGCGTGGCCAACCCGGCCGGACGCCGGGAGCGGAGCAGGTCACGCTTCTCCCGGTTCTTCTTCGCCGACAACGTGCCCCTGCCGACCGACGAGGAGCTGGCGGCAGCGCAGGTCCACATCGACCACGAGCTGCACGAGGCGGTCGAGTCCGGCTCCCAGGCCGCGGCCGAGATCGCCGAGCACCAGCACTGATCCCGGCGACGCCAGTGTCCTAGCGGACCAGCCCGAGCACGGGGTCACGCAGGTCCACCTCGAAGGCATCGCGGCGGGAGGCCGCCCCGCGTCGCGGCAGGGCCAGGGGCGGGCCGTCGTGGTTGACCAGGCGGACGCCGGGGGAGAACAGCCAGCGGGCCAGGATCTGGGTCTCCTCGGGCAGGGCCGCCGTCGTGGGCCGGATCGGCGCCGCCACCTCCTCGGCTGCGGCGAGGATCGCCGCAAGCGGACCGGTGGGGTCGACCCCTGCCGGGATCACCCCCGCCGCGGCCAGCCTGCCGTGGCGGATGACGTGCACCTCCCAGCCGCGGTCGTCGGTCGGCCGGGCGGCGACGATCTGGTGGGTCTGGCCCAGGACGTCGCTGGTGGTGGCGGTGTCCACCCCGCGCAGCAGGGCGCTGAGGCGGTCGCGCCACGCGCCGGCCTCCTCGTAGCGCTCCTGCCCGGCGAGGACGTCCATGCGGGCGGTCAGGGCGTCCACGACCTCCGCCGGGTCGCTGCCGAGCGCGCGCTGCGCCCGCGCGACGATGGCTGCGTACTCCTCGGAGGTCACGGCCCCGACGCAGGGCGCCGGGCACCGGCCCAGCTCGGCCAGGACGCACGCTGAGGCCTTGGGCCGGCTCGACAGCGACTGGGAGCATGTGCGCAGCGGGAGGGCCTCCGCGAGCGCCTCCGCGGCGGCCTCGGCGGTACGCCGGCTGGTGAACGGCCCGATGTAGCGCGCGCCGCGCTCGACGTCGTCGCGGACCGTGCTCACCACGCTGACCCGGGGGAACCGCTCGACGGTGAGCTTGAGCCAGACGGCGTTCTGCGGCCGGGTGGATCGACGGTTGTACCGCGGGGCACGTGCGGCGATCGTGCGCAGCTCGCGCACCTGGGCCTCCAGCGGGGTGGCGCAGGGCACCGCGACGACCTTGGCCGCGAGGCCGACCATCTCGGTCATCCGGCGGCGCTGCTCGGCGGCGGTGAAGTAGGACAGCACCCGCCGGCGGATCGAGCGGGAGGTGCCCACGTACAGCGCCGCACCCTGTGAGTCCTCGAAGACGTAGACCCCCGGCCCGTCGGGAAGGCCGTCCGCCAGGCCGCGCTTGCGCCGTCGCGCGTCGGGCACCCGGCTGCTGTACCCCTGCAGCTCGGTGAGGCTGTGCACGCCGAGGTTGCCGACCCGCTCCATCAGGCCGTGCAGGACGTCCACGGTCGCCTGGGCATCGGCCAGGGCGCGGTGGTTGGGGGTGACCTCGGTGCGGAAGTGCCGGGCGAGCGTGCCCAGCTTGCAGTTGGGGACCTCGTCGCGGGTCAGGACATGGCGCGCCAGGCGGGCGGTGTCCACGACCTGGGGATCGGGCCAGGGCATGTCCAGGCGGGCGCAGGCACCCTTGAGGAAGCTCACGTCGTAGGGGGCGTTGTGGGCCACCAGCACCGCGCCGTGGGCGAACTCCAGGAAGGCCGGGAGGGCCGCGGACAGCGGGGGCGCGCTGCGCAGCATGTCGTCGGTGATGCCGGTCAGGGCACGGATGAACGGCGGCAGCGGGCGGCCGAGGTGCACCAGCGTCTGGAACTGCCCCACGACCTCCCCGCCACGGACCTTGACGGCGCCGATCTCGGTGATCCCGGCACCCTCAGGGCTGCCGCCGTCGGTCTCGAGGTCGACCACGACGAAGGTCACCTGGTTCAGCCCAGGGCCCAGGTCGTCGAAGGTCAACTGGGTGGCCGCGCTCATGCCCACACGGTAGGTGTGGGGTCCGACAACGACGTGGGTCCCACGCCGGTGACGGTAGGCTTTCGGGCATCACCCCGGCGTGCGAGTCGGCCGTCGGGACGACCCAGGAGCCGATCCCATGCCCGATCTGAGAGTCCCGGATGCCGCGAGTCGCTGGCGCTGCGCGCAGTGCGGCAACCTGACCCGCTTCGATGTGGTGCGCCAGGCGCGCACCCGTGAGTTCTGGCACGTGGATCTGGCGGGGGAGCCGACCGTCGAGTCCGTGGAGGTTCTCGGCGACACCCTGGAGTCCGTGAGCTGCCGCTGGTGCGGCACGGGTGCGGCGATCGAGGTCGTGGCCCGGCCCGACAGCTGATCCCCGCCCGGTCGGACCGGCATCCGGGCGTTGCCCCGCGCTGCCGTCGCGGTGGTCTCCCTGGCTCTGTCAGACCCCTCCCGTAGCGTCATGCAGAGAGCTACCGGGGGTGAGGGAGGGGTCCATGATCATCGACTGCGACGGGTGCCAGATGCGGGATCTGGCCTGCGACGACTGCGTGGTGACGTTCCTGCTCGGCCCACCGGGCGGCCTGGGCTCGGCGGAGCAGACCGCGCTGGCGGTGCTCGCCGAGGGCGGGCTGGTGCCGCCGCTGCGGATGCTCCCCGGCGGATCGGCCGGCGAGCGTGACCCTGCTCGGGGAGCTGCGTCGGCCTGAGGCCCGCCGTCGGCACCGCGCATGGGCGAAGATGTGCCCATGCGGGTGCTGTGCGTGACCAACGACTTCCCTCCCCGGGCGGGGGGGATCCAGGCCTTCGTGCACGGGGTGCTGCTCCGCCAGCCGGAGGGATCCGTCGTGGTCTATGCCCCGAAGTGGAAGGGTGATGTGGCCTTCGACGCCGAGCAGCCCTTCCCCGTGGTCCGGCACCCGACCTCGCTGATGGTCCCCGAGCCGACGGTGCTGCGCCGCGCCCGCGAGATCGCGCGGGCCGAGGGATGCGACCGCGTGGTCTTCGGCGCGGCGGCGCCCCTGGGCCTGCTCGCGCCACGGCTGGCCTCGGCCGGGGTGCACACGAGCGTGGGCATCACGCACGGGCACGAGGCAGCGTGGGCACAGACCCCCGGACCACGACACATGCTGCGCCGGATCGGCGAGGGCCTGGACCGCGTCACCTACCTCGGGGCCTACACGCGCGGCAAGATCTCCTCCGCGCTGAGTCCTGCTGCGGCCGGCCGGATGCGCCAGCTCGTGCCCGGGGTCGACTCGCAGACCTTCCACCCGGGGCTGCGCGACGGCGCAGGACGCGAGACGCGCGCGCGTCTGGGCCTGGCGGATCGTCCGGTGATCGTGTGCGTGTCCCGGCTCATGCCGCGCAAGGGCCAGGACACGCTCATCCGGGCCCTGCCCCGCATCCGCCGGACCACGGGCCAGGACGTCGCGCTGCTCATCGTCGGGGGCGGGCCGTACCGCAAGGACCTGGCTGCACTCGTCGCCGAGGAGGGGCTCGGGGCGCACGTGGTCATCACCGGCGGCGTGCCGTGGTCCGAGCTCCCCGCGCACTACGCAGCCGGGGATGTGTTCGCGATGCCCAGCCGGACCCGTCAGCGGGGATGGGACGTCGAGGGCCTCGGGATCGTCTACCTCGAGGGCTCGGCGACGGGGCTTCCCGTGGTCTCCGGGGACTCGGGGGGCGCGCCGGACGCCGTGCGTGAGGGTGAGACCGGCTTCGTCGTCGGCGGCCGGGACACCGACGCCCTCGTCGCCCGGGTCAGCCAGCTGCTGACCGACCCGGAGCTGGCGGCGCGGATGGGCGCCGCCGGGCGCCAGTGGGTCGAGTCCTCCTGGGGCTGGGATCACTCCGCGCAGCGGTTGCGCGTCATGCTCGAGGGCGGCGACCCGGACGCTGTGCCCGACCCGGACGCCTGACCCGCCGACCCCGCCGGGCGCAGCAGGACGGCCAGGGCACAGACTGTGGCCGCCGCCGTGAGACCCACGCGCACGGTCTGGACGGCCACGGCCACCGGGTTGCCGTCCAGGAGCGCGGAGTAGAGCCATGGGTACACCAGGTGCGTGGCCAGCCCTGCCGCGATGAGCAGCACGGTGGTCCGCCGCATCCGGCTGGTCGGGTCGCCGAGGGTCACGGCCGCCAGGGCCAGCAGCCAGATGAAGTACTGACCGGAGAAGACCCGGCTCGTGGCCACGGTGAACAGCACCGTGGCCAGGGCGACATCGGCACCGGACACCGCATCGAGGGCGCCGCGCAGGCGCTGGACGGCGACCACGCCCAGCAGGAGCAACGTGAGGACGATGACGCTGCGGGCGACCATGTCCACGCCGGACGCGTCGACCTCGTGCGCGCCGTACCGGTACACGACCTCGACCGGGGCACCGAACAGTCGGGCGATGAGGAACGGCCACGCGGCCAGGGACTCGATCTGCAGCCCTCGGTCACGCTGCCCACCGAGGAACGACAGGGGATCCTCCGACGTCACCACCAGGACCCCCGCGATGACGGCCGAGGCCGCCAGGGCACCTGCCACCCCCCGGGGCAGGTCGCGGCGACGCAGGGCGGTCAGGACGAGCAGCGGCCAGACCTTCACCCACGCCCCCGCCGCGGCCAGGGCTCCGCTGGCCACCGGGCGGGCAGCCATCAGGACGGCGGCGACCGCGAACGCCGTCGGGACCACGTCGAAGCGGGCGAGCAGCAGGGGTCCCACGACCAGCGGCAGCAGGGCCCAGAGCCGGGTGCCACCGCGGCGCGCGGTCCGTCGGGCCTGGCTGGTGAGCATGGCCATGATGGCCGCATCGAAGCCCAGGAACAGGGTCACGAAGCCGAGGCGGTCCCCGGGCAGCCACGCCCCGAGCACGAACACCGGCCCGGCCAGCGGGGGGTACTGCCACATCTGGTCGGTCGGGAACTGCCCGTACCGCAGGGACTCGGCGACCCAGTCGGCATAGATGGTCAGGTCGTTGACCTGCTCCGGCCAGGGGATCAGCCCGACGATGATCCCGACCAGTGCCAGGCGCAGGGCCAGCCAGAGGGCCCAGTCGGTCCACGCCCGTCGCGTGGGGGTGTCGGCCACGTCAGGTCCGCAGCATCCCGAGCCGCTCGGCGGCCAGGACGGCCTGGCTGCGCGAGGTCACCCCGAGCTTGCGGTAGATGCCGGACAGGTGCGACCGCGTGGTCGCCTCCGAGACGTAGAGCCGGGCCGAGATGCCCCGGACGGTCAGCCCCTCGGCGGCGAGGTCGAGCACCTCCGACTCCCGCGGGGTCAGGCGCGGGCCCCCGCGTGCCTGCCGGCGCGGGGTGAGGACGTCGTCGGCCACGAACGCCCCGGGGGCAGCAGCAGCGCGCACGGCCGTGCTGACGAAGCGCTCCGGTGCGGCGGTCTTGGGCAGGTACGCCGAGGCCCCGAGGTCCAGGGCGGTGAGCATCGACTCGTGGCTGGTGGTCTCGCTCAGCGCGATCACGGCCAGGGCGGGCCAGCGGTCCCGGGCGATCGCCACCACATGTCCGCGCTCCCTGCCCGGCAGGTCCAGGCTGACCACCAGCACGTCGGCGTGGTGATCGGCGACCTCGCGCAGGGCGGACTCGGCGTCCGCGGCCTGGGTGACGAGCGCGCCAGCCGAGGTGAGCACGTCGGCCAACCCGTGGCGCACCAGGTGGTGGGAGTCGGCGACCACCACGCGCAGGCCATGGGCGGGCCCGTGATCCTGGTTGACCACGTCGACCCCCTCCTGCCCTTCACTGGCCCGATCGGCACCGGCGATCACGCTACAGCCGGTGGGGCGCGCAGGCGGCAAACCGGCTAGCCTGTGCGCTCGTGGCCGAGTTGACGCACTCCAGCATCGTGATCGCGGCTGATCCCGCCGACATCATGGACATCATCGCCGACGTCGAGGCGTACGGGGACTGGATCCCGGGCATCGACAGTGTCAGCGCCAAGGGCGTCGATGCAGCGGGTCGCCCGGCGGAGGCGACGTTCACCGGGAACCTCGGCCTGATCAAGGACACCTACACGGTGGCCTACGACTGGGCCGACACCGAGGTCTCGTGGCACCTGACCAAGGGCGAGATGCTGCACGACCTGCACGGCACCTACACGTGCACCGACCTCGGGGACGGCACCACCCAGGTCGACTACTCCCTGGCCGTCGAGCTCGCCGTCCCGGTGATCGGGATGCTGCGCCGCCGCGGCGAGAAGGTCATCGTCGACTCGGCGCTCAAGGGCCTCAAGCGTCGGGCGGAGGAGGGCTGAATGGCCTCCACCGAGGGATCGTCGTTCTGGGACGCGGTGCGCTCCTGGGCTGATGAGGCCGGGCTGCTGCTGCCCGCCGGCCCGGAGGACCCTCCGCGGCCGAAGGTGCCCCAGTCCGTGTGCGACTCCTGCCCGATCTGCCAGGCCGCGGCCACCCTCGACCAGGTCAATCCGCAGGCCCTGGTCGACATGGCCGAGGTGGCGCGCAGCGTGATCACGGGCCTGGGGTCGGCGCTGGCGTCGGCGGCCGACCAGCGGACCTACGGCGGTGGGATGGCCGATCCGGCCGAGGGCCTCGATGAGGGGTACGGCGACGTGCCCGGGGACGACCCCGCCCCGACGGATCCGGACCGGGGTGACTGACCACCCGGTCCCACCTACAGACGGGCGCCGTCGTCCCATCCGTCGCCGTGCGAGTCAGGCATGTGCCAGACCAGGGTGGCGAAGCCGGCCAGCGTCGCGATGCCGGCGCCCAGCGTGACGACGCCGGGGGCGTCCCAGCCCGTCAGCGCGGTGAGGACCAGCACCGTCGGGACCGCCCAGGGCACCGGCCCACGCCAGGCGAGTGATCGGGGTGCCCTCCGGGATCTCGGGGGGCACGGGGGGGACGAAGTGGCCCTCGTCCTCCCAGTTGTCGACGAAGGCGTCAGGGGCCGGCTCGCGACGGCGCAGCGGCTCGAAGAGCGCGGCCAGGCCCGGGTCGGGACCCGCCGCTCCGGCAGTCGCCTCGGGCTCCGGTGGGGCGGGGGCGGGCGTGCCGCTGTCCGACCCGGTCAGGTCCTCGACGATCCGTGCCCAGGCCTCGTCGAACTCGTCTCGGTCCTCAGGCAATGGGCACCTCACCCAGTGCTCCGGTGGGAGTGGACGGCATCGGGCAATCGTCGCACATCGGCCCGCGACGCGGACGTCTCGCGTTGCCGCCTGCGCCGGGCGTCCCCTACCGTGTCCCTTGCCAAGGGAGGACCACCGATGCTCTATTCGCTGATGAAGCATGTGATCGTCGGCCCGGCACTCAAGACCCTCTACACCCCGCACGTCGAGGGCCTCGAGCACATCCCCCAGGACGGTCCGGCGATCCTGGCCAGCAACCACCTGTCCTTCTCCGACTCGTTCTTCCTGCCGATGGTCGTCGACCGGAAGATCACCTTCCTGGCCAAGAGCGACTACTTCGAGGGCCCGGGGGTCAGGGGCTGGATGACCAAGCAGTTCTTCGCCGGCGTCGGCCAGGTGCCGGTCGACCGGTCCGGTGGCAGGGCGAGCATGGCGGCCATCGACACGGGCGTGCGGATCCTGCGCCGGGGCGACCTGCTGGGCATCTACCCGGAGGGCACCCGCTCGCCCGATGGCCGGCTCTACCGGGGCCGCACGGGTCCCGCCCGGATGTCGCTGGCCGCGCCGGCGCCGGTGATCCCGGTGGCGATGATCGGCACCGACAAGATCCAGCCGACCGGCCAGAAGATCCCGAACCTCTACCCCCTGACCATCCGGATCGGCAGGCCGCTGGACTTCTCCCGGTACGCCGGGATGGAGGACGACCGGTTCGTGCTGCGCAGCATGACCGACGAGATCATGTACGAGTTGATGGAGCTCTCCGGCCAGGAGTACGTCGACATCTATGCCAACAAGGCCAAGGACCTCATCAGCAGGTACGGGACGTCCACGCCGTCACCGGACCTGGTCGCGGCCGTCGACGCCGGCGAGGTCACGCCGCCCGGTCGCGGCTAGCGCAGCCGGGCCCACCCCTTCGACCGCTCCACGGCGATCCGCCACAGCCGGTGGGCAGCCGGGTTGGACGGCTGGGGTTCGAACCGGGCGTCGGCGGTCGCGCTGAGCTGGGCACCGACCTCCTCGGTCGATGCCCACACCCCGGTGCCCAGTCCGGCGGCGACCCCCGCGCCCAGCCCGGTGGCCTGCAGCTCGGAGGAGCGCCGGACGGGCACCCCGAGCTGGTCGGCCTGCACCTGGCAGAGGAAGCCGTTGGCAGCCGCCCCGCCGTCCACGGACAGCACGGGCACGGTGACCCCGGCCTCACGCGTCATCAGGTCCACGACGTCGCGCACCTCGAAGGCGATCGCCTCCAGCGTGGCGCGCACGATGTGGGCCCGGGTGGTCCCGCGGGTGATGCCCATGATCGTGCCGCGGGCGTACGGATCCCAGTCGGGGGCCCCGAGGCCGGTCAGCGCGGGGACGAACACGACCCCGCCGGAGTCGGGCACCGAGCGCGCGAGCTCCTCGGTCTCGGCGGCCGAGGTGATGATCTGCAGCCCGTCGCGCAACCACTGCACCGCCGCCCCGGTGACGAACACCGCACCCTCGAGCGCGTACTCGCGGCGGCCATCGGCGTGCTGCCAGGCCACGGTGGTCAGCAGCCCCGAGTGCGAGGCGACGATCTCGGCACCGGTGTTGACCAGGACGAACGACCCCGTGCCGTAGGTGCACTTGCTCGACCCCACCGCGAAGCATCCCTGCCCGAACAGGGCGGCCTGCTGGTCGCCGAGGATCGCGGCGATCGGCAGGTCCAGGCCGAGGAAGGCCGACGGTTCGGTGCGCCCGATCACCCCGTAGGAGGACACGATGTCGGGCAGGGCCTGGCGGGGAACGCCGAACAGGCCGAGCAGCTCCGGGCTCCAGTCACCGGTGTGCAGGTCGTAGAGCAGGGTGCGCGAGGCGTTCGACGGGTCGGTGACGTGGTGCAGGCCGCGGGTCATCCGGGCCACGAGGTACGAGTCGACGGTGCCCACCGCGACCTCGCCGGACACGACGCGTCGCCAGGTCTGCGGGTCCTCGGTGCGCACCCACGCCAGCTTGGTCCCGGAGAAGTACGGGTCCAGGCGCAGGCCGGTCAGCCGTGCGATGAGCGGCTCGTGGCCGGCCTCGCGCATGCTCGCGCAGATGCCCGCCGTGCGCCGGTCCTGCCACACGATCGCGCGGCGGGGGGAGCCCAGGGTCTCCCGGTCCCAGAAGCAGATGGTCTCGCGCTGGTTGGTGATGCCCACGGCCGTCGGCGGGTCGGCGCTCGCCTCCGGGGTGGCCAGCAGCTCCCGCAGCGCGGCCAGCGTGGCCGACCAGATCTCGCCGGGGTCGTGCTCGACCCAGCCGTCGGCGGGGAAGTGCTGGGGGAACTCGCTGTACCCGCGGGCGATGATGTGCAGGTCGGTGGACACCAACAGGGCGGTCACGCCGGTCGTGCCGGCGTCGATGGCCAGGATGCTCATGGGCGCCCACTCTAGGGTGCGCCGGTCGGCCAGCGTCGCGACGGCTGCCTCGGTACGGTGGACGCCAGCACACACACCACCGCAGAAGGGTTGCTCATGGCTGTCAAGAAGGTTGCACTGCTCACCGCAGGCGGGCTGGCGCCGTGCCTGTCCTCCGCCGTCGGCGGACTCATCCAGCGCTACACCGAGGTCGCGCCCGACATCGAGATCATCGCCTACCGCGGCGGCTACCAGGGCCTGCTCAAGGGCGAGAAGATGTACGTCACGCCCGAGGTGCGGGCCAAGGCCCACCTGCTGCACGACTTCGGCGGCAGCCCGATCGTCAACAGCCGGGTCAAGCTGACCAACGTCGCCGACTGCGTCAAGCGCGGGCTGGTCGCCGAGGGCCAGGACCCCCAGAAGGTGGCCGCCGACCAGCTCGTCGCCGACGGCGTGGACGTGCTGCACACCATCGGCGGCGACGACACGAACACCGCGGCCGCCGACCTCGCCGCCTTCCTGGCCCGCAACGACTACGGCCTGCAGGTCGTGGGCCTGCCCAAGACGATCGACAACGACGTCATCCCGATCAAGCAGTCCCTGGGTGCGTGGACCGCCGCGGACGAGGGCGCGCGCTTCTTCTGGAACGTCGTGAGCGAGCACAGCGCCGCGCCGCGCATGCTGATGGTGCACGAGGTGATGGGCCGCAACTGCGGGTGGCTGACCGCGGCGACCGCGCAGTCCTACCGCAGCCTGCTGGACACCAAGGAGTGGCTCGACGACTTCGGGGTCCCGCGGATCCGTCGGGACGTGCACGCGGTGTTCGTCCCGGAGATGGAGCTCGACCTCGCCGACGAGGCCGCCCGGCTCAAGGGGATCATGGACGAGCACGGCAACGTCAACATCTTCCTGTCCGAGGGCGCCGGCGTGGAGTCGATCGTGGCCCAGATGGAGGCCGCCGGCCAGGAGGTCCCACGCGATGCCTTCGGCCACGTCCGCCTCGACGAGATCAACCCCGGGCAGTGGTTCGCCGAGCAGTTCGCCCCGATGATCGAGGCCGGCAAGGTGCTGATCCAGAAGTCGGGCTACTACTCCCGGGCCGCCGCCGCCAACGACCGTGACCTCGCGCTGATCAAGTCGTGCGTCGACACCGCCGTCGAGACCGCCCTGTCCGGCGGGACCGGGCTCGTGGGCCACGACGAGGAGCGCGGCGACGAGCTGCGCGCCATCGAGTTCGACCGGATCAAGGGCGGCAAGGCGTTCGACATCGACGTGCCCTGGTTCGGCGAGCTGCTGGCCGGCATCGGCCAGACCAAGCGCGCCACGGTGCACGTCGAGCACTGAGCCGCATCGCCCCTGGGGTGGGCCAGCGCGGTCCACCCCAGCGGCGCGCCTGACATACCCTTGGACCCATGTCCGTGCAGGATGCGGCCCTCACGGCCGCCCCCCAGAACACCGTGCGCCTGGGTTCGGCTGTCCAGCAGCCGACCTGGCCCGACCCCGACGCGCTGGCCGCTGCGACCGCCACGCTGCGCACGCTGCCGCCCCTGGTCTTCGCCGGGGAGTGCGACCAGCTCACCGAGCGGCTGGCCGACGTGGCTCGTGGTGACGCGTTCGTCCTGATGGGCGGGGACTGCGCCGAGACGTTCGCGGGCGCGACGGCCGACGCCATCCGCGCCAAGCTCAAGACCGTCCTGCAGATGGCGATCGTGCTCACCTACGGCGCCTCGATGCCGGTGGTGAAGGTCGGCCGGATCGCCGGCCAGTACGCCAAGCCGCGCAGCAGCGACGTCGAGATCGTCGACGGCGTGGCCATCCCGAGCTACCGCGGGCGACGCCGTCAACGACGTGGCGCCCACCGCCGAGGCCCGGCGTGCCGACCCGCAGCGACTCGTCCGCGCGTACAACACCGCCAGCGCCACCCTGAACCTCGTGCGGGCCTTCACCCAGGGCGGCTATGCGGACCTGCGCCACGTGCATGCCTGGAACCAGGACTTCGTGGCCTCCACGGAGGCCGGCCGGCGCTACGACCTGATGGCCGGCGAGATCGATCGGGCACTGGCCTTCATGCGCGCCTGTGGTGCTGAGCCCGAGGAGTTCCACCGGGTCGAGTTCTACGCCGGCCACGAGGCGCTGCTGCTGGACTACGAGGACGCCCTGACCCGGATCGACTCGCGCACGGGCCTGCCCTACGACGTGTCCGCGCACTTCCTGTGGATCGGGGAGCGCACCCGGCACCTCGACGGCGCCCACGTGGAGTTCGCCCGCGAGATCCGCAACCCGATCGGCGTGAAGCTCGGGCCGACGACCACGCCGGCGGAGGCCCTCGCCCTGGCCGACGTGCTCGACCCCGAGCACACCCCGGGACGGTTGACGTTCATCACCCGGATGGGCGCCGACCGCGTCCGCGAGGCGCTGCCCCCGCTCGTCCGCGCGGTCCGCGACTCCGGGCATCCGGTCGTCTGGGTCTGCGACCCGATGCACGGCAACACGTTCGAGGCCGATCAGCGGGCACAAGACCCGCTCGTACACCGACGTCATGGACGAGGTGACCGGCTTCTTCGAGGTGATGCGCTCCCTGGGCGTCCATCCCGGCGGCCTGCACGTGGAGCTGACCGGCGACGACGTGACCGAGTGCGTCGGCGGGACCGCGGGGATCACCGAGGACGGCCTGGGCCTGCGCTACGAGACGGCGTGCGACCCGCGCCTGAACCGCGTGCAGTCCCTCGAGCTGGCCTTCGCGGTCGCGGAGATGCTCGTCACACGCTGATGTCGTTCGGGTCGTCCAACGGCTCGCCGTACTGCAGCGGCTCCTCGGGCAGGCCCGCGAGGCGGTTGGACATGACCTCGACGAACCGCGCCGGGTCGGGCGCGTTGCGCAGCGCAGCCGCGGGGCTCTCGGGCGGCGTCGCGTAGAGCGCCAGGATCATCCGACCGCGCTGCAGGTAGGTGGCGGTGCCGGTCCACGCCTCCCCGGCGGGGGTGGTGGCCGTGAACGCGTAGGCCTGGCGGGTGACCCCCGGTTCCTGCGGCCAGTCGGTGTCGGGTGCGGGCAGGAACTCCCACGCCAGCGCGTCGCGATCCGGCTCGGGCGGCTCCACGGGCTCGCTCGGGCACTCCTCGCGTGCGGTCTCCAGCTCGGCCATCGCCTGCTGGGCGTCCTCGGGGGTCGGGTACAGGATCGCCTCGCTGCTCACCCAGGCGGTTCCGGCCTCGTCGCCGATCCCCACCTGGTTGCGCCCGCTGCGCAGGTCCTCACTGGGGAAGTCGCCGTAGCAGAGGTCCAGCGACGTGCGGCCGAACACCTCGTCACCACCCTCGTAGGGCTGGAACACTGCGCCGGCGGCCGCGTCGGACTCGGTCAGCGACACGGCTGCCAGGAGCTCGGCGTCGGTGGACGGGGCCAGCACGTCGGTGATCCGCTCCAACTGGCTGCATCCGCTGAGGAGCAGCGCAGCAGCCATGGCCAGAGCCGTTCCCCGTCCCGCCAGGCTGCGCACGACGTCCACCCCTCCTGCGTAGGCTGTCGGTCCATGGATGTCGTCGACCTGCGCTCGGATACCGTAACCCGTCCCACGCCCGGGATGCGGTCAGCCATGGCCGAGGCGCTCGTCGGTGATGACGTGTACGGCGAGGACCCCACCGTCAACGCCCTGGAGGCCCGGGTGGCTGCCCTGCTGGGCCACGAGGCCGGGTTGTTCGTCCCCACCGGATCGCTGGGCAACCAGCTGGGCGTGCGCCTGCTCGTCCCGCCGGGCGCGGAGCTCCTGTGCGACGTGCTGGCCCACGTGGTGCGTGCCGAGCTCGGTGCCCATGCCGTGCTCGGCGGCGTGACGACGCGCACGTGGTCGGCACCGCGCGGCCGGCTCGATCCCCAGGAGGTGATCGCGATGGCGCAGCCGGACGCGGGACCGTACCTGGTGTCGACGGCCGCCATCGCGGTGGAGGACACGCACAACTTCGGCGGGGGGACTGTCCAGGACCTCACCGCCATGCGCGCCCTGCGTGCGTGGGCCGACGGCTCGGGGGTCGCGCTGCACCTCGACGGGGCGCGGCTGTGGAACGCCCACGTGGCCACGGGCGTGCCCCTGGCCGAGATCGGCGGGCTGTTCGACACGGCCACGGTGTGCCTGTCCAAGGGCCTCGGCGCCCCGGTGGGGTCGGTGCTGGTCTCCTCGGCGGAGCGGATCGCTGCGGCCCGGGTGTGGCGCAAGCGCTATGGGGCCGGGATGCGTCAGGTGGGGATCCTGGCCGAGGCCGGGATGTACGCCCTGGACCATCACATCGACCGGCTCGCCGAGGATCACGCCCGGGCCCGGCGGCTGGCCGGGGCCCTCGCGGAGGTTCGCCCGGACCTCGTGGATCCCGGCGATGTGGACACGAACATCGTGGTCCTCGACCTCACGGGTGGCCCGACCGCACCCGAGCTGGCCGGCGCGGCACGGGAGCAGGGCGTGGCCGTGAGCGTGCTGGGGACGCGGACCGCCCGCCTGGTGACGCACCTGGACGTCGATGACGACGGGATCGATCGGGCCGTCGACGTGCTCAGGGGGCTGCTGTCCGGCTGAGGCCGCGGCCGACCCGTGGGCCGAGCTCCACGACGTACATGGCGGCCACGATGCACAGGCCGCCGGCCAGGATCCGCCCCGTGAGGGTGTCCCCGCCCACGGTCACGCCGAAGATCCCGGCGAACACCGGCTCCAGGGTCAGGACGATCGCGGCCCGGGGGGCACTCATGTAGGTCTGGGCCCAGGTCTGGGCCAGGAAGGCCAGGGCGGTGGCCACCAGGGCCAGGAAGACGATGGCGGCCCACACCCCGGCGTTGGGGGGGAGGGCCATGCCGCCCTGCAGCGGGGACGCGACCAGGCAGAGCAGGGCCACCACACCGAGCTGGATCACGGTGAGGCCGTAGGCGTCCGAGGCGGTGGACCAGTGCCCGAGGCCCACGATGTGCGCGCCGAAGAGGGCGGCGCACCCCAGGGTCAGCAGCTCGCCGAAGCCCATCGCGAAGCCGTTGAGGCTGATCAGGGCCAACCCGAACGTGGCCAGCGCGACCCCCAGCCACACCGCCGGCCCGATCGGCTGGCGCAGCACCAGCCAGCCGATCAGCGGGGTGAACACCACGAACATCCCGGTGATGAACCCCGACACGGTGGCGGAGGTGTGCAGCAGTCCGAACGTCTGCAGCACGTACCCGAGGCCCAGGAGCAGGCCGAGCAGCACGCCGTGACGGCGCTTCTCCGCGCTCAGGCCGCCGATCGCCCGGGGGCGCAGCATCGCCAGGACGGTTGCCGCCAGGGCGAAGCGCCAGACGAGGAACGGCAGCACGGGCATCTGCTCGACGGCATCCTGCACGACCACGAACGTGCCGCCCCAGACAGCCGTGACCCCCACGAGGGCCAGGGTCGCCAGGGTGTGGTGGTTGCGGGCCCAGGCAGGGCTAGACAACGGTGATGGTCACTGTCGAGCCCTTGGGGGCCTTGGTCCCGCCCCGTGGGTTCTGTGAGTTCACGCCGAACACGACGAAGCCCAGCGGCTTGTTCACGCTCACGACGAAGCCGGCGTCCTCGAGGGCGGCCCGGGCCTCGGCCTCGTTCTTGCCCACGACATTGGGGACGGTGACCAGCGGCGGCCCCTTGGACACGACCAGCTCGACGGTCTTGCCCCGGAACGTGGTGGCACCTCCCTCCGGATCGGTGCTGATCACCAGGCCCTTGGCCACGGACTCGCTGGTCTTGTCGGAGCGGTCCACCTTCAGGCCCAGGTCCTTCAGGGTCGCTTCCGCGGCATCCCCGTCGGTGCCCTCGAGGGTGGGCATCGTGACCGGCTCGGGGCCCTTGGAGACCACGACCGCGACCTGCGTGCCCGGCTTGACGGACTCCCCGGCGGGCGGGTCGCTGCTGACGATGTCGCCCTCCTTGACCTTGTCGTCGTAGGCCTCGGTCTGGGCGCCGAGCACCAGGTTGGCGGCCCCGAGGGCGACCTGGGCCTCCTCGACCGTGAGCTTCGTGAGCTTCGGCACGTCGTAGCGCTCGGGGCCCTTGCTGACGATCGCCTGGACCGTGCTGCCGGAACGGGCCGAGGACTGCGGACCGGGATCGGTGGACATGATCACGCCCTTGGCGAACTCCTCGCTGAAGTCCGATTCCTCGGCGTCGAGGACGAGGTTGGACGTGGCCAGGATCGCGGCAGCCTCGGTGGGGGTCTTGCCCAGGAGGTCGGGAACGGTGACCCGCTGCAGGGGGCCGAAGGCCAGCACGAGCAGGGCCACCACGCTGATCAGGGCCACGGCGCCCAGCCACAGGGCCTTGCGGCCCCGTCGGGGTCGGCGGGGGGCGTCCGGGGCGGTCTGGTGGCTGATCTCGGTGACGTGGATCTCGGCCTGGCCCTGCGGGGCAGCGTCCCCGGAGACAGGGACCTGTGCGGCAGGGGGATCCGGGACCGCAGGCACGTCGGCGGGCGCGTGCGTGGCCTCGGCCGGCCCCTGGTTGACCCAGTCCGGAGCGTCGAGGTCCGCGGCGGCACCGGCCGCGATCCCTGCCGCCGCCGCTGCTGCAGCCGCCGCCGCTCCGCCCTCGCGGTTCACGACCAGCGTGTCGGTGGGCGAGGGGGCCCAGGGCTGGGCGGGAGGCAGCTGGGCCTTCTGGACGCGGGCCGCAGCCAGGAAGGCGTCGGCGTCCCCGAAGCGCTGGTCGGGGTTCCGGCGGGTCGCGCGCAGCACGAGCTCGTCGATGCCGACGGGGACCCCGGGGTGGACCGACGAGGGCGCGGGCACGTCCTCGTGGACGTGCCGGTAGGCCACCTGCATCGGGGCCGACGCCGTGAACGGCACCTGGCCGGTGACCAGCTCGAACAGCAGGATCCCGGCGCTGTACACGTCCGAGCGGGCATCGGTCCGGTCGTGCTCGACCTGCTCGGGCGACAGGTAGGCCACGGTCCCGAGCAGCAGGCCGTGGGTCTTGCCCGTGTCAGCTCCCTCGATGGCCCGGGCGAGGCCGAAGTCGGTGACCTTGACCCTGCCGTCCTCGGAGATCAGGACGTTCTCGGGCTTGACGTCGCGATGGATGTAGCCGGCGCGGTGCGCGGCGGCCAGGGCCTGCAGGACGGGATCGATGATGGCCAGGGCCTGGGCCGGCGGCAGGGCGCCGTGGGTGCGCAGGACGTCGCGGACCGTGTGCCCGGGCACGTACTCCATGACCAGGTAGGTGACTCCGGCGTCGTTGCCCTGGTCGTGGACGGCCACCGCGTAGGGGCTGTTCAGCCGTGCCGCGGCCCGTGCCTCGCGCTCGAATCGGTCGACGAAGCCCGGATCCGTGGCGAACGTCGGGTGCATGACCTTGATGGCCACCGTGCGGTCCAGCCGAAGATCCGCCCCCCGGTAGATCGTGGCCATCCCGCCGCGGGCGAGGAAGGACTCGATGCGGTACCGGCCGTCCAGGACCCTGCCCTGCAGCGGGTCGACCGCTGTCGGGGGAGGGGGCGGGGACGGGGTCACGGACCAATTCTAGGTTCCGGAGCCGAACTCGCCGGTTAGGCTGCTGGCTCGTGGCGGATGTGGTGGTCGTCGGGGCCGGGCTGGCGGGGGCGCGCACGTGTGCGCTGCTGCGGGCGGCCGGCGTGGCGGGGCGGATCGTCCTGCTCGGGGCGGAGGTCGAACCCCCGTACGACCGACCGCCCCTGTCCAAGGACCCGGACGCCGAGGTGGACCTGCGCCCCGCGATGGGGGTGGACGTGTGGGCCCATGCCGACGAGGTGCGCCTGGGCGTGCGGGCCGATCGGCTCGTCGTCCAGCCCGGCTCGGGTGGTGGGCTGGGCGTGGAGTGCGCCGACGGCAGCCGGGTCGAGGCCCGTGCTGTCGTGGTGGCCACGGGAGCCCGCCCCGTGCGCCCCGAGGGGTGGGACCTGGCAGGGGTGCACGTCCTGCACACGCGGTCCGAGGCGGCGCAGTTCTGGTCCGGGGTGCGCCCGGGGACCCGGCTGGTGGTCGCAGGTGGCGGCTGGATCGGCTGCGAGGCAGCAGCGACGGCGGCGGCGCGCGGGGGGCAGGTCGACCTGTTCGAGGCCGCGGCGACGCTGCTGGAGGGCCGGGTCCCTCCGGAGGTGTCCGAGCGTGTCGCGCGGTGGCTGACGGGTGCGGGGGTGCGGCTGCACCTCGGGAGCCCGGTGCGCGGGATCGACCCGGTGGGCGGCGCCCTGGCCGTGTCCGGCACGCCGGCGGACCTGGTGCTCGTGGCCCTGGGGGTCAGGCCGGAGACCGACTGGGTGGCAGGGCTCGGGCGTGGAGCGCGGGGAGGGTGGCGCGGTGCTCGTCGACCCGTGGGGGCGTTCGAGCGTCCCCGGGGTGTTCGCCGTCGGCGACGCGGCGCAGCGCTGGTCGCCCCGGCGGGGCACGCACCTGCCCGGGGGGCACTGGACGGAGGCACTCAACGCCCCGGAGGCGCTCGCCCCGGCGATCGTGCAGTGGCTGGACGCCGGGCTCGGGTCGAGCGGGTGGCGCGATGCACCCCGCCTGCCGGCGGCCGACCCGATCCCGTACGTGTTCAGTGATGTCGGCGCCCGGCGGCTGCTCGTGCTGGGCGCACCGGCCGTGGGCCAGGTGATCTGGCGCGAGTCGGCCGGCATCGCAGCTCCGGAGGACGAGGCCTGGAGCGCGTTCACGCTCGATCCGGACGGTCGCCTGCTCGGGATGTGCACCTCGGGACGCCCACGCGACCTGACCGTCGCCCGCCGTGCGATGCAGGCGCATCCCACCGGCACCCCGCGCACCGACCCGCGGGCCCTGGCCGACCCGCACGCCGCACCCGCCACGATGTTCCCCGGGGAGGGCTGAGCGATGGGGCAGTGGTCGTACCTGGCGGTGATGGCGTTCATCCTCCTCGGAGCGGGCTGGCTCGAGCTGGGCCTGCGCACCCGCGTGCTCCGGCGCTGGCGGCGGCTGCTGCTGACCGTCCTTCCGGTGGCCGTGGTCTTCGCGCTCTGGGACGTCTACGCCATCGGCGCGGGCCACTGGTGGTTCGACGAGGCGCTGATCACCGGGATCCGGCTGCCCGGCGAGCTGCCGATCGACGAGGTGGTCTTCTTCCTCCTCGTGCCGATCGCCGCGATCCTCACCCTCGAGGCCGTCCGCGCGGCGACAGGCCTGCCCGTCGGCGACGAGGCGCAGGACGACGGGCAGGAGGCCGAGCAATGACCTACACACAGCTCGCGGTCGTGGGTGTGCTGCTGGTCATCGCCTGGGACCTGTGGATCGTGCGCACCCGGCTGCTGACCAGGCGGGTGTTCTGGATGGCCTACCCGATCATCGTGTTCTTCCAGCTGCTGACCAACGGGGTGCTCACCGGGTTCCGGATCGTTCGCTACTCCGGGGAGGAGATCATCGGATCGAGCACGCCCGCGTCGATCGACCCCCGCCGGCCTTCGGTGACGGTCGGATCCTCTACGCGCCCGTGGAGGACCTGATGTTCGGCTTCGCCCTGGTGATGCTGACCCTGACCCTGTGGGTGCTCTGGGGCCGGCGCGGCATCCAGCGGGAGCCGATGTCCGGCCCGCCGCTGCCGTTCCTGGTCCCGATCCTGGCCAAGGTGGGCGGCCGCACGCCCCTGCCGCGGGAGGGGACCCCTCGACCCTGACCGGTCTCAGGCGGCCCGGTCTCAGGCGGCGCGACGGCGGGCGCGGCGCGCGTCCCACCAGGCCGCGCCGGCCACCCGGATCCGCCGGGCGTTGCCGACGGTCGCCCGATGGTCGAACACCCGGTAGTCGATGTCCTCCACAGCGTCGACGATGCCGCAGTAGAGCTCGCTGGCGGCCTCGATGCACGGTTGCGCCTCGGGCCGGAGCAGGGCGATGCCGGGCTCGGCACGTGCCTGCAGCTGGCGCACGCGGCGGACCTGGAACTCCAGCGCGAGGCGGATCTGCGGGGTCAGCACCCGGCGCTCCAGGTCGGCGCGGGTGACCGCGAACCGCTCGAGCTCGTCGAGGGGGAGGTAGACCCGGCCGCGTTCGAGGTCCTCGCCGACGTCGCGGATGAAGTTGGCCAGCTGGAAGGCGACCCCGAGGTCGTCGGCGCGCTCGAGGGCCTCCGGGAGGTCGGCGGGATCCGTGGCGCCGAGGACGTGCACCATCTCCCGGCCGATCACGGCGGCCGAGCCGTGCACGTAGACGGCCAGGTCGGCGAACGTGGGGTACTCGGTGACGGTCAGGTCCATCCGCATCGAGGTCAGGAAGTCGGCGAAGTGCTCGTGCGGGATCGCGAACCGCATCGCGGTGTCCACCAGCGCGCGGGCGATCGGGTCCTCGGAGTGCCCGCGCGCCAGGTCGGCCAGGACCTGGTCGCCCCACCGGGCGAGCTCGTCTGCGCGCTGCTGCGGGGTGAGGCTCGAGTCCAGGTCGTCGACGATCTCGTCGGCGTAGCGGGCGAAGCCGTAGAGCGCGTGGACGAACGGGCGCTTGCCCGGGGGGAGCAGCCGGGTGGCGAGGTAGTAGGTGCGACCGTGATGGGCGTGCAGCTCGCGGCAGGCTTCATAGGCTGCCCGCATCTGCGGATCGGTGATCCCTGCGGCATCGAGCTCTCGCCGTGACATGGGCACATCCTTCCATCTCGCCGCCGAGCGTGAGCCGGCCATGTGGGATGCTCTCACCGTGAGCATGCGCATGCGGCTGGCTGCCGCCCTGATCGGCCTGGTGGCCGTCTCCGGGTGTGCGGGCACGTCCGCGGACGCCGCCGCGGGCGAGGCAGGTGGGTCGAGCGCGCAGGCGGCCGCCTCCCAGTACGCCGACCTCGCCCCGGCCGAGCCCACCACCGACCTGGGGTCCATGACGGTGGAGCAGCTGCCACCGGAGGGCATCGAGACCCTCGAGCTGATCGCCTCCGACGGTCCGTTCCCCTATGACCAGGACGGGTCCACCTTCAACAACCGCGAGGGGATCCTGCCCCAGCAGCCGAGGGGCTTCTACGCCGAGTACACCGTGATCACCCCGGATTCCGACGATCGCGGTGCGCGTCGGATCGTCGCGGGCGATGATGGGTCCCGGTTCTACACCTCCGACCACTACTCCAGCTTCCGAGAGGTCGTGTCCGGATGAGCAATCGGATCGCACTGTGGCGCGACGCCCCCGATTCGGATGCGGCTGCCGAGCTCGCGGCCCTGCTCGACTGGGCCTCCGTTCTGATCGACGTGTCCGAGGGCGGTGGGCGTGCGGCCTTCTTCGAGGCGTGTGCCGCCGGCTTCGGCTTCCCCGACTACTTCGGGCACAACTGGGATGCGTTCGAGGAGTGCCTGGAGTCCCAGGAGTTCGACGAGGTCGAGGACCTCGAGGACGCCGACGGCCTGCTCATCCTGTGGTCCGGCTGGGGTGACATGGCCGAGTCCGAGCCTGAGCAGTTCGCGATCGCCATCGACGTGTTCCGCGACATCCTCGCTGCGTGGGAGGAGTCCGATCTTGCGGCGCGCGTGGTGCTGATCGGTGAGGGCCCGCAGCTCTCGCTGGGGCAGCACCGCAGCGCCGGCGAGGTCTTCGTCGACGAGGACTACGAGATCGACGAGCCCGTCGGCTGAACGACCAGGGCGCCGGCCCGCAGCCGCGCCTCGCCGGTCCGTGGGCGGATGCCGCGGTCAACGGGATCGCCCAGGAGGAGCCGGCGCTCGCCGGGGCTGGAGGCCATGACGATGATGACCATGGACAGCGCGAAGACCGCTGCCAGGCCATCGCGGAAGAAGTCCACGAGGGTGTCCGCGGTGGCGTTGGACTCGACCATGCCGTGGAGCACGAGGATCGTCGAGATGATCATCACGACGCGCAGCTGAGTGCCCGTCAGTCCGGTGGCGGCCAGCAGGGGCAGCGCCCACAGCAGGTACCACGGCTGCACGACGGGCCCGAGTGCCACGATGGTCAGCAGGACCAGGGCGGCACCACGCACGGGGGAGCGCCCCTCGGGCCGCAGCACCAGGTACAGGGCGATCGCCGCGCCCGCGACCATCGCCACGGCCCGGAAGAAGCTCACCGCGCCGTCGACGGTGCCCAGGCCGATCCAGTCGAGCACGCTGCCGACGATCATCCCGAGGGCGGTGGGGGGCGACAGCCAGGTGCGCACCGTCCCGGGGGTGCTCAGGGAGGCCACCCAGCCCAGACCCACGCCGACCGCCAGCGACAGCAGCGTGAACACCACCAGGACGATGGCCGAGGCCCGGACCCAGGCCCAGATCCGCTGCGCCCAGGTGGCCCGGGTGCCCGCCCAGAGCAGGCCGGCGAACGGCAGCACCACGAGGGCGATCGGCTTCACCGCGCCCGCCAGGCCGATGAGCACGATGCCGGTGACCGGATGCCGCTCGACGGCCAGCGCCAGGCCGGCCACCATCAGGCCGACCATCAGGGCGTCGTTGTGCGCTCCTGCGACGAAGTGCATCAGGACCAGGGGGTTGAGCAGGGCCAGCCAGACGGCCTTCGGCGGGTCGATCCCGTGCGCGTGGGCCAGTCGGGGCAGGTAGACGATCATCAGTGCGATGCCGGTCAGGGCGATGAGCCGGAACAGCAGCGCACCGATGAAGGCATGGGTGCCGGCGACCGCGGCCACGCCCTGCTGCAGGATCAGGAACGCGGGCCCGTAGGGCGTGGGCGACTCGGCCCACAGGGGGTCCGCGCCGGTCAGGAACCATCCGGGCAGTGCGGAGACGCCGTTCTCATAGGGGTTGAGCCCGGCGAGGACCAACTGACCCTGGGCGAAGTACGAGTAGGCGTCGCGGCTGAACAGCGGCGGCATCAGGAGCATGGGTGCCATCCAGATCGCCAGGATCACCACGAGCCGGCGATCGTCGCGCTCCAGGTCGTCGAGCACGTCGTGGCCGAGGACGAGCCATGTCTGCAGCAGCAGGGCGACGCCGGCGAGGACCGCCACGCGGGACAGCGCCTCCCCGGCCGTCGTGGAGCGCAGGGTGCTGACCACGCCCACGTCGATCAGGGGCGAGTTGGCCGGCAGCCACCCCACGCCCAGGGCCCCCAGCGCGACCAGCGCACTGCCGAGCAGGCCGGGCAGGGCGTAGTGCGCCGTCATGGCCCGGTCGATCCGGGCTTGCGAGGTACGCGCAGGCGCCGCCATGGTGGCAGGGTACTGCGGCTCCGGGTTCTGCCTACCGGGACAGTGAGCGCGGCAGCGGTCCCACGATGCGCTCGGCGGCGATCCGTCCCGAGATCAGCACCATCGGGACTCCCACGCCCGGCTGCGTCCCGGATCCGGTGAACACCACGTTCTCGCCCCATCGGTTGCCCGGGCGGAACGGCCCGGTCTGGACGAACGAGTGCGCGGAGGCGAACGGTGAGCCGCGCTCCATGCCCTGCTCGGCCCAGTCCAGGGGGGTGGTCAGGTGCTCCACCTCGATGGCGTCGCCGAAGCCGACGTACCCGCGCTCCTCGAGCACCGAGACCATGTGGTCGCGGTAGCGCGGGGCCTCGACCGTCCAGTCGATGGGGGCATCGAGGTTCGGCGTCGGGAACAGCACGTAGTACGACTGCTTGCCCTCAGGAGCCAGCGATGGGTCCGATCGGGTCGGGTTGGTCAGGAACAGGCTCGGGTCGGCCATGAGCCGGCCCCGGTCGATGAGGTCGGTGAACACGCCCTCCCAGGACCGCCCGAAGTGGATGTTGTGGTGGGCGATCTTCGAGTACTGCGCCGACGAGCCGGCCAGCAGCACGGCACAGCTCGGGGAGTAGGTCAGCCGCCGGACGTTCCACGGCTCGAGGCCGAGGAGGTCCCGGTAGGCGACCGGGAGGTCCGGGTTCAGCACGACCACGTCGGCCGGGATCCGCTCGCCGTCGGCGGTGATCACTGCCGACGCCCGCGACCCGTCGTGCTCCACGGACGCCACCGTCGTGGAGTAGCGGATGGTCACCCCGTGCTTCTCGGCGGCGGCGGCCATCGCAGCGGGTACCGCGTGCATCCCGCCCTTGGGGAAGAACACCCCGGCGACGGAGTCCATGTAGGCGATGACCGAGTAGATGGACAGCGCGTCGTGCGGACTCATCCCGGCGTACATCGCCTGGAAGGAGAAGACCCGCTGCGTGCGCGGGTCGCGCAGGTAGTCGTTGGCCTTGGGGGCCATCCGGCGGAACCCGCCGATCGCGACGAGCCGGGCCAGGTTCGGGGTGAGCAGGTCGAACGGGCTGTCGATGTTGCGGTCGATGAAGTCGGCCATCTCGAGCTCGTAGAGCTCGGTGGCGAAGTCGATGTAGCGGCGGTAGCCGGCGGCCTCGTCCGGGCCGATGACCTCGGCGATCTCGTCGGCCATCGCGTCGACGTCGGAGTGCACGTCGAGCTGCGAGCCGTCGGGGAAGTAGGTGCGGTACACCGGGCTCACCGGGGCCAGCTCGAGCCAGTCGGACATCTCCTCGCCGACGCAGGCGAACGCGTCGGCGATCAGGCCCGGCATCGTCAGGACCGTGGGGCCGGTGTCGAAGCGGTAGCCGGCGTCCTCGATGACCCCGGCGCGGCCGCCCGGGACGGCCTCGCGCTCGAGGATCGTCACAGTCCGTCCGGCGCCGGCCAGTCGCAGCGCAGCGCTCAGGCCGCCCAGGCCGGCGCCCACGATGACCACGTCCTCCGTCGGGCCGACGACGGGTCCCGCGTGGGTCAGGGGGAGTCTCATGGGACAACCGTAGGCCCACGGGTCCACGCCGGCGAATGGGCGATCGGGTCGGTGAACTGCCCCGGGCCCTAGGCTGTGCGCCATGACGCCCGAACCCCGTCTCACCTCCGAGCACCTGCGTGCCTCGGTCCAGGGGACCCTCGACGAGTTCCTGGCCGAGCAGGCGCAGATCCTGGCCGGGATCTCGCCGGACCTCGTGCCGTTCACGGCCTGGCTCGGCGAGCTCCTGGCCGGTGGGAAGCGACTGCGGCCGGCGTTCTGCATGTGGGGCTACCTCGGCGCCGGTGGGGCCGACCTCGACCACGCCCTGCACGCCGCCGCCTCCCTGGAGCTGCTGCAGGCCTGCGCCCTGGTCCACGACGACGTGATGGACGACTCCGACATGCGCCGCGGCAAGCCCGCCGCCCACCGCCGCTTCGCCACCCTGCACCGCGGATCCACGTGGGCCGGTGACTCCCAGCGCTTCGGCGACGGGGCGGCGATCCTGCTCGGCGACCTCTGCCTGAGCTGGGCGGACGAGATGATGCACCGCTCGGGGTTCGACGGCGGATCCCTGGCCCGGGCGAAGGTCGTCTACGACCGGATGCGCACCGAGCTGATGGCCGGGCAGTACCTCGACCTGCTGGAGCAGGCCCGCGGCGGCGGGTCGGTCGAGCGCGCGCTGCTCGTGGTGCGCTACAAGTCGGCCAAGTACACGATCGAGCGCCCCCTGCACCTCGGCGCCGCCCTGGCCGGGGCGGACGAGGCGTTCATGGAGACGCTGTCCGGGTACGGCCTGCCGCTCGGCGAGGCGTTCCAGCTGCGCGACGACGTCCTGGGCGTGTTCGGCGACCCGGTCGAGACCGGGAAGCCGGCTGGTGACGACCTGCGCGAGGGCAAGCGCACCATCCTCGTGGCCACGGCCATGCAGCGCGCGACGGCCGAGCAGGCCGCCCACCTGCGCGAGGGCCTGGGTGACCCGCACCTGGGGGCTGAGGCGATCGATGACCTGCGCGGGATCATCGTGGCCACCGGGGCCCTCGACGAGGTCGAGGTCCTCATCGGACAGCGCACGCAGGAGGCCGTGGCGGCACTCGACGGCGCCGACCTCGCTGCCGACGCCCGAGCCGCTCTCGAGCAGCTCGCGATCGCCGCGACCGCCCGGAGCCTGTGATGTCGGTCACCCTGTCCCGGAGCCTGAGCTCCGGGGAGCCGGTCTTCTCCTTCGAGTTCTTCCCACCGAAGACCGACGAGGGCGAGCGCCAGCTGTGGTCGGCGATCTCCGACCTCTCGCCGCTGTCGCCCACCTTCGTCTCGGTCACCTACGGCGCAGGTGGCTCCACCCGGGACCGCACCGTGCGCATCACCAGCCGGATCCTCAACGAGACGGGGATGGATGCGGTGGCGCACCTGACCTGCGTGGGGGCCACGGAGGCGGAGCTGCGCGAGGTGCTCACCCGCTACCAGCTCGCCGGGATCACCAACCTGCTGGCCCTCCGCGGTGACCCACCCGGCGGGCCGGGCAGCGCCTGGACCCCCGTCCCCGGTGGCCTGTCGCACGCCGACGAGCTGGTCCGGCTGGCCCGGCACTCCGGTGACTTCACGATCGGGGTCGCGGCGTTCCCGGAGGGGCATCCGGAGTCCCCGGACCTCGCGACCGATGCCCAGGTGCTGGCGGCCAAGGAGCATGCGGGGGCGTCGTTCGCGATCACCCAGTTCTTCTTCCGGGTCGAGGACTACTTCACGATGGTGCAGCGGGCCACCGAGCAGGGCGTCACCATGCCGATCCTGCCGGGGATCATGCCGGTCACGAGCGTGAAGCAGATCGAGCGGTTCGCGGTCCTCTCGGGCGCGGCCTTCCCCGCCGAGCTGGCGGCCCGGTTCCATGCCGTCGCCGACGATCCGGTGGCCGTCACCGACCTGGGCATCGAGGTGGCCACCGAGCTGTGCGAGAAGCTCCTCGCCGGCGGTGCGCCCGGCCTGCACTTCTACACGCTCAACCGGTCGACAGCCACGCGCGAGATCTTCACGCGGCTCACGAAGTAGGGCCCCGGTGCAGCGACTCAAGGAGGTGGGCATGGACAAGGGGATATGGGTCACTGGATCCGGGACCGCGATGGGCGCCCGGGACGAGTGCGTGATCACGGTGGGCTCGGAGGTGCGCCGCCCGTCGGCGGCCGGGGCCCTGGCCGCGTCCGCGGAGTCCCTGGCCCAGATGCGCGCCGTGCTGCGGGGATCGGGCCTCGCGGAGTCGGCGCTGTCCACCTCCGCCGTGAGCCTCACCCCGGTGTACGACACGTACCCGACCGTGGCGGGCTTCCAGGCCGCGGTCCAGCTCACGGCCACCACCGGGGACATCGAGACGGCCGGCGACCTGCTCTCCGCGGTGGTGGCGGCCGGCGGGGACGCCGCGCGCGTCCATGACGTCACGTTCCGGCACAGCGATGCGTCCGGGCTGATGAGCCGCGCACGCGACGCTGCGTGGGCCGACGCGCTCGCCCGCGCCACCCAGTTGGCGGGGCTGGCGGGCCGGGAGCTCGGGGACGTGCTCGCCATCGACGAGACGGTCGGGCGCCCACGCCCGCCGGGGCCGATGCGCATGGCTGCCATGGCGGAGTCGGACACGGGTGGGTCGATGTCCCTCGACGCGGGCGAGGGAGCGGTCGTCGTCAGCCTGACCGTCGGCTGGTCCCTGCGCTGACCATGGACCGCGACGCCTACCTGCAGCAGTGGTCGACGCTGCATGGTGGTGCCCGCCCGACGGGTGTTGTCGGTGGATGGTTGCGGATCGTGCATGCCGTGGCCTCGCCGCTCGCACGGCGTCGGGTGCCCCCGGATGCGGTCACGCTCCTCGGGCTCCTGATCGCCTGCTCGGCGCCGCTGCTCGCCTCGCTCGGCCGAGGGGGCGCCCTGGTCGCTGCGCTGGTGATCGCGCTGAGCGGGCTCGTCGACTCCCTCGACGGGGCGGTGGCGGTGATGACCGGACGCACGAGCCGGTGGGGGGCCGTGCTCGACGCGGTCGCCGACCGGATCAGCGACGCGGCCTTCGTCGCCACGCTCTGGGTGGTCGGGGCGCCGGCCTCCGTGTGCGTGGCCGCTGTCGGCCTCTGCTGGCTGCAGGAGTACGCACGGGCCCGCGCCGGCGGTGCTGGGATGACCGAGGTCGGGGTGCTGACGCTCAACGAGCGGCCCACCCGCGTGATCGTGGTGGTCATGTCCCTGCTGGCGGGCGTCGCCCGACCGCAGGACGATCCGGGCTGGGCGACCCTCGGCGCGTGGGCCCTCGTGGGGCTCGGGGTGATCGGGCTGGTGCAGCTGCTGGTCGTGGTCCGTCGCACGCTCGGCGGCGGTCGCTGATGGATGCCGAGCAGGCTGCACAGATCAGCCTGGTCGTTGCGGTGATCGTGCTGGCCGCGGTGGGTGGCGTGCGGGTGGCCGAGCGGTTCGGGATGCCCGGCCTCCTCTTCTACCTCGGGCTGGGCCTGGTGCTCGGCGAGGACGGACCGGGCGGGATCGTCTTCAACGACGCCGAGCTGGCCACGGCCTTGGGGTACGCAGGGCTGGTCATCATCCTGGCTGAGGGCGGGTTGACCACGCGGACCGCCACCGTGCGCCCGGTGGCCGTGCCGGCAGCCCTGCTGGCCACCCTCGGCGTGGCGCTCAGCATCATGCTCGTGGCCTGGCCGCTGCACTGGATCACGGGGATGGACCTGCGCACCGCCGTGCTGATCGCCGCCGTCCTGGCCCCGACCGATGCGGCGGCGGTCTTCACCGTGGCCCGGGGGTTGCGGCTGCCCTCCCGGCTGCAGACCCTCATCGAGGCCGAGTCCGGGCTCAACGACGCGCCGGTCGTCGTGCTGGTGGTGCTGCTCACGACCACGGTCGGCAGTGACATGCCGGTGTGGCTGATCCCGATCGTGGTGGTCGCCGAGCTCGTGGGTGGGCTGATCGTGGGGGTGCTCGTCGGGCTGTTCGCCCGCTGGCTGCTGCCCAGGCTGGCGCTGCCGGCATCCGGGCTCTACCCGGTTGCCGTGATCGCGCTGCTCATGCTCGCCTACGGGTTGGCGGTGGTCCTGCACACCTCCGGGTTCGCCGCGGTGTACGTGGTCGCCCTGATCATGGCCGCATCCCCGCTGCCGCACCGCCGCTCGGTGCTCGGCTTCATCGAGGGGCTGGCCTGGACGGTGCAGATCGGCCTGTTCGTCATGCTCGGCCTGCTGGCCGTCCCCAGCCGCCTGTGGGAGTCGGTCGGGATCGCGCTGCTCGCCGGCGGGCTGCTGCTGGTGGTCGCGCGCCCGCTGAGCGTGCTGGCGTCCCTGGGTCCGTTCCTGCGCCCCGGGTGGGTCACCCGGCGCAGCCGGACCGAGCCGATGCCCTGGCAGTGGGTGGCGTTCGTCGTCGTGGGCCGGCCTGCGCGGGGCGGTCCCCATCATCTTCGCGACCATCCCGCTGGGATCCGACGTGCCCGACGGCGAGCTGATCTTCGACGTGACGCTGCTGCTGGTGATCCTGCTCACGCTGCTGCAGGCGCCGACCATGCCGATGCTGGGGCGGCGGCTGGGACTCGTGCGCACCGAGCAGGTGGGGGAGCTGACGGTCGAGGCCGCGCCCCTGGACACCATGCAGGCGGTCCTGCTCGACCTGGACATCCCCGCCGGGTCGAGGGTGGCCGGCACCTACATCAGCGAGCTGCCGCTGCCCTTCGGAGCTGTGGTCTCACTCGTGGTCCGCAGCGGCCACACGCTCGTGCCCGACCGCACGACCCGGATCAAGGTCGGGGACCGGCTGCTCATCGTCAGCACCCTGCAGGCCCGGGCGGCCACGGAGCGGGCACTGCAGTCGGTGTCCCGTGTCGGCCGACTGGCCGGGTGGACGGATACGGGCCCCGGGGACTGACCGGGCAGGGCGGGCGACGCTCAGGCCCGCCCGACCAGGGTGGCCACGATCTCGGCGGACATCCCGACCAGCGGCAGCCCGCCGCCGGGGTGGGCGGAGCCACCGACGAGGAACAGCCCGGGAACCGGCGATGCGTTCTGCGGGCGCAGGAAGGCGGCCCGCGCCCCGTTCGACGAGGTCCCGTAGATCGCCCCGCCGGGTGCGCCGGTCGCCCGCTCGAGGTCGGCGGGGGTGCGCAGCTCGCGCCAGAGGACGCGACCGGCCAGGTCGGTGCCCCGCTCGGCCAGGCGCGCCAGGACCCTGTCCGCGTACGAGTCGGCCAGGCCGGGAGCGTCCCAGTCGATGGTGCCGGGCACCCGCCCCCCGGGGGAGTGCCGCGGGGCGTTGACCAGCACGAACCAGGCCTCGCCGTCCTCGGGGCGCATGCCCGGGTCGTCGGGCACGCAGGCGTAGATCGTCGGGTCGTCGACCGGCCGGGGGTGGCGGGAGAAGATGGCGTCGAACTCCGGGTCGTACTCACGGGGGAACCACACGTTGTTGTGGGTCAGCCCGGGCGTGCGGCCCTGGACGGCCAGCAGCAGCACGAACCCCGACAGCGAGGGGGTGGCCCGGGCGAGCCTGCGCACCGGCCCGCGCGGGGCCCGGTCGCCGAGCAGATGGCCGTACACATGGCGGGCGTCGGCATTCGCCACGACCACGTCGGCGGGCAGGACCTCGCCGCCGGCCACCTCCACACCGGAGACGCGGTCCCCGGAGAGCAGGATCCGGGTGGCCGCCGTGGACAGGCGCACCGTGACTCCCCGCTCGTCGAGCCGGGCGCGCAGGGCGTCACCGAGGGAGCGCAGTCCGCCGGCGATGTGCCAGGCGCCGAACGTGGCCTCGACGTAGGGGATCGTGGCCAGCACGGCGGGTGCGCGGCGCGGGTCCGATCCGGAGTAGGTGGCGTACCGGTCGAACACCTGCCGGGCCCGCCAGTCGGTCAGGGTCCCGTGCCCGAGGCCGCGCAGGGTCTGCCACGGCGCGACCGTGCGCACGGCGCCCAGGTCGCGAGCCAGGGGGATGAGGTCGCGGGCGCCGGTGAGCGGTGACTCCAGGAACGGGCGGCGGGTGACTGCCCACATCCGCCCCGCCCGCTCCATCAGCGCGCGCCACTGGTCGGCGGACTGCCCGCCGAAGGCGTCGCCCATCGCCGCCGCGCCCATCCCGACCCCGACCCCGGGCATCGGCAGCGTCGCGCCGTCGGCGAACCGGTAGGTGAAGCCCGGGTCGAGGGGGACGAGCTCGACGCTGTCCTCCAGCGGTCCGCCGGTCTTGAGGAACAGGTCGCGGTAGACGGCCGGGATCGTGAACAGGCTGGGACCGGTGTCGAAGGCGAACCCGTCGCGGCGGAACGTGCCCAGCTTGCCGCCGTGGGTGTCGCCGGCCTCGATCACGGTGACGTCATGGCCCTTGACCCGGAGCCTGGCCGCCGCGGCCATCCCGCCCATGCCGGCGCCGATCACGATGATGCGTGCCATGACCGGCAACCCTACGTGGGCCCCGACGGGCGGCGGTCCCCCGGATCGCATCAGGGCCACCCACGCGCGAGGCTGTGGGGGTGAACCGGTGGGATGTCGACGTCGCGATCGTGGGTTCGGGATTCGGTGGTGGCGTGGCGGCGCTGCGCCATGCGCAGGCCGGACGCTCGGTGGTGGTCCTCGAGCAGGGGCGTCGACTGACCCCCGAGGACCTGGAGGCCGGGGGCCGCCGGACGCGCGACCTCCTCTGGGAGCCCCGGGCCCGGCTGCACGGGTACTTCCAGCAGACGCTGCTGCGGCACGTGATGATCGTGCACGGAGTGGGCGTCGGGGGCGGATCGATCGTCTATGCGGGTGTGCTGCTGCACCCGAAGCCCGACGCCTGGGAGGCGCCCGGCTGGGTGGCCACCGGGGTGGACTGGGCGGCCGAGCTGGCCCCGCACTACGACACCGCATCCGGGATGCTGGGCCGCCAGACGAACCCGCACGCGGGCGCCCAGGACGCCTGGCTGAAGGTCGGCGGCGACCGACCTCGGGGTGGCGGGGACGTTCGCGCCCACCCCGCAGGGGATCTCCTTCGCCGACTGCGTCCGGTGCGGGGCGTGCATCACCGGCTGCCCGCACGGCGCGAAGAACAGCATCGACCGGACCTACCTGGCCCGGGCTGAGGAGCTCGGCGCGCAGGTGCGGCCGCGATCGAAGGTCGTGCGGCTGGCGCGGCTGGCGGGGGGTGGCTGGCGACTGGACCTCGCCGACCCGCTGCGTCGTGGCGCCTCCGCGGGGAGCGTCACCGCGCGCGAGGTCGTCCTCAGCGCGGGCGTCCTGGGCACGACCGAGCTGCTGTTGGCCTCGCGGGATCGCTGGCGGACGCTGCCCTGGGCCTCGCCGGCCCTGGGGGAGCATGTGCGCACCAACTCGGAGGCGTTCACCGCCGTGCTGCAGCCGCGCGGCGGGGTGGACGTCACCGACGGCGCGACGATCAGCAGCGACTTCCATCCCGATGAGCTGACCCACGTCACCAACAACCGGTTCCCGCGCTCCTTCGGGTTCATGCGCTGGTATGTGTCTCCGCTCGTGCAGGGCGACACCCAGGGCTCACGGGCGCGGGCCACCGTGCGGGCGATCCTGCGGGATCCGGCCGGGGCCACCGCCAACGCGCGGGCGCGCGACTGGCACCGGCGCGTCACGGTCCTGACCGTCATGCAGCATGACGACAACGAGCTGTCCCTCCGACTGCGGCGAGGGCCGCTGGGGTGGGGCCTGCGCTCGCGGCTGGCCCCGGGTGCCCCGGCCATCCCGACCTACCTGCCGCAGGCGAACGCCGCCGCGAGCGCCGTGGCGCGGGCCAGCGGGGGGACGGCCTACGGGACGCTGCTCGATCCGGTGCTCGGCGTCGGGTCGACCGCGCACATCCTCGGCGGGGTGGTGATCGCCGACTCGCCGGCCGAGGGCGTGGTCGACAGTGCGCACCGTGTCTTCGCCACCGCGGGCGGGGACGTGTACGAGGACCTGCGGGTGCTCGATGGCAGCGTCGTTCCGGCGAACATCGGCGTGAACCCGGCGCTGACGATCACCGCGATGTCCGAGCGGGCGATGGCCCTGCGGTGATGTGCACGTGGCGGCCCTTCCAGGCCAGCTGGCCGCGCTCGTGGCGCCACCACGACAGCGCGGTGAGGCCGTCGAGGGCCAGGATCGACAGGGGGTGCGACCACGAGTCCGCCGCCCGCCCGCCCGTTCGCCGGGCGACCAGGACCCGCCCGGCCACCCCGGCCGCGTAGCCGACCGCTCCCAGTGCACGGGTCCCGGGCGTCCTGGCCAGGAGCGCCGCGGCCGGCGGCAGCACGTAGGTGAACGTCAGCAGCGCGGTCGCCCCGGCGGAGCCCATCGGGGATCCGAACGCCGCCCACAGCGACTTCGTGTACCCGTCGATGAGCTCCTCTGCGCTGGTGTACATCCGGCAGGTGGCCAGGTCGGTGCCGTCGGTGACGGTGGCCCGCCCGCCGGCGGCCTTGACCGCACGGGCCAGGGCGATGTCCTCCAGGACCTCGTGGCGCACCGTCCGGTGGCCGCCCGACCGCCGGTGGGCCCCCGGCGTGATCGCCAGCACCTGGCCGTTGGCTGCGGTGAGCGAGGGCCGCGGGGAGTCCTCGGCCAGGCCCAGCGGCAGGGTCGTCAGCCACGACCACTGCAGCAGGGGCTGGACGAGCCGCTCGGCCGCGGTGATCGCGGTCTGGCGCGGGTAGGGGCTGGCCAGGTCGAGGCCGGAGTCACGCATGAGGCCGGCGATCCGGCGCACCGCGTCGGGGGCCAGGACCACGTCCGCGTCCAGGAACAGCAGGAGGTCCGGTGCGGGTCGTCCAGGGCGGCATCGGCCAGGGCGGCATCGGCCAGCCGCTGGCACGCCCAGGGCTTGCCCAGCCACCCCTCGGGGGGGTGCTCGGGGCCGCCGTCGAGCACCTCGAACCGGGGATCGTCGCGCCACCGTGGCCCGGACGAGGTCGCCCGTGCCGTCGGTCGATCCGTCGTCGAGGACGATCACGCGCAGGGCGGGGTGGTCCTGGGCCAGCAGCGCGGCCAGGCACGGCTCGATCCTGTGGGCCTCGTCGCGTGCGGGGAGCAGGACGGTCACACGGGCCGCCTCGATCGGATCGCCCACGGCCGGCACGGGGGCGATCCGCAGGTGCCGGGTGTTCCACGCGGTGTGGGCCGTGAGCCCGGCGGCCAGGACGGTGGCGGCCAGGACGGTCGCGCGTCCGGGTCTCACCGTGCCCCGACCAGGCCGTGGTCCGGCGCACGTCGCAGCTCGGGGACCACCAGGCGTGCCCAGGGGATCACCGTGAGGCCCATCGCGATCCCGCCCCACAGGGCGACCGCGGGCCGGCCGAAGAACACCGCCGCGGCCATCACGTTCGAGGCGTAGATCCAGAGCATGAGCAGGTGGGGCATCCGGTCGTCCGCGGGAGTTCGGGGCAGGTGGTCCAGCACCCAGAAGATGAGCAGGCCGGTGACGAACCAGCCGGCGTAGTTGGTCAGCGGGATGCCGGGGGAGCCGGGCAGGGCGGGGGTCGGGTCGGCGAAGGCCCAGTGACCCTCGCCGACCATCTGCGGGTCGAGGAACAGGTCCCACGCCGTGATGGTCCACGCACCGACCAGCACCACCTGCCACCGTCGGGTCCCCAGCCGCCAGGCGAGCAACAGCATCGGGTACGCGGCCATGCACCAGGCCAGGGGGATCAGCAGTGGGACATCGAGCAGCATCGGCCCGAGCCGCTCGCCGTAGCGATAGGCGCCGAACGGGTACCCCGTGGCGGTTCCGATCGCCTCGACCGCCAGCCCGATCGCCGCCGTCGCCCCGTAGAGGCGCGCTGCCCAGCCGATGCCCCGGTGGACTGCGGCGTGGCAGGCGCCGGCCGCGGCCAGCAGGAGTACGGAGGTGATGGTGGCGGCGTCACGCATGTCCTCGGGGAGCAGCACCCAGATGATCTGGGACAGGACCCCGGCGGCGCCAAGAACCCACGGCAGCGCGCGCACGATCGCAGGTGCAGTGGCGGCCACGCCCTCGATCCTAAGCCGGGCGCAGGGCCCGCGCGCTGAGCTGGTCCTACGCGGCAGCCGGTGCCGGGACGGGTCGGCCGGCCACGGTGCCCTCGGCCGAGAGCAGGGCGAACCGCGCGAACAGCTCCTCGGAGTACCAGTCGAGCTGCGAGGTCTGGGCGATCACCTGCTGGTGCGCGGGGCGGCGGTAGGCGAAGGCCGACAGGGCCGGGCCGTCGGACCAGGTCGAGAAGGTGCCCTGCAGCCCGACGGGTGCCTCTCCGATCCCCATCGCGAACGTGAGGCCCCCGCCCTCCCGGACGTCGAGGGCCACGGGGGGCACCGCGCTCCAGAACGTGCGCCACATCCGGGGCTTGATCCGCCCGCGGGTGATCGCCGCGATCGGTCCGTCCCACCGGGCCGGGACCGGGTCGCCGAACGGCTGCTGCTTCGCCCAGAACCCCCGGCTGCTCAGCGGTCGCATGACCCAGGTGGCGGACTCCTCGGCGATCCGGTCCCAGTCCCGTGCCACGCGGGAGCCGGCGAACTGCTCCGGTCCGTGGCCGTCTGCCCAGCACAGCAGGACCCCCCAGTGGTGGGCGTCGGCATCCAGCGGGGTGAAGGTACGACCGTTCCCCGTGCCCAGCAGCTTGGCGAACCGGACCCCGGGGAGGGTGCGCACAGCGCGCCGGTGGCGGGCCATGTGGGTGATGGCCGTGGGGACGTGCCGGGTGGGGACCCCCCACACGTGCAGGCTCACCACGGCAGGGGTCTCGGGCATGCACCCAGTATCCCGGAGGATGTTGCACCTGGGGAGCGGATCCCCTGGTGCCCGGCAGTGACGGCAGGCCATCGCGGTGACGGCGGCACCCGTGCTACCCCGGTACCAGCTGCTTCGGTCCGTCGTGGATCACGATCACGGATCTGTCGGGTCGCAGGGTCTCGATCTGGTGGCCATCGGATGACCATCGGAGTGTGAATCCGCGTTCGTGGACGGCGGTGTGATGGAACTGGCAGACCAGCACGAGGTTCCGTTCGTCGGTCGGGCCTCCGTCCTCCCAGTGGGTCATGTGGTGGGCCTGGCACCACATTGCTGGTGCGGAGCAGCCGGCGAACGCGCAGTGCCGATCGCGGATATCGATGACCCTGCGCAGCGCCGGGGGTACGACGCGTGCGGATCGCCCGAGTCGCAGCGGGATCCCGCCGGCGTCGACTGTGAGCGACTGCGTGATGGCGTCGCAGGACAGTCGCTGGCGGGCGAGGCCGGTGAGCCACAGCCCGCCGGAGGTCCCGTCTGTGCGGTCGAGAAGCTCGGCCTGCGACGGGGCGGCGAGATCCCGCTGGTGCGGGGCAGCGCCGGCGGTGGCGGCGCAGGGCTGCGCGTCACTGTCACGCGTGATGACCATGATGTGTGGTCGGACGCCCTTGTGGGCGGGGAGCCCGGCGGAGAGCTGGCCGCTGAGGAGGACTGCGAGCGAGTCGTGACGCAGTTGGGCGAGGTCCCGGTCGCGGTCCTCGCCGCGGATCGCCTCGGACACCGATTCCAGGGCCATGGACAGCGCCAGCCCGGTCTCGGTGTCCAGGGTCCCGGACAGCGCCCACATCCCGTCCGTGCCATAGCGGGACAGGAACAGCTCGCGGCGCTCGGCTTGCTCGGCGGCGCGATGGTCCGTGACCGGGACGTCAATTCCTTGGGCGCGCAACGAGGCGTCGTGGTGTGCGTCGGCGAGGGCGGCCCAGCGCTCCACGAACCGCGCGAACCTGGGCTCGCTGAGCTCGGCGGCCGTCCTGGTGGCCAGCTCCTCGACCTCGGCGAGGGCAGCCCACCGGTGTGGCTTCACCCGGGCGGCTCCGACGAGGAGCCGGACATGGCCGAGTCGGACGTCACCCCGCAGGGCGGCCTCGGCCATCAGGGGCAACGCACGCAGGTCGCGCCCGGCGTGCATCCGGGCGCGCGCTGACGACGGATGCTCGGTCGCCCTCGCGGCGATCCACGCCGACCCGGATCGGGCGCCATCAGCTGCCCACTCGGAGCCACCCTCGAACTGCTCGGCCCAGAGCGCCCGCAACGCCCCCAGCCGCTCCACCACCCGACCGAGGCGAAGCAGCGCGTCCCCCAGCTCGCCCGGGGGAGGCTGACGTCGCGCGTGCTCGGTCCGGCTCCCGGAGTCCATCCGGCTCCCGGGGTCCGTCGCGCCTCCCGTCAGGTACTCGACCTGGCGTTCGATCGCCTCGAGCTCGCACACAACAGACATTGACGGCCCTTCCGCATGAGTCGCGGGAGCATCAGTGATGCCTCGCGCACGTCCGAGATCGGATCGGGCCTCACGTCGTCAGGACTGGGTCACACGGACCGCACCGTCCCCACCTCATCAATGGCCCGGGGCTGCCCGCACCCCCGCGCCGCCCGGAGCCAACGCCCGGGACATCCATACCGCACCATCCGAATCACCGAGGTACTCGGGATCGCCTGACGGCATCCATCGAACTGATGTACGAATCCTTTCACAGTCCGATGGCCCCGTCAACCCCTCCGCATCGTCATCCCAGGAAGTCGCCGAGGAGGGACAGCCGACCCGTGCGCGGTGTGCCGCCAGGGAGATTCTGCCCGCGGTGCACAGGGGGGTTGACGGTGTCAGACCGGGGGCGTACGGTGAAGCCAGTTCGAACACCCGTTCGAACGTGGTGCTGAAGGAACCGCCGACCCCGGACCGCCAGCACCCGGGGATCGGCCTGTGCCTCGGCGAGGGAAGCGCAGGAGTGCAGGCCGATCCCCCCGCACAGCCGTCTTCCCCGGCGCGCGACCCCACAACTGCCAGGAGGACGCAATGAGCCGTACGTATGCCGATCCGATCGATGTCCGCCGCATGGGGGAGTGCCCCCTCGAGGACCGTCCCGACCAGTTCCTCTGGCGCGGACGGCTGTACGTGGTGCGCGCCGTGATCGCCCACTGGATCGAGTCGAGTGCGTGGTGGGGCGGGTCGCGTCGGGCGCTCGAGGGTGCCCTCCCCACGCACGAGCACGAGGTGTGGCGCGTCGAGGCCCAAGCGGGCCGTTCGGACGCCGCCGGTGTGTACGACCTGCGCCGGGACATGGTGGCCGATCGCTGGGTCCTGGCCCGGGCGATGGACTGACACCGCACACGCGGTGGCAGAGAACAGATCCGACGAGGAGGAGTGAGATGAGTGCCGTTCCCACGAGCCCCCCTGTGCCCTACCAGGCCCGCGAGCTGCTGGGCAGTGCCGCCCGGGGCCTGCTCGAGGCCTACGCGACCCCCGATCCGGCCCGCCGGTATGCCACTGCCCACCTCGCGGCGCTGCGGGCTGCGGCGGCCGTCCTGGCCGCTCGGGCGCACCCCGTGCGCCAGGGGCGGATCCGCAGCGTCTGGACCCTGCTGCCCGTGGTCGCCCCCCAGATGCAGGAGTGGGCCGCCTTCTTCGCGGCCAACGCATCGCGGCGGGCCGCGGCCGAGGCGGGCCTCCCCGTGGTCAGCCAGCGGGAGGCCGATGACCTGGTGCGCGACGCCGAGTCGTTCCTGGTCCAGGTCGCTGCGGTGATCGGGGTCGACCAGCAGTCGATCCTGCCCAACGAGTTCTAGGCGTTGCGTGGTGTCGCAATTCGTCCACCTGCACGTGGCCTCGGGCTACTCGCTGCGGTACGGGACCTCCCGGCCGGAGGCTCTCGTGGAGCGAGCCGCGGCGATGGGGCAGGACGCCCTCGCACTGACTGATCGTGACGGCACCTACGGGGCCGTGGCCTTCGCGCTGGCATGCCGGGAGGCCGGCATCAGCCCGATCCTCGGCGTGGACCTCGCAGTCGCCCCGCAGGTGCTGGCTGGCCCGCCGGCTCGACCGCACCGTGTGCCCACCCCGGCCCGGGGCGGCGTGGCTGTGGACCCGGGGCATGCCCGGGTCGTGCTGCTCGCCCGCGGGGCAGCGGGCTGGGCCTCGGTGTGCCGGGTGGTCTCGGCTGCACACCTGTCCGGGGAGCGCGGCCAGCCGCAGGTGACCCTGCCGATGCTCGGCGAGCACGCATCGGGGCTGGTGGCGCTGCTCGGCCCCGACTCCGACGTGGGCCGAGCCCTGGCCCGCCGCCGGCCCGACGAGGCCGAGCACCTGCTGGCCGGCTGGCGCGAGGTGCTGGGTGTCGAGGTGTGCATCGAGGTGGTGTCCCATCGCAGCGGGGCGCGCGGGGACCGGCCCACGCTGTCCAGCGCGTTCGCCGCCCGGATGCTGACCTTCGCCAGCAGGGTGGGCGCTCCAGCGGTGCTCACCAACGCGGTGCGTCATCTGACACCCGAGCAGGCCCCGGTCGCCGACGTCCTGGATGCGATCCGCCGGTTGGTCCCGCTGAACCCCCGCCACCTGGACCGCGCGAACGCGCAGGGCTTCCTCAAGGACGACCACGAGATGCGCCTGGTTGCCGAGGAGGTCGCCGCTGCTGCCTCGGTGGGCCGGTCGGGGGTGCAGCGGCTGCTGGCGGCGACCCGTGACCTGGCGGACTCCTGCCGGCTGGACCCGGGCGCCGACCTGGGCATCGGCTCGGTGCACGTCCCCGAGCTCGACGTCCTGTTCCCCGCGGGCGCCCCGGGGCTGGGCCGCGAGCAGATCCGCAGCGCCCCGACCTCAGCCCAGGCAGCGATGGCCGACCGGGTGCTGCTCCACCGCTGCCGGGCGGAGCTCGACCAGCGGTTCACCACGCTGCGTGCGCACCGCGCCGCCACCGAGCGGCTCGAGGCGGAGCTGGCGACCATCGCGACACTCGGCTACGGCGGCTACTTCCTGACCGTGGCCGAGGTGGTCGACCTGATCAAGGCGATGGGCGTCCGGGTGGCCGCGCGGGGGTCCGGCGCGGGCAGCCTGGTCAACCACCTGCTGGGCATCTCCGGGGTCAACCCGCTGGAGCACGGCCTGATCATGGAGCGGTTCCTGTCCCCGCTGCGCCAGGCGCTGCCCGACATCGACATCGATGTGGAGTCCGCCCGGCGCACCGAGATCTACACCCGGATCCTCGAGCGGTTCGGCGGCCAGCGCTGCGTGGCCGTGTCCATGATGGACACCTACCGGGTACGCCATGCGGTCCGGGACGTGGGTGCCGCACTCGGCCTGCCCCCCGGGGAGATCGACGCCTTCGCCAAGGCGTTCCCGCACATCCGGGCCCGTGATGCCCGGGCCGCGCTGGCCGACCTTCCCGAGCTGCGCAGCTCGGGGATGGGGCGGTTGGCCGCGCAAGGACGACTGGACGGGTTCCTCGACCTGGTGGAGGCCCTCGACGGACTGCCCCGACACGTCGCGCTGCATCCCTGCGGCGTGCTGCTCAGCGACGGATCGCTGCTGGACCGGACCCCGGTGGAGGCCAGCTGGATGGGGTTCCCGATGAGCCAGTTCGACAAGGACGCCGTCGAGGAGATGGGGTTCCTCAAGCTCGACGTCCTCGGCATCCGGATGCAGTCGGCGATGGCCCACGCCCTCGACGAGGTGGTCCGCATCGGTGGGGAGCCGATCGTGCTGGACGCCGTCCCGCTGGACGATCCGGACACCTTCGCGATGATCCGCACCACCCACACGCTGGGCTGCTTCCAGATCGAGTCGCCCGGCCAGCGGGAGCTGATCGGCAAGTTCGCCCCGGAGACCTTCGCCGACATCATCGTCGACATCTCACTGTTCCGGCCCGGTCCCGTGAAGTCCGACATGGTCACCCCGTTCCTGCGGGCTCGACAGGGTTGGGCGGATGCCGACCTGATCCATCCCGACCTCGAGCCGGTGATCGCCGAGACCCACGGCGTGGTCGTCTTCCACGAGCAGGTCATCGGCATCATCGCGGTGATGACCGGGTGCAGCCTCGCCCAGGCCGACGAGGTCCGTCGGACGATGGGCTCGCCGGAGGGCCAGGCCCAGGTCCGGGCGTGGTTCTACCCGCTGGCACTCGAGCGCGGCTACGGACTCGAGGTCGTGGAGCGGGTCTGGGACGTGCTGCGCGCGTTCGCCTCCTTCGGGTTCTGCAAGGCCCATGCCGCTGCCTTCGCCCTGCCCACCTATCAGTCGGCCTGGCTCAAGGCCCACCACCCGGCGGCGTTCCTGGCCGGGGTGCTCACCCACGACCCGGGCATGTACCCCAAGCGGCTGATCCTCGACGACGCCCGCAACCTGGGGATCAGCATCCTCGGACTGGACGTCAACAGGTCAGGGACCGTCTACCGGGTGGAGTCCTGCCCGACACCGGCTGCCCGCCCGACCCTGCCCGGCCTGCCCGATGGCAGTGCCCACGGGATCCGGCTGCCGTTGACCGAGGTCAAGGGGATCTCCTCGGCGGAGGTGGAGCGGATCGTCGCCGGGCAGCCGTACGCCTCCCTGTCGGACTTCTGGCAGCGGGCAGGCGTGGCCACCCCCGTCGTGGAGAACCTGGTGCTGGCCGGAGGGTTCGACACCATCTATGGGATTGACCTGTCCGCTGGTGCCCGGCTGCGCGGCCAGGTGACCCGGCGTGACCTCCTGTTGGAGGTGGCCGACTGCGAGCGCCTGGCACGCACTGCCCGCGCCGGAGGCAGCCGCAGTCGCCGTGCACCGCGGCGCACGGATCCCCGAACCGACCCTCGGGCGCAGCGGGCTGCCCGCGTCTGGGGGCCCGGCCGGGCGGCCGGGTCGGAGGGTCCCCCCGGCCCCACCGACCCGGCCTTGGCCGCCGCCGCTCAGTCCCAGGCCCCGGCCGTGGTGCGGCCCAGTGAGGTGCAGCTGTCCCTCGAGCTGCCGATGGGCGGTCAGGGTCGTGCCAGTGGGCTTCCGGAGATGTCGACGGGGGAGGGGGTGCGCGCCGAGCTCGACGTCCTCGGGATGGACGTCAGCCACCATGTGCTGGACTTCTACCGCCCGATGCTGGCCGACCTCGCCGTGGTGCCCGCGCGGGACCTGCTGGCGCAGCGCTCGCAGAGCCAGGTGTGGGTCGCCGGGGTGAAGGTCGCCACGCAGACCCCACCGATCCGCAGCGGCCGCCGGGTCGTGTTCCTCACCCTGGATGACTCGACCGGCCCGGTCGACGCCACCTTCTTCGAGGATGCCCAGGATCCCTACGCCAGCACGGTCTTCTCCGGGTGGCTGCTGATGGTCCGCGGGGTGACCCGCCGCACCGGTCCGCGTGGCATCTCGATCCGGGCGACCGGCTGCTGGGATCTCGGGGTCGTCCACGAGATCTGGCAGGCGGGAGGCCGTGCCGCGGTGGCCGAGTACGTCGCCTCGTTCCCGACCGTCGACACTCAGGCCCGCCGGTCTGCGCCGGTCATGGACGTCCCGGTCGAGGAGGCCGGGGCGGGTGCGGGGCAGGCGGTCGGCCGCTCACCGGTCGGGATCGGTCGGACGGCCGCCGGGGGGATGGGCCAGCGCCGCCGGGTCCTGGTGCACGCCAGCGGCTTCAAGCAGTCGCCCTACGCTGACGTCAAGCCCGCAGGGGAGGACCCCGCCGTCGTGCCGCCCGCGGCACCTGCGGCCCGGACCAGGGCGCCCGGCAAGCTCTGGCACGCCAGCCCCGGGAGCAGCGGATGGTAGGAAGAGCACCAGGAGGTGTCACGTGAGCCGCAGCCAGATCACCCGGCCGCAGGCGCCCACCGGCCTGGGCGAGGACGATGCCGGCTGCCCGATCCTGCACGTGGACATGGATGCCTTCTTCGCCTCCGTGGAGGTCGCCCGACGTCCCGAGCTGCGCGGCAAGGCGATGATCGTCGGCGGGGTGGGCAGCCGCGGGGTGGTGGTGGCCGCCACCTACGAGGCCCGCCAGTACGGCATCCACTCCGCGATGCCGATGAGTCGGGCCCTTCGGCTGGCGCCCGACATCATCGTCGTCCCCCCGGACCACTCGCACTACGCCGAGGTGTCCGCCTCGGTCATGGAGCTGTTCACCGCGATCACCTCCCGGGTGGAGGTGCTCGGCCTGGACGAGGCCTTCCTCGACGTCTCCGGGGCCCGACGCACGCATGGCCCGCCGCGGGCGATCGCCGAGATGATCCGCGCCCAGGTGCACGACGAGCAGGGGATCACGTGCTCGGTGGGGGTCGCCCCCACCAAGTTCGTCGCGAAGCTGGCCTCCACCCAGTGCAAGCCCGACGGGTTGCTGGTGGTCCCGGCCGACCGAGTCATCTCCTTCCTGCACCCCATGCCCGTCGGGGCGCTCTGGGGGGTGGGGGAGCGCACCGAGGAGCAGCTGCACCGGCTTGGCCTGCGAACGGTCGCCGACATCGCCCACACCCCGCGGGCGACTCTGATCCGTGCCCTCGGGCAGGCGTCCGGAGCCCACCTGGCTGACCTGGCCTGGGGTCGCGACGACCGGGTGGTCAGCACGCACGAGCGTGAGCGCAGCGTGGGTGCCGAGGAGACATTCGCCCGCGACATCGACGATCAGGAGCTGATCCTGGCCGAGCTGCTCCGCCTGTCGGAGAAGGTGGGTTCACGGATGCGCCGGGCCGGGTTCTCCGGCACCACGATCTCGATCAAGGTCCGGTTCGCCGACTTCGCCACCCTCACCCGCTCCCACACGCGCAAGGTGCCCACCGACTCCAGTCGGGAGATATTCCACGAGGCGAGGTCGCTGTTCCGTGCCCTGCACCTGGACCGGGCGCGGATCAGGCTGGTCGGAGTCCGGGTCGAGGGCATCCTCGACACCGACGAGGTCGAATCCCAGTTGGTCCTCGGGGCCCCGGACCACGGGTGGCGCGAAGCGGAGGAGGCCGTCGACAGGCTCTCCGCCCGGTTCGGCACCGGCAGCGTCCGACCCGCCAGGCTGCTGCCGGACCCTGCGGCGGACGAGGGCTTCCAGGGCCCGGGACGGGGTCAGGAACCCGCCGGATCGGGCGTGCCGTCCACCGGTTGACCAGTTGGTCGCGAGTAACATGCCGGTTCGGGTTTCCTATTCGGCAAACCCTGCCTATTCTGTGTTGTATCAGCCCGTTGTCGACGCCCAGTAGGAGGTCACCGTGCCACTCTCCGAGCACGAACAGCGCCTGCTGGAGCAGATGGAACGGGCTCTCTATGCCGAGGATCCCAAGTTCGCCACCAGCATGCGCAGCGCGCGCGGGGGTGCCGGGGACCGTCGGCGCATTGCCATCGGCGTTGTCGGCCTCCTCGTCGGGCTCGGACTCCTGGTCGCCGGGGTGGCCGCGAAGCTCGTGATCGTGGGCGTGCTCGGGTTCCTGGCGATGCTCGGTGGACTGTGGCTCGCGATCAGCGCCCTGCGCCCCGGGACAGAGCCGGCTGCTGCCGCAGGGGGTCCGGGCGCTCCGACCAACATCTCCAGCCGATCGAAGAGGTCCTCCCGGTCCAAGCAGCGGTCCGGCGAATCACTGTCCGATCGCATGGAGGAGCGCTGGCGCCGTCGCCGCGAGACCGGCGACTTCTGACCCGCCCAGGACGACAACGGCCCCACCGGTGAGGATGGGGCCGTTCGCATGGGCCACGGGCTGTGGTCACCATCGCGCATGGGTCAGGAGTGCGCCTCGATGAAGTCCACCGACCCGGCGAAGATCCGCTCGGCGTCGTAGTCCAGGGTCGCCACGTGGTACGAGCGGTCGAGGGCGACCTCCTCGATGGGCGCCCGGACCTCGGCTCGGATCAGCTCGGCGTTACCGGGCCCCATCACGTGGTCCACGGCCGAGGTGATGAGCAGGATCGGTGCGGTGACCTGGTTCAGGAGGGGCTTGAGCTGGTCCAGGCCCGTGGTCACGTCCACTGTCAGCACGACCGGGAGCTGCTCGTATCCGAGTTCGATACCACTCGGGTCCGCGATGTCGCTGGCAACGCCGGGAACGCTCTTGACCAGGTAAGGCAGGAATCTCTGGAACGGGACCAGGTGGCGCTGCCACCCGGCGGCGCCGTCCTTTCGGACCCATGGGTTGACGATGACCAGACCCGCAACCTCTTTGGGCGTCTCCGCGGCAATCCGCAGAGACAGGGCAGACCCGAACGACTGGGCCATGAGGAAGACCGAGTCACACCGCCCGCGCATGTCCTCGAATGCCTCATCTGCGGCCGCCTGCAAGTCGGCGAACGTCTTGGTGTTCGCGTCCTGCCACGTTGTCCCGTGGCCGGGCAGTCGGATCGCATTCACCGTGTAGCCGCGCTCATTGAGGTACTTCGCCCACGGCACGGTGCTGTCCGGGGATCCGCTGAAGCCGTGAACCAGCACGACACCGATCCGGGCGTTGTCGCCGGATCCCTCGGCCTCGAAGGGCTCGCAGCCGGGCTTGACCTGGTCCAGCGGGGCAGTCTGACATCGGGAACCTGCCTTGAGGTGGGGGAGTCCGGGCCGGCCGAGTGGGACCGACGGGGGCACAGCCTAGCCCGCAGCGGCGCGGTCCCTCCCCGCCGCCCGAGCCATCGCGCCGGTGATCACCGAGCGGGGTGCCACCACGGCCACCATGCGACGTCCCCACCCCGCGCGACGGGCCAGGGCTCGCCGGACGGTCCGGACGTCACCTCGGAGGGCCCCCGGCCGGGGAGCCGGGGCCTGCTGATCCTCGCGCTCGGCCAGCATGACGCCATGTGCCCGACCGCCCGAGGGCTCAGTGACCCGCGGGACCCCGGTCGGCTCGGCTCGGGGAGCGGAGGGTGGCACGGCCGGGGACCCATAGCGCTGCCATTCGACGGCACGCAGGATCCGGGCAACAGCCTCCTCGACACCAGGCGAGTCCGCGGCTGCCTCGCCGCCCGCACCGCCCCCGACGAGGGCCGTCACAGCGGCCAGCGTCGAGCGCGGAGTGGAGGACTGCGCGCCGAGCCGAAGGTCGACCATGGTGTCGACGATCTCCCGGTAGGCGCCCTCCCCGTCCCCGGTCCGGGTGCGGCGCCGGCGGCGCACGAGCCGCGCGGCCGCCGGGAGCAGCAGGACGACCAGGGTCAGGACCGCGAGGATCCAGCGCACGGGCAGGCCCGCTCCGCCCGACTGCTGTCCCTCGGCGCCTCCTGCCTGCTCATCGGGAACCTGCGCCGGTACACCTGTGCTGCTCTCGGACGGCGCGGCCGAGGACGACTGGGTCGGTGCGGCGGTCGGGTCCCCGGAGGCGGGTGTCGCCGTGGTGTACCCGGGTGTCGTGGTGGTCGGCGCCCCTGGGGTCGGCTCGAAGCGGACCCATCCGGCAGAGCCCATCCACAGCTCGGGCCAGGCATGCGCATCGGTTCCGCGCACCACCCACTGGTTGCCCTCCTGCGCGCCCTGGGTGAACCCGACCACCACCCGGGCCGGGATGCCCACGGACCGGGCCATCAGGGCCATGGTGGCGGCGAACTGCTCGCAGTAGCCGACCCGCTCCTCGAGGAACGTGGCCAGCGCGTCCTCGCCGGAGCCGCCCTCGACCTGCGTGGAGTAGGTGAAGCCCCCGTCGGTGGTGAACCAGCGCTGCAGCGCGACCGCCGCGTCGAACGGCGTGGCCGCCCCCTGCGTGATGTCGCGCGCACGCTCCGGCAGGTCCTCGCCGGTCAGTGGGGTCGGATCCGCGAGGTTCTCGCCGAACACCTGCGTGGGGGTCGGTGCGGTCCTGCTGGCGGCGCGCAGGCTGTCGGCGTCGAGATCCGGCTCGGTGGCGACCAGGCTGATCCGGGCCCCCTCGACGGTGTCGCCGTCGGCGCGCACCGGCAGGGAGGTGCGCTGGTCCCACACCACGGGCCAGTCGGTGAGCGAGAGGTACGAGCCGTTCGGGCTGGGCACGGTCGTGCCGCCCAGCGGGCCCACATCGAGCTGGTACTCGGCAATCGGGACCCCGGGTGGTTGCTCGGCCGAGGGGATGCTGCCGTCGGCGCGGGCGGGGGGCAGCGTGCTGGTCGGGTTCGGGCCGATCGGCTGCCACTGCTCGCCGTCGAACAGCTCGAGGACGGCCAGCCGCAGGTAGTCCGGGCGGGCGGCGGTGGTCGCCAGGGTGATCACCGGGCGGGTGTCGTTGCTGACCAGCGATCGGCGCAGGGAGACCAGCGCATCGACCTCCACGGTCCCACCGCCGGATCCGGTCCCGATCTCGATCGGCTCGGCGGGCCCGCGCAGGGTCGACACCCCTCCGGCGACCAGGGCCAGGGCCATCGTCACGCCGGCGATGGCCAGGCCGGTCCCGGGTGAGCCGGCCCGCGCCCCCGGACTCCACCGCGACGCGCGGTCGCGCTGGAGGGCCGACACCACCGCCAGCCAGCCCGCCGCGACGAGGGCGAACGCCCACCACGGCGCCGAGCCCCGATTCACCAGCCACGGGACCACGTAGAGGGCTCCCAGCGGGATCAGGGTCATCCCCGGGAGGTCCAGCCCCGCCGCCAGCGTGTCCACGACGAGCGCGGCCAGCCCGATGCCGGCGACGATGAGCAGCAGGAGTCCTGGATCCGCACCGGCCGGGGGAACCGTCGCCATCGAGTAGTCGCGGCCCTGGGCGGCGAGCTCCCGCAGGCGGGACAAGGAGGCGGGTCCCGGGAGGAACCCCCAGCGCGCCTCGTCACGGGCGAACAGCAGCGCGAGGGTCGCCAGCAGCGCACCGAACTGGAGCAGCGGCTGCAGCGGAGCAGGAACCCGCAGCGACCGGGCCAGGCCGCCGACCACGACGATGACGACCACCACCACGACCGTGCGCGCCAGCCACCACGCGCCGTCCAGCAGCGGCTGCATGCACAACGAGCCCAGCAGGACGGCCAGAGCGCCGATCCCTCCGGCGTGCCAGCGCCCCTCGCGCATGCGTGCCGCCAGTGCCTCACCCCGGCCTGCCCGGACCCCCGGACGCACGATGTCCCCGCTCATCGCCGGGCCCCCAGTCCCGCCCACGAGGTGGCCACGGCTGCCGTGAGCGCCGCCGTCCCGGGAGCGGTCCGCTCGAGTGCCGTGATGCGCCACCCCGCCTGATGGAACCAGCCGAGCGCGTCGTCAGCGCCGGACCGTGCGGGAGCCGGGGTTCCGGGCTCGCTGGCCGCCCACTGCTCCGCGGCGATCGCCACCAGCAGCCGTGTCGGGCTGTGCAGCCCGATTCCCGTGAGCAGCCGGGCGGAGGGGACCGACAGGCGTCCGGCGATCAGGATCAGCGGTCCCGACCCACTGGCCTGCGCCGAGTAGGCCAACGACGAGCTCGGCACCACCGACTGGCTGACCGGTACCGTCGCCAGCGCCAGGAGCAGCTCGCGGCGCTCGGCGGCCAGCCCGGTCATGGGCGAGCCGGCGAACAGCACCACGTCATCGGTGGTGCGCACCGTCAGGTCCCACCCGCTCTCGAGGGCCAGGCACCCGATGCTCGCGGCCATGCTCAGGGCGGCGTCGATCGACGACTCGGGCTCCCGCCCGCGGTGGTCGGACTCCCGCAGGTCGAGGACCAGGGTGACGGCCGAGCGCCAGGGGCTCTCCTCGCTGCGGACCATCAGGGCACCCGTGCGCGCCGAGGCCTTCCAGTCGATCCGGCGGACCTCGTCGCCCGGCTGGTAGTCGCGCGGGATCACGTCGTCGGTGGCGGCCCCGCGCGCTCCGAGGTGGCCGCTGCCGGTGCCCACGGACGCCCCGCCGAGGACCAGGGGATCCAGCTCGACCACCGGGGGGTGGACGATGATCTCGTCGCGAATCCCCGCCGTGATCACGCGATGGACCATGCCGTAGCGGTCGATCACATGGATGCGCATCGGACCGACGTGGTGGATCCCGCGGGCCCCGACGCGCAGCCGGTAGTGGGAGCGGCTGACGCCCTGGCCGGCGATCCCGTTGAGCGCGAACCGGTGCGGGCCGCCCAGCTCGGGGGGCGCCGCATCCTCCAGCAGCAGGCTGCGGCCACGGGGGAACCGCCCGCGCACGCTCACCGTGACCTTGAGCTGGTCCCCGCTGGCCAGCTCGCGGGCGCTCAGGTCCCGCTGGAGGTCCAGGTCGGCCCTCGGGCTGCGGGTGAGCAGCGCAGCGGCCAGGGGGAGCAGGGCGATGAGGGCCCCGAACTGGACGGCCGGGGTCCATCCCTGGGACAGCCCGACCGCCGTGAGCACCAGACCTGTGCCCAGGAACCACCATCCGCGCCCGGTCAGGCCGACGCGGGTGCGCAGGGATCCCGACGGCGCCGGGTCGGACGGCATCTCAGCTCCAGGAGGAGCGCGGGATCCGCGTGACGATGGCCCGGATCACGTCGGGTCCCGACCTGCCCGAGGCGGCGGTCTGGGCCGACAGCAGCACGCGATGGCCGAGCACGGTGGGGGCCAGCAGGAGGATGTCGTCGGGCAGCACGAACGTCCGGCCGTCGAGGGCCGCCCACGCCCGCGCAGCCCGGACCAGGTGCAGCGTGCCCCGGGGTGAGGCCCCCAGGCGCAGGTCCTCGCTCGTGCGGGTGGCGGTGGTGACGGCCACAGCCAGGCTGCGGACCGGGTCCGAGACGTGCACGTCGCGCACTGCCCCCATCAGGGCGGCGAGCTCCTCGTGCGTGGCTGCCGGGGCCAGCGCGGCCAGGGGGTCGCCGCCGGCGTGCTCAGCGAGCATGTGCAGCTCGTCCGCCGGGCTGGGGTACCCCAGCGAGATCCGCGCCATGAACCGGTCGCGCTGCGCCTCGGGCAGCGCGTAGGTGCCCTCCATGTCGACGGGGTTCTGGGTGGCGATCACCAGGAACGGCGAGGCCAGGACGTGGGTGGTCCCATCGACGGTGACCTGGTGCTCCTCCATGGCCTCGAGCAGGGCGGACTGGGTCTTGGGGGAGGCCCGGTTGATCTCGTCGGCCAGCACGATGTTGGCGAAGATCGCACCCGGGCGGAACTCGAAGTCCCGGGTCTCCTGGTTGAACACCGAGACCCCGGTGACGTCGCTGGGCAGCAGGTCGGGGGTGAACTGGATGCGGCGCACCGTCGCGCCGAGGGTGCGCGCCAGGCTCTTGGCCAGCATGGTCTTGCCGACGCCGGGCACGTCCTCGATGAGCAGGTGGCCCCCGGCCAGCAGCACGGTGAGCGCCATCCGGGTCGACTCGGGCTTGCCCGACAGCACGGAGTCGACACCGGCGCGGATCCGCGCAGCGGTGTCCAGGAAGGTGCGGTCGAGCATGTCGGTCATCGCCGGCGGGCCTCCTTGAGGGCGTCCAGTGACAAGCATCACGCATGGGCGAACATCCCGCCACCCCCCGGCGACGCGGGCACCGGACGCCGTGGCCAGAATGGGAGCCGCCCCGTTGCGATCCCAGGAGGACCCATGACCGTACATCCCGCCGTGCTCGGACGCTTCTTCGATGACTTCGAGGTGGGTGACATCTACCAGCACCCCTTCGGCCGGACGATCACCGAGGCCGACAACGCCTGGTTCACCCTGCTGACCTGCAACACCAACCAGATGCACTTCAACTCCCACCTGTCGGCGCAGAACCCGATCACCGAGGGCAAGATCATCGTGGTGTCCGGGTTCACCGTGGGGCTGGTCCTGGGCCTGACCGTGCTGGACATGAGCCAGAACGCCGTGGCCAACCTCGGCTGGAACAACATCAAGCTGACCCACCCCGTCTACGTGGGCGACACCATCTACGCCGAGAGCGTCTGCACCGACAAGCGGCCCTCGAAGTCCCGGCCGGACATGGGGATCATCTCGATGATGACCCGCGCCCTGAACCAGGACGGCGACGTCGTGATGACCTACGACCGCTCGGTGATGATCCCGACCCGCGCCAGCGGGATCGGGCAGAACTACTTCCCGCAGGCCAAGTCCGGCCCGATGGAGGTCCCGCCCGCAGCCCAGTAGTCACCGGCCGCTTGACGGCGGCGACCCCCCACACCAGTCACGGAATCCCGGTCTGGACCTCACGGTCCGCACCGGGATTCCGTCATCTCCGGGGGGCGATCCCCGGTCGTCGCGAGGTCGAAGTGGAGGGATCCATGCCCAAATGCCGCTCATGGGGAGACAAGTGGAGGGATGTGGAGTACTGTGGCGGCCGTTCGAGGTGTGTGGAGCAACCCGGAGCGCGTGTGGCGCGCCGTGGTGGGAGGGGAGGTGAGTGGCCGTGTTCCTCGGGACGCACTTCCCGAAGCTGGACGAGAAGGGCCGCATCATCCTGCCCGCCAAGTTCCGTGAGCCCCTGGCCGAGGGGCTGGTCCTGACCAAGGGCCAGGACCGCTGCCTGGTGGTGTGGCCGCGCGCGGAGTTCGACACCTACGCCGCGGACCTGCGTGCCAGTGCCCAGGCCAATGCCCGGGTCCGCGCCATGACCCGCGTGTTCTTCTCCTCGGCCTACGACGAGTCGTTGGACCGCCAGGGCCGGCTGACCGTCCCGCCGGTGCTGCGCGACTACGCGTCGCTGGACCGCGAGCTCAGCGTCGTCGGTGCCGACAACCGCATCGAGATCTGGGCTGCGGACGCCTGGGAGACCTACCTGTCCCAGCACGAGGCCGAGTTCGCCGAGCTCGACCAGGAGGGGGGTGTCGTCCTGCCCTGAGTCGTCGTCCCCTGTCCGCCCCATGAGATTCCCCTCCGCGATCCCGACGCCACTTCCCCGGCGCCGAGACCACCCCGACGCCACTTCCCCGGCGCCGGAGACGCGGCGGGGGGCCTGGTGGTACGGCCCGTTCCCCTCCAGGAGGTGCCCTCGTGCACTCGCTCCGCCGGTACCTCGCCCTGCCTGCGTCCGTGCTGTGCACGGCCGTCACCCTGTACGCCCTCAACCAGCTCGTGGTCCCGGGGTGAGCTCGGAACCTGCGCACGTGCCGGTCCTGCTCGAGCGCTGCCTGGAGCTGCTCGGTCCGGCGTTGAGCCGGCCCGGCGCGGTGGCCGTCGACGCCACCCTGGGCCTGGGCGGGCACGCCGAGGCGATGCTGGCCACCCATCCCGGGCTGACCGTCATCGGGCTCGACCGGGACACCGACGCCCTGGCCCGGGCCACCGCGCGGCTTGCTCCCTACGCCGGGAGGTTCCACGCCGTCCACTGCGTCTACGACCAGCTGCCCGAGGCGCTCTCGGGACTGGGCCACCGGACGGCCGACGCGATCCTGTTCGACCTCGGGGTGTCCTCCATGCAGCTCGACGTGGCCGACCGCGGGTTCGCCTACTCGCAGGACGCGGTGCTGGACATGCGCATGGACCAGACGCAGGGGATCACCGCGGCGGAGGTCCTCAACACGTACCCGGTCGGGGACCTCGCGCGGATCCTGCGCACCTACGGGGAGGAGAAGTTCGCCGGGCCGCTGGCCCGGGCGATCGTGCGCGAGCGCGAGCGCGAGCCGTTCACGACCAGTCCGCGCCTGGTCGCGCTGATCCGCGACACCATCCCCGCCCCGGCCCGGCGCACCGGGGGCAACCCGGCCAAGCGCACGTTCCAGGCGCTGCGCATCGAGGTCAACGCCGAGCTCGAGGTCCTGCGCCGGGCGATCCCGGCCGCCCTGTCCGTGCTGTCCGTGGGTGGTCGGATGGTCGTCCTGAGCTACCACTCGGGGGAGGACCGGATCGTCAAGGCCGCGCTGATGCCCGCGACCAACCCGCCCGTCCCGCACGGGCTGCCGGTGATTCCCGAGGAATTGCGACCGACTGCGCGTGTGCTGACACGCGGATCGCAGAAAGCATCGGAAGATGAGGTCCTGCGAAACCCGCGCGCCGCCTCGGTACGGCTGCGGGCCGTGGAGAAGGTCGATGTCCGGGAGGTCTGAGTGAGTTCAACGCGTACGGCAGGTCGCCGGGACTCGCGAGCTCCCGGCGCCCGGACCGCACGGACGACGCGCACGGTCCCCAGGGGCGGTCGCTCGTCGGTCGCCGCGCCGCTGGGCGACGGTGTGGGCCTCGACGCCGAGCGCACGGCGCCGGCGGGCGCGATCCCGGGGGCGCCGCGTCGCCGGGCCGGCCGGTCCCGGGCGCAGGGGACGCCGAGGCCCCGGTCCCCGCGACACCGCATGCTCCTGGTCTGCACCGCGGCCCTGGCCGCCGGGTTCCTCGCCGTCCTGCTGCTCAACACCGTCATCAGCCAGGGCGCCTTCCGCCAGCACGAGCTCGAGATCGAGCTGATCCTCCTCGCCGAGAAGGAGGAGGCCCTTGCGCGCGCGGTGCAGCAGGCCGAGGCGCCCCGCGAGGTGGAGAAGGCAGCGCGCACGCTCGGCATGGTGCCCTGCAGCAGCGCCGGTCTTCCTGCGCCTGTCCGACGGCAAGGTCCTGGGGGAGCCGGTGCCCGCACCGGAGCCGACCGGGCCGGTCGACTTCGCCGGCGCCCCGGGGATCCAGCCCACCCCGAAGCCCTCCCCGACCGGCAGCGCGGCGGCCACCGGGATCGACCCGGCGCTCGACCCGGCCACCGGGATCGACCCGGCCCTCGACCCGGCCACCGGCATCGACCCGGCGCTCGACCCGGCCACCGGGATCGACCCGGCTGCTGTCGCCACCCCGGATGCGGCACCGCAGGCCAGTCCGGGTGCGGACCCCGCCGTCAGCCCCACGCCCATCTCGACCCAGCAAGGGGTGAACCCGTGAGCTCCGTGGCCCCTCCCCGTGCCCCCCGCACGCAGCCCGACCCGGCACACGCCCCGGCGCCGAGGATCTTCCAGCGCGGCGATGGCCGGACCCGTGTCATCTACCTGACGTTCGCGGTGCTGATGCTGCTGAGCATCTACGCCGGCCGGATCTTCGACCTCATGGTCCTCAAGGGCGACGACCTGGCCGCCATGGGGCAGAACCAGCGCAGCCGCACGCTCCCGCTGCCGGCCGACCGGGGACCGATCTACGACTCCGAGGGTGCGCCCCTGGCCATCACGGTCGAGTCGCGCAACGTCACCGCCGACCAGAACCTCATCGAGGATCCGGCCGCCGCTGCCGCGCGACTGGCCCCGATGCTGGGGATGGACCAGGCCGAGCTGCAGGCCAAGCTCACCGGCGACGACATCTTCGTCTACGTCGCCAAGGGGCTCACGCCCGAGCAGTGGCGCCAGATCAAGGACCTGAAGATCCAGGGGATCTTCAGCGAGAAGACCACCAAGCGCACCTACCCCTCCGGGACGCTGGCCGCCAACGTGCTGGGCTTCGTCAACTCCGAGGGCGTGGGCTCCGGTGGGCTGGAGATGGCGCTGGACTCCCGGCTCAAGGGGGTCGACGGGTCGCGGACGTTCGAGCAGGGCGCGGCCGGCCAGGCGATCCCCTCCGCCGAGGACATCCTGCGTGCGCCGCAACCCGGCCAGGGCGTCCAGCTGACCATCAACCGCGACATCCAGTACGTGGCCCAGCGGGCGATCGCCACCCGGGTCCGGGAGGCCAACGCCGAGAGCGGCACGGTCATCGTCCTGGAGGCGAAGACCGGGCGGGTCCTGGCGATGGCCACCGCCCCGACCTTCGACCCCAACAACTACCTGGGCGCCGAACAAGGACGACATGGGCAACCGGCCCGTCTCGGAGATCTACGAGCCGGGCTCCACCGGGCAAGGTGCTGACCCTCTCGGCGGTCCTCGAGGAGGGCAAGGCCAAGCCGACCTCGAAGATGACGATCCCGCCGGTGCTCAACCGGGGCGGGCACACGACCCACGACCACACCGACCACGGCACGCTGCAGCTCACCCTCAACGGTGTCCTGGCGCAGTCGAGCAACATCGGCACGATCCTGTTCGCGGACAAGATCGGCGGCGAGAAGCTCTACGAGTACCAGCGCAAGTTCGGCATGGGCCAGCCGACCGGCCTGCGCTTCCCCGGCGAGGAGGTCGGACTGCTGCCGAAGCCGGAGAACTGGTGGCCGACGACCTTCCAGGCCCTGGCCTACGGCCAGAGCTACTCGGTCACCTCGCTCCAGGTGGCCGGCGTCTACCAGACGATCGCCAACAACGGCGTCCGGCTCAAGCCCCGACTGATCGACGGGTACGTCAACACCGACGGCACCTTCGAGCCGGCCCCGACCGAGCCCGGGGTCCGCGTGGTCAGCAAGAAGACGGCGAAGGCCATGAGCCGGATGCTGGAGAACGTCGTGACCGACGGCACCGGCAAGATCGCGGCCATCCCCGGCTACCGCGTCACCGGCAAGACCGGCACCGCCGAGCGTGCGGTCAACGGCGGGTACTCCGGGTTCAGCGCGTCCTTCATCGGCTTCGCCCCGGCCGACGATCCCGAGATCGTGGTGCAGGTCATGCTGCAGGACCCGAAGAACGGCCACTACGGCTCCGTGCTCGGCGGCCCGGTGTTCAAGACGGTGATGACCTACGCCCTGCAGGAGCTGAAGATCCCGCCGTCGGGCACGAAGTCCCCCAAGATCCCGACCACCTGGTAGTCGGGCGAGTGATCCGACCGACCGGCGTCCGCGTGAGCGGAGCCGCCCTGCGCCGCATGCTGGGGCTGCCGGACGGCCCGCCGGAGGACGTGACCGGCGTCACCCTGGACTCCCGGCGCGTGCGTCCCGGCGACCTGTACGCCGCCCTGCCCGGCTTCACGACGCACGGTGCGCGGTTCGCCGCGCAGGCCCGGGCCGCCGGTGCAGCGGCGATCCTGACCGATCCCTCGGGCGCCGACCTCATCCGGTCCGAGGGCGGGATCGACGTCCCGGTGCTCGTGGTCGACAACCCCCGGGGGCAGCTGGGCGCGGTCTCGGCCCTGGTCTACGGCGACCCGGCTCGGGGGCTGGCGACCACCGGGATCACCGGGACCAACGGCAAGACGACCGCGAGCTACCTGCTCGACGCCGCCCTGCGGGCTGCGGGGCGCACCACGGGGGTGATCGGCACGGTCGCCACCCAGATCGGCGACGAGGTCCTCCCGGCCACCCGCACCACCCCCGAGGCCCCGGACCTGCACGCCCTGCTCGCCGTCATGGCCGAGCGCGGCGCGTCGGCGGTCACGATGGAGGTGTCCAGCCACGCGCTGGAGCTGGGCCGGGTCGATGGCGTGCACTTCGATCTCGCGGTGTTCACCAACCTCAGCCAGGACCACCTGGACTTCCATGGCGACATGGAGTCGTACTTCGCCGCCAAGGCGGAGCTGTTCACCCCGCAGCGGGCCGCCGCGGGCCTGGTGTGCGTCGACGACGAGTGGGGCCGCCGCCTGGCCGCGGCCGAGCCGATCCCGCTGGCGACCTATGCCCTGGACCAGCCCGCCGACTGGACGGTGCGCGACATCCGGCTCGCAGCACCGCCGGGGCCTCGCAGTTCACGGCCGTGGGTCCCGGCGGCGCGCACGTCGCTGCCGGAGTCGGCCTGGCCGGACGCTTCAACGTGGCCAACGCGCTGGCCGCGCTGGCCGCCGCCGTCCATCACGGGGTCGAGCCGCAGCTGGCCGCAGACGCCATCCGGGCCTGCCCCGGCGTCCCGGGCAGGATGGAGCGGGTGGCCGCCGGCCAGGCGTTCCTGGCCCTCGTCGACTACGCGCACACCCCGGACGCGGTGGCCCGGGCCATCCGGGCGACCCGGGAGGTCGTCACCGGGCGGGTGATCACGGTCCTCGGCTGCGGCGGGGACCGCGACCGGGACAAGCGCCCGACCATGGGTGAGGTCGCGGCCCGCGGTTCCGACATCCTGGTCATCACCGACGACAACCCACGCTCCGAGTCGGCCCTGGCCATCCGGGAGGCCATCATGGAGGGCACGTGGCGAGTCGATCGGCGGCAGCGGGCGCAGGTGCTGGTCGAGGCCGACCGGGCCCTGGCCATCGGGATCGCGGCGGGGATGGCCCAGGCGGATGACGCCGTGCTGGTGCTCGGCAAGGGACACGAGCAGGGACAGGAGGCAGCTGGAGTGGTCACCCCCTTCGATGATCGGGTCGAGCTGCGCCGGGCGATGGAGGCGTTGGCATGATCAGGATGGACATCGCGTCGGTGGCCCGGGCCGTCGGAGGCACGCTCGTCGACTGCCCGGACCCGGCGCTCCCCGTCACCGGTGCGGTCGCCGACTCCCGGGGGGCGGGCCCGGGGGACCTCTACGTCGCGATCGTGGGGGAGCGGGTCGACGGCCATGAGTTCGCCGCCGCCGCCCACGGCGCAGGGGCGGTGGTCACGCTCGGCTCCCGACCCACGGGCCAGCCGACGATCGTCGTCACCGACGACCCCGTGGCCGCACTGGGTCGGTTGGCCAGCCACGTGCTGGACCAGCTGCCGGCCGCCAGCGTCGTGGCCATCACCGGATCGTCGGGCAAGACCACGACCAAGGACCTGATCGCCACCCTCCTGGAGGACCTCGGGCCGACGGTGGCCCCCGCGGGCTCGTTCAACACCGAGGTGGGGCTGCCCCTGACGATCCTGCGCGCCACGCAGGACACCCGCTTCGTGGTGCTCGAGATGGGTGCCCGGGGGATCGGCCACGTGGCCACCCTGTGCCGGATCGCCCCTCCCGACGTGAGCGTCGTGCTCAACGTCGGCTCGGCGCACCTCGGCGAGTTCGGCAGCCGCGAGGTGATCGGCACGGCCAAGGGCGAGATCGTCGAGGCCCTGCGCCCCGACGGGCTGGCGGTGCTCAACGCGGATGACCCGATCGTTGCCGGGATGGCCCAGCGCTCCGGCGCGCCGGTGGTCACGTTCGGATCCAGCCCCGCCGCGGACGTCCGCGCCGTCGGGCTGACCCTCGATGGCTCTGCCCGAGCCGGATTCACGCTGCACACCCCCTCCGGGGACGCTCCCGTGCAGCTGGCCATGGTCGGCGAGCACATGGCCGCCAACTCCTGCGCCGCCGCCGCCGTGGCGCTGCACTTCGGGATGACCCCGGCGCGCATCGCCGAGCTGCTGGCGGGCGCGCAGCCCCGCAGCCGATGGCGCATGGAGGTCAGCACCACGGCCTCCGGGGTCACCGTCGTCAACGATGCCTACAACGCCAATCCCGAGTCGATGCGCGCGGCCCTGCGCTCCCTGGCCGCCATGCGCGGGCAGGGGCGCACCATCGCGGTGCTCGGCGAGATGCGCGAGCTGGGGGACCAGAGCATCGCTGAGCACGACGAGGTGGGTCGGCTGGCTGTCCGGCTGGACATCTCCAAGACGATCGCTGTGGGGCAGGGTGCCCGTGCGCTGTACCTCGGGGCGGCCCAGGAGGGGTCGTGGAACGAGGAGGCCGTGTTCGTCCCCGACGTGGATGCGGCGATCGCGCTCCTGCGCGACCTGGTCCGACCCGGTGATGTCGTCCTGGTCAAGGCATCCCGATCGATCGGCCTCGAGGCCGTCGCCCACGCGCTCCTGGAGGACCCCTCATGATCCTGATCGTCCTCAGCGGCATGATCTCCCTGGCCCTGGCACTGCTGTGCACCCCGCTGCTGATCAAGGTCCTCAGCCGGCGCAACCTCGCCCAGTCGATCCGGGAGTCCGGCGACGGCATCGTCTACCCCGAGCACAGCAGCAAGCGGGGGACGCCGTCCATGGGCGGGCTGGCGATCGTCGGGGCGGTCGTCCTCGGGTACGGCGGGGCGCACCTGCTGCGCTGGACCTGGCCCACCGCCTCCGGGCTGCTGGCGCTCTACCTGATGGTGGGCCTGTCCATGGTGGGGTTCGCCGACGACTACCTGAAGGTGTTCAAGTCCCGCAGCGGCGGCATCCGCGCGCGCACGAAGCTCCTGGGCCAGGCCGCGGTGGCGCTGAGCTTCGCCTACCTGGCCACGCGGTTCCCCGACGAGTACGGCGTCACACCGGCCTCCGAGGCCATCTCCGCGGTCCGCGACCTCGCCTGGACCCTGCCCGCGGGGCTGTTCCTGCTGTGGATCTGGTTCCTGGTCACCGCCATCACCAACGGCGTGAACCTCACCGACGGACTCGACGGGCTGGCGGCGGGCGCAGCCACGCTCACGTTCGGCGGCTTCACGCTCATCGGCGTCTGGCAGTACGGGCAGAACTGCGCGGATGTGGCCCTCAGCGGCTGCTACACCGTCCGCGACCCACTGGACCTGGCCGCCTTCGCCGTCGCCTGCGCCGGCGCCACGTTCGGCTTCCTGTGGTGGAACACGAGCCCGGCGCAGATCTTCATGGGCGACACCGGCAGCCTGGCCCTCGGGGGGGCGATGGCGGCCCTGGCGATCATGAGCCGCACCGAGTTCCTCCTGGTGCTGCTCGGTGGGCTCTTCGTGATCATCACGCTGTCGGTCATCGCCCAGGTCGGCTCCTTCAAGCTCACCGGCAGGCGCGTGCTGCGGATGGCCCCCCTGCACCACCACTTCGAGATGCTCGGCTGGGCGGAGATCACCATCGTCGTGCGGTTCTGGCTGATCCAGGGGCTGTGCGTGGCCGCCGGCCTGGCCCTCTTCTACGCGGAGTGGGTGCGCTGATGACCACGGTCGACGGCCTGGTCCGGGACTCCGACTGGAGCGGGGTCCACGTGGCGGTGGCCGGCATCGGCATCGCCGGGTTCGCCGCCGCGGACGCGCTGCTCTCCCTGGGCGCCCGGGTCAGCGCACTCGATGCCGGCGACGGCCCCCGCCAGCAGGAGCGCGCCCAGATCCTGGAGGTCCTCGGGGCCCAGGTGCGCCTCGGGGACGGCGACACCCTGCCCGCCGGCGTGGACCTGCTGGTGGTCTCCCCGGGGCTCTCGCCGCTGTCGGCAGTGATCGCTGCGGCCGAGGCTGCCGGCGTGCCGGTCTGGGGGGAGCTGGAGCTCGCCTGGCGACTGCGCCCGGCGCAGGGCGCCGCGCCCTGGCTGGTGGTCACCGGCACCAACGGCAAGACCACGACCACCCTCATGCTCGAGTCGATGCTGCGCGCGGCCGGCCTGCGCACGCTCGCCGCGGGCAACATCGGGGTCTCGATGGTCGACGTCGTGATGGCCGAGGCCACACCCGAGGGCGCCCTGGACGTCATCGCGGTCGAGGTGGGCGCCCCGCAGCTGCCGTTCCTGCACAGCATGAGCCCGCAGGCCTCGGTGTGCCTCAACATCGCCGAGGACCATGTCGACCTCTTCGGGTCGTTCGAGGCCTATGTCGCGGCCAAGGCCCGGATCTACGAGCGGACCCAGGTGGCGGCGGTGTACAACGTGGCCGACGAGGTCACCCGTCGGATGGTCGAGGAGGCCGACGTCGTCGAGGGCTGTCGGGCCATCGGCTTCACGCTCGGGATCCCGGACATCAGCATGCTCGGGGTGGTCGAGGAGCTCCTCGTCGACCGCGCGTTCGTCGCGGACCGCCACGCCGCCGCCCAGGAGCTGGCCACCACCTCGGATGTCCGCCCCTCGGCCCCGCACAACGTGGCCAACGCCCTGGCGGCCGCCGCGCTGGCCCGCGCCCATGGCGTGCCCGCGTCGGCGATCCGTGCCGGGCTGCGCGCGTTCGAGCCCGCGGGTCACCGGATCGCTGACGTCGGCACCGTGGCCGGCGTGCGCTACGTCGATGACTCCAAGGCCACGAACTGCCATGCCGCCCAGACGTCGCTGATGGCCTATGACCGGGTTGTCTGGATTGCCGGGGGGCTGGCCAAGGGCCAGTCGTTCGACGACCTGGTCCGGGCCACTGCGGGGCGCATGACCGGTGTCGTGCTCCTGGGCGCGGATCGCCAGGTCATTGCCGACGCGATCGCGCGACACGCCCCGGATCTGCCCATCGTTGAGGTGTCGCGGACCGACACTGGTGCCATGGCAGAGGTCGTGGCGGCAGCCGCGACCATGGCAGGGCCGGGCGGCACCGTGTTGCTGGCACCGGGGTGTGCGTCGTGGGACATGTTCCGTGACTACGCCCAGCGGGGCGACATGTTCGCCGAGGCCGTGAACTCGTTGGCGCAGGAGGGCACGTGAGCCAGACCCGATCTCCCCGGAGCGGCTCCGCGGAGCGCATCGAGGCCGGGCGGGACGAGCCCGGATGGCGCGATCGGCTCAACCAGCATCCGATGGCCCCGTACCACCTGATCCTGGGGGCGGCCATGCTGCTGCTCATCCTGGGCCTGGTGATGGTCCTCAGCTCCTCGGGGGTCGAGTCCTACGAGATCTACGACTCGGCCTTCACCCTGTTCAGCAGGCAGGCCGTGTTCGCGGCCATCGGCGTGGTGGCCATGCTGGTCATCTCCCGCCTGCCGATTCCGGTCTTCCGGCGCTTCGCCCTGGCGTTCCTCGTGCTGAGCATCGGGATGCTGCTGCTGACGTTCGTGCCCGGGATCGGCGCCGGGGTGCACGGCCAGCGCAACTGGATCAAGCTGGTCGGCCCCTTCCGGCTGCAGCCCTCGGAGTTCGCCAAGCTCGCGCTGATCCTGTGGTCAGCGGACCTCTTCGCGCGCCGCGAGGCCTACCTGCACCAGTGGCGGGCGCTGCTGGTGCCCTTCATGCCGGTGGTCGCCGTGGTCGTGGGCCTGGTCGTCCTCGAGGGTGACCTGGGCACCGCGATCGTCCTGTCGATCATCGTGGCCGGGCTGCTGTTCGTCGTCGGGGCGCCGATGCGGATCTTCGTGGCGTTCGGCGCGGTCGGCCTGGTGGGCATCGCCGCGCTCTCGCTGACCGCCGGGTATCGGATGCGGCGCTTCACCGCGTGGCTGCATCCCGAGGCCGACCTCGACGGGGCCGGGTGGCAGCTCACCCAGGGCAAGGTGGCCCTCGGCACGGGCGGCTGGTGGGGCGTGGGCCTGGGCGGCAGCCGCGAGAAGTGGGGCGCGCTGCCTGAGGCGCACACCGACTTCATCTTCCCGGTGATCGGCGAGGAGCTCGGCCTGTTCGGCGCCCTGACCGTGCTGGGCCTGTTCGCCGCCATCACCATCTTCGCCCTGCGGATGGCCATCCGGACCAGTGACACGTTCGTGCGGATCACCTGCGTGGGGATCGTCGCGTGGATCGTCGGCCAGTCCCTGATCAACCTCGGCGCCGTCCTGCAGCTGCTGCCGATCACCGGGGTCCCGCTGCCCTTCATCTCCTACGGTGGGTCCTCGTTGCTGCCATCGTTGATGGCCATCGGGGTGCTGCTGGCCTTCGCGCGGCAGGAGGCCGCGGTGGCGGGAGCCCGACCGGCACGAACCGCCCGACGCGGCGCGGCTGCGGAGGTCTGAGGCGTGCACGTCGTGCTGGCCGGAGGCGGGACCGCGGGCCACATCGAGCCCGCCCTGAACCTCGCCGACGCCCTTCGCCGCCGTGACCCCGAGGTGGGCATCACCGCCCTGGGCACCGAGAAGGGCCTCGAGGGGCGCCTGGTGCCCGCGCGGGGCTACGAGCTGCGGATGATCCCGGCGGTGCCGCTGCCGCGTCGACCCTCGGGTGACCTGGTCACGCTGCCGGGCCGGGTCCGGGCCGCCCTGCGCGAGACCGAGTCGATCCTGGCCGAGGTCGGCGCTGACGTCGTCGTCGGCTTCGGTGGCTACGTGGCCCTGCCGGCCTACCTGGCGGCGCGCCGCACGCAGACCCCGCTGGTGATCCACGAGGCGAACGCCCGCCCCGGGCTGGCGAACCGGGTGGGGGCGCGGTTCACCGGGCACGTGGCCGAGGCCGTCGCCGGCACCCTGCCGGGGGCCCAGCGGATCGGCATCCCCCTGCGCCGGACGATCTCCACCCTCGACCGGGCCGCGACCCGCCTGGAGGCCCGGGCAGCGCTGGGGCTGGATCCCGAGGGCCCGGTCCTGCTCGTGTTCGGCGGATCCCAGGGCGCGCAGCGGATCAACGCGGCGCTCTCGGCGGCGCTGCCGGGGCTGCTCGACCTCGGTGTCCAGGTGCTGCACTCGGTGGGCCAGGCCAACATCGACGCCGTCACGGACTCAGCACCCGGGTACCACCCGGTGGCCTACCTGGACCGGATGGACCTCGCGTATGCGGCTGCCGACCTGGTGGTCAGTCGCAGCGGCGCCCTGACCTGCGCCGAGCTCGCGGCGGTGGGCCTGCCTGCGATCTACGTCCCGTTCCCGATCGGCAACGGCGAGCAGCGGCTCAACGCGCTGCCGGTGGTCAACGCCGGCGGCGGGCTGCTGGTCGCCGACGAGGATCTCGACGGCGCTGCGCTGCTGGCCGACGTCCGGGCCCTGGTGGCCGATCCTGAGCGGATCGAGCGGATGGGTGCCCGCGCCGCCGCACACGGGATCCGGGACGCCGACGAGAAGCTCGCGGACATGGTGATCGAGGCAGCCGGCCGACCCGCCGGCCGCAGGGCGAGGTGAGGGTGATGGTCGACCTGACCGGTCACGTGCACATCGTGGGCATCGGCGGCGCGGGGATGTCCGGCATCGCCCGGATCCTGGTGGCCCGCGGCTCCGTGGTGTCCGGCAGTGACGCGAAGGAGTCCCGGCGCCTGGTCGCCCTGCGCGCCCTGGGCATCGACGCGCGCGTCGGGCACGACGAGGCCAACGTCGAGGGTGCCGACGTGGTGGTCATCTCGACGGCCATCAAGCCGGCCAATCCCGAGGTCGTGGGGGCGCATGCCCGGGGGATCCCGGTCGTGTCCCGGGCCGACGCCCTGGCGTCGGTGATGGCCGGATCCCGTGGAGTGGCCGTGGCTGGCACGCATGGCAAGACCACCACGACCTCGATGCTCACGATCGCTGCCCAGCACTGCGGGGCCGACCCCTCGTTCGCGATCGGCAGCGAGCTCAACGACTCCGGCGCGAACGCCCACCAGGGGGCCGGCGACCTGTTCATCGTCGAGGCCGACGAGTCCGACGGGTCGTTCCTGCGGCTTCCCGCGGTGGCCGGCATCGTGACCAACGTGGAGCCCGACCACCTCGACCACTGGGGCACGTTCGACGCCATCGAGGCGGGATTCGTCGAGTTCGCGACCGGCATCTCCCGGGCGGGGGGCTTCGTGGTCGCCTGTGCCGACGACCCCGGGTCGGCCCGGATGGCCCTGCGCTCCCGCGAGCTCGGCGTCGACGTGCGCACGTACGGCCTGGACCCGGCCGCGGACTTCGTCCTGTCCGAGGTGGAGACCTCGGCCACCGGCTCACGGGCCGTGGTGTCGCACGGCGGTGCGCCCGTGGGTCGGCTCAGCCTCCAGGTCCACGGCACCCACAACGTGCTCAACGCCGCCGCCGCGCTGGTCGCCGGGATCGGACTGGGGCTGCCCGCGCAGGACGTCCTCGAGGGCCTGGCACTGTTCAGCGGGACCCGGCGGCGCTTCGACTTCAAGGGCGAGGTGGCCGGGATCCGCGTGTTCGACGACTACGCCCACCACCCGACCGAGATCGCCGCGACCCTGCGGGCCGCGCGTGCGGTGGTGGGGGAGGGCCACCTCGTGGTCGCCTTCCAGGCCCACCACTACTACCGCACGGCCATGTTCGTCGACGAGTTCGGTGCCGCCCTCGGGCTGGCCGACCAGGTCGTCGTGCTCGAGGTGTACGCCCCCGGCGAGGACCCCATCCCGGGCGCCAGCGGGCAGTCCATGGCCAGCCACGTCCCACTGCCCCCCGACCAGGTCGTGTTCGAGCCCTCCTGGTCGGCGGTGGCCGGCCAGCTCGCGGATCGCGCCCGGCCGGGGGACATCGTGATGACCCTCGGGGCCGGGGACATCGTCCTGCTCGGCCAGGAGGTCCTGGACCTGCTCGCCCAACGCCATGGAGCCCAGACATGACCGAGAACGAGACCGAGACCGTGGAGGTCCTCCCCGACGAGGGCCCCGAGGCCCGCGAGCCCGTGCGGGGATCCGCCGCGCTGGCGGGACGTCGGCAGGTGCCGCACCCGCGCCGGCGGCGGCGGATCCTTCTCGCCGGGGCAGCCGGGCTCGGGCTGGTCTACTGGGTGGGCTGGCTCTCCCCGCTGACGCTCGTCGAGCACGTGGCCGTGGACGGCCCCCGAGGGATCTCCGCTGAGTCGATCCGGCTGGCCTCCGGGATCTCCGGGGCCGACCGCGTCCCCGCGGTGGACCCCGAGGCCGTGCGGCTGGGCATCATGACGGCGATCCCGGCAGTGGCCGACGTCCAGCTCGAGCGCTCCCTGCCCGACACCATCCGGCTGCTCGTCACGGCGCGCACCCCGCTGGCAGCCGTCGAGGCCGGCAAGGGCTTCTACGTGATGGACGCCGAGGGCGTGGTCTACGACAAGGTCGCCAAGGCCAAGGGCCTGCCGGTCATCAAGGCCCGCACGGACGCCGACCGCGAGGTCGCGCGCGGAGTCCTGCTGGCCATCCCCGAGGACCTGCGGGACAGGGTCACCCGGATCACCGCGAAGAGCCGGGACAACGTGACCCTCGGGCTGCGGGGCGGGGCGACCGTGCGCTGGGGCGGTGTCGAGGACTCGGACCTCAAGGCCCGGGTCCTGGCCGGCCTGATGGCGGTCAAGGCCACCCGGTACGACGTCAGCGCGCCCCTGCTGCCCACCACATCGGGCTCCCCGACCCCGGATTCGGGCGCCGGCGGGTGATCTGAGCCCACGGCGCGTGTTCGCCCATAGCGAACACAGTGGTGGTGGTTGACGCGCCAGTGCGCGCGATGGGGGAGGGGGTGCCCCGTCGGCGTCCACAGGCGCCCGACCCCTGTGGACGCCGGGCGTCCACAGACGGACCCCGAGACCCGTCCCCAGCCCGTCCCGACCTTCTCCCCAGCCCGTCCCCAGCCTGTCCCCAGGGGGCGCGTGGACCTGGGCCGCGGCGGTGGAGCCGCGGGTCCGCTCCCGGGCCGCCGGTCCGACACGCCGAGGATCTCCGGGGTCCTTGAAACCACCCATGCGGGCACCTAAGTTCCCTTCCAACCACAGGTTGACATAACTCTAAGCCTCAGGTTGAGGGTGAGAGTCACGGAGACCGACGGTGCAGGCCCGCGCTGGAGCTCAACCCTCCACCGCACAGTCCGACCCCAACCCTTTGCAGCAACCAAGAAGGAGAGCCTGACGTGGCAGCCCCACAGAACTACCTGGCAGTGATCAAGGTCGTCGGCATCGGCGGTGGCGGCGTCAACGCCGTGAACCGGATGATCGAGGTCGGCCTCAAGGGCGTGGAGTTCATCGCCATCAACACCGACGCGCAGGCGCTGCTGATGAGCGACGCCGACGTCAAGCTCGACATCGGTCGCGAGCTCACCCGTGGCCTGGGCGCCGGCGCCGATCCCGAGGTCGGTCGCAGGGCCGCCGAGGACCACGCCGAGGAGATCGAGGAGGTCCTCAAGGGGGCCGACATGGTCTTCGTGACGGCCGGCGAGGGCGGCGGCACCGGCACCGGTGGCGCGCCCGTGGTGGCCAAGATCGCCCGCTCGCTGGGCGCCCTGACCATCGGCGTCGTCACCCGGCCGTTCGGCTTCGAGGGCCGGCGTCGCAGCGGCCAGGCCGACAACGGCATCGAGGGCCTGCGCGCCGAGGTCGACACCCTCATCGTCATCCCCAACGACCGGCTGCTCTCGATCGCCGACCGCAGCATCTCGATGATCGACGCGTTCCGCCAGGCCGACCAGGTCCTGCTCCAGGGCGTCTCGGGCATCACCGACCTGATCACCACCCCGGGCCTGATCAACCTCGACTTCGCCGACGTCAAGTCGGTCATGTCCGGTGCCGGCTCGGCCCTCATGGGCATCGGCTCGGCCCGCGGCGACGACCGCGCGGTGGGTGCCGCCCAGGCGGCCATCGCCAGCCCGCTGCTCGAGGCCAGCATCGACGGCGCGCACGGCGTGCTGCTGTCGATCGCGGGCGGCTCGGACCTCGGGCTGTTCGAGATCAACGAGTCGGCCCGCCTGGTCGCCGAGGCCGCCCACCCCGACGCCAACATCATCTTCGGTGCCGTCATCGACGACACCCTCGGTGACGAGGTCCGGGTCACGGTCATCGCGGCCGGCTTCGACGGCGGGCACCCGCCGACCAAGCGCGAGGCTGCGGCCGGTCGCCGCGTCGTCGACGAGGTCGCGGCCGAGCCTGCGGCCCGCGCCGAGGCGCCGGTCTACGCCACGGTCGGAGCCTCGGCCGGGGTGGTCCTGCCGCCCGGGCTGGCCAACGCCGAGAAGCCCGGGGTGGACCTGCGCCAGCCACGGACGATCAGCTTCGACGAGCCCGACGACCTCGACGTCCCGGACTTCCTGAAGTAGTCGATGATCAGCCACCGCCTCGACCTCGCCCTTGCCGGTGGGGTCGAGGCGCGTGTCCTGTTCACCAGCCGGGGTGGTGCGGCCAGCGGTGGGTCGAGCCGGTCGCCGTACGCCTGGGCGAATCTTGGATCGCACGTCGGGGATGACCCGGCGGCGGTCGTGGCCAATCGTCGCGCGCTGGCCGAGGCACTCGGTGTCCCGGCCACCGCGATGACGTTCATGCATCCTGATCACGGACGAGGGGTTGCCACCGTGTCTGAGCCCACCGGGGTCACGCCGGGCGCCGAGATCACCTCGGTCGACGCGCTCGTGACCACCACGGCCGGCATCGGCCTGGTGGCCCTGGCCGCCGACTGCGTCCCGGTGATCCTGGTGGAGCCGGCCAGCGGGGTCGTCGCCGCGGTCCACTCGGGCTGGCGGGGGCTCGCGGTGGACGTGCTCGGGGCGGCGGTCGGTCAGATGGTGGCCGCCGGCGCCCGGGTGCAGGACGTGCAGGCGATGCTGGGTCCGGCGATCTGCGGGTCCTGCTACCCCGTGCCCGCGGACCGTGCGCGGGAGGTGGCGCGGGTCCGCCCGGAGGCGGTCACGACGGCTCCCGACGGACAGCCGGCCCTCGACCTGCGGGCCGGGCTGGCTGCCCGGATCGATGAGCTCGGGGCGACCAGCACGCTCATCGGCGGGTGCACGGCCGAGGACCCCGGCCTCTACTCGCACCGCCGCGACGGCCGCACCGGTCGTCAGGGCGGGGCCGTCGCGATCCTGGCGGCCGCGTGATGAGTGCCGGGCGACGGGCCGAGCTGGCCGCGAACCTCGCCGTGGTCCACGCGCGGGTCGGTGCCGCGTGCGTCGCAGCCGGTCGGGACCCCGGGTCGGTGACGATCGTGGCCATCACCAAGACATGGCCGGCCAGCGACGTCGCGCTGCTGGCCGACCTGGGCATCCGCCACGTCGGGGAGAACCGCGACCAGGAGGCGCGGGAGAAGGCCGCGGCCTGCGCAGAGCTGGACCTCATCTGGCACTTCGTCGGCCAGCTGCAGCGCAACAAGGCGGCCTCGGTGGCCCGGTACGCCGACATCGTCGAGTCGGTGGACCGGCCGGCACTCGTGGCCGCCCTGGACCGGGGGGCCGAGCATGCGGGCCGACGTCTGGGGGTCTGCGTCCAGGTCGATCTCGACCAGACACTGCCCGACACGCCCGACGACGGTCCGGCCCGGGGAGGCGCACGACCGGAGGAGGTCCTCGGCCTGGCCGACCAGGTCGCGGCCTGCGGGTCCCTGGACCTCCTGGGGGTCATGGCCGTCGCGCCCCTCGGGGTGGACCCCCGGCCAGCCTTCGATCGGCTCGCGCAGATCCATGCGCAGGTTCAGTCCCAGCACCCGGGCGCCTCCATGCGCTCAGCCGGCATGTCCGGTGACCTCGAGCCGGCGATCGCCGCCGGTGCGACACACATCCGCCTGGGCAGCGCGCTGCTCGGGCACCGTCAACCACTGAAGTAACCTAAACCGATACCGGATCGCCCATGGCGGCCCGGATGGCACGTAAGGAGCCCCACATGCCCGGCACGATGCGCAAGATGGCCGTGTACCTCGGTCTGGTCGAGGACGACCTGGTCGACGACGACTACGAGCCCGAGCCGCGACCGCGCACCCAGGTCGCGCCGTCGGTGGCCGATCCGCGCCCGCGCACCGCCCCGGAGGTCGTCGTGCGGCCCACGGCGACCGCTGTCGCCGAGCGTCCTGCGGCCACGTTCCGGCCGACCGGGTCAGCGTCCGGCGCCGACATCTACCGGATCACCACGCTGCACCCGCGCACCTACAACGATGCTCGTCGCATCGGCGAGGAGTACCGCGAGGGCGTCCCGGTGATCATCAACCTGACCGGCATGGACGACAACGACGCCAAGCGCATCGTGGACTTCGCCGCCGGCCTGGTGTTCGGCCTGCGCGGCAGCATCGAGCGCATCACGAACAAGGTGTTCCTGCTCTCGCCGGCCAACGTCGACGTCGGCGCGGAGGCCCGGGCCCAGATCGCGCAGGACGGGTTCTTCAACCAGAGTTGACCCATGGGACTCATCGTCGGCGTGCTCTCGACCCTCATCTGGCTGTTCCTGCTGCTGCTGATCGCCCGGATGATCATCGGGCTGATCATGGTGTTCGCGCGGGACTTCCAGCCCACGGGCGCGCTGGTGATCATCTTCGAGTTCGTGATGAGCATCACGGATCCGCCGCTGAAGGCGCTGCGGCGGATCATCCCACCCCTGCGGATCGGGCAGGTCTCCCTGGACCTGGCGTTCCTGGTGCTCTTCATCGGCCTGCAGCTGCTGCTCCGGGTGCTGGCGGGGCTCGCGTGATGTCGCATTCCCGCCCCGGAGGTCGGTCATGGCGCTGAGCGCGCAGGACGTCCACGACAAGCAGTTCAAGCTGGTGCGCAACAGCACCGGCTACGACATGGACGAGGTCGATGGGTTCCTCGACGAGGTCGAGGCGGAGATCGCGCGCCTGACCGATGAGCTCGGCGCCGCCCAGGAGCAGCTGGCCGCGGTCTCCGTGACGCCCGAGGGGGAGACCACCTCCGCGGCGGCCGCGCGCATCCTGGAGATGGCCCAGCGCACGGCCGACGAGTACATCGCCGACGCCCGGCGCCGGGCCGATGCCATGGTCACCGACGCCGAGAAGGCCGCCAGGAAGTCGGTGAAGAAGCTGGAGGCGCAGCGCGGGGACCTCGAGGCCCGTGTGACCGCCCTGCGCACCTTCGAGTCCGAGATCCGCTCCCGGCTGACGGGCTACTTCCAGTCGCAGCTGGCCGACCTGAACTCGTTGTCCGACCCGGGCGAGGAGTAGCCCCAGCCTGCCGCTCCGCCAGGCCCACCCGGCGGCGCAGCCTCACCCTCCGATCGCCCGCCGGCCCCCGGCAACACCCCTGCGCCCGAACTCCTCAGCGGCCCGCTCCCCGGCGCGACGGCTGTGGGTGGCGGTGCCCGCGGCACTGGCGGATCCGCGCCACGCCCCCCGCGCCCTCGAGGTGGCCGCGTGGTAGTCGGTGACCGCCAGGTCACGGGCCCGCAGCGCCAGGTCGACGCGGTGCGTGCCCGAGCCGCCCTGCGCCCCCGCGGCACCGGGCTCCTGGCCGGCTTCCGCTCCCGCCCGTGCCGCCCGGGCTGCGTCGTCGAGGTTGCGTCCCAGCCGGTGGATGAACCCGAGGCAGAAGGCATTCCGGGCGACCGCCGCGGTCACCGGGCGTGCTGGCCCGCCCGCCGGTGGCCGGTAGGTGGTGCCCCGCCACTGGCCCGAGCGCACGTGCTCCTGGGCGCGGGTCAGCATCAGGGCGCTCGCGGTGGCGAAGACCGCCTCCACGCGGTCGAGGTCGGCCGGCATCCCGTAGACCAGGACATAGGTGGAGCCGTGTCCGATGTCGACACGGACCGACCAGGCGCGGGCGGTGGCCACCATCAGGCTGACCAGCAGGGTGTTCAGGGCGCGGCGCGGCTCGCCGATCGTCAGCATCCGGTGCGTCGGCCGCTCGGGCTGGGCGTCCGGGCTCATGGCGGCCACCGCCATGTCCACGCTGTGGCGCTGTGCGACCAGCGCCGCCTTGGCCAGGTAGGCCTCCGCCTCCTCGGCGCTGGCCGTGGACTCCGCCTTGGCCAGCAGGGCGGCGACCCGGCGCACCTGCTCATCCGGGCCCGCCTCGGCATCGACGAGCTCGGGGACGGCGTCGATCGGGGCGAACAGGTGCCGGAGGAGCTCAGCGGCACCGGGGCCGACGTGCCGGTCGTACAGGGCGACGAGAGTCGCGCGGAACCCGCTCCCGTGCCCCGGAGCGCCGTTCAGGTGATGCGCGACCTCATGGAGCACCACCGAGCGGGTGAGCGCCCAGCGGCCACGGGGATCGGCTGCCGGGATGTGGATCCGGCCCTGCGAGTAGGTGGCCATCCGGAATCCCCGACGCACCTCGACCACGACCGGCCCCCGATCGGGGAACAGCCCTGAGCCGGTCGCATCGGCCACGACCGAGTCGACGTAGGCCTGGATGCCGGCGAGGCTGCCGAAGCGGACCTCCTCGGGCAGGGTCACGACCGAGGAGCCGACGCGCACCATCCGGTGCGGGCGGCGCATGACCGAGGCGACGGAGTCCTCCGCCTGGTAGACCGCCCCCCGGCTGCGGTCGACCCTCGGGTCCTGGTTCTGCATGGCCGACAGCCTCCCACCCCGGTCCGACATCCCGGGCTCGTCGTCCACAGCCCGCCCTCGGCGCGGCGTGGCTCGTCAGGCCCGGCGCAGGGCGAAGGTCATCCCGAGGTCGTCGTCGGTCCCGCTGAAGGCGTCGGCGGGGGCACCGTCACGCGCGACGGACACGGCGAGCACCTCGCGTGGCGATGTCCGCCGTGTGCTCGTCCAGCGCGGCATCCAGCTCGGCGGAGCCGGCGGTGAGCCAGAGCTCGATCCGGTCGCTGACGTCCAGCCCGGCGGACTTGCGTCCCTCCTGGACCATCCGGACCACCTCGCGCGCCAGTCCCCGACGGACCAGCTCCGGGGTCAGGTGCAGGTCGAGGGCGAGGGTCTCCCCGGCGTCGGTGGCCACCGCCCAGCCCTCCCGTGGGGTCTCGGTGATCACGACGTCGTCGAGCCCGATGGTCTCGGGTGCGCCAGCCACCACGACCGTGGCCGAGCCGGTCCCGCGCAGCGCGGTCGTCAGCGCCACGGGGTCCGCAGCCCCGATGGCGGCGGCGACCGCCTGGGTGCCCTTGCCGTAGCGCCGGCCCAGGGACCGGAAGTTCGCCTTGACGCTCACATGGACCAGCTCGTCGGTGGTGGCGTCCTCGGTCCCCCCGCCGAGGCTGACCACGGACACCACGTTGAGCTCATCGGCCAGCTGGTCGCGCAGCTCTGCGGGCATCCGGTCCCAGCCGGGGGCGGACACCAGGGCCCGGCCCAGGGGCTGGCGGGTGCGCACCCGGCCCTCGGCGCGGGCGCCGCGGCCCAGCTCCACCAGTCGGCGGATCAGGGCCACCTGGTCGGCGAGCTCCGGGTCGGCCAGCGCCGCGGAGTCGTCGGGCCAGTCCTGCAGGTGCACGGAGTCGCGGCTGTCGGCCGCGAACAGGTCCTGCCACACCCGCTCGGTGACGAACGGCGTGAACGGGGCCATCAGCAGGGTCAGGGTGCGCAGGCACTCGTGCAGCGTGTGCAGTGCGGCCGGGTCGCCCTCCCAGAACCGCCGCCGCGAGCGCCGCACGTACCAGTTGGACAGGTCGTCGATGAACGCAGCCAGCAGGCGCCCGGCGCGCTGGGTGTCGAAGTGGTCCAGCGCATCGGTCACCTCGGCGGCCAGCCGGCTGGCCTCGGCCAGCGCCCAGCGGTCCAGGACCGGGCGGTCCGTCACATCGGGTGCCGTGGCCGGGTCCGGGGTGAACCCGGCGGTGCGGGCGTAGAGCGACTGGAAGGACACCGTGTTCCAGTACGTCAGGAGCGTCCGGCGCACCACCTCGGCGATGGCGGCATGGCCCACGCGGCGCGCCTGCCACGGCGACCCTGCGGCCAGCATGAACCAGCGCACGGCATCGGCCCCGTGGTCGTCCATCAGCGGGATCGGCTCGAGGATGTTGCCCAGGTGCTTGCTCATCTTGCGGCCGTCGTCGTCGAGGATGTGGCCCAGGCACAGCACGGTCCGGTAGCTCGACTGGTCGAACACGAGCGTGCCCACGGCCATCAGGGTGTAGAACCACCCGCGGGTCTGGTCGATCGCCTCGCAGATGAAGTCCGCCGGGTACTTCCGCGCGAACTCCTCTGCGCCCGTGTGCGGGTAGCCCCACTGGGCGAAGGGCATGGCGCCGCTGTCGTACCAGCCGTCGATGACCTCCGGGACCCGTGTGGCCGGTGCGGCGCACTGCGGGCAGGCGAGCGTCACGTCGTCGACGTAGGGGCGGTGCGGGTCCAGATCGGACAGGTCCTGCCCGGCCAGCTCGCCGAGCTCGGCCAGCGACCCGATGCAGGTCAGGTGGTCCTCGGGGCAGCGCCAGATCGGCAGCGGGGTGCCCCAGTAGCGGTTGCGCGACAGGGCCCAGTCGACGTTGTTCTCCAGCCAGTCGCCGTACCGGCCCCACTTGATGGTCTCCGGGTGCCAGGTGGTGCCCTCGTTCTCCCGGACCAGGGCGTCCTTGATGGCCGTGGTCCGGATGTACCAGGACGGCTGGGCGTAGTAGACCAGCGGCGTGTGGCAGCGCCAGCAGTGCGGGTAGGAGTGCTCGAACTGCTCGTGGCGGAAGAGCAGCCCCCGGGCCTCGAGATCGGCCACCAGCGTGGGGTCGGCGGCCTTGAAGAACATCCCGCCGACCATCGGCACCGACGCCTCGAACGTGCCGTCGGGCCGCAGCGGGTTGACCACCGGCAGGCCGTACGACCGGCACGAGATGAGGTCCTCGGCGCCGAAGGCCGGTGCCTGGTGGACCAGCCCGGAGCCGTCCTCGGTCGTGACGTAGTCGGCCAGGATCACGTAGTGCGCGTCGGGGATCTCGACGAGGTCGAACGGCCGGGAGTACCCGGTCCGCTCCAGGTCGCGACCGGGCATCGAGGCCAGGACCTCGTGGCCCGCGGGCAGCTTGGCCTCGCGCAGGGCCTCGGCGATCACGACCAGCTCGGAGTCGCCCAGCTCGCCGGTCACCCGGACCACCTGGTAGGTCGCGTCCGGCCGCACCGCCACCGCGGTGTTGGACACCAGGGTCCAGGGGGTGGTCGTCCAGACCAGCAGGCTCGCCCCGGGGAAGCGCTCGGCCAGCGGGCCGCTGGTCACCGGCATCCGGACGTAGACCGAGGGGTCGATGACGTCCTCGTAGCCCTGGGCCAGCTCGTGGTCGGACAGGCCGGTCCCGCACCGGGGGCAGTAGGGGCTCACCCGGTGGTCCTGGACCAGCAGTCCCTTGTCGAAGATCTGCTTCAGCGACCACCACACGCTCTGGACGTAGGACGGATCCATCGTCCAGTAGGCATCGTCCATGTCGACCCAGTAGCCCATGCGCTCGGTGAGGACCGCGAACTCGTCCACGTGGCGAAGGACGGACTCCCGGCACCGGGCGTTGAACTCCGCGACGCCGTAGGCCTCGATGTCGCCCTTGCCGGTGAACCCGAGCTCCTTCTCGACCGCGAGCTCGACGGGCAGGCCGTGGCAGTCCCATCCGGCCTTGCGATCGACGCGGTAGCCACGCATCGTCCTGAACCGGGGGAAGACGTCCTTGAACACCCGGGCCTCGACGTGGTGCGTCCCCGGTGTGCCGTTGGCGGTGGGCGGACCCTCGTAGAACGTCCACTCCGGGGCGCCCTCGCGCTGGGCCAGCGAGCGGTGGAAGACGTCGTTCTCGGCCCAGAGCGCCAGGATCTGCTGATCCACCGCCGCGAGGTCGACCTTCGCCGGGACCGCCGCGTACGGGCGTGCGGGCGTCGGCTCCGGCGCAGGGTGCGGGGGTGTCGGGTGCGCGGTCATCGTCTCGTCCTTGATCGGGGGCAGGCCGCTGATTCTAGTCGCGGGCCTGCGGGTGGGCCGTTCACCGCTCGAGCAGGGCGGCCCAGCGGGTCGGCAGGTCCACGGGCGGATCGGTGACCTCCACGAGCTTGTCCCGTGAGGTCGCGCCCCGGATCACCCGGACCTGTCGGGGGCGCACGCCGAGGGCCTCGGCCAGGGCCCGTTCCGCGGCGGCGGTCGCAGCACCCTCGACCGGTCGGGCCCGGACCCGAACCTCCAGGACGGGTGGATCACCGGGACGTGAGGTCGCCGCGCGACCGCCCACGGCGTCCTGCCTGGCCGCGGGTCGGACGCGGATCGCGGCCCGGAAGGATGGCACGGGGGATATCCTCGCCCATGGTGTGCCCTCCGTGGGGCTGGGCTGCAGGCAGGAGACGGTGATGGGTGCTGGTGACTGGGTGAGCGGGGGGCTTCGGCGCGCCGTGTCCGGCGTCAGGTCCGCCCTGCCCGGGCAGGGGGAGGCCGAGCCTGCCCAGGAGCCGGCCACGTCGGCTGCCGTCACGTCCGACCAGGGCAACCCCGACGACGGTGACGCCGAAGCCGACCGCGGAGCAGCCCACGCCGACCGTGCCGGCGGAGAAGGCGACCGCGAAGAAGGCGCCCGCAAGGAAGGCGACCCCCAAGAAGGCGACCCCGACGAAGGCTGCGACGAAGCCGGCCCCCGAGGCGACTGCCGACACGCCCCCCGCGGCGGAGACACCGACCGAGGCCACGCCGCCCCGCCGCCCCCGGTGGCGCCCGCTCCGGCGGTCCCGACGTGGACCGATGAGGAGCTCGCCGGATTCCGGGTGGCCCTCGAGACCGACATCATCCGGCTGCGCGAGGAGCTGCACATGGGGGAGGCCGACATGGCCGACCTGCTTGCCGACTCCAGCGACGGTGCCGGCGACGACCAGGCCGATGCGGGCTCGAAGACCCTCGAGCGCGAGCAGGAGATGAGCGTCAACGCCAACGCGCGGGACCTGCTCGACCAGTCCACGCACGCACTGCGCCGGCTGGCAGCCGGGACCTACGGGATCTGCGAGTCCTGCGGGACCGTCATCCCGGCGGCCCGCCTGCGGGCCTTCCCGCGCGCCACCCTGTGCATCGCCTGCAAGCAGGCAGAGGAGCGCCGCTGAGGTGAGCCGACTCCCGCTGACCCTCGGCGTGGCAGCAGGGGTGGTCGTGCTCGACCAGGTCACGAAGGCCCTGGCGGTGGCCCGGCTCGAGGGCGAGCCGGCCATCGAGATCGTCGGGCAGTGGCTGCGCCTGACGTTCGTGCGCAACCCCGGTGCGGCGTTCTCGCTGGCCGGCAACTACACGGTCGTCATCAGCGTGATCGCGATCATCGTGGCCGTGGCCATCGTGCGCACCGCGCGGACCCTGACGAATCCGTGGTGGGCCGTCGTGCTCGGGGGCATCCTCGGGGGCGCCGTCGGCAACCTGATCGACCGGATCCTGCGTGATCCCGCACCCTTCCGCGGTCACGTCGTGGACTTCCTGGCGTTCCCCAACTTCCCGGTGTTCAACGTCGCCGACATGGCGCTGGTCGGGTCGGCGATCCTGGCCGTCCTGCTGAGCATCAGGGGCGTGGAGATGGGCGAGGTCGACCCGGCGCCCGCCGACACCGAGCAGGCGCGGACCGATGGCTGAGCCGCGCCTGGCCCAGGTGCCCGACGGCCTGGCGGGGGAGCGGGTGGACGCCGCCCTGGCCCGGATGTTCGGCCTGTCCCGCTCGAAGGCCGCCGACCTGGCCGAGGCCGGCCACGTGCAGCTCGACGGCCGGGTCGTGGGCAAGAGCGCCCGCGTGGAGCCGGGCCAGCTGGTCGAGGTCCTGATCCCCGACGTCGTGCCGCCGGGCTCCGTGCCGGAGGTCGACGTCCCCGAGCTGGTGGTCCTGTACGACGACGCCGACATCGTGGTCGTGGACAAGCCGGTGGGCGTGGCAGCGCACCCCAGCCACGGCTTCGAGGGACCGAGCGTCACCGGCGTCCTGGCGGCGCGCGGCTACCGGATCTCGACGTCCGGCGCCCCGGAGCGGCGCGGCGTCGTGCAGCGACTGGACGTCGGGACCTCCGGGGTGATGGTGCTGGCCAAGAGCGAGCCGGCCTACAGCCACCTCAAGCAGCAGTTCCGCGACCGCACGCCCGAGAAGGTCTACCACGCCCTGGTCCAGGGCCTGCCCGACCCGCTGCGCGGCACCATCGATGCGCCGATCGGCCGGCACCCGAACCACGACTGGAAGTTCGGCGTGATCGCCGGCGGCCGCAACTCGGTGACGCACTACGAGGTGCTCGAGGCCTTCCGGTTCGCCAGCCTCGTGGAGGTCCATCTCGAGACCGGGCGCACCCACCAGATCCGCGTCCACATGGCGGCGATCCGGCACCCGTGCGTCGGCGACGTCATGTACGGAGCGGATCCCGTCCTGGCGGCACGGTGCGGACTGGAGCGCCAGTGGCTGCACGCCGTCCGACTCGGGCTGCTGCACCCGGGCACCGGCGAGTGGGTCGAGTTCACCTCGCCCTACCCCGCCGACCTCGACCACGCTCTGCGCACCCTGCTGCCCGACTGATCGCGGCTTCGGCCGCGGTGGCAGAGTGGGCACATGGCCACCGATCAGCTGCCCCCCGTCGTCCACTCGTCCGGTGAGTTCGCGATCGGGGGTGACCTCCCGGTCCATCGGCTCGGCTTCGGCGCCATGCGGATCACCGGTCCGGGCATCTGGGGGGAGCCCGCCGACCGCGACGGTGCCATCGCCCTGCTGCGCCGCGCTGTCGAGCTCGGCGTGGACTTCATCGACACGGCCGACTCCTACGGTCCGTTCGTCTCCGAGGACCTCATCCGCGAGGCCCTGCACCCCTATGACGGCGTGCTCATCGCGACGAAGGGCGGCCTGACCCGCCAGGGCCCGGACAAGTGGGCGCCGGTGGGCAGCCCCTACTACCTGCGCCAGTGCGTCGAGATGTCGTTGCGGCGCCTCGGGGTGGACTGCATCGACCTCTACCAGCTCCACCGGATCGACTCCAACGTCCACCTCGAGGACCAGCTCGGGGCGCTGAAGCGGCTCCAGGAGCAGGGCAAGATCCGCCACCTGGGGCTCTCGCAGGTCACGGTCGAGGAGCTCGCCGCAGCCCGCGAGATCATCGAGGTCACCACGGTGCAGAACCTGTACAACCTCGGTGACCGCAGCTCCGAGGACGTGCTGAAGGCGTGCGAGGCTGACGGCATCGGGTTCATCCCCTGGTTCCCGGTTGCGGCCGGGCCGCTTGCCCGTCCCGACGGCCCGCTGGCCGGGATCGTCGCCCGCACGGGCATCCCGGCCGCGCAGCTGTCGCTGGCGTGGCTGCTGCGCCGGTCGCCGGTGATCCTGCCGATCCCGGGGACGTCGTCCGTGGCGCACCTCGAGGAGAACTGCGCCGCGGCCGCGGTGGACCTCGACGACGCCACGTTCGCCGACCTGTCCGCGCTCAACGGCCTCGACGAGGAGTAGCGCGCCCCACCACTCAGCCTGGCGGGTCAGTCGGTGTCGCCGGCCATCAGGCCGGTGATGGATCCGTCGGGGCGGATGTGGACGCGCAGGGCAGCCGGCTCTCGGGGCAGGCCGGGCATCGTGACGATCGAGCCGGTGCTGGCCACGACGAAGCCCGCACCGGCGGCGAGCCGGGCCTCGCGCACGGTGATCGTGAAGCCGTGCGGCACGCCCCGGCGGGTGGGGTCGTCGGACAGCGAGAGGTGCGTCTTGGCGATGCACACCGGCAGGTCGGTGCCCACGGCGGCCGTGATCCGGGCCAGCTCCTTGATCGCCGCGGGGGCGACCTCGATGCCATCGGCGCCGTACACGTGCTTGGCGACGGCCGCGATCTTCTCGACGTAGGGGGCGTCGGGGGCGTAGGGGTGCCAGGGCTGCGGCGGGTGGGCGTCGGTGGCATCGACCACCCGGGCGACGACGTCCGCCAGGTCGACCGACCCGGCGGCCCCGTCGGCGAACCCGGTGCAGGGAGCCATCGGGACCCCGTGGCTGGCGCACCAGGCGGCCAGCAGGTCGACCTCGTCCTGCGGGTCGTCCGGGAACAGGTTGAGCGCGACCACGGGGGGCAGGCCGTAGGCGCCGACGCTGAACAGGTGCCGCTCGAGCTGCGGCAGGCCGGCCCGCAGCGCTGCCAGGTTGGGCCGACCGACCTCGGCCAGCGACGCGCCCCCGTGCAGTCGCAGCGCCTTCAGCGTCGCGACCAGGACGACCGCCCGGGGCCAGATGCCCGCCGAGCGGCAGGCGATGTCGAGGAACTTCTCGCCGCCGAGGTCGAAGCCGAACCCGCCCTCGGTGATGACGTCGGCGCCGGTGGCCAGGGCCATCCGCGTGGCGATCATCGAGTTGGTGCCGTGGGCGATGTTGGCGAACGGCCCGCCGTGCACCAGGACCGGCCCACCGTCCGCGGTCTGGGCGAGGTTGGGCATGAGGGCGTCGCGCAGCAGGGCGGTCATGGCCGGCGCCGCCCCGATGTCGTCGGCGGTGACGGGGAGGTCCGCGCTGGTCCACCCGACCACGATCCGCCCGAGCCGGGCCTGGAGGTCGGCCAGGTCGCTGGCCAGGCACAGGGCGGCCATGACCTCGCTCGAGGCGGTGATCTGGAAGCCGGACTCCCGCGGGATCCCGTCCAGCGGGCCACCCAGGCCCAGCACGACGTGGCGCAGGAACCGGTCGTTCATGTCGACGGCGCGCGGCCAGGTGACCCGTCGGGGGTCCAGCGGTGCCTGCTGGCCGAACTGCAGGCAGTTGTCGACCAGTGCCGAGAGCAGGTTGTGCGCCGAGGTGATGGCGTGCAGGTCGCCGGTGAAGTGCAGGTTGATGGCCTCGGCCGGCTCGATCGTGGCAGCACCCCCGCCGGTGCCCCCGCCCTTCATCCCGAACACCGGGCCCAGCGAGGGCTCGCGCAGGGCCAGGACCGCGTGCCGGCCGCGGGCCCGCATGCCCATGGCCAGGGCGATGGCCATGGTGGTCTTGCCCTCCCCCGAGGGGGTGGGGGTGATCGCCGAGACGAGGATCAGTCGACCGGTCGGCTCCCGGCCCTCGAGGGCCGCGAGGTCCACCTTCGCCCGGTGCGGCCCCCAGCCGATCACATGCTCCGGGGCGATCCCCAGCTCGGCGGCGACATCGGTCATGGGGCGCAGTTCGGGCACGCGGTTCATGCTGGCACCGGTGGGCGCCCGGTGTCGCTGCGTCGGGGATGTCGGTGCCCGGCGGTACGATCGACCCCTGCCCGAGCCCGCCTTCCCCCGCCAGGTGCGCGGCGCAGATGGTGCGTTCGTGGCAAGCCCCAGGAGGACGTCGGTGTCGAACAGCGCGAGCGGTGACTTCGTGCACCTGCACGCCCACACCGAGTACTCGATGCTCGACGGTGCGGCCCGGGTCAAGGAGCTCTTCGCCGAGGCCGCCCGGATGGAGATGCCGGCCCTGGCGATCACCGACCACGGCAACCTCTTCGGCGCCTACGAGTTCTGGAAGGCCGGCACGGCCGCCGGCGTCAAGCCGATCATCGGCATGGAGGGCTACTACGTCCCGATCGGCTCGCGCTTCGACCGCGCCCCGTTCTCGTTCGGCGCCGACGTCGGCCAGGACGTCGGCGATGAGGGAACGGCCAAGGGCAAGGTCAACTACACGCACATGACCCTGCTGGCCGAGAGCACCGAGGGGTTGCACAACCTCTTCCGGATCTCCTCCCTGGCCAGCCTGGAGGGCCAGTACCGCAAGTACCCGCGCTTCGACCGCGACCTGCTCGAGCGCCACGGGACGGGGATCATCGCCACCACGGGCTGCCCGTCGGGCGAGGTGAACCGCTGGCTGCAGGTCGGCCAGTACGAGAAGGCGCGCCAGGCCGCCGCCGACTACCGCGACATCCTCGGGCGCGACAACTTCTTCGTCGAGGTGATGGACCACGGCATCGAGATCGAGCGGCGCACGCTGCCCGACCTCCTGCGCCTGGCCAAGGACCTGGGGCTCCCGCTGCTGGCCAGCAACGACCTGCACTACACGCACGCCGCCGACGCCGAGTCCCACGAGGTCCTGCTGTGCGTGCAGACCGGCAAGACCATGGCCGACCCGAACCGCTTCAAGTTCGACGCCCGCGACTTCTACCTGAAGTCGGCCCAGGAGATGCGCACGCTCTGGGCCGAGTACCCCGAGGCCTGCGACAACACGCTCCTGGTGGCCGAGCGCTGCAACGTCGAGTTCACCGAGGGGCGCAACCTCATGCCCCGGTTCCCGGTCCCCGAGGGGGAGACCGAGGAGTCGTGGCTGGTCAAGGAGGTCGAGCGCGGCCTCGCCAGGCGGTTCCCGAACGGCGTGCCCCAGGACCGCCGCGACCAGGCCGCCTACGAGGTCGGCGTCATCTGCCAGATGGGCTTCCCCGGCTACTTCCTGGTCACCGCCGACCTCGTCGAGCACGCCAAGAGCGTCGGGATCCGCGTGGGCCCGGGCCGTGGGTCGGCCGCCGGCGCCCTGATCGCCTACGCCCTGGGCATCACCGAGCTCGACCCGATGAGTCATGGCCTGCTGTTCGAGCGGTTCCTGAACCCCGAGCGCGTCTCGATGCCCGACATCGACATGGACTTCGACGAGCGCCGGCGCGCGGAGATGATCCGCTACGCCACGCAGCGCTACGGCGAGGAGCGCGTCGCGCAGATCGTCACCTACTCGACGATCAAGGCCAAGGCCGCCCTGAAGGACTCCGCCCGCGTGCTCGGCCACCCGTTCGCCGTCGGGGAGAAGCTGACCAAGGCGATGCCCCCGGCGGTCATGGGCAAGGACATCCCGCTGGCGGGGATCTTCGACGAGACCCACCCGCGCTACAAGGAGGCCGCGGACTTCCGTGCGCTCTACGAGAGCGAGTCCGACCTGCGCGAGGTCGTCGACACCGCGCGCGGGCTCGAGGGCCTGCGCCGGCAGTGGGGGGTCCATGCGGCCGGCGTGATCCTCTCGGCCGAGCCGCTGCTCGACGTCATCCCGATCATGCGCCGGGAGCAGGACGGCTCGATCATCACCCAGCTGGACATGGGTGCCTGCGAGTCCCTGGGCCTGCTGAAGATGGACTTCCTGGGCCTGCGCAACCTGACCATCCTCGACGACGCGCTGCGCCACATCGAGGCCAACGGGGGGCACAAGGTGGTCCTCGAGGAGCTCACCCTCGACGACGTCCCCACCTACGAGCTGCTCGCCCGCGGTGACACCCTGGGCGTGTTCCAGCTGGACAACTCGGGCATGCGGGCGCTGCTCACCCGCCTGGCCCCGACGAACTTCGAGGACATCTCCGCGGTCCTCGCGCTCTACCGTCCGGGCCCGATGGGCGCCAACGCGCACAACGACTTCGCCGACCGCAAGAACGGTCGGCAGCCGGTCACGCCGATCCACCCCGAGCTCGCCGAGCCGCTGGCCGAGATCCTGGGCGACACCTACGGGTTGATCGTCTACCAGGAGCAGGTCATGGCGATCGCCCAGAAGCTCGCGGGGTACTCGCTGGGCAGCGCGGACCTCCTGCGGCGCGCGATGGGCAAGAAGAAGAAGGAGATCCTCGACAAGGAGTACGTCCCCTTCGCCGCGGGCATGCGGGCCAACGGGTACTCCGAGGCCGCGATCAAGACCCTCTGGGACATCCTCGTCCCGTTCTCGGACTACGCCTTCAACAAGGCGCACACGGCCGGGTACGGGCTGGTCTCCTACTGGACGGCCTACCTCAAGGCCAACTACCCGGCCGAGTACATGTCCGGGCTGCTGACCTCGATCGCCGACGACAAGGACAAGTCGGCGATCTACCTCAACGAGTGCCGGCGCATGGGGATCAAGGTGCTGCCCCCGGACGTCAACGAGTCGCAGTCGGACTTCGCCCCGGTCGGCACCGACATCCGGTTCGGCCTCTCGGCGATCCGCAACGTGGGCGCCAACGTGGTCGACTCGATCATCCGCACGCGCACGGCCAAGGGCCGGTTCGCGGACTTCGGGGACTTCATCGCCAAGGTCGAGATCGGCGTGTGCAACAAGCGCCTGGTCGAGTCCCTGATCAAGGCCGGGGCCTTCGACAGCTTCGGCGACACCCGCAAGGGGCTGCTGGCCATCCACGAGCAGGCCATCGACGCGGCCCTGGACACCAAGCGCGCCGAGGCCGTCGGGCAGTTCGACCTGTTCGCCGGCATGGGGGGCGAGGTCACCGAGGCCGCCCCGGGCGCCCGCCTCGTGCCCCCGCCGACCGAGTGGGACAAGAAGACCCTGCTGGCCTACGAGCGCGAGATGCTGGGGCTCTACGTCAGCGACCACCCGCTGTTCGGCCTCGAGCACGTGCTGAGCTCCCTGGCCGACATGCCGATCTCCGCCCTGGCCGCCGACGAGCGCGTGGACGGGCAGATGGTGACCGTCGCGGGGCTGGTCACCAGCGTCCAGCGCAAGACCACCAAGGCCAAGGGCGAGCCGTGGGCGATCGTCACCCTCGAGGACCTCGCCGGCTCGGTGGAGGTGATGTGCTTCCCCCAGCTGTACGCCACGGCGGGCGTCCTGCTCGCCGAGGACGTCGTGATCGTGGTCCGCGGGCGGCTCGAGAAGGGCGACGACAACGCGCCGCGGCTGCGCGGCATGGACGTCACGGTGCCGAACATCAGCGACGCCACGGCCTCGGGGCCGGTGGCCATCCACATGGACATCGCCCGGTGCACGCCACCGGTGGTGGAGCGACTGCGCGAGGTCCTGGGCAACCATCCGGGCACCGTCGAGGTGCACATCCACCTGCGCAACGGCGGCACCACCACGGTGCTCTCGATCGACGATCGGCTGCGCGTGGTGCCCTCACCCGCCCTCTACGGCGACCTCAAGGCCCTGCTCGGCGCGTCCTGCCTGGGCTGAGCCAGCCTCAGGACCGCCGTGCGATGCGGGCCACCCGGGCCCCCGTGAGCTCGATCAGGTGGCCCGGTGCGAGCTCCACGTCGAGCCCGCGCCGACCGCCGGAGACCAGCATCGAGGCGTGTGCGAGTGCCGACTCGTCGACCACGGTCGGATGGGCCTGGCGCTGGCCGAGGGGGGAGATCCCCCCGGCCACGTAGCCGGTGGCGCGCTCGGCCCGGGCCACCTCAGCCATCGTCGCGCGCTTGCCGCCCACGGCCGCGGCCAGCAGCTTGAGGTCGAGCTGGGCGTCGACCGGGACGATCCCCACCACCAACGCCCCGTCCACGTCTGCCAGCAGGGTCTTGAAGACGCGCTCGGGCTCGATGCCCAGCGCGGAGGCTGCCTCGAGGCCGTAGGAGGTGCTGCGCGGATCGTGGGCGTAGGTCCGCAGCACGTGCGGGACCCCGGCCTCGGCCAGGAGTCGGGTGGCCGGCGTCCCGGTGGACCCAGCGGACTTCTTCGGCATGGGTCGATCCTGCCATCGACGCGCCGCGCCGGGCTGCCGGGTGCTGGCTGCGTTCCCGAGCGGGTTGGGGGTGCAGGCCCTAGCCTGTGCACGTGCCCACGGTCCCGCTCTTCCCGCTGCGCACGGTCCTCGTCCCAGGGCTGGTCCTCCCGCTGCACATCTTCGAGCCGCGGTACCGGCTGATGGTGAGCACGCTGGCCGAGGCGCCCGAGGACGAGCGCGGGTTCGGGATCGTGGCGATGCGCCCCGGATGCACCGAGGCCGACGGTCGCGCCGGGATCTACGAGATGGGCACGATGGCCCGGATCACGAGGGTCGACGCGCTGCCTGACGGCCGCTACGACATCGTCACCGTCGGGGCCCGGCGCTTCTCCATCGAGTCCCTCGACGACGCGCTGCCCTACACCCGGGCCCAGGTGCGGCTCCACGACGAGCCGATCGGCGAGCCCGGCAGGACCCGTGCCCTGGCGGCCGACGCCGTGCGCCTGCTCGAGGAGTACCGCGACGTCATCGCCGGCTGGGGAGTCATCCGGATGGCCCACATCGACAACCTGCCCGATGATCCGGTGGTCCTGAGCTACCTGGTGGCCTCGGCCATCGTCACGGACCTTCCCGAGCGCCAGGCCCTGCTGGGGATCGACGGTGCCGAGCAGCGCCTCGCGGCGGTGTGCGCCGTCCTGCGCCGGGAGATCGAGGTGATGTCAGCCCTTCCCTCCATGCCGGCGGTCGACCTGGCGGGCTCGCGGCTCTGGGCCAACTGATCCCGGCCGACTGATCCGGCCGATGACCGCCAGCCCAGCCCGGCCGGGGCGGCCTAGAATCAGCCCATGATCCGTCGACTTGACCTGCGGGCCGGCCTGCCGACCAACCTCGGTGCCGTCGTGCCGCGCGCCTCGATGGACGTCGACCACGCCCTGGACGTGGTGCGCCCGATCGTCGCCGACGTGGCCAAGCGCGGCGCCCCTGCGGTCCTGGACCATGGGGAGCGCTTGGACGGCGTGCGGCCCCCGCACCTGAGGGTCCCGGCCGCGGCCATCGCCGCTGCGCTCGAGGACCTGGATCCCGACGTGCGCACCGCCCTCGAGGTGGCGATCGAGCGGGTGCGCCGCGTGCACGCCGACCAGGTCCGTGCCGAGCACACCACCGACGTGGTCCCCGGCGGGACGGTCACGATGCGCTGGCTCCCCGTGGATCGCGTGGGGCTCTACGTCCCCGGCGGGCGCGCGGTGTACCCGTCGTCGGTGGTGATGAACGTCGTCCCCGCGCAGATCGCCGGGGTCGGATCGCTGGCCGTGGCCTCGCCGCCCCAGAAGGAGTTCGGCGGGCTGCCGCACCCGAGCATCCTGGCGGCCTGCGCGCTGCTCGGCGTCGACGAGGTGTACGCGGCCGGTGGGGCCCAGGCCATCGCCCTGTTCGCCTTCGGCGCGCCCCTGGAGGACGGCACCGTGTGCCGGCCGGTCAACCTGGTCACCGGCCCGGGCAACATCTGGGTCACGGCCGCCAAGCGACTGCTCATGGGGCGCATCGGCATCGACTCGGAGGCCGGACCCACGGAGATCGCCATCCTGGCCGACGACACCGCCGATGCCGCGATCGTCGCCGCCGACCTGATCAGCCAGGCCGAGCACGACGTGATCGCCGCCTCCGTGCTGGTCACCACCTCGCCCAAGCTCGCCAAGGACGTGGCCGCCGCCCTCGAGGTCCAGGTCGCCGCCACGAAGCACTCGCTGCGCATCCGTGAGGCCCTCGGCGGGGACCAGAGCGCGATCATCATCGTCGACTCGATCGCCGACGGGCTGGCCATCGTGAACGCCTACGCCGCCGAGCACCTCGAGATCCACACCCGCGACCCCCGGGCCGTGGCGATGCAGGTCCGCAACGCGGGCGCCATCTTCATCGGGCCCTGGGCTCCGGTGTCCCTCGGCGACTACGCCGCCGGCTCCAACCACGTCCTGCCCACCGGCGGCTGCGCCTGCCACTCCAGCGGCCTCGGAGTCGCCTCCTTCCTGCGTGGCGTCAACCTCGTCGAGTACGACCGTGACGCGCTGGCCGACGTCGCTGACCACGTCGTCACCCTGGCGCACGCCGAGGACCTCCCCGCCCACGGCGCAGCCATCACGGTGCGGTTCGACCGGTGAGCGTGCCGTCCCAGCGGCCGGGTGACCCGGCCGACCTCCCGGTGCGCCCTGAGCTGCGCGGCCAGGTGCCCTACGGGGCCCCGCAGCTCGACGTGGCCCACCGGCTCAACGTCAACGAGAACCCCTACCCGCCCTCGCCGGCCATGGTGGCCGACGTGGCGGCAGCGGTGGCCGAGGCCACGGCGGGCCTGAACCGGTACCCGGACCGCGATGCCTCCGCGCTGCGTGCCGACCTCGCCGCGTACATCCGCACCGACGTCCCCCGTGGCCCGGCGGTCACCGGTGCGCGGGTGTGGGCGGCCAACGGCTCCAACGAGGTGATGGTCCAGCTGCTGCAGGCGTTCGGCGGGCCGGGGCGGGTGGCGCTGTCCTTCGCCCCGACCTACTCGATGTATCCCGACTACTGCCGCGACACCTTCACCGAGTACCGAACGCTGGCGCGCCGCGACGACTTCACCGTCGACGTCGACGCCGCCCGCGCCCACATCCGCGCCGAGCAGCCGGCCGTGATCCTGCTGGCCTCGCCGAACAACCCCACCGGGACCGCGCTGTCGCTGGACGACGTCGACGCCCTGTGCGCGGCCAGCCACGGCATGGTCGTGGTCGACGAGGCCTACGCGGAGTTCCGCCGTCCCGGCACGCCGTCGGCGATCGAGCTGCTGGACACCCATCCGCGGCTGGTGGTGACCCGCACGATGAGCAAGGCGTTCGCCCTGGCCGGGGCGCGACTGGGCTACCTGGTCGCCAGCCCCCAGGTCGTCGACGCCGTCCAGCTCGTGCGGCTGCCCTACCACCTGTCCGCGGTCACCCAGGCGGTCGCCCGCATCGCCCTGCGGCACGCTCCCGGAGCTCCTGGGCTCGGTCGCCGCCCTGCGTGATGAGCGCGACGCCCTGGTCAGCTGGGTGCGCGCCCAGCCCGGGCTCGTGGCGGCGGACTCCGACGCCAACTTCGTCCTGTTCGGCAGGTTCGCCGACCGTGATGCGATCTGGGCGCGCCTGCTCGACCGTGGCGTCCTCGTCCGGGCGACCGGTCCGCAGGGCTGGCTGCGGGTCAGCGCCGGCACCCCGCAGGAGATGGCGGCGTTCCGCGAGGCCCTGACCGAGAGCGTCACCCCGGGCGACGTGATCGCGTGAGAGGGTGGGCGCACACATGCGAGGAGGGGACCTGATGGGCCGGTTCGCGACGGTCGAGCGCACGACCAAGGAGAGCGACGTCCGCGTCGAGCTGGAGCTCGACGGCTCCGGAGCCACGGACATCAGCACCGGGGTGCCGTTCTACGACCACATGATGACCCAGATCGGCAAGCACGCGGGCTTCGACCTGACGATCGCCACCACCGGCGACGTCGAGGTGGACAGCCACCACACCGTGGAGGACACCTCGCTGGCCTTCGGGGCGGCCCTGCGCCAGGCGCTCGGCGACAAGGTGGGCATCCGCCGGTTCGGCGATGCCCTGGTCCCCCTCGACGAGGCGCTGGCCCGGGCCGTCGTCGACCTGTCGGGCCGGCCCTACGTCGTGCACGACGAGCCGGCCATGGCGCCGATGATCGGCGCGTACGACACCACGCTGACCCGCCACGTGTGGGAGTCCATCTCCGCCTCGGCACAGATCTGCCTGCACGTCCACTGCCTGTACGGACGCAACCCGCACCACATGGTCGAGGCGCAGTTCAAGGCGGTCGCACGCGCGCTGCGCACCGCCGTCGAGCTCGACCCGCGGGTGGTGGGGGTGCCCAGCACCAAGGGTGCGCTGTGATCCCTGCTGCAGCCCGGTTCGGGCCCTTCCGGCGATGACGCAGGTCGTCGTCCTGGACTACGGGTCCGGGAACCTCAGGTCGGCAGCGCGGGCGCTCGAGGCCGTCGGCGCGGCGGTGACGGTGACCTCCGACTTCGACGCGGCGATGGCCGCCGACGGACTGGTCGTGCCGGGCGTGGGTGCCTTCGCTGCCTGCATGTCGGGGTTCCGTGCCGTGCGCGGCCCGCAGCTCGTCGACCACCGCCTGGCCGGTGGACTGCCGGTGCTGGGCATCTGCGTCGGGATGCAGATCCTCTTCGAGTCCGGTGTCGAGCACGGCGTGACGACTCCGGGCGTGGGGGAGTGGCCCGGCATCGTGGAGGAGCTCCCCGCCGCGATCCTTCCGCACATGGGCTGGAACACGGTCGACGCACCTGAGGGCTCAGCCCTGTTCGCGGGCATCTCCGACGAGCGGTTCTACTTCGTGCACTCGTACGCCGTGCAGCGGTGGGACCTCGTCGTGTCCGGGCCGTTCCACCCGCCACTGGTCACCTGGGCCGAGCACGGGGCGCCGTTCATCGCGGCCATCGAGAACGGGCCCCTGGCGGCCACGCAGTTCCACCCGGAGAAGTCCGGTGACGCCGGACTGGGCCTGCTGGCCAACTGGCTGGGCACGCTGGCCTGAGGAGGTCCTGCTGCGGGAATGGCGTGATCCGGACACAGGTGACCGCCTCACGCCAGTGGTTGTCCGGTTCGTGACAGTCGCCGAGGCGGCTACCGACTAGCCTTCGGGCATGGAACCCCTCGTGCTGCTGCCCGCTGTCGACGTCCGTGCCGGGACGGCGGTGCGCCTGGTCCAGGGCGAGTCCGGGACCGAGACCTCCTACGGCTCGCCGCTGGACGCCGCCCTGGACTTCCAGTCCCAGGGTGCGACGTGGATCCACCTGGTCGACCTCGATGCGGCGTTCGGCACCGGCTCGAACCGCGAGCTGCTCGCGGAGGTGATCGGCCGCCTCGATGTCCAGGTCGAGCTCTCCGGGGGGATCCGCGACGACGAGTCGTTGTCCGCCGCCCTGGCGACGGGATGCCGCAGGGTCAACCTCGGCACCGCGGCCCTCGAGGACCCGGACTGGACCCGCCGGGTGATCGGCGAGCATGGCGACCGGATCGCCGTCGGGCTCGACGTGCGCGGCACGACACTGGCCGCCCGCGGCTGGACCAAGGAGGGTGGGGACCTCTGGGAGACCCTGGCCCGCCTCGACGCGGACGGCTGCACCCGCTACGTGGTCACCGACGTCACCAAGGACGGCACCCTGCGCGGGCCGAACCTCGACCTGCTCGCGGACGTGTGTGCGCGCACGGACCGACCGGTCATCGCCAGCGGCGGGGTCGCGCGCCTGGAGGACCTGCACCAGCTGGCCGAGCTCGTGGAGCGGGGCGTCGAGGGCGCGATCGTGGGCAAGGCGCTCTACGCCGGGGCCTTCACCCTCGCCGAGGCCCTGGCTGCGGTGGCCCCGCGTCGCGACTTCCTGTAGGACCGGGAGCCAGTAGCCTGCCCGCGGAGGAAGGGGTGGTCATGCCGGTCGAGCGGTTCTCCAGTGGGGGCATGTACGAGGACGAGGTGGGCTACAGCCGGGTCGTCGTGGCCTCCGGCTACGCCGGACACACCGGCTGGACGGCAGGCACGACCGCGATGGTCAACGGCGTGGTGCTCCACGCCGGCGATGCCCAGGCACAGGCTGCAGTCGCCTTCCGGGCTGCCCTGTTCGCCCTCGAACGGGCGGGGTTCTCGCGCGCCGACACGGTCCAGACACGGATGTACGTCGTCGACGTGACTGCCCATGCCGACGCTGTGGGACGTGCCCATTCCGAGATCTTCGACGACATCCGACCGGCGGCCACCATGGTCGGGGTCAGTGGCCTGGTCCACCCACAGATGCTCGTCGAGGTCGAGGTGGTTGCCTGGCGGCCGGAGGACGGCTCAGCGGCCTGACGGCGGTCGCGAGCACGACGCCGGGCGAGCTGAACCAAGTGGTTGCACGGTGTGTGGCAGAGTGTGACCGCACGATGAGGGAGGCATTCCATGCAGGATGACGCGTCCGACGGGCGTCCGGACGAGACCGGTGGGCCCTCAGGCCCCCCGTCTGGTCCCTCCGGGCCCGAGGCCACATGGTGGCCCTGGCCTGAGGTCCAGGGCGATGAGGCCACCGGCCCCCAGGACGGCGCAGGGGCCGTCGACCAGACGCTGTCCCTCCCGGTCGAGATGCCGGAGCCGCGAGCCCGAGCCGGAGCCCGAGCCGGAGCCCGAGCCGGAGCCGGAGCCCGAGCCCGAGCCGGAGCCCGAGCCCGAGCCCGAGCCGGAGCCCGAGCCGGTGCCCGAGCCGTCCGCCGGGCAGCTGCCCCTCGCGCTGGACGCAGCGGTCGTCGTCGCGGGTGTGACGGCCTCCCCAGCCCAGGCGCGGGACTCCTCGTGGGTCGTGCCCGCGGCCACAGGTGATCAGGGGCCACGGAACGAGGCTGTCCCGGAAGTGCCCCCGCCGGCCGGCACGGGGCCCATCGGCAGCATCCCGGCTGCCCAGGCCCGCGCGGTGTGGTCACGGCTGCAGGCGTCCAACTGGCGGCTGTTCCTGATCCGGTTCTTCAGCGCAGGGCTGGCGGTCGTGCTCACCGTCCTGCTCCTCCCGGGGATCGGCTTCGTGGGGTGGCGCTGGGGGGACTTCGTCCGGATCGCGCTGATCTTCGGCCTGCTGAATGCGACGGTGAAGCCGCTGCTGCAGTTCCTGGTGCTGCGATTCATCTTCAGCACCTACGGCATCGTGGTGGTGGTCATCAACGCCCTGCTCCTGCTGCTCCTCGGCGCGATCCTGGACGACAGGATCGCGGTCTACCGTCCCGTCTCGCTCCTGGCGGGCGGCGTGGTCGTGGGCATCCTGGGGCTGGTCCTCGAGACCCTCCTCGGAGCGACACCGCCGGTCCTGGACCGTGACTACAAGGAGAGGAACGGATTGCGGTGAACAGCCTCACCAGCATCAGCGAGAACCTGCGCCTGCAGCAGATCTACTCCGCGCTGGTCGGCTACGGGGCGGAGTCCGTGGTCGACAACAGCCTCCTCGGGCCCTCCCGACGGCGCATGCAGCGGTGGGTCTACCAGCTGCCCGAGCCGATCCCGGAGCTGTCGCCCGCGACGCGGACCCGGATCCTGCTCGAGGAGCTGGGCCCCACCTACGTGAAGATGGGCCAGATCGTCTCCAGCCAGGTCAACGTCCTGCCCGACGACTGGGGGGTCGAGCTCGACCGGCTGCAGAACGAGGTCCCCACGTTCCCGTTCGAGACCGCCCGCCGGCTGGTCGAGGCCGAGCTCGGCGCGCCGCTGGAGGACCTCTACGCGGAGTTCTCCGAGACGCCGCTGGCCGCTGCGTCGCTGGCCCAGGTGCATCGCGCCCGGCTGCACGACGGCCGGGAGGTCGTGGTCAAGATCCAGCGCCCCGGGCTCGACGCGCAGGTCAATGCCGACCTCGGCATCACCCGGACGCTCGGGCGCGCGATGGAGGCCCGCAGCCAGTGGGCCCGGGAGGTGGGCCTGCGCGGGATGCTCGACGAGTTCAGCACCAACCTCGTCGAGGAGCTGGACTACTACGCCGAGGCCTACAACATGTCCCGGCTGGCGGCGAACATGGCTGAGCTGCCCGGTGTGCACGTCCCCGACCTGCACCGGGACCTGTCGAGCATGCGGGTCCTGACCCAGGAGTACATCTCCGGGGTCAAGATCTCCAACGTGGCGGCCATGGATGCCGCCGGCCTGGATCGGGTGGTGATCGGGGAGAACGCGCTGCGCGCGGCGATCAAGATGATGCTCATCGATGGCTTCTTCCACGCCGACCCGCACCCCGGGAACCTGATCGTGAACCTCGACACGGGCGTGGTGACGTTCCTGGACTCGGGCATGGTGGGCGAGCTGTCCGTGGCCCAGCGGGTCAACATGATCGCCCTGCTGTGGACGGTCGTGAAGGGCGACATGACGGCCATGGGCCAGCAGCTGCGCTCCCTGAGCCAGCCGTTCCGCCCGGTCGACGACGCCGCGTTCGTGCGCGCGTTCGAGCGGAAGATGGCCCGCTACGGCAAGGGGTCGGGTGCCGACTTCCGCGACGTGCTCAACGCCGGCATGGCCGTGCTGCGCGACAACGGGCTGCGGCTGGACCCGGCGCTGACGCTGGGGATGAAGGCGATGACCCAGGCCTCGGCCTTCTTCGCCCCGCTGGCGCCTGCCGACCGCCCGTTCACCACGGCGGCGGTCGAGGTCGTGCTGGAGCAGGCCCAGGCGCCGTCCACCGAGGTCATGGTCAAGGAGATGCTGCGCAAGGAGGCCACCAAGGTCGCCGGGCAGGCCGCGCACGCCGCCCCCGAGTACATCAAGAGCCTGGTGTCCTGGAACAACCAGCTCAAGAAGGGCAAGCTCACGGTGTCGGTCGACACCTCCTCGCTGGACAGCCAGATGGGCCAGTTCCGCGAGATCGCCAGCATGATGATGATCGCGCTGCTCGTGGCCGGAGGGATCATCGGCTCGGCGATCGCGGCCACGCCCTGGAGGGCAGCGACAGCGGATGGAGGAGTACGCCCAGTGGGGCTTCTTCGCCTCGCTGATCCTCGGGGCGGTGCTCGTGGCGATCTACACGGTACGGCTGTTCCGGGGGGGTCGCGACCGGCACTAGCGTCGCCCCGGGCACTGGGCACTGGGCTGCCGATTAGGCTCTGTCCATGCCTGTTGCGGTCCGCGTGATCCCCTGCCTGGACGTGGATGCCGGGCGGGTGGTCAAGGGCGTCAACTTCGTCGACCTGCGTGACGCGGGGGATCCGGTCGCGCTGGCCGCCGCCTACGGGCAGGCGGGCGCCGACGAGCTGACCTTCCTGGACATCACGGCCTCCTCGGGCGACCGGGAGACGACCTACGACGTGGTCCGGCGCACCGCCGAGCAGGTGTTCATCCCGCTGACTGTCGGGGGCGGGGTCCGTGCGGTCGCGGACTTCGACGCCCTGCTGCGCGCCGGGGCCGACAAGTGCGGCGTGAACACCGCGGCGATCGCCCGGCCCGAGCTGCTCGCCGAGGCCGCCGACCGGTTCGGCGCCCAGTGTGTCGTGCTCTCGGTGGACGCCCGCCGGTGCGGGCCGGGGACGGCCGCCCCCGACGTGCGCACCGACTCCGGGTTCGAGGTCACCACGCACGGTGGCCGGCGCTCGACCGGGATCGACGCGATCGGCTGGGCCATCCGGGCCGCCGAGCTGGGCGCCGGGGAGATCCTGCTGAACTCGATGGACGCCGACGGCACCAAGGCCGGCTACGACCTGGAGCTGATCCGCCTCGTGCGCGCCGAGGTCCGGGTCCCGGTGATCGCCAGCGGGGGAGCGGGCCGCCTGGAGGACTTCGCGCCAGCGGTGGATGCCGGGGCCGACGCCGTGCTGGCGGCCAGCGTGTTCCACTTCGGCGAGCTGAGCATCGGGCAGGTCAAGGCGGCCCTGGCCGCGTCGGGTCACATCGTCCGGCTCTGACCGCCCGCCCTGGCATGCCGGGCGCACGCCCCGGCGTGGGCCAGAATGGCCCCGTGGACTTCCTCGACAGTGAGCTCGACCCCGACCTCGCGGGTCGGCTGCGCCCGGCCGGGACGGCCCCCGACGGGCGTCCGCTGGTCACCGCCGTGGCCCAGGACGCCGACACCGGTCGGGTCCTGATGGTGGCGTGGATGGACGGCCAGGCCCTCGCCCGGACCCTGGCAACCGGGGTGGCCACGTACTACTCGCGCTCCCGTCAGGAGCTGTGGGTCAAGGGCGCGACCTCCGGCGCCACCCAGCAGGTGCTCGGCGTGCAGCTCGACTGCGACGGGGACGCCGTCCTGCTGCGGGTCCGTCCGGCCGGGCCCGCGTGCCACACCGGCCTGGTGTCCTGCTTCGACACCCTGGAGATCGCATGACCGCCGCCACGCCCGACCTCGAGGGCTTCCGCGCGCTGGCCCGATCCCGCCGGGTCATCCCGGTCGTGCGCCGCCTGCTGGCCGACGGGGACACCCCTGTGGGCCTCTACCGCAAGCTCGCCGCCGAACGGCCCGGGACGTTCCTGCTGGAGTCCGCCGAGCATGGGCGGGTGTGGTCGCGCTACTCGTTCATCGGCGTGCAGGCCGCCGCGATGCTCTCCGAGGTCGAGGGGCAGGCCACCTGGCGCGGTCGGGCCCCGGTGGGGGTGCCCACGACCGGCAACCCGCTGGAGGCGATGCGCGACACGCTGGCCCTGCTGCACACCGACGCGCTCGACACCGACGACCTTCCGCCCCTGACCGGGGGCCTGGTCGGGATGATCGGCTACGACGCCGTCCGGCGCTGGGAGCGGCTGCCCGACGCCAACCCCGACGAGCTCGACCTGCCCGAGGTCGCGATGCTGCTCGCGATCGACCTCGCGGTGCTCGACCACTGGGACGGCACCGTGATGCTGATCGCCAATGCGGTGAACTACGACGCCACCGACGAGCGCGTCACCGAGGCATGGGCCGATGCGGTGGCCCGTCTCGACGCGATGGAGCAGGCGCTGGCATCGCCGAGCCCCGGATCCGCGGTGTCGCTCGAGGCCGCCGCCGCGGCGCCCGAGGTGGTGTCGCGGACCCGTCCCGAGGACTACATGGCCGGGGTGGAGGTCGCCAAGGAGCACATCCGCGCCGGTGATGCGTTCCAGATCGTGCTGTCCCAGCGCTTCGACCGACCCACGTCGGCCAGCGCCCTGGACATCTACCGGATGCTGCGCGTGAACAACCCGAGCCCCTACATGTACCTGTTCCGGTTCCCTGAGCCGGGGCATGGTGCGGACCTCGGCGAACGGGTCGCCTTCGACGTGGTGGGATCCAGCCCCGAGGCCCTGGTGAAGCTCACCGGCGGGCACGCGATGCTGCATCCGATCGCCGGGACCCGGCCGCGGGGAGCAACCCCCGAGGACGACGCCACCCTGGCCGAGGAGCTGCTGGCCGACGAGAAGGAGCGCGCCGAGCACCTCATGCTGGTCGACCTCGGCCGCAACGACCTGGGCCGCGTGTGCGCACCGGGCAGCGTCGAGGTCGTGGACTTCATGTCCATCGAGAAGTACTCGCATGTCATGCACATCGTGTCCACGGTGACCGGCCGCCTGGCCGAGGGCCGCAGCGCCTACGACCTGCTCGCCGCGACCTTCCCCGCCGGGACGCTCTCGGGGGCGCCCAAGCCCCGGGCGATGGCCATCATCGATGACCTGGAGCCAGCCCGTCGGGGCCTGTACGGCGGGGCGGTCGGGTACCTGGACTTCGCCGGCAACATGGATGCCGCCATCGCGATCCGCACCGCCGTCCTGCGCAACGGGATCGCCCATGTCCAGGCCGGCGCCGGCCTGGTGGCTGACTCCGTCCCGAGGACCGAGCACGAGGAGTGCCGCAACAAGGCCGCGGCCGTGCTCGCCGCGATCACGATGGCCGAGGGGTTGCGTCCTGCGGGCTCCCCGGGTGCCACAATGACCCATCACTGACCAGCGAGGAGTGTCATGAGCACGGAGCACGACAACCACGGGCGCACGCCGGCCAACTGGACCGGCGCGGCCATCATCACGATCGCCTTCATCGTGGGCACGCTCGGTGTGGTGATCGCCCAGCCGATCGTCTTCTGGATCGGCGTGCTGCTGATCCCGGTCGGCCTGGTCGTGTGGAAGGTCATGCTGGGCATGGAGTCCAGCTCGGACGCCGGCTGACCGGATCCGAACGTCCCCGCGATCGGATCCGTACGGACTCCATGGAGGATGGGCGACCATGAGCGTCGAGAACCGCGGGCTGGTGCTCGTCGCCGAGGACGAGAAGCCCATCGCCGACCTGATCGGGATGTACCTGCGCCGGGACGGCTTCGGGGTGCACGCGGTCGCGACCGGGCCGGATGCCCTGGCGGCGGCCCGCAGGCTGCACCCCGTGGCCGTGATCCTCGATGTGGGGCTGCCCGGCATCGACGGCACGGAGGTGTGCCGGACGCTGCGCGCCGAGGGTGATCCGGTGCCGATCCTCTTCTGCACGGCCCGCGACGACGAGATCGACCGCGTGCTCGGCCTGGAGATGGGTGGTGACGACTACATCACCAAGCCGTTCAGCCCGAGGGAGGTGGTGGCCCGGGTCAAGGCGGTGCTGCGCCGCACCGGCGGACCGATCGATGCCGAGGATCGCTCCCTGGTGATCGGTGCGGTGGAGCTCAACCGCAGCCGTCACCGGGTGACCGTGTCGGGGGAGCCGATCGACCTCACCGCCACCGAGTTCGACCTGCTTGCCTACCTGATGGCGCGCCCGGGTCGGGTGGTGACCCGCGACCAGCTCCTCTCCGGGGTGTGGGGCTACTCCGCGGCGGCCGGCACCCGGACGGTGGACGTCCACGTCGCCCAGGTCCGGGCCAAGCTCGGCGAGGCAAGCCCGATCCGCACCGTCCGCGGCGTCGGGTACAGCGCGGACGAGGGATGAGTCGCACCAGCCTCTCCCGCCGGCTTCCGCTGCTCATGGCCGGCGTCGCCACCATCGCCGTGCTCCTCGGGGCGCTGGTCGCCTGGCCGTTGCTGCGCGCCGCCGCGGACAGCACCGCCCAGCGGACGCTGTCGCGGACCGCGCGACCTGACCGCCGAGCTGCTGCAGCGCTCCGTCTGCCGGCGAGTTCGACGGGCCGCGGGGAGGCGTGAATCGCCCGGCTGGAGGCCCTGCTGGCGCCCCAGCAGGTGACGCCCACCTGTGCGATGCACTGCGGTGCTTCGAGGCCTCCGGCCTTGGTCCCCGTGTCGCGCTGGAGCCACCCCTGCGCGCCTCCGATGTGCAGACCGTGACCAGCGGCGGCGAGGTGTCCGACCGCGCGCCGGCTCTCGGGGCCAGCTACGTCGAGGGGCGTCCGGTCACCGACGGGGTCGGCGTCCTGCTCGTGCAGCCGGCGGAGTGGCCCGCGACCTGAGCATGCCGGCGCTCGGCCGCCTGGCCATGGCCCTGGCGCTGGGCCTCCTCGTCGCCGTCGTCATCGGCTACTGGGTCGCGCGCCGACTCACCCGTCCGCTGGTGCAGGCGGCCGCGGCGGCCAACGCGATGAGCTCGGGCCAGCGCGACGTCCGGATCGACCCCGAGGGACCCAGCGAGGTGGCCGACATCGCGATCGCCCTGAACCGGCTGTCGGCCGCCCTCAACGAGAGCGAGGGCCGCCAGCGCGAGTTCTTCCTGACCGTGTCCCACGAGCTGCGCACGCCGCTGACCTCGGTGAAGGGCTACGCCGAGGCCCTGGCCGACGGCGTGGTCCCCCCGGAGGATGTCCCGGCCGTGGCGGGAGTGGTCCGTTCCGAGGCAGACCACCTCGACCGTCTCGTGGCCGATCTGCTCGACCTCGCCCGGCTGGGGGCCGTCGATGTGGCCGTCGAGCCCGTCGACCTCGACCTCGCGGTCCTCGGTGCGGACGCAGCCGCCGTGTGGGCCGACCGCGCGGCCCGGTCCGGGGTCCGGTTCGTCGACGAGGTGGTGCGCACGCCGCACCCCGTGCGCACCGATCCGGTCCGGGTCCGCCAGATCATCGACAACCTGATGGAGAACGCGCTGCGCGTGACGGGGGAGGGGGCGCCGGTGGTCCTGCGGCTGTCGGCCGGACCCACGCCCGGGGAGTTCCTGGTCGAGGTGCGCGACGGCGGACCGGGGCTCACCGAGGACGACCTCGCCGTGGCGTTCGAGCCCGGCGAGCTGCACGCCCGGTACCGCGGAATCCGCAAGGTCGGGTCCGGCGTGGGCCTGGCGCTCGTGGCGCGCCTGGCGCAGCGGCTGGGGGGGCGCGCACAGGCGGGCTCGGCGCCCGAGGGGGGTGCGGCGTTCCTGGTGGTCCTGCCCGATGTCCCCGGTCCGCAGGGGGGTGCCGACGTCAGCCGGCAGTCGACCCCAGCCAGGGAACCGCAAGGCGCAGGACCCACCAGCCCAGGGTGATGCCCATCAGGACCAGCACCGTGCGGTTGGCGATCACCGGGGCGGGCAGGCCGCGCCATGAGCGTGCGGCCCAGATCCCCCAGGCCACGACGGCCAGGGGGAGGATGACGAGGACGAACAGGGCGTTGTGGTCCAGGGCGGTCAGGACGTCGCCGTGAGCCAGGCTCGCGGCCGCGCGGGTCGCGCCGCAGAACGGGCAGTCCAGCCCGGTCAGGGTCCGCCAGGGGCACGGGGTCGGACCGCTGTCACCGAGTCGCAGTGCTGCTGCCGTGACCCAGGCGACCCCGACGCCGGCCAGCACCCCGGCCGGCCCGAGCATGCTCCGGCTGCGCTGGGCGCCCGCCGTCGAGATGCTCACGTCGGCAAGGGTAGCGCCGCCCGGGCCCGTCGGGAGTTCCGCGCGCGGGGGCGATTCGGTGGACGTGTCTGTCAGTGCGTACCCTCTCCACCAGGATCCCGACGACGAGGTGGAGGCTCGCATGACCGTTCTCGACGACATCCTCGTCGGCGTGCGCGCGGACGTCGCCGAGCGCATGGAACGCGTCCCCCTCGACGAGCTCAAGGACCGGGCGGCCCACGCGCCGGCGCCCCTCAACGCAGTCGCGGCACTGCGCCAGGAGGACGGGGTCGCGGTCATCGCCGAGGTCAAGCGGTCCTCCCCGAGCCGGGGGGCTCTGGCGGCCATCGAGGACCCGGCCGCGCTCGCCCGCGAGTACGAGGCCGGCGGGGCGCATGCGATCTCGGTGCTCACCGAGGGCCGACGCTTCGGCGGCTCACTCGATGACCTCGTGGCCGTCCGGCACGCCGTGGACGTCCCGGTCCTGCGCAAGGACTTCATCGTGTCGAGCTACCAGCTCTGGGAGGCCCGGGCGGCCGGTGCCGACATCGTCCTGCTGATCGTCGCCGCACTGAGCCAGGAGGCCCTGGTCTCGCTGCACGAGCGGGCCCAGTCGATTGGGCTTACGGTCCTCGTGGAGGTGCATGACGTGGATGAGGTTCCCCGGGCGCTGGATGCCGGAGCGCGGGTCGTCGGGGTCAACGTGCGCGACCTGCGGACCCTGGCCGTGGATCGTGACCATTTCGCGCGCGTCGCGCCGATCATCCCCGACAGCGTGGTGCGCGTGGCCGAGAGCGGCGTGCGCGGCCCGCACGACCTGATCTCCTACGCCAACGCGGGCGCGGATGCGGTGCTCGTGGGGGAGAGCCTCGTGACCGGCGGGGACCCGCGCCAGGCCGTGCACGACCTGGTCACCGCCGGCGCCCACCCGGCGCTGCGGCACGGGCGCCCATGACTGCTGACCTGACCAACCTCGGGCTCATCCCGGGGACGACGAACACGCCCGACGCCACAGGGCACTTCGGCGTGTTCGGCGGCCGCTTCGTCCCCGAGGCGCTCATCGCCGCCCTCGACGAGCTGGCCGCGGCCTACGCCGCTGCCCGGGTCGACCCGGCGTTCCTCTCCGAGCTCGACCACCTCGCGCGCACCTACACCGGGCGCCCGACCCCGATCACCGAGGCCCCGCGGTTCGCCGCGGCCGGCGGGGCAGCCGCCCGCATCGTGCTCAAGCGCGAGGACCTCAACCACACCGGGTCGCACAAGATCAACAACGTCCTGGGCCAGGCCCTGCTGACCGTGCGGATGGGCAAGCGCCGGGTCATCGCCGAGACCGGGGCGGGTCAGCACGGGGTGGCCACCGCCACCGCCGCGGCGCTGATGGGCCTGGAGTGCGTGGTCTACATGGGCCTCGAGGACACCCGGCGCCAGGCGCTGAACGTCGCCCGGATGAAGCTGCTGGGCGCCGAGGTGATCCCGGTGACCACGGGGTCGCAGACCCTCAAGGACGCCGTCAACGAGGCCATGCGCGACTGGGTCACGAACGTCGCGGACACCCACTACCTGCTGGGCACGGTCGCCGGCCCGCACCCGTTCCCGCAGATGGTCCGCGACTTCCACCGGGTCATCGGGGTCGAGGCCCGCGCCCAGGTCCTGGCCGAGTACGGCCGGCTCCCCGACGTGATCGCCGCCTGCGTCGGGGGCGGGTCCAACGCCATCGGGATCTTCCACCCGTTCCTCGACGATGCCGGCGTGGCGCTGCACGGCTACGAGGCGGCCGGTGACGGCGTCGAGACCGGGCGGCACGCGGCCACGATCACCGGCGGCTCGATCGGCGTCTTCCAGGGGACCCGCTCCTACCTGCTCCAGGACGACGAGGGCCAGACCATCGAGTCGCACTCGATCTCCGCGGGACTGGACTACCCCGGCGTCGGGCCCGAGCATGCGTACCTGGCACAGACCGGCCGGGCCCAGTACCACCCCGTCACCGATGCCGAGGCGATGGATGCCCTGGCGCTGCTCTGCCGCACCGAGGGGATCATCCCGGCCATCGAGAGCGCCCATGCGCTGGTCGGCGCGCTGCAGCTGGGCCGCGAGCTCGGCCCCGACGGGATCGTCCTGGTCAACCTGTCAGGGCGCGGGGACAAGGACGTGAGCACCGCGGCCCGGTGGTTCGGGATCGACCTGGGCGAGGGCCAGCTGTGAGCGCCCTGCATGAGGCGTTCGCCCGGGCCCGGTCCGAGGGCCGCGCCGCGCTGATCGGCTACCTGCCCAGCGGGTTCCCCACCCAGGAGCAGGGAGTCGCGCTGGCCACGGCCATGGTCGAGGCCGGCGTGGACATCGTCGAGGTCGGGCTGCCGTACTCCGACCCGCTCATGGACGGCCCCACGATCCAGGCGGCTGTGGACCAGTCCCTGGCGTCGGGATCCACCCTGGCCCACGTGCTCGAGACGGTCGCGGCGGTGGCGGCGACCGGTGCCCCGACCCTGGTGATGTCCTACTGGAACCCCATCGAGCGGACCGGCGTCGAGGCGTTCGCCGACCGGCTGCGACGGGCCGGTGGGGTGGGCGTGATCACCCCGGACATCACCCCCGAGGAGGCCGACGACTGGCTGGCGGCCACGCGGGCTGCCGGGCTGGACCGGGTCTTCCTGGTCGCCCCGTCCAGCAGCGACGAGCGGATCGCCGCCGTGGCCGGCATCACCAGCGGATTCGTGTATGCGGCCTCGACGATGGGCGTCACGGGGGCGCGCACCAGTGTCGGTGCGGGCGCCCGCGAGCTGGTCGCCCGGGTGCGCGCCATCACGGACCTGCCGGTGGCCGTCGGACTCGGAGTGTCCACCGGCGACCAGGCGGCCGAGGTGGCCTCGTACGCCGACGGCGTCATCGTGGGTTCGGCGTTCATCGCGCGCATCCTCGCCGCAGCGGACCACGCGGCCGCTGTCGCCGCAGTCCGGGAGCTGGCAGCCGAGCTTGCCGACAGGTGTGCGCCGGGCGGTGTGAGTCGGCTCAGACGTACTTGTAGACCACCATGGCGGCCAGGATCCCCAGCAGGATCACGACGCCGAAGGCATCGAAGCCCAGTCGCAGCGGGCGCTCGAGCCGGCGCTTCGTCCCGGCACCGAGGTGGCCCTCGAGGATGTTCACGCGGGTCATGGAGGCGAACACCAACGTCGTGGTGATGGTGATGAGCATGCACCAGGGGCACATCGCGCCGATGACGAAGTAGGCCTGGTAGAACAGCCAGTACGCGAAGGCCAGCCCGATCGAGTAGACGACCTGGGCGCTGATCATGAACCAGCGCGGGAACCGGACCCCGCCGAGGGCAGCCACGGCGATCGTGATGACCACGGGCTCGGCGATCAGGCCGAGGAAGGCGTTGGGGAAGCCCAGCAGGTTGGCCTGCCAGGTCAGCCCGACCGTGGCGCAGGAGATCGTCGAGGAGATGTTGCACGACAGGTCGGCCAGCGGGTCCTCGGCGAGCTTGATCGCATCGATGGACAGGACGAGGGAGGCCCACAGGCCCACGATGCTGGACAGCAGCATCTCGATGAACGCCCCGGTGTGGTAGCGGTCCTTCGCCGTGGGGACCGCAGGCGCCGAGAACTCGGCGATCTCGGTGGAGACGTTGACCATCGCGTCCTGCCTGTCCTGGCTCGTCGGGTCGGCCGGTGGTGACCGCCCGTGCCCGATGGTAGTTCAGCGCCGCCTCATGCGGGATCGCTCTGCGCCACGACACGGTGCGGGGCCGGTGCCCGGCATTTCGGGTAATCTGACCCCCGACTCACGGAGGTAGCGATGGCACCCGAGAAGAACAAGCCCAAGGCGGGCCAGTCCGGGCTCACGCCCAAGCAGCTCGCGGACCAGGCGCGCGCCGAGTCGGAGGCCGCGGAGCGCCGCCGGGAGCGCACCATCCGGATCGTCGGTGGCCTGGTGGTCCTGCTGGTCGTCGGAGGTCTGCTTGCCGTCGGGTACCTCGCCGGTCGCGACGGCGGCACCGGAAGCTCGGCCAGCCCCGCACCGACGCCGGACCCGAACGCGGCCCTGCCCTCAGGGGTGTCCGGTGACAACTACGGCGTCCCCTACGGCACGGGCTGGACGTCGCCGGACGAGGCGAAGCTCCCGACGCTCGAGATCTGGGAGGACTTCCAGTGCCCCGCCTGCGCGCAGGTCGAGGCTGCCTCCGGCGACGGCATCCAGGCGCTGGCCGATGCCGGGAAGGTCAAGCTGCTCTACCGGCCGGCCACCTTCCTCGACGCCAGCCTGGCCGCGGACAACGCGGCCAACGGCAACCCGAACTCCTCGGCGCGCGCCACGAGTGCCTGGGGCTGCGCGGTCGACGCGGGCAAGGCCGGGGAGTTCCACTCGGCGGTCTTCGACATCCAGCCCGCCGATGAGGGCGTGGGGTACTCCGACCAGCAGCTGATCGAGCTCGGGACGACGGTCGGGATCGCTGACGCGCGACCTGGCCACCTACACGACGTGCGTCCAGGAGGGCACCTACCTCTCCTGGGCCGCCAACAGCAACCAGGCCTTCAGTGAGGCGGGCGTCGGGGGGACCCCGACCGCCTACCTCAACGGGGTCGAGCTCAACGGGTCCGACCTGGCTGACCTCGAGGGCCTCTCCCAGAAGATCGACGCCGCGACCGCCCAGTGATCGGTGCACTGGTCGCCTCGATCCCCAGCCCGGACCAGTCCGTCTGGCACCTGGGGCCGCTCCCGCTGCGGGCCTACGCGCTGTGCATCCTGGTCGGGATCTTCGTCGCCATGTGGGTCGGCGACCGGCGCTGGGTCGCCCGGGGCGGGAATCCGGGCCTCGTCTACGACGTGGCCGTCTGGGCCGTGCCGTTCGGGATCATCGGCGGGCGCCTGTACCACGTGCTCACGGACTGGCCGACGTACTTCGGGGCCGGAGGATCCGGCGTCCGCGGGGCGGTCGCCATCTGGGAGGGCGGCCTGGGGATCTGGGGCGCGATCGCCCTGGGCACCGTGGGGGCCTGGATCGGCTGCCGCCGGCACGGCGTCCCGCTGCCGCCGTTCGCCGATGCCCTGGCCGTCGGCGTCCCCCTGGCCCAGGCCATCGGGCGCCTCGGCAACTGGTTCAACCAGGAGCTCTTCGGCAAGCCGACGGACCTGCCCTGGGGCCTGGAGATCGACCCGGTGCACCGGCCCGAGGGCTACGAGCAGTTCGCGACCTTCCATCCGACCTTCCTCTACGAGGCCCTGTGGCTGGTCGGGGTCGCCGGGCTCGTGGCCTGGGCCGACCGGCGCTGGAACCTGGGGCACGGGCGCGCGTTCGCCCTCTACGTCGCTGCCTACTGCGTGGGACGCCTGGGCATGGAGCTGCTGCGCATCGACCCGGCCACTCAGCTCGGCGGGATCCGGATCAACGTGTTCACGTCGGTCGTGGTCGGCGTCGGTGCGGTCGTCTACTTCGTGATCAGCGCCAGGACCCGCCCCGGGCGCGAGGCCCCCGATGCCCTCCGGGGTATCGGGGCTGGTCAGGAGCCGGTTCCCGCGTCCGAGTGAGGGGACCCTTGGTCCCCAGGAAGTCAGGACGTTCGGCGCGCGATTGTTGGCCGTTCAATCCCCACCCCGGCCGTCGACGTGCCACATAGTTGACCGTGCAAGGGAACACTCCCCACCCACAGGAAAGAGGACACATGTCCAAGACCCCCAAGGTCGTCGCCATCCTGCTCTACGTCGCAGGCGCGATCATGATCGTCGCCGGCGCCGGCACGTGGTACACCGTGTCCGACTCGCTCGCCGCGGAGAACATCACCGTGACCGACGACGCCAGCTGCCAGTCCGGCCAGGCCGTCAACGGCCCGCTCGAGGCCTACTGCATGGCTGAGATCATCGCCGTGCACGCGCTCGAGTCGACCGGTGGCAAGACCTACGCCGAGCTCGACCGCGAGGACCCGCTGCGCGCCGTCGCGCAGAGTGCCTCGTTCCTGCGCGCCTCGCTGTTCACCTCGGTGGTGGCCTTCGGCGTCGCAGCGTTCGCGATGGGCGTCGGCCTGCTGATGCTGCTCATCGGCGCAGGCATCGGCGCGCTGGACAAGCGGACCAGCACCGCCGCCCTGCCGACGGAGACCGTCAACGCCTGACCGCCCGCACGCTGCTGTTGGTGCCCGTCCCCCGAGTGGGGGCGGGCACCACGCGCATCCGGGGACTACCAGCCCTCGGTGAACGCCACCTCGAGGGCCTCGAGCAGGAAGTCCACGCCCTCGGCGTCGATGCACAGCGGGGGCTTGATCTTCAGCACGTTCATGTGGTCGCCGGTGGCCGCCATGACCACCCCGAGCGTCAGCAGCCGCTCGCACAGGGCATCGGTCGCGTCCGTGGCTGGGGTGCGCGACTCCCGATCGGTCACCAGCTCGAGGCCCAGGTACAGCCCGCGGCCGTGCACCGCACCGGCCATCTCGTACCGGTCGACCAGCGACTCCAGCCCGGCCCGCAGCCGTGCCCCCATCCGCTGCGCGTTGCCCATGAGGTCCTCGTCGCGCAGGGCGCGCAGCGTGGCGATGGCTGCCGACGCCCCGGCGGGTGTGCCTCCCATCGAGGCGAACAGCGAGCCCTCCACCGCGAACGACTCGGCGATCTCCTGGGTGCACACGACCGCGGACACGGGGTACCCGTTCCCGGTCGCCTTGGCCAGGCAGACGATGTCCGGCACGACGCCGCTCATCTCGAACCCCCAGAAGTGCGAGCCGAGCCGGCCGTAGCCGACCTGCACCTCGTCGGCGATCACCAGTCCGCCGGCCGCGCGCACGGCCGCGTAGACCTGCGGCAGGTAGTCCGCGGGCAGCTCGATCCCGCCGGCGTTGCCGTTGAGCGCCTCGCAGATGAAGGCTGCGAGGGGGCGTCCGGACGCGGCGAGCTCGGCCACGATCCGGCGGACGTCCGCGGCATAGCGGGTGCCGGCATCCGGGCCGGTGAACGGCCCCCGGTAGGGATTGGGCGGCTCCGCGAGGTGGATCCACTCGGGCCGGGTCTCCAGCGCCCGGGGGTTGTCCATCAGGGCGCTGGACACCTCATCGGAGGCGGTGGTCCAGCCGTGGTAGGCGGTGCGCAGGGCGATCGTGTCGCGTGCCCCGGTGTGCACCCGGGCCAGCCGCAGGGCGAGGTCCACCGCCTCGGACCCGCTGGAGAGCAGGAACACCCGGTCCAGGCCGGCGGGCATCGTCGCGAGCAGCATCTCGGCGAACTCGACGTGGGCGGCGTAGTGGAATCGTGAGTTCGTGTTCAGCGTGCGCAGGGCGCGGGCGACGGCATCGGCGACGGCCGGGTGGCTGTGGCCCAGGACCGCGACGTTGTTGATCCCGTCGAGGTACACCCGACCCGACACGTCCGCGAGGTGGTGCCGCCACCCGCGCTCGATCCGTGGGGGGTCGGCCCAGTAGTGCTTCTGCACCGAGGCCAGGGCGGCCTCGCGCCGGCGCAGGAGGTCCTGGGGCCCGGGCTGCGGATCGCGCGGGGGCAGCCCGATGAGCTCGCTGGGATCCGGGCACAGATGGGCCCAGAGCTCGGCCTGCGAGGGCGGGCAGTGGGTCGGCGGGGCGGCGATCCCGGTCGGGACCACCTGGACGTGCACATGGTCGGGCAGGGCTGGGTCGCGCGAGGTGGTGATCGCCGCGATGGGCGTGCCCGGGGTGACCTCGGAGCCCGGGGCCCGCAGCGGCTCGGCCCCGAAGAGCAGCAGGTCCCAGCCCTCGGTGCCGACCAACCGGGTCACCCACGGGTCACTGGCGGCCAGGTGACCGGGCCAGGGGGCGAGCACCTGGCTGCCCCGGGGGAGCAGGACGTCGACGCCGATGTGGATCGTGGCCTGCTCCTGCAGGCTGTTCGCGCGGCTGTGGTGCAGATGTGCCTGGCCGTAGCCGACCACCGCGGTGTGCGGGCCCCGGGAGGTGCCGAGGGCCGTGGGAATGGCAGCGAGCACCCGGGCGGGATCCGCCCAGGCGCCCTCGTCGAGCAGGGGTGAGGTGGTCGACAGGTCCAACGCCGTCACTGCACCGAGGTCCGCGATGATGCGGGTGCGCGCGGGCCGCGCCGGGTCGGGGGGGCCGAGGTCGCCAGCTGCTCGGCGCATGGCCAGCGTGCCGAGCTCCAGGGGGAGGCCCGCGACCATCTCGAACACCGCGCGGTCCACCGCGAGGTTGTCGTGCAGGTAGGCGTTGTCCGGCTCGCTGCTCATCTGATGGGCCGTGCTGACCAGGCCGGCGCAGGCCCGGGCAGCGACCATCGGCCAGAGGGCGGCGACCTCGACCGGAGTCAGCGGCTGCTCCGCCAGGAACCCGCCCAGGACGTCCTCGGCGATCCGCAGCGGGTGCCGCCGGTCCTTGACCAGCAGCGCACAGATCGTGACCGCGGCCTCCGCCGCCCGCCACGTGCGCATGAGGTCGCCGAAGTCGATGATGCCGGCCGGCACCGGGCGCGCCTCCGGGCCGGGGTCGGCGACGACGTTGAAGTCGGTGACATCGGCGTGGATGACCTGCAGGGGCAGCGCGTCGGCGACCGGATCCAGGGCGCGCTGGGACGCCGACGAGAGGGCCCGCACCCGGCTGGCCAGATCCGGATCGAGGGCCGCCGCGAGCTCGGCGACCACCTGTGGGGAGCGCCGCACGTCCCACTGGTTGGGCAGGTCGGCGCCCGGGTGCGTGAAGCCGGCCAGGGCGGCGCTGACCCGGCCCGCCAGGGAGCCGAACTGCCGTGCGGTGACCGGCGCGAGGTATCCGGGGTGGGTCATCGGCGACCCGTCGACGTAGGTGAGCAGGCGGACGCTGTGCGGGGTCCCGGCCAGGTCCACCACCTCGCGCAGGGCCCCACGGAGGGAGGGGACGGGTCGGGGCGCCCGGATCGGCAGGTCGACGAGGGCCAGCATCGCGGCGTTCTGTGCATCCAGGGACTCGTCGGGGATCGCGGCGTTGGCGACCTTGAGCACATGGCGCGCATCCCCGCTGGTGACCAGGAAGTTGCGGTCCTGATGGCTGCCGAGGTCCCGCGCGCGGGGGGCGGCGAGGCCCCACAGTGCGGTGACGATCCGGCAGGCCTCGTCGGGGTCGAGGACGGGTGCCTCCTCGAGGATGCTCACGCCCAGAAGGGTATCGCCGGGTCCCTGCGCGCCGGGCGGCGTCCGGGACGGGACCTCGGACACTGCTGCTGGGGGTGCGATGCGCGTACCGTGCAGGCATGGAGCCCGGGACCCGGGATCGCTTCATCGACCTCCTTCGCGGTGGCAGCATCGTGGCGGTGGTGGTCGGGCACTGGCTCGTCGCCGACGTGCGCTGGGTGGCGGGGTCCGATCCCCGGCTGGTCGAGACCAGCTCGCTGCACGAGGTCCCGGCGATGTGGCCGCTGACCTGGGCCTTCGTGGTCATCCCGCTGTTCTTCTTCGTCGGGGGCTATGCCAATCGGCGCAGCTGGGAGGGGACGCGGCGGCGCGGCGAGGGATACGCCACGTTCGTGGACCGCCGGGTCCACCGGGTCCTGGCACCGGCCGGGCTCTACGTGGCGGTGGTGGCTGTGGCCGGGCTGCTTGTCGACCGGGCCGGCGGCGTCGGGGTGCGGGCCCTGGGTGGGCTGCTCTACCAGCCGCTGTGGTTCCTGGGCGCCTACCTGTGCGTGGTGGCCCTCACCCCGCTCACCCTCGCCCTGCACCGGCGCGTCGGCCCGGCGGCGCCCGCCGCCATGCTCGTGGGGGTCGGCCTGCTCGACGTGGGGCGGTTCGCCCTGGGGGTGTCGGCCTCCGGCTACCTCAACGTGCTGCTCGTGTGGGTCCTGATGCACCAGGTGGGGTTCCTCTACGCAGACGGTCGACTGGACCGACGGGTGGCGCTGATGATGGCGGTCGGGGGCCTGGGCGCGACGGGCGTGCTGGTGGCCGTCGGCCCGTACTCGGCCACCATGGTGGGCGTGACCGACGGGCCTGTCGGCAACATGCATCCACCGACCCTGGCCATCGCCACCCTGGGCATCGCGCAGATCGGGATCGCGGTGCTCCTGCGCGCTCCGTTGACCCGGTGGCTGGAGCGCCCGCGGGTGTGGGTGGCTGTCGTGGTGGTGAACCTCAGCGTGGTGAGCCTGTACCTGTGGCACCAGGCCGCCCTCACGATTGCGGCGCGGCTGGTCCTGCCCCTGGGCTACCCCGACCCACAGCCCGGCACTCCCGCCTGGTGGGTGGCCCGACTGCTGTGGCTGGTCCTGCCCGGCGTCGTCCTTGCCGGGATCGTGGCCCTGGTGGGACCCGTCGAGCGGGTGGCTGCGCCGTCGCGGATCCGGCCCGGGAGGGCCACGGCGGCAGCGGCCGTCACCGGGGTGGTGCTGGTGTGCGTCGGGTTCCTCGGGCTCGCGGGCTCCTCGGCCACGGAGCCGTTCGGGCAGGGGCAGTCCCTGGGGCCCGTCACCGCCTCCCCAGCCCTGGGCCTGGTGACGCTGGTCGGCGCGGCAGCGCTGTTCTGGGCGCTGCGCCGGGTGGCTCCCGAGCAGGGTGCCGCGCCCGGCTCAGCCGGCCCGGGTGAGGATGAGCAGGGTTCCGTCATCGGTGGTCGCCGCCACTGAGCCGTCGGCGCGCACGTCCACGTCCCGGATGCGGTGGCCCACCTCGAGGCGCTCGCGCTGCGTGACGCGACCGGTGCGGTCCACCCGGATGCGCCAGAACGCCTGGTCCTTCAGGGTGCCCATGAGCAGGTCGCCGCCGACGGACGTGGTCCAGCCCGCCCAGGACCGGGGAACCTGCACCAGCTCCGAGGTGGCCACGCTGGGCACCCAGGAGGTCTTCGGCCTCGTGTAGCCCGCATGCGTCCCGGTGCGCCGGGGCATCACGTAGTCGCTGGTCCCGTAGGGCTCGCCCAGCGTCACGAACGGCCAGCCGTAGTCCCGGTCCCGACGGATCAGGTTCAGCTCGTCGCCGCCGCGCGGGCCGTGCTCGGTCTCCCAGAGCCGGCCGAGGCGGTCCCGGGTGAGGCCCTGGCCGTTGCGGTGCCCCTGGCTGATCCGGACCGCCTTCTTCCCCTTCTCGATCTGCAGGACGGAGCCGAGCTGCCCACGGGCCCTGCGGTTGTCGATCTTGGGGTATCCCAGGTCGCCCAGGGTGACGTAGGCCCGTGCGGCGGAGATGCGCACCAGCTTCCCGGACGCGTGCTGGATCGCCGCCGGCGGGACGCAGGGCTGCGAGCGGAACACCCTGGTGGTGCTCAGGATGCGCGGCTGGGCCCCGGCCGAGATGTCGACGCGGTTCACGGCGAGCCGCACGCACTTCCGGGCGGCCACGTACTCCGGGAACGACACGAACAGCCGGATCCGCGTGGTCGTGGTGGACATGACCTCGATGTCGGTCGGGGCGAACCGGGCATCGTCGAGGCGCTGGTCGGGCCGGATGACCGTGCCGACCTGCTGCATGCTCCCGGTTGCGGGGTCGAGCACCAGGAGCGAGCGGCCATCAGCGCCACCGCCCAGCAGGACGCGCCCGTCACGCAGTGCCGCGGACGAGGGTCCACGGGTGCCCCCGCCGGAGTCCCGCACGACCGCGTCGGCGATGGGGATCCGGGACACCTGCACCGTCCCGACCGCGCTGCCCAGGGAGTCCGCGGTCCGGGCAGGTGCGAGGGTCACCGCCGCGGCGGTGACCGCGGCAGCGTTGGCGACGATGAGCGCTGGCAGCAGGATGCGGACCATGCCCATGAGGGTATCGGCGATCCCCGCGAGGCACACCCTCGGCCGTCATGCCCTATTCTTCTGGCTCAGGTGGGCCAACGACGTCCCGCCGACCTCAACTCCCGCACCAACCGCGTCGTCGCGGCCTGCTGGAGCCGGCCGGTGACGACGTTGAGGAGCCGACATGACGCTGTTCTCCGCCGTGCCCGCCGCCACCGGCCTGTACGACCCTGCCTTCGAGCGGGACGCCTGCGGCGTGGCCTTCGTGGCCACCATGACCGGGGTTCCCAGCAACGACATCGTCGTCAAGGCGCTCACCGCCCTGCGCAACCTCGACCATCGCGGGGCCTCCGGCGCGGAGCCGGACAGCGGTGACGGGGCCGGCATCCTGTTCCAGGTCCCGGACGCGTTCCTGCGTGCGGTGGTCGACTTCGAGCTTCCGGCGGCAGGTGCCTACGCGGTCGGACTGGCCTTCCTGCCCGCCGACGTCGCGGCTGAGCGCCACGCCATGGCGGCGATCGAGCGGATCGCCGAGGAGGAGGACCTCGTCGTCCTGGGCTGGCGCGAGGTGCCGGTGGCCGCCGACCTCGTGGGGGTCACGGCGCGGGGCACGATGCCGACGTTCCGCCAGCTGTTCGTCACCGCTCGGCACCGGGTGACCGACCAGATGGTCCTCGAGCGCATGGCGTTCTGCCTGCGCAAGCGGGCCGAGCGTGAGGCCGAGGTCTACTTCGCCAGCCTGTCCAGCCGGACCCTGGTCTACAAGGGCATGCTCACCACCGGGCAGCTCGAGCCGTTCTTCGGCGACCTGTCCGACCCGCGGATCGCCAGCACGCTGGCGCTGGTGCACTCGCGGTTCTCGACCAACACCTTCCCCAGCTGGAGCCTGGCCCACCCGTACCGGCTCATCGCGCACAACGGCGAGATCAACACGGTGCGCGGCAACCGCAACTGGATGCAGGCCCGCGAGGCGCAGCTGAACTCCGACCTGATCCCCGGGGACATCCGCCGGATCCTGCCGATCTGCACGGAGGGTGCCAGCGACTCGGCGACCTTCGACGAGGTCGTCGAGCTGCTGCACATGGGCGGCCGCAGCCTGCCGCACTCGATCCTCATGATGATCCCCGAGGCGTGGGAGAACCACGACGAGATGGACCCGGCGCGACGGGCGTTCTACCAGTTCCACGCCAACCTGATGGAGCCGTGGGACGGGCCGGCCAACGTGAGCTTCACCGACGGGTCGGTCATCGGCGCGGTGCTGGACCGCAACGGGCTGCGTCCCGGACGGTTCTGGGTCACCGACGAGGGCCTGGTGGTGCTCGGCTCCGAGGCCGGGGTGCTCGAGATCGACCCGGCCACGGTGGTGCGCAAGGGCAGGCTGCAGCCGGGCCGGATGTTCCTGGTGGACACCGTGGCGGGGCGGATCATCGAGGACGACGAGATCAAGTCCGAGCTCGCCGCCCAGGCGCCCTACGCCGACTGGCTGCGCGCCGGCATCGTGCACCTCGAGGAGCTCCCCGAGCGTGAGCACGTGGTGCACACGTCGAAGTCGGTGGCCCGCCGCCAGCAGACGTTCGGCTACACCGAGGAGGAGCTGCGCATCCTGCTCACCCCCATGGCGCGCAACGGCCTGGAGGCGCTGGGCTCGATGGGCACCGACACCCCGATCGCCGTGCTGTCCGACCGGCCACGACTGCTCTTCGACTACTTCGTCCAGCTCTTCGCCCAGGTGACCAACCCGCCCCTGGACGCGATCCGTGAGGAGATCGTCACCTCGCTGGGCAGTCACATCGGCCCCGAGGGCAACCTCCTGGAGGCGGACCCCGGCCACTGCCGCCAGGTCCTGCTGCCGTTCCCGGTGATCGACAACGACGAGCTGGCCAAGCTCGGCCAGATCAACGCCGACGGCGACGCGCCGGGCTTCTCCGGAGTGCGGGTCACCGGCCTGTACCGGGTCGCGGACGGGGGTCCCGGCCTGCGCAAGCGGCTCGGCGAGATCTGCGCCGAGGTCGACCGGCACATCGCCGGGGGCAAGCGCTTCATCGTCCTGTCCGACCGCGACTCCGACCCGGACCGTGCCCCCATCCCGTCGCTGCTGCTGTGCTCGGCGGTGCACCACCACCTCGTGCGGCGCAAGACCCGCACCCAGGTCTCCCTGCTCGTGGAGGCCGGCGACGTGCGCGAGGTCCACCACGTGGCCCTGCTGATCGGCTACGGCGCCGCAGCCGTGAACCCCTACCTGGCCATGGAGTCGGTCGAGGACATGGCCCGGCGCGGGGTCATCACCGGGATCACGCCGGAGAAGGCCGTGCGCAACCTGGTGAAGGCCCTGGGCAAGGGCGTGCTGAAGGTCATGAGCAAGATGGGCGTCTCCACGGTGGCCTCCTACCGCGGCGCCCAGATCTTCGAGGCCATCGGCCTGAGCCACTCGCTGGTCGACCAGTACTTCACCGGCACGACGTCACGCCTGGGCGGCGTGGGCCTGACCACGATCGCCGAGGAGGTGGCCCGTCGCCACGCCCAGGCGTACCCCGCCAACGGCGTCACCCCGTCGCACCGCACGCTGGCCGTCGGGGGCGAGTACCAGTGGCGCCGTGAGGGTGAGCCGCACCTGTTCGACCCGGAGACCGTGTTCCGGCTGCAGCACTCCACGCGCACCGGCCGGATGGACGTCTTCCGCCAGTACACCGCGCGCGTGGACGACCAGTCCGAGCGGCTGATGACCCTGCGCGGGCTGTTCCGGTTCGCCGAGGGGGCCCGTCCGCCCGTCCCGCTGGACGAGGTCGAGCCGGTCAGCGAGATCGTGAAGCGCTTCTCCACCGGGGCGATGAGCTACGGCTCGATCAGCCAGGAGGCCCACGAGACCCTGGCCGTGGCGATGAACCGGCTGGGCGCGAAGTCCAACACCGGCGAGGGCGGCGAGGATCCGGAGCGCTACATCCCCCGGGCCAACGGGGACTCCGCGCGCTCGGCCATCAAGCAGGTCGCCTCCGGGCGCTTCGGCGTCACCAGCGAGTACCTGGTCAACGCCGATGACATCCAGATCAAGATGGCCCAGGGGGCCAAGCCCGGTGAGGGCGGCCAGCTGCCCCCGCACAAGGTCTACCCGTGGGTCGCCAAGACGCGGCACTCGACGCCCGGTGTCGGCCTGATCAGCCCGCCCCCGCACCACGACATCTACTCGATCGAGGACCTCGCCCAGCTCATCCACGACCTGAAGAACGCCAACGACGCGGCGCGCATCCACGTCAAGCTCGTGGCCGAGGTCGGGGTCGGCACCGTGGCGGCGGGGGTGGCCAAGGCGCACGCCGACGTGATCCTGATCTCCGGGCACGACGGCGGCACCGGGGCCTCCCCGCTCACGTCGCTCAAGCACGCAGGCGGCCCCTGGGAGCTCGGCCTGGCCGAGACCCAGCAGACCCTGCTGCTCAACCGGCTGCGCGACCGGGTCGTGCTGCAGACCGACGGCCAGCTCAAGACCGGCCGGGACGTGGTCATCGCGGCGCTGCTCGGGGCCGAGGAGTTCGGGTTCGCCACCGCGCCCCTGGTGGTCATGGGCTGCGTGATGATGCGCGTCTGCCACCTGGACACCTGTCCGGTGGGGGTTGCCACCCAGAACCCCGAGCTCCGCGCGCGGTTCGCGGGCAAGCCGGAGTTCGTCGTGAACTTCTTCGAGTTCGTCGCGCAGGAGGTGCGCGAGTACCTGGCCCAGCTGGGCTTCCGCAGCCTCGAGGAGGCGATCGGGCACGTCGAGATGCTCGACACCCGGGCCGCGGTCACCCACTGGAAGGCCTCCGGCCTGGACCTCGCGCCGATCCTGGCGTCCCCGGAGGTCGAGCCGGGAGCCTCGCTGCACCAGTCGGTCGCCCAGGACCACGGCCTGGACAAGGCGCTGGACAAGCAGCTGATCGCGCTGTGCGCACCGGCCCTGGAGTCCGGTGAGCCGGTGCGGGCGCAGCTGGCGATCCGCAACGTGAACCGCACCGTCGGCACGATGCTCGGGGCCGAGGTGACCCGCCGCCACGGCGGTGCGGGCCTTCCCGACGGCACCATCGACCTGACGTTCACCGGCTCGGCAGGGCAGTCCTTCGGGGCGTTCCTGCCCGCGGGGGTCACGCTGCGCCTCGAGGGCGATGCCAACGACTACGTCGCCAAGGGCCTGTCGGGTGGTCGCGTGATCGTGCGGCCCGACCGCTCGGCGCCGTTCGCCGCCGAGGAGCAGATCATCGCCGGCAACGTCATCGGATACGGGGCCACGTCCGGTGAGGTGTTCCTGCGCGGCCGGGTCGGTGAGCGCTTCGCGGTCCGCAACTCCGGGGCCACGCTGGTGGTCGAGGGGGTGGGCGACCATGGCTGCGAGTACATGACCGGGGGACGGGTCGTGGTCCTCGGGCACACCGGGCGCAACTTCGCGGCCGGCATGTCCGGGGGCGTGGCCTACGTCCTGGACCTCGCCCCGCAGCGGGTGAACCTCGACATGGTGGCCCTCGAGCCGCTCGGCCCCGACGACCAGGACTGGCTGACCGCCATCCTGCGCCGTCATGTCGAGGAGACCGGCTCGGCCATCGCCGGTGCGCTGCTGGACCAGGGCACCGCGGGGCTGGGGCGATTCAGCAAGATCATGCCCACCGACTACCGCAAGATCCTCGACATCCAGGACAAGGCCCGTGCCGAGGGCCGGGACCCGATCGAGGCCGTGATGGAGGAGATGAGCCGTGGCTGACCCCAAGGGCTTCCTGACCACCCCGCGCGAGCTGCCCGCCCGGCGGCCCGTCGATGTCCGGATCCGGGACTGGAAGGAGGTCTACGAGCCGTTCGGTGCCGACCACCTGGAGAAGCAGGCGGGCCGGTGCATGGACTGCGGCATCCCGTTCTGCCATCAGGGCTGCCCCCTGGGCAACCTGATCCCGGAGTGGAACGACCTGGTGTGGCGCGACGACTGGCGCGAGGCCGCCGAGCGGCTGCACGCCACGAACAACTTCCCCGAGTTCACCGGGCGGCTGTGCCCCGCACCCTGTGAGGCGGCCTGCGTCCTGGGGATCAACGCCGACCCGGTGACGATCAAGCAGGTCGAGGTCTCGATCATCGACCGCGCGTGGGAGTCGGGGTGGGTGGTTCCGGCCGCCCCCGAGCGGCTGACGGGCAAGCGCGTGGCGGTCATCGGCTCCGGCCCCGCCGGCCTGGCCGCGGCACAGCAGCTGGCGCGGGCCGGCCACACCGTCTCGGTGTACGAGCGCGCCGCGAAGGTGGGCGGCCTGCTGCGCTACGGCATCCCCGAGTTCAAGATGGAGAAGCGCCACCTCGACCGACGGCTCGCGCAGATGGAGGCCGAGGGCGTCATGTTCCGGACCGGCGTGGAGGTCGGGGTCGACCTTCCCCTCGCCGAGCTGCGGCGCCGTCACGACGTGATCCTGCTGACCATCGGCGCCACGTCGGCGCGCGGCCTGCCGGTGCCCGGCGCCGACCTGCCCGGGGTCCACCAGGCCATGGAGTACCTGCCGCTGGCCAACCAGGTGGTCGAGGGGACCCTGCCCGAGACCCCGATCCACGCGGCCGGCAAGCACGTGGTCATCATCGGCGGCGGCGACACCGGCGCCGACTGCCTGGGGACCGCGCACCGCCAGGGAGCGGCCAGCATCACCCAGCTCGAGATCCTGCCCACTCCTCCGGCCACCCGGCCGGACGCTGCTCCCTGGCCGACCTACCCGATGGTCTACCGGGTGACCTCGGCCCACGAGGAGGGCGGGGAGCGGGTGTACTCCGTGAGCACCAAGGAGTTCCGCGCCGACGCCTCCGGGAGGCTGCGTGCGCTGCTGCTGGTCGACGTCGAGATGGTCGACGGCCGGTTCGTCGAGGTCGAGGGCTCCGAGCGGGAGCTCGCCGCAGATCTGGTCTTCCTGGCCATGGGCTTCACCGGGCCGGAGCAGGGGCCGCTGGTGGAGCAGCTGGGGGTCGCACTCGACGAGCGGGGCAACATCCGCCGTGACCAGCAGTACGCCTCGAGCGTCCCGGGTGTCTTCGTGGCCGGCGACGCCGGTCGCGGCCAGTCGCTGATCGTCTGGGCGATCGCCGAGGGGCGGGCCGCCGCTGCGGCGGTGGATGCGCACCTGATGGGCTCGACGACCCTGCCGGCCCCGATCCCGCCGACCGCGCGTCCGCTGGTCGTCTGACCCGGGGGTACGCCGGCTGCCGGGGGTAGCCTCGGGGAGTGGACGTCGCCCGCCTTCTGGACAGCCTGCGCCGGGCAGTCGCCCGGGAGCCCGGCGACGACGTCCTGCGGGCCCACCTGGCCGAGATGCTCGTGGCCGAAGGGCTCGGCAGCGAGGCGGTCGGACACCTCGGCCAGCTCCTCGCCGAGGACCCGGGCAACGTCGACTACCAGGACCTCATGCGCGAGGCGATGGGCGGCCCCGCGGCCTCCGCCCCGGGCGGTGCGAAGGCGGGGACCACGGCACCGCCGACCCATCCGGCATCCCTGGGCCCGCGCCCCACGGACCCGAACTTCGACTGGGGCGCAGCCGAGCAGGACCTCACCGGTGGACTGGCCCACGAGCCCATCGAGACGAAGCTCCGCCTGGCCGACGTCGGGGGGCTCTCGGAGGTCAAGGCGCACATCGAGGCCGCCTTCCTGACCCCCCTGCGCAACCCGGAGCTGCGGGAGCGCTACGGGGCCACCCTGCGTGGCGGCCTGCTGCTGTACGGCCCACCCGGGTGCGGCAAGACCTACCTGGCGAGGGCGGTCGCCGGGGAGCTCGGTGCGCGGTTCATCGCCGTCGGGCTCTCGGATGTGCTCAGCCGCTGGATGGGCCAGAGCGAGAGCAACATCGCGGACCTCTTCGCGTACGCCCGCGCCCAGGCGCCCTGCGTCCTGTTCTTCGACGAGATCGATGCGCTCGGCCGCTCCCGGTCCGGGCTCGGCCGCTCGGCCTCGGCCCTGCGCGGGGTGATCAACCAGCTGCTCGCCGAGCTCGATGGCGTGGCCAGCCAGAACGAGGGGATCTTCGTCCTGGGAGCGACCAACGCGCCCTGGGACGTCGACGGCGCCCTGCGTCGTCCCGGTCGGTTCGACCGGGCGGTCTTCGTGCAGCCCCCGGACGCCCCGGCGCGCGTGGACATCCTGACGATGCACCTCGCGGGGCTGCCGGTCGATCCTTCGGTCGATCCGGTCCGGCTGTCCGCCCGGACCGAGAGCTTCTCCGGGGCGGACCTGGCGCACGTGTGCCGGACCGCCGCACAGTCGGCGCTGGTCGATGCGGCGCGGACCGGGGCCTCGGACCGGACCATCACCACCGGCGACCTCGAGTCCGCCATCGCGGCCATCACCCCCTCGACCGGACGGTGGTTCGCCTCGGCGCGCAACGTGGTGCTGTTCGCCGACCAGGCGGGGGAGTACGCCCCGCTGGCCGACTACATGAAGGCCCACCGGTTGCTGTGAGGTCCGACCCCTATGCCCTGTCCGAGGCCCTGGTCGCCGCCCAGCGCTGGGACTCCGCGCGATCGGCCCTCGGTGAGGCGCTGGCCAGCAACCCGGATGATCCTCGTCTGCTCGGGCTGCTCGTCCGCACGCTGCGCGCCCAGGGGGCGCGCCAGGAGGCGCTGGACGCCTCGCAGCGGCTGCTTGGCCCTGACCCCGCAGGACCCCTACGCGCTTCGTCTGGGGACCCTGGTGTGCCTCGACGTCGGGTGGGTCGACGAGGCGATCGGCCTGGCCACGCGCGCCGTCGCCCGGGATCCCGGGAACTCGGCCAACCACCTCGCGCTCTCGCGGGCGTGGGCGAGCTCGACCCGCCCGGAGGCCGTGGCCAACCAGCTGGCCTCCGCCCGGGAGGCCGTCCTCATCGACCCGAACAGCACCGACGCCCAGGTGCAGATCGGGGCCGCCCTCGCGGCGGAGGGCGACGTGGCCGCGGCCAGGGTGGCCTACTTCGAGGCGCTTCGGCGCGATCCCGGCAACACCCCCGCGCTGAACAACCTGGCTGTCCTGGAGATGCAGAACGGGTCGGCCGCCGAGGCCGCCCGACACCTGGCCTCGGCACTTGCCGTGAATCCGCAGGCGGCATCGGCCCGGCGCAACCTCGACGCCCTGGCAGTCCTGATCGCGCGCAGGGCCGGTCGGTGGATGCTCCTGACCCCGTTCCCCGCGCTGCTCTCGGCTGCCGCAGGCCTCGACGGCCTCGCGCGCGTGCTGGCCCTCCTTGCGGTCGTGTCCCTGCCCACCGTCTGGTTCCGGTGGTGGCGGGCGCTGACGGCCGGGCAGCGACGGGCGCTGCGGGGCCTGCCCCGCCGGATGCGCGCGCGCACCTGGTTCTGGCCCGTCGTCTCCGCGCTGGTGGGCGGGTGGGCGGTGGTCATGGCGGCGTTCCTCCCGGGGGCGGTGACCGCACAGGTGGTCGTCGGCTACCTGATGGTCATGACCTACCTGCTGCTCGTGGGCGCCCTGGCCAGCACCCCGGTGCGCGTCCTGCGCGCCCGTGCCGCAGGGCGGTCCGCGGACGTGGGCCGGCTGCTCGGGCGCGGCTGAGGCCCGACCCGCTGGTCGCGTGGGGGGCTGAAGGCTTCATCGGTGGTTCACCGCCGGGGCGTCCGTTCGACGCGCAGCGCGGGCGCGCGCTGGCTACTGTTCTCGCCATGCGTCGAGCGAAGATCGTGTGCACCCTGGGTCCGGCCACCTCCTCCTACGAGCAGATCAAGGAGCTCATCGAGGCGGGCATGAACGTCGCGCGCCTGAACATGTCCCACGGCGAGCACGCGGTGCATGCGGAGTCCTATGCCAACGTGCGGCGTGCGGCCACGGAGCTGGGCCGGGGCGTGGGCATCGTGGCCGACCTGCAGGGCCCGAAGATCCGACTGGGCCGGTTCGCCGACGGTCCGGTGCTGCTGGTGAACGGCGCGGAGTTCACGATCACGACCGAGGACATCCTCGGCGACGTCAGCCAGTGCGGGACCACCCACAAGGGCCTGCCCGAGGACTGCAACCCCGGCGACACGATCCTGGTCGACGACGGCAAGGTCAAGCTCGAGGTCGTCGACGTCGTCGGTCCCCGCGTGCGCACCCGGGTGATCGAGGGTGGACCGGTCAGCAACAACAAGGGCATCAACCTGCCCGGCGTCGCGGTCAGCGTGCCCGCCCTGTCGGACAAGGACAAGGACGACCTGCGCTGGGCGCTGCGGATCGGTGTCGACTTCGTGTTCCTGTCGTTCGTGCGCTCGGCGGCGGACGTCGACGACGTGCACGCGATCATGGACGAGGTCGGTCGCCGGATCCCGGTCCTGGCCAAGGTCGAGAAGCCCCAGGCGGTGGAGAACCTCGCGGGGATCGTCGAGGCGTTCGACGGCGTCATGGTCGCCCGGGGTGACCTGGGCGTGGAGCTGCCCCTCGAGCAGGTCCCGATCGTGCAGAAGCAGGCGGTGCAGATGTGCCGTGAGGCGGCCAAGCCCGTCATCGTGGCCACGCAGATGCTCGAATCGATGATGGAGAACTCCCGGCCCAGCCGCGCGGAGGCCTCCGACGTGGCCAACGCCATCCTCGACGGCGCCGACGCGGTCATGCTGTCGGGCGAGACCAGTGTCGGCAAGCACCCGAACCTCGTCGTGCGGACGATGGCCAGCATCGTGGACTACACCGAGGAGAACGGCCTCGAGCGGCTGCCCAAGCTGCCCAAGCGCAAGGACGTCACCGTCGCGGAGGCGATCACCAAGGAGGCGGTGGACGTCGCCAAGACGATCCGGGCGAACTACCTGATCGCCTTCACGGAGACCGGGCAGTCGGCGCGGGTCATGGCCGCATCCCGACCGCGCATCCCGATGATGGCCTTCACCCCGAACGCCGCGGTCCGCAACCAGCTCGCGGTCGTCTGGGGGATGCACACCTCCCTGGTTCCGCAGGCCACCCACACCGACCAGATGGTGGAGCAGATCGACGCCGAGCTGCTGGCCCGGGACAACACGAGGGTGGGGGAGCGCTGCGTGCTCATCGCCGGCACCCCGCCGGGGATCGCGGGCTCCACGAACAGCATGCGGGTGCACCTGATCGGTGCGGGATCGATCGAGCGCAGGCTCTGAGCAGCCCTCCCCGGGTTGCATCCCTACCGTCACTCTCCGTAACGTGGGTGCTGACGTGAGGAGCGGGGATGTCGAACGACTACGCGAAGGCGCTGGGGTCCAAGCTGCGGGCTGTCCGCAATCAGCAGGGCCTGTCGCTGCAGGGTGTCGAGGCCAAGTCGCAGGGGGCCTGGAAGGCCGTCGTCGTGGGGTCCTACGAGCGCGGTGACCGGGCCGTCACGGTGCAGCGGCTGGCGGAGCTGGCCGACTTCTACGGCGTCCCGCTGGCTGAGCTCCTGCCCGAGCCGGCGTCCTCTGCCATCAGTGAGCCGCCGCCGCGCCTGGTCATCGACCTCGAGCGGCTGGGCGCGGTTCCCGCGGACAAGGCCGGGCCCCTGGCCCGCTACGTCGCCGCGATCCAGGCGCAGCGGGGGGACTACAACGGCCGGATCCTGTCGATCCGCCAGGACGACCTGCGCACGCTGGCCGTCATCTACGACGAGGCTCCCGGCGCCCTGGCCGAGCAGCTCGTCGCCTGGGGTGTGCTGAACCCCGACGCACGCCGCATGGTCGACTGATCCTGCGGGTCCTCGCCGGGCGGGTCGGCCCGCACGGCTAGGATGGCGCGCGACGTCGATCCCCGACGACCTCCTTTAACGACCGTCCCGTGAGGCGGGGAAGGAGTGGGCGTGCCCACCCGCGTGCTCGATCAGTCCGACATCAACCGCGCGCTGTCGCGGATCGCCCACGAGATCCTCGAACGGGAGAAGGGCGCGACGAACCTCGTCCTGCTGGGCATCCCCAGCCGCGGGGTTCCCCTGGCCCACCGGATCGCCGAGCGCATCGCCGCGATCGAGTCGGGCTCGGCGCCACCTGTCGGCTCCCTGGACATCACCCTGTTCCGCGACGACCTGCGCCTGCGCCCGGCCCGCGCGCTGGAGCGGACCGACGTGCCGGTCGGCGGGATCGACGGGCGCACGGTGGTCCTCGTCGACGACGTCCTGTTCAGTGGCCGCAGCGTGCGCGCAGCGCTCGACGCCCTCTCCGAGCTCGGCCGGCCCCGGGCGGTGCGCCTGGCGGTCCTGGTCGACCGCGGGCACCGGGAGTTCCCGATCCGGGCGGACTACGTCGGCAAGAACGTGCCCACGTCCCTGCGTGAGTCCGTGCAGGTGCGGGTGGCCGAGATCGACGGCACCGACGAGGTCGTCATCGGGGAGGAGCAGTGAAGCGCCACCTGCTGTCCGCCGCCGACCTGACCCACGACGACGCCGTCCTGGTCCTGGACACAGCCCGTGAGCTGGCAGCAGTCAGCACCCGCGAGGTCAAGAAGCTGCCCACCCTGCGCGGGCGCACCGTCGTGAACCTCTTCTTCGAGGACTCCACCCGGACCCGCATCTCGTTCGAGGCGGCCGCCAAGCGGCTCTCGGCCGACGTCATCAACTTCTCCGCCAAGGGCTCGAGCGTCTCCAAGGGCGAGAGCCTCAAGGACACGGCGATGACCCTGCAGGCCATGGGGGCCGACGGCGTGGTCATCCGGCACGGTGCCAGCGGCGCGCCGCACCGGCTGGCCACGGCGGGCTGGATCGACGCCGCGGTGGTCAATGCCGGTGACGGCACCCACGAGCACCCGACGCAGGCGCTGCTCGACGCCTACACGATGCGCGACCATCTCGCGGGCGGCGTGGGCGACCTCGCCGGCCGGAGGGTGACGATCGTCGGCGACGTCCTGCACTCGCGCGTGGCCCGGTCCAACGTCCTGCTGCTGCACACCCTGGGTGCGCACGTCACGCTCGTCGCGCCGCCCACGCTGCTGCCGGTGGGGGTCGAGACCTGGCCCTGCGAGGTCTCCTACGACCTCGACGCACCACTGCCCGACACCGACGCCGTGATGATGCTGCGGGTGCAGCGCGAGCGGATGGGTGCGGCGTACTTCCCCAGCGAGCGGGAGTACGCCCGCCGCTACGGCCTGGATGCCCGCCGTGAAGGCATGCTGCCCGGGCACGCGATCGTGATGCACCCCGGGCCGATGAACCGCGGCATGGAGATCACCGCCGAGGTCGCCGACGGTGCCCGCTCGGTGATCGTCGAACAGGTCACCAACGGCGTGAGCATCCGGATGGCCGTGCTCTACCTTCTGCTCGGAGGACGCTCATGACGTACCTGATCACCGGAGCCCGCCCCCTGGGTGGCAGGGGCGTCGACCTGCGCATCGAGGGCGAGCGGATCGCCGAGATCGGTCCGGCGGGCTCCCTGTCCGCCGACGGGGCGACGGTCGTGCCCGCCGAGGGGCTGATCGCCCTGCCCGGCCTGGTGGACCTGCACACGCACCTGCGCGAGCCGGGGCGCGAGGATTCCGAGACCATCCTGACCGGATCCCGGGCCGCTGCCCTGGGCGGCTTCACGGCGGTCCACGCCATGGCCAACACCGATCCCGTGGCCGACACCGCCGGGGTCGTCGAGCAGGTGTGGCACCTGGGCAAGCGAGCCGGCCTGGTCGACGTGTTCCCGGTCGGCGCGGTCACCGTCGGACTCGGCGGCCAGCGCCTGGCCGAGCTCGGCGCGATGGCCGACTCGGCCGCAGGCGTCCGGGTGTTCTCCGACGACGGGAGGTGCGTCTCCGACGCGGTCCTGATGCGTCGGGCCCTGGAGTACGTCAAGGCCTTCGACGGGGTCATCGCCCAGCACTCCCAGGAGCCGCGGCTCACTGAGGACGCGCAGATGAACGAGGGCGAGCTGTCCGGCCGCCTCGGCCTGCGCGGATGGCCCGCCGTCGCCGAGGAGGCGATCATCGCCCGCGACGTGCTCCTGGCCGAGCACGTCGGCTCCCGGCTGCACGTCTGCCACCTGTCGACGGCCGGCTCGGTCGAGATCGTCCGCTGGGCCAAGTCCCGGGGCATCGACGTGACCGCCGAGGCCACGCCGCACCACCTGCTGCTCACCGAGGACCTCGCCGCCACCTACGACCCCGTGTTCAAGGTGAACCCGCCGCTGCGCGGGGACGCCGACGTCGAGGCCGTGCGCGCCGGCCTGGCCGACGGAACCATCGACATCGTCGGCACCGATCACGCCCCGCACCCCACCGAGGACAAGGAGTGCGAGTGGGCTGCCGCGGCCTTCGGCATGCTCGGCCTGGAGCAGGCGCTGGCCGTGGTGATCGAGACGATGGTGCGCCCCGGACGGCTGGACTGGGCGGGGGTCGCCGACCGCATGTCGATCACCCCGGCCCGGATCGGACGCCGGCCCGGGCACGGCCGGCCGATCGCCGTGGGGGAGCCGGCCAACCTGGTCCTGGTCGACCCGGACGCCCGGGCGGTCGTGGACCCGTCGCGCTCAGCCTCGCGCAGCCGCAACAACCCGTACGGCGGTCGTGACCTGCCCAGCCCGGTCGTGGCCACCTTCCTGCGCGGGCGGGCGACGGTGCTCGACCGCGCACTGGTGGAGCCCACGTGATCGCCGCTGCGCACCTGGCCGCGGAGTCGGCCCCGGTCACCTCCTGGGGGCCCCGGCTCGCCCTGACCCTGGTGGTGCTCGCCGTGATCGGGCTGGGGGTCTGGGGGATGCGCCGTGGCTGGCGCGCGCGGGCCGAACGGCAGTCCGACATCCCCGCACCGGCCGGTCCGCCGGCTGGGGCGTCGTCCGGTCGGGCAGTCGCCGGGCAGTACGTCGCCACGACCACCGCGGGGGACCTGCTGGACCGCGTCGTCGTGCACGGGCTGGGCAACCGTGGGCGCGCGGACCTCTACGTCCGCTCCGAGGGGGTGCTCCTGGACCGCGTCGGCGAACCGCCGCTGTGGATCCCGAAGGAGTCGCTGCGCGACATCCGGCTCGGCTCGGGCCAGGCGCAGAAGGCCTTCGAGCTCGGCGGGCTGATCCTGATCACCTGGAAGCTCGGCGACCGCGAGTTCGATACCGGGTTCCGCGCCGACGATCCCGCCGAGCACGTCGCCACGGCCAGCACCCTGTCCTCGATGATCCCCAACGCCGGAGGCTCCCGATGACCCACAGCACTGCCCCCGGGGCGACCCCCGCCGCGGCCGTCCTCGTGCTCGAGGATGGCCGGACCTTCACCGGCCAGGCCTACGGGGCGATCGGCACGACGGTCGGGGAGGCGGTCTTCTCCACCGGCATGTCCGGCTACCAGGAGACGCTGACCGACCCGTCCTACCACCGTCAGGTGGTCGTGATGACCGCCCCGCACATCGGCAACACCGGGGTCAACGACGAGGACCCCGAGTCCGGGCGCATCTGGGTGGCGGGCTACGTCGTGCGCGACCCCGCCCGGCGGGCGTCCAACTGGCGCTCCACCCGCTCCCTGGATGAGGAGCTCGCGCGGTACGGCGTGGTCGGGATCAGCGGTGTCGACACCCGGGCGCTGACCCGGCACCTGCGCGAGCGGGGGGCGATGCGCGCCGGGATCTTCTCCGGGGAGGCCGCCGAGCAGGGGTTCGCGGCCATGCATGCCGCCGTGCTCGCCAGCCCGCCGATGGCCGGAGCCGACCTCACCGCCGAGGTGACCACCGCCGAGGAGTACGTCATCGAGGCGGTCGGGGACCAGGTCGCCACGGTCCTGGCCGTCGACCTCGGCATCAAGACCATGACCCCGGTCCGGATGGCCGAGCGGGGGATGCGCGTGCACGTCCTGCCGGCAGGGGTCTCGCCGGAGGACCTGGTCGCGCGAGCGCGCGGGATCGAGGGACCCGTCGGGGTGTTCTTCTCCAACGGCCCCGGCGACCCGGCGACCGCCGACCACGCGGTGGCCCAGGTGCGCGCGCTGCTGACCGCACGGATCCCGGTGTTCGGCATCTGCTTCGGGAACCAGATCCTCGGCCGGGCCCTCGGCTTCGGCACGTACAAGCTCGGCTACGGGCACCGGGGGATCAACCAGCCGGTGTCCGACCGCGCGACCGGTCGCGTCGAGATCACGGCCCACAACCACGGCTTCGCCGTCGACGCGCCGCTGGACCGCGTCTCCGACACCGAGTTCGGCCGGGTCGAGGTCAGCCACGTCTGCCTCAACGACGACGTCGTCGAAGGACTCCGCTGCCTGGACGTGCCAGCATTCTCGGTGCAGTACCACCCGGAGGCAGCCGCCGGACCGCACGACTCGGCCTACCTCTTCGACCGCTTCGCCGACCTCATGGAGGCATGACATGCGCTACGGGCACTTCGACGACGAGGCCCGTGAGTACGTCATCACGACCCCTCGCACCCCCTACCCGTGGATCAACTACCTGGGCTCCGAGGAGTTCTTCTCCCTGGTGTCCCATACGGCGGGCGGCTACACCTTCTACCGCGACGCGCGGATGCGCCGGCTCACGCGCTACCGCTACAACAACATCCCCAACGACGCCGGCGGCCGGTACTTCTACCTCAATGACGGCGGCGACGTGTGGACCCCGTCGTGGATGCCGGTCAAGGCCGAGCTGGACTCCTTCGAGGCCCGCCACGGCATGGGCTACACGCGGATCACCGGGTCGCGCGGGGGCCTGACGGCCTCGGTGCTGTACTTCGTCCCCCTCGGGCGCAACGCCGAGGTCCAGCAGGTGACGCTGACCAACGACACCGACGTCGCCAAGTCCGTCGGGCTGTTCTCGTTCCTGGAGTTCGCCCTGTGGAACGCCCACGACGACCAGACCAACTACCAGCGCAACCTGTCGCTGGCCGAGGTGGAGGTCGAGCTCGACGGGCCGCACGGGTCGGCGATCTACCACCGCACCGAGTACCGGGAGCGCCGTGACCACTACGCGGTGTACGGGGTGAACACCCGCGCGGCGGGCTTCGACACCGACCGTGACACCTTCGTGGGGGCCTGGAACTCGCTCGGCGAGGCCGCCGTCCCGCGGGCCGGGCAGGCAGCGAACTCGGTGGCCTCCGGCTGGTACCCGATCGGGTCGCACCACCTGGCCGTCGACCTGGCGCCGGGGGAGTCCCGCAGCTTCACGTTCGTCCTGGGCTACATCGAGAACCCGCGGGAGGCCAAGTGGGCGCCCGCCGATGCGGCTGCCGGCGTCCTCGAGGGCCAGGTGGTCGAGAAGTCCCGGGCGCACGAGCTGCTCGCCGCGTTCGCCACCGAGGACCAGACCCTGGCCGAGTTCGCTGCGCTGACCGAGCACTGGGACCGGCTGCTGACCACCTACACGGTGCGGTCGACCGACGAGAAGCTCGACCGGATGGTCAACATCTGGAACCAGTACCAGTGCATGGTCACGTTCAACATGTCGCGGTCCGCCTCGTACTTCGAGACCGGGATCGGCCGGGGGATGGGCTTCCGCGACTCGAACCAGGACCTGCTCGGGTTCGTGCACCTCGTCCCCGACCGGGCCCGCGAGCGGATCCTCGACATCGCCGCCACCCAGTTCCCCGACGGCTCGGCGTACCACCAGTACCAGCCACTGACCAAGCGCGGGAACAACGACGTCGGGTCGGGCTTCAACGACGACCCGCTCTGGCTGATCCTCGGTGTGGCCGGGTACCTCAAGGAGACCGGCGACTGGTCGATCCTCGACGAGCCGGTGCCCTTCGACAACGACCCGGCCCAGGCCGCCCCGCTGTTCGAGCACCTCACCCGCTCGTTCGAGTTCACGCTGGCCAACCGCGGCCCGCACGGCCTGCCGCTGATCGGCCGCGCGGACTGGAACGACTGCCTGAACCTCAACTGCTTCTCCACCGAGCCCGGCGAGTCCTTCCAGACGACCGAGAACCAGGCCGGTGGCACGGCGGAGTCGGTGTTCATCGCCGCGATGTTCGCGGCGATCGGCCCGGAGTACGCCGAGATCGCCGAGCGCCGGGGCCTGACCGAGGTGGCCGCGCGTGCCCGTGCGGCCGTCGAGGACATGCGCGCGGCCGTGCTGGCCCACGGCTGGGACGGCGAGTGGTTCCTGCGGGCGTATGACTTCTACGGCCAACCGGTCGGCACGGACTCCCACGACGAGGGCAAGATCTGGATCGAGCCGCAGGGGATGGCCATCATGGGTGGCATCGGCCTGACCGCCACCGACCCGACCGACCCGGACCACGCCCGCAGCATCGCGGTGCGGGCCCTGGACTCGGTGTCCGAGCTGCTCGGCACCGACCACGGCCTGGTCCTGCAGTACCCGGCGTACACCAGCTACCGGATCGAGCTCGGCGAGGTCTCCACCTACCCGCCGGGCTACAAGGAGAACGGCGGGATCTTCTGCCACAACAACCCGTGGGTGATCATCGCCGAGACGATGGTCGGCCGCGGCGAGCGCGCCTTCGACTACTACCGGCGGATCACCCCGGCCTACCGCGAGGACATCTCCGAGATCCATCGGCTCGAGCCCTACGTGTACGCCCAGATGATCGCCGGCAAGCAGGCGCCCCGCCACGGTGAGGCGAAGAACTCCTGGCTCACCGGGACGGCTGCCTGGAACTTCGTGACCGTGTCCCAGTACCTGCTCGGGGTCCGGCCGTCCTACGACGGCCTGGTCATCGACCCGCAGATCGGGCCCGACGTGCCCAGCTGGGAGGTCACCCGGGTCATTCGCGGGGCCACCTACCGGATTCGCGTCACCAACTCCGGGGCTCCCGGCGCCCGCGCGCGGCTGGTGGTCGACGGCCACCCGGTCGAGGGGAACACCGTGCCCTACGCCCCGGCCGGCTCGGTGGTCGAGGTGCAGGCGACGCTCTAGGGCTCGCTGCGGGGCACGGTCCTCGTGGGACGCGTCCACCCCGCCCGCTATGATCGGCGCCAACTGAAGCCTCCATCGGAAGCCTCCTTTAAGTCCGTCCTGCGAGGCGGGGAAGGAGTGGGCGATGCCCATCCTCACGGCCGTGCCTGTTCCCACCTGCGGGGAGGATGGCCATGCCGCGGCGCACTGACCTCACCTCGGTCCTGGTCATCGGGTCCGGCCCGATCGTCATCGGGCAGGCCGCGGAGTTCGACTACTCGGGCACCCAGGCCTGTCGGATCCTGCGCAACGAGGGCCTGCGCGTGATCCTGGTCAACTCGAACCCCGCGACGATCATGACCGACCCGGAGTTCGCTGACGCGACCTACATCGAGCCGATCACCCCCGAGTTCGTGACCAAGATCATCGCCAAGGAGCGCCCCGATGCGCTGCTGCCGACCCTCGGGGGCCAGACCGCCCTGAACGCCGCGATGGCCCTGCACGCCGACGGGACGCTGGCCAAGTACGGCGTCGAGCTCATCGGGGCCAACACCGAGGCGATCGAGCGTGGCGAGAACCGGGAGCGGTTCAAGGAGATCGTGGCCTCGATCGGCGCGGAGTCGGCCCGCTCGGTGATCTGCCACACGATGGACGAGTGCCTCGCCGCCGTCGAGGACCTCGGCTACCCGGTGGTCGTGCGGCCGTCGTTCACGATGGGTGGCTCGGGGTCGGGCATCGCCCACGACGAGGCCGGGCTGCACGAGATCGCCGGCGCGGGCCTGCAGGCCTCACCCACCACCGAGGTCCTGCTCGAGGAGTCGATCCTGGGCTGGAAGGAGTACGAGCTCGAGCTCATGCGCGACCGCAACGACAACGTGGTGGTCGTCTGCTCGATCGAGAACGTCGACCCGATGGGCGTGCACACCGGCGACTCGATCACCGTGGCCCCCGCCCTGACCCTCACCGACCGCGAGTACCAGCACATGCGCGACGTCGGCATCGAGATCATCCGGGCCGTGGGGGTGGACACCGGCGGCTGCAACATCCAGTTCGCGATCGACCCGCGCGACGGGCGGATGATCGTGATCGAGATGAACCCCCGCGTCTCGCGCTCGTCGGCGCTGGCCTCGAAGGCCACGGGCTTCCCGATCGCCAAGATCGCCGCCCGCCTGGCCATCGGGTACACCCTCGACGAGATCCCGAACGACATCACCCGCAAGACCCCGGCCAGCTTCGAGCCGACCCTGGACTACGTGGTGGTCAAGGCCCCGCGGTTCGCGTTCGAGAAGTTCCCGTCGGCCAACCACGAGCTCACCACCCACATGAAGAGCGTGGGCGAGGCGATGGCGATCGGGCGCAACTTCACGGAGGCGCTGCAGAAGGCGCTGCGCTCGCTGGAGAAGAAGGACGCCGGGTTCAGCTGGGTCGGCGCGCCCTCCGCGCTGGACCGCGAGGCCCTGCTGGAGTCGGTACGGGTGCCGCACGACGGCCGCCTCGAGGAGGTCCAGGCCCTGCTGCGGGCTGGCGCCTCCATCGAGGAGGTGCACGCCGCGACGGCGATCGACCCCTGGTTCCTGGACCAGATCGTGCTGCTCAACGAGGTCGGCGAACAGGTGCGCACCGCACCGATGCTGACCCCCGAGCTGCTGCGCCTGGCCAAGCGGCACGGGTTCTCCGACGCCCAGATCGGGGCGGCGCGCGCGATGCCGACCGATGTCGTGCGCGGGGTGCGCCACGCCCTGGGCATCCGGCCGGTGTTCAAGACCGTGGACACCTGTGCCGCGGAGTTCGCAGCCACGACCCCCTACCACTACTCGTCCTACGACGAGGAGACCGAGGTCGAGCCGCGCGAGGTCCCGGCGGTGATCATCCTGGGCTCGGGGCCGAACCGCATCGGCCAGGGCATCGAGTTCGACTACTCGTGCGTCCATGCCTCGCTGACCCTGCGCGAGGTCGGCTTCGAGACCATCATGATCAACTGCAACCCGGAGACGGTCTCCACGGACTACGACACGTCGTCGCGGCTCTACTTCGAGCCGTTGACCCTCGAGGACGTCCTGGAGGTGTACCACGCCGAGCTCGAGGCCGGGCCCGTCGCCGGGGTCATCTGCCAGCTCGGCGGCCAGACCCCGCTGGGGCTGGCCCACGGCCTGCAGGCCGCCGGCGTGCCGATCGTGGGCACGTCGCCGGCGGCGATCGACCTCGCCGAGGAGCGTGGGGCGTTCGGCCGGGTCCTGGCCGCTGCCGGCCTCCCGGCCCCGAAGTTCGGCATGGCGTCGTCCTTCGACGAGGCGAAGGCCGTCGCCGACGACGTGGGCTACCCGGTGCTGGTGCGGCCCTCCTACGTGCTCGGCGGCCGGGGCATGGAGATCGTCTACGACGAGGCGATGCTCTCCTCCTACATCGACCGCGCCACGCAGGTCAGCCCGGAGCACCCGGTGCTGGTCGACCGCTTCCTCGACGACGCGCTGGAGATCGACGTCGACGCGCTCTACGACGGCACCGAGCTCTACCTGGGTGGGGTGATGGAGCACATCGAGGAGGCCGGCATCCACTCCGGGGACTCCGCGTGTGCCCTGCCGCCGATCACCCTGGGCCGGGCCGACATCGCCCGGATCCGGACCTCCACCGAGGCGATCGCCCGCGGGGTGGGCGTCCTGGGCCTGCTCAACGTGCAGTACGCGATGGCCGGCGACATCCTCTACGTCCTGGAGGCCAACCCCCGCGCCTCGCGCACCGTCCCGTTCGTGGCCAAGGCCACCGGCGTGCCCCTGGCCAAGGCCGCGGCCCGGATCGCGCTGGGGGAGACCATCGCCGGACTGCGCGCGGACGGCACCCTGCCGCCGTTCGGTGATGCCGCCGACCTGCCCGACGGCGGGATGGTCGCGGTCAAGGAGGCGGTCCTGCCCTTCGGCCGCTTCCTCGGCGTCGACACGGTGCTCGGCCCGGAGATGCGCAGCACGGGCGAGGTGATGGGCCTCGACCGCCAGTTCGGCACCGCGTTCGCCAAGTCGCAGATCGCGGCCTACTCCTCGGGCCTGCCGACCTCGGGAACGGTGTTCGTCTCGGTGGCCAACCGCGACAAGCGCTCGATGATCTTCCCGCTCAAGCGCCTGGCCGACCTCGGGTTCGAGATCACCGCCACCGGCGGCACGGCCGACGTGCTGCGCCGCAACGGGGTGACGGTCAGCGACATCCGCAAGATCCACGAGCCCGGCGAGGGGATGAACACCGTGGATGCGATCCTCGGTGGTCGCATCGCCCTGATCGTGAACACCCCGTACGGGGTGGGCCCCCGCCTCGACGGCTACGAGATCCGGACCGCGGCCGTGCTGCGTGGGGTCCCGTGCATCACGACCGTCCAGGGCCTCGGGGCAGCGGTCCAGGGGATCGAGGCCCTGCTGGCCGGGGACATCGGGGTCCGCTCGCTGCAGGAGCACGCCATCGAGCTGGCGGGGTTGCGTGACCTGCACGCGGGTCGCGAGCGGGCGGCACGCAGCACCGCAGCGGGCGCGGGGGCCTGATGTCGGTCCAGGTCACTGCCGAGGTCGTCAGCCTGCGTCGCACCGGCGCCTACCACCACCTCACCCTGCTCGCCCCCGGGATCCCCGAGGCCACGCGCCCGGGGCACTTCGTGGCCCTGGCCGTCGGCGGCGAGGGGTCCGGGATGCTGCTGCGCCGTGCGTTCTCCATCCATCGGGTCACTCCCGGGGGCGCGTCGGGCGGGACCGTCGAGGTGGTGTTCGCGACGCACGGCAAGGGCACCCGCTGGCTCGCGGACCGTCGCCGTGGCGACAAGCTCGACGTCATCGGCCCGTTGGGCCGGCCGTTCACCCTGCCCAAGGAGCCCGTGTCGTGCGTCCTGGTCGCCGGCGGGTACGGGGCAGCACCGCTGTTCATGCTCTCCGAGCAGCTGCGGGCCAGGGGCTGTCGCGTGGACATGGTCCTCGGGGCGGCCACCGAGGACCGGCTCTTCGGCGTGCTGGAGGCCAAGCGCAGCTCGGCGTCGGTCACGGTCACCACCGATGACGGATCGGCGGGGATCCGCGGGCGGGTCACCGACCCGCTGGCCGAGATCATCCGGGCGTCCGGCGCCGACGTCGTGTACGCCTGTGGTCCGATGGCGATGCTCGCCTCCGTGGCCGCGGTGGCCGCCGAGACCGGGGCGCACAGCCAGTGCGCCGTCGAGGAGGCGATGGCCTGCGGGATCGGGGTCTGCATGACCTGCGTGCTGCCCGTCCGCGGCTCCGACGGCGTGACCCGGATGGTGCGCTCGTGCACCGACGGCCCCGTGTTCAGGGGCAGTGACGTGCGATGGGCCGACGTGGGCACCGTGCCCGTCGACACGCTGGGCGCCCCCGTGGCTGGGGGGCACTGATGGCGGCGATCACCCAAGCCCCCCGCACCGGCAGGGTGGACATGTCCACCCGCCTGGGCACCTTCGCCGATGCCCGACCCGGTCCTGACCGCCTCCGGGTGCGCCGCGGCCGGCCGTGAGCTGGCGCCGTTCCTGGATCTCACCGCGATCGGTGCGGTGGTCACCAAGTCGATCATGCTCAACCCCCGCTCCGGGCGCCCGACCCCACGCATGGCCGAGACGCCGTCGGGCATGCTGAACTCGATCGGCCTGCAGGGCCCGGGGGTCGAGGAGTTCATCGCCAAGGACCTGCGCTGGCTGCGCGAGCGCGGCATCCGCACCGTGGTGTCCATCGCCGGCGGATCGGTGCAGGAGTACCAGAAGCTCGCCCAGAGGCTGCGCCACGAGCCCGGGATCGCCGCACTCGAGGTCAACATCTCGTGCCCCAACGTCGAGTCCCGGGGCCAGGTGTTCGCCTGCGACCCGTTCTCCGCCGGGTCGGTGGTGCAGGTCGTGCGCCGGCACACCGCACCCGATGTCCCGGTCCTGGCCAAGCTCAGCCCGGACGTCACCGACATCGTCGCGATCGCCAAGTCCGTCCTCGACGCCGGCGCCGACGGCCTGTCGCTGATCAACACCCTGCTCGGCATGGTGATCGACCCGGACACGATGCGCCCGATGCTCGGCGGGATGACCGGGGGGCTGTCCGGCCCGGCGATCCGTCCGGTCGCGGTGCGCGCGGTCTGGCAGGTGCACGCCGCCTTTCCGAAGGTGCCGATCCTGGGCATGGGCGGGATCCGCACCGGCCAGGACGCCTTCGAGTTCCTGCTGGCCGGGGCCAGTGCGGTGTCCGTCGGGACGGCCGTGTTCAACGACCCGCACGCCCCGGCCCGGATCTCCGCGGAGCTGCACGACATCCTCGCGGCGCGCGGGTTCGCCCGGCTGACCGACGCCGTGGGACTCGGCCACACGATGCAGGCCCGGCATGTGGCCGCGATGGATGCCCGCAGGGCAGCAGAACAGGAGGCCCTGGGATGACCGATGGCGACTCACCGGCGCGAGTCGGGCGCGCCCCGATCGCCGTGGCACTCGACGCCCCGGATCGTGCCACGGCCCTGGCATGGGCGGCGGTGCTCGCCCCGCACGTGCCCGTGCTGAAGGTGGGCCTGGAGACCTACCTGCGGGACGGTGCGTCGATCGTCGACCAGATCCACGAGGTGGCTCCCACCTGCGGGGTGTTCCTGGACCTCAAGCTGCACGACATCCCGAACACCGTCCGGGGCGCAGCCCGCAGCGTCGCAGGGCTGGCCCCCGAGTACCTGACCGTGCACGCCTCCGGAGGCCCAGCGATGATCTCCGCGGCCGCGGAGGCACTGCCCGGCACGGCCATCACCGCCGTGACCGTGCTGACCTCCTTGACCGAGGACGACCTCGAGATGATCGGCCTGCGTGGACCGGCCCAGGATGCGGTCGTGCGGATGGCGGTCATGGCCGTGCAGGCGGGAGCCCGTGCCATCGTCTGCTCGCCCCAGGAGGTGGCCGCGGTGCGCGCTGCGGTGGCCGACGAGGACGTCGTCCTGATCACGCCGGGGGTGCGGCCGGCCTCCGGCGAGGGCAGCGCGATCGGCGACCAGGCTCGGGTGGCCACCCCGCAGCAGGCCCTGGCCGACGGTGCCGACCTCCTGGTGATCGGCCGACCGATCACTGCGGCGGGCGACCCGGCCGAGGCGGCGCGCAGGATCGCGGAGTCCATCTGGCCGTGGCCGGTGTCCCGATGAGCGCCCCGACGGGGCCGCCCCCGCCGCCGCTGACCCCTGAGGCCCGCGCTGCGGCGGCCGCCCGGGGCGTTCGAGCCCGACAGGTCCGTGCCCAGGTGCGCGCGGGTCTGGCGGACGGGAGCATCCACGTCTCCGACGTCCTGCGTGACGGTCAGGTCCGCGATGAGCGGGGCCGCATCCTGGCCCGGATGAAGGTCGTCGACCTGCTGTCCAGCTTCCGGGGGATCGGACCGATCCGGGCCGCGGACATCATGGACGCCATCGGCATCGCAGCCAACCGTCGCGTGGGTGGGTTGGGGCCACGACAGGTCGAGGAGATCACCCACCTCATCGAGTCACGCTCCCCCGGGAGCCCGGGCCGATGACCGGGCGGCTCGTGGTGCTGACCGGGCCCAGCGGGGTGGGCAAGGGCACCGTCGTCGCCGAGCTGCGCCGCCTGCGCCCCGACCTGTGGGTCTCGGTCTCGGCCACGACGCGCCAGCCGCGGGTGGGGGAGGTCGACGGCGTGGCCTACCACTTCTGGAGCGCCGAGCGCTTCGCCCGCACCATCGCCGAGGGCGGATTCCTCGAATGGGCTGAGTTCGCGGGCAACCGGTACGGCACGCCGCGTGCCGAGGTGCAGCGGCGGCTGGCCGCGGGGGAGTCCGTGCTGCTGGAGATCGAGCTCGAGGGTGCTCGACAGGTGCGTGCCGCGATGCCCGAGGCGGTCATGGTGTTCCTGGTCCCGCCGAGCTTCGCCGACCTCGAAGCCCGCCTGCGGGGTCGGGCGACCGAGGACGAGGCTGCGATCACCCGCCGATTGGCCCGGGCCCGTCAGGAGATGGCCGCCGCGCAGGAGTTCGATGCCGTGGTCGTCAACGACGATGTGGTCCGTGCCGCCCGGGAGTTGGTAGACTTCCTGGAAGATCCGGGCCGCCCGGCCTGAGAGGTTCACCCCCGGCGCGATCAGCCCGGCGTGATCCAGTCCCGCCACAGGAGGGTTCGCCGTGTCCGGCACCAGCATCCGCCCCGAGGGCATCACCCACCCGCCCATCGACGAGCTTCTGAGCAAGACGCACTCGAAGTACTCGCTGGTCATCGAGGCCGCCAAGCGGGCTCGCCAGATCAACGCCTACTACTCCCAGCTCGGCGAGGGCCTCCTGGAGTACGTCGGCCCGCTGGTGGAGACCCACCCGCAGGAGAAGCCGCTGTCGATCGCCCTGCGCGAGATCAACGAGAACCTGCTGTCCGTGGAGCCCCTTGAGGAGCCCGCAGAGGAGTCGCTCTGACGAGCGCACCTGCGCACGTCATCCTCGGCGTCGCAGGCGGGATCGCGGCCTACAAGGCCGCCCACCTGCTGCGCCTGCTCACCGAGTCCGGGCACGACGTGCGCGTCGTGCCCACCGAGTCGGCGCTGAACTTCGTCGGTGCGGCCACCTGGGCCGCCCTGTCCGGGCATCCGGTGCACACCACGGTCTGGGAGGACGTCGAGGGCGTCGAGCACGTCCGGCTCGGGCAGTCCGCCGACCTCGTGGTCGTGGCGCCGGCCACCGCCGACCTCCTGTCGCGCGCAGCCACCGGCCGTGCCGACGACCTGCTCACCGCCACGCTCCTGACCGCCGCCTGCCCGGTGGTCATGGTCCCGGCCATGCACACCGAGATGTGGGTGCACGCGGCCACCCAGGCCAACGTCGCCACGCTGCGTGCGCGCGGCGTGATCGTCCTGGACCCAGCCGTGGGCCGGCTCACCGGAGCCGATTCCGGCCCCGGTCGGATGCCCGAGCCGGAGGCGATCGCCGCCGTGCTCACCGCCGTCCTGCACACCGGCGGCGTGCGCGACCTCGCCGGGGTGCGGGTCGCGGTCACCGCGGGTGGCACCCGTGAGGCGCTGGACCCCGTGCGGTTCCTCGGCAACCGCTCCAGCGGCCTGCAGGGCTACGCGCTGGCCTCGACGGCCGCCGCGCGTGGGGCGTCGGTGACGCTGCTCAGTGCCAACGTCGAGCTGCCCGACCCCGCCGGGTGCACGGTCGTCCGGGTGGGCAGCGCCCTGGAGCTGCAGCAGGCCGTGACGGCAGCGGCCGTGGAGTCCGATGTGGTCGTGATGGCCGCGGCTGTCGCCGACTTCCGGCCGGCGGATGTGGCGGCGGACAAGATCAAGAAGGACGAGACCGCCGACGGTGCGCCCGAGCCGATCGCCCTGGTCCGCAACCCCGACATCCTTGCCGGACTCGTCGCAGAACGGGCGGCGGGGCGCCTGGCCTCCCGGACACTCCTCGTCGGGTTCGCCGCGGAGACCGGCGACGCAGGCGGTGACCCGTTGGCGCACGCCCGGGCCAAGCTCGCGCGCAAGGGCGTGGACCTGCTCGTGCTCAACGACGTGTCGGGTGGATCCGTGTTCGGCCGGCCCGACAACGAGGTCCACCTGCTCACCCCCGACGGGGCCGTCGACGGCCCGTACGCCGGCACCAAGGCCGAGGTCGCCCACGCCGTCTGGGACCGCGTGGTCGGGATCCGGGCCAACTCCGCCTAGGATCTGCTCTGAGTACGCCGGGCCGCAGGTGCCCGATCGAACCCCCCAGAAGGGCCTGCCCAATGACCTCACGCCTGTTCACCTCGGAGTCCGTCACCGAGGGACACCCCGACAAGATGGCCGACCAGATCAGCGACGCCATCCTCGACGACCTCCTGCGCCAGGACCCCGCATCCCGCGTCGCAGTCGAGACGCTGCTCACCACCGGCCAGGTGCACGTGGCCGGCGAGGTCACCACCGAGGGCTACGCCGAGGTGATGGACATCATCCGCAGCGTCGTCCTCGACATCGGCTACGACCACTCCGAGAAGGGCTTCGACGGCGAGTCCTGCGGCGTCCAGGTCTCCATCGGCCGGCAGTCCCCGGACATCGCCCAGGGCGTGGACGACGCCTTCGAGGAGCGCGTCGAGGGGTCGGGTGACGCCCTGGACCGTCAGGGCGCCGGCGACCAGGGCCTCATGTTCGGCTTCGCCTGCACCGACACCCCGGAGCTCATGCCGCTGCCGATCCACCTGGCCCACCAGCTCGCCGAGCAGCTGACCGCCGTGCGCAAGTCCGGCCAGCTGCCCTACCTGCGTCCGGACGGCAAGACCCAGGTGACCATCGGCTACGACGGCAAGCAGGCTGTCAGCCTCGACACCATCGTCGTGAGCTCCCAGCACGCCGAGGACGTCGACCTCGAGGCCACGCTCGCCCCGGAGATCCGCAAGTTCGTCGTGGAGCCCGTGCTCGCGGGCCTCGACCTCGACACCTCGGGCGTGCGGCTGCTCGTGAACCCGACCGGCCGGTTCGTCACCGGCGGGCCCATGGGCGACGCCGGCCTGACCGGTCGCAAGATCATCGTCGACACCTACGGCGGGTTCGCCCGTCACGGCGGTGGGGCGTTCTCCGGCAAGGACCCGTCGAAGGTGGACCGCTCGGCGGCCTACGCGATGCGCTGGGTGGCCAAGAACGTGGTCGCCGCCGGCCTTGCCACCACCTGCGAGGTGCAGGTCGCCTACGCCATCGGCAAGGCGCACCCGGTGGGTGTGTTCGTCGAGACCTTCGGCACCGGCGTCCTGCCCGATGAGGCGATCCAGACGGCCGTCCTCGACGTGTTCGACCTGCGCCCGGGAGCGATCATCCGCGACCTGCAGCTGCTGGACACCTCGGTCGTGACGTACCGCCCCACGGCTGCCTACGGCCACTTCGGTCGCGAGTCCGCCGGCGGCTCCACCTTCACGTGGGAGCGCCTGGACCGCGTCGACGACCTGCGGGCTGCCGCGGGCCTGTGATCGTCCTGCCAGCGGGATTCACCGCGAGCCCGCTGGCCGACGAGGACATCGACGATGTCGTCACCCTCGTGCGCACCTGCGAGCTCCACGACTCCGGTGAGCAGATGTACGAGCGTGCCGACCTGGTCGGCGACCTCGTCGAGGCCGACCGGGCGCAGGACGCCCTGATCGTGCGTGGCGCCGGGGGCGCGGTGGCAGCGTGGGGCCTGGTGCTGCGCCGGCGCACGCGGTGGGCCGACGTCCACCCCGATCACCGGGGCCTCGGGCTCGGCCGGGCGCTGGTGGACTGGTCCGTGCACCGCGCCCGGGAGCTGGGTGCCGACCGGATCGGCCAGACGGTGGAGGACTGCCGCACCGACGCCATCGCGCTGCTCCGGGCCGCCGGATCGATGCCGGTCCGCACGGCGTGGGTCCTGCGCCTGGATCACGAGGGGCACGGTGCGCCGGGACAGACGGACGTGCCAGGGGTCGTTGTGCGCGATTCCACGCCCGCCGACGAGGTCGAGGCGCTCGAGATGATGGAGCTGGCGTTCAGCGAGTGGCCCGACAGGCCGCCCTCGACGCTGGCCACGTGGCAGGCCCTGGTCACCCACCGGGAGGGGTTCTCCGCGGACCAGCTGCAGGTCGCGGTGGGTGCCGACGGCCGGATCGTCGGGGCCGCATTCCTGATCGACGACGGGCAGGAGCTGTGGGTCGACAAGCTGGCCACCCACCCGCAGTTCCGCGGTCGTGGGATCGGCAGCGCCCTGCTGCAGCGGGCGTTCGCGCTGGCGCACGCCCGCGGTCGGCGGGCCACGTGCCTGTCCACGGACTCGAACACCGGGGCCCTGCCCTTCTACGAACGGCTGGGCATGCGGGTCACCCGCTCGTTCACGCACTGGGCCATCCCGCTGGGCGGTGCGGGCAGCGCACCATGACCCAGGGCCAGATCCCGCTGCTCCCCGACGAGCCGGCAGCGCCGAGGCGGGCGGCACGCGTGCGGGTGCGCCATCCGGCGGCCGAGACGCTGCCCGTGGCCCGCGTCGCCCTGCTCACCCCGGTCCCGCACCTGGACCGCGTGTTCGACTACGAGGTCCCGCAGAAGCTGGCGGCGGCTGCGCAGCCCGGTGTCCGGGTGCGCGTGCGGCTGGCGGGCCGGTTGGTCGACGGGTTCGTCCTGGAGCGGGTCGAGACCTCCGAGCGCGCCCTGCAGCCCCTGAGCTCGGTGCATGGTCCCGCGGTGCTCACTGCCGAGATCGCCGCCCTGTGCCGGTCGGTGGCCGATCGCTATGCAGGCACCCTGGCCGACGTCCTGCGCTTCGCCATCCCGCCCAGGCACGCCCGCGTGGAGTCCCGTGCGTCAGCGGCCCCGGCCGACCCCGTGCCGCTGGATCCCGTGGACCCGGCCGCCTGGGCCTCCTACCGGGGTGGTGCCGAGCTCCTGGCCGGCGTCGGCGGGCCGGCGCCGATGCGCGCCCTGTGGGTGTCTGCGCCCGGTGAGCAGGTGGGCGCGCGGATCGCCGAGCTGGCCCGCACGGTGCGTGCCCGCGGGCGCGGCGTCCTCGTGGTCGCACCGGATGCTGCTGAGGTCGACCGGATCGTGGCCGCGCTGGCCGAGGGCGGCCTCGACCCCGTCCGTCTGGCTGCCGAGTCCGGGCCGGAGGCCCGCTACCGGGCCTTCCTGGGCGTGCTGTCGGGTGCCGCCCGCGTCGTCGTCGGCACCCGGGCGTCGGTGTTCGCCCCCGTCGTCGACCTGGGCCTGATCATCGTCTGGGACGACGGCGACGACTCCCTGGCAGAGCCACAGGCCCCGGGCTGGCACGCCCGGGAGGTCGCCGCCCTGCGCAGCGCTGAGACGGGCGCCTCCCTGGTGGTCGGCGGCTCCTGCGTGACCCTCGAGGGGGCCAGGATGGCGGCCTCGGGGTGGCTGGCGCCCCTCGAGGTCCCGCGGACGGTCCTGCGCACCCGCATGCCGCGCGTGCAGGTGGCCGTGGACATGGTCGCGGACCCGGCCCGGTCCGCGTCGCGGATCCCCTCGGTGGCCATCGAGATGCTGCGCACCGCGATACCCAGCGGCCCGGTGCTGGTCAGCGTCCCGCGCGCCGGGTACCTGCCGATGCTGGCGTGCCAGTCGTGTCGCGAGCCGGTCGGGTGCCCGCAGTGCGCCCGGCCGATGCAGGCCCAGGGCCCCGACCGGCGCCCCACGTGCCGTGCCCACGGCCCGGTCCCGGACTGGCGGTGCCCGGTATGTGCCGGCCAGGTGGTGCGCGCCGTGGTCGTGGGGGTCCGGCGCACGGCGGAGGAGTTCGGTCGGGCCCTCCCCGGGGTGCAGGTGGTCACCTCGTCGGGCGAGGAGCACGTCCGGACCCTGACCCGCACGGACGTCATGGTGGTGGCCACGCCCGGCGCAGAGCCCGATCCCGGGCCGACGGGGTACAGCGCCCTGGTCCTCCTCGATGCGGAGGCGGCCCTCTCCCGGCCCGGCCTGCGGGTGGCCGAGGAGGTGCTGCGCCGGTGGTTCGCCGCCGCGGCCCTGGTCCGATCCGCGTCCGAGGGTGGCCGGGTGCTGGTCGTCGGGGACTCCGACATCCGCGAGGTGCAGGCGCTGATCCGCTGGGATCCGCGCGGCTACGCCGACCGCGAGCTCGCCGAGCGCGCCGCACTGCACCTGCCCCCGGCGGTGCGGGTCGCCCAGCTGACCGGGCCCGCACTGCCCACGCTCGAGGTGGCCGACGCGCTGTCCGCGGAGCTCGGTGACATGGTGCTGAGGCGATCGGGTCCGCTGCCCGGCCCCCAGGACGCCGTGACCTGGCTCCTGGCCGTCTCGATCGCCGACGGGCCGCACCTGACGGCAGCACTGCACCGGCTGCAGGCCGCGCGCAGCGCCCGCAGGGCGCCGATGGTCTCGGTCCGGATGGATCCGGTGGCCCTGAGGTGATCCGCCCGTAGAATGCGGGCATGCCGCTGCAACCCATCCGACTGTTCGGCGACCCCGTCCTGCGCACGCCCGCGGCCCCGGTCGAGACGTTCGACAAGGAGCTGCGCACGCTCGTGGCGGACCTGACCGACACGATGATGGACGCCCCCGGAGTCGGGCTGGCCGCGCCGCAGATCGGCGTGTCGCTGCGGGTGTTCACGTACTGGGTCGACGACGTCGTCGGCCACCTGATCAACCCCAGCCTGGACCTGTCCGAGGAGGAGCAGGACGGCGAGGAGGGGTGCCTGTCCCTTCCCGGGCTCACCTACGACACGAAGCGGGCGATGCGGGTCGTGGCGAAGGGCATGAACATGCACGGCGAGCCGGTCATCATCGAGGGCTCGGAGCTGCTCGCCCGCTGCGTCCAGCACGAGACCGACCACCTCGACGGCATCCTGTTCATCGACAGGCTCGACACCGCGACCCGCAAGATCGCGATGAAGGAGATCCGGGAGTCCGAGTGGTTCGGCACGCCGGCCCCGGTCGTGCGCTTCAGCCCGCACTCGCTGCGCCCCGGCCTCGGCTGATGCGGGTCCTGTTCGCGGGCACCCCGGAGGCGGCGGTGCCCTCGCTGCGGGCGATCCTGGCCTCTCCGCACGAGGTCGTCGCCGTCCTGACCCGGCCTGACGCCCCGTCGGGTCGTGGCCGTCGCCTGATGCCGTCCCCGGTGGCCGAGATCGCCCTGGCCGAGGGCATCGAGGTCCTGCGCCCGGCTCGCGCCAGCGATCCCGAGTTCCTGGCGCGGCTGGCCCAGATCGCGCCGGACGCTGCCCCGATCGTGGCCTACGGCGGCCTGATCCCCCCGGCGGCACTGGCGATCCCCACCCATGGCTGGATCAACCTGCACTTCTCGCTGCTGCCGGCATGGCGAGGAGCCGCCCCCGTGCAGCATGCGGTGATGGCCGGGGACGAGGTCACCGGGGCGAGCACCTTCCGGCTGGAGCAGGGCCTGGACACCGGCCCGGTGTTCGGCGTCGTCACGGACACCATCGGGCCCACCGACACCGCCGGTGACCTCCTGGACCGCCTGGCAGTGTCCGGGGCCGGGCTGCTGGTCGCCACCCTCGACGGGCTCGAGTCCGGCGCCCTGGTCGCCGTCCCGCAGTCGAGTGCGGACGTGAGCCTCGCCCCCAAGATCCGGGTCGAGGACGCACGGGTGGTCTGGACCGATCCGGCGATGCGGGTCGACCGGCTGATCCGCGGATGCACGCCCGCGCCGGGGGCGTGGAGCGAGTTCCGCGGCGAGCGGCTGAAGCTCGGTCCGGTTCAGCTCGCGCCCGAGGTGCTGGATCTGGCGGCCGCTGAGATCCGGGTGTCCAAGAACCGCGTCTGGGTCGGCACGGCCACGCATGCGGTGCTCCTCGGCGAGGTCAAGGCCGAGGGCAAGAAGCTGATGGCCGCCGGCGACTGGGCCCGCGGCGTGCGGGTGGAGCCGGGCGAGCGCCTTGGCTGACACCCGGGACCCGCGCGGCGGCGGTGGGAAGCCCCGCACGGGTGGCCGCCCCCCAGCCAAGCCCCCTGGCAGGCCCGCCCGGATGGATCCGGCCCGCCTGGCCGCCCTCGACCTGTTCCGTGCCGTGGAGCTCGACGGGGCCTATGCGAACATCGCCTGGCCCCGGATCCTGGCCCACCACCGGCTCTCCGGTCGCGACGCAGGGTTCGCCACCGAGCTCGGCTACGGCGCGCTGCGCTGGCGGGGGCGCCACGACGCGATCCTGGCTGACTGCGTGGACCGCGGGCTCGACACCCTGCAGCCGGAGCTGCTCAACGCCCTGCGCCTGGGCGTCCACCAGCTGCACAACATGCGGGTCAGCGACCACGCGGCGGTCGGGGAGACGGTCGAGCTGGTCCGCCAGACCGTGAACCAGGGGGCGGCCGGGTTCGCCAATGCCGTGCTGCGCCGGGTGGCGCGCGGGGGCTCCGCCGAGGACTGGATCGACCACCTGGTGGGCTCCCGGGCACTGCCTGCCCTGACAGCGGACCCGGTGGCGCACCTCGCGGTCACCACCTCGCACCCGGCGTGGATCGTGGGCGGTGTCCACGATGCGCTGGCAGCCTCGAAGCCCGGGCGCACCTGGGAGGACACCCGCGCCGAGCTGCTGGCGGACAACGCCCCGGGGGCCGTCACCCTGGTCGCACGCACGATGGAGCGCGAGGATCTGGCGCAGAGGCTGGCGGCGCAGGGCGTGACGGCGCACGACGGCGTCCTGTCCCGGCTGGCCGTGCGGGTCGATGCGGTGAACCCGGCGACGATCCCCGAGGTGGCCACGGGCGCCGCGGGCGTCCAGGACGAGGGCAGCCAGGTGGTGGCCCTCGCGCTGGCCGACGCTGCGCTCGACGGCTCCGATGGGCGCTGGCTGGACATGTGCGCCGGCCCGGGTGGCAAGGCCGCCCTCCTGGCCGGACAGGTGGTGCGGCGCGGCGGGTCGCTCACCGCGGTCGAGCTGCACGCCCATCGCGCCGAGCTGGTCCGCGCATCCCTGCGCCCGATCCAGGGCCGCCATGAGGTCCTGGTGGCCGACGCCACCACCGAGGACATCGGCAGCGGCTACGACCGGGTCCTGCTCGATGCGCCCTGCACGGGCCTGGGAGCCCTGCGCCGGCGGCCCGAGTCGCGATGGCGCCGCTCGGCCGACGACCTCGCCGAGCTCACGGCGCTGCAGCGCCGCCTCCTGGCGCGGGCGCTCGAGGTGGTGCGACCCGGCGGGCTGGTGCTCTACGTCACCTGCTCACCGCACCTGGCCGAGACCGAGGCGGTCGTGGCCACCGCGGATCGGCTCGGGGGTGAGGTCATCCCGATCGGGGATCGCCCCGAGCTGGCGCTCCCGCCCGGCGCCGTGTCGGGTCCGTACCTGCGGCTCTGGCCCGGGGAGCACGACACCGACGGCATGTTCGCGGCCCTCATCCGGCGGCGCTGACTCCTCCCGTGCCGAGCATGGCGTCGTCCGGGTCGAGCCGGCGTCCGAACAGCCAGAGCCCGATCGCGCACCCCGCGGCGACGGCGCCCGACAGCAGCAGCGGGACGACCCCCGATCCGGGCCCGGCGGTCCACATCAGCCCGGCCCACAGCCCGGCGACCAGGATCCCGGCCCCGGCCAGGCCCTGGAAGAGGCCCTGCGCGTGGCCGCGGACCTCCGGTGGCGCCAGGGCGCTGATCCAGGCCTTGCCGACCCCGTCGGTGATCCCGGCGAACCCGCCGTAGACCACCAGCAGGCCCACCACCGCCCATCCGCCGTCCACGAGTCCCAGGCCGACGTACCCGACCGCGAAGCAGCCCAGGCCCAGGGCGTACACCCGGGAGCGGGGCCACCGGTCGCTCAGCGCACCGGCCGGGTACGCGATGGCGGCACTGGCCAGGTTGAACAGTGCATAGGCGCCGGCCACCTGCGCTGCGCTGAACCCGAGCTCATGGACGCGCAGCAGGATCAGCGCATCGGGGAAGTTGACCAGGGCGAACAGCCCGAGCACCGCGGCCAGCGCCCGGACGCGGTGGGGGAGCGGTGCGCGCGCAGGGGCCGCGGACCCCGGGTTCGGGGCGGTGGTCGCCACCGGGGGCCGAGGTCGGGCCACCTCCCGGGTCTCCTTCGTGAAGGTGACCAGGGCGACGCTGACCAGCGCCGGGATCACGGCGATCCAGAGGGCCAGGCCGATGTTGTCGTCGGTGGCCGTGAGGATCGCCAGGCCGAGCAGCGGGCCGATGACCGCGCCGAGGGTGTCCGCCGCGCGATGGAAGCCGAAGACCCTGCCCAGCGACTGCGGGGCGACGCCCTCGGCGAGCAGGGCGTCGCGGGGTGCCCCGCGGATCCCCTTGCCGATCCGGTCCACGACTCGCCCGAGCAGGACCACCGGCCACACCGCGGCTGCCGCGATGATCACCTTGCCCAGCGCCGCCAGCCCGTAGCCACCGGCGACCGCCGGCTTGCGGCCGTAGCGGTCCGACCAGCGGCCCGACAGGTACTTCATGGCCGCGGCGACTCCCTCGGCCACGCCCTCGACCAGCCCCACGACGGCGGCGGGGGCCCCCAACGTGGTGGTCAGCAGGATCGGCAGCAGCGGGTACATCAGCTCGCTGGCCGCATCCTGCGCCAGCGAGACGGCGGAGAGCACCTTGACGTTGCGGGTCAGCCAGCGCCGGTCCCGCGCTGGAGTGCTCACGGCGTCCAGAGTAGGCCTGCGGCGGGAATGAGCCGGCGGTGCTGGGCGTTGACCCCACCGACGAGGAGGAGCGCGAGTTGCTGGTCCATGTGCACGACGAACCCCGCACGACCGGGGCGGCCACGGGAATGCCGCTAGGCTCGGGTGCTATGACGACCGCCAGCCCGCCGCCGACGGAGTCGGATGCCGCCCGGTCAGCACGGTTCGAGCGCGATGCCCTGCCGCACCTGGACTCCCTCTACAGCGCCGCGCTGAAGCTGACGCGCAACCCCGCAGAGGCCGAGGACCTCGTCCAGGAGACCTTCCTCAAGGCCTTCGCGGCCTTCCACCAGTACAAGGACGGCACCAACCTGCGTGCCTGGCTGTACCGGATCCTGACCAACACGTTCATCAACTCCTACCGCAAGAAGCAGCGTGAGCCGCTGCAGTCCTCGACCGACGACGTCGAGGACTGGCAGATGGCCCGCGCCGAGGGGCACACCTCCGGGGGCCTGCGCTCGGCCGAGGCCGAGGCCCTCGACAGCCTGCCCGACTCCGATGTCACCGCCGCACTGGCAGCACTGCCCGAGGAGTTCCGGATGGCGGTCTACTACGCCGACGTCGAGGGGTTCGCCTACAAGGAGATCGCCGAGATCATGGGCACCCCGGTGGGCACGGTCATGTCGCGCCTGCACCGTGGTCGCAAGCTCCTGCGTGCGAACCTCGAGGACTACGCCATCGAGCGCGGCCTGATCCGCGCCGGGTCGCAGGGGGATCCCTCATGAGCTGCGGCAATCCCCACGAGCTGGACTGCAGGGCGGCCCTCGATCACCTCTACGAGTTCCTCGACGGGGAAGTGGCCCCCACCGATCACGAGCAGATCGCCCAGCACCTGCAGGAGTGCGGGCCCTGCCTTGCGGAGTTCGACGTCGAGCGCGTCGTCAAGGCCTTGGTGGCCCGCTCCTGCTGCGAGGTCGCACCGTCCCAGCTGCGCTCCCGGCTCGTGGCCGAGCTGGCAAGCGTCCGCATCCAGTTCAACGGGCCCGACCAGGCCTGACGCCGTCGCGTCAGGCGCCCGCTGGCCGACGTCTCACGGCAGGATGGCCCCGTGCACCTGTCGATCCACCTGACCTCCCCGCACGCCCGGCCAGCAGTGGTTGCCGACGCGTGCCTGCTCATCGACCGTGAGGTGGCCGGCGCCTCCGGCCTGTCGGGGATGGCTGTCCGCTCGGCCTACAGGATGATGACCGGGCTCCGACCCGGAATGGTGCCCAGCGCGGTGGACCGGCTCCTGGACCCGTTCGCCGACCAGCTGGACCGCTTCTACCAGCAGCACCTGACCACCGGGGAGCCGCTGGCCGACATCCTGGTCGCGCAGCGCACGAGCATGGCAGAGGCGCTGCTGTCGATCACGGACGACCGTGCGCAGCGCACCAGCCAGGTGACGCTGCGTCGCGCCTACCAGCGGGTGCGCGGCTCGGCGCGCGGCTATGTCGAGGCGGCGGCGCCCGGCATCGCCGGCCTCATCGACGCACACACGCCGCCAGTGCCGGACCCGTCGGCCTGACTCGATCGGTGTCAGGAGGCTGCGTCGTAGGCGGCCGCGACCCATCCGGCGACCTCCTCGTCGAGGGTCGCCGGGTCGCGCACCTCGAGGTGGTGCATCCATCGGCCGGGGTAGGGCTCCACCACCTCCTTCCACCGCGGGCTGGCGAGCCTCTGGCGCAGTCCCAGGGAGAGCACCACCTCGGCGTCCGGGTGGGCCAGCCACGTCCCCGGCAGCCAGATCCAGGCGAAGCCGATCCGGTGCCGGAACGCCACCTGCGTGGCCGTGACCCGGACCACCGCGGGACCGAGGCTGGCCACCACCCCGCTCGTCCATCCGAAGGTCGCCGCGCCCAGGGGAGCCCCGGCGAAGAACTCCCCGATCACCGGCAGGGCGCGCGGATCGTCGATCCGCCATTCGCTGGCCACCCTGCTGACGGTACTGGGTCGCGCGGGCTGTCCGGCCCTCTGTCGCCCGCGCCGGTGCGCGCCGGGATTTCCACCCCCGCAGGCCGGTGTGCGACCATGGCCCCATCTGAGTGGATCTGAGGAGTCGCCATGAGCAAGCGCGCACGCAAGCGCCGTTCCCGCAAGGGCAATGGAGCCAACCACGGCCGTCGTCCCAACGCCTGACCGGCGTCGGGACGCTACGAGGAGGGACCCCGCGGTCCCTCCTCGTTCTCATGGGGGGACTGCTCCGATCGGGGTAACGGTCAAGACCCGGGCCCCACGCGTCGAATAGACCGACGTGAGCCTTACATCCGTGGGTTCGGTCTCCTTCGGGATGCCGGAGCGTTCGAACCGGGCAACATCCGCCCGGTCAGTCGAGCCGTACTTGCGCGCCCTGGTGGAGTCGGGGGGCTCGGACCTGCACGTCAAGGTCGGGTCACCGCCCCGGGTGCGCATCGATGGGCGCCTGCGCAAGCTGCAGGCCCCTGAGCTGACCGCCGACGACACCGAGCACATGGTCCGCCAGGTGCTGCGCTCGGACCTCGTCGAGTACTTCGAGCGCACCTGTGAGGCGGACTTCGCCTACGCGATCGAGGGCCTCGGGCGCTTCCGGGTCAATGCGTTCCGCCAGCGGGGCTCTGCCGGCATGGTGTTCCGCCGTGTCGCGATCGGTGCCGATCCGCTGGAGAACCTGGGACTGCCGGCCGTGGTCTCCGCCCTGGCCACCGAACCACGCGGGCTGGTGCTGGTGACCGGGCCCACCGGCTCGGGCAAGTCCACCACGCTGGCCGGCATGATCGACCATGTCAACAGCCACCGTGAGGTCAACATCGTCACGATCGAGGACCCGATCGAGATCGTGCACTTCGACAAGCTGGGGATGATCAGCCAGCGCGAGGTGCACGTCGACACCGAGGACTTCGCGACGGCGATGCGCGGCGCGATGCGCCAGGACCCCGACGTGATCATGGTCGGCGAGATGCGCGACCTGGAGACGGTCAAGGCCGCGATCACGGCGGCCGAGACCGGCCACCTGGTGATGTCGACCCTGCACACCGTGGACGCGCAGGAGACAGTGGCCCGCATCATCGACTTCTTCCCGCCGCACGAGCAGCAGCAGGTGCGGTTCTCGCTGGCGGGCGCCCTGCGCGGCATCCTGTGCCAGCGGCTGGTGCTGCGCGCCGACGGACGTGGTCGCGCGGTCGTCATGGAGGTCTGTGTCAACACCGGCCGTGTCGCCGATGCCATCGCCGATCCGGCCAAGACCTCGATGCTGTCCTCCCTGGTCGGTGAGGGTGGCTACTACGGGATGCAGACCTTCGACCAGCACCTGACTGTCCTGTACCGCGACGGGATCGTCAGCCTGGACGCCGCGCTGGCCGCGTCCAGCAACCCGCACGACCTCATGGTCGAGCTGCGCAGGTTGGGGCTGGTGTCCTGATCACGTGCACGGGGGACCTACCCTCGTCGTCGTGACCACCATGCGCTTCACCGTCACCGACGACGACACTGCGATCGCGCTGGGCAGCGGGGACGTGCCGGTCCTGGCCACGCCGCGCCTGCTCGCGTGGATGGAGGCTGCCACAGTCGCCGCCGCACAGTCCGGGCTGGACCCGAGCAGCACCACGGTCGGGATCGAGGTCTGGATGCGCCATCGGCGGGCGTCCGGTGTCGGGGCGATCGTCGAGGTCGAGGTGACCGACACGATCGAGCAGGACCGGGGCCTGTCCTTCGAGGTGCTCGCCCGGGAGCTGCCCGCCGACGGCGCCGGCGGCGAGACGGGTCGGGAGATCGCCACCGGTCGGGTGGTCCGTGCGATCGTCGACCGCGGGGCCTTCCTCAGCCGCCTCTGACCGCACCCCTCGGACCCGACGCAGCCGGGATCGCCCACGCATTGGGCGGACCTTAGCCCGCACATGGCCCGCGTTGGATGCAGCCCGCGGGTGGTCGCCCGTAGCGTCGAGGACGTACCCACCAGCCCGGTGGGCCCGAGACATGAGGAGTCACTCATGCGCATCCGCATCCTGGCCCTGACCGGCGCCATGGCCGCCTCCACCCTCCTGGCCGCCCCGGCCATGGCCGATACGACCACCCCCACCCCTGACCCCGCCCAGGTCGCCGCCCCGGCCCAGGTCGCCGCCCCGGCCCCGGCCCTGGCCCGGGAGCGGTTGCGGTTCCGCAACACCTGCAGGACGGGGATCGCCACGCTGCCGGCCTCGGTCGAGGGCCAGCCCTCGAGCTTCGTACCCGGGGCCGCACGGGGTGTCTACATCTGGCACGAGAAGGCTGGCTGGCGGCTGCGCGTGACGCACCCGCAGGCCGACAACCCGAAGCTGGTCGAGGTCCGTGGCCGGATCACGTCGACCCGCAAGCTCGCGAAGGTGCAGACCATCCGCCTGGAGGACAGGCAGCGCGGTGAGTGGGTCTCGGTGAAGCGATCGAGCCGCAAGGTGATGGACTTCCGGTTCGTCAACGGCGGCTTCATCGACGGGATCAACTTCACCGCCGGCTGCTCCGGGAAGCTCGGCTTCACGGTCTGGGAGGTCACGAAGGACGCCACCACCGGCAAGCTCGTGCGCACTGCGCTGCCGATCTACGTCGGCTCTGCCGCCATGCAGGTCACCGCCACGACCGACCCGCCGTTGGCACCCTCCCCGGTTGACGTGGCCCGAGTCGTGATCCGGCGCACGCCGGTCAGCTGAGCCAACGACCCAGGTGTGCCCCGGAGCCTGTGCAGGCCCCGGGGCACACCCATGAGCGCAGCCACCCACTGGCAGTTGGGTCGATCCCGGTCCGCCGCCCGGATACAGTGGGCACCCCCGAGGTGAGGATCGACCGATGTCCGAGGACCGCGGCGCCCTGATGGCCGCCGAGATCGCCGAGCAGCCCGAGGCTCTCGCCCGGCTCCTGGCTCCCGAGTCGCTCGCGCGGTCGCGGGCGCTCGCCGAGACGATCCGCGACCGCAGCCCCCGCTTCGTGCTCATGGCGGCGCGGGGGACCAGCGACCATGCGGCGCTGTACGCGAAGTACCTCGTCGAGGTGTCCCTCGGCCTGCCTGCCGGTCTCGCGTCCCCCTCGACCATGACCGCCTACGGAGCCCGTCCCGACCTGTCCGACGTGCTGCTGCTCACCGTCAGCCAGAGCGGAGGGTCCCCGGACCTGGTCGAGACCGTGCGCACCGCACGGGCCGGCGGAGCGACGACCCTCGCGGTCACGAACAACCCCGACAGCGCGCTCGCGGCTGCTGCCGAGCTGCACTTCGACATCCTGGCCGGCCCGGAGCACGCGGTGGCGGCGACGAAGTCCTACTCCTCCCAGCTGCTCGCCCTGTGGTTGATCATCGATGCCTTCCGCGGCGGGGACGCGGCTGCGGCCCACGCGATCGTCGGGGCCGCCCAGTCCCTGGTGGATCGCCGTGACGAGGTCGCCGAGCTGGCCTCGCGCTACCGGTTCACCGACCGGCTGGTGACCACCGGCCGCGGGTACTCCTACCCCACGGCGCGTGAGGCGGCGCTGAAGCTCATGGAGACCTCCTACGTGGCGGCGCATGCCTTCTCCGGCGCCGACCTGCTGCACGGTCCGCTGGCGATGATCGACCACGACCATCCGGTGATCGCCATCGTCCCCGACGGCAAGGGCGCTGAGGCGATGCAGCCGGTCCTCGAGCGGCTGGCCGAGCGGGGCGCGGACGTGACGGTCTTCGGCGGATCCCGCTCGACGGCCCTGGGAACGGTGGGCTACGACCTGCGCTGCGAGGACGTGACCGAGGAGCTGCACCCGGTGGTGGACATCATCCCGCTGCAGCAGCTGGCGCTGCAGATGACACTGGCTCGTGGGTTCGACCCGGATGCCCCTCGCGGGCTGAGCAAGGTGACCGAGACGCTGTAGGCGGTCCGCCGCCCCGGGGCGGCGACGAGCACGCGCCACGGGCGCGGGGAGGGCAGGTGCAGGTGGCCGTGCGCACGCTTGCCGACATCGCCTCCGATCGCACCGACCTGGAGCCTGGCGCCATCGCGCACTGCGAGTCCCTGCTGCGCGACCTCGGCCTGCTGGCCGACCTGGCGTTCTCCGACCTGATCCTGTGGCTGCCGGTGTGGAACGCCGGCGGCTTCGTGGCTGCCGCCCAGGTGCGCCCGTCCACGGCCGCCACCCGCTACCCCAACGACCTCGTGGGGGCCTTCACCCCGCGGGGCCGCCGGCCTGAGCTGGACCGGGCATGGGCGGCCCCCGGGCTCGGCCAGCTCATGGCGCGCACCGATCCCCTGCTGCCCGCAGCAGGGGAGGCGGTCGGCGTCGGGCTGAGCCCCAACGGTCCGTGGATCGCAGCCCTGACCCGGTCGGCTGTCCCGGCGACGCGCGCGTCGGGGACCCTCGAGCGCGCGTACCTGCGCGCGGCCGACGACCTCTTCTCGATGATCCGGGCCGGGGAGTTCCCCTACCGCGAGGTGTCGGACTCCACGGGGGCCGAGCCCCGGGTCGGCGATGGCCTGATCCGCCTCGACGAGGCCGGTGTCGTCGACTTCGCCAGCCCCAACGCCTCCTCGGCGTACCGCCGGCTCGGACTGGCCACGGACCTGATCGGGTCGCACCTCGGACTCGTCAGCGGCCGCATCGCGCGCCGGGGCGGGGCGGTGGATGCCGACGTCGCGCTGGTGTGCGGGGGACGGAGGCCCGGTGAGGTGGAGCTCGCCTCCGACACCGCGACAGTCACCGTGCGGGCACTGCCCATGCGCGGACCGGGTGCGCAGCGCGGCTCCCTGGTCCTGGTGCGCGACGTCACCGAGCTGCGCCGGCGCGAGCGCGCCCTGCTGAGCAAGGACGCGACGATCCGCGAGATCCATCACCGGGTCAAGAACAACCTCCAGACAGTTGCCGCCCTGCTGCGGCTGCAGTCCCGGCGGCTCGATGAGCCCGGGGCTGCCGCCGCCCTGGCGGAGGCGGAGCGGCGGGTGGGGGCGATCGCGGTGGTGCACGACCTCCTGGCCCAGGCGAGCACCGAGGAGGTGCCCTTCGACGCCGTGGCCGACCGGCTGGTGACGATGGTCCGCCACACCGCGGCCCCGGACATGGGGGCGCGGCGCATCCTGCGCGCAGGGTCCTTCGGCGAGGTGCCGGCCGAGCAGGCGACGGCCCTGGCCATGGCCCTCGTGGAGCTGCTGGCCAATGCGGTCGAGCATGGGGCCGACGACGTGGAGCTGCGCAGCGCCCGCGACTCGGTGGGACTGCACGTGGTCGTCAGTGACCGGGGCCCCGGCTTCCCCGAGGGGTTCGAGGTGGCGTCCTCCCCGCGTCTGGGCCTGAGGATCGTGGACACGCTCATCCGTGAGGAGCTCAACGGCACGCTGACCCTGGGCCGTACCGGGGACCGGACCGAGGTCGCGGTCGACCTGCCGACCGAACAAGCGTGAACGACCGACCCGGGGGCCGGTCGTTCACGGATGGTGCTCGGGTGGTGGGATCTCAGCTGTGGGCACGGGCACGGGCCCGGGCGTTGCGACGCTTGAGGGCGCGGCGCTCGTCCTCGCTCATGCCGCCCCACACGCCAGCATCCTGGCCGCTGTCGATCGCCCACTTGAGGCAGACATCGACGACCTCGCAGCGGTGGCACACCGCGCGTGCCTCCTCGATCTGCATGAGTGCGGGACCGGTGTTCCCGATGGGGAAGAACAACTCGGGATCCTCGTCACGGCATGCCGCCCTGTGGCGCCAGTCCATGTCTCCTCGCCTTTCCTGCACCCCGATCGGGGTACGCTCACCACGGTGCCAGCCGATGTCAGGGCCGGTTCGTCGGCCCATCTCACCCTCCGGTACGCTTCTGACGGCTGTGGGGTGTGTCCCCACCTCGTCCTGACTGCCCTCAAGGGTCGCAGACGATCAGCCCTCTCACAAGGGTTTTGCCCCGCGTGGGACGACTTCAGGCTGTCGCGTACGTCACATTCCTGCGCTCAAAGGCCGCCATCCGCCCACAACCCGCCATTTCGGGATGTGGTGCACGCTGGATCGCCCACCACATGGGCGTTCTCGCGGCTCCGTCAGCCGACGATGCGCAGTGCGTGGGGCGTGTACCGGAAGTGGACGCTGCTGATGTGGCCCATGGAGTCCCCGTCGAGCTGCAGGGCGGTGGGGCTCTCGGCCCGGATCGTGAACGCTGCCTGGTCGTGCAGCAGGGTCAGCTGACCCGGCACCGCCCCGGCCCGACTCCCGCGCAGCATCCGCAGTCCGAACCGGGCCGCCGGGAGCGGTCCCAGCGAGTGCGGGGCGAACACATCGAGGCCCAGGTCGAACGACGCCCGTGGGCACGGGTTGATCGCGAACGGTCCGAAGAACGTCCAGGGCGCGGTGTTCTGGATGATCACCATGGCCAGGCCCTCGATGGGCTCCTCCCCGGGGACCTGGAGGCTCAGCGGGGCGGAGCGTCGGGTCCCGAGGCCACTGAAGTACTCCTGGGCAGCTGTCCACACGTAGCGCGTGGGGCTCGCGGTCCGACCCGCGGCGCGTTGCGCCTCCATCGAGGCGATCACGTCGGCATCGATGCCGACCCCGGCGTTGATGGTGAACCAGTGCGAGCGCTCCTCGCCGGTCTCCTGCGGGGTGAAGTGCGCGTTGCCCAGGCCCACGTCGTGGCTGGCATCGGTCCGCAGCGACTCGAGGATCATGCCCGTCGCCTCGATCGCATCGTTGGGGAACCCGAGTGCGCGGGCCATCACGTTGGCCGATCCGCCCGGGATGGCGGCCAGCATCGGCAGGTCCGGATGCCCGGAGTTGAGCATCCCGTTGACGGCCTCGTTGATGGTGCCGTCGCCGCCCAGGGTGATCAGCAGGTCCAGCCCGTGCGACGCGGCAGCCAGCTGCTCGGCGTGACCGCGATGGGTGGTGGTCACCACCTCGAGGTCGACCTCGTGCCCCAGTGCCCGGGTGATGACGTCGCGCATGCCGGTCGAGGTGCTGGTCGCCTGGGGGTTGGCGATCAGCATGCCGCGCGGCTTCATGCGGCCAACTCTAGGCCGCCCGTACGCTGGCACCATGGCTGATCCTGTGCGACCTCTTGTCGCGATCGCGGGCGCCGAGACACTGGCTGCCGCGATTCTCAGCGTGCTCGTCGGGCTGGGCACCCGCGGCTCCGACCTGGAGGTCTGGATCGCCGTGGCCACGGTCGTCATGTGGCTCGTGATCGTGGGTGCCCTGGCGCTGGTCTGGTGGGGCCTGTTCCGGCGCCGCGCGGTGGCGCGCACCCCGTTCCTGCTCACGCAGGCCTTCGCCCTCGTCGTGGCGTGGCCGCTGGTGAGCTCGGACATCGCGGCCGACCGGGCAGCGGGGATCGCCCTGGGGATCGCCGCCGTCGTGGGACTGGTGCTCGGGCTGCGGCCGGCGGTGCGCGCGGCACTGGTCTGACGGGTGGCTCGGGTGCCCTCAGCCGGTCGGCTCGACCAGGCCGGTGCGCAGCTGCGCCAGGGACTTGGCCAGCAACCGGGAGACGTGCATCTGGGACACCCCGATCTGCTCGGCGATCTGGGCCTGGGTCATGTTCTCGTAGAAGCGCATGTGGATGATGCGCTGCTCGCGCGCCGGCAGCGTCGCCACCAGGGGGTGCAGGGTCTCGCGGGTCTCCACCTCGCCCAGGCCGGGGTCGTCCTCGCCCAGGGTGTCGGCCAGGGATGACCCTCCCTCCTCCGCGCCCTCGGAGGAGGAGGCATCCAGCGAGAGCGTGGCGTACGCCTGCGCGGACTCCAGCCCCTCGAGGATCTCCTCGTCGCTGACGTCGAGGTGCGCGGCGAGCTCGGCCACGGTGGGGGAGCGCCCGGTCGACTGGCTGAGCTCGGCAGTGGCACGGCCGATGGAGATGCGCAGCTCCTGGAGCCGTCGCGGGACCCTGATCGCCCACCCCTTGTCGCGGAAGTGCCGCTTGATCTCGCCGACGATGGTGGGCGTGGCGAACGTGGAGAACTCCACCCCGCGCTCCGGGTCGAACCGGTCGACCGCCTTGATCAGGCCGATCGTGGCCACCTGGGTCAGGTCGTCCAGGCTCTCGCCGCGGTCGCGGAACCGGCGCGCCAGGAAGGCCGCGAGGGGCAGGTGCATGGTCACGAGCTCGTCGCGGGCGGCGGCGTGCCGCGGATCGTCCTCGGGAAGCTCGGCGAGCAGCGCGATGAGCGCCCGCTCGCGGGTGCGATCGCGGGTGGACCAGCGGGGCTCGGCGGGTGCCTGGTCAGCGGCGGGGGCTGTGTGCGGGTCCGCCAGCGTGGCGGTGGCGGGGTCCGGTGGGTGGAGGTCGGGCGGACCGTCCACCGGCGCGACCTCGTCGCCGCGGGCGTCCTCGAGGTCCTCGGTCGCGAGGTCCCCGGTCTCGCTGTCCTCGGTCTCGCTGTCCTCGGTCTCGATGAGCTCGGAGACGAACGCCTCGTCGGCGCCGGCACCCTCAGCGGGGGCACCGGGTCGGGGGGAGCCCGCTGCGGCCGGTCGACCCGGTCCGGCGGCGCGTCCGCTCACGGCCGGACCGCCTCGGAGCGGTGCACCGCCAGCGTGATCGTGAGCGTGAGGTCCGCAGAGACTGTGGCCACGACCTCGTCGACCAGCGCGGTGAGGACTGTCCAGGTGAAGCTGTCGCGCTCGAGCGACCGGCCGTGCACAGTCGGCGCGGTCATCTCCACGCGCATCCCGTCGGGGGCGTCCGGCGTGAACCGCACATCGAGCTCGGAGTCGTCAGCCGCGTCACTGAGCAGCAGCGCGGCGGCCTCATCGACGGCCAGCTTGACGTCCTCGATCCGATCGATCGTGAAGTCCAGCCGCGCGCACATGGCCGAGACCGCGGCGCGGATCAGCACCACGAACGCGGTGTTCGCGGGCACCCGCAGGGTCACGGTCGGATCGATGTCCACGGGTGGTCACGTTAGCCGATGGCGGCCACGGAGGGTGGCCGGCTCATCGCCGGCGTGGCTTCACGCCTGCGCTGCGCGCTGTGCCAGGACTGAGACCTTGGACTCTCGCGGTCACGACTCCAGGCGGTGCAGTCTGGGAGATGAGCCCCTGCGTGGAGCACCAAGGTGGCGACGTCCTCCGGGGCGGAAGGGGTGCACGCATCATGAACCGTCACGCGGGCATCGGATTGGCGGTCGTGGCAGCGCTGTCGGGGAGCCTGCTGATCGGCTGCTCATCGGACGATGCAACAACAGCCACGTCCAGCACACCCCCGGCCAACCCGCTCGTGGGCACTTGGGTCGCTGCGTTCCGAGACAGCAACGTCGGTGTTCTCGAGATCAGGGCGGATGGGACGGTGACGTACTCGTTCGGACCAACCCGCGACGCAGTGGACAAGGTGGACGACGGCACGTACCAGGCAGACAGCGAGACGCTCACGTACCTCACCAGTACCTACTGCGACGACCCCACCGATAAGGCCACGTACACATACACGTTGGCGAGCGACCAGGTGACGTTCACGAACACCAGCGGCGACGACAAGTGTGCGGATCGTAAGAGGACGATGGAGCCCGTCCCGTGGGCGGCTGAGACAACACCGCCGAGCCCCTCAGCGAGTTGAGCCCCTCGAGGCGTAATCCGCGGTGACCGTGGCAACCGTCAACGGTTGATGTCGCTACCCTCTGGCGCCTCCCTTGACTCCAGCGCCGTCGTGCCCAAGGTGCGCAGTGCTTCACCCGTCAGACGGTGCACCGTCCATTCGTCCATGGGGACTGCCCCGAGCTTCCCATAGAAATCAATGGCCCCTTCATTCCAATCGAGCACCCACCACTCGAGCCGGGCGTAGCCGCGGTCGACGCAGATCCTGGCCAGCTCGGCCATCAGCGACCGGCCCAGGCCGAGGCCGCGGAAGGCCGGGCGGACGTAGAGGTCCTCGAGGTAGATCCCGTGACGGCCCTCCCACGTCGAGGCGTTGAGGAACCACAGGGCCATCCCCGCCAGTTGGGCGTCGTCGGCCGAGGCCAGCGCGACGTGGCAGTAGGCGGCCGGCGCGCCGCTGGGGGAGTTGGACCCGAACAGCAGGTCGGCCAGAAGGTCCTCGCTGGCCCGGACCTCGTGCGCGCTGCGCTCGTACTCGGCCAGTTCGCGGACCATGGCCAGGATCTCCGCGACATCCTCGGGTCGGGCCGGCCGGATGACCCCGCGCACACCGCCCAGTCGGGCGGATCCGGGCGCGGAGACGGCTCCGGGGGCACCGGTGGCCGCATCGCGGCCCGGCGCCCCCGGACGGTCCTCGGGTGAGGTCACGCCGCCTTGGTCTCCCAGAAGATCTCGGCGATCTCGTCGATCTTGGCCAGCAGCGCGTCAGCCACGGCGACGTCGTTCGTGCCCTTGGTGCCACCCGCGCCGGCGAGCTTCGTCGCCTCGTTGAACAGTCCGTTCAGCTGCGGGTACTTCTCGAAGTGCGGGGCCTTGAAGTAGTCGGTCCACAGCACCCAGAGGTGCTCCTTGACCATGTGGCTGCGCTCCTCCTTGATGGCCACCGCGCGGGCGCGGAAGTCGGGGTCGTCAGAGGCGGCGAACTTGACCATGCAGGCCTTGACCGACTCGGCCTCGAGGCGCGCCTGGGCAGGGTCGTACACGCCGCAGGGCAGGTCGCAGTGGGCGTGCACGGTGGTGCGGGGGGCGAGGAACGACAGCATCTCTTCTCCTGGCTGGGAATGTGTGCTCGGTGGTGGTCGTGCGGTGGTGCGTGGATTCGGATTCGGGGCCGCCAGGTCACGGTGATGCGCCTGCGGAGGACCCAGCGGACGCGGTCACCCGTCACCTCACGGCCGTGTGGGCCACACTACGCCAGTGCGTGGATTCTGCTACCTGGCTGTGGCCGGCCCCTCGATGGAGCCGACGCTGCACGACGGCGACTGGATCCTGGCCCGTCGTGACGGCCGCGCCGGGGTGGGTGACGTGGTGGTCCTCGAGCACCCGCAGCGTCCCGGGATGCTGATCGTCAAGCGGGTGGAGCGCGTCGATCCCGACGGCTACTGGGTGGTCGGTGACGCCCCGGGCGCCTCCACCGACTCCCGCCACTTCGGAGCCGCCCCCGACGTGGTGGGTCGCGCCCTGTGGCGAGTCCGCCCCTGGGGCCGCATCCGCTGACCCCTCGGGCACCGGGTGTCCCGGTGCTCCCTGTGATCCATGCGGGTTGGCGACCTTCTAGCCTTCGGAACCTGCATGGATCACCGAGCGGACCCATCGAGGCGGGCCGTGCGGGGCCCGTCCGCGATCGTCAGGGGGGTCAGGCGTCAGGGGGTCAGGACGATCTTGCCGAACAGGTCGCCGGCGGCCACGTGGCGCAGGGCCTCGTCCGCCGCGGTCAGGGGCAGCTCGTGGTCGATCAGGGGACGCAGCCCGGTCGCCTCGCACATGGCGACGAGCCGCTGCAGCTCGTCGCGGGTCCCCATCGTGGATCCGACCACGGACAGCTGCAGGAAGAACACCCGCGACAGGTCGGCGGGCGGCTGGGAGCCCGAGGTGGCACCGGCGATGACGATCCGGCCGCCCGGCTTCAGCGAGCGCAGCGAGTGCGACCACGTGGCCGCGCCGACGGTCTCCATCACGACGTCGACCTTCTCCGGCAGCCTCGCCCCGGACGCGAACGCTGCGTGCGCGCCGAGCTCGACGGCCCGCGCGCCCTTCGCCTCCTCACGCGAGGTCACCCACACCCGGAGGCCCGCCTGCCGGGCGAGCATGATCAGGGCGGTGGACACGCCCCCGCCGGCACCCTGGACCAGCACCGTCTGGCCCGGCACCAGCCCGGAGCGCGTGAACAGCATCCGGTAGGCGGTCAGCCAGGCGGTCGGCAGGCACGCGGCCTCCGCCCACGTCAGCGAGGCCGGCTTCGGGATCAGGTTGCGCGCCGGCACGGCCACGCGCTCGGCGAAGGTGCCCTGGTGCTTCTCGGACAGCAGCGTGCGGCCCGGGTCGACGGTCTCGTCGGCGAACCCGCCGCTGCTGATCACCCCGTGCACGATCACCTCGTTGCCGTCCGGGTCCACCCCGGCGGCATCGCAGCCGAGGATCATCGGGAGGCGCTCGGCGCTCAGCCCGACGCCCTTGAGGGTCCAGAGGTCGTGGTGGTTGACGCTGGTGGCCCGCACGTCGACGAGCACCCACCCGTCGGGCACGACGGGCTCGGGGTGATCGCCGAGGCGCAGGCCGCTCAGGGGATCGTCGGAGCTGAAGGCGACTGCGCTGGCGGCGAACATGCCCCCGATCCTGCCAGAGCCGTCGGGGGGCCCGGGGAGTAGCCTTGACCGGTGTGCGGGACCGGCCTGACCCGGTCCCTGGTGGAGTCCCCGATCGTCGAGAGGTAGCCGGACGTGGCCAATGATGCGGGATCCCGGATGGTGGCGTTCGGGACCAACGAATGGCTCGTCGACGAGATCTACCAGCAGTACCTGAAGGATCCCCAGAGCGTGGACCGGGCATGGTGGGACTTCTTCGCCGACTACCGTCCGGGCGAGGCGTCCACGCTGCCGGCTCCCACCGCGGGCACCGCCCCGGACGCCGACGCGGCGGCAGCCAGCCGACCCATCGGTGCCCCCCTGATCGTGGTGGACGCCCCGATCCAGCACGCCGCCCCCGCGCCCCCGCCGGAGTCGGCGGCTGCCCCGACGGAGGGCACCCCGGAGCGCCCCCGCGTCGTCGTCCCCGAGCTGGGGCACACCATCCCGGCCTACGAGATCGAGGCGCCGGCCTCAGCGATGGACCAGGTGGCGCCCCAGGTGGAGCTGTCCTCGATCCCCACCGGTCCCACGGGGGCCGACGCCGTGGCTGCGGCCCCCCGCGTCCTGCGGGGCCCGTCCGCTCGGGTCGTGGTCAACATGGAGGCGTCCCTGGAGGTGCCGACGGCGACGTCGGTCCGGGTGATGCCGGCCAAGCTGCTCATCGACAACCGGCACATCATCAACAACCAGCTGGCCCGGGGCCGCGGGGGCAAGGTCTCGTTCACCCACCTGATCGGCTATGCCGTCGTGCGGGCCCTGTCCGAGATGCCGGAGATGAACGTCGGCTTCACCCGGGTCGACGGCAAGCCGGCGGTGATCCAGCACCCGGGGGTCAACCTGGGACTCGCGATCGACATCGCCAAGGCCGACGGGACGCGCCAGCTGCTGGTGCCGTGCATCAAGGGTGCCGAGCAGCTGGACTTCGCAGCGTTCTGGGCCACGTACGAGGAGCTGGTGCGCAAGGCCCGGACCGGTGCGCTGACCGCCGACGACTTCGTCGGGACGACCGCCACCCTGACGAATCCCGGGACCATCGGCACCGTGAGCTCCGTGCCCCGACTGATGTCCGGGCAGGGCCTGATCGTGGGCGTCGGATCCCTGGACTACCCGGCCGAGTGGCAGGGCGCGGCAGAGGAGACGCTGGCGCGGGCCGGGGTGAGCAAGATCCTGTCCCTGACCTCCACGTACGACCACCGGATCATCCAGGGTGCCCAGTCGGGTGACTTCCTGCGGCGGGTGCACCAGCTGCTCCTCGGCGATCACGAGTTCTACGACGAGATCTTCACCTCCCTGCGCATCCCGTACGAGCCCATCCGCTGGGCGACCGACATCGCGACCAGCCACGACTCGGACCTGAACAAGACCGCCCGCGTCCAGGAGCTGATCCACGCCTACCGCGTGCGCGGCCACCTGATGGCCGACATCGACCCGCTGGACTACAAGCAGCGCAAGCACCCCGACCTCGACGTCGCCGCCCACGGCCTCACGCTGTGGGACCTCGATCGCGAGTTCGCCGTCGCAGGGTTCGCCGGCCAGCAGTTCATGACCCTGCGCGATGTGCTCAAGGTGCTGCGCGACGCGTACTGCCGCACTGTGGGCATCGAGTACATGCACATGCAGGATCCCGAGCAGCGCCAGTGGATCCAGCAGGGGATCGAGACCGCCCCCGACAAGCCCGAGCGCAGCGAGCAGCTGCGGATCCTGCGCACGCTGAACGCGGCCGAGGCCTTCGAGACCTTCCTGCAGACCAAGTACGTCGGGCAGAAGCGGTTCTCGCTCGAGGGGGGCGAGTCGGTCATCCCGCTGGTGGACGCCGTGCTGTCCGCAGCGGCCCGGGACGGCCTGGACGAGGTCTGCATGGGCATGCCCCACCGTGGGCGGCTGAACATGCTGGCCAACATCGCCGGCAAGTCGTACTCGCGGATCTTCAACGAGTTCGAGGGCAACTACGGGGTGGAGAGCGTCCAGGGCTCCGGGGACGTGAAGTACCACCTGGGCACCGAGGGCACGTTCACCGCGGAGGACGGCTCCCAGGTCAAGGTGTACCTCGCGGCCAACCCGAGCCACCTCGAGGCGGTCAACCCGGTCCTCGAGGGCATCGTGCGGGCCAAGCAGGACCAGAACCCCCCCGAGCGCAAGTTCGCCGTGCTGCCGCTGCTGATGCACGGGGATGCGGCCTTCGCCGGTCAGGGGGTCGTCGCCGAGACGCTGAACCTCAGCCAGCTGCAGGGGTACCGCACGGGCGGCACGATCCACGTGATCGTGAACAACCAGGTCGGGTTCACGACCTCGCCGAAGTACAGCCGCTCCACGGTCTACTGCACCGATGTCGCGCGCATGATCCAGGCGCCGATCTTCCACGTGAACGGCGACGATCCGGAGGCGGTCGTGCGCGTGGCGCGGATGGCCTACGAGTTCCGGCAGGCGTTCGCCAAGGACGTCGTCATCGACATGATCTGCTACCGGCGCCGTGGGCACAACGAGGCCGACGACCCGTCGCTGACCCAGCCCACGATGTACGCCGTCATCGACGCCAAGCGCTCGGTCCGCAAGCTCTACACCGAGGGTCTGATCGGGCGTGGTGACATCAGCGTCCAGGAGGCCGAGGACGCCCTGCGCGACTTCCAGGAGCGTCTCGAGCGGGTGTTCCAGGAGACCCGCAGCGCCGGTGACGAGCAGTTCAACGCCAATTCCGCGGAGGTCATCTCCACCGGCCGTCAGGAGCTGACTCCCCAGACTCCCGCGTGGGATGTCGACACCTCGATCAGCCAGGAGGTCGTCGACCTCGTCGTGCGCAGCCAGATCGACCTGCCCGAGGGCTTCGTCGCCCATCCGCGACTGGTCCCGCAGCTGCGCCGACGGGCCGAGATGGTGGCCACCGACACGATCGACTGGGGGATGGGGGAGGCCCTGGCGATCGGCTCGCTGGTCAACGAGGGCAAGTGGGTCCGCCTGGCCGGACAGGACTCCCGGCGTGGCACGTTCGGCCACCGGCACGCCGTGATCGTCGACGCGCGCACCGGCTGGCAGTACAAGCCGCTCAAGCAGTGCTACAACCACGGCGGCAAGCTGTTCGTGTACGACTCGCTGCTCAGCGAGTACGCGGCCATGGGCTTCGAGTACGGCTACAGCGTGGCCCGCCCGGACGCCCTGGTCATGTGGGAGGCGCAGTTCGGCGACTTCGTCAACGGTGCCCAGACCATCACCGACGAGTTCCTGACCTCCGCCGAGCAGAAGTGGGCGCAGCGCTCCTCGCTGGTCCTGCTCCTGCCCCATGGCTACGAGGGCCAGGGTCCGGACCACTCGTCGGCGCGGATCGAGCGGTTCCTGGCCATGTGCGCCCAGGACAACATGACCGTCGCGCAGCCCACGACCCCGGCGTCGTACTTCCATCTCCTGCGCTGGCAGGTGCACTCACGGCTGACCCGGCCGATGGTCGTGTTCACCCCGAAGTCGCTGCTGCGCGCGAAGGTCTCCACCTCGTTGACCCGTGACTTCACGGAGGGCTACTTCCGAGCGGTCCTCGACGACCGGGGGATCACCGCCGAGCGCATCGACCCGGCCGGGATCCGCCGCGTCCTGCTCTGCTCGGGCAAGATCGGGTACGACCTGATGGCCGAGCGCGACAAGCGCGAGCGCAGCGATGTCGCCGTCCTGCGGATGGAACGGCTGTACCCGGTCCCGCACCGCACGCTGATCGACATGCTCGACCGCTTCGGTGACGCCGAGATCGTGTGGGTGCAGGACGAGCCGGAGAACATGGGGCCCTGGCCGTACATGAACCAGCACCTGCCGACCGCGATCATGCGCACCGTGCGTGGCATCACCCGGGACGCGAGCTCGTCGCCGTCGGTGGGGTCGCTGCACCGCCATGAGGAGGAGCATCGGGTGCTGATGGACCGGGCGTTCGAGTAGGGCCGGCATGTACGACACCGATCGGGGCATCGAGGAGCTCATCCGCCGTCGTGGGGACGAGGAGGTCACCCTCGAGTGGCTGGCCGGGCAGCTGGTCACGTTCGTCGACCTGCACCCGGAGTTCGAGGTGCCGGTCGAGCGCCTGGCCAGCTGGCTGGCCCGCGACGACGACGACTGAACCCCGGGCTGACTCCCCGGGCGGGCTCGCGGGCGGGCTCAGCCGGCGCTCGCCGCGCGCTGGGCTCCCTCGGCGAGTCCGGCGAGGCAGTCGGCCACGAGGGTGCCGAGGGTCGGCAGGTGGTACCCGCCCTCCTGGACGGCGACGGTGGGCACCCCCAGGCCCCCGAGCAGGATCCCGGCCGCCCGCATCCCGTCGCGGGTGACCCGCAGCGGGCTCTCCGGGTCGTCGATGGCCGCGTCCACGCCGAGGGACACCACCAGGGCGTCGGCCCCGAAGGTCCGGGCGTCCTCGACCAGGGTCCCGACGGCCGTGAGCCAGCGGTCGTCGCCGGAGCGTGGCGGCAGGGGCAGGTTGCGGTTCGCGCCCGAGCCGGTGCCCCTCCCGGTCTCGTCGGCGAAGCCCATGAAGTGCGGGAACCAGCCAGCGCCCGGATCCACGTGCACGGAGCCGTAGAACACATCGCCCCGGTGGTAGAAGATCGCCTGGGTCCCGTTTCCGTGGTGGGCGTCGATGTCGATCACGGCCACCCGCCGCGCCCCCCGTGCGCGCAGGCTGTCAGCAGCGATGGCGGCATTGTTCAGGTAGCAGGATCCGCCGAACGCCTCGCGCGCAGCGTGATGGCCCGGTGGGCGGCACAGCGCGTAGGCCATGGGCGCTGCTCCCGGGCTGCCAGTGCCCGAGCTGCCCGCACCCTCGACCCACGCTGCTGTCGCCACCAGGTCGACGGCCGTCAACGCGGCTCCCGCCGCCGCCTCGACCGCGTCCCAGGTTCCCGGACCGATCAGCGTCATCGTGTCGTAGCAGTACTGCCCGGCGCGGGCGTGGGCCGCGGTCGGGCGCCGCACGGGCAACCCACCGAGCATCGCCTCGGTCGGGAACACGTAGGGGACCACGCGGTCCTGGCCGGGGTCGGTCGTGTAGCCGCCGACGACCCAGGCGTCGTGGATCGTGCGCAGGTGCTCGATCATCCCCGGGGAGTGCACGGCGAGCAGGGCGTCGGGGTCGGGATCGCTGGCCGTGACCTCCGGGTGCCCGGCGCGGATGAGGGCCTCGCGGATCACGTTGACCCGCTCCACCACCTCCGTCCCGGGGGTCCGCACACCCAGCCAGATCTCGGCCGACGGGATGTGCCGACGCGTCCGGGGATGCCACACGAAGGGGATCGGTGCGACGTCCGGTCGGGGGTGTGCCACAAGGTGCATCCTGCCAAGTCGTGGTCCGGGACGTGGCTGCGGGTCACGCCGCCCCCGAGAGCGGTTGCGTTGCGGTAGCGCCGCCCGACACGGACCTGCGTTGCGCCTCGGACGCGGAATCGTCCGAGGCGCAACGCAACCTGCCGGGGTGCCCGGCTCGTGGGTGCGTCACCATGGTCGGCATGGACACACCGCCCTTCGAGGTCCTTCGTCCCGAGCAGCTGCGCCGCCACACGTCGCTCAAGTGGCAGCACTACTCCCCGGACGTCCTGCCGCTCTGGGTCGCCGAGATGGACGTGCTGCCCGCCCCGGAGGTGGTGGAGGCCCTGAGCGCCGCCGTCACGTCGGGCGACACGGGCTATCCGCACTTCGGCACCACCTACAGGGAGGCGCTGGCGGAGTTCGCCCGGGCCCGCTGGGCCTGGGAGCCGGACCCCGCGGACATGCTCCTCTGCGCCGATGTCATGACCGGGATCCGGGTCCTGGTCGAGCGGTTCTGCCCACCCCGGGGCACGGTCGTGATCCCGAGCCCGGTCTATCCGCCGTTCTCCGGATTCACCCGGGAGGTCGGCCGCAAGGTGGTGGCGGTGCCGCTGACGGCCGAGGGGCGCCTCGATGTGGGTGCGATCGACGAGGCCATGGCCGCAAACCCGACCGATGCGGCCTCCCGTCGGACGGTCCTGCTCCTGTGCAGCCCGCACAACCCGACCGGGGTCGTCCACACCGCTGAGGAGCTGGCGGCGGTCGCGGCGTCCGCGCGTCGGCACGGGGCCCTCGTCGTCGTCGACGAGGTGCACGCGCCCCTGGTGCCCGAGGGCGCCACGTTCGTCCCCTGGTTCGCAGTCTCCGACGACGGCTTCGTGGTCACGTCAGCGGCCAAGGCGTTCAACCTGGCCGGTCTCAAGGCGGGGTTGATCGTCGGCGGTCCACAGAGCCGCGCCCACCTGAAGCGGCTGCCCGACTCCGTGGTGTGGGGAGGCAGCCACCTCGGCGTGATCGGGCATGCCGCGGCCTACCGGTCCGACCCCTCGTGGTTGGACGCCGTCAACGCCAACATCGCCACGAACCGGGCCCTGCTGGCAGCGCTGCTCGCCGAACGCCTGCCCGGGGTGGGCTACCGCGCGCCCGAGGCGACCTACCTGGCGTGGTTGGATCTCCGGGGCGTCGGCCTTGGCCCTGACCCCGCCGAGATCCTGCTCGCCCTCGGACGGGTTGCCCTGACCGCAGGCCGGCCGTTCGGACGCGGCGGCCTCGGGCATGCCCGGGTGAACCTCGCCTGCTCGCACGAGGTGCTCACCGAGGCAGTGGACCGGATGGCCAGGGCGGTCGCGGCCCACGCAGAGCAGGTGGGCACGCACAGCCGCTGACATCCGACCGGACGGCCATCCGACCGGACGGCCGCGCCCCGACGCGGTACCGGATCACGCCCACGCTGCGTCATCGTGCGGTGAGGTGCGTCTGCCCTGCTAGGTTCGGCCGTCATGGCCACCCCTCCTGAGGCACCCACGCGCCCCCACGTCCGGCACCTGCACGGCCGGGACGTCCCGGACGAGTTCGCGTGGATGGCGCAGGGTGGCCAGGACCTCACCGACTACCTCCGGGCCGAGCTGGACCACTACGCCGAGGCGACCGCTCCGCTGGAGCCCCTTCGTCGACGGCTGTTCACCGAGATGGTGGCCCGCACGCCGTTGGCCGAGGAGGGCCCGGAGCACACCTGCGGGGCCGCGTCGTACCGGGACGTGATGCCCGACGGCGCCCAGCTCGGCCAGTTCCAGCGCCGGGCGCTGGGGGAGGGGCTGTGGAGCACCCTGGTGGACCTCGACGCCGAGGCCGCCGCCGTGGGGTCCACCTACGGCGAGGTCGGGGTGCGCGAGGTCAGCCCCGACGGCTCCCTTCTCGCGTGGTCGCTGGACTCCACCGGCGAGGAGCTCTACGAGCTCCGGTTCCGGGATGTGGCCAGCGGCGCGGACCTGCCCGAGCGGATCCAGCGCACCTACTACGGGGGTGCGTGGTCGGCCGACGGCCGCTGGTTCCTCTACACCGTGGTGGACCACGTCTACCGGCCCCACCAGGTCTGGCGCCATGAGATCGGCACTGATCCGACCAGCGACGTGCTCGTGCTGCAGGAGGACGACCGGCACTTCGAGCTGTCCGTGCGGGCCACCCGGTGCGGCCGATGGATCCTGATCCACGCCGGCAGCCGTGACAGTGCCGAGACGTGGGCCCTGCCGGCCACGGACCCGACCGCTGCCCCGGTCACGGTCGGCGGCCGGCGCGCGGGGCACGAGTACGTGGTGGAGTCGGTCCCCGGTGGGCCCCGCCCGTTCCTCGCCGTGACCAACCACGGTGGGGCGCGGGAGTTCACGCTGAGCTGGGTGGGGCTCGGCGACACCGACCCCTCGGGGTGGCTGGCCGCCCTCGACGCGCCGCTACCCGGTGATGCCGGCGTGGCGGCGGGGTCCGCCGATCCGTCGCCATCGCAGCCGGTCAGGCGGTTCGTGGCGGTGGACGCCTTCACCGACCATGTGGTCGTCAGCCTGCGGGAGTCCGGGGGCATGGCCCTCTACGTGGCGCCCGTCGCCGAGCAGGGCCTCGACTGGTCCCGGGCGCATGCGCTGCGGGCCGCCGCGGGATCCTCCCTCGAGCTGGCGACCAACGAGCAGTTCGACGCGCCCTTCGTGACGGTTGTCACCCAGAGCCAGATCGACCCCCCGGTCTGGACCGACCATCGCCTCGACCGGTCGGCCGAGCCGGTCGTGCGCCACCGCGCCGACGCGCCCAACCACGACGCCGGCAGCTACGTGGTCTCCCGGACGTGGGTCACCGCGCGCGACGGGGAACGGGTCCCGGTCACCCTCGTCGCCCACCGGGTGACGGCGCTGGACGGGACCGCGCCCTGCCTGCTCTACGGCTACGGCGCCTACGAGTACAGCGTCGACCCCACCTTCAGCCGGGCGCTGCCCAGCCTGCTGGACCGGGGTGTCGTCTGGGCCCATGCCCACGTCCGGGGCGGCGGCGAGCTCGGCCGGCGCTGGTGGGACGAGGGCCACATGGCGGCCAAGGCCACCTCGTTCCGGGACTTCGTCGACGTCGCGCGCGCCCTGGGCACCGGCCCCGGTGCGGTGGTGGACGGCGCGCGGATCGTCTCCCGCGGTGGCTCGGCCGGCGGGCTGCTCGTCGCAGCGAGCATGGATCTCGATCCGGAGGCCTTCGCCGGTGTCATCGCCGAGGTGCCGTTCGTGGACGTGGTCAACTCGATGCTGGACCCCGAGCTGCCGTTGACCGTGGGTGAGTGGGAGGAGTGGGGGAACCCGGCCCTGCCCGAGCAGTTCGCGTGGATGGATGCGTACTCGCCCTACGACAACGTCCCGCCCGCCGGTCGGCGCCCCTTCATCCTGGCCACGGGGGCCGTGCACGATCCGCGGGTCATGGTCCACGAGCCCGCGAAGTGGGTGGCCCGACTGCGGGCGACGGACCCCCAGCACGGGGCGGTCGAGGTGCCGGGCCGTCGCGGTGGGGTGCTGCTGCGCGTGGCCCTCGGGGAGGGATCCCACGGAGGTGCGGCCGGACGCTACGCGGCCCTCGACGAGGAGGCGCAGACCCAGGCCGTGATCCTCGCCGCGATGGGGATCACCGGGTAGTGCTGCCGGTCAGCGCCCCGCGCGTGCTGCAGCCGGGGCCCGCGTGGGCTCGGGGGCGGATCCGGCGCGCAGCACCACGAGGTCGGCCATCGCGTTCGTGTCGGCCAGCACGCCCGGCGTGACCGGTGTGTCGTGGCGGCTCGCCGCCGTGACGATCCGATCACGCAGGATCCCGTCGGCGATGACCATCGGGACGACGATGAACGAGGTGCAGCCGTCCACGCACCGCATCAGGGTGCGCATCCGGCCCAGCGGCCGCCCGCCGTCGAGGTAGGCCGCCCGCACGGCCCGTGCCCCCAGCCTGTCGGTCAGGGCACCCCCCTGGGTGCGGAACAGCGACTCCATGGCGCCCACGGCGCGCAGGTCGCGCGAGCCGGCGGCGGCCAGGATGATCCCGGTGCGGGCATCGATGGGCAGGCCCGAGGCGGCGATGAGCTCGGCGGCCGCGGTGAGCAGCAGCGGGTGCAGCCCGACGGGCTCGGCGGCCGACACGGCGAGCGTGGGGGCCGCGGTGCGCATCGTGGCGATCGCGGCCGGCACATCCACCCGTGCGTGGTAGGCCGGGCTGACGAACAGCGGCACGACAGTGGTGTCGGCGGCGCCCTTGTCCTGCCATGCGCGGGCGGCCCCGGCCGGACTCGGGTCGTGGTGGTCGAGGTAGGCGGTTCGCGTGGGGATCCCGGCCACCTTGAGCCGCCCCGCCAGCGACGCGACGTCGCGCGCGTGCCGGGGGTCCGGCGAGCCGTGGGCCAGCAGTGTCAGTGCCATCATCCCTATGGTTACCCAGCCTGTGCGATCTCAACCCGCGGCACGCCGACGAGGTCCCCGAGTTCTGCACGAAGGCCGACGACGTCCCCGACGACGATGACCGCGGGGCCGGGCAGGGCAGCATCGGCCACGGCCTTCGCGATGCTGGCCAGGGTGCCGGTGACGGTGCGCTGTCGCGGGGTCCATCCGTCGCTGATGACCGCGACCGGGGTGCCGGGATCCCGGCCGGCGGCGATCAGGTCCTCGGCGGTGCCGGCCAGCCCGGACAGTCCCATCAGCAGCACGAGGGTGGCGTCGCGGGGTGCCGTGCGGGCGGCGTCCAGCGCCTGCCCGGCACCGGCGTGCGCACTGGCGATGACCACGGAGGTCGTGATGCCCCGGTGCGTCACCGGGATGCCCGCGGCCGCCGGGACGCTCACCGCGGAGGTGACGCCGGGAACCACCTCGACCGGGACGCCGTGGGAGTGGCAGTGCAGGGCCTCCTCGCCCCCGCGTCCGAGGACGAACGGGTCGCCGCCCTTGAGCCGCACGACGATCCGCCCCGCGCGGGCCTGCTCGACCAGGATCGAGTTGATCTCGTGCTGGGGGATCGGGTGATGGCCCGCGGTCTTGCCCACGTCGATGATCTCGACCCCCGGGTCGAGCTCCGCGAGGACGCTGGTCGGACCGAGCCGGTCTGCGACGACCACGTCGGCCCGGGCCAGCCACTGCCGCCCGGAGACGGTGAGCAGCCCCGGATCCCCGGGCCCCCCGCCAACGAGCACGACCCTCCCGTGGATGACGTCGGGCCTGCTGGGGGTGGGGCCGGATCGCACCGGGTCCGAGCCGATGCGATCCCCAGGAGTCCGACGCGATCCGGGGGAGCGGGTGCGGCGCAGCGGGAGGCGCCCCGTGGCCAGCAGGTCGCTGATGGCATCGCGGATCGCTCGGGCGCGGCCCGGGTCGCCGCCTCCCGAGACCGCGACCTGGACGCCGTCGGGCCCGCTGGCCACGGCCGGGACGTGCGCCGCGGAGTCGGCGGCCAGGTCGGCGCGCACGCACCAGATCCCCAGGGTCTCGGCCCGCTCGGCGACGGCAGCGTCCACGGCCCGGTCACCGGTCGCCGTGTGGACCAGCCACCAGCGGTCGCCGTCGCGGTCGCCGGCCGTGCCGGTACCTGCCGGGCCCCCTGGCGTGGGGGTCGCCCCGGTCGGACCGGCCGTGAGGTCGTCGGGTGCGGCCTCCCGGGAGCACCACGTGACTGCGCCCTGCGCGACCAGGTCGGCGAGGTCCTCGCAGAGGGTCGGCGCGATCACGGTGACCCGCGCCCCGGCCGCGACGAGGCCGAGGGCCCGACGGGCAGCCACGGGCCCGCCACCGACGACCAGGGCCGCGCGCCCGGACAGGTCCAGCAGCAGTGGGTAGCGGCCGGGCGGCCGGGCGACGGTCCCCGTGGGGGCGCTCATGCGGCGGGCCTGCGGACCATGCCGGCGGCCACGGTGGCCCCGGTCTGGTCGTCGATCAGCAGGAACGCCCCGGTCGAGCGCACCTGGTCGTAGGGGTCGAACGCGACCGGCTCGGCCAGCCGGATCCGGACCTCTCCGATGTCGTTGAGCCCGAGCCGATCGACACCCTCATGGGCGGCCAGGGTGTCGACGTCCAGCCGGCTGTCGATGCGCTCGACCACGGCCCGGACGGTCCGCGAGCCAGCCTTGAGCAGCAGTCGCTGGCGGGGGACCAGCGCCTGCTCGGCCAGGACCGTCACAGTGGCGGCCACATCGCGGACCGCCTCCGGGGCGGCCTGTGCGGCGGCGATCAGGTCGCCGCGGGAGATGTCGATGTCGTCGGCCAGGCGCACGGTGACCGACTGGCCGGCCTGCGCCCAGGCAAGCGGCCCGTCGTAGGTGTCGATCGCGACGACCGAGGTGCGCGCCCCGCTGGGGGTGATGATCACCGGGTCGCCGACGCTCACGGTGCCGGCCTCGACCCGTCCTGCGTAGCCGCGGTAGTCGTGGTGCTCGGCGTCCTGGGGACGGATCACCACCTGCACCGGGAACCGGAACGGCTGCCGGGCGGGGTCGCTGCCGACCGGCACGGACTCGAGGTGCTCGAGCAGCGTCGGCCCCTCGTACCAGGCGATCCGCGGCGACCGGGTGACGACGTTGTCGCCGTCGAGCGCGCTGATGGGGATGGCGACGACGTCGTCCACGCCGTGGGCGCGGGCGTAGGCGTCGAACTCCGCCCGGATCCCCTCGAACACCCCGCGGTCGAACCCGACGAGGTCCATCTTGTTGACCACGACCGCGATGTGCCGCACCCCCAGCAGGGCGCTGATCGCAGCGTGCCGGCGGGTCTGCTCGACGACCCCGTTGCGGGCGTCGACCAGGATCAGCGCCAGCTCGGCGGTCGAGGCCCCGGTCACCATGTTGCGCGTGTACTGCACGTGCCCCGGGGTGTCGGCGAGGATGAACGAGCGGTTCGCCGTGGCGAAGTACCGGTAGGCGACGTCGATCGTGATGCCCTGCTCGCGCTCGGCGCGCAGGCCGTCGGTGAGCAGCGCGAGGTCCGGCCCCGCAAGGCCGCGGGCGCGGCTGACATGCTCGATGGCCTCCATCGTGTCGGCCAGGATCGACTTGGTGTCGTGGAGCAGCCGGCCCACGAGCGTGGACTTGCCGTCGTCGACGGACCCGGCGGTCGCCAGGCGGAGCAGCTCGTGGGCCATCAGAAGTACCCCTCCTTCTTGCGATCCTCCATGGCCGCCTCGGACATCCGGTCGTCGGCGCGCGTCGCCCCGCGTTCGGTCAGCCGGCTGGCTGACACCTCGGCGATCACCTCGGCCACGGTGGTGGCGTCGGACTCCACTGCGCCGGTGCAGGACATGTCCCCGACGGTCCGGTAGCGGACCCGGCGCACCTCGACGGGCTCGTCGGGCCTCGGCCCGCCCCACTGGCCGGGAGTGAGCCACATCGAGTTGCGCAGGAACACCGCGCGCTCGTGGGCGTAGTAGATGCTGGGCAGCTCGATGCCCTCCCGGTCGATGTAGCGCCACACGTCGCCCTCGGTCCAGTTCGACAGCGGGAACACCCGGACGTGCTCACCGGGGGCGTGCCTGCCGTTGTACAGGTCCCACAGCTCCGGGCGCTGGCGGCGCGGGTCCCACTGGCCGAACTCGTCGCGCAGGCTGAAGATGCGCTCCTTGGCCCGGGCCTTCTCCTCGTCCCGGCGACCGCCGCCGAACACGGCGTCGAACCGGTGCTCGGCGATCGTGTCGAGCAGCGGGACGGTCTGCAGCGGGTTGCGGGTGCCGTCGGGTCGCTCGCGCAGGACGCCGCGGTCGATCCAGTCCTGCACGTGGGCCACGACCAGTCGCGTCCCGGTGCGCGCCACCGTGGCGTCGCGGTACGCCAGGACCTCGGGGAAGTTGTGGCCGGTGTCGACGTGGACCAGCGTGAACGGCACCCGCGCGGGGTGGAACGCCTTGATGGCCACGTGCAGCATCACGACGGAGTCCTTGCCCCCGCTGAACAGCAGCGCGGGGCGCTCGAACTCCCCGGCCACCTCACGCATGATGTGGATGGCCTCGCTCTCCAGCGCCGACAGGTGGTCGAGGGCGAGCCTGGGGTGTGTGGCAGTGAGGATCGTCGTGCTCATGTGTGCAACCCGCATTCCGTCTTGGCCCGGCCCGACCAGCGGCCGGATCGGGGATCGTCTCCAGGGGCAGTGGGATTCGTGCAGGGGGCGCACCCGATCGACGCGTAGCCGATCTGGCGCAGCGGGTTGAGCAGGACGTCGTGGCTCTCGGCGTAGGCCGAGATGTCCTCGTCGGTCCACGCGGCCAGCGGGTTGAGCTTCACCTTGGCCCGCCGTGCGTCCCACCCGATGACCTCGATGTCGGTCCGGGTGGGGGCGTCAGCACGGCGCATGCCGGTGATCCAGGCGGCGTAGGGGGCAAGGCCGCGCTCGAGGGGCTCGACCTTGCGCAGTGCGCAGCACCGGTCGGGATCGCGGGCGAAGAGGTCCGCGCCCTCGGCGGCGTCCTGCTCGGCCACCGTCTGCCGCGGCGTGACGGTGATCAGCGTGATCGGTCGGGTCGCGTCGTACGCGGCGGCAGTGCCCAGGGTCTCGGCGAAGTGGTAGCCGGTGTCGATGAACAGGGTGTTCACCTCGGGGATCACCTCGCTGGCCAGGTGCACCAGCACCTCGTCGCCCATGCTGGAGGCCAGCACGAGGTCGTTGCCGAACTCGTCGTGGGCCCAGGCCAGGGCGATCCGCGCCTGGTCGTAGGGGTCGGCGAAGTGGCCGACGACCCTGGCCCCCTCGGCCGCGAGCCGCGGGTCTGCGACCCGGGTGGTCGTGGTGGTCATCGGGATCCTCCTGTGGGGATCGGTTCGGGGGCGTCCGGCGCTGTCGGTGGCCACGGGTCGGCGGGGGACTGCATGCCCAGGTACTTCACCGAGAAGGTGCGGGTGCACGTCCGGCAGTGCCACGCGCCGGGCGTGGCTCCCAGCGGGCGCAGGTCCTCCTCGGCGCAGTACGGGCAGTGGTAGGGCACCGCCCGTTCGCCAGCGACCGCCGGTGTTCGTTGGTAGTCGATCCGGTCGAGTGAAGCGTCGGAATCGACTACCAACGCCGGGGTGTGGCCGTCAGCGTTCTCCGTGGTGCTCATCGCAGGTCCTCCTCGTCGGCGCGGACGACCCAGTCGGCGAACTGCTCGCCCTCCGTGCGCTGCTCGAGGTAGCGCCCGGTGAGCCGGTCGACGAAGTCGGGCAGGTCGGAGGCGGTCACCTTGAGGGCCCGCAGCTTGCGGCCGAATCCAGCCGCGTGGCCCAGGGAACCGCCGAGATGCACCTGGAAGCCCTCCACGGGGGTGCCGGAGCCGTCGGGGACGAGCATCCCCTTGAGCCCGATGTCGGCCACCTGGAAGCGGGCGCACGAGTTGGGGCAGCCGTTGACGTGCACGGCCAGCGGGACGTCGAGGTCGGGCCGGCGCACCTCGATCGTGTCGATCAGGACCCGCGCGGTGTCCTTGGTGTTGACGATCGCCAGCTTGCAGAACTCGATCCCGGTGCAGGCCATCGTGGAGCGGCGGATCTCGTGCGGGTGCACCTGCAGGCCCACCTCTGCCAGCTCGTCGGCGAGGTGCTCGGCGCGATCGGGGTCCACGTCGAGGATCACCAGCTTCTGCTGGGCTGTCAGGCGGATCCGTCCGGAGCCGTACAGCATCTGCCAGGTCGGCCAGCCGCCCGAGGACCTCGCCGTTGATCCGCCCCACGGTCGGTGCGGCCCCGACGTAGACCCGGCCGTCGCGCTGCGGGTGGACCCCGACGTGGTCGCGCGCCCCTGCCGGGACCGGATCGGGAGCGGGACCGTCGATGAGCGGGCGCTGCAGGTACTGCGTCTCCAGCACCTCCCGGAAGCGCGCTGCGCCCCAGTCGGCGACCAGGAACTTCAGTCGCGCTCGGTTGCGCAGCCGGCGGTAGCCGTAGTCGCGGAAGATCTCGATGATCCCGCCCCACACCTCAGGGACCTCCTCCAGCGGGCACCCACGCACCGAGGCGCTGCGCGAGCATCGGGTTGGTCGACAGCCCCCCGCCGACCCAGACGTCGAACCCCGGGCCGTGCTCCGGGTGCACGACCCCCACGAACGACACGTCGTTGATCTCGTGGGCGACGTCGTGGCGCGGCGAGCCCGAGACGGCCGACTTGAACTTGCGCGGCAGGTTCGCGTACTCGGGGTCGCCGACGTAACGGGCCACGATCGCCTCGATCGCCGGTGTCCCGTCGATGATCTCGTCGGCTGCAACTCCCGCGACCGGGGAGCCCAGCACGACGCGCGGGGTGTCGCCGCACGCCTCGGTGCTGCTCAGGCCCACGGCCTCGAGGCGGCGCCAGATCTCGGGGACGTCCTCGATCCGGATCCAGTGCAGCTGGATGTTCTGACGGTCGGTGATGTCGGCGGTGCCGCGGGCGAACTCGCAGGAGATCCCGGCGATCGTGCGCGCCTGCGCACTGCTCAGGGCGCCACCGTCGGAGCGGATCCGCAGCATGAAGAACTCGTCGTCGAGCTCCTCGGGCGGCAGGCTCGCGGTGCGCCCGCCGTCGATGCCGGGCCGGCGCTGGGTGTACAGCCCCCACCAGCGCATGCGTCCGCGGAGGTCGTCCGCGGGGATGCTCGCGAAGCCCTCGCGGGAGTACCGGGTCTCGATCCGCTGGCGCACGTTCAGGCCGTTGTCGGCGACCTTGAACTCCTCGTTCGCGTTCAGCGGCGCGGTGGAGCCCAGCGCCCACTGGCCCTCATCGCGGGGGGCCCGGCCGGGCCGGGGGGGAGCGGTGGGTGTGTCGGTCATCAGCGTTCTCCGGGGTTCGGAGGACGCATGCGCTCAGACGGGGCGCGGGATCATGGGGTGTCCGGCGCCTGGTCGACCGCAGCGTCCGGAAGGGATCTGCAGGATCAGGCGCAACACATGCAGGACTGCATGCGGCACAGGTCGACGGCACGGCGCACCACAAGGGTGTCCGTCGCGCGCCCGGCCGTCGTCATGTCGCACAGGCTGCCCTAACCGCGGCGATCTGTCCACTATCCGTTCGCATGCTGAGACGCACCGTGTCGCGCCCACCCCCCGGGCGCGGGTCGTCGGTACCCTGTCCGGCATGGCGCGCCCGATCCACTTCGTGCTGGATCGCGCCGACTCCTACCAGGGCGTCCAGGCGCAGCTGCTCAACCTCATCGATCCGCACCTGCCCGACCCCAAGCCCGAACGTGGCGACTACCGGGTCGGGGCGCTGAACTTCTGCCTGTTCATCCGGCCGAAGGCCGACGTGGTGATGAGTCACGGGGTCGCCGACAAGAACTACCTGTGGTCCTCCGACGGGCAGGGCAAGCGGCTGGCCAACCAGCGTCAGGACCTGCTCGTCCCCGGCGAGTGGCTCAAGCGTCGCCTGCTGGAGTCGCCGGCCATCAAGCTGGGTGCCGACCGGATCCACGTCGTCGGGTGGCCGCGGCTCGACGACCTGATCGGTCAGGTGCCGCCGCCCTCCCGTCGGCTGATCGGTGATCCCAAGCCACGGGTCCTCTGGGCCCCGACGCACAACCGGCGCAAGCGCGGCGAGACAGGTCGCTCGACGTCGAGCTTCCCGGCCTTCGAGAACTACCTGCGCGTCCTGTCGCGCTTCGCCTGGATCGATGTCTCGGTGCATCCGCGCAACCGCACCGACCGCACGCCGACGGGCGCGTCGATGCCGCGGGCGGACATCGTGGTCGCCGACTTCGGCACGACCGTGTACGAGGCGTGGGCGCTGGGCAAGCCCGTGATCTTCCCTCGGTGGCTGCTCGCCGACCGCATCGCCGAGCACATGCCGGGAAGTGCCGAGTCCTACATCTTCGAGCAGCGGATCGGCTACCACCCCGACTCGTTCGACGAGATGGTCGACATCATCCGGGCGCAGCCGGTCATCACCCCCGACGTGACCGCGTTCATGGACGACTACCTGGCCCCGGAGTACTTCGGGCGCAGCAGCGCGCGGGTGGCCCAGGTGCTGACCGAGATCGCCGGTCGCGACCACCACTGATCCCCCCACGCCCCGGCGCGTCGCCGTCGAGGCGTGGGCGCTCCGCGTGACCCGCGTCAGGGCAGCGTCCGCAGCGCCCTCTTCAGCCCCGTGCGGACGTGGTCGAGGACCTCGAGCCGTGCGGTGAGCTTGTCGTTGGCGGGGACGATGTGCCACGGCGAGTCGCTCGAGGACGTGCGCACCACCATCTGGTCGACGGCCTGCACGTACTCATCCCACCTCTCCCGGTTGCGGTAGTCCTCCTCGGTGATCTTGTGGGACTTCTCCGGGGTGTTCTCCCGGGCCTGGAAGCGGGCCAGCTGCTCGTCGGCTGAGATGTGCAGCCAGAACTTGGCCACGTAGAAGCCGCGCTCGACGAGCTGGTCCTCGAAGTCGTTGATCTCGTCGTAGGCGCGCTGCCACTCGGCCGGGGTGGCGAACCCCTCGATCCGCTCGACCAGCACCCGGCCGTACCAGGTGCGGTCGTAGATCACGAACTTCCCGGCCGGGGGCAGGTCGCGCCAGAACCGCCACAGGTAGTGGTACTTGCGCTCCTCCTCGGTGGGGGCGGCCGTCGAGATCACGCGGTAGTCGCCGGCCTCCAGGGCCTGCGTGATCCGGCGGATCGCCCCGCCCTTGCCGGCGGCGTCCCAGCCCTCGAACGCCAGGACCGTCGACAGGCCCCGGTCGCGCGCCTGCCGGGACAGCCGGTGCACCTCGCGCTGGAGCGCGTTGAGCTCCTTGTCGTAGGTCGCCTTGTCCGTGGTCCGGTCGAGGTCGACGGTGTCCAGCACCGTGGCCTGTCGATCGACCGGGGCGAACAGCTGGTCGCTGACAGCGACGCCTGTGGGGGGCCCCTCGGCCAGTCGCGCGGTGATCGCGTTGAGGATCGTGCGCGCCACGGCCACGTCGCGGTACCGGGCGTCGGTCGCCTCGACGACCGACCACGGTGCCCCGGCCACCGACGTGCGGCGCAGCAGCTTCTCGAGCTTGTGCTCGCTCTCCTCGAGCAGGTCCAGCATCGCCCAGTCGCGCTGGTCGATGCGCCAGCCCTCGTCGCGGTCGCTCTCGGCCTTCTTCATCCGCTTGCGCTGCTTCTTGGCCGGGGTGTGCAGGAACATCTTGATGATCAGCATCCCGTCGGCGACGAGCGCCTCCTGCAGCTGCTCGAGGTGGTCGATCGCGGTCTCGTACTCCTCGTCGGTGAGGTCACCGGACAGGTTCTCGTGCAGCAGCCGCAGGATGCCGCCGGCCATGAGCGCGATCCGGCCCTTCGCCGGCATGTCCCGCCAGACCCGCCAGTAGCGCGGGCGCATCGACTCCTCAGCGGTCAGCGGGCCCATCACGTGGGTCTGGATGAACCGGGCGTCCATCCACTCGTTGATCCGGTTGACGACCTCGTTGCCTGCGATCCGGTCGTCGCCGGCGACGAACACCAGGACGCCGAAGTCGGCCGAGCGCAGGTCGTACTGGGCGTTCACCAGGTCGACGCGCAGCTGTGGCTCGATGTCCTTGAACTCCTGCTTGGACAGCTTGTTGCCGACCTCCGACGCCTCGAGCATGTGCCGACCTCCTGGTTGTGGGTACCAGCGCCGACGGTACCCCGCGGGCTGAGCCGGACGCGGGGTGACGGCGGGCGAGCCGTCCCGCGCCGTCAGGTCCGGGATCGGGCAGGTCGGGGCCGTGCGTGGTTCGGCCTCGTGGCCGGCCACCGCGGTGGGCAGCGTCGGATAGACGTTGTCCGCGCCGATCAGGTCCGAGGATCCCTGCGCGCTCGAGCAGCTCCGCCAGCTCCACGTGGACTCGCGCCAGGGCCACGGAGATGCCTGCGCGCTGCAGCTCGCGCACCAGCGACTCGAGCGCCTCGACCGCGGTCGAGTCCGCGTCGACGTTGGCCTCGCAGTTGAGCAGGACGGTCCTGCACCTCGAGGCCCTCCCCCTGCTGCTCGTCGCACGGCGTCGAGGACGCGGATGCGGAAGTCCTCGGCATTGGCGAAGAAGAGCGGGCGAGTCGTACCGGAACACCAGCAGGCCCTCGACCTGGGTCGCGGCCGGGTACTCACCGATGTCGTGCATTCCGGCCAGGTCGGGGACCTGGCCCAGCACTGCGGCATGCGGCCGCGCGACCCGTGCCAGCACGACCACGGCGGACAGCGCGATCGCGAACCCGATGCCGGCCAGCAGGTTCAGCGTGAGCACGGCGACGACGGTGGCGATGCCGAGCCAGAACTCGCTGCGGCGGAAGTTCCAGAGCCACCGGAACTCCGCGATCTCGACGATCTTGAAGGCGGCGAAGACCACGAGGCCCCCCAGCGCCGCCATCGGGAAGTCCGCCAGGATCGGCCCGGCGAACAGCAGGACGAGCACGACGGCGGCCGCGGTGACCCAGCCGTAGGCCGGCGTGCGTGCCCCCGACACCTTGGCCAGCGCGGTGCGGCTGCTGCTGCTCGAGACCGGGAACCCGGACGTGAGGCTCGGCCCCGACGTTGGACATCCCCAGGACGATCAGCTCGGCGTCCGCGTCGATCTCCTCACCGTCGTCGGCGAACGCCCGCCCGTCGAGGGCGTTGTCGGCGAATGCGACCACGGCGATGCCGACGGCTGGCCCGAGGATCTGGGGAAGCAGGGACAGGTCGGTGGGCAGCTGAGAGCGGGGGCAGCCCCTGCGGGATGCTGCCCACGACCTTGACCCCCTGCTCCTCCAGTCCGAGCGCCGTCGTGAGCACCGTGGCGCCGAGCACCGCGAGCAACGGCCAGGGGAGCCGAGGGGCGAACCGGGTCCCGACGAACAGGGTGACGATGACGGCGAGGCTGATGGCGAGTGTCGGGCCGTTGGTGGCGTCGAGGTGCTGCACCGCTGAGACGATCTGCGCGATCGGTTCGGTCCCGTCCACCTGCACCCCGAGGAGCTTGCCGAGCTGTCCGGCGACCATGATCACGGCGACGCCTGCGAGGTAGCCGATGAGCACGGGGCGGCTGAGCAGCTGATGCGACGAATCCCACGCGGAGCAGGCCTGCGGCCAGGGCCAGGACGCCCACGATCAGGGCGCACATGCCGGCCATGGCGGCATAGGTGGAGGCGTCGCCGAGCGGCCAGGGGGGCGAGGGCGGCCGCCGTGAGGATCGAGGTCGTCGACTCGGGGCCGACGCTCAGGAGCCGAGATGTGCCCGCGACCACGTAGATGGCCAGCGGCAGCCAGGCAGGCCCAGAGCCCCACGACGGGATCCAGCCCGGCCAGGGTCGCGTAGGCCATGACCTGCGGGATCGAGGTAGGCCGCAACGCCCAGGCCGGCGAAGACGTCGGGCCGCATGCACGAGCGATCGAACTGCTTGAGGCGCAGCAGGTTGTACTGCGTGGGACGCGCTGACGGGGCCACGCCCCACAGTGTGCTGCCCCGGACCGGTCGGATGCGGCTCTACGCTGGGTGACATGCGTGGATTCCGTGGCCGGTCCGGGGACGCCGAGGGTCAGGGCGCCCCCGAGGAGCCGACGACGGTCGTGCTCGACCGATCGGCCGGGGTGGTCCGGGCCGTCCGGATCCCCCGCCGCGCCCCCGGACCCGCGCCCGGGGCCCAGCCACTCCGACACCGAGGTCCTCGATGCCCAGGTGGCGGCGTCGCTGAACGACCCCGGTGCCTCGACCCAGGTGCTTGCGCGTGGTCCGTTGATCGCCCCCGGCCAGTCCGGGCAGGCCATGTCGGTGGTGGACCGCGCGGGCGCCTCGCCCACGGCCTCTGCCCCGCTGGTCAGCCGGCGGGTGGCCGCCGAGATCGGGATGTACACCGGTGCGGCCCTGGTGCTCGTCTCGATCGGCGGTGTGGTCGCGCGTGGGTGGGGGGCGTGGGACCCGGCCGCGCGCTGGGCCTTCGCCGGCCTGATGACCGTGGCCCTCATCGCGGCGGGGCTGTTCGTGCGGCTCCCGTGGAGCCGGGAGGTCAGCGATGAGCGGCGCCGAGCGGTGTCGGGGCTGCTGTCCACCGGGGTCGCGGTGGCCGCGACCGGGGTGGCCGTGGCGCTCGGGTCCACCGCGGGGGCGGCGTCGGCTGGCCCGGGCAGTGCGGCCCTGGCTGCGGGGGTCGTGGTCGCACTGCTGGTGGTCAACGTGATCGCCCGGACACCCGTCTCCGAGTCGGCACTGCTCTGTGCGCTGACATGGTCGGCGTGGGTGGCTGTGCCGCCCGGGCCGGGCACGTGGGCCTTCCTGGTGGGGCTGGGCGCACTCTGGGCGGGGCTCGGCATGCGCTGGGCCCGTGGCCGCCGGACGGCCATGGCCCTGGGTGCGGGCCTGGCGCTGGTCGCCTCCGTCGGGATGGCGGCCGGCCCCTGGGCGTGGCCGACCCGGGCCGGGCAGGCGGCCGTCGCCGTCCTCGGGCTGGGCGCCTTCCTGCGGGGGAGGGCGAACTACTGGCTGGCACTGGGCGCGGGGGCGGCCACCGCCCTGGCCGCGTCCGTGGCCGGTGATGTCGTCGGACCGGCGCTGGCGCTGCTCGTCGGCGGGGTGGCCACGATGATCGTCTCGTGGATCGCGCTGCGCAGCGCCCGGCGGGGGTAGTCGCGCGACATGCACGAAGGACCCCCGGATCCGGTGCGGATCGGGGGTCCTTCGGGTGAAGGCCAGTGTGCTGGCGTCAGAGCGGGGTGACCTGGTCCGCCTGCGGACCCTTCTGTCCCTGGGTGACCTCGAACTCGACGCGCTGCTCCTCCTCGAGCGACCGGTAGCCGCTGGACTGGATGGCGCTGTAGTGAACGAAGACGTCTGCGCTGCCGTCGTCGGGGGCGATGAAGCCGTACCCCTTCTCGGCGTTGAACCACTTGACGGTGCCTTGTGCCATGGTGCTTCGTACTCCTCGTGCAGATGTGATGTGAGCCGCTGCTCGACTCCCTTCGTCCAACAGCGGCAACACCGTACAACACAGCCAGGGGTCTGCACGCACGCGCGCGTACACCGTCGTGTCGGGACCTGTGCGGGCGGGTCGGCTCAGCTCGCGCGGGCCAGGCTGTAGGTCAGCCAGCCGCCGTCGAGGTTCACCACGTCGTAGCCGAGCTGGGTGAGCAGTCGCGCAGCCGTGTGCCCGCGCTGGCCGACCTGGCAGTAGACCGCGACCGGGACGGGCTGCCCCGAGGCGTCCCGCGGGATCTCGGTGTGCCGCGCGCGCAGGTCGTCGACACTGATGTTGACCGAGTCCTCGATGTGGCCGCGCCGGTGCTCGCCGTGCGTGCGCACGTCGATCAGGAACCGGTCGGTGGAGTCCACCTCGTCCCAGGCGATGGTCCGGGTCGTGCCCTGCATGATGTTCTCCGCGACGTACCCGATCTGGTTGATCGGATCCTTGGCCGAGCCGTAGGGCGGCGCGTACGCCAGCTCCAGGGCGGCCAGCTCGTCGGCGGTGATCCCGCCGGTCATGGCGGTGGCCAGGACATCGATCCGCTTGTCGGTGCCGGTGCCGCCGATGCCCTGGGCGCCGAGGATCTGCCCGGTCTGTGGGTCGAACAGCAGCTTCAGGCTGATCCGCTCGGCGCCGGGGTAGTAGCCGGCGTGCGAGCCGGGGTGGGTGTGGATCGCCGCGTACGCCCTGCCCGAGGACTTCAGCCGCTTCTCGTTGGCGCCGGTCACGGCGACCGTCAGGTCGAACACCTTCACGATGGCGGTCCCGAGCACGCCGCCGAAGCGGATCGACCGCCCGGAGATCGCGTCGGCCACGAGCCGGCCCTGGCGGTTGGCCGAGTTGGCCAGCGGGACCAGCGTCGGCTCGCCGGTGGTGGCATCCGACTTGTCGACCGCATCGCCCACGGCGTAGATGTTCGGATCGGACGTGCGCATCTGGTCGTCGACCTTGATCCCGCCCCGCGGGCCGAGCTGCAGGCCGGCAGCGACGGCCAGCTTCGTGTCCGGTCGGACGCCGATGCTCATGATGACCATGTCGGCGTCGATCTCTCGGCCGTCGGAGAGCAGCACGGTGTCCCTGCGGACCTCGGTGACCTGCACGCCGAGGGCCAGGTGCACGCCGTGCTTGCGCAGCTCGGCGGCCACGATCGCGGCCATCTCCGGGTCGAGCGGCGCCATGACCTGCGTGCCGAGCTCGACGACCGTCACGTCCATGCCGCGCTCGCGCAGGCTCTCGGCCATCTCCAGGCCGATGAACCCGCCGCCCACGATGACCGCCGACAGCGCGGCGCCGCCGACCGCCTCCTCGCTGGAGTCCACGGCCAGCAGCAGCGAGTCGACGCGCTCCTTGATCCGGTCGGTGTCCTCGATCGTGCGCAGGGTGAGGGCGCGCTCGACCCCGGGGATCGGGGGGACGATGGGGGAGGCGCCGGGGGAGAGGACGAGGTGGTCGTAGCCCTCGGTGTAGGACTCGCCGGTGGCGAGGTCATTGACGGTGACGGTGCGCGCGGCCGGATCGATCGACGTGACCTCGGAGTTGACGCGCACGTCGAGGCCGAAGCGGGCGTTCAGGCTCCGCGGCGTCTGCAGCAGCAGGCTCCGGCGCTCGGCGATCGTGCCGCCGATGTAGTACGGCAGGCCGCAGTTGGCGAACGAGACGTATCCGCTGCGCTCCAGCACGACGATCTCGTGGGACTCGTCGAGCCGGCGCAGGCGGGTTGCGGCGGATGCTCCACCGGCGACACCGCCGATGATGATGGTCTTCATGGTGCTCCTCGGGTCGGTTCCGTGATGAGATGACTATACCCCCGGGGGTATAGTCGAAACCGGATCGAACCGCATTCCGCGTGCCCGAGGGGCTGCTGTGGAGCCTATCGGCCGCCTAGGCTCGGCCACGTGCTGATGCGACACCTCACCATCGGGGGCCTGCGGTCCTTCGCCCCGGCTCCCCAGCGAGTCGGCCTCGCGCCGCTGACCCTGGTGTTCGGTCCCAACTCGGCCGGGAAGTCCTCCTTGCTGTCGGTGCTGCCGATGCTGGCCCAGACCGCCGCGCGCCCCGACGTGCTGTCGATGTCCGGCGACCTGGTCGAGGGTGGTTCGTTCCGGATGGCCGTGCACTGCCACGACGTCGACGCGCCGATGACCCTGGGCTTCGGATGGACCTCGGCCGCAGGGGTGCCGCGTGAGGCCGCCATCTCGTTCCGGTGGGACCCCTCCCGGCGTGCGGCAGTCCGCGCGCACACCGAGCTGGCCGACGGTTCCGAGCGCGGTTCGATCGAGGGCCCGCGGCCGTGGGGCGACCAGCCGGGCGTCGCGCTGCACCATCGGGTGACCGAGGAGTTCTGGGGCACCCTCGAGCGTGTGTACTTCGTCGGGCCGATGCGCGCCCGGGCCGAGCGGACGACGCTCGTCGGTCAGGGGAGCGAGGACTACGTCGGCCCCTCGGGCGAGGAGATGGCCGCGATCCTGCATGCGCGCCCCGACCTCGTCACCGCTGTCAACGAGTGGTGCGACCGGCTCGGGCTGGGCTACCACGTGCGCATGCTCGACCCGCTCAGCCAGGACCTCGTGCGGACCGCCGGGGAGTTCGCGGTGCTGGCACTCGAGGATGTCCGCCGCGAGCCGCGGGTGCTGGTCTCGTCGCGCGGCGTCGGGTACGGCGTGGGCCAGCTGCTGCCGATCATCGTGCAGTCGCTGCTCACGGCGTCCGGGTTGATCCTCGTCGAGCAGCCCGAGGTGCACCTGCACCCGAGGCTGCAGTCCGCGGTCGGCGACCTGTTCGTCGACACGGTGGTCTCCGGGCGCGCCCAGCTGCTCATCGAGACGCACTCCGAGCACCTGGTGCTGCGGCTGCTGCGCCGGGTCCGCGAGGGGGTGCTCGCCCCGGCCGACCTCGCCATCCTCTACGTGGACCTCGACGTGGACGGGGCGGCGTTCGTGCGGCGCCTGGAGGTCGATGCCGAGGGAGACCTCGTCGACGGGTGGCCGGGTGGGTTCTTCGACGAGCGGCTGGCCGAGGTGCTGGGCGGGCGCTCGTGACCGGCAGGGCCGCGCTGCCGCGCCGGACGGTGTTCGGCGTCGGGATCTCCACGAGCGCCCTGGGCGACCGCTCCGAGGACCCGGCCCTGCGCCGGGCGATCCATGAGGAGCTGCTCGAGGACCTCGCCGTCCACGGTCGGCTGGTCTTCACCTCGCAGGCCCATCTCGAGCTGTTCGTCGCGGCGGTCGGGAGGCTCCCGACCTCGCTGGCCAAGGCATGGGAGGTCGTGCTCTCCAGCCGGAAGGTCCAGGTCGGGATCGCACGGCCGCCGCTGGACGAGCTGCTGGGCGACATCCTCGACGTGGGCCTGATCGACTCCGAGCTCTCCGACGACCTCGAGCTCATCCTCCTCGAGGCCGACCAGGCCGAGCTGCTGGGCGTCGCCGAGGACGAGTTCTCCGCCACCACGCCGTCGGGCCTGGTCGAGATCGGGCGCATCACGACCGCCGGGCGCACCTCGGTGCTCATGGCCGCGCGCCAGGTCCTCGACGCCCCGCTGCGGGAGGGCGTGAACCGCGAGGTCGAGTGGCAGGAGCGCTTCGGCCCCCTCTGCGCCGAGAGCAGGCCGCTGGTCATCTATGACAAGTTCGTGGGGCAGCAGACAGTACGGCGCTACCTGTACAACCAGGGCTCGAGCGACGGGCTGACGTGGTTCCTCGCCCGCGTGGGCATGACGCCGGGGCGGCGGGTGCGGATCATCACGGCGGTGACCGACTCGGTGGACCGCGGGCAGCGCTTCGACGAGGAGGCGATGGTCAGCGGGTTCCTGCGGATGGTGGACTCGATGGCCGACCGGGACCTTCGCCTCGAGCTGGTGCTCGTGCCGGAGCGGACGCGCGGGGAGAGGGGTCGGGGCGTCGAGCGCTTCGGTCATGACCGGCACCTGAGGTTCGGCGAGCGGGCGGCTCTGGCGCTGGGCGCGGGGATGCAGACCTTCGCGACCGCGACCTTCCGCGAGACGGTCACAGTCGCGCGGTTGCCGATCGCCGACGCCAAGGCCCGTGAGGAGCGCTCGATCAAGGCCGCGCTGCGCCCGCCGGAGGGCGGCTGGCTGGGCTGAGGAGGAACCTCGCGCCTCGTCCCGTCGAAAGGCCCTGCGACACCACGGGTGGAGTGCTCACCACGTGATCCTCGCGCTCCGTTCAGTCGTTCCCGACGCGGCGAACCCGGTTGCTTTCGACGTGTACGGGCGCATGGTCGCCCTGAGGGACTCGACGCCTGCCGGCTTTCGACGGGAACGGCCGCAAGGAATGGGGGACCCCGCTGGTGGATGACGGTTCGGCGTGTCGGACACGTGCATCGAGCAGTCGCGTACGGTGTCGGGCATGGCTGAGGGTGAGGTGCGCCGTCCCGACGACCCCGAGCACGGGGCTGCCTCGGAGGCGGGCGAGTCACCGGACCCGGACTCGGCCCATCATGGGCGCAGGCGCCCGATCTGGCTGGCTGCGCTGGCCGCGATCGTCGCCTTCCTGGCCCTCTACGGGACCTACGCGAGGCAGAGCTCGGACGGTGTTGACGATTCCCCGGCGAGCCCCGCGGGGTTGTTCCGGCAGGCCCAGGCCGTCGGGACGTCGCTGACCGCGGTGGGGCGCACGGCCGGGCTCGCCCAACCATGCACCGCGTGGCTGCTGGACGTGGGGGCGGCCGGAGACAAGGCCGCGTATGCGGTGACCAGTGCACGCTGCGTGGGGCAGACCGATCCCGCCTCGATCATGGCCGGCGTGGACGTGCCTGAGGCGACCGTCGAGTTCAACGCCTTCGCCCCGTTGACCGGCGCCGGGCAGGCCGACCTCGTCCAGGCGCCGGTCGAGGCCGTCGAATGGGCGTCCGTCCGGGGAACCGACCTCGCCGTCCTGCGACTCGGGTCGACCTACGCCGAGCTCGCCGATCGTGGCGTGCGGCCGATCGATCCTGTCCCTGCGGTGGAGCAGGGCGCGGAGATCCTGATCGCAGGAGTGCCCGTGGAGGGGCTCGCGCCCGACCAGCAGTACCTGAGGGGCAGCCGATGCCAGGTCGGGGAGACCTCCGACATCCTCGAGGACGGGCTGCTCGGCCGTGATGGCCAGGCCTCGGACTGCGCCGGGATCCTCGATGGGTCGCAGGGCTCGCCCGTGTTCAACCCCGCCGGCGATGCGGTGGCGATGGTGACCACGACGACCATCGGGTCGACGCAGGCGACCGCTTGCGCTCTCGGCCTGCCGTGCCAGGTCGCCGACGATGGCGGCATCTCGGTCAAGGACGACACCAGCTACATGCTGCCCGTCGTGGCTCTGGCCGGGTGCTTCCCGGAGGGCCGGTTCGCCCTCGGCGGCGACTGTGCGCTCGAGGATCCGGAGACCGTGGTGCCGGCCCGGGCGGTGGCGTCGGTCGCCAGGCCGGGGTCGACGGTGGACATCGGGCTCGAGGGGGAGTTGCCCGAGGGCTTCACCTCGACGGCTGCGATCGAGGTGAAGCAGGGCGAGTTGGGGACTGTGGACTGCACGGCGCCCGAGGGGTGGCTCGACGCCACGCGGGCGGCTGCGCTGGCTGCCGCCGCTGCGGGTGAGGGCGAGGAGTCGGCGACTCCAGCGGAGGTGGGATCGTCGGCGACCGCCGATCCCGGGGTGTCGGCCAGTGCCGCCCCCGGGGCGACCACCAGCGCCGACCCGGGGGCCTCAGCCGACCCGGGGGCCGGCGCCGACCCGGGGGCGAGCCCGGCGGGTGGACCCGCCGACCCCCCGGTCGAGGTCCTGCCCACCCCGGCGGCCGAGTGGACCTACCCGGTGATCCTGCCCGCGGACGAGGGGTTCACCCTGGTGTGTGTCGGGTCGGCCGCCCAACCCACGGCCGTGGTGATCCGAGCCGACGGCACGGCTCCCGATCCGGCCACCATCGAGCTGACCACGACGCCGGTCGAGGGAGGGGTCCAGGTGGAGCCCGTGTTCGCCCCGCCGGAGCTCAGCCAGTTCCGGTGGGTGAGCGGCCCGGTCGACTCGATCGACTGCGCCACGGCCGAGGGCTACGTCGGGTACCGCCGGGTCCCGGCGACCATCCAGGCAGCGGACCTCCCGACCATGGTCTGCGTGATCGGCATCGACGAGGCGGGCAATGCGTCGAAGCCCGCCTCGATCACGGTGGAGTAGGGCAGCGGGCCTCGCGCCGCTGGGCGCGCGTGGTCCTCGGCTGACAGGATGATCGGCATGACCACGCCCTCCACCGACCAGTTCCGCTCCGCTGTCGCTGCCGCCCTGCCGGGCATCCGAGCCGACCTCGAGGACCTCGTGCGGATCCCCAGTGTGAGCCGCGACGGGGTGACCTCGCCCGATGTCGCGCGAAGCGCGGAGACAGTCGCGACCCTGTTGGCCGACCTGGGGATGCCTGACGTCCGCGTGCTGGAGGCCGACGACGGCGCGCCCGCGGTGGTCGCGCGGATCCCGGCGCCGGACGGGGCGCCCACGGTGCTCCTGTACGCGCACCACGACGTCCAGCCGGCGGGGAACCTGGCGGACTGGGACAGCGATCCGTTCGAGCCCGTCGAGCGCGACGGGCGGCTCTACGGTCGCGGTGCGGCCGACGACAAGGCCGGGATCATGGCCCACGTCGGCGCGCTGCGGGTCCTGCAGGCGGCGTACCCCGACGGCCTGCCGGTGGGCGTGACCGTGTTCGTGGAGGGGGAGGAGGAGGTCGGCTCACCGACCTTCGGCCCGTTCCTGGAGGAGTACGGGGACCTGCTCGCCGCCGACGTCGTCGTGATCGCTGACTCGTCGAACTGGGAGGTGGACGTCCCAGCATTCACGACGTCGCTGCGTGGGCTGGTCGAGGTGTTCGTCGAGGTCCGCACGCACGCCGGCGAGCAGCACTCGGGTGTGTTCGGCGGGCTCTTCCCGGATGCGCTGACCTCGCTGTGCCGGCTGCTGGCCGGGTTGCACGACGACGCGGGGCGGGTGGCCGTGCCCGGGCTGGTCCACGGGCCGGTTCCGACCGTCGACCTCGACGAGGCCGCGCTGCGGTCCGAGGCAGGCGTGCTCGAGGGCGTGGCGTCGATCGGGGAGGGCTCGGCGGCGAACCGGATCTGGTCGCTGCCGGCGGTGACCGTCCTGGCGATCGATGCTCCCCGGACCGAGGCCGCGGCCAACGTGCTGCTCCCGATCGCGCGGGCGAAGGTCAGCATGCGGATCGCGCCCGGGCAGGACCCGGCGGCCGCTCAGCAGGCCCTGGCTGATCACCTGGTCGCGAGTGCCCCGTGGGGAGTGACCGTGACGTGCGTGCCGGGTTCCGCGGGCAACGCCGTGGCCCTGGTGCCCTCCGGGCCGAACGCCGACGTCGCCAGGGCGGCGTTCACCGATGCGTGGGACGGCACCGAGCCGGTGCACATGGGGATCGGTGGGTCGATCCCGTTCATCGCCGACATCGCCGTGAAGTTCCCGGACGCCACGATCCTCGTGGTCGGCCCCGGCGACCCGGCGGCGTGCTGGCACGGGCCGAACGAGAGCGTGGACCTCGAGGTCCTGCGCCGGTTGACCCTCGCGGAGGTCCTGCTGCTGGCGCGGCTGGGCCACGACGCGTAGTCGGACTTACACCCATTCGGGTGACACCTGCAACCAGCGAGACACAGTGTGTAGTTGGGGCTTATGGTGCGGGTGTCCGAGATTGCGGCCTTTGGGGGTTCCCATGAGTACTCTTACGCAGCACCCCGGTCGCGCTGTGAGCTTGGCGCTCGCGGCCATGGCCATCACGGCGTTCGCCGTCAACGGGTCAGTCGCTGCCAGTGCGTCGGCCGAGGGCCCCAGTGGATCCACCGTGGTGGTGTCCGAGGCCCAGGTCGACATGGCCCCGATGATCGAGCCGATGGAGGACGTCGACGAGTCCGTCCTGTCGGATGACTCCGGCGACCTGGCGCCCATGATCGAGCCGATGGAGGACGTGGACGAGTCGGAGGATGAGTCCGGCGACCTGGCTCCGATGATCGAGCCCATGGAGGACGTGGACGAGTAGTCCGGCCGGGCTGCCGTCGGCTCATCGTTCCGTCGTCGGCCCCAGCGCCCTCAGCTGCTCACGGCCGTCACCGGTCGGCGTGCTGAGTACAGCCACGCGTACGGCAGCCCGATCAGCAGCGCCCCGCCGACCCAGTTTCCGAGCGTCGCCGGGATCAGGTTGGCCGTCACGAACTGCGCGACCGTGATGTCCGCCCCGCTGAGCATGGCAGCCGGGATGAAGAACAGGTTGGCGATGCTGTGCTCCGTGCCCAACGCCACGAACGCCATCACCGGGAACCAGATCCCCAGGATCTTGCCGGTCGTCGACCGCGACGAGTAGGCCTGCCACGCCGCGACGCACACGAGCATGTTGGCCAGGATCCCCTTGCTGAACACCTCCACCCAGCTGTGCGACACCTTGCCGTCCGCCAGCGCAAGCAGGTAGGGGGTCCAGGGCTGATCCGGGCCCAGGATTCCGCCAGCCTTGCCCAGGAATGCGAGTCCGACCGCCCCGACCACGTTGGCCAGGTAGGCCACGATGAGCACCCGCAGCATCGCCGTGGCGGATACCCGGCGCCGGTACCAGGGCACGACCTGGGTCGCGCAGTCGGACGTGAACAGCCCCGCGCCGGTGAGCATCACGGCGATGAACCCCACGGGGAAGACCACGCCCATCACCAGTCGCGCCAGGCCGGGGTTGCTCGCAACCAGCTCCGTGGAGCCGCCCGCCACCACGATCGCGAGGAGCGCTCCCACCGCGATGAGCATCCCACCCAGCACGGACATCACGAACAGCTTCGAGTTGGGCAGCGCGGACTTGGACGCCGCAGCCTCGTCGATCGTGTCGACGGTGGCGGCAGGGGAGCGGGCTTCGGCCATGGGCGCGACGCTACCGGTGGATCTCTCGGCATCAACGCTGAAGGGGCCAGGCGATGGTCCGCCTGGCCCCTTCAGTACCGCTGTGATCAGTCAGTCATCCCGAACCGGCGACGGCTGGCGATCAGGGCTGCTCCGCTGAGCACCAGCAGCGCGCCCAGCAGGGCGGCGGAGGTGCTGCCACCGGTGGCAGCCAGCTCGTCCTCGGAGCCCGCAACCGCGGTCTCCTCGTCCTCCTCGACGACGTCCTCCTCAGCAGCAACGTCAGCCTCGTCCTCAACCTCTTCCACCACCGGCGGGGTGACGACCGCGGGCGGGGCTGCAGCCACGCGGCGGGGTGACGGCCGGCGGAGTGACGACCGGCGGGGTGACGATGGTTGCCGTGCAGTCGAGGTCAGCCACCGTCGTGAAGGTATGTGTCCACTCGGTCGTGGCGCCATCGATGGCGATGGTCGGTGCCCCTCGTTGACCGTCGCCGTCAGCGGTGACACTTGCGCCCGGCGGCAGGCGGCCCGTGCAGGCGTGCTCAGCTGACCGCCTCGTGTCCGCGGGACCACTCGTCTTGGCCCTCCGACGTGCGTCCATCGAGAGGTCGTCGCCGTCACGCCTCGACGAAGGTGCGGGGTCGCGACTCGTGAGGTGCTCGTCGAGCGCGGGACCACGTCGGTCGGGGCATCGCATCCGCATCGGTCGAGCGCTGTGGCGGTGGCAGTGGACGTCCTCGACAGCGGCGTCGATCGCTGCCGAGTTCACCCGTGACCCGAAATCGGACTCGGCAACGGTGAATGTCTCGGGTGGCACCCTGGCAGCAGGGCTGCGCCGTCCAGCACCGCGGTGCCGGGCCCCGTCAGCGTGTAGTCGATGCTCTCGGTCGATGACTGCCTGTTCGTCACGCTCAGCGTCGCGGACTTCCCCTCGGTGCCGACGACGCACTCAGTGCTTGTCAGGTCGAACTCGACCACGACCTCCGGCACGCTCTGCGCAGCCGTTGGCCAGGATCGCGGTGCCCTCGGGCGTCAGGTTCTGGCCGGGATAGGACGTCATCACGCCAGTCCTGGGGTTGGTGTACGAGAAGGCGGGGATGATGTCGCCCCACGTCACGCCGATGACCCTCGAACCACGACCGGCCCGGTGTGCTGCCCGTGCCCGTTCAGGAAGCGGTTGTCCCTGCTCGTCGATCGAGGAGGTGTTGACGCGGTTCCTCGTGTAGGGGTTGCTCTGGGAGCTCGTGGCATGGCAGATCGATCACCGACGGCGATGGGGTGGCCGACGCGGACGGCAGGGCCAGCGTGAGCATGGCGCCGACGAGCGCGAGGGCTGTGGCCAGCGCCAGCGACATGCCGGCTGCGACTGGCTGTGGTGGTGGACAAGTGGTTCAACTCCTGTGTGGGAATGCGTGGTGCTGCGCGGGGACGGATTCACTCAAATGACCCGGGTCCGTCAGATGAGGATGCACGAATATCACCGATAGTTACGCAGATCGTGTGCCGCGAACGGGCTGAGCGGTACATCCATCGCACACGTTGAGTCACATCATCTGCGTTGCGTGGCCCAGGTGACCGATTGGAGTTGACGCAATGGGAATTCGTCCCCTACCAGGGAATCAGCTCCTAGGACGACTGTGGGCGTCCGCGCGGTGCAACGTCAGGGCCATCGGGGACTGCGATCCCCTGGCACGAGGGCCAGCGGGACGGTGCCGGCCGGTGACACTGCGTGTCACTCCGCTTCGGTCCCCGATCAGTCCACCGAGGGGTGCCCCCGGCAGGATTCGAACCTGCGCGCATGCCTCCGGAGGGCACCGCTCTATCCCCTGAGCTACGGGGGCCAGGGCACGAGCCATCCTACCGACCCCCACCCACGCCCCCAAATCCGCCGCCGCCCCCCGGGGGCCAGGACGTTGCGTTGCATCTCGGCCGTGCACCAGGGGGTTGGGTGCGTCGGCGCAGGTCCGAGCCCCTCTGCCCGCCCCACTACCATTGCGCGCATGACCCCCGACGCCCTGGCAGCCCTCGTCGCGGCCTCTGTGACCGACCTCATCGAGGACAACAAGCTGTGCCTGCCGAAGGGGTACCGGGTCAACGCCACGGTCGAGCGTCCCAAGAACCGCGAGCACGGCGACTACGCGACCAACGTCGCGATGACCCTGGCCAAGCCCGCCCACACCCCTCCGCGCCTCATCGGCGAGATGCTGGCCGCCCAGCTCGCGCTGAGTCCCGCGATCGCCCGCGCCGAGGTGGCCGGACCCGGATTCGTCAACATCACGCTGGAGGCTGCCAGCCAGGGCGAGGTCGCTGCTCGCATCGTCGTCGAGGGTGAGCACTACGGCCGTGGCACCACCCAGCGTGGCCGCTGGATCAACATCGAGTTCATCTCGGCCAACCCGACCGGACCGATCCACCTGGGCCACACGCGCTGGGCAGCTGTCGGCGATGCCATCGCCCGGGTGCTGGCCGCCCAGGGCGCGGACGTGACCCGCGAGTTCTACATCAACGACCGCGGCGTCCAGATGGACCGGTTCGGCGAGTCGATCATGAACGCCGCGCACGGTCTCCCCGCACCTGAGGGCGGGTACCACGGCAGCTACATCAAGGACATCGCCGCGGAGATCGTCGCCAACGACTCCGGCATCGTCAGGCTCCCCATCGACGAGCAGCTCGTCATGTTCCGCGAGCTCGGCTACCGGACCATGCTGGAGGAGCAGCAGGAGAGCCTCACGCGGTTCGCGACGCACTTCGACGTCTGGTACTCGGAGCGGACGCTGCACGAGTCCGGTGCGGTCGAGCGGGCGTTCAGCCAGCTGCGCGAGCAGGGCCACATGTACGAGGCCGACGGCGCGATCTGGCTGCGGACGTCGGACTTCGACGACGACAAGGACCGCGTCCTGGTCAAGGCCGACGGCGAGCTGACGTACTTCGCCTCCGACACCGCCTACTACGTCGACAAGCGCAATCGCGGAGCCGACCTGTGCATCTACCTGCTCGGCGCCGACCACCACGGCTACGTCAACCGGCTGCGGGCGGTCGCCGCGTGCGCCGGCGACGACCCCGACACCACCATCGAGGTCCTCATCGGGCAGCTGGTCAAGATGGTCAAGGGTGGTGAGGAGGTCCGGCTGAGCAAGCGCGCGGGGAACATCATCACGATCGACGACCTCATCGAGGAGGTGGGCACCGATGCGGCCCGCTACTCCCTGATCCGCTACCCCGTTGACTCCCCGCTGGTCCTCGACGTGGACCTCCTGCTCAAGCGCACCAACGACAACCCGGTCTACTACGTCCAGTACGGCTCGGCGCGGATCGCCTCCGTGCTGCGCAACGCCGCGGAGCTCGGCATCGACTGGCGCTCCTCGTCGTTCGACCCGGCGCTGCTGTCCAATGAGCGCGAGAACGACCTGCTCGGCATCCTGGCCGAGTTCCCGCGGGTGGTGGCCAGCGCTGCCGAGCTGCGCGAGCCGCACCGGATCGCTCGCTACCTCGAGCGGTTGGCGACCGCGTACCACCGCTTCTACGACGTCTGTCGGGTGCTGCCGATGGGCGACGATCCCGTCGAGCCGCTGAACATCGCGCGGCTCTGGCTCTGCGCGGCCTCGCGCCAGGTGCTGGTGAACGGACTCACCCTGTTGGGGGTCTCGGCCCCCGAGCGGATGTAGCCGATGGTCGACCAGGGCCCGGAGCCGGTTCGGGTGGCCCCGGCCGACCGCGTCCGGGACGAGGGGGGCTCGCCGTCGCTCGTGCGCTGGACCCACCTGATCGACACGCACGTCCCGCGAGCCGGCAACGTGGCCGGGTTCTGGATGGCGACCTACGCCCGCTACACGCGGCATCGAGGTTCGGTGCTGGCCGGCGGGCTGTCGTTCTTCGCCCTCCTGTCCCTGGTGCCCGCGTTCATCTCCCTCGGGGCGGTCGTGGCCCTGCTGTTCGATCCAGCTGCGTTCGTGGCGGAGATCACGACCCTGCTGGCCGATCGGCCAGAGGTGCTCGAGACCCTGGCTCCGGTTCTCGACCAGATCGCCGCCCTGGGCCAGGTCACCCTCTCGTCGCTAGGACTGACCGGCCTGGTCGCCGCCCTGGTGGCGCTCTACGCGGCCAGCCGGTTCGTCTACGTGGGACGACAGGTGCTGGACATCGCCTTCGAGCTCGAGCCCCGGCACCCCAGCCTGCTGGCCCGGGGCATCTCGGTGGGGATCACCCTCGTCGCCCAGGTGGCCATCGTCGCCGGTGTCATCGCCATCAGCCTCGTGCCCCGTGTGCTCGAGACACTCGGGATCGGGGCCGTCTACAACCAGAACGTCAGCCTGGTCCGGCTCCCGATCACGGTCGTGGTGGTGTACCTCCTGCTCACCGCAGCGATGCGCTACGGGATCCAGGAGCGCCGGGCGGTCGGCTGGCTCAACCTCGGTGGGGCGCTGGGCACCCTGCTGATCCTCGTGGGGGCCCTCGGACTGTCGACCTATCTGACGACGTCGTCCACGTACTCCCAGATCGTGGCGGTCCTCGGAAGCGTGGTCGCGCTGCAGATCTGGCTGTACGTGATCGGCCTGGCCATCGTCGGATCCGCGGAGATCGAGGGCATGCGCCTCGGCTTCCGTCGCCGCGACCTCGGGGCCCGCGGAAGTCCTGCGCCCTAGGATCACGCCATGCGCGCACATCCCGCCGGCCCGATGCACGGTGAATTCGCCCCGGCCGTCCCGATCCCGTCGATCCCCGACTCGGTGGTCATGGCCCGGATCGACCCGCAGATCTGGCCGGCCACGGCGCGCCGTGATGCCACAGGCGCCCTGGTCATCGGCGGCCGGTCCGTCCGGGACCTCGCGGCCACGCACGGCACCCCGGCCATGATCCTCGACGAGGCTGACTTCCGGGCCCGGGCCGCGGCGTTCCAGTCGGCCTACACCGACCGCGACGTGCCCGGCTCGGTGTCCTTCGCGGGCAAGGCCTTCCTGAGCGCGACCACCGTGCGCTGGCTGGCCGAGGAGGGCCTCGGCCTCGACGTGTGCACCGGCGGCGAGCTGGCACTGGCCTGTGCGGCCGGGTTCCCCGCCGAGCGGATCAGCCTGCACGGCAACAACAAGTCCAGTGCCGAGCTGCGCGCGGGGCTGGCCGCAGGGGTGGGCCGCTACGTCATCGACTCCCTGGAGGAGGTGGATCGGCTGGCCGACCTCGCCGGTGCCGCGGGCGTGGTCGCCGACGTGCTGGTCCGGGTCACGACCGGCGTCGAGGCGCACACCCACGAGTTCATCGCCACCGCCCACGAGGACCAGAAGTTCGGGTTGTCGCTCACCTCCGGTGCCGCCCGGGAGGCCGTTCTGGCGGTGGCCGCCCGCCCCGAGCTGCGGCTCGTCGGCATCCACTCGCACATCGGGTCCCAGATCTTCAACACGTCCGGATTCGAGGTGGCTGCGCACCGGGTCGTGGGGTTCATCGCCGACCTGCGCGAGGCCGAGGGCATCGTCGTCGCCGAGCTCAACCTCGGTGGCGGCATGGGCATCGCGTACCTGCCGACCGATGACCCGGTCGCCCCGGTCGGGATGGCGGAGGCCCTGCGCGTGATCGTCGCCGGCGAGTGCGCGCGGCGGGGGATCGACGTGCCGGTGATCGCCGTCGAGCCGGGTCGGGCGATCGTGGGCCCGAGCATGATCACCCTCTACGAGGTGGGCACGATCAAGCCCGTCGAGTACCGGACGGGAGCCTGGCGCGTCTACGTCTCGGTGGACGGGGGGATGAGCGACAACATCCGCACCGCCCTGTACGACGCCGACTACACCGTCGTGCTGGCCTCGCGGGTGTCCGAGGCCCCCGCGATGCTGACGCGCGTCGTGGGCAAGCACTGCGAGTCCGGGGACATCGTGGTCCGCGACGCGTGGCTGCCCTCCGACCTCGAGCGCGGGGACCTGCTGGCCGTCGCGTCGACCGGCGCCTACTGCCGGGCGATGGCCTCGAACTACAACATGATCGCCCGCCCGCCGGTGGTGTCGGTGCGCGCGGGCGTGGACCGCATCGTGCTCCGCCGCGAGACCGAGGCCGACCTGTTCGCCCTCGACGCCGGGCTCGCGGACACACGCCCGTGACCTCCATGACCCTGTGCTGACGATTCGGACCATCTGATCGTCGGAATCGTCAGCACAGCCCGGCGTGGATCATCGGCGCAGCAGGCGAACCTGCGCTCGTGAGAGAATCGCGACGCGTCCGGCGTGCGTCCACCGCGGCGGACCTGACCCGAGCCAGCAAGGAGTTCCGTCATGGCACCGCCCCCCGAGAAGCTGTCCGTCGTCGTGCTCGGCGGCGGGACCGTGGGAGCCCAGGTGGTGCGGCTGCTCGAGGAGCAGTCCGACGACCTCGCGGCTCGTGTCGGGGCGCGGCTGGTCGTGACCGGCGTGGGCGTGCGCGACGCGGCACGTGATCGCCCGGGGATCCGCCCGGAGCTCCTCAGCGCGGACCTGCCGGCCCTCCTGGACACCGATCCGGATCTCGTGGTCGAGCTGATGGGTGGCATCGAGCCGGCCAAGGAGCTGATCCTTCGGGCGCTCAAGGGCGGGGCGTCGGTGGTCACCGCGAACAAGGCGCTGATCGCCACCGAGGGAGCGGCCCTGCACGCCGCCGCCGTGGAGGCGGGCGTCGACCTGTCCTACGAGGCCGCCGTGGCCGGGGCGATCCCGCTGCTGCGCCCCCTGCGCGAGTCGTTGGCCGGTGACCGGATCCGCCGGGTCCTGGGCATCGTGAACGGGACCACCAACTACATCCTGACCCAGATGGAGTCCACCGGGGCCTCGTTCGCCGACGCCCTGGCCGAGGCGCAGGAGCTCGGCTACGCCGAGGCCGACCCGACCGCTGACGTCGAGGGGCTGGACGCCGCCGCGAAGGCGGCGATCCTGGCCTCGATCGCCTTCCACACCCGCGTGACGCTGGCCGACGTGGATGTCCAGGGCATCACCGCCGTCTCCTCGGAGGACGTCGCGGCCGCCCACGAGATGGGCTACGACATCAAGCTGCTGGCGATCGCCGAGCTGATCGAGACCGCCGACGGCGCGGGCGTGAGCGTCCGGGTGCACCCCACGCTGGTCCCCAGGACACACCCGCTGGCCGGTGTCCGGGACGCCTTCAACGCGGTGTTCATCGAGGCCGACGCCGCGGGCCAGGTGATGTTCTACGGCCGAGGTGCCGGGGGAGCCCCGACCGCCAGTGCCGTCCTCGGCGACATCGTGACCGCCGCGCGCAACCGGGTCAGCGGATCGACCGGGCCGGGGGAGTCCGCGTACGCCCAGCTCCCCGTCCTGCCCATGGGGGCGGCGACGACGGCGTACTTCGTGCACCTGCGGGTGCTGGACCGCCCCGGGGTCCTGGCCGGGGTCGCCGGGGCGTTCGCCGAGCATGGCGCCAGCATCCGGAGCATGACCCAGAACGGCGAGGGCGACCAGGCCGAGCTGCTCATCCTGACCCACCCGGGCCGCGAGGCCGACCTCGCGGCGACCGTCGAGCAGCTGCGGAGGCTGGATTCCGTCGACGAGGTCGTCGGGTTCATGCGCGTGATCGGTGCTGCCCAGTGAGCGCCACAGCGACGGCCGGCCCCGGTGGGGGCGCACGTCCCTGGCGGGGCGTCATCACCGAGTACCGCAGCCGGATGAACCTGCCCGAGAGCGCTCCGGTCATCACCCTGTGCGAGGGCGGCACCCCGCTGGTCGAGTCGCGCTGGCTCTCCGAGCTGACCGGCTGTCGCGTGCTGCTGAAGTTCGACGGGGGGAACCCCACGGGTTCCTTCAAGGACCGCGGGATGACGATGGCCATCTCGATGGCCGCCCACGAGGGTGCACAGGCCGTCATCTGCGCGTCCACGGGCAACACCTCGGCCTCCGCTGCGGCCTATGCGGCCAAGGCGGGGATGACCCCGGCCGTCCTCGTGCCCGCGGGCAAGATCGCGATGGGCAAGCTGGCCCAGGCCGTGGCCCACGGAGCCCAGCTGCTGCAGCTCGACGGCAACTTCGACGACTGCCTGCGCCTTGCCCGTGAGCTGTCCGATGCGTACCCGGTCGCGTTGGTGAACTCGGTCAACCCGGCCCGGATCGAGGGGCAGAAGAGCGCCGCCTTCGAGATCGTCGACACCCTCGGCGACGCCCCGGACATCCACGTCCTGCCCGTCGGCAACGCGGGCAACATCACCGCCTACTGGAAGGGCTATGGCGAGTACGCGCGCGATGGCCTGGCCACGCGCACCCCGCGCATGTGGGGCTTCCAGGCCGAGGGTGCCGCGCCCATCGTGCGGGGGGCCCCGGTGGCCAACCCGGAGACGATCGCCACGGCGATCCGCATCGGCAACCCAGCGTCCTGGGAGTTCGCCGTGGCAGCCCGCGACGAGTCAGGCGGGCTGATCGACATGGTCAGCGACGACCAGATCCTCGCGGCGCACCTCGCCCTGGCCGCACGCGAGGGCCTGTACTGCGAGCCCGCGTCTGCGGCGTCGGTCGCCGGCCTGGTCGCCGCGCAGGCCGCGGGGCGCGTCGACCCCGGGCAGACCATCGTGTGCACCCTGACCGGGCATGGGCTCAAGGACACCCAGTGGGCGCTGGCCACGGCCGCGGACCCGACGGTGATCCCGGTGGATGTCGCGGCGGCAGCCCGCGCGCTCGGCCTGGAGGGCTGATGCCCGCTGACATGACCGGCAGCCGGGCGGGGGGCGGGCCGGCCGGATCGACCGGCGGATCGGCGGCGTCGTCGACCGTGGCCATCGAGGTGCCGGCGACAAGCGCCAACCTCGGTCCGGGATTCGACTGCCTGGGACTGGCCCTGAGCCTGACCGATCGGATCGAGGCGCACTTCGTCGAGGGTTCGGCTGTCACGGTCGAGGTGGTCGGCGAGGGCGCCGGTCGGGTGCCGACCGACGAGACCAACCTGGTGGCCCGGATCGTCCGGACCGGGCTCGCGGCGTTCGATGAGTCCGGTGAGCTGGCTGCCCGCGGGCTGAGCCTTCGTTGCGTGAACGCAGTGCCCCAGAGCAGGGGTCTGGGGTCCTCGGCGGCGGCGATCGTCGGTGGGCTGGCGGTGGCCGCCCATCTCGCGGGTGTGGCCGACTCGGTCTCCGACGCGGAGATGATCGCGCTGGCCACGCGCTTGGAGGGCCACCCGGACAACGTGGCCCCCGGGGTCCTCGGGGGTGCCACGATCGCCTGGATGCAGGCCAGCGAGCTCGGTCCGGTCGGGCGTGCCACACGGTTCGCCGTCCATCCCGCCATCGCGCCGGTGCTGGCCATCCCCGCCTTCGAGGCGTCGACCACCAGGGCCCGCGGGGCGCTCCCGGCGTCGGTGCCCCACGCGGATGCCGCGTTCAACGTCGGGCGTTCGGCGCTGCTGGTCCATGCACTGTCCAGCGACCCCGGCCTGCTCCTCGAGGCCACCGAGGACCGGCTGCACCAGCAGCAGCGCCGCTCGGTGTACCCGACGAGCATGGGCCTCGTGGAGCAGCTGCGCGCGTTGCGGATCCCTGCGGCGGTCTCCGGCGCGGGACCGGCCGTCATCGCCTTCGCCGCCGATGGCGACGGTGCGGGGCTGGCGGCCCGGATCCGCGACGTGGTGGGTGATTCCGCCCGCGTGCTGGCACTGCCGGTCGCCGACCGTGGGGTGCAGGCGCTGTAGCTGTGCTCAACACGGCGCGCGAGCGCCCGACGCGGGTTTCACCTGACCTGTCATCAAGGTGCTACCGTGTGTGCTGGATCAGCACGGTGCCACGAACGCTGGTGGCGGACCGGCACCGAGTACAGAACCTCACTCCTGACGCGGTACGAGCACCTCGCCGTCGCGATCCACTTCCACGGACAGTTGTCGCCGTCGGTACTCACCCCGCGCAGGCGATTCACCTCACCCCTAGGAATCACGTGACCGACACGATCAGCATCGCCCCGGACGCCGACAAGAACGCCGGCGGCGGACGCCCCACGGGCAGCCTGTCCGCGATGCTCCTGCCCGAGCTCAAGAAGGTCGCCCACGACATGGGCCTGGCCGGCACCTCGTCGATGAAGAAGAGCGACCTGGTGGCCGCGATCAGCGCCGCGCAGTCGGGTGGTGCGCCGGCGGCGAGGGCCGGACGGACCCGGCGTCCACGCGGCGAGAGCCCCAGCGAGACGACGGGCCGGCCCGATGGGTCCCCCGTCGAGCGCGCCGACGGGGCTGCGAGCGGTCGCGACGACCAGCGCAGCGGTGGTGGCCAGGGCGGCCCCGAGACGATCCCGGACGATCGTCCACAGCGTGAGTCCGGACAGCGGGAGCCCCGCCAGCGTGACGGAGGGCGGGACCGCGGCCAGCAGGACCGGGAGTCGCGAGACGGCAACCAGAACCAGTCCCAGGGTCGTGACGGCCGTGAGGGCACCCAGCAGCGCCCGCCCCGCGAGGAGGGCGCCGCGGACCAGGGCGGTGGCCAGCAGCGTGAGTCCCGTGAGGACGGCACCCAGAACCAGGGCGGTGGCCAGAACCAGAACCGCGACAACGACAGGTACGGCGACGAGCCGGGCGGCCGGCGTCGCCGTGGTCGCGACCGCAACCGCAACCGCAACGACCGCAACGATCGGCGCCCGGGCAACCAGGGGAATCAGGGCCGCGACGTCGAGCCCGAGGTCTCCGACGACGACATCCTCGTCCCGGTCGCCGGCATCCTCGACATCCTGGACAACTACGCGTTCGTGCGCACCACCGGCTACCTGCCCGGACCGACGGACGTCTACGTGTCGCTGTCGACGGTCAAGCGCTACGGCCTGCGCAAGGGGGACGCGATCACCGGCCAGGTGCGCCAGCCGCGTGAGGGCGGTGGCGACCGCCGGGAGAAGTTCAACCCCCTGGTCAAGGTGGAGAGTGTCAACGGGGCCGATCCCGAGGCTGCGCGCGGCCGGGTCGAGTTCGGCAAGCTGACCCCGCTGTACCCGTCCCAGCGGCTGCGCCTGGAGACCGACTCGAGCAACATGACGACCCGGATCATCGATCTGGTCGCCCCCATCGGCAAGGGCCAGCGCGGCCTGATCGTCTCCCCGCCGAAGGCCGGCAAGACGATGGTGCTGCAGGCGATCGCCAACGCGATCACCACGAACAACCCGGAGTGCCACCTCATGGTCGTCCTCGTGGACGAGCGGCCCGAGGAGGTCACCGACATGCAGCGCTCGGTGAAGGGCGAGGTCATCGCCTCCACCTTCGACCGGCCGGCCGACGACCACACCACCATCGCCGAGCTCGCGATCGAGCGCGCCAAGCGCCTGGTCGAGCTGGGGCACGACGTCGTCGTCCTGCTCGACTCGATGACCCGCCTGGGTCGTGCGTACAACCTGAGCGCCCCCGCGTCCGGCCGGATCCTCTCCGGTGGTGTGGACTCCGCGGCCCTGTACCCGCCGAAGAAGTTCTTCGGCGCCGCCCGCAACATCGAGAACGGCGGCTCGCTGACGATCCTGGCCACCGCGCTGGTCGAGACCGGCTCGCGGATGGACGAGGTGATCTTCGAGGAGTTCAAGGGCACCGGCAACATGGAGCTCAAGCTCGACCGTCGCCTGGCGGACAAGCGGATCTTCCCGGCCGTGGACGTGGACGCCTCCGGCACCCGCAAGGAGGAGCTGCTGATGAGCTCCGAGGAGCTCAAGATCGTCTGGACGCTGCGCCGGGTCCTGCACGCACTGGAGGCCACGCAGGCCATCGAGCTGCTGCAGAGCAAGCTGCGCGACACCAAGAGCAACTACGAGTTCCTCCTCCAGGTCCAGAAGACCACCCCCACCGCACCGACCGCGCGCTCCGACGACTGAGCCGGCGGCACCCGCTCCCCTCTGCGCCGACCCAGCGCAGCGCGCCGGCACCCCGGCCGCAGTCCGCAGACCCTCCAGGAGCGGTCAGACCCTCCAGCCCGGACGGGAGGGTCTGAACCTCGACGGAGGGTCTGCGACGTGTTCGGGGCCGTGCGGGAGGATGGGGGCGTGACAGAGGTGGAGGAGGCGCGTGGGGCGGGCCGGATGGCCGCCCTGCGCCAGGAGACCTTCTCCGCGCTGTCGATCCCGAACTTCCGCCTGTACTTCGCGGGGCAGTCGATCTCACTGGTCGGCACCTGGATGCAGATGGTCGCCCAGGCGTGGCTGGTCCTCGAGATCACCGGCTCGGCCACGTGGGTGGGGCTGACCTTCGCCGCCCAGACCCTGCCGATCCTGCTGATCGGGCCGTACGGCGGGCTGGTCGCCGATCGTGCCGACAAGCGCCGCCTGCTCGTGGCGCTCCAGGTGGTGATGGGTGCCCTCGCCGTCGCGCTGGCCGTCCTGACCCTCACCGACACCGTCCAGCTCTGGCACGTCCTGCTCCTGGCCGCGCTGCTGGGAGTGGCCGACGCCTTCGAGAAGCCCACGCGCCAGTCGTTCCTGGTCGAGATCGTCGGACCGGAGTCCGTGCGCAACGCGGTCAGCCTGAACTCCGTGATGGTCAACGCCGCCCGGGTGCTGGGCCCGGCGGTGGCAGGGCTGGTCATCGCGGCCGGGGGCCTGGGGGTGTGCTTCGCCCTGAATGCCGCGTCGTTCCTGCCCGTGGTGCTCATGCTGCTGGCCATGGACGCGTCCCTGCTGCGTCCCGCGCCCCCGCAGCCCCATGAGCGCGGCCAGGTGCGCGCGGGGCTGGCGTACGTGCGCCGCGAGCGGGAGCTCGGCGTGCCGCTGCTGATGATGGCGATCATGGGGTGCTTCACCTACGAGTTCCAGGTCACGCTGCCCTACTTCGCGCGCACGACCTTCGACGGGGACTCGCGGACCTACGGGTTCATGACGGCCGCGATGGGTCTCGGCGCGGTCCTCGGGGGTCTCCACACGGCGGCCCGCGGACGAACCGGGATCCCCACGTTGGTCCGCTCGTCGGTGGTGTTCGGCGTCCTGGTGCTGGCGACCGCGCTGGCCCCGACCGCGGGCACCGCGCTGCTGCTGCTGGTCGCGGTCGGGGCGGCGAGCGTCTCGTTGATGGCCCGCGGCAACGCCACCCTGCAGCTGGCCTCGGCGCCGGAGATGCGCGGTCGGGTCATGGCCCTCTGGCTGGTGGCGTTCATGGGCACGACTCCACTGGGCGGCCCGGTTGCCGGCTGGGTCTCCTCCACGTTCGGCGCCCGGTGGGGGCTGGTCCTCGGTGCGGTGGCCTGCTTCGCAGCCGCCGCGGTGGGCGCCGCCGCCCGGCGCCGTCCCTCCCAGCCCCGGGTCGACGCCTGACCGCCGCCCGTTTGGGCGTCCTGCTCCGCGCGTGGGATACTGCTCCGACCGCGTCCGGTTCACGTGCTGAGCACACCAGCCCGCACGACCCGGAGCACTGAAGGAGCCAGCCATGAAGTCGGGTATCCACCCCAACTACGTCGAGACGACGGTGACCTGCACCTGCGGGAACACCTTCACCACCCGCAGCACCGCCAAGAACGGCGTGATCCACGCCGACGTGTGCTCGGCCTGCCACCCGTTCTACACGGGCAAGCAGAAGATCCTCGACACCGGCGGCCGCGTGGCCAAGTTCGAGGCCCGCTTCGGCAAGAAGGCAGACTCCAAGTAGCTCCCGCGGACGAGCGGAGCTACGGATGTTCGAGAACTGCCTCGCCCTTGAGCGCGAGTACGCCGACCTTGAGCAGCAGATGTCCGATCCGGCGCTGCACGCGGATCCCGCGGCGGCCCGCCGGGTCGGCAAGCGGCATGCCCAGCTGCGCCCGGTCGTCGCCGCCTATCGCCAGTGGCTCCAGCTCGGCGAGGACGAGGCCGCGGCCCGCGAGCTGGCGTCCGAGGACCCGGACTTCGCCGCCGAGGCCGACGCGTCGGCCGCCGAGCGGGAGCGTGTCGCCGAGCGGTTGACCCTGCTGCTGGTCCCGCGCGACCCGATGGACGACAAGGACGTCATCCTCGAGGTCAAGGCCGGCGAGGGTGGCGCGGAGTCGGCACTGTTCGCCGCCGACCTGCTGCGGATGTACCTGCGCTACGCCGAACGTCGCGGCTGGCGCACCGAGATCCTCGACTCCGAGGAGTCCGACCTCGGTGGGTACAAGGACGTCCAGGTCGCGGTCAAGGCTCGGGGCACCGTCGACCCCGGCGATGCCCCGTACGCCCGGTTGAAGTTCGAGGGCGGCGTGCATCGCGTGCAGCGCGTCCCGGTGACCGAGTCCCAGGGCCGGATCCACACCTCGGCTGCCGGCGTCCTCGTCCTTCCCGAGGCCGAGGAGGTCGACGTCCAGATCGACCCCAACGACCTGCGCATCGACATCTACCGCTCCAGCGGCCCCGGCGGGCAGAGCGTCAACACCACCGACTCGGCGGTACGGATCACGCACATCCCCACCGGCATCGTCGTCAGCTGCCAGAACGAGAAGAGCCAGCTGCAGAACAAGGAGTCGGCGATGCGGGTGCTGCGGGCGCGGATGCTCGCCGCCGCCCAGGAGGCTGCGGACGCCGAGGCCTCGGACGTGCGCAGGTCCCAGGTGCGCACCGTGGACCGATCCGAGCGGGTGCGCACCTACAACTACCCGGAGAACCGCATCGCCGACCACCGGGTCAACTACAAGTCCCACAACCTCGACGCGGTCCTCGACGGCGAGCTCGACGACGTGATCGATGCCCTCACCGACGCCGACATGGCCGTGCGCATCGCCGCATCCTGATCCTCAGGTGCGTGGCTCGACGAACAGGCACTGGGCGCTGTGCCCGACCGAACCGCGGTGGTCGCCCAGCTCCCCGGTCGTGCGGCCGATCCCGACCGCATCCAGGGTGGTCTGGGCGTGCATCCAGATGTCCTTCCCGATCGGCGCGCGGGTCAGGTGCAGCGTGAGGTCGGTGTTGACGAAGAGCATCCGCGCGGGGCTGGCGACCGCCGAGATCCCGCTCGCGGAGTCCGCGACGGCGACGAGCCGCTCGACCGGGTCCGGGTCCTCACCCTCGACCAGGTCGACAGCCAGCGTCGTCCAGACAGCGGCCGGACCCGGAGCCTCGAAGGACCCCTGCACCCAGAGCCACCGGACCGCATCGAGGTAGCCCGGGTGCCACCCCTCGGGTCGTGCCATGGGGGCCAGGTCGTGGGGCCACGACGGTGCCGGAGTGGTGGGCGTCTCGGGTAGGCCGCCGATCGGCGGCTGCGCCTGGCGCAGCAGCCACGCCCGCAGGGTCATGACCGGTCGCTCGGGGGCGTCGGCGGCGGCCAGCGACGCCTCCGCCAGCGCCACCCTGCGACCGGGGCGCAGGGTCCGGGCGGTGAGCACGAGGTCGGCGACGGGGACCGGGGCGAGGATGTCGAAGCCCAGCCGCGCGGGCAGGGCGTCCGGGGGCAGGCCGCCCAGTCGACGCACCGCGCGGGTGAGCAGCGCCGAGGGCGGGCCTGCATGCTGCAGTCCGGCCGCCCAGGGCCCGGTCGTGTGCACGGTGGAGCGCACCCGGGCGGTCGTTGCGTCGAGCCCGGCGTCCGATTCCTCGAGCAGCTGGTAGAAGGCGTCGTGCACGCGCACCAGTCTGCCGCTCGGGTCGGCGGCCAGGTTCAGTGACCCGAGGCCGTCGTCACTCGAGCCGGCCGCGCACTGGCGCAGATCGGACACAGGTGTCCGGATCCTGCCAGTCATCGTCCGGATCCTGTCGGTCCCAGGTGCCGCCAGCGGTCCCCTCCGGGTGGGTCAGCTGGCGTAGGGTGCGTCGGTGGAGGCGACCCGGGACCTGCTGACGGCGGCTGCCGCGCAGTTGGCCGCAGCGGGTGTGCCCACCCCGGAGGTGGACGCCGAGCTGCTGCTGGCCCACGTCACCGGACGGCCACGCGCCCTGCTGCGGATGGCGGGGGGAACGGTCACCGACGAGCAGTCGCGAGGCCTACGCCGCGCTCGTGGGCCAGCGGGTCCAGCGGATCCCGCTGCAGCACCTGACCGGCCTCGCGCCGTTCCGCCACCTCGAGCTGCACGTCGGCCCGGGCGTGTTCATCCCGCGGCCCGAGACCGAGCTGATCGTCGACCACGTGCTGGAGTTCGGTGCCGGCTCCGGTCAGGGCCCGGGCCTGCTGGTCGTCGACCTCTGCTCGGGATCGGCCGCGCTGGCGCTGTCGATCGCGACCGAGCTGCCCGGCAGCCGGGTGATCGCCGTCGAGCTGTCACCCGCGGCCGTGGGATGGGCGCGGCGCAACATCGCGGACCACGCCGCCGAGGTCGCCGCCGTGGGCAGCACGATCGAGCTCCTGGCCGCCGACGCGACCCGGGTGGCCGAAGCCGGGGAGGCCCTGGGGCATCTGCACGGACGCGTCGATGTGGTCGTCACCAACCCCCCGTACGTTCCCGAGGACGCGATCCCGCGGGAGCCGGAGGTGCGTGACCATGATCCCGGCCTGGCGCTCTACGGCGGTCCCGACGGGCTCGAGGTCGTCCGGCCGTTGGTGGAGCAGGCTGCGCTCCTGCTGCGTCCCGGGGGGCTGCTCCTGGTCGAGCACGCCGACGTCCAGGGCGAGGATGCGGGGGAGTCCGGGGTGCCCGCGGTCCTGCGCGCCCCACGCGACGCCGCCTCGTCCGAACCCGCTCCAGCCTGGCGCGAGGTCATCGACCATCCGGACCTCGCCGGTCGCCCCCGGCACACGTCGGCGATCCGCGCGACGGGCAGGATGGCGCCGTGATCCGGATCGACACCAACGCGACGGAGGACCGCGAGCGCGGGCTGGCCGCCGCGGCTGCCGCCCTGCGCCGAGGGCAGCTCGTCGGACTCCCGCTGGACACCGCCTACGGCATCGCCGCCGACGCCTTCACCGCACGTGGCACCCAGGCGCTGCGCGACGCGAAGGGTCGCCCCGACCTGTCCATCCCCGTGATGGTGCCCAGGATCGCCACGGTCTCGGGCATCGCCGAGGTGGACTCCGTCGCGCGCCGGCTGATGCTCGACTTCTGGCCGGGCCCCCTCACCCTCATCCTGCCCGCGCAGCCGACCCTGGCGTGGACCCTCACCGACGCCGCAGGCCGGATCGCCGTGCGGATGCCCCTGCACCCCGTCGCCCTCGAGCTGCTCGAGCGCACCGGGCCCCTCGGCGTGGTCGCGGCGGCACCGCCACCCACCCCCGGCGAGCCGGCCACCGCAGGCGGATCCTTCCCTGACGGGCTGGCAGGGCACCTGGCGGTGCTGCTCGATGCCGGGCCGCTGCCGGTCGGGACCGCCTCGGCCGTGGTGGACCTCACGGGAGCCGTCCCGGTCCTCATGCGTCCCGGTCCGCTGGACGCCGACGACCTGCGATCCCGCTGCCCGGGACTCGTCGTGCCGGGCGCGGGCCCGGAGCAGCCGGGCACGTAGACTCGGGCGCGTCCGGCGAACCCCCGATCGCGCCCTGGAGCCCGCCCATGAGCCTTGACACCCCCTTCTGGGGTCCCGACTTCGATGCCCTGACGGCTGAGGATCCTGAGATCGCGGGGGTGATCCTCGGCGAGCTGGACCGCCTGCGCGCGGGCCTGCAGCTGATCGCCAGCGAGAACTTCACCTCGCCGGCCGTGCTCGCCGCACTGGGCTCCACCCTGAGCAACAAGTACGCCGAGGGCTACCCGGGGCGGCGCTACTACGGTGGCTGCGCGGTGGTCGACGATGCCGAGACGATCGGCATCGAGCGGGCGAAGGCGCTGTTCGGAGCCGACCACGCCAACCTCCAGCCGCACTCCGGCGCCAGCGCGAACATCGCCGCGTACGGCGCGTTCATGAAGCCCGGCGAGACCGTCCTGGCCATGAGCCTGCCCCACGGCGGGCACCTCACCCACGGCACCAAGGTCTCGTTCTCCGGCAAGTGGTTCAACGCGGTGCACTACGGCGTGAACCCGCAGACCGAGGACATCGACTACGACCAGGTCCGCGACCTGGCCCGCGAGCACTCCCCGAGGATGATCATCTGCGGCGGCTCGGCGATCCCGCGGCTGATCGACTTCGCCGCCTTCCGGGAGATCGCCGACGAGGTCGGCGCGATCCTCATGGTCGACGCCGCGCACTTCATCGGGCTGGTGGCCGGTGGGGCCATCCCCAGCCCGGTCCCGCATGCCGACGTCGTGACCTTCACCACCCACAAGGTCCTGCGCGGGCCGCGCGGCGGCATGATCCTCGCGAAGGCCGAGCACGCCGCGGCCATCGACAAGGCGGTGTTCCCGATGATGCAGGGCGGCCCGCTCATGCACGCCGTCGCCGCCAAGGCCGTCGCCCTCAAGGAGGCCGCCAGCCCCGAGTACGCCCAGTACGCCCGCGACGTGATCGCCAACTCCCAGGCCCTCACCGCGGGCCTGGCCGCCCAGGGCATGCGCCCGGTCACGGGGGGGACCGACACGCACCTGGCCCTGCTGGACCTGCAGGGCATCGACGTGACCGGCACGCAGGCCGAGGCCCGCTGCGACGCGGCGGGCATCGTGCTGAACAAGAACACCATCCCCAACGACCCGCGCCCGGCCAGCGTCGCGTCGGGCATCCGCGTCGGCACGCCCTCGGTGACGACCCAGGGGATGGGCGTGGCGCAGATGGCCACGATCGCCGAGCTGATCGGGATGGCCGTCCGCGATGAGGACGGCTCCGCCGCCCCCGAGGTCCGAGCCGCTGTCACCGAGCTGGTCACCGCCTTCCCGGCGTACCCACGCGGCTAGTGCGCGAGTACGGGCTCAGCCTGCTCGTCGCCGCCGCCCTGACCTTCCTGGTCATGCCGGTGGTGCGCTCGCTCGCCCTGCGCGCCGGCGCCGTCGCCGGGGTCCGTGACCGTGACGTGCACGACCACGCGATCCCGCGCTGGGGTGGCCTGGGGATGTTCCTGGGCCTGTGCGCCGGGATGCTGCTGGCCAGCAAGCTGCCCATGATGCGCTCGGTCTTCGAGGGGTCCTCGACCGAGGGTGTGGCCCTGCTGTCGGGGGCGGTCATCATCGTGGCCCTGGGCCTGGCCGATGACCGCTGGGAGCTCGATGCCCCCACCAAGATGGCCGGCCAGGTGCTCGCGGCCGCCGTCATGGCCCTGCAGGGGATCACCCTGCTGTGGCTGCCGATCGACGGCGTGCTGGTCCTCGACCCGACCACCTCGGTCCTGCTGACCGTGCTGATCGTGCTCGTGAGCGTCAACGCCATCAACTTCATCGACGGCCTCGACGGCCTGGCTGCCGGGATCACCGCGGTGTCGGCGGCGGCCTTCTTCATCTACGCCTACCTGCTCAGCGTCCAGTTCGGCGTGGAGCGCGCCACCCTCTCGGCCCTGGTGTCGGCCCTGCTGGTCGGCGTCTGCATCGGGTTCCTGCCGCACAACGTGTTCCCGGCGCGGCTCTTCATGGGCGACACCGGCTCGATGCTGATCGGGTACCTGATGGCCGCCAGCGTCATCACGCTGACCGGCAAGGTGGACCCCAACGCCCTGGAGGGCACGACCCTGCTGCCCGCGCTGCTGCCGATCCTGGTGCCGCTCGCCGTGCTGGCCGTGCCGCTGCTGGATCTCGGCCTGGCCGTCATCCGGCGCACCCGCGCGGGCCGCTCCCCGTTCGCCCCCGACAAGCAGCACCTGCACCACCGACTCCTCGAGATGGGGCACTCCCAGCGCCGCGCAGTGCTGCTGCTGACCGGCTGGGCGGCCCTGATCGCGTTCACGGTGGTCCTGCTGGCCTTCGTCCCGCTGACCCAGGCCCTGGCCGCGAGCGCCGTCGGCGTGCTGCTCCTCGGGCTCGGTGTCGCATGGCCCGGCATGCGCAGGCGCGGCGCACGCCCCCGATCGGAGGTCGCATGACCGACACCCCGAACCCCACACCAGCGTCCCGGCGCGGCCCCACCGCGCTGGTGACCCCGATGCGGCGCGTGCTGCGCGTGGGGCTGATCGCCTCGCTGGTCGCGCTTCCGGTCGCCGTGGTCCTCGGCTACCTGGTTGCAGGAGCCGCCGGCGCCTGGGGGGCAGCCATCGGGATGGGGATCGCTGTCGGGTTCTTCGCCATCACGGTGGGTGTCGCCCTGGGCACGGCCAGCATGGATGCCACCGCCCTGGGTGCCTCCGTCCTCGGGTCCTGGCTGATCAAGATGATCCTGCTGATCGTCGTGCTCGTCCTGCTGCGCGACGCCGACTTCTACTCCCGGCCGGTGCTGTTCCTCGCGCTGCTCGTGGGCACCATCGGGACGCTCGTCCTCGAGGCACTCGTGGTCACCCGGACCCAGGTCCCCTACACCGAGTCCCCACCCCGATGAGCGACCCTGACGGCGCTCCCGAGCAGCCCGGGTCCCCGGGCCCCGACGGGGGCACGACGCCCGAGCCGTCCGCGCCGGGGAAGGCCCCGATGCACCCCGCCCTGGAGCCGACAGGTGAGCACGTCGCCCACTCGGCCATCGGGTCCCTCGTGGGCGGTGTGGTCGTCTGGGGGGGCGTGGGACTCCTGCTGGACCACTGGCTCGGGACGGGCCGGCTCCTGACGGCCGTGGGGGTGGTGGTCGGTGCCCTGACCGGCTTCGCCATCGTGTATCTTCGCTTCGGACGCGATGAGTAGCTCCGTCCAGACCCAACGAGACCACCTCGATCCCGGAAGGGCCCACTGTGCTGAACGTTCCAGCCGCTGTCCGGTTGCTCGTTCCGACGTCCGGGGATGAGGGTGAGGGCTTCCACGCACCCACGATCGAGGAGTTCTTCCCGCCGCAGCTGTTCGGTGAGGGCACGTGGTGGGGGCCAACCCGCATCGACCTGACCGGCTTCTTCATGGCCGGGGTCCTGTCGCTGTTCTTCGTGCTGGCCTTCAAGCGCACGACGATCGTCCCGGGCAAGCTGCAGAACCTCGGCGAGATGGCGGTCGACGCCGTCTACGTCAACGTGATCGACGAGGTCATGGGTGCCAAGGGCCGTCGGTTCGCCCCCCTGCTGGTCACCCTGTTCTGGATGATCCTGGCGTTCAACATCACGGGCATCGTCCCGCCGTTCATGATCGCGGGCACCTCGGTGATCGGCGTGCCGCTGGTCCTGGCGCTGGTCTCCTATGCCGTGTTCAACTGGGCGGGGATCAAGGAGCACGGGGTCGGCGCGTACCTCAAGATGAACCTGTTCCCCCCGGGCGTGCCCAAGCCGATCTACGTGCTGGTGACGCCCATCGAGTTCATCTCCACGTTCATCCTGCGCCCGGTGACGCTCACCATCCGTCTCCTGGCCAACATGATGAGTGGGCACCTCCTGCTGGTCCTGTTCTTCGGGGCCACCAGCTACTTCCTCTTCGAGGTCTCGGGCCTGATGAAGTCCGTCGCGGTCGTCAGCTACGCGATGGGATTCATCTTCGTGCTCTTCGAGGTGATCGTGGCCCTGCTGCAGGCCTACATCTTCACCCTGCTGACCGCCGTCTACATCGACGGCGCAACGAGCCACGAGCACTAGACCGCAGGAACCACCACCCACCCCAGACTCCCGGGCGACCGCCACGGGCCACACGGAAGGAACCACAACAGTGGAGCTGCTCGCCGAGATCAACGGCAACGTCAACGCCATCGGCTATGGCCTCGCGGCCATCGGCCCAGGCATCGGTATCGGCATCCTGGTCGGCAAGGCCCTCGAGGGCATCGCCCGCCAGCCCGAGGCCACCGGCGTGCTGCGCACCAACATGTTCCTGGGCATCGCCTTCACCGAGGCGCTGGCCCTCATCGGCCTGGTCGCAGGCTTCCTCTTCACCTGATCGCACCGGATCTCCCACACCCACTGTGCTGATCCCCAAGGCTGAACTGGAAGGGCCATGAACCTCTCACTACTCGCCGCAGAGGAAGCATCCAACCCGCTGCTCCCGGCGTCCTACGACCTCCTGTGGGGCACTGTCTCGTTCGTGATCCTGCTGGGCTTGTTCTGGAAGTACGTCCTGCCGACCTTCACCAAGGTCACCGCAGAGCGTGCGGAGAAGATCGAGGGCGGGATCGAGCAGGCCAAGGTCATGCAGGCCGAGGCCGCCCGCAGCCGGGACGCGTACTCCGCACAGCTGGAGGCCGCCACCAAGGAGGCCGCAGCCATCCGGACGGCGGCCCACAGCGAGGGTGGCGAGATCGTGAACGCCGCGAAGGCCGAGGCCGTGGCTGCTGCCGCTGCTGTGGCCGCCCGTGCGGACGCACAGATCCAGGCGGAGCGGGACTCAGCCGTGGGGTCGCTGCAGCGCGACGTCGGGGATCTCGCCCTGCAGCTGGCGAGCAAGATCGTGGGGGAGAGCCTCACCGATGACGAGCGGGCACGCGCGACCGTGGACCGCTTCATCGCCGAGCTGGAGCAGACAGCCGCAGGATCGGAGCCAGGCACCCCATGAGTGCGTCCGTCCGGGAGAACTCCGCCGGGCTGCGGGCCCGCCTCGACCTGCGTCGTGGCGACCCGCAGCTCGAGGCGCTGCCCGGCGACCTGTTCGCCGCGGCCGACCTCATCGGTCGCGACCCGCAGCTGCGGATGGCACTGTCCGATGCGGGCCAGCCGGCGCAGTCCCGCGCAGGACTCGCGCACGCGCTGTTCGACGGGCGGATGTCGTCGACCGCGGTGGAGGTCCTCGCGGACGTCGCCGGCCAGCGCTGGTCGAGCCCCGAGGACCTGCTCGAGGCCACCGAGCAGCTCGCCGAGCAGTCCGCGTTCATGGTGGCCGAGCACGCGGGCAGCCTCGACGCGGTCGAGGACCAGCTGTTCGCGTTCTCCCGGGCGGTGTCCGGCTCGGCAGATCTGCAGATGGCCCTGACCGATCCCTCGGTGGGGGCCGCCCAGAAGGCAGGACTCGTCGAGAGCCTGCTGGAGGGCCGGGCGGTGCCGCAGGCCAGCCAGGTGCTCAGCTACGCGATGGGCCACCTCCGGGGTCGTCGCGTGGACTCGGTCATCGAGGGCCTGATGGACCTGGCGGGGGAGCAGCGCGGCCGCTCGATCGCCGAGGTCCGCGTCGCCCGGCCGCTGGCCCAGGACCAGGCTGACCGCCTGACCGCGGCGCTCTCCCGGATCCATGGTCGCGACGTGCGACTGAACGTGGCGGTGGACCCGGGCGTGATCGGGGGGATCTCGGTGCGCATCGGCAGCGAGGTCGTCGACGCGACCGTGGCGACCCGCATCGAGCAGGCCCGCCGGGCCCTGGTCGGCTAGGACGAACGACAACAACGACGTATCCCGCCACTGGGTGGGGATGGAACGAGGAGACACGATGACGGAGCTGGCGATCAGTCCCGACGAGATCCGCGCCGCGATCGAGCGCAACGTCGCGGCGTTCGCGCCGGAGACGGCACGCGAAGAGGTCGGCCGCGTGGTCGAGACCGGCGACGGCATCGCCCGGGTCGAGGGCCTGCACTCAGCGATGACCAACGAGCTGCTCGAGTTCGAGGGCGGCCTGCTGGGCCTGGCCCTGAACCTCGATGTCCGTGAGATCGGTGTCGTCCTCCTCGGCGACGGCTCGCTGATCGAGGAGGGCCAGACCGTCAAGCGCACCGGCGAGGTCCTCTCGGTCCCGGTCGGCGACGGGTACCTGGGCCGCGTGGTGGACCCCTTGGGCAACCCGATCGACGGCCGCGGGGCCATCGAGACCTCGGCCCGGCGGGCCCTGGAGCTGCAGGCCCCCACCGTCGTGCAGCGCCAGCCGGTGAAGGAGTCCATGGCCACCGGCATCAAGGCCATCGACGCCATGACCGCCATCGGCCGTGGCCAGCGCCAGCTGATCATCGGCGACCGGCAGACCGGCAAGACGGCGGTGTGCCTGGACACGATCATCAACCAGAAGGCCAACTGGGAGTCCGGCGACCCGACCAAGCAGGTCCGCTGCATCTACGTCGCGATCGGCCAGAAGGGCACCACGATCGCCGGCGTCCGCGGCGCGCTCGAGGAGTACGGCGCGATGGAGTACACGACCATCATCGCCGCCCCGGCCTCGGACTCCGCGGGCTTCAAGTACCTGGCCCCCTACACCGGCTCGGCCATCGGCCAGCACTGGATGTACGAGGGCAAGCACGTCCTGATCATCTTCGACGACCTGTCCAAGCAGGCTGAGGCCTACCGGGCCGTCTCGCTGCTGCTGCGCCGCCCGCCGGGTCGCGAGGCCTACCCCGGCGACGTGTTCTACCTGCACTCCCGCCTGCTGGAGCGCTGCGCGAAGCTCTCCGACGACCTCGGCGGCGGCTCGATGACCGGCCTGCCGATCATCGAGACCAAGGCCAACGACGTCTCGGCCTACATCCCGACGAACGTCATCTCGATCACCGACGGCCAGTGCTTCCTGGAGTCCGACCTGTTCAACTCCGGCGTCCGCCCGGCCATCAACGTCGGCATCTCGGTCTCCCGCGTCGGCGGCTCCGCGCAGGCCAAGGCCATGAAGAAGGTGGCCGGCCGTCTGCGCCTGGACCTCGCCCAGTTCCGCGAGCTCGAGGCGTTCGCTGCCTTCGGCTCCGACCTGGACTCGGCGTCCAAGGCCCAGCTCGCGCGCGGCACCCGCCTGGTGGAGATCCTCAAGCAGCCGCAGTACGAGCCGCAGTCCCTGGAGGTCGAGGTGATCTCCGTGTGGGCCGGCACGACCGGCCAGCTCGACGAGGTGCCCGTCGAGGACGTGCGCCGCTTCGACTCCGAGTTCCTCGAGTTCGTCCGCCGCGAGCACCCGGCCCTGCCGGACGCGATCCGGGTGACCGGGGACCTGTCCGACGACACCGTGTCCGGCCTGGAGACCGCGATGACGGCGTTCAAGCGCACCTTCACCACGAGCGAGGGCCACATCCTGGTCAAGGACGTGCCGGTCGCACCGGTGGAGGAATCCGACGTGCTGTCCACCCAGATCACCAAGGTGGTTCGGAAGTAGCTCATGGGCGCCCAAATGCGGGTCTACCGACGCCGGATCAAGAGCGTCCAGCAGACCAAGAAGATCACCAAGGCGATGGAGCTCATCGCCTCGTCGCGGATCGTCAAGGCGCAGCGGCAGCTCAGCTCGGCGCTGCCCTACACCCGGGATCTCGTGCTGGCCATCTCCGCGGCGGTGTCGATGTCGGCCGAGTCCGACCATCCGCTGATCTCCCAGAAGGACAACCGCAAGCGCGCCGCGGTCCTGCTGATCGGCGCGGACCGCGGCCTGGCCGGTGCCTACTCGTCGAACATCATCCGTGAGGGCGAGGCCCTCAACGCGTTCCTGCGCGAGCAGGGCATCGACCCGGTGCACTTCCTGGTGGGGCGCAAGGTCGTGAACTTCTACAAGTTCCGCGAGCGCTACATCGAGGGGGAGTACGTCGGGTTCACCGACCAGCCGACCGTCGAGGACGCCAAGGAGGTCGCCCTCGGGCTCCTGGCCTCCTTCCTGTCCGACAGCGAGACGGAGGGCGGCACCGACGAGATCCACATCGTCTACACGCACTTCGTCAACATGGGCCGCCAGGAGGTCCGGATCCGTCGGATCCTGCCGATCGAGGTCGTCGAGCAGGTCATCGGGTCCGGCGGCCTGCCCGAGCTGCAGCCCGTGCGCGACTCCGACGGCACCCAGGCCGCGGCTGCCGTGGCCGCGGCCATGCCGCTCTACGAGTTCGAGCCCGACGCCGACACCGTCCTCGACGAGCTCCTCCCGCGCTACGTCGAGAACCTCGTCTACACCGCGCTGCTCGAGGGCGCCGCGTCCGAGCACGCCGCCCGCCGCCGCGCGATGAAGTCGGCCACAGACAACGCGGAGGAGCTCATCAAGAGCCTCACGCAGCAGGCGAACCAGGCCCGCCAGACCGAGATCACCCAGGAGATTTCCGAGATCGTCGGCGGCGCCGACGCTCTTGCCTCCGCCACAGCAGGAAGTTGAGGATCCCCATGACCGCCTCGGTTGAGACCGCACAGGGTGTGGGCCGCGTGGCCCGCGTCACCGGCCCTGTCGTCGACGTGGAGTTCCCCGTCGAGGCCATGCCCGCGCTCATGAACGCGCTGCACGTCGATGTGTCCTTCGGCATCGGCGAGGAGGGCGGCGGTGGCCACATGCTGACCCTCGAGGTCGCCCAGCACCTCGGCGACAACCTCGTGCGCGCCATCTCCATGCAGCCCACCGACGGCCTGGTCCGCGGGGCCGAGGTCCGCGACACCGGGGGACCGATCACGGTACCGGTCGGCGACGTGACCGTCGGCCACGTGTGGAACACCCTGGGCAAGCCGTTGGACGTGCCGGAGTCGTCGCTGGAGATCACCGAGCGCTGGGGCATCCACCGCCAGCCGCCGGCGTTCGACCAGCTGGAGTCCAAGACCGAGGTGTTCTGGACCGGGATCAAGGTGATCGACCTGCTGACCCCCTACGTCAAGGGCGGCAAGATCGGCCTGTTCGGTGGTGCCGGTGTCGGCAAGACCGTGCTGATCCAGGAGATGATCTACCGGGTCGCCGAGAACTTCAGCGGCGTGTCGGTGTTCGCCGGCGTGGGGGAGCGCACCCGTGAGGGCAACGACCTCTTCCTGGAGATGACCGAGTCCGGCGTCCTGGCCAAGACCGCGCTGGTGTTCGGCCAGATGGACGAGCCCCCGGGCACCCGCCTGCGCGTGGCCCTGACCGCCCTGACGATGGCGGAGTACTTCCGCGACGTGCAGGGCCAGGACGTGCTGCTCTTCATCGACAACATCTTCCGGTTCACCCAGGCCGGGTCCGAGGTCTCCACGCTGCTGGGCCGCATGCCCTCGGCCGTGGGCTACCAGCCGACGCTGGCCGACGAGATGGGCATGCTCCAGGAGCGGATCACCTCCACCCGCGGCCACTCGATCACCTCGCTGCAGGCCATCTACGTGCCCGCCGACGACCTGACCGACCCGGCCCCGGCCACCACGTTCGCCCACCTCGACGCGACCACGACGCTCAGCCGGCCGATCTCGGAGCTGGGCATCTACCCCGCCGTGGACCCGCTGGACTCCACCTCCCGGATCCTCGACCCGCGCGTCGTCGGCGACGAGCACTACGCCGTGGCTGCGCGCACCAAGGAGATCCTGCAGCGGTACAAGGACCTGCAGGACATCATCGCGATCCTCGGCATCGACGAGCTCTCGGAGGAGGACAAGGTCCTGGTCAACCGGGCGCGGCGCATCCAGCGGTTCCTGAGCCAGAACATGTTCGTGGCCGAGGCGTTCACCGGACAGCCCGGCTCGTTCGTGCCCGTCGAGGAGACCGTGGCCTCGTTCAAGGCCCTGGCCGACGGCGAGTACGACCACATCCCGGAGCAGGCGTTCTTCATGGCCGGCGGCATCGAGGACGTCGAGCGCAACGCGGCCAAGCTGAAGGGCTGAGGAGCTTCTCATGGGCGAGCTCAACGTCTCCCTGGTGGCCATGGATCGCGAGATCTGGGTCGGCAAGGCGCGCATGGTGGTCGCCACCACCCCCGAGGGCGAGATCGGGATCCTGCCCGGCCATGAGCCGATCCTGGCCCTGCTCGTCAACGGTGCGGTCCGGATCGAGACCGTCGACGGCGAGAAGGTGGGTGCGGCCGTGCACGGAGGGTTCTTCTCCGTGGCGAACAACGACGTGGCGATCCTGGCCGAGACCGCCGAGCTGGACAGCGAGATCGACGTGGAGCGGGCCCAGCGCGCGCTCGACCGGATCCTCGCCGACGGCACCGTGGACAAGCGTGAGAAGGCCGCCGAGCTGCGTGCCCGGACCCGGCTCAAGGCCGCGATGGCGGCCGAGGGCCGCACGATGCACCTCGGCGGCTGACCCGCACCGCCACCGCCGCCCTGTCAGGCGCGCTCGCCTCCGGGCTTCCAGAGGATGTCGCCCGCCTCGAGGTTGGCGTGGCGGGCCAGCACGAACAACAGGTCCGAGAGCCGGTTGAGGTAGGTCGCCGGCAGCGTGCCCATCTCGTCGCCGTGCTCAGCCATGGCCGCCCAGGTGGCCCGCTCCGCCCGGCGCACGACGGTCCGCGCCACGTGCAGGTGGGCTGAGGCCGCAGTCCCTCCGGGGAGCACGAACGAGCGCAGGGCCGGCAGCTCGGCGTTGTAGGCGTCGATCTCGGATTCGAGGCGCTCGATGTAGTCCGTCTCGACCCGCAGCGGCGGGAACTCGGGCTCGGCGACCACCGGCGTGCAGAGGTCGGCGCCGACGTCGAACAGCTCGTTCTGGATCCGCAGCAGGACCGCGCGGACGTCCTCGCTGACGTCGCTGCACGCCAGGGCGACGCCGATCACGCAGTTGGCCTCGTCGACATCGGCGTACGCGATGAGCCTGAGGTCGTTCTTGCCCGTGCGGCTCATGTCGCCCAGGGAGGTGGTGCCGTCGTCGCCGGTGCGGGTGTAGATGCGGGTGAGATTGACCATACGAGCAGCCTATGCCCCCGGCCTCGGGCCCGCCTCCGGCCCTACGATGACCCCATGCAGCAGGTGTTCCGGGTCACGGGCGGTCGGCGCCTCGAGGGCGAGATCGGCGTGGTGGGCGCCAAGAACAGCGTGCTGAAGCTCATGGCCGCAGCCCTGCTCGCGAAGGGCCGCACGACGATCACCAATGTCCCGGACATCCTCGACGTCGCGATCATGGCCGAGCTGCTCCGGCGCCTGGGCTGCGAGGTGGTGCACGACCGGCCGTCCCCGATGGTGGGCGGCACGGTCACGATCGACGTGCCGGAGGTTCCCCACCACCAGGCCGACTACGACCTCGTACGCCGGATGCGGGCCTCGATCTGCGTGCTGGGCCCGCTCATCGCGCGGTGTGGCGCCGCCGACGTCGCCCTTCCCGGTGGGGACGCGATCGGCTCGCGCGGCCTGGACATGCACATCGCCGGGCTGCAGAAGCTCGGGGCGACGTTCGAGAACGAGCATGGCTTCCTCGTGGCCAAGGCCCGAGCCCTGCACGGGGGCCAGATCTGGCTGGACTTCCCGAGCGTCGGGGCGACCGAGAACATCCTGATGGCCGCGGTCCTGGCCACGGGCGTCACCGTGATCGACAACGCTGCGCGGGAGCCGGAGATCGTCGACATCTGCCAGATGCTGACCGAGATGGGCGCCCAGATCGAGGGTGCGGGCTCCTCGACCCTGACGGTCGAGGGCGTGGCGGAGCTGCATCCGGTCGAGCACGCCACCGTCCCGGACCGCATCGTCGCCGGCACCTGGGCCGTCGCTGCGGCGATCACCCGTGGCGACGTCTTCGTGCGCGGCGCGATCGGCAGGCACCTGGAGATGGCCCTGGACAAGCTGGCGTCCGCCGGGGCCACGATCCACATCGAGGACGACGGGTTCCGGGTCCGGATGGACGACCGGCCGCGCGCGGTCGACATCGTCACCCTGCCCTATCCGGGCTTCCCGACCGACCTGCAGCCGCAGTTCATCGCACTGAACGCGATCGCCGACGGCACGGCGATGATCACCGAGAACCTCTTCGAGGCGCGGTTCCGGTTCGTGAACGAGATCGTCCGCCTCGGCGCCGACGTGCGCACCGATGGTCATCACGCGCTGGTCCGCGGGAAGGTCGGGCTCTCGGGCGCCCCGGTGGAGGCGGCCGACATCCGGGCCGGGGCCGGCCTCGTGCTGGCGGGACTGGCCGCACAGGGCTACACCACGGTCTACGAGATCCACCACGTCGAGCGCGGGTACGCCGGGTTCGTCCCGAACCTGGTCGGCATCGGCGCCCAGATCGAGCGCGTGGACATGCCCAGCCCGTTCGACGACTGAGGATGCCCCTGGTCGGATCGGGCACTGCGTGGGCGATCCCGCGCAGGACCCCTGAGGTTACCGAGCAGTAACCTCGGGCGCTAGGATCGAGGGAATCGCCGTCCTCCAGGAGGTCCTATGTCCACTGTCATGGTCGTCGGAGCGGGGCTCATGGGCTCGGGCATCGCGCAGGTCAGCGCGGTCGCCGGGCACGAGGTGATCCTGCGGGACATCACCGACGAGGCCGTCGCCAAGGGGCGCGGGGCCATCGAGGCCTCCCTGACCAGGTTCGCCGAGAAGGGCGCGATCACCGCGGGGGATGCCGAGGCCGCGCTGGCCCGCATCACCGGGACCACCGAGCTCGACGGCGCCTCCGGTGCGGACATCATCGTCGAGGCGATCATCGAGGAGGTGGACCTCAAGGCCGCGCTGTTCGCCGAGCTGGACCGCCTGGCCCCGGCGGGCGCGGTGCTGGCCACCAACACCTCGGCCATCCCGATCACCCGGATCGCCGCGGCCACGCAGCGCCCCGAGGCAGTCGTGGGCACGCACTTCTTCTCGCCCGTTCCGATGATGAAGCTCTGCGAGCTGGTCCGGGGCCTGAAGACCTCCGACGAGACCCTGGCCGCGGCGCGCACCTGGGCCGAGGGGATCGGCAAGACCTGCATCGTGGTCAACCGGGACGTCGCGGGCTTCGTGACCACGCGGATCATCACCGCCCTGGTCAACGAGGCGATCCGCCTGGTCGAGACCGGGGTCGCATCGCCGGAGGACGTCGACATCGCCTGCAAGCTCGGCTTCGGACACGCGATGGGCCCGCTGGCGACCGCCGACCTCACGGGCATCGACGTCATGCGCCGGGCCTCCATGTCGATCTACAACGAGACGGCCGATCCGTCGTTCTACCCGCCGGAGCTGATCACCCGGATGGCCATCGCCGGTGATCTCGGCCGGAAGTCCGGCCGTGGCTTCTACACCTACGGAGGCTGACATGGCCAAGGACAAGCCCTGGATGATGCGCACGTACGCCGGGCACTCCTCGGCGACGGCGTCCAACGAGCTGTTCCGCCGCAACCTCGAGAAGGGCCAGACCGGGCTGTCGGTCGCCTTCGACCTGCCCACCCAGACCGGCTACGACCCGGACGCCGAGCTGGCGCGCGGCGAGGTCGGCAAGGTCGGCGTCCCGATCAGCCACATCGGCGACATGCACAAGCTGTTCGACGGCATCCCGCTGGACCGCATGAACACGTCGATGACCATCAACGCCACCGCGATGTACCTGCTGGCCATGTACGTGGCCGTCGCCGAGGAGAACGGCATCGACCCGGCGGGGCTGTCGGGCACCACCCAGAACGACATCATCAAGGAGTACCTCTCGCGCGGGACCTACGCGTTCCCGCCCGCGCCGAGCCTGCGGCTGATCACCGACATGATCGCCTACACGGTCAACGAGGTCCCGAAGTGGAACCCGATCAACATCTGCAGCTACCACCTGCAGGAGGCCGGCGCCACGCCGGTCCAGGAGATCTCCTACGCCCTGGCCACCGCGATCGCCGTGCTCGACGCCGTGCGCGACTCCGGTCAGGTGCCGGCTGAGCGGTTCGGCGAGGTGGTCGGTCGGATCTCCTTCTTCGTCAACGCCGGCGTGCGGTTCGTCGAGGAGATGTGCAAGATGCGCGCCTTCGTCCACCTGTGGGACGAGATCACGGCCGAGCGCTACGGCGTGACGGACCCGAAGCAGCGACGCTTCCGGTACGGCGTGCAGGTCAACTCCCTGGGCCTCACGGAGGCCCAGCCGGAGAACAACGTCCAGCGGATCGTGCTGGAGATGCTCGGGGTGACGCTGTCGAGGGACGCCCGGGCCCGGGCCATCCAGCTGCCCGCGTGGAACGAGGCCCTCGGCCTCCCGCGCCCGTGGGACCAGCAGTGGTCGCTGCGCATGCAGCAGGTGCTGGCCTACGAGTCCGACCTGCTGGAGTACCCGGACCTGTTCGACGGCTCCCTGGTGGTGGCCGAGAAGACCGCCGAGCTGATCGTCGGCGCCCGTGAGGAGCTCGACCGGATCCAGGCGATGGGCGGCGCTGTGGCCGCCGTCGAGAGCGGGTACATGAAGTCCGCGCTGGTGGGGGCGCATGCTGCCCGGCGCGCGCGGGTCGAGTCCGGCGAGGACGTGGTGGTCGGGGTGAACAAGTTCACCTCCACCGAGCCCAACCCGCTCCTGGCCGACCTCGACACCGCGATCCAGGTCATCGACCCGGACGTCGAGCAGGCAGCCGCCGACGCCGTGCGCACATGGCGGGCCGGCCGGGACGAGGCGCGGGTCGCCTCAGCCCGAGCCGCCCTGGCCGAGGCGGCCGCGGGTACCGGCAGCCTGATGCCCGCCTCCCTGGAGTGCGCCCGCGCGGGAGTGACCGTGGGGGAGTGGAGCCAGACGTTGCGCGAGGTGTTCGGCGAGTACCGGGCGCCCACCGGGGTGTCCGGGGTGGCCGGGGTCGTGGCGGGCAATGAGTCCCTGGCGGTCGTGCGCGAGGAGGTGCGGCGGACCGGGGAGCAGCTCGGCGGCGGGCACCTGCGGTTCCTGGTGGGCAAGCCGGGACTCGACGGGCACTCCAACGGTGCTGAGCAGATCGCCGTGCGGGCCCGCGATGCCGGGTTCGAGGTGGTCTACCAGGGCATCCGGCTCACGCCGGCCCAGATCGTGGCGGCGGCCGTGGCCGAGGACGTCCACGTCGTCGGGCTGTCGATCCTGTCCGGCTCGCACATGGTGGCGGTGCCCGAGGTCCTGGCTGGGATGCGCGCGGCCGGCATGACCGACGTGCCCGTGGTTGTCGGCGGGATCATCCCGGACTCGGACGCGGCGGCCCTCATCGAGCAGGGCGTCGCAGCGGTGTTCACGCCCAAGGACTACGACGCGACGCAGGTGATGGCGCGGGTCGTCGCCGAGATCCGCAGCGGCGCACGGACTGGACTGAGGTTCGAACGACCGAGCGGCGCTCCCGTGGACGTTGCTCGGCGTTCCGAGGTGGTGTCCCGGCTCGGCGCACAGGAAATCGCTCTTTAGGGGCCGGCTCGCGGGGCCCAGACCGCCGGCGCACATCAGACCGCCCGTCTGGTCCTGATCCTGGCCCTCATACGGGCGGTCTGATGTGCGCGAGCCCGGACAGCGCTGGTGCGCCCGGGTCTATCGGCCGATTTCGTGTGCGCGTGGTGCGCCCAGGCCGAACGTGCCGCTGCTGCTGGCGTGGGTCCACGGGCTGACGGATGTCCCGAGCCATCCGTCGGATCCGAGGCCAGAAGGGGTGGTGGCAGTCCCGGCCTCAGTGACGGCTTGCCCGTACCGGTGCTGGGCGCGGCGCAGACCTTGTCCACAGATTCCTCCCGGCCCCTTGGCTGCGGCCGCTGGTCACACGAGATTGTCCACGTGCGTACACGAGATCCCTGGTCCCCTCCCACGACTCCCTTCACGGCCGCCCACGTGGCACCGCTCGGCATCACCGAGAAGCGGCTGAGATCTGCCCGTGCCGCAGGCAGGATCACCCGCCTGCGGCACGGGGTCTACGTCGCGACGGATGCCGTCCCGGAGGATCCCGTGCAACTTCACCTCCTGCGTGCGCTGGCCGAGCAGGTGGCCGCCCCGGGCCGCGTCGCCAGCCACGAGACGGCCGCCCTGGCTCTCGGGCTTCCGCTGCTCGACACCCAGGGTGCTGCTGCTGGGGCGATGCACCTCACGCGCCCGGAGTCGCCCACGGACCGCAGCCGCACGAGCTCGAAGCGCCGGATCCACCTGGGATCGCTGCCAGTGCACCACGTGACGACGCTTCCGTCCGGGCTGGTGGTGACCACACCCGCGCGGACGGCGCTCGACGTCGCCGCGGGAGTTCCGCTCCCGGTGGGCCTGATGATCGCCGACGCGGCGGCGCGAGTGGCCTTCGCCGACCTCGCGGGGTCGCGTGACCGCAGGCACTACGACAACACGCGCCTGCGCACTGCAGCCGTCGTGCCGCTGACGGAGGCGGTGGCACACGTCCGGGCGCCGGGTGCTGCGAGTCGGCTGCTGGACCTCCTGTCGCTGGTCGATGTGCGTCGGGAGTCCCCACTCGAGTCGTTCAGCAGCGGGCACATGCACCTTGCTGGCTTGCCCATGCCACAGCTCCAGGTCCGCGTCCGAACAGCGGCCGGCACCTACTCCGTGGACTTCCGGTGGGAGGAGTACCGGGTCATCGGGGAGGCCGACGGCGAGGGGAAGTACCGCGACCCAGGCGAGTTCGTCCGGGAGAAGGAGCGCGAGGGGCACCTGCGCGACGCCGGGAACGACGTGGTGCGCTGGACGGGGCGCGAGGCGTTCCGGACCCCGCACGTCGTCATGGAGCGGATCATGCGCGCACTGGTGGCTGGCGGCTGGACACCCTGAGGTGGGCGCGCCGTGCCGCCCCGGCCCCGTCCGGTGGGCTAGGTCCGTGACGGGTCGGTGCGGCACGCCCGACCGCGTGACCAGTCGCGCGCACGAATCCGTCCTTCTGGATGGCAGCGGGGAGGGGCGAGCCCGTCGACGCACGTGGAACCGCCCCGGTGAACCCGGTGGAGGCGGCCATTGAAGCCTTTCCGTGTGCGTCGCGCTGCTGGGCGGCGTCGACCGCCGCCATACGGACGGATCCGTGTGCGCGGGAGCATCGGGGCGCTGATCATGGCCGCCCGGCGGGTGGACCACCGGTCCCGCATCCACGCCGTCCCGATGGGCGACGGCAGCGCAGCCGCCCTGATCAGAAGAGCCGGGAGTCGGGGTCGTCGACGCCGCGCAGGGCGTCGTAGTCGACAACGACGCAGCGGATGCCGCGGTCCTCGGCCAGCGTGCGTGCCTGGGGCTTGATCTCCTGGGCGGCGAACACCCCGGCCACGGGCGCCAGCAGCGGGTCGCGGTTGAGCAGCTCGAGGTAGCGGGTCAGCTGCTCGACGCCGTCGATGTCGCCGCGGCGCTTGACCTCGACGGCGACCGAGGCCCCCGCATGGTCGCGGAACAGGATGTCGACCGGTCCGATGGCGGTCATGTGCTCGCGACGGACCAGCTCCCACCCGGCGCCGAACACCGTGGGCTGATCGGCGAGCAGCGCCTGCAGGTGCGCCTCGACCCCGTCCTTGACCAGCCCGGGATCGACTCCGAGCTCGTGGCGCGAGTCGTGGTGCACCGCGGCGATCGTGATGATCAGGTTCTCGCCAGCCCGGTTCGAGACCGTCCAGGTGCCGATGCCGGAGTCATCGACGTCCTCGCGCACGGCGCACGGCGGGCTCATCCAGTTCAGCGGCTTGTAGGCGCGGTCGTCGGCGTGCACCGACACCGAGCCGTCAGCCTTCGTCAGGATGAGCCGGGTGGCCATGGGCAGGTGGGCCGAGAGCCTGCCGACGTAGTCCACCGAGCAGTCGGCCACCACCAGTCGCATCCGCACAGGGTACCCGGGCGCGTGCGGGACGGGGGTCGCCGATCAACGCGGACGTTGCTGGTGCAAGACTGCACGAGGGTGTGGATCCAGCCACCCCGTGGGCATTTCGGGCGTTCTTCTCGGGAGGATGAGCATGGGCCAGATCAGCAGGGTGGGCGTTGTCGGACTGGGCACGATGGGCGCCGGCGTTGTGGAGGTGCTGGCCCGCGCCGGCATCGACGTGATCGGAGTCGAGGTGTCCGATGCTGCCCTCACTCGGGGTCGGGCCTCCGTCGAGAAGTCCACGGCACGCGCGGTCGAGCGCGGCAAGCTCAGCGAGGAGGAGCGAGCCGCCGCCCTGGGCCGGGTCCGGTTCACCACCGCCCTCTCCGACCTCGCGGACCGTGAGCTGGTCATCGAGGCGGTCACCGAGGACCTCGAGATCAAGGGCTCCGTCGTCGCCGAGCTCGACAAGATCCTCGGGCCCGAGGCGATCATCGCCACGAACACGTCCAGCCTCTCGGTGACGCAGCTCTCGGTGGGCACCGGGCGCCCCGACCGGGTGCTGGGCATGCACTTCTTCAACCCGGCGCCCGTGCTGTCGTTCATGGAGGTCGTGCGGACCCTGGTGACCTCGCCGGACGTCGTGGACCAGGCAGTGGAGTTCGCCGAGTCCCTGGGCAAGGAGCCGGTCGTCGTGGGGGACCGCGCGGGCTTCATCGCCAACGCGCTGCTGTTCGGCTACCTGAACCATGCGGCGACCATGTACGAGGGCCGGTACGCCTCGCGCGAGGACATCGACGCCGCGATGCGCCTGGGCTGCGGCTACCCGATGGGCCCGCTGGCCCTGCTGGACCTGATCGGGCTGGACACCGCGTACAAGATCCTGGACACGATGTACAAGGAGAGCCGCGACCGCCTGCACGCGCCCGCACCGATCATCAAGCAGATGGTCACGGCCGGCATGAAGGGTCGCAAGTCCGGGCAGGGCTTCTACACCTACGAGGCGCCCGGCTCGTCAGCCGTGGTCGCCGATGCGCTCACCCCCGCCGCGGGCGGTGCCGGCGGGGCCGGGCGCACCGTGGAGAAGGTGGGCGTCGTCGGCTCCGGCACGATGGCCACGGGGATCATCGAGGTGTTCATCAAGTCCGGGTACGAGACCCTCTACGTGGCGCGCTCACCCGAGAAGATCGCGGCCGTGCGGGCCGCCCTCGAGCGCTCCCTGACCAAGGGGGTGCAGCGCGGCAAGCTCACGGAGGAGGCCATGGCCGAGGCCCTGGGGCGGGTCTCCGGCACGAGCTCGCTGGACGATCTGGCCGACGTGGACCTCGTGGTCGAGGCCGTGGTGGAGGAGATCGGGGTCAAGACCGCGCTGTTCGCCAACCTCGACGAGATCTGCAAGCCGGGTGCCGTGCTGGCCACGACCACCTCGAGCCTGCCGGTCGTCGAGATGGCGGCCGTGACGAGTCGGCCGTCGGATGTCGTGGGCATGCACTTCTTCAACCCCGCGGCGATCATGCGCCTCGTCGAGATCGTCGCCCACGTCTCGACGGCCCCCGACGTCGTCGCGACCGCGGCGGAGGTCTGCCGGCGGACCGGCAAGCACGCCGTGCACTGCGGCGACCGTGCCGGGTTCATCGTCAACGCCCTGCTCTTCCCGTACCTCAACGACGCGGTGCGGATGCTCGAGGCGCACTACGCCACAGCCGACGAGATCGACCTCGCGATGAAGAAGGGCTGCGGGTTGCCCATGGGTCCCTTCGAGCTGCTCGACGTGGTCGGCAACGACGTCTCCCTGGCGATCCAGCAGACGCTGTACCGCGAGTTCCGCGAGCCGGGGTTCGCCCCGGCGCCGATGCTCGAGCACCTGGTCACTGCCGGGTACCTGGGCCGCAAGACCGGCCGCGGCTTCCGCTCCTACGCGAAGTAGGCACCGGTCGCCCGTACCCTGATGCTCGTGCGCGGGATCGTTGGTCGTAAGCCCTGGGCCAGGCAGATCGCGCGCACGGCACTCATGGTGGTGCTCGCCACCGGCATGCTCGCGCCGGTGGAGGGTGCGGGGGCCACCACCGGGGCGTCGGCGGTCCCGGTGCAGTCACTCGCGATGCCCGGGGCGAGCGCGGAGAGGCCGACCATCGTGTGGGACCCGATCCCGTACGGAGCACGTCGCCGGTCCCAGATGGCTGGGTACGCCGAACGCCACTACGGCGCGCACACGGCGCGGCTCGTCCGTCCGCGGCAGATCGTCCTGCACTTCTCCGTCTCCTCGACCTATGGCTCGGTCTGGAACCACTTCGCCTCGAACACCCCGGCCCGCGGGACCACCGGTGGGCCGGAGCGCCCCGGCACGTGCACGCACTTCGTCGTGGACAGGGAGGGCACGATCCACCAGCTCGTGCCCCTGAAGTACATGTGCCGGCATGCAGTCGGGCTCAACGACCAGTCGATCGGGATCGAGTTCGTGGAGCGCCGGTCGGCCGCGAACGTGCTCCGTCGGCGAGCCCAGGTGGAGGCCGGCCTTCGCCTGGTCCGGTGGCTCCAGGCCGAGTACCGCATCGGGGACGCGGACGTGATCGGGCACTCCATGGCCAATCGCTCGCGGTTCTTCACCGACCGGCAGGGCTGGAGGAACACGCACGTGGACTGGAGCCCCGCCCAGACAAGGTCGTTCCGGGCGCGGCTCTGACCGGGGACGGCGCCGCGGTGCCCGTCAGGCCTGGCGGTCCATATGGGCGAACGGCGGCACGTCGCTCCAGCGCTCCATCGGGCCGTGCCAGGTGGTGGCCAGCGGCGCGGCCCCGGGCGCGACCGCCGTGACGATGCCGTCCAGGGCGATCCGGGCGTAGGTCTCACCGACCCACAGGTGCCTGGCCCCCGGCACCGCGATGACCTGGGCCTGGGGAACCCCGGCGAACCGGCGGGTGACGTCCTCGGGGGAGGCGAACTCGTCGAACTCGGGGACCAGCGCGGTGACCGGACGCCCCGACGCTGCCCAGCCCGCGACATCGGTGGCGTCGGACCAGCGGCCCGGTGGGGAGAGCAGGACCGCCCCGGCCACCGGGTCCACGTTGCCCCAGCGCAGGATCACGTCGGTGCCGAAGGACCAGCCGACCACCCAGGGATCCACGAACCCCTGCGCGGTGACCTCGGCCACGGCCGCCCGGAGGTCCTGGCCCTCGCCCCGGTTCTCGTCGAACGCCCCTTCGCTCGTGCCCGCGCCGGCCGTGGTCCCTCGCGTGTTGAACCGGAGGACCCCGATCCCGGCCAGCGCGGGAAGCCGCCACGCGGCCTTGCGGATCACGTGGCTGTCCATGGATCCGCCGTGCGTGGGCAGCGGGTGGCAGAACACGATCACGGCGCTGGGGTCGGCCTCCACCGGCAGCGACCACTCGCCGACCAGGCGCACGCCGTCCTCGGTGAGCAGCGACACGGGATACCGGCGGGCGGGCAGCACCGAGTTGGCGGAGATGTGGGTCACAGCAGCAAGGGTAGGGGCTCGCAGCCGGGCTACCGGGGGCGCCAGCGGGCGCGGTTGTTCCAGCAGGGCGTGTGCCAGTGCCGGCGGAACTCGTCGCCGTCGTGCCGGTCCGCCCGCCAGGCCACGACGTGCGCCACGCCCGGGCGGATCTCCTGCTCGCACCCGGGGCACCGGTAGGCCTTCGTGGCGCCGGCGCCGGTGATCGTGCGCACGTGCCACTCGCCGTCGGGGTGGGACTGGGATGCCTGCACCGATCCGAGCGGGCGCATCGCGACTGACTCCTCAGCCCGCCGATTCCTGCGCCCCATGGGGCAACGGTAGTCCGACGATGCCCGCGGCGGGACGAGGAGTCGCTAGCCTTCTGGGCATGCTGCATCACGTCGAGAGTGGATCCGGTCGGCCCGTCGTCCTCCTGCACGCGTTCCCGATGGACAGCTCCCTGTGGGCCGCCCAGCGCCAGTCGCTGGCTCAGGGGGGCCATCGGGTGATCACCCCGGACCTGCCGGGATTCGGCGGGAGCGCCCTGGCTGCGGAGCCACCCTCGCTGGACGTGATGGCGGATGCCGTGGTGGGGCTCCTGGACGAGCTGGGGATCGAGCGGGCGGTCGTGGGCGGGCTGTCGATGGGCGGGTACGTGACGATGGCGCTGCTGCGCCGGCACCCCCAGCGAGTTGCGGCGATCGTCCTGGCCGACACCAAGGCGAGTGCCGACACCCCGGAGGCGGCGGCGAATCGTGAGGCGGTCGCGTCCGCCGTCGAGGCGGCGGGGAATGCGGCAGGCATCGCCGACGGGATGCTGGCCAACCTCCTGGGCGCCACCACGCGGGAGTCCCGGCCCGATGTGGTCGCGACCGTGCGCCGGTGGATCGGAGCCCAGCCTGCGGCCGGAGTGGCGTGGGCACAGCGCGCGATGGCGGCCCGACCCGATTCCCTGACGGACATCGCGGCGTTCGGCGGTCCGGTGCTGGTCCTGTACGGCGCCGAGGACACCATCTCTCCGGCGTCCGACGCGAGGGCGATGGCCGATGCGGCGCGATCAGGGGGCAGTGCCACGACCGTGGTCGAGATCCCGGCCGCAGGTCACCTGACAGCCGTTGAGGACCCGGACGCGGTCGCCCACGCCCTGGGCGGCTGGCTCGCCACCCTCTGATCGGCGCGCCGACGACTCGCCGAGTGCGTTCTGGCGAGCGAATCGACGGGACGGCGACCGCGCATGAAGTGAACCGTCTGACTGCCTGCGCAGGGCTATCGGTTCAGATCGTGCGCGTGGCCGCGGACCGGCGAGCCGGTCCTATCGGTTCGCTTCGTGTGCGATCGGAGGTCACGCGTCGCGCCGTGGTCGCGCTCGCGGAGCCGGGGTCGGACGCGCCGGAGCGACACGGCGCGCCCGACCTGCTCGGGGATCAGATGCCGCGGAAGCGGTTGATCGCGTCCAGGTGCTTCGCGCGCTTCTCCTCGTTGCGCACGCCGAGGCCCTCCTCGGGTGACAGGCACAGGACGCCGACCTTGCCCTGGTGCAGGTTGTGGTGGACGTCGTAGGCGGCGTCACCCGTGTCCTCCAGGGCGAACACGTTCGACAGCGTGGGGTGGATCAGCCCGCGGTCGATCAGGCGGTTGGCCTCGTAGGCCTCGCGGTAGTTGGCGAAGTGCGAGCCGATGATGCGCTTGAGGTTCATCCAGAAGTACCGGTTGTCGTACTCGTGCATGTAGCCCGAGGTCGAGGCGCAGGTGGCGATGGTGCCGCCCTTGCGCGTCACGTACACCGAGGCGCCGAACGTCTCACGGCCCGGGTGCTCGAAGACGATGTCGACGTCCTCGCCGCCGGTGAGCTCACGGATCTTCTTGCCGAACCGCTGCCACTCCTTGGGGTCCTGGGTCTGCGGGTCCTTCCAGAACCTGTAGTCCTCGGCCCGCGGTCGATGATCAGCTCGGCGCCCATCTTGCGACAGATGTCGGCCTTCTCGTCGCTGGAGACCACGCACACGGGTGTGGCCCCACCGTTGAGGGCCATCTGGGTGGCGTAGGAGCCCAGGCCGCCGGAGGCGCCCCAGATCAGCACGGTGTCGCCCTGCTTCATCCCCGCCCCGTTGCGCGAGACGAGCTGGCGGTACGCGGTGGAGTTGACCAGCCCGGGAGCGGCGGCCTCCTCCCAGGTCAGGTGCTTGGGCTTGGGCATGAGCTGGTTGGACTTGACCAGGGCGACCTCAGCCAGGCCGCCGAAGTTGGTCTCGAACCCCCAGATCCGCTGCTCGGGATCCATCATCGTGTCGTTGTGGCCCATCGGGCTCTCGAGCTCGACGCGACAGGCAGTGCGCGACGACCTCGTCACCGGACTTCCACGCATTCACGCCCGGCCCGGTGCGCAGCACGACGCCGGCCAGGTCGGACCCGACGATGTGGTACGGCAGGTCGTGGCGCTTGGCGAGCTCGTGGGTGCGGCCGTAGCGCTTGAGGAACCCGAACGTCGACACCGGCTCGAAGATCGAGGTCCACACCGTGTTGTAGTTGATGCCGGAGGCCATGACCGCGACCAGTGCCTCGCCCGGGCCGAGCTCGGGGACAGGGCACCTGGTCGACGTGCAGGGACTTGCGCGGGTCCTTGTCCCGGGTGCGCAACGCCGGCGAACATCTCCTCCTCGTCGGCGTGCACCGTCACGGCCCGGTAGGACTCGGGCATCGGGATGTCGGCGAAGCCCGGCTCGAGGTGGCCATCGGCCAGGATCGCGTCGAGGATCTGCTTCACGGGGGACCTCCAGGGATGTCGGACGGGCATCGGTCCCACTCAGGCTACTGCTCGGTAACCTGCTGACGACACCCGGGGCAGGGTTGCCTGGCTGGGCGGTCGGGCACGCCGGGATCGCCCATGGGCTGGGCGAATCCGGCACCGCGGTCGACGGTCAGTGCGCTGTGGCGTCCTTGGCCGGCTCGACGAGCTCGACGAGCACGCCGCCGCAGTCCTTGGGGTGCACGAAGTTGACCCGCGAACCTGCGGTGCCGCGCTTGGGGACGTCGTAGAGCAGGCGCACCCCAGCCGCGCGCAGGCGCTCCCCGGCGACGTCGATGTCGCTGACCCGGAAGGCCAGCTGCTGCATCCCCTCGCCGCTGCGCGCGAGGAACTTGCCGATGGGGGAGTCCGCACGAAGGGGCGCGAGCAGCTGCAGGAACGAGCCGGACCCGGCGATGTCGATCATCGCCTCGCGCACGCCCTGCTCCTCGTTGACCTCCTCGTGCACCGAGTGCAGCCCGAAGGCGCGCTCGTAGAACGCGATGGCGGCGTCGAGGTCAGCCACAGCCAGGCCGACGTGGTCGATCCGCTCGACCAGCGGGCCGAGGGCTGCCACCGGCGACGAACCGTGCATCTCGGGCGCGGTGGTGGGGGTGTCCATCCGGAACCGCCTTCCTGCCCGGCGCGCAGCCGGGCGTGTTGCTGGGGGCGCTGGCGGCCACCGTGGGACGCCCGCGCGCAATCAGCCTACGCCGTGGGCGATCCCGGCCGCCGGCCGCCGTCGGCGACCGCCCGGCGCCAGCCTTCCGCAGCCCGTGGACACCGTCGGGCCGGCGATGCCGAGGCGGTGTTCCGTCGGTGTGGGCGCGTGGCTATCGTGGGGCGTGAACAGCACCGCAGTTCCCACGACCGAGAGGTACGCCATGTCAGCCGGTCCCGCACCAGCCCTTGCATCGTGGCCCCTCGAGCAGTCCGACCAGAACCCCACGACAGAGAGGAACGCCATGTCCGGATCCGTGATCGTCGCCGGAGCCCGAACCCCGATGGGTCGGTTGCTCGGGTCCCTGAAGGGGTTCTCGGCCGTCGAGCTCGGTGGCATCGCCATCAAGGGCGCCCTGGAGCGGGCCGGAGTGTCCGGCGACCAGGTGCAGTACGTGATCATGGGCCACGTCATCCAGGCCGGTGCGGGTCAGATCACCGCACGTCAGGCCGCCCTCGCCGGCGGCATCCCGCTGGACGTGCCTGCGCTGACCATCAACAAGGTGTGCCTCTCGGGCATCGACGCGATCGCCCTGGCCGACCAGCTGATCCGCGCCGGCGAGTTCGACATCGTCGTGGCCGGGGGCATGGAGTCGATGACCAACGCCCCGCACGTGCTGGTGGGAAGCCGGGAGGGTGTGAAGTACGGCGACTGGACCATGAAGGACTCGATGGCCCACGACGCGCTGTTCTGCGCCATCGACGGCCTGGCCATGGGCCTGTCGACCGAGCAGTTCAACGCCCGCTACGACCTCACCCGCGAGGAGCAGGACGAGTTCTCGGCGCGCTCGCACCAGCTGGCGGCGCGTGCGGCCAAGGACGGGCTGTTCGACGACGAGATCGTGCCGGTGTCGATCCCGCAGCGCAAGGGCGACCCGATCGAGTTCAGCGTCGACGAGGGGGTGCGTGCTGACACCACGGTCGAGTCGCTGGCTCGGCTGCGCCCGGCGTTCACGAAGGACGGAACCATCACCGCCGGCTCCGCCTCGCAGATCTCCGATGGGGCCGCGGCCGTCGTGGTGATGAGCAAGGCGAAGGCGCAGGAGCTCGGCCTGACGTGGCTGGCTGAGATCGGCGCGCACGGCGTTGTCGCTGGTCCGGACGCGTCCCTGCAGGAGCAGCCGGCGAATGCCGTGCTCAGGGCGTGCGAGAAGGAGGGCATCACCCCGGCCGACCTCGACCTCCTGGAGCTCAACGAGGCCTTCGCCGCCGTGGGCATCGTCTCCACCAAGAAGCTCGGCGTGGACCCGGAGAAGGTCAACGTCAACGGTGGCGCGATCGCGATGGGCCACCCGGTCGGGATGTCCGGCGCACGGATCGTGCTGCACCTGGCCCTGGAGCTCAAGCGGCGTGGTGGCGGCGTGGGGGCCGCGGCCCTGTGCGGCGGCGGCGGCCAGGGCGACGGCCTGATCATCCGAGTCCCCAAGGCCTGAGCCGGAACGGGCGCGACCCGGCCATCGGCCGACGACGGCCGGGTCGCGGCGACCAGTCGACGGCAGATCGATCCGCTTCTGCGAGGATTCGTGGTCGGAGATCCGGATCGATCGCGGGACGGGCCACGCACGAGCGGCTCGATCGGGTCCGGTCCGGTGGCGGCCCGGTCCGGTGACCGTGGTGGAGGAGGAGTGGCGTGGCGCGGACCGCGGATGTCGACGAGCTGGTCGAGCGCGCCCTGGCGGGGGACCCCCGCTCGGTGGGGCGGCTGATCACGCTCGTCGAGGACGGGGCCCCGCAGCTGCGCGCACTCATGGCGGCACTGGCCCCGCGGTCGGGCAGCGCCCACATCGTGGGGCTCACCGGCTCGCCGGGCGTCGGCAAGTCCACCACGACCTCGGCGCTGGTCGCGCAGTTCCGCGCGGCCGGGCGCCGGGTCGGGGTGCTGGCCGTCGATCCGTCCTCGCCGTTCTCCGGGGGCGCGCTGCTCGGCGACCGCATCCGGATGCAGGAGCACGCCACCGACCCGGAGGTGTTCATCCGTTCGATGGCCTCGCGGGGGCACCTGGGTGGGCTCGCCTCGGCAACGCCGCAGGCGGTGCGCGTCCTCGATGCGGCCGGGTGCGATCCGGTGCTGGTGGAGACCGTGGGAGTCGGGCAGTCGGAGGTGGAGGTCGCCGGTGAGGCGGACACCACGATCGTGCTGCTGGCGCCGGGGATGGGCGACGGGATCCAGGCGGCCAAGGCCGGCATCCTCGAGGTCGGCGACATCTTCGTGGTGAACAAGGCCGACCGGGACGGCGCGGACGCCACCGCGCGCGAGCTGCGCCACATGATCAGCCTCGGTCCCTCGGGCCAGGCCGGCGCGTGGAAGCCGCCGGTGCTCAAGGTCATCGCCACCCGGGGTGAGGGGCTGAGCGCGCTGGTCGCGGCGATCGATGAGCATCGGGCCTGGCTGGAGTCCTCGGGCACGGGCATGGTCCGCCGACGCACGCGTGCCCGGTCCGAGATCCAGGGGATCGCCCTCGCCGCGCTGCAGGCGCGGTTCGCCGGCATCGGCGGTGACGGGGCCCTCGAGGGCCTGGCCGACGATGTCGCGGCGGGGCGCACCGACGCGTTCACGGCCGCGGACCGGATCGTGGCGGAGGTCGCTGGCAGGGCGGGTTGAGTCCATGTGGCGCCCGCGGGCCCCGCGACGAGTACCGTGGCGGACATGAGCAGCTCTGAGGGTCGTTCGCGCTGGGAGGCGGACTTCGACGCCGCGCGCGCGTCAGGCAAGGTCCGCGACGCCGACTTCACCACCCTGTCCGGTGACGAGGTGGCACCCGTGTACGGTCCGCCCGACGGCGGCGAGCCGGTGGCCCAGATCGGCTGGCCGGGGCAGTTCCCGTTCACCCGCGGCCTGCACCCCTCGGGCTACCGCGGCCGGCTGTGGACGATCCGGCAGTTCGCCGGGTTCGGCAACGCCGAGCAGACCAACGGCCGGTTCCGCGACATCCTGGCCGCCGGAGGAGGTGGGCTGTCGGTCGCGTTCGACATGCCGACCCTGATGGGCCGGGACTCCGACGACGCACTGGCCCGCGGCGAGGTCGGCCACTGCGGTGTCGCGATCGACTCGGCGGCGGACATGGAGGTCCTGTTCGCCGGGATCCCCCTGGACGAGGTCACGACCTCGATGACCATCTCGGGGCCGGCGGTGCCCATCTTCGCGATGTACGTGGTGGCCGCCGAGCGCCAGGGCGTGGACATCACCCGGCTCGACGGCACCCTGCAGACCGACATCTTCAAGGAGTACACCGCCCAGAAGGAGTGGCTGTTCGGCCCCGAGCCGCACCTGCGCCTGATCGGTGACCTCATGGAGTGGGTCGGCGTGCACGTGCCGAGGTACAAGCCGCTGAGCGTGTCCGGGTACCACATCCGGGAGGCGGGATCCACGGCTGCCCAGGAGCTGGCGTTCACGCTCGCCGACGGCTTCGGGTACGTCGAGCTGGGCCTGTCCCGAGGCCTGGCCGTCGATGACTTCGCTCCCGGGCTGTCCTTCTTCTTCGATGCGCACATCGACTTCTTCGAGGAGATCGCCAAGTTCCGGGCGGCCCGGCGGATCTGGGCGCGGTGGCTGCGCGACGAGTACGGCGCGACGACCGACCGTGCCCAGTGGCTGCGCTTCCACACCCAGACCGCCGGGGTGAGCCTGACCGCCCCACAGCCGGACAACAACATCGTCCGCACGGCGATCGAGGCGCTGGCCGCCGTGCTCGGCGGCACCAACTCGCTGCACACCAACGCCCTGGACGAGGTGCTCGCACTGCCCAGCGAGAGGGCCGCGCAGATCGCCCTGCGCACCCAGCAGGTGATCGCCGAGGAGACCGGCGTGGCCAACGTCGCCGACCCGCTGGGCGGCAGCTGGTACGTGGAGGCCCTCACCGATCGGATCGAGGCCCAGGCGGAGGCGATCTTCGCCCAGATCCGCGAGCTCGGGGAGCGCCGCCAGCCCGACGGCATCCATCCCATCGGCCCGATCACCTCGGGGCTGCTGGCGGGGATCGAGACAGGCTGGTTCACAGGACTGATCGCCGACGCCGCCTTCGAGCATCAGCGCGCGGTGGAGGACGGGCGCAAGCGCGTGGTCGGCGTCAACGTGCACACCGACGCGATCGAGTCGCCGCTGGAGATCCTGCGCGTGTCGCACGAGGTGGAGCGGGCGCAGGTCGCCCAGCTCGCCGAGCGCCGTGCCGCACGTGACGCCGCAGCCGTCGAGAAGGCCCTCGCCGTCCTGGCCGAGGCCTCCCGGACCGACACCAACCTCGTCCCGCTGCTGATCGACGCCGCGAGGGCCGAGGCGACCCTCGGGGAGATGTGCGACGTGCTCCGCGCCGAGTGGGGCACCTACCGCGAGCCGATCTGACCGGCATCATCGCGCGCCGCTCATGGGCGGAGCGGTGCGGGTCAGCCCGGCTCGGTGCTGCCCACCGCTCGCACGTGGGCCAGCGCGGACAGCACCTCGAGCATCGACTGCGGGTCGGGGACCCGGTAGCGGGCCAGGGTCTGGCCGGCCCCCACCCTGATGGCGATGTCGTCGGCCCGCAGGACGGCCATCGCCGACTCGTCCGTGACGTCATCACCGGCGAACACGACCCGACGCGCGGGGTCGGCCTCGATGAGGGCACGCAGCGCGGAGCCCTTGTCCAGCGGCCGCGTGGACATCTCGATCACGAGCTTGCCCTCGAGGCAGAACGTGCCGGCCATGACATCGGCCAGGTCCCGCACCAGATCCAGGGCGCGCTCCCCGTCGGCCTGCGTGCAGCCGCGCACATGCACGGCCAGCCCGGCCGGCTTGTCCTCGACCCGGACCCCGGGGATGTCCCCCACCGCTGCGGCGACTCTCGCCCGGACCTCCTCCAGCAGCGCGACCTCGTCCTCGCTGAGGGCGAGATCGGCCCCGATCTCCTGCCCGTGCGAGCCGATCAGGGTGGCGATGCCGCCAGCCCCGCTGACGGCCGCCAGGTCACGGCGCGCGCGCCCGGAGACCAGGACGACCTGCGTGCCCGGGGCAGCGGACAGTCGACCCAGCAGGTGCAGTGCCCCCGGCACCGGCCGGGCGTCCGAGGGCACCGCCACGATGGGGGAGATCGTCCCGTCGAAGTCCAGGGCCACGAGGAGTCGCTCCGCTGCGCCCAGCGACTCGAGCGCCGCGAGCAGGTCAGGTGACATCAGGGCTCTCCTGCGGCGAGAGGGCGCTCAGGAAGCTCGCGGCCCAGCTGGCCACGTCGTCGGTGGTGACCCCCACGCGCAGGGCCCGCATCCGGGCAGCTCCCTGCTCCGGGGGCTCGCCCAGCGCAGCCATGATCGCGCGCTTCATGCCCTCGATGTCATAGGGGTTGACCAGCCACGCCTGCGACATCTGCTCGGCGGCGCCGGTGAACTCGCTGAGGACGAGCGCCCCCCGATCGTCGATCTTGGCCGCAACGTACTCCTTGGCCACGAGGTTCATCCCGTCGCGCAGGGGCGTCACCAGCATCACGTCGGCCGCGACGTACAGCGCCGCAAGCTCGTCGGGTGCCATGGACTGGTGCATGTAGTGGATCGGGTTGGTGCCCACCGGTCCCAGAGCCCCGTTCGCGCGGCTGACCAGCAGCTCCACGTCGTCGCGGATCTTCTGGTACTCCTCGACCTTGGCCCGGGTGGGTGGCGCGACCTGGATGAACGCGCTCCGCTGCGGGTCCAGGTCGCCGTCGAGCATCAGCTCGGTGACGGCCTGGATCCGCACGTCGATCCCCTTGGTGTAGTCCAGCCGGTCCACACCCAGGAGCAGGACCTCGGGATCCCCGACGTCGGCGCGGATCTGCCGTGCGCGCTCCTGCACCTCCGGCTGCGCCGCCAGCTCGGCGTAGTCGCTGGCCCGGATCCCGATGGGGAAGGCGCGGATGGCGACCGGGCGCGCCCCACCGGGCTGCAGCGACGTGCAGCTCGCCGTGGTAGTCCACGACGTCGGCGAACCGGCGTGCCGCCCGCTGGAAGTTGATCACCGCGTCGCTGGTCTGGAAGCCCACGACGTCGGCTCCCAGCAGCCCCTCGATGACCTGCCGGCGCCACGGGAGCTGGCTGAAGATCTCCACCGGGGGGAACGGGATGTGCAGGAAGAAGCCGATCCGCAGGTCGGGGCGCCGGGCCCGCAGCAGGGCGGGGACCAGCTGCAGCTGGTAGTCGTGGACCCACACGCGCGCACCGAGCCGTGCGGTGTCCGCCACGATGTCGGCGAACCGCTCGTTGACCTCGCGGTGGGCCTCGAACTCGCTGCGGTGGTACACCGGCGCCACGATGCCGCCGTGGTAGTTCGGCCAGAGTGCCCCGTTGGAGAAACCGTCGTAGTGGGCGGTCACCTCAGCGCTGGTGAGCGGGACCTCCACGAGCTCGACGTCGCCGACCATGGCCGGAGGCTCCGGGGGCACCGGGTGCTCGGAGTCGGCCCCGGAGTCGCTGAACTGCCCGCTCCAGCCGATCCAGAGCGCCTGCGTCTCGCGCAGCACGGACTCCATCGCCGAGACCAGGCCCCCGGGGGCCCGGCGCCAGCCCTCCTCCGCATCGAACTCCACCGGAAGCCGATTGGCCACGATCACAAGGTCGGGCCCTTCGTGCGCAGGCCCACCACCGCGCCTACCCCGATTGGTCAGTCTCACCCGGAATCACGTCCCCTCGTCGTCCTAGTTGTCGCGGTCGTCCTCGTTGAGCTCGAAGGTCAGGAACCCGAACGGCGGGAGCGTCAACAAGTACGGCAGCTCGCCGATCTGCGGGAACTCGACGCCGCCCAGCAGCTCGATCGGTCGCAATCCTGCGTACTGTCCGATGTCCAGCTCCACGGGCTGGGCCGCCGCGGAGAAGTTGGCCACGCACAGGATCGGCCGCTGTCGCGCTGAGGCAGGGGTCCGCAGGTAGGCCAGCACCGCGTTGTTCGAGTCCTGCAGCAGGTCCAGCCCTCCGACGCCGAAGATCGGGTGCTCCCGGCGGATCTGGATCATGCGGCGGATCCACTGCAGGAAGGAGGCATGGTTGCGCTGGCTCGACTCGACGTTCCTGGCACCGAACCCGTAGACCGGGTCCATCGACGGTGGCAGGTACACCGAGGCGAAGTCGGCCTGCGAGAACCCGCCGTTGCGGTCAGGCGTCCATTGCATCGGGGTGCGCACGCCGTCGCGGTCGCCGAGGTTGATGTTGTCGCCCATGCCGATCTCGTCGCCGTAGTAGAGGATCGGTGTCCCGGGCAGGGTGAACAGCAGGGAGTGCAGCAGCTCGGCCTGCCGGCGGTCGCCCTCGACGAGGGGGAAGAGCCGGCGGCTGATCCCCACGTTGCGGCGCATCCGCGGGTCGGTCGCGTACTGCTGGTACATGTAGTCGCGCTCCTCGTCGGTGACCATCTCCAGGGTCAGCTCGTCGTGGTTGCGCAGGAAGATCCCCCACTGGCAGCCGTCCGGGATCGCAGGGATTCCGGCGAGGATGTCGTGCACCGCGCTCGCGTCCTGCCGGCGCAGCGCCATGAACATGCGGGGCATCAGCGGGAAGTGGAAGCACATGTGGCACTCGTCCCCGTCGCCGAAGTACTCCACGACGTCCTCGGGCCACTGATTGGCCTCCGCGAGCAGGACTGTGCCCGGGAACCGGGCGTCGACGTGCGCGCGCAGCTCGCGCAGGAACTCGTGGGTCGCGGGGAGGTTCTCGCCGTTGGTGCCGTCAGCCTCGAACAGGTAGGGAACGGCGTCGAGGCGGAACCCGTCCAGGCCCAGGGCGAGCCAGTGGTCGACCACGTCGAGCATCGCCTGGCGGACCTCGGGGTTGTTGTAGTTCAGGTCGGGCTGGTGGCTGTAGAAGCGGTGCCAGTAGAACTGCCCGCGGGTGCCGTCCCAGGCCCAGTTGCTCGACTCGGAGTCCACGAAGATGATCCGTGCCTCGGACCACCGGGTGTCGTCGTCGTTCCACACGTACCAGTCGGCCTTCGGGTTGTCCCGGCTCGAGCGGGACTCCTGGAACCACGCGTGCTGGTCGGAGGTGTGGTTCACGACCATGTCCGCGATGACCCGGATCCCGCGTCGGTGCGCCTCCTCGATCAGGGTGATCGCGTCGTCCAACGTCCCATAGTCGGGGTGCACCGACAGGAAGTCGGCGATGTCGTAGCCGCCGTCGCGCAGGGGGGAGTCGTAGAAGGGCAGCAGCCACAGGCAGTCGACACCCAGCCACTGCAGGTAGTCCAGCTTGGAGGTCAGGCCGCGGAGATCGCCGTTGCCGTCGGCAGTGGCGTCGAAGAAGCCGCGCACGAAGACCTCGTAGACCACGGCGTTGCGGTACCACTGCGAGTCGGCGTCGCCCGCCTGAACGATCGATCCTGGGGTCGGCATGCCTGTGAGGCTAGTTGCCCGGGCGGTCCGAGGGCCAGCGAGCCACCCGTCGCGACACCTTTGGGACGCAACCGCCCTCACCGCGCGTCGGATGCGACGTGGACGGACGGGCTGCCCGCAGCACGCCGCGGCGGATGGGAGAATGCCGGCATGAGCAACCTCTCTGGATACGGAGCCGTCGATCTCGCAGCCCTTGCTGCCGCACGCGAGGCACAGGCACAGGCGGAGGCGCGCGCCGCTGAGCGCAGCGCGAACCCCCACGCCCTGCCAGTGGTCGTGGACGTCAGCGACGCGAGCTTCCAGACCGACGTGATGGATGCCTCGATGCAGGTCCCCGTGGTCCTGGACCTCTGGGCCACCTGGTGCGGGCCATGCAAGGCGCTCTCGCCGATCCTGGAGAGGCTGGCCGATGAGTACGCCGGCCGGTGGGTCCTGGCGAAGGTGGACGTCGACGCCAACCCGGCGATCGCCCAGGCGTTCCAGGTCCAGTCCATCCCCAGCGTGTTCGCGGTCGTGGGCGGTCGTCCCCTGCCACTGTTCCAGGGCGCACTGCCGGAGCCGCAGATCCGGGCGTACCTCGAGGAGCTCCTCGCGCTCGCGGCGGCCAACGGGGTCACCGGCACGGTCGCCGGAGCGGTGCCCGGTGGCGCGGCCGTCGCGCCTGCTGACGAGCCGCCGGCGGACCCGCGGATGGAGGCCGCCTACGACGCGATCGAATCGGGGGACTGGGCGGCTGCGCGTGCGGCCTACCAGTCGATCCTGGACTCCACCCCCGCCGACCCCGTCGCCCGAGCGGGGCTGGCCCTCGTGGGCGTCTTCGAGCGTGTGGACGGAGCCGAGCACGCCGCCGTCCTGGCGGCGGCCGACGCCGCCCCCGACGACCTCGCCGCGCAGCAGCGGGCCGCCGACGTCCTCGTCCTCGATGGTCGACCCGTGGAGGCGTTCGCACGGCTCACCGGAGCGATCCGGTTCACCGCCGGCGACGACCGCGACCGGTTGCGCACGCACCTGCTCGACCTCTTCGAGGTCGTGGGCCCCGACGATCCGGCTGTCGCGCGTGCGCGCATCGACCTGGCCAACGCCCTGTTCTGAGCACGCGGGCGCACCACGACCGCCCCCAGCCCGCCACGCGACGCCCCCGCGCGCCGTGATCCATGCACCTTGCGCACGCTAGAAGGGCGCGAAGGCGCATGGATCACGGCCCACGGTGGGCCCGTGGCTCAGTCGGTGGTGGCCTCGTCCGGTGCGGCGCTCCCCTCGGTCGCTGCGGCGTCGTAGCGCAACCACACCGTGGCCAGCGGGGGCAGGGTCACCATGGCCGACGCGGGGCGCCCGTGCCACGACTGCTCCTCGGCCACCACTCCGCCGAAGTTGCCGACGCCGGAGCCACCGTAGGCCTCGGCATCCGTGTTGAGCACCTCGCGCCAGTAGCCGGTGCTCGGCAGGCCCACGCGGTAGTCGCCACGGACCACGGGGGAGAAGTTCGTGATCGAGGCGAGCACGGATCCGTCACTGCCGATCCGCAGCCACGAGAACACGTTGCCCGAGGCATCGTTGGCGTCGATCCACTGGAACCCGTCGGGGGTGTTGTCCTGGTCCCAGAGGGCCCGGGTCTCCCGGTAGGCGAGGTTCATGTCGCGCACGCAGTGCTGCACGCCGTAGTGGTCCTGGTACTCGCACAGCCACCACTCGAGGCCGCGCTCCTCGCTCCACTCGGAGGTCTGGGCGAACTCGGAGCCCATGAACAGCAGCTGCTTGCCGGGGTGGGCCCACATGTAGCCCAGGTAGGCGCGCAGGTTGGCCGTCTTCTGCCAGCGGTCGCCCGGCATCTTCTGCACCAGGGAGCCCTTGCCATGGACCACCTCGTCGTGCGAGATGGGCAGGACGAAGTGCTCGCTCCACGCGTAGACCATCGCGAAGGTCATCTCGTTGTGGTGCCACATGCGGTGGACGGGCTCGCGGGAGATGTAGCCCAGCGAGTCGTTCATCCAGCCCATGTTCCACTTGAGGCCGAACCCGAGGCCCCCGAGGTACGTGGGGCGCGTGACGCCCGGCCACGAGGTGGACTCCTCAGCGATCGTGACCACGCCGGGCACGCGCTTGTAGACGGTCGCGTTCATCTCCTGCAGGAAGGCCACGGCGTCGAGGTTCTCGCGGCCGCCGTACTGGTTGGGCAGCCACTCGCCCTCGTTGCGCGAGTAGTCCAGGTACAGCATCGAGGCCACGGCATCCACGCGCAGGCCGTCGATGTGGTACTCCTCGAGCCAGTAGATGGCGTTCGAGACCAGGAAGTTGCGGACCTCCGTGCGGCCGAAGTCGAAGACGTAGGTGCCCCAGTCGGGCTGCTCGCCACGTCGCGGGTCGGCGTGCTCGTAGAGCGCGGTGCCGTCGAAGCGGGCCAGCGCCCAGGCGTCCTTGGGGAAGTGCGCCGGGACCCAGTCGAGGATCACGCCGATGCCGGCCTGGTGCAGGCTGTCCACGACGAAGCGGAAGTCGTCGGGCTTGCCGAACCGCGAGGTGGGGGCGAAGTACGAGGTCACCTGGTAGCCCCAGCTCGGGGCGTACGGGTGCTCGGCCACCGGCATCAGCTCCACGTGGGTGAAGCCCATCTCGGTCACGTAGGCCACCAGCTGCTCGGCGATCTGGCGGTAGTCCAGGCCCAGGCGCCAGGATCCCAGGTGCACCTCGTAGACGCTCATCGGGGCGTTGATGACGTCGGTCGCGGCCCGCGTGGCCAGCCACTGGTCGTCGCCCCACGTGTAGTCCGAGGTGTAGACGACCGACGCTGTCGACGGCGGGACCTCGGTGTGGAAGGCCATCGGGTCGGCCTTCTCGCGCCAGACCCAGTCCTTGCCCAGGATGGAGAACTTGTAGGTGGTGCCCGCGCCGATGTTGGGGATGAACAGCTCCCACACGCCGGTGCTGCCCATCGAGCGCATGGGGTGCCCGGTGCCGTCCCAGCCGTTGAAGTCGCCGACGACGCGAACACCCTCGGCGCTGGGGGCCCAGACGGCGAAGGACGTGCCCGTGATCGGTCCGAACGGGCTGTCGTAGGTGCGCTCGTGGGCACCGAGGGTCTTCCAGAGCTCCTCGTGGCGGCCCTCACCGATCAGGTGCAGGTCCAGCTCGCCGAGGGTCGGCAGGAAGCGGTAGGGGTCATCCGCGGGGATCAGGCCCTGGCCGTAGTCCACGTCGATGGTGTAGGCGGGGATGACCTCGCCCGGAAGCACGACGACCCAGACCCCACGGTGCTCGTGCAGCATCGGGTACCGGTCCGTCGGCGTGACCACGATGACCTCCTTGGCCATCGGGCGCAGCACGCGGATCGTCACCCCGCCGTCGTGCGGGTGGGCACCCAGGATCGCGTGCGGGCTGGCGCTGGCCCCATCGACGAGCCGGTCGATGTCGCCGGTGTCGACCGGCCGGGTGGCTGGGCCGGTCCGAGCGGCCGGCTTCGCGGCCTTCGCTCCCGCCTTCGGCGTGCCGGGGTCTGCGGGGGTGTTGGACGGGGTCATGGCATCCTCTCGAGAACAACGGCATGTGCACAGGTGAAATTCGGGTCGTGCCGGATGTAGTTGTGCGCGCCCCACGCCCAGGTCTGGCCGGTGATGAGGTCGCGGGCCAGGACGCGCTCGTCGGACCCGAATCCCAGTGCGGCCAGGTCCAGGTGCAGGGTGCCGGCCTGGGGGCCGTTGGGGTCCAGCACGCAGGTGACGACCACGACCTCGTCGGCTGTCCGCTTCGACCAGGCGATCAGCTGCGGGTTGTCGATGGTCTCGAACCGCAGGTTGCGCAGCTCGTGGAACGCCGGGTGCTCCCTGCGGATCCGGTTGAGGAGCGTCAGGTAGGGCACCAGGCTGGTGTGCGAGGCCGCTGCCCAGTCACGCGGGCGGTACTGGAACTTCTCGGAGTCCAGGTACTCCTCCTTGCCCGGAGCCAGCGGCTTGTGCTCGTAGATCTCGAATCCGGCGTACACGCCGTAGGTGGGGGCCAGCAGGGCCGCCAGGGTCGCGCGGATCGCAAAGGCTGCCTTGTTGCCCGACTGCAGGAAGAACGGGTTGATGTCCGGGGTGTTCACGAAGCAGTTGGGTCGCATGTAGTCCGCGGCGAAGGTGCTGAGCTCGGTGAAGTACGTCTCCAGCTCCCACTTCGTGTTGCGCCAGGTGAAGTAGGTGTAGCTCTGGTGGAAGCCCACGGTCCCCAGGGTGCGCATCATCGCCGGACGGGTGAACGCCTCGGCGAGGAACAGCACGTCCGGGTCGGTGGCGTGGATCCGGGCGAACAGGACCTCCCAGAACTCGACGGTCTTCGTGTGCGGGTTGTCCACGCGGAAGATCCGCACGCCCTTGCCCATCCACAGCCGCAGGATCCGCTCGCACTCATCGACCAGCCCGTCGAAGTCCGCGTCGAATGCGATCGGGTAGATGTCCTGGTACTTCTTCGGGGGGTTCTCCGCGTAGGCGATGGATCCGTCGGCGCGGGTCGTGAACCACTGGGGATGCTCGGTGACCCACGGGTGGTCCGGGGAGGCCTGCAGCGCGAAGTCCAGGGCGATCTCCAGGCCGTTCTCGGCGGCCACCGCCATGAAGTGCTCGAAGTCGGCCATCGTGCCGAGGTCCGGATGGACCGCGTCATGGCCGCCGGCCTCGGAGCCGATCGCCCACGGCGACCCGGGATCGTCCGGACCGGGGGTCAGGGTGTTGTTCGGACCCTTGCGGAACGTGTGGCCGATGGGATGGATCGGGGGGAGGTACACCACGTCGAAGCCCATCGCTGCCACCCCGGGCAGGCGCTTGGCAGCCGTGCGGAAGGTCCCTGAGCGTGGCGGGTCGAGGGTGGCGCCCTCCGAGCGCGGGAAGAACTCGTACCAGGCGCCGTAGAGCGCACGGGGGCGCTCGACGCGCACCGGCCAGGGCCCGGAGAGGTGCGGCAGCTCGCGCAGCGGGAACTCGTCGAGCGCGGCCCGGACCGCCGGGGCCTCAGCGGCGTAGAGGCGCTGGGCGGCCGTCTCCGCCGTGTCGCGCATCGCGGCGGCGGCCTCGGTGAGGACCTTGCGGGCATGCGCGCTGCCGGCCAGCGCGGCGGCGCGGTCGAGGACGCGCGCCCCCTCCTCCAGCTCGAGCTCGACGTCGATCCCGGCGGGCAGCTTGATCTCGGCCTTGTGCTTCCAGGTCTCGTAGGGATCGCCGGCCGTGACGATGTAGTAGGTCCAGTCGCCCTCACGGTCGAGCTGGGCGTCGACGGTCCAGCGGTCGGGCTGGGTCGGGCCGACCTCGTGCATCCGGAGCAGGGGGCCGTCAGGCTCCCCGATCACGAACTCGGCATCGCCATGTCCGGGCGGGACGAACTGGACCTCGACGCTCATCGCGTCGTGCCCCTCGCGGAAGGCGGTCACGGAGACGGGGAAGGTCTCTCCGACGACCGCCTTGACGGGATAGCGCCCGCCCTCGACGACCGGGCTGATGTCAATGCTGGGGAATCGACCAATCACCCCCGTGACGCTACTACCCGAGGGCCCTCCGGTGCCTGCTGATCGAGAAGCGATGCCCGGGGGCCCCGTGGGCCCCGGTGCACCCGGCTGATCAGCGCCCGGGGGCGGTAGCCTGCGCCGCGGAGGTGCGTCGATGGCCACGACTGTGCGGGACGTTGCCGAGCTCGCGGGCGTCTCGACGGCCACCGTCTCCCGCGCCCTGCACGGCCACCGGACCATCTCCGAGGCGACGCGGATCAAGGTCGAGCAGGCCGCCGAGCAGCTCGGCTACACGATGCCACCCGCCGCTTCGGACCGGGCTCGGGTGGCGGTGGTCATGCCCTACATCGACCGCTGGTACTTCGCCCAGGTCCTCGACGGGGTGGAGCGGACGTTCGCCGGCAAGGGGATCGTCGTGCTCGTCCATCGGCTGCTCGACCTCGACGACCGGCGGCGGGCACTCCTCGGCGACATCCCACGTCGCGAGGCAGACGGTGTCCTCCTCGTGAACGTTCCCCCGGCACCGGACGAGGCCGCGCTGCTGGCCGACAGGCGGATCCCCCTGGTGCTGCTGGGCGCATCCCTGCCCGGGGTCCACAGCGTCGCGATCGATGACGTCGCTGCCGCCCGGTCGGCCACCGCCCACCTCCTGGACCTCGGGCACCGGCGCCTCGGGCTCGTGTCCGGCCGGCCGTTCGAGCGGATCCCGTTCACTGCCCCCACAGAGCGCAAGCAGGGGTTCCTGCTGGCACTCAAGGAGGCTGGCGTGGCCTGGGACCCGAACCTCGAGGTGAGTGCGGACTTCTCCGTGCGTGGTGCCCAGCGTGCGGCCATGACGCTGCTGGCGCGCGAGGACCGGCCCACCGCGGTGTTCGCCGAGAGTGACGAGATGGCCTTCGGTGTCATGGCCGCGGCGCGCGCCCTGGGGTTGCGCGTGCCCGAGGACCTGTCGCTCGTGGGCATCGACGATCACGACATCTCCGAGTCGATGGGTCTCACGACTGTGGCGCAGCCGGTCAGGACCCTGGGCGAGCTCGCGGCGCTCCAGCTCGCCGGGCTGATCAGCCATCACGCGGATGCCCAGCCGGCCCTGCGGGTCGTGGTGCCAACGCTGCTGGTCGTGCGGACCTCCACCGCGCCGCCGGAGGGGTCCGGGACCCAGGCCCGGAGGAGGAGAAGGCACTGAGCCGGCCCGCCAGCCAGGGTCCGTGGTTCGCCGGCGTGACGATGCGTTACCGAATCGTTATCACTTGCACGGCCGTTGCACGCCTTTGGTCTTGGATTGCGGCCCTCGAACGCGCAATGCTGCACACGAGGGCGGCATCCCGCCCCGATCCCGCACAGCAAGGAGACCATCTCTATGACCAGTTCTCCCCGATCCCGCTGGCTGGTGGCCGCGGCTGGCGCAGCCAGCTTCGCCCTCGTCCTCAGCGGGTGCTCCTCCGACTCGGAGGAAGCCACCGATGGCGGCAGCGCGGCCGCGACCGACTGCGCCGCCTACGAGGCGTACGGCGACCTCGCCGGCAAGACCGTCAACGTGTACGCATCTATCCTCAGCCCCGAGCTGGAGATGTACGAGGCAGCCTATGTCCCGTTCGAGGAGTGCACCGGCGCCAGCATCGTGTTCGAGGGTTCCGCCGAGTTCGAGGCCCAGCTGAAGGTGCGGGAGAAGGCGGGCAACCCGCCGGACATCGCGCTGATCCCGCAGCCCGGCCTGCTGGCCACCATGGTGGCCACCGGCTCCGTCAAGGAGCCGACTGCGGGCACCGTGGCCAACGTGGACGCCAACTGGACTCCTGACTGGAAGGCCTACGGGACCGTCGACGGCACGTTCTACTCCCCGCCGAACAGCTCCAACCTGAAGTCCCTCGTCTGGTACTCGCCCTCGATGTTCGCCGACAACGGCTGGACCATCCCCACGACGTGGGACGAGCTGAAGACCCTGACCGACACGATCGTGACCAGCGGTGTGGTCGACAAGCCGTGGTGCGCGGGCATCGGCTCCGGTGACGCGACCGGCTGGCCGCTCACGGACTGGGTCGAGGACGTCATGCTGCGGCTGCACGGCCCGGAGGTCTACGACCAGTGGGTCAACCACGAGATCCCGTTCAACGATCCCAAGGTTGCCGCCGCTCTTGACGAGGTCGGCTACTTCATGAAGAACGAGGACTACGTCAACGGTGGCTACGGCGACGTCAAGTCGATCGCGTCGACGACGTTCCAGGACGGCGGGCTGACGATCCTCGACGGCACGTGCGCCCTGCACCGCCAGGCGCAGTTCTACGGCGGCCAGTGGCCCGAGGGGACCAACATCGCCAAGGACGGCGACGTGTTCGCGTTCTACCTGCCTGCAGCTGACCCGGCGACCAAGCCGGTCCTCGGCGGTGGCGAGTTCATCACGGCGTTCTCGGACCGTCCCGAGGTCCTGGCCGCGCAGGAGTGGATGTCCACGGTCGAGTACGCCAACAGCCTCGCTGCGAACAGCGTGGGCCTGGCCAGCGCGAACATGAACGCTGACCCGACGCTGTTCAACGGGATCGCCGCGGTGGCCCAGCAGGCCTTCGTCGATCCGGGCTCGCAGTTCCGCTTCGACGGCTCCGACGCGATGCCGTCGGCCGTTGGCGCCGGGACGTTCTGGACCGGCATGACCGAGTGGATCACCGGGAAGTCGACCCAGGACACCCTGGACTTCATCGAGGAGTCCTGGCCGGAGGAGTAGTCCGGAGCAGTGCTGAGCTGAATGGGTTCGGGGGGCCGGCCATCGGCTGGCCCCCCGAACCGAGTTCCACGCGGTTTCACACCTGACGAAGCAGCCCGCCCGGCGCGACTGGACGGCGGGCTGGGGGAAGGATTGCCTCCATGTCCACCGCCGACAAGTTCCTCCAGATGTTCCTGGCCATCGCAGGGTTCGCGGTGTTCTTCGCGGTCCTGCTCTTCGCCGTGAGCAGGGTCAGGGGCCGTGCCAACCAACCGGTCACGGTCGCAGCCTTCGTCGGACCCGCCCTCATCATGGTGGCGTTCGGACTGGTGTACCCGGCGGTGGTGACGCTGATCCAGTCCTTCCAGAACGCGGACAGCACGCAGTACGTCGGCCTGGACAACTACCTGACGCTGTTCCAGGTGCAGGAGTACCAGCGGGTCCTGATCAACACGTTCATCTGGGTCCTGCTGGTGCCCATCGTCGCCACGCTCATCGGGCTGGTCTACGCCGTCCTGGTCGACCGGACCCGCACAGAGTCGCTGTCGAAGGCCCTGGTCTTCATCCCCATGGCGATCTCGATGGTCGGTGCCTCGATCATCTGGAGGTTCGTCTACGACTACCGGCCCACCAACGCCAACCAGATCGGCCTGGCCAACGAGATCCTCAAACGCCTCGGCCTGGAGACCTACCAGTTCCTGCTCACCGATCCGTGGAACACCTTCTTCCTCATCGTGGTGATGATCTGGATCCAGGCAGGGTTCGCCATGACGGTGCTCTCGGCGTCGATCAAGGCAATCCCCGACGACATCATCGAGGCGGCCAAGCTGGACGGCGTCTCGAGCCTGCAGATGTTCCGCTTCATCACCATCCCGAGCATCAGGCCGGGCATGATCGTGGTCCTGACCACGATCGCGATCGGCACGCTCAAGGTCTTCGACGTGGTCCGCACGATGACCGGCGGCCGGTTCAACACCAGCGTCGTGGCCAACGAGTTCTACACCCAGGCCTTCCGGTACGACAACGCCGGACTCGGCGCAGCGCTTGCGGTGCTGCTGTTCATCCTGGTGACCCCGATCATCGTCTACAACGTCGTCCAGCTGCGGAAGGCGGCCCACTGATGACTGCTCCGATCCCCGCGCCGAGCGCCCTCGCCGAGCCGGAGGCGGTCGCGCCCAGGAAGTTGCCGAAGGCCACCGAGGGCAGCATCGCCCTGCGGCAGAAGTCGATCTGGGCCACGCTGTTGGCCGCCCTCATCGCCATCCTGTGGACGATCCCCACGCTGGGCCTGCTCATCACCAGCTTCCGGCCCCAGTCGGAGATCCGCAGGTCGGGGTGGTGGACCGTCTGGCAGGACCCGGAGTTCACGCTGGCCAACTACGAGGCTGCCCTGTTCGGCGGCAGCACCAACCTCTCGGACTACTTCGTCAACTCCCTGGTGATCACCATCCCTGCCGTCATCATCCCGATCAGCATCGCCTGCATGGCCGCCTATGGTTTCGCGTGGATCGACTTCCGGGGGGCGGGGCTGCTCTTCGTGGTCGTGTTCGCCCTGCAGATCGTGCCGATCCAGGTGACGCTGATCCCGCTGCTGACACGCTTCGTCGACGCGGGCCTGAACGGAACGTTCTGGCCCATCTGGATCGCCCACAGCATCTTCGCGCTGCCGCTGGCCATCTACCTGATGCACAACTTCATGAACGAGCTGCCCAAGGAGCTCGTCGAGGCTGCGAAGGTCGACGGTGCCGGCCACCTGACGATCTTCTTCAAGATCATGCTCCCGCTGATGCTGCCGGCGATCGCCGCCTTCGCCATCTTCCAGTTCCTCTGGGTGTGGAACGACCTGCTCGTCGGCCTGACGTTCGGTGCCAGCCCCGAGGTCGCCCCGCTGACGGTGCGCGTGGCCGAGCTGGTCGGGAGCAAGGGCTCGCAGTGGCATCTGCTGTCTGCCGGTGCGTTCATCTCGATGATCGTCCCGCTCATCGTGTTCATCTCGTTCCAGCGGTTCTTCGTGCGTGGCATGCTGGCTGGGTCGGTCAAGGGCTAGCCGCGCCTGCGCCGTGGTCGTGCGTCAGCGGGGCATGACCCGCAGCAGCTTGGCGCTGAACGGCGGCATCGGCAGGGCCGTGCCGTGGGTCCGGGTGTGCCCGTCCTCGCCGGCGAACGCCCCGACCGTGTCGACCACCACCTGGTAGTGGGTGCCGAACGGCTCGCCGGGGAGCAGGAACGTGCCTGAGTGCCCGCTGCCGTTGAGCACCAGGAGGAAGGGGTCATCGGACATGCGCTCCCCGCGTGGCCCGCGCGTCTGGAGCTCCCCGGACAGGTACATCCCGATCATCCGGTTGTCGCTGAAGTGCCAGTCGACCTCCGTGAACTCACGTCCGTCGCCGCGCAGCCACGCGAGGTCCTTGGCGCGGCCATCCGGCGCGATGCCCTCGAAGTAGTACGGCCGGGCGAAGACCGGGTGGCGGCGACGCAGGTGCACCACGCCCGCGGTGAAGGCGAGGAGGTCGCGCTGCCACGCCTCGAGGTCCCAGTCGACCCAGGAGATCTCGTTGTCCTGGCAGTAGGCGTTGTTGTTCCCGCTCTGCGTGCGCCCCATCTCGTCGCCGGCGGTGATCATCGGGACCCCGGTGCTCAGCAGGAGCGTGGTGAGCAGGTTGCGGACCTGGCGCTGGCGCAGGGCGTTGATGTCGGGGTCCTCGGTCTCCCCCTCGACGCCGTGGTTCCAGGACCGGTTGTTGTCGGTCCCGTCGCGGTTGTGCTCCTTGTTCATCAGGTTGTGCTTGTGGGAGTACGTGGTGAGGTCGCGCAGCGTGAACCCGTCGTGGGCGGTCACGAAGTTGATCGAGGCATACGGTGCACGACCCTCACTGGCGTAGAGGTCGGCGGAGCCGGTCAGCCGCCACCCGAGCTCCGACAGGGCCCCGTAGCCACGCCAGTAGTCGCGGGTGCAGTCGCGGAACTTGTCGTTCCACTCCGTCCACAGCGGCGGGAACTCCCCGACCTGGTAGCCACCGGCACCGATGTCCCACGGCTCGGCGATCAGCTTGGTCGTCCGGAGCACGGGGTCCTGCTGGATGGTCGACATGAACGAGCCGAGCATGTCGACGTCGTGGAACGAGCGGGCCAGGGCGCTGGCGAGGTCGAACCGGAACCCGTCGACGTGCATCTCGGTGACCCAGTAGCGCAACGAGTCCATGATGAGCTGCAGGACGTGGGGCTGCGAGGCATCCGGGGTGTTCCCGCAGCCGGTGTAGTCGGCGTAGTGCCGACCGTGGCTCAGGCGGTAGTAGCCCTCGTTGTCGATGCCGCGGAAGTTCAGCGTCGGCCCCTGCTCGTTGCCCTCCGCGGTGTGGTTGTAGACGACGTCGAGGATCACCTCGAGGCCTGCGGCGTGCAGGGCCCGGACCATCTCCTTGAACTCCGTGACCTGCTGGCCGCGCGAGCCGGAGGCGCTGTAGGCGGCGTGGGGCGCGAAGAACCCGAGGGTGTTGTAGCCCCAGTAGTTGGTCAGGCCGTGGGACAGGACGTGGTCCTCGCTGATGAAGTGGTGGATCGGCAGCAGCTCCACGGCGGTGACGCCCAGCTGCGTGAGGTGCTCGATGACGGCGGGATGAGCCAGGCCGGCGTAGGTCCCGCGCAACTCCTCGGGCACTGCCGGGTGGAGCATCGTCAGGCCCTTGAGGTGGGCCTCGTAGATCACGGTCTGGGTCCACGGGGTGTTCGGCCGGACATCGCCGCGCCAGTCGAAGTCGTCGTCCGCCACGACCACGCTGCGTGGGACGTAGGGGGCGGAGTCCCGATCGTCGCGGACGGTGTCGTCGTGACCCACATGGCCTCGGGTGGCCGGGTGCGGGACGTACTCACCCTCGATGGCCCGGGCGTAGGGGTCCATCAGGAGCTTGGCGCTGTTCCAGCGGTCACCGCGCCAGGGGTCCCACGGACCGTGCACCCGGAAGCCGTACCGATCGCCGGCCTTCATGCCGGGCACGTACCCGTGGAAGATGTGGAAGGTCGTCTCGCTCAGGGCGATGCGACGCTCGCGACCCTCCTCGTCGAAGAGGCAGAGGTCAACGGCGTGGGCGCCCTCCGACCACACGGCCACGTTGGCCCCGTCCGCATCGAGGGTGACCCCCAGGGGGTTCCACGTGCCGGGCCATGCGTCCGGCATCTGCTCGGCGGTCAGGGGCAGGGAGGTCACCGACGCGACCCCGTCGCCGATGGCTCCGCCGAGCCCCTCCACTGCTCCGTGCACGCGCCAAGGGTACCCGTGCCGGCGCACCCGGGCCCGTTGCCGTGCCGTCGGGTGGTGTGGCTAGGCTCGATCGTGCCCACGGTGAGTTGCGACGAAGGAGTGCCCCATGTCCGCTGACGTTGTCGTCCAGGGTGAGCTCACCCGCGTGGAGCTCGAGGACGGCGTGGCCACCCTGCGCCTGGACCGTCCGCCTGTGAACGCCCTGAACCTGGCCATGCAGGAGGAGATCCTGGCCGCGGCCCGGTGGCTCGCGCGCGCAGGCGAGGTGCGCGCCGTCGTGATCTACGGCGGTCCGAAGATGTTCGCCGCCGGTGCCGACATCAAGGAGATGGCGGCCATGACCTACCAGGACATGGCCGGTGCCTCACACCTGCTGCAGGAGTCGTTCAGCGCTGTGGCCGCCCTGCCGATGCCGGTCGTGGCCGCGGTCACCGGGTTCGCGCTGGGCGGGGGTTGCGAGCTCGCGCTGTGCGCCGACATGCGGGTCGTGGGGGAGCGGGCCAAGCTCGGCCAGCCCGAGGTGCTCCTCGGCGTGATCCCGGGCCTGGGCGGCTCCCAGCGGCTTCCGCGGCTGATCGGCCCGTCACGGGCCAAGGACATGATCCTGACCGGTCGGCATGTGGCCGCCGACGGAGGCCCTGTCCTTCGGGCTCGTCGACCGCGTCGTCGCCGACGATGCCGTCTACGACGAGGCGCTGGCCCTGGCACAGCAGTTCGCCGGTGGCGCACCGCTGGCCCTGGCCGCCGCCAAGCGGGCGGTCAACCAGGGCCTCGAGGTGGACATCGCGACCGGGTGCCAGATCGAGCGACTCGAGTTCGCCGGGCTCTTCGCCACCGACGACCGGCGCATCGGCATGGAGTCCTTCCTCGCCCAGGGTGCCGGGAAGGCGACCTTCACGGGTCGCTGAGCCGCTCGCTGGGCCGTGCCGGTGAGCCGATGGTCGCGCCTGTGGGTCAGACGTGGTGGGATGGGCGCCAGATCGCGGGAGGGCTGGGGATGAAGGTCGTCGTGTTCGGTGCCGCAGGGGGCACAGGCAGGCATGTTGTGGCCGAGGCGTTGGCGGCCGGCCACGAGGTGAGGGTGCTGGTCCGGGATCCCGCGACGCTGGCACCGGTGGATCCCGCGGTGGCCGTCGAGGTCGGCGACGCCCGGGATCCGCAGGCCGTCGCTGGCGTGCTGGCCGGTGCGCAGGGGGTGATCAGCACGATCGGGGGCCACGGGATGGGGCGCTCGACGGCGATCACCGACGCGATGACCACGATCGTCGCCGGGATGCCTGCCGGCACCCGTCTGCTTGCCGTGAGCACTGTCGGAGCCGGCGACTCGGCGTCCCAGTTCCCCCGAGCAGTCCGGATGGGGGTCCTGCTGCTGCTGCGCAGGGCGATCGCCGACCACAACGGACAGGAGCGCGTGATCATGGCCAGCGACCTCGACTGGACGATCGCCCGATGCGTGGGACTGACCGACGATGGGGCGACGGGTGAGGTCCATGTGCTGACCGCCGGGAGGGTGGGGGGCTCCCGCATCGCCCGCGCGGATGTTGCCCGCTGGCTGGTCGCGAACCTGGAGGATCCCACGTACTCACGGCAGGCCGTGTCGCTGTGGTGAGGCGGTGCCGTGCCTGAACACGGGTCGGACCCGTCCCCTCGCCGCACCTGACCGTCGTGCCGGGCATGCGGTCGAGCGACGTGCGCCCACCTGGGGTGGGCGCACGGGCCGTGGAATCGGCCCTTCGGCGTTTCGCGACGGTGATGGTCGCGGCGTGGATGGTGGTCATCGCGGCCGCCGGGCTGGTCGAGCCGTGGCAACCGGCTGTCGTGCTGGGCGTGTGCCTCGTGCTTGTCGGCACCGGTTACGCCGTGTTCGTGTCGAGCCCACGCACGAGCCCGTGGAGCCTGCTGGCGCCGATGATCGTGGGGTCCCTGGCTGTCGCCCGACTCGGGGAGGTCGGGGGGCTTGTGGGCTACCCGATGCTCGCGCTGTGGCTCAACCTCACCACGCTCACGATGGGGATCCTGCTCCCGATGCGTCGGGCCGCGGTGGGCGGCGTCGTCGTGGTCGCGGCGACGATGATCCTCGCGTGGCAGGCCCACGTGGCCCAGGCCCTGCCCCTCGGGCGATCGGCACTGCTCTCCGTGGGCACGATCGCCCTGGCTGTGGGGATGCTGGTCGCCGTGCCGGCGGGGATGCTGCGGCGGACTGCCCAGGAGGGCGACTCCCTCGCAGCGGCGGGCATCGCAGCCGCGGTGGACTCCGCGATCCTCGAGGGCCGACGTGGCGGGCTGCGCCGGGTCCAACGCGTCCTGCATGACACCGTGATGAACACCCTGGGCGCCGTCGCCCGCTTCGACACGGACGACCGGGCATCCGTGGCCGAGAGGTGCGCCGCCGACCTGGTCATCCTCCGGCGAGCCGAGTGGGCGGCCGTCGATGATCCGTCAGTGGTCCTCGACTCGGTGGCGCGGCGCGCCCACCTGCTCGGGGTCGACCTCGACGTGAGCGCTGCCGACCCCGGTCCCGCACTGCCGGTGGGGGTGGCCGCCGCCGTGGAGGGCGCAGCGTGGGAGAGCCTGAACAACATCTCCAAGCACGTGCGCGACAGGCGGGCGTCCCTGGACTGGTCCTGGGATGGACGATCCGGGCACCTGCGGCTCACGGATGCCGGACCTGGCGTGGATGGGCTGTCCTGGACGCGCGGGGGAGAGGAGTCGATCGTCCGCCGGTGCGCCGAGGCGGGCGTGACCGCCCGGATCCGGTCAGCGTCGGGGTCCGGGACCGTCGTCGACCTTGTCTGGGGTGGCGGCCGCGTGCCACCGGGCGACGCCTCGCCAGGTGGGCCCACGATGCAGGCGCCGCGTCCCCGTGAGCAGCTCTTCGCGGAGACGCTGACACGGGTGTGCATGGTCGTGGTCAGCGTCGGGCTGGTCGCGACCCTGGCCCTCCCGGGGACGATGCCACGGTGGTCCAGCCTCATGGGCGCCCTGGGGGTGGCCGGTCTCGGTGCCTACTCGTGGGTGGTCCAGAGGGGCCGCGCATCGTGGCGGGTGCCACCTGTGGTCTACCCGACGCTGGCCCTGGTGGGCACCTGGTCCACAGGGATCGGGCAGGAGGGCTGCGCCCGAGTCGGGTCCTGGTGGTGGGGTTCGTTGGTCGGGATCGTCGTCTGCGTGGCGGCCATCCTCATGGACGGGCGCAGGCCCGTCGCGTTCGCGGCTGCACTCGGCTTCCTGGCGGGCAATGCCCTCGTCGCGTGGGGTCTGGGCCCCGGGGCGTCCGCGTGCCACCCGGACGTCGTGGTCGACTCCCTCGTCGGGCTGGCCGGGCTCGCAGGGCTCTGGGCGTTCCGCCGCCACCTGAGCCAGGCCTGGGCGCTGGCGGCGCACCAACAGCAGGTGCTGGTCCAGGAGCGGGCGAGGGCTGCGGCCGCGGCCGAGGCTGTGCGCGCACGCCAGGCCATGCTGGGCTTCGCCCGGTCGGTCGCCGAGCCCGTGATGGTGGGCCTGGCCGAGGGGGACCTCGACCCCGGGGATGCGGCCACCCGCGCCCGGGCAGCCCACGCCGAGGGGGTCCTCAGGGCGCTCACCGCGGTCCCGGTGGCCGACCCGGGAGGTGCCGGGCAGGTGCTCACGGGGCTCGTCCTGGATGCCCACCGACGTGGGCTCGAGCTGGCACTGCACCTCAACGCCGATCTCGACCAGGCTCCCGAGCTGGTCCTTGCGGGTGCGGGGATGCTCGCCCGGGCCCTGGTGCTGTGCCCCTCCGGCAGCGCCGTCACGATCACGGTCCTGCAGTCCGGCGGCGCCCTGCAGGGACTGCTCCTCATCCACCCTCGACCGGGCGGCCCCGGACCGGCGTCCCCGGGCGTCCCCGAGGGCCGGCCCTCCGAGCAGCACGGTGGGCGGGGCCACGGGTCCGGGCTCGCCGACGGCCTCGTCGCCGCCGGATGGACCGTCACCGTGGTCGGCGACGAGATCCTTGCCGAGGTCCGATGGGAGGATCAGGCATGAGGATCGCGATCATCGATGACCATGCGCTGGTCCGCAGCGGTCTGGCCGACGTGGTGGTGCGCGAGCTCGGCGCGACCGTCGTGCACGAGGGGTCCGACCCGACGGCGATCCTGGACCTGGTCCCGCTCCCCGACGTCCTGCTGCTCGACCTCGACCTGGGCGGGTCGGTCGCGGATCCGGAGCTGGCCGGTCGCATCCAGGCGGCAGGATGCCGGGTGCTGGTGGTGTCGGCACTCGCCGACGAGCGCTCCGTCAGGGCGATGCTGGACGTCGGCGTCTCGGGATTCGTGAGCAAGCGTGAGCCTCCCGCGACCCTGGTGCAGGCGATCCTCGAGGTGATGGCCGATGGGACGTGGACGAGTCCCGAGGTGGCGGCACTCGTGCTGTCCGGTCCTCGGCGCCCGGCGCTGTCGGAGGTCCAGGAGCGGGTGCTGACCCTCTACGCATCGGGGATGAAGCTGGACAGCGTCGCACGCATCATCGGCATCAGCCCGGGCACGGCGGCCACGCACCTGAAGCGGGCGAGGGCGAAGTACGCGAGTGTCGGGCGGAACACCTCCAGCAGGGTGGACCTCTACCGCGAGGCCCTGCGCGACGGCCTGATCCGCGAGTAGTCCCGCGAAATGCCCGCCACGAGCGGTGCCGAGCGGTCGGGGCGGGGCGTGGGGCGACCCCGTCATCGACGGGGGATGCAATGACGGGGTCGCGCAAGCACTCTACGCCCCGTCCCGGCCGCGATGGCGGCCGGGGGCAGTCCGAGTGATCCCGACGCGGTGCCACCCCGCCGCGGGCACCAGGTCGGGGCCAACCGGTCCCGAACGATGAACTCTCAGGGGTCAGCCAACCATGCTCCGCCTGCTGGATCCCGGGTCGATCGGCCCAGGCCATGTCCCAGAACAGGGACACGGGTTCGCCGCCCGGACCGTCGGTGGTTCGGTGCGGAGCCCCGTCGCTCCGGGGTGACCCGTGGCCCGTTCGGGGTAGGCTTCGTCCAGCATCGAGGTGGATGGGGCGAGCCATGCGCGTGCAGGAGCCGGCGGTCCGGACCGACCTTGTCTGGACCGTGCCCAACCTGCTCAGCGGCATCCGCCTGCTGACGATCCCCCTGTTCGCCTGGTTGGCGCTGGTGCCCGAGCAGGACGCCGCTGCTGCCGTGGTCCTGGCCGTCGGGGGGATCACCGACTACTTCGACGGCATGCTGGCTCGGCGCTGGAACCAGGTGACCCGCCTCGGCCAGCTGCTGGATCCCATCGCCGACCGGCTGTCCACGGTCACCGTCCTGGTGGTCTTCCTCATCCGGGATGTGGTCCCGCTGTGGTTCGTGGCACTGCTGGTGATCCGTGATGTCGTGCTCACGGTGGAGATGGGGCGGCTCAAGGGCCGGGGCATCACCGGGCTCCCGGTCAACTTCATCGGCAAGGCGGCCACCTTCAACCTGATGCTCTCGTTCCCCCTGCTGCTCTGGGGGGTCGATGCGCAGTCGGCCCTCGAGCAGCTGGCGCGTGTCGCCGGCTGGGCGTTCGCCCTGTGGGGCACCGGGCTGTACCTGTACAGCGGCCTGCTGTACATCCGTCAGACGCGCGACGTGCTCTCGCAGCTGTCCACCCCCGCGGCGGCCTAGCGCATGCGCGCCGTCGTCATGGCTGGCGGCGAGGGCACCCGCCTGCGCCCCCTGACCACGAACGTGCCGAAGCCGCTGCTGCCCGTCGTCGGCGAGCCGATCATGGGCCATGTCCTGCGCCTGCTGAACCGGCATGGGATCGAGCAGGCGGTCGTGACGGTGCAGTACCTGGCCGCGAGCATCCGCTCCTACTTCGGCGACGGCGACGAGTACGGCGTGCGGCTGTCCTACGCCACGGAGTCGATGCCGCTGGGGACTGCCGGCAGCGTGAAGAACGCCGAGCAGGGCCTGGCGGGCGAGCCGTTCCTGGTGGTCTCCGGCGATGCCCTGAGCGACATCGATCTCACGGCGCTCGTGGCGTTCCACCATCAGACCGGGGCCATGGTCACGGTCGCCCTGGCCCGCAAGCCCAACGTGATCGAGTTCGGCAACGTGATCACCGCCGAGGACGGACGGATCGAGCGCTTCATCGAGAAGCCCACGTGGGGTGAGGTGTTCTCCGACACCGTGAACACGGGGATCTACGTCATGGCCCCGGAGGTCCTGGACCTCGTCCCGGCCGACACGAAGGTCGACTGGTCGGCGGACATCTTCCCGAAGCTGATCGCCTCCGGCGAGGCGATCTACGGGTACGTGACCGAGGGCTACTGGGAGGACGTCGGCACGATCGCCAGCTACCTGTCGGTCCAGGGAGACGTCCTGCGCGGTCGCGTGGACACCCATGTCAGCGGCTTCGAGGTCGCCCCCCAGGTCTGGCTCGGCGAGGGGGCGGTGGTCGACCCGGGGGCACGGCTGGAGTCCCCGTGCTTCGTGGGTGCCCATGCGCGCGTGGAGACCGACTGCGTGGTGGGGCCGGGGACGGTCCTGGGCAGCAATGTCGTCCTGCGCCGGGGAGCGCGGGTCGTGGGCTCCGTGCTGGACACCAGCGTCTACGTCGACGCCGGCTCGGAGGTCACCTCGGCGCTCATCGGGCGCTCGTGCGAGATCCGGGCCCGGGTGCACATCGGGGCCGGCGCGGTGATCGCCGACCAGTGCGTGCTGGGCGAGGAGGTGCAGATCAGCCCGGGGGTCCACGTGTACTCGGCCAAGGAGATCGAGGCCGGTGCGATCATCAGCGACAACGTGATCTGGGAGGCCCAGGCCCATCGCTCGCTGTTCGGGCCCCGGGGCGTGAGCGGGATCGTCAACCTCGACATCACGCCCGAGATGGTGGTCCGCCTGGCCGCCGCCTATGCCGCCCTGCTGCCCAAGGGGTCGACGGTGACGGTCGGTCGGGACCACTCGCGTGCGGCCCGGGCGATGAACCGCTGCCTGGCAGGTTCGCTGACCGCCGCGGGGCTGAACGTGCGCGACCTGCGGATCACCCCGCTGCCGGTCGTCCGGGCAGACACGGCACGGGCGGCGCAGGGCGGGGTCTATCTGCGCACGACACTCGGGGTCCCCGAGAGCCTGGACCTGCTCCTGCTGGACCGGAGCGGCTCAGACCTCTCGGTTCCGGAGCGTCAGCGGCTGGAGCGGATCCTCGTGCGCCGGGACTTCCGACGGGCGTTCCCCGGGGAGATCGGCGACATCCACACGCCCCACCGCTCGGTTGATGAGTACGCCGCGCAGGTCGCCGGCTCGATCGACACCTCGGGGGTGGCCGAGTCGGGCCTCAAGGTGGTGGTCGACACCGGTGCCGGCCCGGCCGCGCTCGTGCTCCCACGACTGCTGTCCGCACTGCCCGTGAGCGTGCTGACGGTCAACAACCGCCTGGACGAGGAAGCCCCCACGTCCACGGGTCCCACCTACCACGCGGCGATGGCCCGGCTGGCCGATCTCGTGTCGTCCTCGCGCTCGGACCTCGGCGTGCGCTTCGACCCGACCGGTGAGCGGCTGTCCATGGTGGATGAGACCGGTCGGCCCTTCGACCATGGACGAGCCCTGCTGGTGATGCTGGACCTGGTGGCGGCCGAGCGCCGCAGCGGGGTGATCGCCCTGCCCGCCCACACCACGCGCGTCGCCGAGGAGGTCACCAGCTATCACGGCGTCGGCGTGGTCTGGACCGGATCATCCACGGCCGCACTGTCCGCCCAGGCGCGGGTCACCCCGGACCTCATCTTCGCTGGGGACGGCAGCGGTGGCTTCATCGTCCCGGAGATGGGTCCCAACGTGGACGGGCTGGCCGCGTTCGTGCGGCTGGTGGGGATGGTGGCCCGGACGAAGCTGACCCTGTCGGCGATCGACCGGCGCATCCCGCAGGTGTACATGTCCCGCGCTGCGGTGCCCACTGCGTGGGCCCGGCGGGGGGTGGTCATGCGCACCCTCGTGGAGGCCGCGGGGGAGCGCGCGGTCGACACTGCCGAGGGGGTGCGGATCCGGGAGTCCGATGGCAGCTGGGTCCTGGCGGTCCCCGATCAGTCGGAGGCGGTCATCAGGCTCTGGTCGGAGGCTGCATCGAAGGAACAGGCTGACAGCCTGCTGCGCGAGTGGCACGCGGTCATCGAGTCCGGGGCGGCGTGATGTCCTCCCCGACGACCGGCGCGCCAGCACCGGGGACCGACCGGCGCGGACCGAGTGCGCGGGAGCGGCAGAACCTGATCGACCAGATCACCAGCGCGTCGGTCGCGAGCGACTACGCCGGCGTGCCCGAGCAGGTGCCGGCGGGGTCGCGCCGCCAGCGGGTCCTGGTGGCAGCCGTCGCCCTCGCCCTCGCCGGCTTCGTCCTGGCCCTGGGCATCTCCGAGCGCATCCTCAACGACCCTGTCGTCAACGATCAGCGCACGGCCCTGGCCGAGCGGATCGTGGCGGCGGAGGCCCGCAACGAGGAGCTGTCCCAGCAGGTGATCGCACAGCCGTCAGGAACTGGCTGCGGCCCGCGAGGACAACCTGGAGGTGACGGTGGAGGGCCTCCAGCTGGCCAGCGAGATCCAGGCGCTGGAGCTCGCCACCGGCTACGCCCCGGTCCAGGGCCCGGGGGCCGTGGTCGTCCTCACCGACGCCCCGGTCGAGGAGGGGGAGCAGGGTACGGACGTCGAGCGGGTGCTCGACAGCGACATCCAGCGAGCCGTGAACGGATTGTGGTCGGCCGGGGCCGAGGCCATCGCCGTCAACGACCAGAGGCTGACCGCACAGTCCGCGATCCGCTCGGCAGCGGGGGCCATCCTGGTCAACTACCGCCCGCTGAAGCCCCCCTACCGGGTGGAGGCGATCGGCCCGCCGAACCTCGCCGAGCTCTTCCAGGGCACCCCGGACGCCGAGGAGCTGGCGAGTGTCTCCCAGCAGTTCGGCATAGGCTTGGAGACGTCGTCCGTCGACAGTCTGATTCTGCGGTCCGCGACCTCGCCGCTCCCGTCGGAGGCTGAGGTCGTCGGATCCGAGGGGGGGAATGGCTGATGATCGCACTCATCGGTCTGGTCATCGGGGTGGTGGCCGGTCTCATCCTCGAGCCCACGGTGCCCGTCTGGTTCGAGCCGTACCTGCCGATCGCGGTCATCGCCGCCCTCGATGCCGTGGTGGGTGCGATCAGGGCCCTGCTCGACGGGGTGTTCCGGGACCGGGTGTTCGTGATCTCCTTCCTGAGCAACGTGCTCGTCGCCGCGTTCATCGTGTGGATCGGGGACCTGCTCGGCGTGGGCAGCCAGATGTCCACCGGGGTGGTGGTCGTGCTGACGATGCGCATCTTCGCCAACGCCGCCGCGATCCGTCGGCACATCCTGAAGGCGTGAGCATGGACAGCGAGGAGAGGGACCGCGCGATCGGACCGGCGGCGCCTGCGCCCAACCCGGACGAGCCCGACGGCGACTACCACCAGTCGTCGCTCTGGCGCTGGAGCGGTCCTGCGAGCCTCATCGGCGGGGCGCTGTTCGCCGTGCTCGGCTGGATGGTGGTCGCCGGTGCCATCGCCCAGGAGGGCGACGACGCCCTGGCCAACGCCCGGCCCGACGAGCTGGTCCAGATCCTCGACAGCCTCGACGCCGAGAACGACCGGCTCGACCAGGAGCGGCGCCGCCTGGCTGCGGAGATCGCCTCACTGACCTCGGGCAGCGACGCCGCAGCCCTGCTGCAGGCACGCAACCGGCTGGAGTCCCTGGAGGTCCTCGCGGGCACGACGAAGGTCCGCGGACCGGGCGTGCGGATCGTGATCCGCGATCCCGACGGTGGCGTCGACGCGGCGGAGATCCTCGACGCCGTCCAGGAGCTGCGCGACGCCGGTGCCGAGAGCATCGAGGTGGCCGAGCGCCGCATCGTCGTCAGCACCTGGTTCGGCAACCCGCCGGACACCGGTACCCCGGCGATCCTGGTCTCGGGAGACCTGCGGCCCTCGCCGTACACGATCCTGGCGATCGGCGACCCTGGGACCCTGTCCACCGCGATGGAGATCCCCGGAGGGGTGGCGGACTCCGTGCGGACGGCCGGGGCGCTGTTCGAGATGGAGCAGCTCGACACCGTGGAGATCGCCTCGACGGTCCCGCTGACCACCCCCGAGTACGCTGAGCCGGTGGACCAGGGCTGAGTGCCCCGCGGAGCCCGACCCGGACCACCCCTGCCAGCCGATCGCAGCCCGATGGAGGACCGATGTACCCCGATGACCTGCGCTACACCCAGGAGCATGAGTGGATCCGCCGGGAGAGCCCGACCGTCCTGCGCTTCGGGATCACCTCGTTCGCGACCGACGCGCTCGGGGACGTCGTCTACGTGGCGCTGCCGACCGTGGGCAGCACCCTGACGGCCGGGCAGCCGTGCGGCGAGGTGGAGTCGACCAAGTCGGTCAGCGACCTCTATGCCCCGCTGGACGGAACGGTCGTCGAGGTCAACACCGCGCTCGAGGACTCCCCGGAGATGGTCAACGCCGAACCGTACGGCGAGGGCTGGATGGTCGATGTCGAATGCGCGACGGCCCTCGATGCGGACGCTGCGTGGTCCTCGCTGCTCACGGCGGCCCAGTACGCCGACGGACTGTCCTAGCGGGGGGTTGACCCGGGCCTGCCCCGGTCGGATAGGTTTGCCCCGCGGTGAACCTAGACCTCAGGTAGAGGTTTCTGTGGGGGATCCAGGGTCAGGATGGAGACGACGTGGTGCGTTCATGCCAGCGGTGCGGCCAGGAGATGTCCGACCTCGCGCGGTTCTGCAGCAACTGCGGGGCGCCACTGGTGGACCTCAGCGCCGAGGACGAGGTCCAGTCCACCGGGAACCTCGATGTCCCCGTGTCGGCGACCGGACCGCTGGGCACCCTGAGCACCGGCAGCGTCGGGTCGGTGGCCGCCGGGACCGCGATGCTGATCGTCCGGCGCGGTCCCAGTGAGGGCACCTCGTTCGTCCTGGACTCCGACCTGGTCACGGTCGGGCGCTCCGACGATTCCGATGTCGTCCTCGACGACGTCACGGTCTCGCGCCGGCATGCGCAGTTCATCCGCGATGCCCAGGGCTGGCAGTGCCGCGATGTGGGCAGCCTCAACGGGACCTACGTCAACCGCGAGCGCATCGACGCCACGGCGCTCTCCGGCGGCGACGAGGTCCAGATCGGCAAGTACAGGTTCGTGTTCCTCGTGGGGGGTGGCCAGTCGTGAGCACGGCTGCAGCATCGGACGGACTGCTCAGCATCGGGGAGGTGCTGCACCTGCTGCGTGCGGACTTCCCCGACATCAGCATCTCGAAGATCCGCTACCTGGAGGCCGAGGACCTCGTCGAGCCCCAGCGCACCCCCTCGGGGTACCGCAAGTTCACCCGCGCTGATGCCGAGCGCCTGCGCTACGTGCTGCGGATGCAGCGCGACCACTACCTGCCGCTGAAGGTCATCCGCGAGCACCTGGACGCCATCGACCGGGGGTTGCAGCCCGCGCCCCTGAGCGCGACGGACACCGCACCGCGGGCACTCGTGGCCACCGACTCCTACCCGTCACCTGAGGACCTCGGCGCTGAGAGCCAGGAGCTGCGGCTGTCGCGCAAGGAGCTGCTCGAGGAGTCCGGCATCACCAACGAGGTGCTGCGCGAGCTCGAGTCCTTCGGCCTGGTCGCCCAGGCCCCGGGCACCTCCTACTACGACGCGACCGCCCTGCAGGTGGCGCGCATCGCCGGGCAGATGGCGCAGTTCGGCTATGGGCCCCGGCACCTGCGCCCGTTCCGGCTGGCTGCCGATCGGGAGCTCTCGCTCGTGGAGCAGGTCGTGAAGCCGATGGCCCACGGCCGCCACCAGGACAGCGCGGCCAGGGCGGAGGAGGCGGCCCGGGCCATCGCCACCCTGGCCATCCAGCTGCACGTCGCCCTGGTCAAGGCGGGACTGCCCCGGACCCTCGGCCGCTGAGCGATGGTGGGCCCCGCCCGTCGGGTCTACGCTGGCCATGTGGATGGCTACCAAGCAGTGGAAGTGGTGGGTGTGCGGGTCGAGATGCCCTCGAACGCGCCGATCGTCCTGGTGCGCCCGATCACCGGGGGGGCGATTCTGCCCATCTGGATCGGACCCAACGAGGCGGCCGCGATCGCCATGGCCCAGCAGTCCGTGGTGGCCCCACGACCACTGACCCACGACCTCTTCGTCGCGACCCTGCAGCAGCTCGGGACGCCCCTGCTCTCGGTGCGCATCACCCGGCTGGAGGAGGGCGTCTTCTACGCCGAGCTGGTGTTCGAGGCCCAGAGCATCGACGCCCGCCCCTCGGATGCCATCGCCCTGGCCCTGCGTGCCGGGGTGCCGATCCTGCTGGCCGACGACGTCCTGGACGAGGCCGGCGTGGCTCCCGACCCCGACGAGGAGGTCGACGAGGTGGAGCAGTTCCGCGAGTTCCTCGACACTGTGACGCCGCAGGACTTCCAGTAGGTCCGGCGGCAACCCTAACCCTCAAGTCAAGGGTGAGAGTTTGCCCCGGCGTGTCGGAGTGCACGGCGTTGACGTGGGGTGCTCCGGGGCCTAGTTTCGGGGCAGGAATTCCGTCGGTGTAACTACGCCGACGCAAGATGCCACTGCGACGGAGGCCGGGCGCACATGTCACCTGAGGGCACGGGACAGCAGCACGAGGTGCAGGGCGCCCTCTTCGACGTGCCCGAGACGACGCTTCCCGAGGGCGTGGGCTACCGCGGCCCGGTCGCGTGCGCCGCCGCCGAGATCACCTACCGCCAGCTCGACTACTGGGCCCGCACGGGCCTGGTGGAGCCCTCGGTGCGACCCGCAACCGGCTCGGGGACGCAGCGGCTGTACAGCTTCCGCGACATCCTCGTGCTCAAGGTCGTCAAGCGGCTGCTCGACACCGGGGTCTCGCTGCAGAACATCCGCACCGCCGTCACGCACCTGCGCGCACGCGGCGTGGAGGACCTGGCCACGCTGACCCTGATGAGCGATGGTGCCAGCGTCTACGAGTGCACCAGCGAGGACGAGGTCATCGACCTCGTGCGCGGCGGCCAAGGGGTCTTCGGCATCGCGGTCGGCAAGGTGTGGCGCGAGGTGGAGGGCACGCTCTCGGCCCTGCCGGCCGAGCGTGGCACCGGCGTGGCCTCCTCGACCGACGACGAGCTGTCGGAGCGTCGGCGCAAGCGCCAGACCGGCTGAGCGAGGTCCTGCCAGCCGGGTGCGGCACGCGCGACTATCGTGGGCGCGTGCAGATGCCACCGGGTCGTGTTGAGTTCGCTGACCGCCACATCGGTCCTGATGACGGGGACGTGGCGCTGATGCTGGCCGCCGTCGGCCATCCCGACCTCGAGTCCCTGGCACGGGCGGCCATCCCGGCCACGATCGCCTGGGGTCACGGGCTCGACCTGCCGCCCACGCTCAGTGAGCCCGAGGCGACGGCCGCCCTGCGGCGGATGGCGGAGGCGAACACCCCGGCGGTCTCGATGATCGGCCTGGGCTACCACGACACGATCACGCCGGCGGTGATCCGGCGCAACGTGCTGGAGTCACCGGGGTGGTACACGGCCTACACGCCCTACCAGCCGGAGATCTCCCAGGGCCGGCTCGAGGCGCTGCTCAACTTCCAGACCATGGTCGCCGACCTCACCGGCCTGCCCCTGGCCAATGCCTCGATGCTCGATGAGCCCACCGCAGCCGCCGAGGCGATGGCCCTGCTGCACCGGGTCGATCGGACCGGTGCCATGACCTTCGTCGTGGATGCCGACACGCATCCGCAGACGCTGGCCGTCCTGGCGACGCGGGCAGCCCCGCTCGGGATCACCCTCGACGTCAGGGACGTGCCAGCCGGGCTCCCCGAGGACGGCTACTTCGGCGTCCTCGTGTCGGTTCCGACCTCGACCGGCCTGGTGCGCGACCCGGCCCAGCTCAGCGCCCTGGCCGACCTGGTGCATGCGGCGGGTGCGGGGCTCGTCGTCGCTGCGGACCTGCTCAGCCTGTGCCTGCTGACGCCGCCGGGGGAGTGCGGCGCAGACATCGTCGTCGGGTCGGCGCAGCGCTTCGGGGTGCCCATGGGCTTCGGCGGTCCGCATGCGGGTGTGATGGCTGTGCGCTCCGGTCTCGAGCGTCAGCTTCCCGGGCGCCTGGTGGGCGTCTCGGTCGACTCCGCGGGCAGGCCCGCCTACCGGCTGGCGCTGCAGACCCGGGAGCAGCACATCCGGCGGGAGCGGGCCACCAGCAACATCTGCACCGCGCAGGTCCTGCTGGCCGTGATCGCGGGCCTCTACGGCGCCTACCACGGCCCTGACGGGCTGCGCCGGATCGCCGAGCGCGTGCACGGCCACGCGCGTGGCGCTGTCCGCCGGGCTGGCCCAGGACGGCGTGCCCGTGCTGCACCGGACCTTCTTCGACACGGTTGTCGCGGTGGTCCCCGGCCTGGCCGGGCGGGTCCTCGCGGAGGCGGCCGATCGGGGGATCAACCTCCGGTTGGTCGATGACGACCACGTGGGCGTCAGCACCGACGAGGTCACGGGGGAGGCCCACGTGCGCCTGGTGCGGGAGGCGTTCGCCGCAGCCCGGGCCGGGTCCGCGCCCGTGGAGCCCCTGCAGCCCGCGGCCGGCGGGGAGGCGCTCCCACCGGCCTGGCAGCGCACCTCGACCTACCTGGACCACCCGGTGTTCCACGAGCACCGCAGCGAGACCGAGATGCTGCGCTACCTGCGCCGCCTGGCCGGGTACGACGTCGCGCTGGACCGATCCATGATCCCGCTGGGCTCGTGCACGATGAAGCTCAACGCCACGACCGAGATGGAGCCGATCAGCTGGCCCGGATTCGCCTCGATCCACCCGTTCGCGCCCCGGGAGCAGTCGGCCGGCTACGCGGAGCTGATCGCCGACCTCGAGGCGCTCCTCGTGGAGCTGACCGGCTACGACGCGGTCAGCCTCCAGCCCAACGCCGGCTCGCAGGGGGAGTTCGCCGGCCTGATGGCCATCCGGGGATGGCACGCCTCCCGGGGCGACAGCGAGCGCGACGTCTGCCTCATCCCGTCCTCGGCCCACGGCACCAATGCGGCGTCCGCGGTGATGGCCGGGATGCGGGTGGTGGTCGTGGCCTGTGACGATGCCGGCAACGTGAGCGTCGAGTCGCTCAGCGCGGCGCTGGCGGCCCACGCCGGCCGCGTGGCCGCCCTGATGATCACCTACCCCTCGACCCACGGCGTGTACGAGTCCGAGGTCGCGACCCTGTGCGCGATGGTCCACGACGCGGGCGGGCAGGTCTACGTCGACGGGGCGAACCTCAACGCGCTGGTCGGGCTGGCCAAGCCGGGGCAGCTTCGGGGCCGATGTGTCGCACCTGAACCTGCACAAGACGTTCTGCATCCCGCACGGCGGGGGTGGTCCCGGCGTGGGCCCGATCGGCGTGCGCGCGCACCTGGCCCCGTTCATGCCCGGCCACCCGCTGCGTCCGGACGCCGGACCGGCCGGACGGGGATACGCCGACGGCGGTGTCGGCCCGGTCAGCGGGGCCCCGTGGGGCAGTGCCGGCATCCTGCCGATCCCGTGGGCGTACATCCGGATGATGGGCGCCGAGGGCCTCACGCGGGCCACCCAGGTGGCAGTCCTGTCCGCCAACTACATCGCCAAGCGGCTGACGGGGTGCTTCCCGGTGCTCTACACCGGCCCCGGCGGGCTGGTCGCCCACGAGTGCATCCTCGACCTGCGCGAGATCACCAAGCGCACGGGCGTGACCGTCGATGACGTCGCCAAGCGCCTGATCGACTACGGCTTCCACGCGCCGACGATGAGCTTCCCGGTGGCGGGCACCCTCATGGTCGAGCCCACCGAGAGCGAGTCCCTGGCCGAGCTCGACCGCTTCTGCGACGCCATGATCGCGATCCACGGCGAGATCGAGCAGGTGGCCGACGGGGAGGTGCCGGTCGCCGACAGCGTCCTGCGGGGCGCACCGCACACCGCCGAGAGCCTGGTGGGCCCGTGGGACCGGCCGTACACCCGGGAGCAGGCGGTCTACCCGGTCGCCGGGCTGCGCACGGACAAGTACTGGGTCCCCGTGGGCCGGATCGACGGGGCCTACGGCGACCGCAACCTGGTGTGCTCCTGCCCCCGCCCCGAGGAGCTGGCCGCCCTGACCTGAGCGGGCTTCAGGTGCGCCCCTCGGTCTCCTGGATGTCGAAGAGGACCTCCTGGTCGGAGGCGGCCTGACCCGGCCGACCCGGTGCGGAGTCTGCACCTGAGGTTGAGGGTTCCATCCACAGCGCGTGCAGCACGGGGAACCCGGCCGCACGCACGGCCTCGACGACCGCCGCGTCGTCGTCGACGAACGCCTCGACGCGGTAGCGGCGCGACAGGCGACGCAGGGCAGCCACCTTGGTGATCCGGGCCGGCCTGCGGTCGGAGTCGTCGCGCATGAACAACTCGCCCTCGGGCAGGCCCTGGTCGGCCAGCCAGGCCAGCGTCGCGGTGCGGCACCTCTCCGGCCGTCCGGTCAGGTACACGACGACGTGCCCGGCGCGATCCGCGGTCGCCACGGCGCCCAGGCCCTCGGTGAGCGGGGGATCGTCCGGCGCGGCTCCGAAGAACGCGTCCCAGTCCTTCGGGCGCGAGGCCACGTGGTGCAGACGGTGGCGCACGTCGGCCAGCACCCCGTCGATGTCGAACACAGCGACCGAGGGCAGCGCCGCAGTGCCCTCCGGGGGAGCCGGGGTGAGGTCAGACATGTGCGTGACGTTACCGCCCCACCCCCGCAGATTCTCCGCAACGTGACGCAAGCTCGCAGGACCTCGGGGAGATCCTGCGCGCTACCGGAGATACTGCGGGCGTCGCAGGGGATCGGCCACGGTGGGGGACCGGCGCCGGCGGGGGCTCACGTCGTCGGTAGCCTCGCAGCCATGGACTTCCACACCCTCGTCGCGCAGATGCCCACCGTGGTCCCGATGGTCGGGACCCTCGAGCTCGAGTTCCTCGAGCTCGCCCCCCAGCGGGTGCTGCTGCGCCTGCCGGACAAGCCCGAGTACCGCAACCACGTGGGCGGTCCGCACGCCGGCGCGATGTTCACCCTCGCCGAGACAGCCACGGGGGCGATCGTCCTGGGCAACTTCGGGATGCTGCTCGACCGCGCCACGCCCCTGCCCGTGGACGCCTCCATCCGGTTCAAGAAGATCGCCATGGGGCCGATGTACGCCGAGGCGCTGATGCACGACACCCCCGAGTCGATCGTGGCCCGCCTCGACGCCGGCGAGCGGCCGGAGTTCCGCATCGACGTCATCCTGTCGACCGAGGACTGGACGGTCACCGGCGAGGCCAGCTTCCTCTGGACCCTCAAGCCCACCCGCCGCTGAAGGCGCCCGCCGCACCGACCCCGGCCCGAGACAAACCCTCCCGCGAGGTACAGACCCTCCCGTCCGGCCTGGAGGGTCTGTACCCCGTCGGGAGGGTCTGCGCGTTGTGGCGACCCCGTCAGGGCGTGGGCTCAGTGCTTCGGGCTCGCGTCGATGACCTTCTTCGCGATCTGCGCCGGCATCGGCTCGTGGCCGATGTAGGTGCGGTTGAACGTGCCCGTTCCGTGCGACATGGAGCGCAGCTCGATCGCATAGCGCGTCAGCTCGAGCTCAGGGACCTCCGCCTTGATCAGCGTGCGGCCGTTGCCTGCCGGCTCGGTGCCCGAGACCCGCCCACGGCGTCCCGACAGGTCGCCCATGACGGCTCCCACGTACTCGTCGGAGACCAGGACGCTGATCGCGGCCACCGGCTCGAGCATGGCGATCTGCGCCGCAGCGGCGGCCTCCTTGAGGGCCAGCGCGCCGGCCATCTGGAAGGCCATGTCCGAGGAGTCCACCGAGTGCGCCTTGCCGTCGTACAGGGTCACCTGGATGTCGACGACCGGGTACCCGGCGACGACCCCGCGCTCCATCTGGGTGCGCACGCCCTTCTCCACCGAGGGGATGAACTGGCGCGGCACCGACCCGCCGACGACCTTGTCGACGAACTCGAAGCCCGATCCCGCGGGGAGTGGGGCGACCTCGATGTCGCAGACGGCGTACTGGCCGTGCCCGCCGGACTGCTTGACGTGGCGGCCCTTGGCCTTGGCCGGTGAGGCGAACGTCTCGCGCAGCGACACCCGCAGCTCCTCGGACTCCACCGCGACGCCGTACCGGTTGCGCAGGCGGTCGAGCAGGACGTCGACGTGCGCCTCGCCCATGCACCAGAGCACCAGCTGGCCGGTCTCGGCGTTGCGGTCCAGGCGCAGGGTCGCGTCCTCGGCCACCAACCGGTTCAGGGCAGCGCCGAGCTTGTCCTCGTCGGCCTTCGACTTCGCCACGATCGCCACCGGGAGCAGCGCGTCGGGCATGAGCCAGGGCTCCATGAGCAGCGGGGTGTCCTTGTCCGACAGCGTGTCACCGGTCTCGGCGCGGGTGAGCTTCGCGACGGCGATGATGTCGCCGGCGATCCCGGCGTCGATCGTGCGCTGCACCTTGCCCAACGGGCTGGACAGTGCCCCGATCCGCTCGTCGACGTCGTGGTCCTCATGCCCGCGCTGGCCGCCGAAGTGCCCGGAGACGTGCACGATCGAGTCCGGCGTGAGCCGACCGGAGAAGACGCGGACCAGCGACAGCCGACCGACGTAGGGATCGGTGGTCGTCTTGACCACCTCGGCGCACAGCGGACCGGCCGGGTCGCACGCCAGCGGGCCGCGCGGCTGGCCGTCGGGGGTCGTGACCGGGGGCAACGGGTGCTCCAGCGGTGACGGGAAGCCTCGGCGCACGAGGTCCAGCACCTCGGTGGTCCCGAGCCCGTCGAGCTCCACCGCGGTGGCGATCACCGGGAAGAACGAGCCCCGCGCGACGGCCATCTCCAGGTCGGCGATCAGGGTGTCGTGGTCGATGTGCTCGCCGGCGAGGTAGCGGTCCATGAGGGTCTCGTCCTCGCTCTCGGCGATGATCCCCTCGATGAGCCCGGCCCGGGTGCCCTCGATCAGCTCGAGGTGCGTGGCCTCCGGCTCGCGATCCACGCGGGTGCCGCTGGAGTAGTCGTGGATCCGCTCGGTGATCAGGTCGATGAACCCGGCCGGGGTTCCGTCGTCGGCCATCATCGGCAGCATCAGGGGCATGACGCCCTCGCCGAACACGCGCTGGCAGATCGCGACCAGCTCGTCGAAGTCGGCACGCGGATGGTCCAGGCGGGTCACGACGACGGCCCGCGGCATCCCGACCGCCGCGCACTCCTCCCAGAGCATCTGGGTGCCGCCGTCGACGCCGTCGATGGCCGACACGACGAAGAGGGCGGCGTCGGCCGCGCGCAGCCCGGCGCGCAGGTCGCCCACGAAGTCGGCGTAGCCCGGCGTGTCCAGGAAGTTGATCTTCACCCCGTCGACGACCGCGGGGGCCAGGGCGAGGCCGACGGAGCGCTGCTGGCGCACCTCAGCATCGTCGAAGTCCGACACCGTCGTGCCCTCGGTGGTCCGCCCCGCACGCGGGATGGTCCCGGTGGCGGCGAGCATCGCCTCGAGAAGCGTCGTCTTGCCGGCCCCGGACGGTCCGACCAGGACCACGTTGCGGATGTCGGCGGGGCTGGCCGGTGCAGAGACCGACCCACCCCCTGGGGTGTTGGCCTGTGCCATGTGAGGTGCCTTTCGTCGCGGGTCTGCAGTCTCCCAAGGCGCAAGCCTCGCAACAAGGACCTTCGTCCTGCGCACCCGGGGGGCCGATTCTCGCTACGATCTGACTTCTTATGCTGAACAACGCCGACGCCCGTGGTGTCATCGCCCCTGTTGTCGAGCCCATGGCACGCGGCCTGCTCCGGATGCGGGTCACCCCGGACATGGTGACCCTGACCGGCACGACGCTGACGGTGCTCACCGCCCTGATCCTGATCCCGCAGGGCAGGTTCATCCCCGCGGTCATCCTGCTGTTCATCTTCACGTCCGCCGACGTCCTCGACGGCACGATGGCCCGCCTGAGCGGCACGCAGGGCCCGTGGGGCGCCTGGTTCGACGCCACCCTCGACCGCGTGGCCGACGGGGCGGTGTTCGGCGGCGTGCTGATCTGGGCCGCCTGGAACTCCGACACCCTGACCACGATGCTCGCGTGGGTGTGCCTCGTCGGCGGGACGGTCGTCAGCTACGCGAAGGCCCGCGCCGAGGCAGTGGGCGCCACGGCCAACGGCGGCATCGCCGAGCGGGCCGAGCGGATGATCCTGCTGGCGGTCGGCGCGATCCTCTACCAGTTCGTCGACTGGGGCATGACCGCCGCCGTCGCGATCCTGGCGGTGCTGACCACCATCACGGTGTTCCAGCGGAGCCTGGATGTCCGCAGCCAGCTGAAGCCGCTCAACGGCCAGCAGCCCGCAGCGCCCAGCGAGGAGTGAGCCGGCCGTGAAGGAGCAGGCGACCTACCTTGCCTATGCGGGGGGGTGGCGCGCGGTCCGGCTGATGCCCGAGCGCCTGGCCTACGCGACCTTCGACCAGATCGCCGACCAGCTGTGGCGGGGCAACGGGCCCTCGGTCCGACGGCTGGAGGCCAACCTCAGCCGCGTCCTGGGACCGGTCGCCCCGGACGAGCTGCGCGAGGTCTCGCGGGACGGCATGCGCTCCTACATGCGCTACTGGTGCGACGCCTTCCGGCTGCCGGGCTGGGACACGGCCCGGATCAACTCGTTCGAGGTCCGCAACTCCGAGCGGCTGTCCGACCCGGTCGCCTCCGGGCAGGGGGTCGTCGCCGCGCTGCCGCACATGGGCAACTGGGACCACGCCGGCGCCCATGTGTCCCTGACCATCTCCCCGGTCAACACCGTGGCGGAGAAGCTCGAGCCGGAGGCCCTGTTCCGGGCATTCGTCGAATTCCGCACCTCCCTGGGGATGCGCATCCACGGCCTGGGCGATCCCGGGGTCTACGGCGCGCTGCGGGCCACGCTCGAGGGCGGTGGGCTCGTGGCGCTCCTGGCTGATCGCGACCTCTCGGCAAAGGGGGTCGACGTGGAGTTCTTCGGCGAGACAGCGCGCTTCCCCGCCGGGCCGGCCGCCCTGGCCGTCGACACTGGTGCCTCACTCGTGCCGGTGTCGCTGTTCTGGGACGGGCACAACGTCGCGGACATCCGTCCGGAGATCGTCCCCCCCGCGACTGGGGACCGGGACGAGCGGATCCGGGTGACCACGCAGCGCGTGGCTGACGCGCTGGCCGTCGGGATCGCCGAGCACCCCCACGACTGGCACATGCTCCAGCGCCTGTGGCTGGCTGACCTGGACCCGGCGCGGCTCGCTGCCCGGGACGCATCCGAGGGGGCCACCTGATGCGCGTCGGACTGGTCTGCCCCTATGCGTGGGACACCCCGGGCGGAGTCGCCGCCCACATCCACGACCTGCGCCTGGCGCTGATGCGACTGGGGCACGAGGCCGTGATCCTGGCCCCGGCCGAGGACGAGGATGCGCTTCCCGAGTACGTCACCAGCGGTGGGAAGCCGATCTCGGTCAGCTCCAACGGGTCCGTGGCCAAGATCAACTTCGGGCCGGTCGCCACGGCGCGGGCCCGCCGCTGGATCAAGGACTCCGACCTCGACATCCTGCACGTGCACGAACCGGCGGGGCCGACGCTGTCGATCCTGTCGATCTGGGTGGCCACCGGTCCGATCGTGGCCACGTGGCATGCCAGCCTGGCCTCCTCGAGGCGGGACCTGAACGCCATGGCTCCGATGGTGCGCAGCGCGATGGAGAAGGTCCGTGCCCGGATCGCCGTCAGCGAGTACGCCCGCCGCTCCCTGGTCGAGTACACCGGTGGCGACGCCGTGCTCATCCCCAACGGGGTGGACTGCAGTGCGTACGCCGGCGACGAGACGCTGCCCGGGCGGGCGCGCGGCAGCAGCACGCTGATGTTCCTGGGCCGCATCGACGAGCCGCGCAAGGGCCTGCCGACGCTCCTGGCGGCACTGCCCCGGGTGGTGGCCAGCGTGCCGGACCTCTCGGTGCTCGTGGCCGGCCCCGGCGACGTCGACGAGGTGCGCTCCCGGATGGATCCCGAGCTCGCAGCGCGGGTGGAGTTCCTCGGGCTGGTCAGCGAGGAGGACAAGGCGCGCGCGCTGCGCTCCGCGGACATCTACGTCGCGCCCAACACCGGCGGTGAGTCCTTCGGCATCATCCTCCTGGAGGCGATGGCCGCTGGCGCACCGGTGGTGGCCAGCGACATCGAGGCCTTCCAACGCGTGCTCGACGAGGGCCGTGCCGGCGTGCACTTCCGGAACGAGGACCCCGAGGACCTTGCGGCCCGGCTGATCGCGCTGCTCGGCGACCCGGTGCGCCGCGATGCGCTGCGCGCCGCCGGTCGGGAGCGTGCCGCCCAGTTCGACTGGGCGACGGTCGCCCGCCAGGTGCTGTCGGTCTACGAGAGCGTCACGCCCGGCGGGGAGAAGGTCGAGGCCGACCTGTCCGGGCAGCTCTGGGGCCGCCTGCCGCTGCGACGTCCCCCGTGGGGTGCGGACTCCGGGGGGGATGAGTCGTGAAGGTCGAGGTCAGCTGGGGGATCGTCGTCCTCCTGGTCGTGGCGTTCGTGGTCTGGCGCCTGAGTGCCGTGGCCGGCCGGATCGATCGCCTGCACCACCGGATCGAGCTGGCGCGGGCGTCCCTGGACGCCCAGCTGCTGCGTCGAGCCCGGGCAGCGGAGGCCCTGGCCACGTCCGGCCTGCTGGACCCCGCGAGCGCGATCGTCCTGGCACAGGCGGCCAGCCACTGCCGCAACACGGACCTCGATGACGCCGTGGAGCGGGGGATCGTCGAGTCGGAGCTGTCCGGGGACCTACGCGCAGTCTTCGCCGACCCGGAGTCGGTCGCCGATCTCCGGGCCGTGCCGGAGGGGGAGGAGCTGCTCACGGACCTCGCCGCCTCCTGCCGACAGGTGACCCTCTCGCGGCGGTTCCTCAACGACGGCGTCCAGGCGGCGCGTCTCCTGCGCCAGGGCCGCTGGGTGCGGTGGTTCCGGTTGGCCGGCAACGCGCCGCGCCCGGAGATGTTCGAGATGGACGACGTGGCCCCCTCGGCCTTCGACGTCCTCGCCTGAGCGCCGGCCGATGAACGTCCGGTGAAGCCCCTGAGTCGCTGACCGGGTCCGGCGTCGGAGGCGATTACTGTGGGCCCATGCGCCGGATCGCCGCCGTGGTCGGATGTGCCGTGCTCCTGGCCGCGTGCGGTGCCGACGGGGCGGAGCCGGACGAGGTCACGAGCACGTCACCCTCCTCGTCAGCCTCGGCCGTGCCGCAGCCGGAGCCCGTGGCCGAGCCGGTCGTCCCGACCACCTCGCCGTTCAGCGGGCGTGAGGGGGGCGTGGGGACGCCCGTCATGGTCGTCAAGCTCGACAACACCCCCAGTGCCCAGCCGCACCGGGGCGTGGTGAAGGCCGACATGGTGTACGTCGAGCCGGTGGAGTGGGGCCTGACCCGCCTGGCTGCGGTGTTCTCGACCGACATGCCCGGGACCGTGGGGCCCGTCCGCAGCGCGCGCGTCAGCGACATCGAGCTCTTCGCGCCGCTCGGGGACATCGCCTTCGTGTACTCCGGCGCCCAGCGGCGACTGCAGCCCAAGCTCGCGGCCGCGGACTGGACCCAGGTCTCCCAGGACGTCAACAGTCCTGGCTTCCTCCGGGAGCGGGGCACGGGCCGGTACGCGCCGTACAACCTGATGGCCGACCCGCAGGAGATCCTGGCGACGTCCGGCGCGACCGGCGTGTCCCAGGACATCGGGCTCGTGTTCGACGAGCTGCCCCCGGAGGGGGGCAAGAAGGCGACGCGGGTCACCGCCCGGTGGCCGTCGATGTCCGTGCAGTTCCGCTGGAACGCCAAGAAGGACCTCTATGACGTCTGGATGAACGGACAGCAGGCGCGGGACACCGACAAGCCCGGCGTGCAGCGCGCGTCGTCGGTCATCGTCCAGTACGTCAAGGAGGTGGACTCCGGCTTCGGCGACAAGTTCGGCGGTCGCACGCCCCTGACGATCCTCACCGGAAAGGGCAAGGGCGTGCTGCTGCGTGACGGGGTGGCGCAGAACATCCGGTGGGAGAAGGCCTACGACGAGGCCCCCACCGCGTACACCGACCAGGACGGCAACCCCGTGGTCCTGGATCCGGGCCAGGTCTGGATCCTGCTCAAGGACCGCACCAGCAAGGTCACGATCGAGTAGCGCGGCCTCTGCTCGCTTCGCAGTTTCGCGCCGCCGCGCCCCGGGACGTAACCTTGACCCATCGTCCCACCGGCGCAGGAGAACTCGTGAGCAGCACCCCGCAGACCCCAGGAACCGAACTCGGCACCGACCGCGTCAAGCGCGGCATGGCTGAGATGCTCAAGGGCGGCGTGATCATGGACGTGGTCAACGCCGAGCAGGCCAGGATCGCCGAGGACGCCGGTGCCGTTGCCGTCATGGCCCTCGAGCGGGTCCCCGCCGACATCCGCGCCCAGGGTGGGGTGTCGCGGATGAGCGACCCGGACATGATCGAGGGGATCATCGACGCGGTCTCGATCCCGGTCATGGCCAAGGCCCGCATCGGGCACTTCGTCGAGGCGCAGGTGCTGGAGTCCCTCGGCGTGGACTACATCGACGAGTCCGAGGTGCTGACCCCGGCGGACTACACCCACCACATCGACAAGTGGGCGTTCACCGTCCCGTTCGTGTGCGGGGCCACCAACCTGGGCGAGGCCCTGCGCCGGCTCACCGAGGGCGCGGCGATGATCCGCTCCAAGGGCGAGGCCGGCACCGGCGACGTCTCCAACGCCACCACGCACATGCGCGCCATCCGCGGCGAGATCAAGCGGCTGTCCTCCATGAGTCCCGATGAGCTCTACGTGGCGGCCAAGGAGCTCCAGGCCCCCTACGCGCTGGTCAAGGAGGTCGCCGAGCGCGGCTCCCTGCCCGTGGTGCTGTTCACCGCCGGCGGCATCGCGACCCCGGCTGACGCCGCGATGATGATGCAGCTCGGTGCCGACGGCGTGTTCGTCGGCTCGGGCATCTTCAAGTCGGGCAACCCCGCCGAGCGGGCCAACGCCATCGTGCAGGCCACGCTGCACTTCAACGACCCGGGGATCATCGCCAAGGTGTCCCGCGGGCTGGGGGAGGCGATGGTCGGGATCAACGTCGAGGAGATCCCCGCCCCCCACCGCCTCGCCGAGCGCGGGTGGTGACCGGCCCCACCATCGGGGTCCTCGCGCTGCAGGGCGACGTGCGCGAGCACATGCACGCGCTGGAGTCCGTCGGTGCGCACGCCGTCCCGGTCCGGGATTCCGACGCCCTGGCGACGGTCGACGGCCTGGTGCTTCCCGGCGGGGAGTCCACCACGATCTCGATGCTGGCCATCCGCTGGGGTCTCATGGAGCCGCTGCGCGCCGCGGTCCACGACGGGATGCCCATGTACGGCTCGTGCGCGGGGATGATCCTGCTGGCCGACACGATCCTCGACGGTCGCGCCGACCAGCGTCCCATCGGCGGGATCGACATGGTGGTGCGCCGCAACGCCTTCGGCCGCCAGGTCGACTCCTTCGAGGGCGACGTGGACTTCCCGGCCCTCGGGCCCGACCCGATCCGCGCCGTGTTCATCCGCGCGCCGTGGGTCGAGTCGGTGGGGCCGTCGGTCGAGGTTCTGGCCTCGGTCCCGGCCGCGGCGGGCGATAGGATCGTTGCCGTTCGAGCGGGGTCGCTGCTGGCCACCTCGTTCCACCCCGAACTCACCGGAGACCATCGGGTGCATGCGCTGTTCGCCACCATGGTGCGCGGCGCCGCCTGACTCGATTCGAAGGAGCACCATGTCCGGCCACTCCAAGTGGGCGACCACCAAGCACAAGAAGGCCGCGATCGACGCCAAGCGCGGCAAGCTGTTCGCCAAGCTGATCAAGAACATCGAGGTGGCGGCGCGCACCGGTGGTGGCGACCTCGACGGCAACCCCACGCTGTACGACGCGGTCCAGAAGGCGAAGAAGAACTCGGTCCCGGCCGACAACATCGACCGCGCGGTCAAGCGCGGGTCCGGGGCGGACGCCGGCGGTGCTGACTGGCAGACGATCATGTACGAGGGCTACGGGCCCAATGGGGTCGCCGTGCTCGTGGAGTGCCTCACCGACAACCGCAACCGTGCGGCCACCGAGGTGCGCGTCGCCATGACCCGCAACGGCGGGAGCATGGCCGACCCGGGCAGCGTCTCCTACCTGTTCACGCGCAAGGGCGTCATCATCGTCCCCAAGTCCGAGGGGCTGACCGAGGACGACGTCCTGATGGCCGTCCTCGACGCCGGTGCCGAGGAGGTCAACGACCTCGGTGAGGCGTTCGAGGTCATCACCGAGGCCTCCGACATGGTCCCGGCCCGCAAGGCGCTGCAGGCGCAGGGCCTGGACTACGAGTCGGCCGAGGCGGAGTTCGTGGCCTCCGTGGAGGTCCCGCTCGATGCGGTGGGCGCCGGGAAGATCATGCGGCTCGTGGACGCCCTCGAGGACAGCGACGACGTGCAGAACGTCTACACCAATGCCGACATCCCCGCCGAGGTCCTGGCCGAGATGGAGTAGGTGCTCGGCCTCACATCGGTTGCGCAGCACGGGTACGGTTCGGATACCCCCGGACCACAGGAGCAACGACGTGGCAGAGCAGGAACGCACGACCCCGGAGGTCTCGGGCGCGCAGGTGCCGCCCGCAGGACCCGTGGCCCCCGCCGAGGAGCCCGCTGCGGCGCCGGCCACGAGGGCCCCCGCCAGGAAGGCGCCGGCCAGGAAGGCGTCGGCCAGGAAGTCCGCCGCGGCCACGAAGTCCGCCGCACCCACGAAGGCCTCAACGACGAAGGCCCCCGCCGGGAAGGCCGCTGCCAAGACGGCAGCCGCGACGAAGAAGGCCGCCCCGAAGACGCCCGCAGCCCCGAAGGCGCCGGCCGCCCCGAAGGCGCCCGCCGCGAAGGCGCCCGCCAGCAAGGCGGCACCGGCCACGACCGCACCGGAGCGGGACGCTGCATCGCCACCCACCAGCGGGCGCAAGCGTGCCGCCGCGAAGCGGACGGCCCAGGCGGCCGCGGGCAGGGCAAGCGCCGTGGTCGGCTCGGCTGCCGCAGCGGGGCGCGCGCCCACCGATCCCACGGTGATCGCCCCCCGCAGGCTGTCGGGCTTCGACTTCGCCACGTGGCGGCTGGCGTCCAACGACCCATCGATGCGCTCACCCATCATCGGACTGGTGGCCCTGGAGTCCAGCCCGGACTGGGACATGCTGGTCGAGCGCTTCGACCGGGCGAGCCGGGTGGCTCCGGTCCTGCGCCAGAAGGTCCTGGAGGGACCGTCGGACATCCTGAGCCCGCGCCTGGTCATCGACCCGGACTTCGACCTGAGCTTCCACATGCGGCGGTTCCGGGTGCCCGATCCCGGCAGCTGGGAGCAGGTCCTCGTGGAGGCCCGGCGGCAGTCGATGGCCGACTTCGACCTCGCACGGCCGCTGTGGCGGGTCACGCTCCTCGAGGGTCTGGCCGGCGGACGGGCCGCCCTGATCGTGAAGCTGCACCACGCGATCGCCGACGGCCAGGGCGCCATGATGCTCGGTGCCACCGTCATCGACCTGATGCCCGCAGGCCAGGACCTGGGCCCGATGCCCCCCGCCCCGTCCGCGGCACCGCTGGACACCGCGGGCTTCCTGGGCACGGCTGTCGTGGACGCCTCCTCCTTCCTGGTGAAGTCCGTGAAGGAGGTCACGGACTCCGCGCTGCCGATCGCCGGCCGGGCCCTGCGCGACCCCGTGGGCGCCGTCGAGGACGTCGTGGAGGTCCTGAAGTCGATCGGCAAGTTCATGGCGCTGCCGACCTCGCCGATGTCACCGGTGATGCGCGGTCGGTCGATCAACTACCACTTCGTCACCCTCGACGTGCCCATGTCCGAGCTGAAGGCCGCGTCCAAGCCGCACGGGGTGAGCCTGAACGATGCGTTCATGGCCGGTGTCACCGGTGGCCTGCGGATCTATCACGAGCGTCGGGGCGAGCCGGTGAGCATGCTGCGCTGCAACATGCCGATCAGCCTGCGCAACCCGGATCGTCCGGCACAGAACGCCGTCACGATCGCGCGGTTCGAGGTCCCCGTGGACATCCTGGACCCGGTCGAGCGGATGCGTGCGATCCGCGACATCGTGGGGTCCTGGCGCCAGGAGCCGGCGCTGCACCTGGTCGATCCGCTGGCCGAGGTGGGCTACCGGCTCATGCCCTCGGACCTGTTCACCTCCACCGCGCAGACCAGCGACTTCACGGCCAGCAACGTCCCGGGCGTGCCCGTGCCGGTGTGGATCGCGGGTGCGAAGGTGCGGGCCATGTACCCGTTGACGGCCACGGTCGGGGCGGCCACGAACATCACCCTGCTGTCCTACGCGGGCAACGCGGGGATCGGGATCGCGATGGACGATGCCGCCATCCCCGACCGGGAGCTGTTCGTGGAGTGCATCGGCGCGGGGTTCGCCGAGGTCGTGGGCCATCCGGTGACCGCCAGCGACCCGATCGCGGGGGAGTAGGGCGCACACCCACGGACCGGGGCGCCCGAGCGAGTGCCGCAGTCGCACACGCGTGTCGCGCCGCGGGCGCGGACCGGTGCGCCGATAGGGTGCGAACACCTGTTCGTATCGGGAGGTGGCGTGCGCGTACTCGGGGTGGATCCGGGCCTGACCCGGTGTGGCGTCGGGCTGGTGGAGGGCTCGCTCGGCCGGCCGCTTGCCCTGCGGCACGTCGAGGTGGTCACCACCCCCTCCACGGATCTGCTGCCGGAGCGGCTGCTCGTGATCAGCAGGCGCCTGCGGGTGCTCATCGAGGAGCTGTCCCCGGACGTGGTCGCCATCGAGCGGATGTTCAGCCAGCACAACCTGCACACCGTCATGGGCACGGCACAGGCGTCCGCGGTGGCGGTCCTGGCTGCGGCGGACGCGGGGCTCCCGGTTGCGTGGCACACCCCCAGCGAGGTGAAGGCGGCCGTGACCGGCACCGGGCGCGCCGACAAGGCCCAGGTCGCCGGGATGGTGGTGCGGATCCTGGCACTGGACGCGACACCCAAGCCGGTGGACGCCACCGATGCGCTGGCCCTGGCGATCTGTCACGTGTGGCGCGGCTCAGCCAACGCGCGGATCGCCTCGGCGGTGGCTGCCTCGGCTCCCTCGCGGATCCCGACGCGGGTCCCCCGAGCGCCCGCCGCTGCCGCAGTGCCCGCCGCCGCCGTGCCCCCGCGCCACACCGGGTTCGGCGTGCGCCCCGGGGGTGTGCGGTGATCGCCTTCGTGCACGGCATCGTGGCCTCGGTGGGCAGCGACCACGCGGTCATCGACGTGGGTGGGGTCGGCCTGTCGCTGCTCTGCGGACCGCGGACCCTGGCCGACCTCCGGCCCGGCGCTCCTGCCCAGGTCGCCACCGCGCTGGTCGTCCGTGAGGACTCCCTGACCCTGTTCGGGTTCCGTGACGAGGAGGAGCGCCAGGCGTTCGAGGTGCTGCAGTCGGTCACCGGCATCGGCCCGCGCACCGCCCAGGCCATCCTGGCGGTGCTCACCGTGGACGAGCTGCGGGCCGCGGTGGCCACGGACGACCTCGTGACGCTCTCCAAGCCGCCCGGGATCGGGCGCAAGGGTGCGGCGCGGATCGCCCTCGAGCTCAAGGACCGCCTGGGGGCATCCACCTCGTCGCCGGCAGCCGCGATGGCCGCCGACGACTGGTCGACGCCGGTCATCGACGGGCTGATCGCCCTGGGCTGGCCGCCCCGGGACGCCCGCGCCGCCGCCGAGTCGGTCCAGGGTGAGGCGCAGGCCGTCCTGGCGGAGGGCGGCCACCCGTCCGTCCCGGCCCTGCTGCGCTCGGCACTGCGCCACCTGGACCGCGCATGAGTGACGACGCCCTGCTGGCGGGGGAGGCAGCGGATGAGGACATCGCTGCCGAGGGCGCGCTGCGGCCCCGCAGCCTGGCGGACTTCATCGGCCAGGACCGCGTGCGCTCCCAGCTCGGCCTGGTCCTCGAGGCCGCCCGGCACCGGAACTCCACCGCCGACCACGTGCTGCTGTCCGGGCCCCCCGGCCTGGGCAAGACGACCCTGGCCATGATCATCGCCGGGGAGATGTCGGCGCCGATGCGGATCACCTCGGGACCGGCGATCCAGCACGCCGGCGACCTCGCCGCCGTGCTCTCCAGCCTCGTCCCCGGTGAGGTCCTCTTCCTCGACGAGATCCATCGGATGGCCCGCCCGGCCGAGGAGATGCTCTACGTGGCGATGGAGGACTTCCGGGTCGACATCGTCGTCGGGAAGGGTCCCGGGGCCACCGCCATCCCGCTGGACCTGGCACCGTTCACCCTGGTCGGGGCCACGACCCGCGCGGGCCTGCTGCCGGGTCCGCTGCGCGACCGGTTCGGGTTCACCGCACACATGGACTTCTACGCCGACTCCGACCTGTTCACGATCGTCAACAGGTCCGCCCGGCTGCTCGGCGTGGAGATCGATGCGGCCGGGGCCGAGGAGATCGCGGGTCGGTCGCGGGGCACCCCCCGGGTGGCCAACCGCCTGCTGCGTCGCGTGCGTGACTACGCCCTGGTCCACGGGGACCGATCCATCGACCAGAGGACGGCACATGCGGCGCTCGACCTCTACGAGGTCGACGCCCTCGGACTCGATCGGCTGGACCGCGGCGTCCTCGAGGCCCTGCTCACGACGTTCCGGGGCGGTCCGGTGGGACTGTCCACGCTGGCCCTGGCGGTCGCGGAGGAGCCCGAGACCGTGGAGACGGTGGCCGAGCCGTTCCTCGTGCGGGCGGGCCTGCTGTACCGCACGCCCCGTGGTCGGATGGCCACGGAGGCCGCATGGCGGCACCTGGGCCTGACCCCGCCGGCCTCGACCGGGCAGATCGGCCTGCCGTTCGACAGCGACGCACCGGACAGCAATGACCGAGGTGGCGCGCCGGGCGTCTAGAATCGGGTCCAATTGTGCGAAAGGGCCCCCATGACGCTCGTCGAACTCCTGCCGTTCGCGGTTATCGCGGCGGCCTTCTGGCTGCTGATCATCCGGCCGTCCTCGGTCCGGCGCAAGGCTCAGGCAGCGCTGGTGGCCTCGCTGGCGCCGGGGCAGCGGATCATGACCACGGCCGGTGTGTTCGGGACCGTCGTCGCGATCGACGCCGACCGGGTGTCGGTGGAGGTCGCCCCCGGCGTCGTCATCGAGATGCTGGCGCAGGCGGTGGCCCAGGTGGTGCCCGGGGACCCCAGCCCCGACGGGTCGACGCCTGAGCTGCTCGCGGATGACGGCCCGGAGCCGGAGACGAGCCGCGAGGCCGACGTCGACGACCCCCCGACCCTGCCCACCCTGACCCCGGAGGCCGATCGTGGCTAGCACCGTGTCCGCCTACCGCCCGTGGCGGGTGCTGGGGCCCATGCTCGTGGCGCTGGTCGCGCTCGTCGTCTGGACGTTCTGGCCCTCGCTGTCCAGCAGCCCCCAGCTGGGCCTGGACCTGCAGGGCGGCACCCAGGTGACGTTGCTCCCGACCACGGCCCCCGGCTCGGACGGCACGATCACCGACGAGCAGCTCGACCAGGCCGTCGGGATCATCCGCCAGCGCGTCGACGGACTGGGAGTCGCCGAGTCCGAGGTCACCGTCCAGGGCTCCGGGGCCAACGCCGCGATCATCGTGTCCGTCCCGGGCTCGGTGCCCCAGGACCGCCTGGTCGAGCTCGTCGGGCGCACAGCCCAGCTGGCGTTCCGTCCGGTGGAGGCCATCACGAACCCGGAGGCCGTCGACCCGGACGCCGAGCCGACCGAGGAGCCCCTGCCCTCAGCGACGCCGACGGAGCCCAGCCCGACCCCGACGGACGGGTCGAGCCCGTCGCCGTCGCCCACTGCGACCGACGAGCCGTCGCCCAGTGCCTCGCCGTCCGCGAGGCCTCCGCCTCGCCTCGCCCACCCCGACCCCCGCCGTGGAGCAGCCCGAGATCCCGGTCCAGGCGGCGGCCAACGACGCCGAGTTCCAGGACCGTGCCCTGCGGCTGGACTGCACCCTGCCGGAGAACCGCGCGGGCACCCCCGACGACCAGGCGCTCTGGTTGGCCACCTGCGATCGTGAGGGCTTCACCAAGTACCTGCTGCAGCCTGCCTTCATCAAGGGCACCCAGGTGACCAACGCCCAGGCCGAGCTCGACCCGCACGACGAGCAAGTGGTCGGTCTCCCTGACCTTCGACTCCGAGGGCGCCCAGAAGCTCAGCGAGGTCTCGGCGGACATCTACGACAACCCCCCGCCGCAGAACCAGTTCGCCATCGTCCTCGACGGCGTGGTCTTCAGCGCTCCGTCGTTCCTCGAGCCGATCCCCGGGGGCAGCGCGCAGATCACCGGTGAGTTCACCATCGACGAGGCCAACGACCTGGCCAACGTGCTGAAGTTCGGCTCGCTGCCGATCAGCCTCGAGGTCGGTGAGATCACCTCGATCACCCCCACCGTCGGGGACGCCTACCTGAAGGCGGGCCTGCTCGCCGGGGCCATTGGCCTGATCCTCGTGGCCCTGTACCTGCTGCTCTACTACCGCGCCCTCGGCCTGGTGGCGGCCGCGAGCCTGGTGGTGGCCGGTGTCATCACGTTCTGCCTGTTCGTCATCTTCGGCCGCACGCTCGGCTTCACGCTGACGCTGGCCGGGATCGCCGGTGCGATCGTGGCCATCGGCATCACCGCCGACTCGTTCATCGTGTACTTCGAGCGACTGCGCGACGAGGTCCGGGACGGGCGCACCCTGCGGGTTGCCGCCGAGACCGGCTGGATCCGCGCCCGGCGGACCCTGCTGGCGGCTGACTTCGTGTCCCTGCTCGGTGCCGTGGTGCTCTACGTCCTGAGCATCGGCAGCGTCCGCGGCTTCGCGTTCGCCCTGGGCCTGACGACCGTGGTCGACGTCCTCGTCGCCTTCACGTTCACCCGCCCGGTCGTCGCCCTCCTGGCCGGGACGAAGTTCTTCCAGTCCGGCCACCCGCTCAGTGGGGTCGATCCCCGCAGGCTGGGCATCCCGGAGGCGCCTGCCCGCTCCACGACCGCCGCAGGGAGGCGATAGCCATGTCCCGAGTCGGAACCTTCGGCCAGAAGCTGTACTCCGGGGAGATCTCCTACAACATCGTCGGCCAGCGCCGGCGCTGGTACGCGATCTCCGGTGCGATCTTCCTCATCGCCGTCGTCTCGCTGCTGACGCGCGGCCTGAACTACGGCATCGAGTTCACCGGCGGTGCGGAGTTCCGCGTGCCCAGCGCCTCGTGCACGATCGAGCAGGCCCGGACGGCCGTCCAGGACGCCGGTGAGACCCCGAGCACCGTGACCCAGCTCGGCGGCGAGTCGATCCGCGTCACGACCGAGGCGGTCGACACCGCGGAGAGCTCGGAGATCCGCTCGTCCCTGGCTGAGGCCTGCGCGGTCCAGCCCGACGACGTGTCCGTGCAGCTGGTCGGCCCCACGTGGGGCGGGGAGATCACGAACAAGGCGCTGACCGCGCTCGTGGTGTTCCTCGCGCTGCTCAGCATCTTCCTGGCGATCTACTTCGACTGGCGGATGGCCATCGCCGCGCTGGTCGCCCTCGTGCACGACGTCGTGATCACCATCGGCGTCTACTCGCTGCTGCAGTTCGAGGTGACGCCGAGCACGGTCATCGGCGTCCTGACCATCCTGGGGTACTCGCTCTACGACACCGTCGTGGTCTTCGACAAGGTGAAGGAGAACACCCGGGGGATCCTCGGCCAGAGCCGCCAGACCTACTCGCAGGCCGCGAACCTCGCGGTCAACCAGACCCTGGTGCGCAGCATCAACACCTCGATCGTCGCCCTGCTGCCGGTGGCAGCCATCCTGTTCGTGGGCGCTGGTGTCCTCGGGGCCGGCACGCTCAAGGACCTGTCGCTGGCCCTGTTCGTGGGCATGGCGGCCGGCACCTACTCCTCGATCTTCATCGCGACCCCGTTCCTGGCCCAGCTCGAGGAGCGCAACCCGCAGATGAAGGCCCTCGCCGGGCGGGTCCAGGCCCGCGGTGGGGGACAGCGCGGGCCCGCGACCACGGGCAGCCAGGCTGCGGGTGGTGGGTCGGACGCGTCGGTGACCGGTGCGGATGTGGGACCCGCGGACGCTGCATCGGACAGCACCGAGGCGATGGACCGGGCCCGGGCACGACGCATCGCGACCGGCCCACGCAACCAGCCGAAGAAGCAGAGCCGCGCCGACCGGCACTGATCACCGCCAGCACCAGCCTGAACCGGGTCGTACACTCAGCACAGACGACCAGGAGGTGCAGGTGGCCGATCCCGAGACCCTGCCCGTCGATTCGGCGGTGGAGTCAGCCCCAGGGCTGCGCTCACGGCTGTCCCGGATCGCCGGTCGCGGGTCGGGTGCGCCCCCGGAGCTGGACCCGGTCCTGCGGACCCTGCGGCAGTTCCACCCCCGGAGTGACAGCCGGGTGGTCATCCAGGCCTATGTGACGGCAGAGGAGCTGCACCGGGGGCAGAAGCGCCGATCGGGTGAGCCCTACATCACCCACCCGCTGGCGGTCGCACAGATCCTGGCCGACCTGGGCATGACCGGCCCGACCCTGGCTGCCGCCCTGCTGCACGACACCGTGGAGGACACCGGGTACCCGCTGGCCGACCTGCGCGCGGAGTTCGGCGAGGAGATCGCCTCACTGGTCGACGGCGTGACCAAGCTGGACAAGGTCACCTACGGGGCCTCGAGCGCTGCGGAGACTGTGCGCAAGATGGTCGTGGCCATGGCCCGCGACATCCGGGTCCTGGTCATCAAGCTGGCTGACCGCCTGCACAACATGCGCACGCTGCAGTGGCTGCCGCCGGAGAAGCAGGCCATCAAGGCCCGCGAGACCCTCGAGATCTATGCCCCGCTCGCCCATCGCCTGGGCATGAACACCGTCAAGTGGGAGCTCGAGGACCTGTCCTTCGCGACCCTGCACCCGAAGATGTACGAGGAGATCGTCCGCCTGGTCGGTCAGCGGGCCCCGGCCCGCGAGCAGTACCTCGAGCAGGTGATCGGTGACATCGACGAGCGGCTGCGAGCCGCCCGGATCCGGGCCACCGTCACCGGTCGGCCGAAGCACTACTACTCCGTCTACCAGAAGATGATCGTGCGGGGCCACGACTTCTCCGACATCTACGACCTCGTCGGCGTGCGGATCCTGGTCGACTCCGTGCGCGACTGCTACGCCGTCCTGGGCACCCTGCACGCCGCCTGGAACCCCCTGCCGGGTCGGTTCAAGGACTACATCGCGATGCCCAAGTTCAACATGTACCAGTCGCTGCACACGACCGTCATCGGTCCGGACGGCAAGCCCGTGGAGGTGCAGATCCGCACCCACGAGATGCACCGGTCCGCCGAGTACGGGATCGCCGCGCACTGGCGCTACAAGCAGACCGAGGTGGGCGGCAAGCTCGGACCCGACGATCTCGGGTGGCTGCGCCAGCTGGTGGAGTGGCAGCGCGAGACCGAGGACCCCGGCGAGTTCCTCGAGTCCCTGCGCTACGACCTGGGCTCCACCGAGGTGTTCGTCTTCACCCCCCGCGGGGATGTCATCGCACTGCCGTCCGGCTCGACCCCCGTCGACTTCGCCTACGCCGTGCACACCGAGCTCGGTCACCGGTGCGTGGGCGCCCGCGTGAACGGCCGGCTGGTGCCCCTGGACAGCCCGCTGTCCAACGGCGACGCCGTCGAGGTGTTCACGTCCAAGGCCGAGGGCGCCGGGCCGAGCCTGGACTGGCTGACGTTCGTGCGCAGCCCCCGGGCCCGCAGCAAGATCAAGGCCTGGTTCTCCCGCGAGCGCCGTGAGGAGGCGATCGAGAAGGGCAAGGACCAGCTGCTCAAGGCCATGCGCAAGGAGGGCGTGTCCGTCCACCGGCTCCTGTCGACCAGCGCCCTTGCCACGGTGGCCGCCGACCTGCGCCAGAACGATGTCAGCGCGCTGTACGCCTCGATCGGTGAGGGCCGGATCAGCCCCCAGACCGTGATCCACCGCCTCGTCGCCACCGCCGGCGGGGCAGCCGCGGCATCCGACGATGCCGCTGAGGGCGTCACGCCGCAGGGCATCACGAAGATGCGCCCGCGTTCGGACTCCGACCCGGGCGTGACCGTGATCGGCTCCCAGCTCGGCGATGTGTGGGTCAAGCTGGCCCGCTGCTGCACGCCGGTGCCCGGCGATGAGATCACCGGGTTCGTCACCCGTGGCAACGGGGTGTCGGTGCACCGCCAGGACTGCACCAACGTGGCGGCCATGGCGGGGCAGGCCGAGCGCTTCGTGCCGGTGGCGTGGTCACCCGGTGCCACCTCGGTGTTCCTGGTCAACATCCAGGTCGAGGCCCTCGACCGCTCACGGCTGCTCGCCGACGTCACCCGGGCGCTGTCCGACCAGCACGTCAACATCCTCTCGGCGTCGGTGTCGACCACCAAGGAGCGCATCGCGGTGTCGCGGTTCACCTTCGAGATGGGTGACCCCAAGCACCTGGGCGCCGTCCTGCGCTCAGTACGAAGCGTGGAGGGCGTGTTCGACGCCTACCGGGTGTAGCCGCCCGCCCCACGATCCCGATCCGATCCAGGTTCCGAGCCGCACACGCGCCCGAAACTTGGAGCAAACCCCGCTACGCGCCCGAGACGTGGAGCGAATCGGGACCTTGGTCAGTTGGAGTACTCGGCCAGGTTGTTCTCTGCGGCTTCCAGGAGGGCTCGGGTCGTCGTGATTCGGCCCTGCAGCTCGGCGGCCTTGTGGGCGTCACCGGCGGCCTGGGCCGCACCCTCCTGCTTCTCGAGCTTGGCCAGCGAGGCGCGGAACGTCTCGACGGTGGACTCGGCCAGCGCCCGCTTGGCGGGGTCGGTGCGACGCCATTGGTCCTCCTCCGCGCGCTTGAGGGCCTCCTCGACCTTGCGCAGCCGGCCCTCGACCTTGTCCCGGTCGTTGCGCGGGACGTGACCGATGGCGTTCCAGCGCTCGCCGATCCCGCGCATGGCGGTCTTGGCCGCGGCGAGGTCGGTGATGGGCAGAAGGGCCTCGGCCTCCGCGGCCAGGGCCTCCTTGGCGTGCAGGTTCTCCAACTGGTCGCCGTCACGCTCGGTCTGGGCGGCGTTGCGCGCGCCGAAGAACGCGTCCTGCGCGGCCCGGAAGCGCGCCCAGAGCTTGTCCTCATCCGTGCGACCCGCGCGGGGAGCGGCCTTCCACTCGTCCATGAGGCCGCGGTAGGCGCGGGCGGTCTCGACCCAGTCGGTGCTGCTGGACAGCGCCTCGGCGCGGGCGATGATGGCCTCCTTGGCGGCCGTGGCCTCCTTGCGGGCGGCGTCCAGGGTGGCGAAGTGCGCCCGGCGGGCCTTGTCGAAGGCGGATCGGGCGGTGCTGAACCGCTTCCAGAGGTCCTGCTCGGCATCGCGCGTGGAGCGATCACCACGGGGCAGTGCGGTCCACGCCTCCTGGAGCTCCTTGAAGCGGTCGCCGGCGGACTTCCACTGCGTGGACGTCGCCAGGCCCTCGGACTCCTCGACGATCGCCGTGCGCGCCGCCATCGTCTTGAGCCGGGTCTCCTCGCGCGCCGCCGCGGCTGCCACCTTGCGGGCCTCGCCGGCAGCCTCGAGCTCCTCGGCGAGCCGGCTGAGCACGGCGAGGTCCCCCACCACATGGGGGTTCTCCACCGCGTCGCGCAGCTTGCCCACGACGATCGTGACGTTCTCCGGGGTGCCCTTGCCGTCCTTGAGGCGCGCCTGGAGCAGCTCGGCCTCGGCCTTGAGCCCGTCGTACTTGCGCTCGAAGAAGGCCAGGCCCTCAGCGGGGGCACCGGCAGCCCACTGACCGACGGCGACCTCCTGCCCGTCGGGGCGACGCACGTACACCGTGCCGTCGTCGTCGACGCGTCCGTAGGCGTGCTCGGTCATGCGCGTACCCCTCCGTAGTCCGTGCCGGTCATTGTCCCACGCCCGTGGTCCGGACCCGGTGCTATGCCTCCTGCGAGACCGCTGTCTCGATCCCGATGGGCGCTGCTGGGGTGCCGTCCGTGGCGCCACCGGCGACGCCGGCCTCGGCGATCCTCGTCACGACGTCGAGCCCCGAGCTCACCTCGCCCCAGATGGTGTAGTTCGGCGGGAGGGTGGTGTCCTCGTAGACGAGGAAGAACTGGCTGCCCGAGGTGCCCGGCCCGGCGTTGGCCATGGCCACGGTGCCGGCCGGGTAGTTCACGCCCTCCTCGGCCGGCAGGTTCTCGTCGGGCAGCTCGAACCCGGGGCCGCCCGTTCCGGTCGCGGTGGGGTCGCCGCACTGCAGGACGAAGATCCCGTCGGTCACCAGTCGATGGCACAGCGTCGAGTCGAAGTAGCCCTCGCCGGCCAGCCACAGCATGGCGTTGACGGTCTCCGGAGCCTTGTCGGCGAACGTGTCGATGACGATCTCGCCGCAGTTGGTGGTCAGGACCAGCTGGTAGTCCGTGCCGTCGGTGAGCGCCATCTCCGGTGCCGTGTCCCACGTCTGCGGGTCGGCGGGCGGCGTCGGGGCGGGCCCACAGCCCTCGACGGCGACCGGTGAGGTCGAGGGCGAGGCGCTCGCGTCACCGGAGGGGGAGGCCGATGGTGAGGCGGAGGCCGACGCGCCCGGCTCGGCGACATCGTCGCTGGCGCTGTCGGGCCAGAGGACGATGCCGGCCACGACCAGGACCCCGACCAGTGCCGCGATGCCCCAGCCGATCCGCATCCGCCGCTTGTGCCGCTCGGCACGCGCAGCCCGACGGGCCGCCTGGCGCTCCAGCTTGGCGGCGGCGAGCTCCTTGCGGCGCTTGTTCGTTGCCCCGGTTCCGGGCTTCTTCTGGTTGGACACGTCACGTGCTCCCACAGTCGAGGTGTGCGGCTCGCTGGGAGTCTAGGGGGCGCCCAGCCCTGCACGGGGACGACCCGCGCGGTTAGGCCCGTGGGCTGGCTCGCAGATACCCTTGGGCCCGGTCCCGCCACGCCCGGACCGCACCGATCAGAGGGAGTGCGCATGCTCATCGCCGGTTTCCCGGCTGGCCCGTTCGGGACCAACTGCTGGATCCTGGCCCCCGGTGCGCACAGCGAGGCCGTCATCGTCGACCCGGGCATGGACAGCCGTGGCGGCATCGAGCAGGTCGTGGCCGAGCACGGGCTGCGCCCGATCGCGGTGATCCTCTCGCACGGGCACCTGGACCACATGTGGTCGGTGCTGCCGGTGTGCGACGGCTACGACATCCCGGCGTGGATCCATCCGGACGACCGGGCCCTGCTGGCCGACCCGTGGGCCGGCGTGTCGGGGGAGACCCGCATGATGTTCGCCTCCGTCGTGGGCGCCGCGGACTTCGCCGAGCCCTCGGACGTGCGCGAGCTCGTCGACGGCGCGTCCCTGGAGATCGCCGGGATGACCTTCATCGCCGACCATGCGCCCGGTCACACCCCCGGCTCGACGGCATTCCGGATGATGGACACCGGTGCCGACCCCCTGATGATCTCCGGCGACCTGCTGTTCGCCGGAGCGATCGGGCGCACGGACCTCCCGGGCGGCGACAACGCGGCCATGATGGACTCGCTGGCGCGCGTCGTGCTCACCCAGCCCGACGAGATGCTGGTCCTGCCCGGGCACGGTGAGACCACCACGATCGGTGTCGAGCGCCGCGTGAACCCCTTCCTGCAGGGCCTCGTGCCGCCCGGCCCACGGCCGTCGGGGGCTGGAGCATGAGCCGTCCCGCGCCGCTGTCCGGCTTCCCGGAGTACCTCCCCGCCGACCGCATCGTCGAGCAGCATGTCCTGGACACCGTGCGGCGGGTGTTCGAGCTGCACGGCTTCGCGTCGGTCGAGACCCGCGCGGTCGAGCCGCTGGAGCAGATGCTGCGCAAGGGCGAGATCGACAAGGAGGTCTACGTCCTGCGCCGGCTGCACGCGCCCGCCGACGAGCCCGACGCCGGCCTGGGCCTGCACTTCGACCTGACCGTGCCGTTCGCGCGCTACGTGGTGCAGCACGCCGGGCACCTGGAGTTCCCGTTCCGGCGCTACCAGATCCAGAAGGTGTGGCGCGGCGAGCGCCCCCAGGAGGGCCGCTACCGGGAGTTCGCCCAGGCCGACATCGACATCGTGGGCCGCGACACCCTGGCGTTCCACCACGAGGTCGAGGTGGCGCTGGTCATGGCCGAGGTGTTCCGGGCCCTGCCGATGCCGCCGGCGGTCATCCTGGTCAACAACCGCAAGCTCGCCGAGGGCTTCTTCCTGGGCCTGGGTGCCAGCGATGCCGGGGCAGCCCTGCGGGCCATCGACAAGCTGGACAAGGTCGGCCCGCGCCGGGTCGCCGAGCTGCTGGCCGCTGAGGCCGGGCTGTCCGTGGAGGCGGCCGAGAAGTGCCTGGCGCTGGCCTCGATCCGCAGCGCCGACACCTCGTTCGTCGCGGCGGTGCGGGCACTCGGAGTCGAGCACGCGCTGCTCGACCAGGGCCTCGAGGAGCTCGCCGCCGTCGTGGGTGCTGCCGCCGAGCGGATGCCCGGGGCGGTGGTCGCCGACCTCAAGATCGCCCGCGGACTGGACTACTACACCGGCACGGTCTACGAGACCCAGCTCGTCGGGTACGAGGACTTCGGGTCGATCTGCTCCGGCGGGCGCTACGACGCCCTGGCCAGCGACGGCCGCTCGACCTACCCCGGGGTCGGCATCTCGCTGGGCGTGTCCCGCCTGATGGGCGTCCTGCTGGGCCGGGGACTGGTGCGCGCCAGCCGCTCGGTGCCCACCTGCGTGCTCGTGGCGGTCACCGACGAGGCCGGGCGTCCCGAGTCGGACGCCATCGCCGGCGCGCTGCGGGCCCGGGGGATCCCGGTCGAGGTGGCGCCGAAGGCGGACAAGTTCGGCAAGCAGATCCGCTATGCCGACCGCCGCGGCATCCCGTTCGTCTGGTTCCCCGACGCCGACGGCGGGTCGGTCAAGGACATCCGCTCCGGCACACAGGAGCCCGCCGACCCAACCGGCTGGACCCCGCCCGCCGACGACCTGTACCCGCGCATCGAGCGCATCGCACGTGAGGAAGAGGAGAGCCCCCGATGATCCGTACCCATGAGGCCGGCACGCTGCGCGCCCAGGACATCGGGCAGACCGTGACCCTGGCCGGCTGGATCGGCCGGCGCCGCGACCACGGCGGGGTGGCGTTCCTGGACCTGCGCGATGGCGTCGGGCATCGTCCAGGTGGTCGTGCACGACCCGGAGGTCGCCCACCCCCTGCGCAACGAGTACTGCGTGAAGATCGTCGGTGAGGTGGTCGCGCGTCCGGAGGGCAACGAGAACCAGGACCTCGACACCGGGGCGATCGAGGTGATGGTGGAGAGCCTCGAGGTCCTCTCCGAGGCTGCCCCCCTGCCCTTCCCGATCGACGATTTCGTCGAGGTCGGCGAGGAGGCACGCCTGCGGTACCGCTACCTGGACCTGCGCCGGCCCGAGCCCGCACGGATCATGCGGCTGCGCTCGAAGGTCAACCAGATCGCCCGCGAGGTGCTGTTCGCCCGGGACTTCCTCGAGATCGAGACCCCGACCCTGACCCGCTCGACGCCGGAGGGGGCCCGGGACTTCCTGGTCCCCGTGCGGCTGCAGCCGGGCAGCTGGTACGCCCTGCCGCAGTCCCCGCAGCTGTTCAAGCAGCTGCTGATGGTGGCCGGCATGGAGCGCTACTTCCAGATCGCGCGCTGCTACCGCGACGAGGACTTCCGCAAGGACCGCCAGCCGGAGTTCACCCAGCTCGACATCGAGATGAGCTTCGTGGAGCAGTCCGACGTCCTCACGGTCGGCGAGGACGTCATCCGGGCGCTGTGGGCCGGCACCGTCGGCCACGAGATCGGTGAGATCCCGCACATGACCTTCGCCGAGGCGATGCGTCGCTACGGCTCCGACAAGCCCGACCTGCGCTTCGACGTCGAGCTCGTCGAGCTCACCGACTACTTCGCCGAAACGGCGTTCCGCGTGTTCCAGGCGCCCTACGTGGGGGCCGTGGTCATGCCCGGAGGTGGATCCCAGCCGCGGCGCACGTTCGACGCCTGGCAGGAGTGGGCGAAGCAGCGGGGTGCGCGCGGCCTGGCCTACGTCACGATCGCCGAGGACGGGACCCTCGGTGGTCCGGTGGCCAAGAACCTCACCGAGTCCGAGCGGGAGGGCCTGGCAGCGGCCACCGGGGCCGTGCCCGGGGACTGCATCTTCTTCGCCGCGGGACCGGCCAACGAGGCCCGCGCCCTGCTCGGGGCGGCACGTCTCGAGATCGCCGAGCGCTGCGGCCTGATCGACCCCGACGCGTGGTCGTTCCTCTGGATCGTGGACGCACCGGTGTTCGAGGCGTTCGTCGACGACGACGGGACCCCGGGCTGGACCGCCGTGCACCACCCCTTCACGTCGCCGAACGACGAGTGGATCGACCGCTTCGAGGAGTCGCCCGGTGAGGCACTGGCGTACGCCTACGACATGGTCTGCAACGGCAACGAGATCGGCGGCGGGTCGATCCGTATCCACCGCGCCGACGTCCAGAGCCGCGTGTTCTCCGTGCTGGGCATCGACGACGCGGAGGCCCGCGACAAGTTCGGCTTCCTCCTCGACGCCTTCGCCTTCGGACCGCCCCCGCACGGTGGCATCGCGTTCGGCTGGGACCGGATCGTCATGCTCCTGACCGGGGCGTCGTCGCTGCGCGAGGTCATCGCGTTCCCGAAGACGGGTGCGGGGCACGACCCGCTCACTGGGGCGCCGACGCCGATCACAGCGGCCCAGCGCACGGAGGCGGGCATCGACGCGACGCCCGCCGATGCCACGACGCGACCCCGGCCCGAGCAGGGTGCCTGAGGTCTTCGTAGGCTGGGCGCGCGACCTGGCGCTGCAGGGTGCTGGTGCGCAGGGAGGAAGGCTTCCCATGGGGACCCACATGGTCAGGGGATGGATCGTCGGGATCCTGGCAGCGCTCTCGCTCCTCGTGGTCGTGTCACCTGCCCAGGCGCACGCCGAGCTCGAGTCCTCGGATCCCGCGGACGGGGCGACGCTGGCCTCAGCGCCGGCAACGATCACCTTCACCTTCGGGGAGGAGATCCTGCCCGAGGGCAACGCCGTGACCCTCACCGACGTCGCGGCCGCCAGTCGGCTCGAGGTGGGCCCGGTGGAGGTCGACGGTGACACCGTGACCGTGGCCTGGCCGACGTCGAGCCCTGCCGGGGAGTTCCGCGCCGCCTACCGGGTGGTCTCGGCCGATGGGCACCCGATCGACGGGACGATCACATTCGTCGTGCAGGAGGCCGTGGGGGCTGGCGGGGCGGCGTCGCCGGCCACGTCTGCCGGTCCCGACGCCAGCGCATCGGCCAGCGCGGCCAGCCCCGAGGCGACCTCCGACCCCGAGCCCGAGGCCGTGTCCGCGACCCCGGCGCCCGGGGAGGACGATGCGGACGCCGGCGAGCTGGTCTGGGCTGCTGGGCATCGGGCTGGTCGTCCTCGTCGGCGCCGGTGTGGGCGCCTGGGTCATGCGGCGGACGCGATGACCGCCACGACTGCCCCCGACGCCCAGGAGGCCCGCACCTCCGCCGGGCGGTCCGGGTCTCGGCCCGCGGGTCCTGTGGGCCGCGGCTGCGCTGGTGGCCGTGATCGCCGCGGCGGTGGCCGCCGGGGTCCGCTGGGAGCCGGTCAGCGACGGGCTGCCGGATGCCGGACGGCTGGTCGTCGACGGGCTTCCCCTCCTGCGCCTGCTCTCGCTGCTGGCCGGGGGCACCATGGTGGGATTCGGGCTCTCGGCGGTGGCCCTCGACCCGGGTGCGCGGACCAGCCTCACCCGCTCCGGGAGGGCCGACCTCGCGGTGGCCTCGGTGTCCGCGTTCGTGATGGCCGGGGCGAGCGCGCTCTTCGCGGTGTTCACCCTGGCCGACGTGCTGGGAATCGGGTTGCTCGACCTGACCGCGCCCGGCCTGATGTCGACCTACCTGTGGGACGTCGAGGTGAGCCGGGCGTTCCTCATCTCAGCCGCACTGGCCCTGGCGGTGGGTGTCGGATTCGCGGTCGTCCGCTCGCTCGGGGGCGCCGCCGGCTGGCTGGCTGTCGGACTGGTGGCCGTGGGCATCCCCTCGCTCACCGGGCACGCCGCCGGGCTCGGCGGGCACTCCCTGGCCCTGATCAGTGGGTTCCTGCACACGATCGCCGCGGCGGTCTGGGGTGGTGGCGTCGTGGCCCTGGCCACGCACGCGGTGCGTCGATCACCCCAGATGGGGGAGCGGGTCCGCCGGTTCGGGGTCGTGGCCATCATGTCGGTGGCCACCCTGGCCCTCACCGGGTTCGCCTCCGCGGCCACCCGCCTGGACTCCGTCAGCCAGCTCGTGACCACGCCGTACGGGCGGACCGTCCTGGCCAAGATCGTCGCCCTGGCTGTTGCCCTGCTCCTGGGTGGCCTGGTGCGCCGGGCCTGGCGGTCCACCTCCACCGGGGTCGGTCCGGGCAGGATGCTTGCCGAGGTGGTCGCCCTGGGGTCGGCCCTCGGCCTGGCGGTGGTCCTGGCCCGCTCGGCCTTCCCCCGCCAGCCGATCAACCTGCCCACCCTGGGCGAGGACCTCATCGGGTACCCCTACCCACCGGCTCCCACGTTCAGCGGGGTTGCCCTCGGGTGGCACCCGGACTGGGTCTGGCTGACTGCCGCGCTGCTCGCCATGGCGGTCTATGCCGCCGGGCACCTGACGTTGCGCCGCCGCGGGGACGCCTGGCCGATCGGGCGTCTCGTGGCATGGGTGCTCGGGTGGAGCGTGGTCATCTGGGCCACGTGCGCCGGCGTGGCGTGGTACGCCCCGGTGTCGTTCATGCTGCACATGATCTCCCACATGGCGCTGGCCATGCTGGCGCCGGTGCTGCTCGTCCTCGGTGCCCCGATCACCCTCGCCCTGCGGGTGATCCCCGCCGCGACCGGCGGGGCGCGCGGGCCGCGGGAGTGGATCATCTGGGCGCTGCACTCACCGGTGACGCGCTTCGTCACCCATCCGCTCTACGTGCTGTTCATCTACACCGTCGGCCTGTACGGCCTCTACTACACGGACCTGTACGCGACGCTCATGTCCTCGCACCTGGGGCACTTCGTGATGCAGGTGCACTTCCTGGCCGCCGGGTACCTCTTCTACTGGGTCGTCATCGGGGTGGACGCCGGCCCGCGGCGGCTCGGGTACCCCCCACGGCTGATCCTGCTGATGGCCTCGCTGGTCATCCACTCGTTCTTCGCGGTCCCGATGATGATGACCGAGGCCCCGATGGTGGCGGACTGGTACGCCGTCGTGACGCCGCCGTGGCTGACCGACCCGTTGCAGGACACCCGGAACGCCGGTGCCATCGCGTGGGGCTTCGGCGAGATCCCCACCCTGGTGGTGGCCCTCGTGCTGGCGGTCCAGTGGGCACGCTCCGACGACCGTGAGGCGCGGCGCATGGACCGCCGTGCCGACCTCGACGGCGATGCCGAGCTCAGCGCGTACAACGAGCGGCTCGCCCGGATGAACGCCGCGGACACCGCGGGGGAGCGGGACCGCTAGGACTGGCTGCTGCTCGGGGCGGCGTCGCCGGCGACCGCCGGCCCGATGCCGACCGGCGTGCTGGCGTCGGCCACGAGCGCGCCCGCCCGGTTCTCCTCGTAGCCGCGCCCGGCGCCCTCGACGATCTCGACCAGCAGCAGCCCGAGGGCCATGAGTCCGAACGTCCAGAGGATCATCGACGGGCTGCGCCGGTCGACCAGGACGAGGTAGGCCGCGGCCAGGACGATCACGAGCGCGCGCACCGTGGGCACGAGCATCGGGTGCTCCGCGGTGAACCGGCCCACGGGGCCATCGGCCAGCGGGCTTCCCCAGCGGTGAGCCGCGCCCGCGATCGCGTCGCGCACCTTGCGGCCCGAGGCCGTGGCTCCGGCGAGCCACCCGGCGATCGCCAGGGCGATCCCCAGGCACAGCATCACGAGCAGCGCGTTGGCCAGGAAGCGCAGCATCGTGGTGGTCACCGAGGCCAGGACGCTGGTGAAGTCGGCCGGCGCCTGGCTCACGAGCTGGTCCTGGCCGAGGTTCAGCCCGACGTACGTCAGGCCTGCGCCGATCGCCAGGCCGATCCCGGTCCACATGACTCCCCGCGAGCGGGGACGCCAGAGCATGATCCCGAGCACGAACATCGCGAGCACCACGACCCACAGCCAGTTCGCGACCGGCAGGAAGATGCCCAGTGCGGTGGCTGCGGTCTGCAGGTTCGGGGCGTCAGCGAGGACGATCTCGCGGCCCGGGACCTCGAGCTGGTCCGCGAACGGCACGCCGCGCTCCACGAGCTGGGCCTGCACCTTCTCCACGGCCACCTTGGTGTCCAGGACGATCTGGCCGTCCTGCAGGGTCACCGCGGCGTTGGCGGTGTCCCGGTTGATGAGGTTGACGAACTGCTCCTGGAGCAATGTGGTGATGGCGGTCCAGGCGTCACCGAAGCGATCGCTCTGGGTGTAGGACGTGACCCCGGACTCGATGGCGCCGTTGATCCCGGAGGCGATGGCCGCCGCGATCGCTGAGTCGGGGCGCACCTCCGCCAGGGGGCCGTCCAGGTTGGACAGTGCCTGCTCCACCCGCGTCTGCGCGTCGATCGCCTCGATGAGCGCCGAGGAGACCTCGGCGGCGACGGTCTGCTGCACGGCAGGGTCGTCCACCAGGGGTGCGAGGGTCTCGACGAACAGGTCAGTCTCGGTGATCGTGCGCTCGGCCCACAGGGCGCCGATCGCGAACGGGGCCAGGAGGCTGGCGACGACGATGAGCAGTGCGGCAATGATGCGACGGGCCATGGGCCCACAGTAGCGCCGCAATCACCCGATATGGGCGGTCATCCGACCGCTGGCCCAGCGCTGGCCGACGGTGTATCCCAGCGAGGTGTAGACAGCGCGGGCCGATCGGTTCGCTGCGTGCATCCCGAGGGTGACCGCGGGGGCGCCCCCGGCCAGGGCGTCACGGGTCAGCCGGGCGCAGAGGTCACGGGACAGGCCGCGGCCACGCCAGTCGGGATGGGTCGCGACCGAGCCCAGGTGCGGGATCCCGGCTCGCATGGAGGTGACCGCGGCGATCGCGACGAGCTGGTCCGCGGCGTGCTCCGGGGCGGCGGGAGCAGCCCCGGAGGTGAGCGAGCCGGCCTCGATGGCCCACCAGCCGCTGATCCGCGGGTCGCCGGGGCGGATCATGGCGTCCGGGGACGCGATGGCGAGCAGGGCCGGGATCCGCGGGTCGTCCGGGTCGAGGCCCACGACCCGGTCCTCGCCGGCGCGCAGGGCGGGGAGCTGTCGTGGTGTACCACCAGTCCCACTCCCAGTGCTCCACCGGACGCATCCGCGAGGGCAGCCCGGTGAAGGCCCGGCGCTCGACGGTGATCCCCTCCGGAAGCCCTCCGTCGTCGACCAGGGCGACGACGCACCGGGTCACGGCCGTCGGCTCCGGGCCCATGGCGATGATCCACGGCCGGTCCCAGGTCGCGTGCAGGGAGCGCCACGCGACCCCGCCGGGCTCGACGTGCACCGCCGACACCACGTCGAGCCGCGCACCGACCTGCAGGTACGCCTGGGCACCGGCGTCGTCGGGCGGGACGGCCGCGCGGATCCGGTCGGCCAGCGAGGGGTCGGGGGCGTGGGGGCTCACGGTGCCTATCATGGCGGCGTGTCCGGCCCCTCGCGCACGACCCCCGCAGGTCCGTCGCTGTTCGACGCCCCCGGGCTGAGTGAGCGGTCCGGGGATGCCGCGGCACCCCTGGCCGTCCGGATGCGGCCCCGGGACCTGTCCGAGCTCGTCGGGCAGGCCGATCTCGTGGCGCCGGGGTCGCCGCTGCGCCGGCTCATCGACGGTTCCGGTGCCAGCTCGGTGATCCTGTGGGGACCGCCCGGCACGGGCAAGACCACGATCGCCTCGCTGGTCAGCGGCGCCGCGGGTCGCCGCTTCGTCGAGATGAGCGCGGTCACGGCCGGGGTGAAGGACGTGCGCGCAGCGATCGACACCGCCCGCATGTCCGGGGTGCCGACCGTGCTGTTCATCGACGAGGTCCACCGGTTCACCCGCACCCAGCAGGACGCCCTGCTGCCCGGCGTGGAGAACGGGTGGGTCACGCTGGTCGCGGCCACCACCGAGAACCCCAGCTTCTCGGTGGTCTCCCCGCTGCTCTCGCGGTCCCTCCTGCTGACCCTGAGCCCGTTGACCGACGAGCAGGTGGGGGAGCTGCTCGACCGCGCAGTCGGCGACCCCCGCGGCCTGGCCGGGCGGGTCACCCTGGCGCCGGAGGCCCGCGCCGACCTCATCCGCTACTCCGGTGGGGACGCCCGCCGCGCGCTGACCTACCTCGAGGCCGCCGCCGAGGGGGTCGGTGGGCAGGCCGGGGACCCGGGCTCGGACACCACGCCACCGGCGATCACCGCCGAGCATGTCGGGGTCGCGGTCCAGCGGGCGCTGGTCCGCTACGACCGGACCGGCGACCAGCACTACGACGTGATCTCGGCGTTCATCAAGAGCGTCCGGGGCAGTGACGTCGACGCCGCCCTGCACTACCTGGCCCGGATGATCGAGGCGGGGGAGGACCCCCGGTTCATCGCCCGACGCCTGGTCATCCTGGCCAGCGAGGACATCGGGCTGGCCGACCCCAGCGCGCTCGGGGTGGCCACCGCGGCGATGACCTCCTCGGCCCAGATCGGGCTGCCCGAGGCGCGGCTGCCCCTGGCACAGGCAACGATCCACCTCGCGCTGGCCCCCAAGTCGAATGCCGTGATCCGGGCCATCGATGCCGCGCAGGCCGATGTCCGGGCCGGGCGGGTGGGACCGGTGCCGGCCCACCTGCGGGACGGGCACTACCCGAACGCCGCCGCCCTGGGGGTCGTGGGCTACCGCTACCCGCACGATGACCCGTCCGGCGTGCTGGCCCAGCAGTACGCCCCGGATGCGGTCGTGGGGCGGCACTACTACGAGCCCGGCGGTCACGGTGTCGAGGCCCGGCTCGGCGACGTCCTGGCCCGGCTGCGGGAGGCGCTGGACCCCGGTCCGCGGTAGTGCTGACGATTCCGACGATGCAATGGTCGGAATCGTCAGCACAGGCCCCAGGGGCGGTCGGTCTCCCGTCGATTCGGTGCTCACGCGCGCTTCGGAATAGGGTCGGGCGCATGAGTAGGACCTTCTGGATGGTGGTTGGCGCCGTGGGCGGAGTCGTGGCGTATCGCAAGGGCACGCAGGCAGCCGTGCGCGCCAAGGAGCTGGGACCGCTGGGCTCGGCCCAGGTCGCCGCGCAGGCGACCAGCAAGCTGGCCGGCAGGACCGCCCACGGGCTCGGCCGCCTCCAGGACGTGAAGGCCCGTCGCGAGGGCCGCCTGCTCACGGGGACCGCGGAGGAGGTGCCCAGCGCCCTGCCCCCCGCCGACTGGGTACCCGCTCCGGCACCCACCCACGCACCGACGAGGAAAAGCACCTGATGAGCCTGGACCAGATGGACTCCGCCGAGATCCGCCGGCGGTTCCTGGACTTCTTCTCCACGCGCGGGCACACCCCCGTGCCCAGCGCGAGCCTGCTGCTCGACGACCCGACCCTGCTGTTCGTCAACGCGGGCATGGTCCCGTTCAAGCCGTACTTCCTCGGCCAGGCGACCCCGCCCTACCCGCGGGCCACGAGCGTGCAGAAGTGCGTGCGGACCCTGGACATCGAGGAGGTCGGGAAGACCACCCGGCACGCCTCCTTCTTCCAGATGGCGGGCAACTTCTCGTTCGGGGACTACTTCAAGGCCGGGGCGATCCCGCTGGCCTGGGAGCTGCTCACCGGGTCGGTGTCCAACGGGGGCTACGGGTTCCCCGAGGACAAGCTCTGGGTCACGGTCCTCGGCGACGACGAGGAGGCCATCGACATCTGGCACACGATCGCCGGCGTGCCGATGGAGCGCATCCAGCGCCGCGGCCTGAAGGACAACTACTGGCACATGGGCGTGCCCGGACCCGGCGGCCCCTGCTCGGAGATCTACTACGACCGCGGCCCGGAGCATGGCCCCGAGGGTGGACCGGAGGCCGACGAGGACCGCTACCTCGAGGTCTGGAACCTGGTGTTCATGCAGTCCGAGCTCTCCGAGGTGCGCACGAAGGTCGACTTCGACATCCGCGGCGACCTGCCGAACAAGAACATCGACACCGGCATGGGCCTCGAGCGGATGGCCGCCGTGCTGCAGGGCGTGGACAACATCTACGAGATCGACACCACCAAGCACATCCTCGACCGGGCGATGGTGCTGTCCGGGGCCAAGTACGGCGCCGTGCACAAGACCGACATCGACCTGCGGGTCGTCGCCGACCACGCCCGCACCTGTGCGTTCCTGATCGGTGACGGGGTCCTGCCGGGCAACGAGGGTCGCGGCTACGTGCTGCGCCGGATCATGCGCCGCGTCGTGCAGAAGATGCGCCTGCTCGGTGCGCAGGACCCGTCGATGGGTGAGCTGGTCGGTGCGGCCATCGAGGCCATGGGCCCGCAGTACCCCGAGCTCGTGGACGCCGCCGGGCGGATCACCTCGATCGCCGTCGGCGAGGAGGCCTCCTTCCTGGAGACCCTGGGCCGCGGCACGACGCTGCTCGACACCGCGGTCAGCAAGGTGAAGTCCTCGGGCGGCACCGTCCTGCCCGGCGACCAGGTGTTCGCGCTGCACGACACCTACGGCTTCCCGTTCGAGATCACCCTCGAGATGGCCGCCGACGCCGGCGTCGAGGTCGACGAGGACGGCTTCCGCCGGCTCATGACCGAGCAGAAGGAGCGGGCCAAGGCCGACGCGCGCGTCCGCAAGGCTGGGCTCACGCCGGCGACGGTCTACCGCGAGGTGATGGACTCCTCCGGGGTCACGGACTTCACCGGGTACACCGAGGTGGTCAGCGAGGGCGTCCTGCGCGGCCTGCTCGTGGATGGCCAGTCGGTGGCGGCGGCCGGACCGGGGGAGCACGTCGAGGCGATCCTGGACCGCACCCCGTTCTATGCCGAGGGCGGCGGGCAGATCGGCGACCAGGGCCTGATCCGCCTGGCCGACGGGACCCTGCTCGAGGTCTACGACGTCCAGCAGCCGGTGCCGGGGCTGTTCGTGCACCGCGCCACCGTCGCCGACGGCCAGGCCGAGGTCGGCGTGAGCGCGATCGGGGAGGTCGACCTCCCGCGCCGCCTGGCGATCTCGCGGGCGCACACCGCGACCCACATGATCCACAAGGCGTTCCGCGAGATCCTCGGCGAGACCGCCACCCAGATGGGCTCGGAGAACTCGCCGGGTCGGTTGCGCTTCGACTTCCCCAACCCCGCGCCCGTCCCGGCCTCGGTGATGAACGACGTCGAGGACCGGGTCAACACCCTGCTGCTCGACGACCTCGAGGTCACCGCCCAGTACATGAGCCAGGAGCAGGCCCGCGCGATCGGCGCCATGGCCCTGTTCGGCGAGAAGTACGGCGACAGCGTGCGCGTGGTGTCGGTCGGGGACTGGGCTCGTGAGCTGTGCGGCGGCACCCACACGTCCCGCTCCGGGCAGCTCGGCGTGGTCAAGTTCCTCTCCGAGGCCTCGATCGGCTCCGGGGTGCGGCGCATCGAGGCCCTGGTCGGGGCCGACGCCTACCGGCACCTGGCCCGCGAGCACATCCTGGTCAACAACCTCGCGCAGATGGTCAAGGCCCGGCCCGAGGAGCTCACCGACCGGATCGGCGGGCTCCTGGACCGGCTCAAGGAGGCCGAGGCCACGATCGCGCGGTTCCGCAAGGCCGCGGTCATGGCCAACATCGAGGGAACCATCGGCATCCGCCATGACATCGGCGGCACACGGGTGTGGACGTACTCGCTGCCCGACGGGTCGACCGCGGGCGACCTTCGCGAGGCCACCAACGCCGCGCTGCAGATGGTCTCCACCGAGTTCCCCGTGGTCCTCGTCGGCGCCGCTGTCGATTCGGGCAAGGTCTCCCTGCTGGTGACGGTCAACCCGGTCGGGCAGAAGGCCGGCCTCAGCGCCCGTGACATCCTGGCCGCGGCGCTGCCCGCCGTGGACGGTCGCGGCGGGGGCAAGGCCGATGCTGCGCAGGGCGGTGGTTCCAAGCCCGAGGGTGTCGAGGCGGCGCTGCTGGCGGCCCGCGAGTACCTGGCGGCGCGCGCATAGTGCGCCCGGGCGTCCGGATCGGGATCGACGTCGGCTCGGTGCGGATCGGCGTGGCCCGCACCGACCTGTCCGCGCTGTTGGCCGTCCCGGTCGAGACCGTGCCCCGCGGTGACGGCGACCTCACCCGCATCGCCGAGCTGGTGGCCGAGCACGACGCGGTCGAGGTCGTCGTGGGCCTGCCCCTGTCGATGTCGGGCAGGCCCGGCCAGGCAGCTGCCCTGGCCCGGGAGTTCGCCACCCAGCTGGTGCCCGTCGTGGCTCCCGTCCCGGTGCGGCTGGTCGACGAGCGGCTCTCGACGGTGTCGGCGACCCGGGACCTGCGGGCTGCCGGCCGGTCGTCGCGCACGAGTCGCGCCGTCGTGGATCAAGCGGCCGCTGTGGTGATCGTCCAATACGCTGTGGACAGAGAGCGCGCCACCGGCGTCGCGCCCGGGACCCTCGTTCAGGAGTGAGATGAGCAACCTCGGCCTGCAGATGACCTCGGACAGCCGCCCTCCCGAGGGCCCGCGGCACCGTGGCCGGTCGTGGATCGCGATCCTGCTGAGCGTGGGCGTCCTGGCCATGATCGGCCTGGGCGTCAAGTTCGCGCTCGAGAACATCCCCGACTTCGGCGGGCCGGCGGACTTCGTCGGGGAGGGGACCGACCCGGTCGAGGCGCGCGTCGAGGATGGCGAGACGCTCGCGGAGATCGGCCGCACGCTGAAGGACCTCGGGGTGGTGGCGTCGGTGGACGCGTGGCTCGAGGCCACCAGGCAGGAGCCCAGGTCCAAGTCGATCGGCCCGGGCCTGTACGACATGCGCAAGGAGATGAGCGCACAGGCAGCCGTCGAGCAGATGATCGATCCGGAGTCGCGGATCATCGACAGGCTGCTCCTGCGCGAGGGCCTGCGGTTCCCCCAGAGCATCGAGGCGATCTCGGATGCGACTGGGATCTCGGAGAAGAAGCTGGTCGCAGCCGCGGAGGGCGGCAAGATCGGCCTGCCGAAGTATGCTCGAGGACAACGCCGAGGGCTTCCTGTTCCCTGCCACCTACCAGCTGGAGAAGGGCGAGTCGGCAACAGACGTCCTGTCGCGGCTGGTCGATCGCTGGGACGAGGCCGCGGCCAACATCGGGCTCGAGGCCGGAGCCGAGGCGAACGGCATCACGCCCTACGAGGCGATGATCATCGCCAGCCTCATCCAGTCCGAGGGTCACCCCGAGGACTTCGACAAGGTCGCCCGGGTCATCTACAACCGACTGGACGAGGCAACGTGGGGCGGGACCTACGGGTACCTCCAGATGGACGCCACGGTCAACTACGCCCTGGGCAAGTCGGACATCAACCTCACGACCGAGGAGCTGCAGAACACCGACTCGCCGTTCAACACCTACCTGAACCCGGGCCTGCCGCCGACCCCGATCAACTCGCCCGGCGAAGCGGCCATGGAGGCGGCCCTGAACCCGGCCGACGGCGACTGGTTGTACTACGTGACGGTCAACCCGGACACCGGCGAGACCAAGTTCACCGCGGACTACAACGAGTTCCTGGGATTCAAGTCGGAGCTGTCGGAGTGGCTCGCCGCGAACCCCCAGTGACCGGCGTGCCCCCCACCCCCCGCACGCCCGGCACACCCTCCACATCCGGCACACCCTCCACGCCCGGCAAACCCTCCCCGAGCGTTCAGACCCTCCCGTCCGGACTGGAGGGTCTGAACCGTGATGGAGGGTCTGCGCGCACCGGGCGGCGGCGGGCGGCTGTCTTGGGGCGTCCGATCGCGCACAGCCTCTCGCCGGTTCTGCACCGCGCGGCGTACGGACAGCTGGGGCTCGACTGGACCTACGACGCGATCGAGGTCGACGAGGCCGGGTTGCCCGGCTTCCTGGCAGCCTGCGGGCCGGAATGGGCGGGCTTGTCGCTGACCATGCCGCTCAAGCGGGCGGTGCTGCCGCTGCTGGCCGGTGCCAGCGAGATGGTCGGGGCGGTCGGTGCGGCCAACACCGTGGTGTTCACCGACGAGGGATTGATCGGTCACAACACGGACGTCGTCGGGATCATCGGGGCGCTGCGCGGGATCGGCGCCGAGCCCGGGCCGGCCATGGTGCTCGGCGGGGGAGCGACCGCGGCCTCGGCGCTGGCTGGACTGGCGGGGATGGGATGCCCGAGCGTCGTGGTCTGCGCCCGTCGGCCCGAGGCCGCCGGAGCGCTCGCGGAGGTCGCTGAACGTCTGGGCCTTCAGCTCGAGCTGCGCGGATGGCCCGAGCGCCTGCCGTCCCGCGACGAGGCGTTGATCGTGGTGTCCACGGTTCCGGCCGCCGCAGGGGCAGGACTCGTGGGCGCCGACTCGGGGGAACTCGGGTGGTTGCTGGACGTCTCCTACGCACCGTGGCCGCCGGCCCTGGTCGCCGCGTGGGTCGCGGCGGGCGGTCGCGCGGTGGCCGGCGACGAGATGCTGCTGCTCCAGGCGGTCGAGCAGGTGCGGCTCATGACAGGGCTGGCTCCCGATGTCGCGGTCATGCGCGCCGCCTTGAGCGTTGAACTCGAACGGAGCAGAGGAATTCAAGCCACCGACGGCTCCTGACGATTCACCAGCCGAGGAGTGGGGCTGGCCCACGCCTTCAGCATCCGGTGAGGGTTCCATGGAGCAGGTGGTGACGACGAGCCGTGAGCTCGCGTGCGCCCACGCCCAGCGGACTCGCGCGAGGACCCCAGGAGGGCCGACACGATGACGACCAACCTCTCCGGCAGCTTGTCCGAGTTCAGCCTCGCCGAGGTGCTCTCCCTGCTCGGGATGGGCAGGCGCACCGCGCGGATGCAGGTGACCTCCGCCGATGCCGTGGGCACCGTGCACCTGGTGGATGGCCGGATCTCGTCAGCGACCGCGGACAGCGCCCGCGCGGGCCTTCTGCGGGGGGTTGTTGCTGCGCTCCCGGTGCCCGCCGACGACCTCGCCATGGCCCTGCAGTCCGAGGACCCGGTCCGGGCGCTCGTCGAGTCCGGCGTCGTGGACCGCGAGGCCGCCCAGCAGGTGGCGGCCGAGCACTGCACCGAGGCAGTCGGCGAGATGCTCGACTGGACCTCGGGGGAGTTCGCCGTGTGGGTCGGGTCGCAGGACCCCTCAGACATCGGTGTGCGTCTCGACGTCGACGACCTGGTCGGCGCCGCGCGGGAGCGTGCCCAGGAGTGGCAGGACCTGCGCGCCGCCCTGCCCGACGCTGACAGCGTCCTGGCGCTTGCGCCGACCGTGGACCACGCACCGGTCGTGGACACCGAGGACTGGGCCGTGCTGGCGCGAGTGGATGGTCGGCGGACGCTGGCCGAGGTGCTGGCAGCCATGGGCGCCTCCCCGTTGGCCGGGGGCACTCGCCTGGTCCAGCTGATGGGCCGGGGGCTGGTCTCGGTGCAGGTCGGTGGGGGAGATGCCGAGCAGGAGCGGACCGCGCAATTGCTGGAGAGCTTCGAGTCCGGTGGTGGGCTGGTCGCCGAGCTGGTTGAGGCAATCCCGGTGGTTGAGGCAGACGAGGCGGTTGCCGTCACGGTGGTCGAGGACGTCGCGGCGCCGCAGCCCGAGTTCGCGCCCGATGTCCATGACCTGTTCGTCACCGAGCCGGCAGCCGTCGAGGAGTGGCAGGTGGCCGCAGCGGAATCCTGGGAGGTCGCTGAGCCGCCGCGGGTGGGCGTCGACTCGGTCGGGTTCGCGGCCGAGGTCCCGGCGTTCGGCGCAGAGGCTGTGGAGCTCGCCGGCGAGCCTGTCGCCTACGAGGTCGCCCCTGGCTCACCTGCGTTCGGCGTGGAGCCGGTGACCTACGAGCTCGACACGGTCGCCGCCTACGAGCCGGAGCCGGTGTCCTACGAGCCGGTCGGACACGAGGTACCGGCGTTCGATGCTGAGCCGGTCGCCTACGAGCTCGACCCGGTCACCTACGAGCCGGATCCGGTGTCCTACGAGGCGCCGGTGTCGGACTTCACCGTCGAACCGGTTGACGAGGGCTTCGCCGCAGCCGTGTTCGAGGTGGCCCCCGCGGCCGAGCCGGCGGGGGAGGCCTTCGCCTGGTCGCCATGGGCGCAGGAGATGGGTCTCGGTGAGGCCCCGGTGAGCGCTGCTCCCGAGGTTGTGCCCGTCGTAGGGTTCGCCGACATGGTCGAGACCGAGCGTGGGCATGGTCACACCGATGCCTTCCCGGTCCCGCAGGCGCCGGTGTCAGGTGTGCAGGCCGCCGAGTTCGCGCCGGTCGACTTCGCGCCGGTCGAGTTCGCGCACCGGTCGAGCAGCCCGAGGTCATCGAGGTCGCGCAGTTCGTGCCGCAGCCACGCGACCCGGGCGATGGGGGCGCCGATGCGTCCGTGTACGTCCCGCCGGTGGGGGCCCATGCCGCCAGCGACGAGGACGTGGCCGAGACGCTGGATGCCGCTGACCCCCACGAGACCCCGGCAGGCGGGGAACCGGCTGAGTCCGCGCCCGATCTGCTGGCCGGGGGCCTGCTCGCCCACCTGATGTCAAGCGTTCGAGGACTGTGATGGCTGGGCCGCCCACAGGGGTGGCCCGGGGCCCGGCACCGGAGATGCGGGGACCCGCGGGGGAGCGTGGGCCGTGAAGCAGTTGGGAGATGTCCTGCTCGAGCGTGGCCTGGCCACGCCCGAACAGGTCTATGAAGCCGGGCAGGAGCAGCGCCGGGTCGGGCGCAGCATGGGTCGGGTCCTGGTCGACCAGGGCGTGATCAGCGAGGCCGACCTGGTGCGGGCGCTCGCGGCGCAGATCGGCCTGGACTACGTCGACCTCGGTGATGCCCTGATCGACCCCTCGGCCACGGCGCTGGTCCCGGGCGCGGTGTGCCGGCGGCACATGCTCGTCCCGGTGCGCTTCGTCGAGGGCAAGCTCGTCATCGCCATGGCGGACCCCGCCAACGTCATCGCGCTGGACGACGTCCGCTCGATCGCCAAGGTCGACCTCAAGCCCGTGGTCTCCACCCGCGGCGACGTCATGGCGGCGATCGCGCGGGCCTACCGCGCCGGCGACGAGCTCGACAGCCTCAGCACGGCCATCGAGGTCCGCAACACCGACGAGGAGGACCTGACCCGGATCAAGGAGGTCGTCGAGGAAGCCCCGATCGTCAAGTTCGTGAACCTGCTGATCACCCAGGGGATCCAGGACGGCGCCTCGGACATCCACATCGAGCCGGCCGAGCAGGACCTGCGGGTGCGCTTCCGCATCGACGGCGTGCTGCACGAGGTGATGCGCTCGCCGAAGTCGATCCAGTCCGGGGTCACCAGCCGGCTGAAGATCATGGCCGACATCAACATCGCCGAGCGACGGATCCCGCAGGACGGCCGGCTGTCGGTGAATGCCTACGGCCGCAAAGTGGACCTGCGCGTGGCGACCCTGCCCACGGTGTGGGGCGAGAAGGTCGTCATGCGCATCCTGGACAACTCCACCGCGATGCTGGACCTCAAGGACCTCGGGTTCACCGGTGGCAACTTCGACCGCTACCAGACCAGCTACCTCAAGCCCTACGGGATGATCCTGGTGACCGGTCCGACCGGCTCCGGCAAGTCGACCACGCTCTACTCGACGCTGCACCAGATCAACAAGCCCGAGGTGAACATCATCACCGTCGAGGACCCGGTCGAGTACCGACTCCCGGGGATCAACCAGGTGCAGACCAACGCGAAGGCCGGGCTGACGTTCGCCGCCGCGCTGCGGTCCATCCTGCGCGCGGACCCCGATGTGGTCCTGATCGGCGAGATCCGCGACCACGAGACCGCCCAGATCGCCATCGAGGCCTCGCTGACCGGCCACCTCGTGCTGGCCACGCTGCACACCAACGACGCCCCCTCGGCGGTGACCCGCCTGATCGAGATGGGCATCGAGCCGTTCCTCGTGGGCTCGGCGCTGGACTGCGTGCTGGCCCAGCGGCTGGCGCGGCGGCTGTGCAGCAAGTGCAAGGAGCCCTACACGCCGACGCCGGAGACCCTGATCGCCGCCCGCTACCCGTGGAACCCGGAGGAGCCGGTGCCGATGCTGTACCGCGCTGTCGGGTGTGGCGCGTGCGCCAAGACCGGGTACAAGGGGCGGTTGGCGCTGCACGAGGTGATGAGCGTGAGCGAGGCCGTCGAGCAGCTGACCGTCGAGCGGGCGTCGTCCGCGGCGATCGAGAACGTCGCGCACGCCGAGGGCATGGTCTCGCTGCGCCTGGACGGGATGCACAAGGTGGCCATGGGGATCACGTCGCTGGACGAGATCCTGCGCGTGGTGGTGTGACGCTGGTGGGGCGCCCCGCCTCCCACGCCCACGCCGAACCGCTGCCCCCGCCACCGAGCAAGATCACGGTTTCGTCCAAGTCTCGGGCGCCTTCAGCGGTTTGATCCAAACCTCGGGCGACTCCGGGGCCTGAAACCTGGCTGAAGTCGGCCATCCGCAGGTCGGACCCCCGCTCAAGTCACCCCACCTGTCACTCCGATGCAGGACGCAGAGGGCGTGTGCCCTGCAGCGTCGATGCGCGGAGGGATCATGGACGAGCTCATCCCCGGGGTGGCCCCACAGGTTTCGGCTCCCCAGAGTGGTCCGCTGGCAGGCGACATGCGCTGGGCGAGTGCCCCGGTCGCTCCGCCCGCGGCGCCGGTGGCTCCGCGCCGCGCCGTCACCCGCGCCTGCGCCCGCAGCGCCGTCCGTGCTTGGCCCGTCTGCCGCAGCGTCGTCTGCCCCGGCGCCAGCGCCCGCGGGGCCTGCGGCTCCCGTGTCCAGTGCCGTCCCGACCGTCGCACCCCAGGTGGTCGCGCCCACGCCCGCGCCCCCGATGGCCTACGGACCGCCGCCGGCCCACCCAGCCACAGCGCCAGCTGCCCCCGTCCGCGTACGCCGCCCCCGCGGGCACGATGGCCCCGCCGATGGCGCCGCGCGCCCACGCACCAGCCCGTCCCCGGCCTCGCTCCCGACATCCGCGGGGCTGACGTCGGCCTCGCACCCGAGAACCCCAGCCTGATGCCGATCCCCGAGGTCCGGATCGCCGAGTCCGAGGCCGCCGCCTACGCGCGCATCTCCACCGAGGACGAGATCCGGCGCGACGACTTCTCCCTGGCCTCGCGCGCTCATGACCATGCTCGAGATGCGCGGCTCCGACCTGCACCTCACGGCCGGCGCGCCCCCGACCGTTCGCGTGGACGGCAGCCTCCGGCCGATCCCCGACACCGAGGAGCTCACGCCCGAGACGATCATGCGGATCATGTACTCGATCGTCACCCAGCAGCAGCGGGAGCGCTTCGAGGAGACCCTGGAGCTCGACTTCTCCTACGCGCTGCCGGAGGTGGCCCGGTTCCGCGTCAACCTGTACAAGCAGCGCGACTCCCTCGGGGCGGCCTTCCGGGTGATCCCGTTCGAGATCAAGAGCCTCGAGTCCCTGGGCATGCCGCCGGCGATGGGCAACTTCGCGCAGCTGCCCCGCGGCTTCGTCCTCGTCACCGGCCCCACCGGATCGGGCAAGTCCACCACGCTGGCCGCCCTGGTCGACCTGGCCAACCGGACCCGCAACGAGCACATCATGACCGTCGAGGACCCCATCGAGTTCCTCCACCAGCACAAGAGCTGCCTGGTGAACCAGCGCGAGGTGGGGGAGGACACGTACTCCTTCTCCAACGCCCTCAAGCACGTCCTGCGCCAGGACCCGGACATCATCCTGGTCGGCGAGATGCGCGACCTGGAGACCATCCAGGTGGCGCTGACCGCGGCCGAGACCGGTCACCTCGTCTTCGCCACGCTGCACACCCAGGACGCGGCGCAGACGATCGACCGCGTCATCGACGTCTTCCCGCCGAGCCAGCAGCAGCAGATCCGCCAGCAGCTGGCCGGCACGCTGCAGGGGATCGTCTGCCAGACGCTGTGCAAGACGGCCGACGGTCGCGGTCGGGTGGCGGCCACCGAGGTCCTGATGGCCACCCCGGCCATCCGCAACCTGATCCGCGAGGGCAAGACCCACCAGATCTACTCCGCGCTCCAAGCCGGCGCCCAGCACGGGATGCACACCCTGGACCAGAACCTCGCCGAGCTGGTCAAGGCCGGTCGGATCACCTACGACACCGCCTTCGAGAAGTGCCACCACGTGGAGGACTTCACGCGCATGGCCGGACGGCACTGAGGGGAGCGGTCATGACCAAGACGATGGACTACGACTACGCGGTCCGTGATCGCGCCGGCAAGATGGTCAAGGGCCGGCTCAAGGCCGACTCGCCGGCCATGGTGGCCACGAAGCTCAAGAGCATGGGCTACGCGCCGGTCTCGATCACCGAGGCCAACGCGGGGATGAAGCGCGACATCAACATCCCCGGGTTCGGCAACAAGATCGGGCTGAAGGACCTCGCGATCATGTCGCGGCAGTTCGCCACGATGATCAACGCGGGGCTGTCGCTGCTGCGCGCGCTGACGATCCTCGAGGAGCAGACCGACTGCAAGCCGCTGGCGAAGGTCCTCACGCAGGTCCGCAGCGAGGTCGAGGGCGGTCGGGCGCTCAGCGAGGCGATGGCTGCGCACCCCAAGGTGTTCCCGCCGCTGATGGTCAACATGTGCCGGGCCGGCGAGGTCGGTGGCTTCCTGGACCAGTCGCTGCTGCAGATCGCGTCGAACTACGAGGCCGAGGTCAGGCTGCGCGGCAAGGTCAAGTCCGCGATGACCTACCCGGTCGTGGTCGCGGTGATGGCCGTGCTGGGCGTCACCGGGCATGCTGCTGTTCATCGTCCCGACGTTCAAGGACGATGTTCGACTCGCCTGGGGGGACCCTGCCGGCGCCGACTCGGTTCCTCGTCCTCATGTCGGAGCTGCTGAAGAGCTCGATCCTCTTCATCCTGGCGTTCCTGGTGGTCCTCGGGGTCCTGTGGAAGAAGTTCAAGCGCAACCCCCGGGTTCGCAACGTCGTCGATCCCGCTCAAGTTGAAGGTGCCGGTGTTCGGCCCGCTGTTCCAGAAGATCGCGATCGCGCGGTTCACCCGCAACCTGGGGACGATGATCCACTCGGGTGTGCCCGATCCTGCAGGCCCTGGACATCGTGGCGGACACGACGGGCAACGTGGTCGTCGGGACGGGCCGTCCGCGACGTGCAGGAGAGCGTGCGCCAGGGTGAGTCCCTGGCACGGCCGCTGAACAACCACCCGGTGTTCCCGCCGATGGTCGTGCAGATGATGTCCGTCGGCGAGGACACCGGTGCCCTGGACGAGATGCTGCACAAGATCAGCGAGTTCTACGACCAGGAGGTCGAGGCCACGACGGAGGCGCTGACCTCGCTGATCGAGCCGCTCATGATCGCGGTGATGGGCGTCGTCATCGGCGGCATGATCATCGCCCTGTACATGCCGATCTTCAAGGTCTTCGACCTCATCCAGTAGGCAGCAGCAGCTCAACTGCCAGCAGCCGACAACGAACCGACGAGGACGTTGGATGTCGACGGAGGGGAGGGCTCCCATGGCCAGATTCGATGAACGCGAGTCGGTCAAGGGCTTCACCCTGGTCGAGTTGCTTGTGGTCGTGATGGTCGTGGGCATACTCGCCACGATTGCGCTCTCAGCCTTTCTCAGCCAACAGCGCAAGGCCTGGGACACCGCCGTGGCGAGTGACTTGCGCGGCGCGGCAACTGCTCAGCACACGGTGCGTGCAGGGGCCGGCGAGGGGGAGTTCGCCAGCACCATCGACCTTCTCGAGACTGCCGGGTTCCGCGCGTCGCCCGATGCCAACTACTTCGGGGGCGAATTCTCCATGACCGTCATGGCAATCGGGGGCGAGAGCTTCTGCATGACGGCACGATCAGCGTCCGGGCGCTACTTCGGATTCAGCAGCCTCTTCGGGTTCGCGCCCAGCGCCAGCCCCCTGAGCCCCACCACGTGCGACTGACCTCGCTACATTCGGCGCGATCAGCGGCCGATAGATCCCCTGTGCCCACGTTGGTGACGATCAGCACGCGACGCGGAGTCGCTGATTCGGCTGCACCAGGTATCGCGGCGGTCGCGCTCGGAACGACCCTCCTGGCCGTGTGGACCGTCCATACGCTGAGCCCGACCAACGACGCTGGGTTGTTCGCTCGTGCTGCCGCCCAACTGCTGTCCCCTGACAGGTTCGACGTCTTTGCCGATTCCTACCTGCAGATCGGGCCCCTGTACCTGCTGGTGCTGGTCCCCGGAGCGATCATCGCCGGTGCAACGGGCTGGTCGGCCGTTCTCGTTCAGACGGCGTACCTGCACCTGATCGTCATCGGTGCGGCCGGAGCCTTCCTACGACAGGGATGGACACCCGCCGCGAGCAGGCAGCGGATCGTGCTCCTCCTGGCGATCGGCGTGGTGGCAGCCACCACGATCGCAGCCGCAGGACACTACGAAGAGGTATTCACGGGCATGCTCCTCGTCGGCGCGGGCATCGCTGCGGAACGTCGACGACTGTGGCTCGCTGTGTGTCTCGTCGCGGCAGCTACCGGGTTCAAGGCGTGGGGCATCCTCGGGGTGCCGCTACTGCTACTGGCGTATCCCGCAGCCGGAGCGGTCACTGTCCTCAGCGCTGGAATCGCTGTCGTCGCCCTGTCCGGAATGCTGCTTGCGCCGTTCTCCGCGCTGGGGACGATCGCAACCTTCGAGAAGGAGTGGTCGGTTCAGGGATCGTCGCTCATCTCCTTGGTCGTCCCCGTCGGCGAACCGGCGGGGTGGTGGCTTCGAGCAGGGCAGGGGATCGTCGTGACGGTGGTGCTCACCGCGATCGTGCTCTCACAGAGACGCAGGCTGGGCCTGCTCTGGCAGCCATGGCAACTCGTGACCGTCCTGATCGTCCTGAGGCTCGCAACCGACCCTCTCGGGTTCGCGTACTACCTCGGGCCGCTTGCGTTGGTGCTGCTCATCTCCGGCTGGCCGTTCCTCGGTCGCAAGGTCTGGTTCGCAGTCGTCGCGGTAGGTGGCAGCGCGGGATTGATGTATGCAGGGTGGATCCTCAACACAGACACGCTGGTACGCGCGGGGAACCTCGTCGTGCTTGCTGCTGCGGCACTCGCCGCCCTTCCGCATCGCGAACCAGCTCTGGATGCCGCACTGGGCGCCTGCACCGCGTGCGGCATGAGCACCGTCTCTTCACCCGTTCGAGTGACGGGGCGACTGGGATTCAAGAGCCCCGATCCCGGCTCCGATGCACTCTCTGTCCGGACCCACATGACCGGGCCTCACGTCACACAACAAGGAGCTTGACATGTTGGAGAAGCTGCGCAAGAAGCCGGGCGACGAGGGCTTCACCCTCATCGAACTCCTGGTCGTCATCATCATCATCGGCATCCTCGCCGCCATCGCCATCCCGGTGTTCCTCAGCCAGCGCAAGAAGGCCGTGGACGCCTCCATGAAGGCCGACCTCCGCAACGTGGCCACCGTCGTCGAGACGTACGCAACCGACCACGAGGGCAGCTACCCGGCGAACGCCGACGTGACCCAGGCCAGCAACGTCATCACGATCGCCTCGACTCCAGAGAACCTGACGCAGCTGATCTCGAACGGCAACAACGTGACCTACGTGCAGACCGCCTCCGGAGCGGCCTTCTGCATGACGGCAGCCCGCGCCAGCGGCGCGCAGCCCAGCACCCAGACGTGGGTCTACAAGAGCGACGCAGGCGGCCTTCAGCCCTCAAGCGTCACCACGTGCGCCCCCTAGTCCACCAGGGACTGACCTGACGTTCGACAACCCAAGGCTGGCGGAGTGGAGAACCTCCACTCCGCCAGTTTGGCGTGTGCAGGAGCCTGAGGTGGCCACTGGGGCCGCGCTCAAGCAGACCGGCGTGCGGACCGATCCATCGAGGAGTGCACTCACCAACGATCGGTAGGGGGACCGCCATGTCGATGGGGGCAGGACCGGAGGGTGGCCAAGCCCGCCTGCGACAGCCAACCTGGGCGGATATCAAGAACGGACCGGTGCCGCGTTGGTGGTCGTGGGTCGCGGTGACCCTGGTGGCGGTCTACGTGCACATCCTGGTGCTCGTCACGGGGTGGAAGGGCTTGGACCTTGGCGTGTATCGAGCTGGCGGACTGGCAATCCTGAACGGCATCCCCCTCTACTCCGACTGGTTCGATACGACCAGCCCGGAGAACCTGCGGTGGACCTACAGCCCGTTCGGTGCGCTGGCGATGACCGTGTGGGCGGTACCGCCGTTCAACGTCGCCTACCTCCTGTGGACGGTGATGTCGACGTGGTGCCTGTGGGGGCTGGTCCACATCGCGGGGGAGGGGATCTGGTCGAGAGCGGCGACGAGTCGTGGCCAGCTCCTGATCAAGCTGGGCCTCCTCGCTCTGGGACTGATGTTCGCGTCAGTTGTTGACGGGCGGCATCTTGGGCAGATCGGCGTCCTCCTCGTCTTTGCCGTGGTGTTCGACTGGGCGGGTCCGAAGGTCAGCTGGCTGCCTCGCGGGGTGCTCACTGGCGTGGCGGCAGCGGTCAAGCTGACGCCGGGGCTCTTCATCGTATGGCTTGTCGCGACTCGCAGGTGGCGAGATGCGGCGGTGGCAGCGGTGGCCTTCGGCGCTGCCACGATCATCGGTGCAGTCGTGCGGTGGGGCGATTCGTGGCAGTACTTCTTCGGCGGAGTGCTCAGCAATCCCGAGCGTGTCGGCGATGTGCGCGACGTGATGAACCAATCCCTATGGGGGCTCTTCCATCACCAGAACACACACCTCGACGCGAGGGCTTCTGAGGGATTGTGGCTGGTTTCCGCAGTACTCGTCGGCATTCTGTCCCTGCTGACAGCCGCAGAGCTGGAGCGTGCGGGGCGCACGTTGGATGCCGTCCTGGCCATCGGCTTGGCAACCGTCCTCATGTCTCCTGTGTCGTGGTTGCATCACGGTGTGTGGGCGTTCCCTGCCGCGATGGTCCTCGCCGCGTCGGACCGGACGTGGGTTCGAGGGACCGCGTTCGGCGTGGCGGCCATCCAGGTGGTCCCCCTGGTGTGGACCGTTGGCTACCCAATCCGAGCGTTGAACACTAACAGCACGTCCGACTGGCTCATCTGGTACGGCTGGACGCACATCCACACCTGGACATACTTGCTGCTGATGGGCCTTCTCTGGTGGGACGGGAGGGCCGCCGTGGTGGACGCCGAGCGTCTTGGGCCGGCCCTGGTGAGAGCAAGGCTCACCGTGTGACCCAGGGTGCGTCCACGACCGTCCGCGCCGGCGCCCCAGCCCTTCACTCCCGGGTCTCACCTGCCGATACAGATCGCATGGTCCGGCGTATACCCGTGCGTGCCGACCTCGCAGGCCAACGCGAGGCAGGCTTCACCCTGCTTGAGGTCGTGGTCGCAATGGTCCTGGTGGGCATCCTCGCCTCTGCGATGGCGTCCATCACGATCAGCACCATGCGGGGAGTGGCCGGCAACCGCGTCAACGAGCAGGCGGTGAGGATCGCCGAGCGCACGATGGAGCAGATGCGCGCCATGGCCTTCGCCACGGTCGAAGCGGGCGTGCTCACCAGCGAGGCGGCGACGGACGCTGACGTGCAGGAGGGCACGTTCAATGGCGAGGCGCTCCTCCAAGGTTCGACCGTCACGACGGGCACGCCGCTGAATCCCTACCGCAGGACCGGATCATCGACGAACCCCGATCTCATCATCGACGGGGTGGCGTTCAGCGTCGCCACCTATCCCACCCGCTGTTGGCAACCGGCGGCGAGCCCCAGCACGTGCAACCCTGACCAGTCGTCGACCACCGACTCCCCAGTGGTGCGCGTGACTGTGGTCGTCACCTCGAGTGCCAGGTTCGGCGGCGATCGCACGTACCGGACCTCGTCGCTCTTCTTCTCACCAACGGGATGCATGTCAACACAGACGCACCCGTTCAGCGCGCCCTGCCAGCCGTACTTCTACTCGACGACCTCCGCTGCCGCCGGCAGCGTCGTGGTGCACGGTTACGATGCCACGACCGGAGTGCAGTCGTCCGAAGTCATTCCCGGGTCCGGACACAGCGGCGTCAACCTGCTGCTCGGCGAGGCTCATGCGAACCTGCAGATCGAGCAGATCTCCACGGTCACCGGGTTCCTTCGAGGTACAGAGGCTCAGATCTCCTCGGAGAGCGGGGTGACCGATCGTTCCGGTGGGAGGGTTGCCAAGGCCCAGGTCAACACCGACCCGGCCGATGGGCTCGCCCAGACGGATTCGCCCCCACCGATCAATCAGTCAGGGGACTCCAGCCTCGAGGTGCAGGGCTCAGGCGATTGGGCCGTGGTCGCCACACCGGGATCAGACGAGGGGTCCGCGGTAGCGACGACCATTGCCAGCACTCCGGTGGGATGCCTGGATTCGTCGGCGGTGGCGTTGAACAACGGTCAGCCGTGTGCATCAGCCGCCCTGACATCACAGGATGCGCAGATCGCCTTGCAGCAGGGCGGGGTCGAGGTCCTCGGTATTGTGCGCGCGGACGCCGCTGCGACCCCCTCCCGGGTCTTCGGAGCACGGCAGGTCGCGCCCGAGGGCAGCCGTTGCACTGGCACATCGGCCGTCGGGTGCGTGTCAGGCGAGTATCTGCTGTCCATGGGCTCCACGACGATCGGGGCGGTGCCGTCCTGGTGGAAGCTGGAGCGGGGTCTGGACAGCCTCGTGGTGGTTGACCCGGTTCAGCTCCGTGGCTCGGCGAGCAGCGGCCTCTTCAGCCCGTCCGCCCCTGCCCCCACCGCCGGGCTCGTGGGCACGCCGACGCTCCTGTACTGGAACGGAACCACCAACACCTCCCAGAGCCTCAACGTCACCACAGAGACGGCGTTGCGAGTGACGCCCCGCGACGCTTCGGCAGGCAGGTGCTTCGAACTGGAGATCGGGGGTCGCAATGTCAGTGACTTGCCGTGCAGCACGATCGATCATTCCGGGAAGACCTACACGGTCGCCGTAGACCTCACTGTCCATCCCTCCTACACCACAGCTGCCGGCAGCGCCCCGTGCGCCAGCCAATTGTGCAGCGCGGAAGGCGGCCAAGCCCCACTGATCAGTGGTCGGGTCATGGTGAAGGTGGAGGAGGGTGCCAATGTGCTGGCGGACCTCGAAGCGGAGGTCCAACTCGCCCAGAACTCGACCTCGACGATCTACCGGGCAACCCCGGCGAGCTGAGGAGTGACGATGGCGAAAGGTTCTCGCGCACGCGATGACTCGGGCCTTGCGATGCTGTGGGTGATCATGCTCATGATCGTGGTCGCTGGAGCAACGGTGCTCATGGGCTCCTTGATCCAGGGATCGCAATGGAGCAGCCGATACTCCGGGCGCACCCAGACGTCGACCATGACGGCCGAGTCGGGTATCGATACTGCTCTCGCCGCACTCGAGGCGTCCGTGGGCCTCAATGTGCCGTGCGGCTGGACCGCGGACGATGACTCCGGCGAGGAGTCCTCGTCCCGCAGCGTCACCATCAACTACTTCTCAGATACGCAGGCCACCAATTCGATCGACTGTGTTGAAGGATCAGGCGTGTCGGTGAAGCCGCTGGCCGCCTTCATCGAGTCCCAGGGCCTGACCGGATCTGGCGTCGCGCACAGGCTGGAGATGCTCGTCCGGCTGGAGGCCGTTCCTGGCACCTACTTCGACAAGGCGATCTTCTCCGAGGAGTTCTTCGGTCCGTCCCAAGTCGTGTCCGAGCAGGGCAACGTCGGCAACGATGCAGACATCTACTCGAACGGTGAGATCTCGCTGGCGAACAACGATGTCATCGCCGGAAGCCTGCAGGTGTACGGCGATGTCACGCTGGCTCAGACAGCGCAGGTGCTTGGCTCGATCTGGGCCACGGGGGACATCACGATCTCCAACAATGCGCGCGTCGGTGGCGACGTGAAGACGAGTGGGAGTGAGCCGGGCAGCAACGGCGACGTGAGCCTCGGGAACAATGCAGTGGTTGGCGGATCCGTCTTCGCCGCTGGCACCATCACGGACACCGGGACCGTTGCCGGCACGCGCAACGCAGGGCAGACCGGGATCGTGGACCCACCGCATCGGCCTTTCCCGGTTGTCAACTTCGACGCAGCGAGCAAGGCCAAGTGGCAGAGCCAGGGGTTCACCCTCCTGACCATGACGTGCAGCGCGGCCGAGAACTACCTGAAGGGCATCCCGAACGCCGCCGTGGATGGGGGGTTGACAGCTAAGACCCGCACGACGCCCGTCGTCATCGAAGTCGCCGCCTGCACCGGGGCGGACGGGCGAGACGGCTCAGGCGTGCTCGCCGGCGCCTTTGGCTCGGGCGTGAAGAAGGGGCTCTTCGGACTCAACTTCGGGGCCAACAGCGGGGAGACCCTCGCGCTGAACACGGATGTCGCAGTCATCAGCGATGATGGATGGAACGCCGTCAACAACTTGACCATCAAGTCGACCACGACCGCCACGCGGCGGATGTGGATCATGACGCCATCGGACTCCCCGCGCGTGACGGGGACGCCCTACCCGAACTGCCCAACGGTCACCGTTGGGCCAAAGACCTACTACCCGGGTTCCATCACGCTGGAGAACAACGCCCTGGTGCAGCCATCCGTGAAGCTGTTCTTGTTCACCCCGTGCAACGCATGGGTGTCCAACAACGGAACCACCTCGGGCATGGTCTACGCGGACGTGGTGGACACAAAGAACAACTTCGCTGGGCAGTACTACCCGATGGATGTCCCCGGCCTGGTGGACACCACGTGGAACTACCAGGTGGACACCGTCTACAAGCGTGAAGTCCCGGTGAGCTGACATGCGCGTCGCTCGGGATGATCGAGGAATGAGCCTTGTCGAGGTGCTTGTGGCGATGACACTGTCCACGATCATCTGCGGCATCGCTGCGACTGCCGTCGTCAACATGATGCAGAACTCGCAGTTGATCGCTGCACGCAGTGACGCTGTGCGGCAGATGTTCCTCGCATCACAGCAGATCGAACGGCAGGTCCGCTCCGGAAATGTCCTCTACCCGGACACATCGAGCGGCACGCTGAAGATCTACACGCAGGCGAACGGATCCCAGAGGTGTGTCAGATGGCGGCTGGACCGGACCACCGGCGAGCTCCTGACCCGATCCTGGTCCTCGAGCGATGTGAGTGACAAGACGGAGTGGCGCGTCGTCGCCCGGGAACTGGCGAATCCAGTTGACGTTCAGCCGTTCGTGGTCTCAACCGGCTCCCCGTACGGCGGGCGCCTGTTGGAGGTGAACTTGCAGGTCAAGTCCGACGTCCGCGGACAGCAGTCCGATCAGGTTAGGCTCGCGATCTCGGGTCGAAACACCACCTATGGGTATGGAGCGACAGTCTGTGATGCTGAGCCGACCGATTGAGCGCGACGAGCCTGTCTGGCAAGGTGTGCGATGGGCCTGGGCCTCAAGGAGTCAGTCGCGGTGGGAACCGACACCATGATCGTGGCCGTCGTCTTCATCACCCTCGCGGGGCTGGCCATCGGGTCGTTCCTCAACGTGGTGATCTGGCGCGTGCCGCGCGGGGAGTCCATCGTGTCGCCGCCGTCGCACTGCCCGCAGTGCGACGCCGAGATCCGCGGCTTCGACAACATCCCGGTGCTGTCGTGGTTGATCCTTCGGGGCAGGTGCCGCGACTGCGGGGCGCACATCAGCGCCCGGTACCCGGGGGTCGAGCTGCTGACCGGGGCGCTGTTCCTGCTCGTCACGCTCACGATCGGGCTCACCTGGGAGCTGCCCGCCTACCTGTACCTGACGGCCGTGGGCGTCGCGCTGGCCTTCATCGACCTCGACACCAAGCGGCTGCCCAATGTCATGACGCTGCCGTCCTACCCGATCGTCGCCGGGCTGCTGCTCATCCCGGCGGTCGTGTACGACCAGTGGGGCGACTTCGGTCGGGCGATGCTGGGCGGGCTCGGCCTGTTCGCGTTCTACCTGCTCCTCGCCCTCGTCTACCCGGCAGGCATGGGCATGGGTGACGTGAAGCTCGCAGGACCCCTGGGCATGGCACTGGCCTGGCTCGGGTGGGGGGAGTGGCTGGTCGGCAGCTTCCTGGCCTTCCTGCTCGGGGCGTTCGTCGGGCTGGGGATGATGCTGTTCCGCGGCGCCGGGCGGAAGTCCGCGATCCCGTTCGGCCCGTTCATGCTCGCCGGGGCGCTGCTGGGCATCCTCGTCGGGCCGGCGATCGCCGACTGGTACGTCGGCCAGCTCGGCGTCTGAGTCCGCGCGCCGCGCCTCGCGGGTCGGACACTCGGGCGATTGGCACCGATCTCGCGGTGTCACCCGTTCAAGTGACCCCCTTCGACCGGCCGATTCCCTCCTCAGCGCCACACTGAGGAGGCACCATCGTGGGTCGACGAACCGCCATCGGGCTGGACATCGGGACGTCCAGCGTCCGGGCCGCAGAGCTCGCCCTGCGCTCGTCCGGTCCCGAGCTCGTGCACTTCGGCCAGATCGCCCTGCCCGAGGGCACCCTGCGCGACGGCGAGGTCGTCGACCAGGCCGCCGTCACCGCGGCCATCAAGGAGCTGTGGGCCGCAGTGAAGTTCTCCCACAAGAAGGTGACGGTCGGGCGTCGCCAACCCCCGGGTCGTCGTCCGCCAGGTCGAGGTCCCGTACCTGACCGGGGACGAGCTGCGCAAGGCCCTGCCGCTGCTGGTCGGCGATCAGGTCCCGATCGACACCGACCAGGCCGTCCTGGACTTCGCCCCACTCGAGGAGATCCGCACCAGCGACGGTGCCCGCTCGCTGAGCGGCCTGCTGGTCGCCGGCGTCGAGGAGATGATCATCCGCTCCGTGGACGCCGTCATTGCCGCGGGACTCAACCCGACGGTGGTCGACCTGAACTCGTTCGCGGTCCTCCGGGCGATCGCCACGACGCCCGGCCTGGGCCTGAACGCCCGTCCTGAGGCGGTCGTCGACATCGGTGCGGACCTCACCAACATCATCGTCCACGAGAACGGCATCCCGCGGTTCGTGCGCATCCTGCTCTCCGGCGGACGCCAGGTGACCCAGGCCCTGGTCAACGACCTCGGGCTGTCGCTGATCGACGCCGAGCAGACCAAGCGCGAGGTCGGGCTCGCCGAGGAGTCCGGGCCACTGGCCCCAGCGATCCGCACGATGAGTCGGGCCGCGCTCGAGCTCATCGAGGAGATCCGGGGATCGCTGGACTACTACTCGGCGACCTCGACCAACGGGTCGGTGACCCGCGTGGTGCTCTCCGGCGGTGGCGCGCGGCTGCGCGGGTTCCCTGAGCGCCTCGCCGACCGCCTGCGCGTGCCGGTGGAGGTCGGCTCGACGCTCTCCGGCCTCGCGGTCGGGGGAACGGGCCTCTCGCCTGCCCAGCTCAACTTCGTCGACCCGATCGCGGCGGTGCCCGTCGGACTGGCTCTCGGGGGTGTGTCATGAGGCTGTCGCGTGGCCGAGGGGGCAACCCTGAGGCGAACGATCCGGTGGAGGTCGGGGACGGCGAGTTCGTCGATGCCCCGCCCGGCGACCTCCTCGTCGAGGAGGTCCCGACGTCGGACACCGTCACCGTGCTGGCGGCTGTCAACCTGCTCCCGGCGACGTACGCCCGGCGAGCCGCGGTGCAAGCAGGGCGAAGATCTTCGCTGCCATCGCCGTCGTGATCGCACTCCTGCTGGCGCTGCTGGGGTGGCTGATCGCCACGCAGAAGGAGACCGCCGCCCAGGAGGCGCTCGACGCCGCCACCGCGGAGCGTGCGCTGCTGCAGGCAGAGGCGGCCCGCTACTCCGACGTCCCATGGTCTTCGCCGCCGTCGCCGCCGCGCAGGCGCAGCTGCAGCTGGCCATGGGCAACGAGGTCCGGTGGTCCTTCTTCCTCAACGATCTCGCGCTCACGATGCCCAGCGGTGTCTCCCTGGACACCCTGGCCCTGACCTCGCCGCCACCCGGTGCCCCGACGCAGGCGACGGCCCCGTCGTCGGCCGGCGCCTCGAGCGCAGGGGGCTACACCTCGGGTGCCGGGGTCCCGGGCCTCGGGCACGATGAACGTCTCCGCCAAGGCCTTCACCTACAACACGGTGGCCAACTGGCTTGACTCCCTGGCCAAGCTGCCGACGATCGCCGACCCCTACGTGGGCAGCATCTCCGCCGGCACCGAGGAGGGGACGAAGATCGTCACCTTCAGCTCGACCGGCAACGTGACGGCTGAGGCCCTCTCGCAGCGCTACACGGCCAAGGAGGTCGCGCCATGAGCCTGAGCCCACGGATGTGGAGGGTCGGTGGCATCCTTGCCGCGGTGCTCGCTCCTGGTGGCCGCGTGGTTCGCCGTGATCAGCCCCACGCTGGAGTCCGCGGCCGCCCTGGAGGTGGAGACGGCCAGCCAGCAGGCCGCCTCGCAGCAGCTCGAATCGCGGATCTCGCTGCTGAAGAAGCAGAGCGAGGAGCTCCCGGCTCAGGAGGCGATCCTCGCCGAGATCCAGCAGCGGATGCCACCGACGGTGGCGCTGCCGACGCTGATCAGGAACCTGACCACCGTGGCTGACAACGCGAACGTGACCGTGGCCTCGGTCACGCCCGGTCAGCCTGTCCCGGTGGAGCAGCCGGCGGTTGCGGTCGCCGCTCCGGTTGACGACCCTGAGTCGGAGGACGGCGAGGGCACTGATGATGCTGAGGGCACGACGCCTCCAGCTCGTCGACCAGCGCCGCTCCTGCTGAGCCCTCCGGTCCGCAGGTCCAGACCGTGAGCCTGAACATCACCGCGTGCGGGACGTTCGCCCAGTTGCGCAACTACCTGCGGGAGATCGAGTCGATGAAGCGGGTGGCCGCGGTGTCGAACGTGTCGATCTCCAAGGGGTCCTGCGCCGAGGGATCAGCGGAGGACGACAAGACCGCGACGATCACCGCGCACGTCTTCACGCTTCCCAACGCCAACCCCGTCTCGACCGACGCAGCCTCGGACGCGACCGATGCCACGGAGGGTGAGTCCTGATGAGCGAGCAGATCCTCGAGCGGACCGCCCCGAGCACCGGGTCGTCGATGCCGCCCCTCATGGACTCGGGCCAGGACGCCCCCAAGCGCAACAGGACCTTTGTCATCGTCGCCCTCGCGATCGTGGCAGGCCTGGTCCTCGGGGGGATGGCGCTCTTCGTCATGCAGCCGGGGTCTGATGACGAGCTGCTGGCCTCGGCCCCCGTGACCGGGAGCGGCGCAGGGCGCTGCAGCTGCCGACGAGGCGGCGCAGGCCGAGCAGGAGGCAGCGGCCGAACAGGTCGCCGCACCGAAGACCAAGGTCCGGATCACGAGCCGCGATCCCTTCGCCCCCCTCGTGGCCAAGCCGGCGCCCGCTCCCGCACCCGCGCCCGTCGCTGCCAGCGCTCCGGACGCAGCCTCCACCTCGTCCGCGGGATCCTCGACGGGCGCCTCGGGCGGCACCATCTCCGCCCTGACGATCTCGCCGCTGGGGAACTCCGTGAAGCTCAAGCTGGACGGCAAGAAGTACACCGTCGACGAGGGCGAGCAGTTCGCCAAGTCCTACCGCCTCTACGACATCTTCAACGCCAACTGCGCAGGCTTCCTCTACGGCGACCAGAACGCGGTCGTCTGCGAGGGCGACTCAGTCACGATCGGCTGAACCAGCCACGCACGGCTGGCTACGATCGGCGCGCCTCGGCCTGGAACGCCGCGCGACGTCGAGCGAGCGGGGCGCCCTCCGCCGGACTGGCGCGAGACGGACACAGATGTCCGATCTGCGCCTGGCGTTGTCCGGATCCTGCCAAACCGCGTGGCGGCTGGGGGACCGCTCGACGTGGGGGCGTCCCGCGGATCGGCGGCCTGTGGGCAATCCGCGGGCGTGACAGAATCGGGCAATGCTTCGATGGTTGACCGCCGGCGAGTCGCACGGCCAGGCCCTCGTCGGCGTGCTCGAGGGGATGCCGGCCGATGTCGCGATCACGACCGCCGACATCACCCGTGAGCTGCAGCGCCGTCGCCTCGGCGTCGGTCGTGGCGCCCGGATGAAGTTCGAGGCCGACGAGGTCCGCGTGATCGGCGGCGTGCGGCATGGGCGCACGATGGGCGGCCCGGTGGCCATCGAGGTCGGCAACAGCGAGTGGCCGAAGTGGGTCGAGGTCATGTCGTCGGACCCCGTGGACGAGGACGTCCTGGCCGCGCAGGCGCGCAACGCCCCGCTGACCCGCCCGCGCCCCGGGCATGCCGACCTCGCCGGGATGCAGAAGTACGGCTTCGACGAGTCCCGCCCCATCCTCGAGCGCGCCTCGGCGCGGGAGACCGCCGCACGGGTCGCTCTCGGGGCTGTCGCCAAGGCGTTCCTGCACGATGTCCTGGGCGCGAGCGTCATCAGCCACGTCGTGGAGATCGGCTCGGTCGCCGTCCCGCCGGGGACGCCCCTGCCGACCCCCGCCGACCTCGACGCGATCGACGCGGACCCCGCCCGCTGCGCCGACCCGGCGACCGCCGCCCGCATGGCCGAGGAGGTCGAGGCCGCACGACGCGACGGCGACACCCTCGGCGGCATCGTCGAGGTGCTCGTCGATCACCTCCCGCCGGGCCTCGGCTCGCACGTGCACTGGGACCGTCGCCTCGACTCCCGCCTCGCCGGCGCCCTCATGGGCATCCAGGCGATCAAGGGCGTCGAGGTCGGCGACGGCTTCGAGCTGGCCCGCACCCGCGGCTCCCTCGCCCACGACGAGATCCTCCCGGACGGGCCGGGGAAGGTTCGGCGGGCCTCGGGCCGCGCAGGCGGGACCGAGGGCGGCATGAGCACCGGCGAGCTGCTGCGCGTCCGCGCGGCCATGAAGCCGATCGCGACCGTTCCGCGCGCGCTGCGCACCGTCGACGTCGCCACCGGCGAGGAGGCCCGCGCCAACAACCAGCGGTCGGACGTGTGCGCGGTCCCGGCCGCGGGCGTGGTCGCCGAGGCGATGGTGGCGCTCGTGGTGGCTGATGCCGTGCTGGAGAAGTTCGGCGGCGACAGCGTGACCGAGACCCGCCGCAACGTCGAGGGATACCTGGCGGGGCTGGCGATCCGATGAGCAGTGCGCCCTCGCTCGAGCGGTGTGAGCGATTCCAACGACCAGGTGGTCGGACTCGCTCACAGCGATCAGCCCGCAGCGTCGGAGGTCCCAGCGAGGCGCCCCGTCGTCGTGCTCGTCGGGGTGCCCGGTGCGGGGAAGTCGACGGTGGGCCATGCCCTCGCCGAGCGCCTCGGCGTCGGATTCCGGGACACCGACGCCGACGTGGAGGCGACGACCGGGCGCGCGATCGCCGACATCTTCGTGGAGTCCGGGGAACCTGAGTTCCGCCGCCTCGAGGCGTCCGCCGTGACCGTCGCGCTGGCCGAGCACGACGGCGTCCTGGCGCTCGGCGGGGGAGCGGTCACCGACCCATCGACGCGGGCTGGGCTGGCGGGGCAGCCCGTCGTCTGGCTGCGCGTCGGCCTCGCCGCGGCGTCGCAACGGGCCGGTCTCTCCGGCGCCCGCCCGGTGCTCCTGGGCAACGTGCGCGCGCAGATGAAGGCCCTGATGGACGCCCGCGCCCCGCTCTACACCGAGGTCGCGCGCCTGATCGTGGACACCGACGACCTCACGGTCGACGAGACGGTGGAGGCCATCCTCGCCGGCCTCGGCCTGGAACCCACCCCGGACCCGGAGGCCCGTCCATGACCGACGCCACGCGCATCGCCGTCCGCACCCAGCGCCCCTACGACGTCGTCGTCGGCCGCGGCCTGCTCGGCGAGCTGCCGGCGATGCTGGGTCCCGAGGTGCAGCGCGTCGCCATCGTGCACCCGGCTGCGCTGCGCACATCGGCCGAGGCTGTCCGCGAGGATCTCCTGGCTGCCGGCTACGCCGCGATCCTGCTCGAGACCCCCGACGCCGAGGACGCCAAGACCGCACAGGTCGCCGCCTTCTGCTGGGGCGTGCTGGGCCAGGCGGGGTTCACGCGGTCGGACGCGATCCTCAGCGTCGGTGGGGGAGCCACCACCGACCTCGCCGGGTTCGTCGCCGCCACGTGGCTGCGCGGCGTCCGCGTGGTGCACGTCCCGACGACCCTGCTGGCGATGGTCGATGCGGCGGTCGGCGGCAAGACCGGGATCAACACCGCCGAGGGCAAGAACCTCGTCGGGGCGATCCACGAGCCGTCGGGCGTCCTGTGCGACCTCAACTCGCTGGAGACCCTGCCCCGCAACGACCTCGTCGCCGGGATGGCCGAGGTGGTCAAGGCCGGGTTCATCCGCGACACCACGATCCTCGACCTGGTCCGGGCCGACCCGGCTGCGGCCACGGACCCGACCAGCCCGGTGCTGCGTGAGCTCATCGAGAGGGCGATCCAGGTGAAGGCCGACGTGGTCGCCGGCGACCTGCACGAGACGTCCCGGGCGCTGGGCGGTCGCGAGATCCTCAACTACGGCCACACGCTCGGCCACGCCATCGAGCGCGCAGAGCGCTACCGGTGGCGGCACGGCGCCGCGGTGTCGGTCGGCATGGTGTTCGCCGCCGAGCTGGCCTGCCTCGCGGGTCGGATCGGCGACGCGGAGGTCGACCTGCACCGCGAGGTCCTGACCTCCATCGGGTTGCCGGTCTCCTACGGCGGCTCCTCGTGGCCGGCGCTGTCCGAGGCGATGATGGTCGACAAGAAGGCCCGGGGCAGTCGCCTGCGGTTCGTGATCCTCGACGGGATCGGCTCGCCCATCTTCCTCGACGGCCCGGATCCCACCATGCTGCTCGCCGCCTACGGCCAGATCGCCGACTGAACGACCGCCCACCGCGCCCGAGTCCGATCGTCCACCCGGCCGACATGCGCCGGCTGGCACCGCGCCCGTAGAGTCGCGGCCATGTCGGACATCGAGCTGCGTCAGGTCCTGGTCCTCAACGGTCCCAACCTCGGTCGGCTCGGCAGCCGCGAGCCCGAGGTGTACGGATCGACGACCTTCGCGGACCTCGCCGACCTGTGCCGCGACCGGGGCGCCGCGCACGGAATCGTGGTCGACGTCCGCCAGACCGACTCCGAGTCCGAGCTGATCGGCTGGCTGCACGAGGCTGCCGACGGGGCAATCCCGGTCGTCCTCAACCCGGCCGCGTTCACGCACTACTCGTACGCCCTGCGCGATGCAGCGGCGATGCGCACCGCACCCCTGATCGAGGTGCACATCAGCAACCCGCATGCCCGCGAGGAGTTCCGCCACACGTCGGTGATCTCCGCGGTGGCCAGTGGCGTCATCGCTGGATTCGGCGTCCAGTCCTACCTCCTGGCCATCGACGCGATCGCCGCAGCCGCCGAGTAGCCCCCGCGCCCGTCCGGGGATTCGGGGGAGGCCTCCCCACCCGGTACCCTTGGGGTCCTTGGGCCTCGCCCGAACCCCGTCACCACCTACCTGGGAGAACCATGGCCACGACCAACGACCTCAAGAACGGCCTCGTGCTCAACATCGACGGCCAGCTCTGGACCGTGGTCGAGTTCCAGCACGTCAAGCCCGGCAAGGGCCCGGCGTTCGTGCGCACCAAGCTCAAGAACGTGCTGTCGGGCAAGGTGGTCGACAAGACCTTCAACGCAGGCCTGAAGGTCGAGACGGCCAACGTCGACAAGCGCGACATGACCTACCTGTACAAGGACGGCACCGACTTCGTCTTCATGGACCTGCAGTCCTACGACCAGCTGCACATCAGCGGCGACGTCGTCGGCGACGCGGAGAAGTACCTGCTCGAGAACCAGAACGCCCTGGTCGCCACCAACGAGGGCGTCCCGCTGTACGTCGAGCTGCCCGCCTCCGTCGAGCTCGAGATCACCTACACCGAGCCCGGGCCTTCAGGGCGACCGCTCCACCGGCGGCACCAAGCCGGCGACGCTGGAGACCGGCGCGGAGATCCAGGTGCCGCTGTTCGTCGAGCAGGGCACGAAGGTCAAGGTCGACACCCGCGACGGCTCGTACCTCGGCCGCGTGAACTGACCCGTGACCGCACGTGGCAAGGCCCGCAAGCGCGCGCTCGACATCCTGTACGCCGCTGAGCTGCGCCAGGTGTCGCCCCTGATCGTGCTGGGGGAGCGGCCGCTGGCCGAGGGCGCGGCCCAGTCGCACCCGACGCCCAACCCGTACGTGACCACGCTCGTCGAGGGCGTCGTGGCACACCAGTCCCGGATCGACGAGCTGCTGAGCACGTACTCCTCGGGCTGGGCGCTGGACCGGATGCCCGCCGTGGACCGCAACATCCTGCGGATCGGGGTCTACGAGCTGCTCTGGTGCGACGACGTGCCCGGCGCCGTGGTCATCGACGAGGCCGTGAGCCTCGCGCGCGGGCTGTCGACCGACGAGTCGCCGGCGTTCGTCAACGGGGTCCTGGCCCGCATCCTCGACCTGCGCCCCCGCCTGGCCGTCTGAGCCTCGCCCCGCTGCGCCCGCCCCTCACAGGCGTGCCCCGGGTGGGATTCGAACCCACACTGGACGGTTTTTGAGACCGCTTCCTCTGCCGGTTGGGATACCGGGGCGCTCGCGCAATGCTAGTCCAGCCGGATCGACCGCGGCCGCAGGCCGGATCCGATTCAGCCGCCCAACTAGGCTGCGCACGTGTCCCCCCGCGTGGTCGTCGTCGAGGATGAGTCCCTGATCCGGCTCGACCTCGTCGAGATGCTCACGGAGGCGGGATACGAGGTCGTGGGGCAGGCCGGCGACGGAGAGACAGGTGTGCGCCTGGTCCGCGAGCTGCGCCCGGACCTCGTCCTGATGGACGTGAAGATGCCGGTCCTCGACGGGATCTCAGCCGCCGAAGCCCTGGCCGAGGACTGCATCGCCCCGATCGTGCTGCTCACGGCGTTCAGCCAGTCGGACCTCGTGGAGCGGGCCCTCTCCGCAGGCGTGCAGGGCTACGTCGTCAAGCCCTTCACCCTGGCCGAGCTGCGCCCCGCGATCGAGATCGCACGAGCCCGATTCGCCGAGGTGCGCACCCTGCGCACCGGAGTGGCCGACCTCGAGGAGCGACTCGAGGCCCGAAAGGTCATCGAGCGGGCGAAGTCAGCGCTCCAGACACGGTTCGGGTGGGATGAGCAGGCTGCCTTCGCGTGGCTGCAACGGGCTGCCATGGATGCGCGCGTTCCCATGGCCGAGGTGGCTCGGGGTGTCCTCGGCCAGGAGCCGGACGCCAACGCCTGAGTGCGCGCGAGCGGGACGGACCCCCGGGGCCCCGGAATCCCATGACCACCCTTGGGTGAAACGCCACGAAACATGGTGTTAACAGGGGATGTTCGCGTACTGCTCGCCGATCAAGTACGCTCGCGCCTCATCACGGGAGACTTCCCGTGTCAAGAGGCTTTCGGTGTCATGGACCCCCATGTCCTGACGCCGTCGAAGGAGGACAAGTTGTCGAGTAAGTTCACGCGAGCCGCCAGCGCGGCGGCCGCCATTGCACTGTTCGCATTCGGCACGGCCGGATGCAGCGACTCAGCGGCCGAGGAGGATGGGGCTGCCGCAGGCGGTGGCGCCACCGTCAAGCTCGGCTTCATGGGTGACCTGACCGGCCCCAACAAGGCCCTGGGCATCAACATCCGCAACGGCGCGGTCCTGGCGATCGACCAGTACAACGCCACCAACCCCGCCACCAAGATCGAGCTGATCGACTACGACTCGCAGGGCGATCCGAAGCAGGCCACTGCCCTGGCACCCAAGGCGATCGACGACGGCATCGTCGGGCTCATCGGCCCGGCCTTCTCCGGGGAGACCGCGGATACGGGCGCCACGTGGGAAGAGGCCGGCATCCCGTTCGTCTCCGCGTCGGCGACGCGGGTGGCGCTGTCAGAGAACGGGTGGACGACCTTCCACCGCGTGCTGGCCGATGACGGGTTCCAGGGCCCGGGCGTCGCCAACTTCATCCTCAAGGGGCTCTCGGCGACCAAGGTGGCCGTGATCGACGATGCCTCCGAGTACGGCAAGGGACTTGCTGACGAGCTGGCTGCGGCCGTCGCCTCCGGTGGCGCCGAGGTGGCCGTCCGCGAGGCGGTCGCCGCGACCGGGACCGAGATCCCCAACTACTCCTCGGTCATCAGCGCGATCAAGGGCGCCGGCGTGGATGCAGTCTTCTACGGTGGGTACTACGCCCAGTCGGGTGCGTTCGCCAAGCAGCTCAAGGACGGCGGCGTCACCGCTCCGTTCGTCTCCGGCGACGGCTCGCTCGACCAGGCCTTCATCGATGGCGCCGGTGGCGCGGCCGATGGCTCGTACCTGTCGTGCACCTGCGCCCTGGTGAACGAGGCTGCCACAGGCGCGGCGGCCACCTTCTTCACCGACTACACCGCCATGTTCGACGTCGATCCGGGCACCTACTCGCCGGAGGGCTTCGACGCTGCCAGCGTCTTCATCAACGGTGTCAAGGAGGGCAAGACCACGTCTGCCGACCTGCTCACCTACGTGAGCGCCGTCAACTTCGCCGGGGTCTCCAAGCAGATCGAGTTCGAGGCGAACGGCAACATCAAGGGCGGCACCGTCCTGATGTACAAGATCGTCGACGGGAAGATCACCCCGATCGGCACGACCGACGACGCCACTGCCTGACCTGGCATAGACCGTCCCCACTGATGGGGGGAGCGCAGCGAAGCGCTCCCCCCATCAGTCCACAGTGAGTGGGTATCCGTGTGAGCGACTTCTTCACTCTGTTCTGGGCCTCGACCATCGACGGCCTCACCCAGGGCGGCATCTACGCCCTGGTGGCCCTCGGGTACACCCTCGTGTACGGCGTCCTGCGGCTGATCAACTTCGCGCACTCCGAGATCTTCATGATCGGCACGTTCGCGACGGTTGCGGTCATCAACGCCTACGCACTCCAGAACCCACTCACCGGCATCGGCCTGCTGCTCTTCCTGATCCTGGCGGGAATCGTCGCGGCCGCAGCAAGTGGAGGATCGGCCGTCATCCTCGAACGGATCGCCTACCGCCCGCTGCGGCGCAAGGGCTCCACGCAGCTGGCGGCGCTGATCAGCGCCATCGGCGCCTCGCTGTTCCTGCAGCAGCTGTTCTCGCTGTTCTTCCCCGACGTGGTGATCGTGGACCGCGTGATGGTCAAGACGAACCTGGCCAGCATCGGCGAGGGCGTGATCCGCGCGGACAAGCTGCTCGTCTTCGTCGGGGCCCTGGCGATGATGGTCATCCTGGACCGACTGGTCAACGGCACCCGCTTCGGCCGAGCCATCCGCGCGACCGCCCAGAGCCCTGACGACGCCACGCTCATGGGGGTCGACATCGACCGGGTCATCATGATCACCTTCCTGCTCGGCGGGGCCATGGCGGGGATCGGCGGCCTGCTCTACGTCACGTTCTTCGAGGCGACCACCTACTTCGTCGGGTTCGTCCTGGGCATCAAGGCCTTCACGGCGGCTGTGCTCGGTGGCATCGGCAACCTCCGCGGCGCCCTCCTGGGTGGCCTGACGCTGGGCCTCATCGAGGAGTACGGCGCGAGCATCTTCGGCGCCCAGTGGAAGGACGTCATCGCGTTCTCGGTGCTCGTCCTGGTGCTCATGTTCCGTCCCACCGGCATCCTCGGTGAGTCACTCGGGAAGGCGCGGGCATGAACAAGAAGCAGTCAGCCGGGCGCCTGGCGACGCGCCGCAGCCAGTGCCGCGGAGGTCCTGAGCCAGCGGTGGCGGACCCTGCCGCCCTGGGGGCGGTTCCTCGGCTACACGCTGATGGTGCTCGTGGCCCTGTCGCTGCCCAACATCCCGGGCCTCGGGGACATCATGACGCCCGGCAGCTCCTGGGAGCGGGTGCTGGTCTACCCGATCGGCATCTACATCATGCTTGCCCTCGGGCTCAACGTCGTCGTCGGGTACACCGGCCTGCTGGACCTCGGCTTCGTCGCCTTCTTCGCGATCGGGGCCTACACCATGGCCATCCTGGGCACGGAGTTCGGGTTGGGCTTCTGGGTGACGCTGCCCATCGCCATCGCGCTGTCGATGCTCGCGGGGCTGGCCCTGGGCTCGCCCACCCTGCGGCTGCGCGGGGACTACCTGGCCATCGTGACCCTGGGCTTCGGCGAGATCATCCGGGTCACCGCGAACAACCTGGAGTCGCTCGGCGGCCCCCGCGGGATCAACGGGATCCCGCGACCGCCGTCCGTGCCGGGCGTGGAGGCCCTCACCTTCTCGGTGCTCAACGTCAAGGCCTACTACTACCTCATCGTGGCGTTCATCGTCGTGGTCATCATCGTGCTCAAGCGCCTGGAGAACAGCCGGGTCGGGCGGTCGTGGGCGGCCATCCGGGAGGACGAGGACGCCGCAGAGCTGATGGGTGTGCCGACGCTGACCTTCAAGCTGTGGGCGTTCACGGTCGGGGCCGGCATCGGCGGTGCGGCGGGCGTCATCTACGCCTCGTTCCAGACGGCCATCCGCCCCGCGGACTTCCCGTTCATCCTCTCCGCCACCATCCTGGCGGCCGTGGTGCTCGGCGGCGCCGGACACATCCCCGGTGTGATGCTCGGCGCCTTCCTGGTGGCCTGGCTCCCGGAGGTCTCCCGCGAGTTCAGCCAGTACCGCGTGCTGGTGTTCGGTGCGGTGCTGGTGGTCATGATGATCCTGCGTCCGCAGGGGTTGTGGCCGTCGCGCATCCGGGCTGCAGAGCTCAATGAGGGAGAGGGCGGGATGGGCAAGCTCGGTGGCGAGGTGGGCGCTGTGGTCGCCCAGCCGGAGGGGACGAGATGAGCGGCTCGCGGCTCTTGAGCCTGGAATCGGTGACCATGCGCTTCGGTGGCCTCACCGCCGTCGACACCCTGAACCTGCACGTCGACGCGGGTGAGATCCTCGGCCTGATCGGGCCCAACGGCGCGGGCAAGACGACGGTGTTCAACATGGTCACCGGCGTCTACACACCGACCGAGGGCGACATCACGTTCGACGGCACGCGCCTGAACGGCCTGCGGCCGCACAAGGTGACACGGGCAGGGTTGGCCCGGACCTTCCAGAACATCCGGCTCTTCGACAACATGACGGCCCTGGACAACGTGATCGTGGCCACCCACGCCCGGCATCGCTCCAGCGTGGTGGGAGCCGTCCTCGGCCTGCCCAGGTTCCGATCCGAGGAGCGACAGGGGCGCGCGCGGGCCCTCGAGCTCCTGGACTTCGTGGGTGTCGCCGACAAGTCCGGCATGGCGGCGCGGTACCTGTCCTACGGCGACCAGCGACGGCTCGAGATCGCCCGTGCCCTGGGCACCGCGCCCCAGCTGCTCCTGCTCGACGAGCCGGCAGCAGGCATGAACCCCTCGGAGAAGTCCGGGCTCGTGGAGCTGATCCGGCGGATCCGCGACTCCGGGGTCACGGTGCTGCTCATCGAGCACGACATGGGTCTGGTCATGGGGATCAGCGATCGACTTGCCGTCATCGACTTCGGGATCAAGATCGCTGACGGGCTTCCGCAGGACGTCCGGCAGGATCCCGCTGTCATCAAGGCCTACCTAGGGGAGGTGTCCGATGCTCCTTGAGGTCAAGGACCTGGCGGTGGCCTACGGAAAGATCTCTGCGCTGCACGGGGTGTCGCTCAACGTGGACCAGGGCGAGGTCGTCACGCTGGTCGGCGCCAACGGTGCCGGGAAGACCACCCTGCTCAAGACGCTGTCGGGGTTGCGCCGGGTCAGCGCCGGGTCGGTGACGTTCGACGGTGCCGAGATCGTCGACATGCCGGGGCACAAGCGGGTCCGCCTCGGGATCTCACAGGCACCCGAGGGGCGGGGGATCTTCCCGGGGATGACCGTCGGGGAGAACCTCTCGATGGGCGCCTATTCGCGGGGCAAGCCGGATCCGCACGACCTCGAGCGCGTGTTCACCTTGTTCCCGCGGCTGGAGGAGCGGCGCAACCAGGCTGGTGGAACCCTCTCCGGGGGCGAGCAGCAGATGTTGGCCATCGGCCGGGCGCTCATGGCCCGGCCGCGGCTGCTGCTGCTCGACGAGCCGTCCATGGGGTTGGCCCCGCAGATCATCCAGTTGATCTTCCGGATCATCCGGGAGATCAACGAGCAGGGCACCACGATCCTCCTCGTGGAGCAGAACGCCGTGCAGGCACTCACCGTCGCCCACAGGGCCTACGTGATGGAGACGGGCAAGATCGTCAAGACCGGGACGGGCAAGGAGTTGCTCGGCGACGCCTCCATCATCGAGGCGTACCTCGGGGGCTGACGCCTCCCGAGGTCGGGGGCACGCGGCCACCCGCCGACGGCCGACCGACCCGGTGTGGGTCTCAGCGCAGCGCGGCGACGAGGGCAGTCAGGATCGGGGCGACGAGCAGGGCGGGGAGCATGTCCCCGACGGGGATGTGCCGGATCCGCAGCAGCCGCAGGGCGATGCCGACCAGCAGCAGCCCACCGGTGGCGGTGAGCACGGCGATCTGGGCGGTGTCCAGCACCGAGCCGAGGGCCCAGCCGAGCAGCGTGAGCGTCCCCTGGTAGACCCCGACGACGAGGGCGCTGGCCGCAACGCCCCATCCGAGGCTGGCGGCGAAGGCGATCGACGCGAACCCGTCCATGATCGACTTCAGCGCCAGCTGGTCGATCCCGAGCCCCAGCCCGTCGGACAGCGAGCCGAGGATGGCCAGCGGGCCGACGCAGAACACCAGCGACGCGGTGACGAACCCCTCGATGAACGTGCTCGGCAGGGGTGTCCGAGTCCCCGGGCTCCGGGTCGGCCAGCGCCCCGTCGACCTCCACGTCGATGCCGCCTGCGGTGGCCTCGACGCGTGCGCGGCCGGCCAGGCGGCGACGGATCGTCTCGCCCAACCCCTCCAGCCGATCCTCGATGCGTGCCAGGGAGCCGAGGATGCCGCCGATCAGCAGCGAGCCCAGCACGATCAGGACGCCCGCCGCACCCACGGATTCGGCGACCGCAGGGTCCAGGAGCGCGGCAGCCGAGAGGGCGGCGACCAGGAGCGTGATCAGGCCCAGTCCGTCGGTCACCACATCGCGCGTGCGCTGGGGGAGCCGGTGGCCGAGGGCCACGCCGATCGCCGATCCGATGAGGATCGCGACCACGTTGATCAGGGTGCCGAGTCCGATCATGGGCGGACCTGGCCAGCCCCCGGTGTGCTCACCGGTCGCGCAGGAGGCAGGTCAGCCGGGCGGTGCAGACCGGAGCCCCACCCTCGTCGGTGATGCTGATCGCGTAGGACGCGACGGTGCGCCCGCGAACGAGCGGCGTGGCGGTGCCGATCACGTAGCCCTCGCGCATCGCCTTGTGGTGCGTGCAGTTGAGCTCGAGGCCCAGGGCGATCCGGTCGGGTCCGGCGTGCAGCGCGGAGGCGATCGAGCCGATCGACTCGGCCAGGACGGCCGACGCCCCGCCGTGCAGCAGCCCGTACGGCTGGGTGTTGCCGGCCACGGGCATGCGCGCGACCGTGCGCTCGGCGCCGACCTCGAGCAGCTCGATCCCCATGTGGTCGGGGAGGGCACCGAGCCCGAGGTGGCGCAGGGCCTCGACCACGGCCAGCTCCGACTCGCTGGTCGGCATGATCGGGGCGGTGTACGGGGACTCGGGCGTGGGCATGACCGCAGCCTAGCCAAGGCCGCCGGGGCGGTGGTGGGGGAGTTGGTAGTCGATTCGGTCGATCAGATCGACCGAATCGACTACCAGCACAGGCGTGGCTGTCGGTGGGCGCCCGTAGGATCGGGCGGTGACCACGCCGAAGCCCTCCCGCCCGCGCCTGCTGCTCCTCGACGGGCACTCGCTGGCCTACCGCGCGTTCTACGCCCTGCCCGTGGAGAACTTCTCGACCACCACCGGCCAGCCGACCAACGCCGTGTACGGCTTCACGTCGATGCTGATCAACACCCTGCGCGACGAGGCGCCCACGCACATCGCGGTGGCGTTCGACGTCTCCCGGCACACCTTCCGCACCGAGCGCTTCCCGGAGTACAAGGCCAACCGGGCCACCTCGCCCGAGCCGTTCCGTGGCCAGGTGGAGCTGATCCAGGAGGTGCTGGCCGCCCTGCGGATCCCCGCACTCCAGGTGGACGGCTACGAGGCGGACGACATCATCGCCACCCTGGCCGCGCAGGCCGGCGCCGAGGGCTTCGAGACCCTGATCATCACCGGGGACCGTGACGCCTTCCAGCTCGTCGACGACGACACGACGGTGCTGTACCCGCGCAAGGGGGTCTCGGACCTGGCCCGGATGACGCCGGCGGCCGTGCTGGAGAAGTACGGCCTCACGCCCGCCCAGTACCCCGACTTCGCGGCCCTGCGCGGGGACCCGAGCGACAACCTTCCCTCCGTGCCGAGCGTGGGGGAGAAGACCGCCACCAAGTGGATCAGCACCTACGGCAGCCTCGGTGAGCTCATCCGGCACGCCGACGAGGTGACCGGGAAGGTGGGCGAGGCGCTGCGGGCGCACATCGGCCAGATCGAGACCAACCGCGCCCTGACCGAGCTGGTCAGCGACGTCCCGCTGCCGGTGGGCCTGGCCGACACCGAGCGCCAGCAGTTCGACCGCTCCGAGGTCCACGAGGTGTTCGACGCCCTGCAGTTCCGGGTCCTGCGCGAGCGGCTGTTCGAGACGTTCCCCGGGGATGCCGCCGCCGCGAGCGGGCCGCAGGCAGCCGGGGTCGGCGCGGCCGACCAGCCGGCGGTGCGGATCGCCGCACCGGGCGAGGTCCCCGGCTGGCTCGCCGCCGCCGGCTCGCCGGTCGCGGTGTCGGTGCGGGGCACATGGGGTGCGGGCACCGGCACGCTGTCCGCCGTGGGCCTGGCGGCCGCGCAGGGCGACACCCTGGTCGTCGACATGGACGGGCTGACGCCCGCAGACGACGCAGCGCTGGCCGCATGGTTCGCCGACGACTCCCTCGGCAAGGTCCTGCACGACGCCAACGGCCCGATGCTCGCGCTGCGGGCCCACGGATGGCCGCTTGAGCGGCCTCGCCGGTGACACCGCCCTGGCCGCGTACGTCGTGCTCCCCGGGCAGCGCAGCTTCGACCTCGCCGACCTCGTGCCCCGGTTCCTGCACCGCGACCTGCCCTCCCCGAGCGCGCAGCAGGACCAGCTCAGCCTCGACGGGATCGTCGAGACCGAGGCCCTCGAGCAGGTCGGGATCTTCGCCCGCGCGACGCTCGACCTCCACGAGGTCCTGCTCCACGAGGTGGCGCTGCGCGGAGGTGCGGCGCTCCTGGCCGAGGTGGAGCTGCCGCTGGTGAGCCTCCTGGTCGATCTCGAGGCCACCGGGATCGCCGTGGACGTCGCACTGCTGACCGTCCTCGAGGCCGAGTTCGCCCGCGACGTCGCCGCCGCCCAGGACGATGCCCACGACATCGTGGGACGGGAGTTCAACCTCGGATCGCCCAAGCAGCTCCAGGAGGTCCTGTTCGACGAGCTCGGCCTGCCCAAGACCAAGCGGATCAAGACCGGCTACACCACCGACGCCGACGCCCTCAACAACCTGTACGCCACCACGGCGCACCCCGTGCTGGAGGCGCTGCTGCGGTTCCGCGATGCGTCCCGGCTGCGCCAGACCGTCGCCGGGCTGATCCCGCTGGCCGATGCCGAGCACCGGGTGCACACGACCTTCAACCAGATCGTCGCCGCCACGGGCCGGCTGTCGAGCACCGAGCCGAACCTGCAGAACATCCCGGTGCGCACGCCCGCGGGCCGCCGGATCCGCGAGGCGTTCGTCGTCGGGGCCGGCTACGAGTCGCTGATGACCGCCGACTACTCCCAGATCGAGATGCGGATCATGGCCCACCTGTGCGCCGATGAGGGGCTGATCGAGGCGTTCGCCTCCGGCGAGGACCTGCACACGACCGTGGCCTCGCGGGTGTTCGGCGTGGCGCCCCAGGACGTCGACGCCGAGATGCGCCGCAAGATCAAGGCCATGTCCTACGGGTTGGCCTACGGGCTCTCGGCGTTCGGCCTTGCCCAGCAGCTCGGGATCGACCCGGGCGAGGCCCGCCGGCTCATGGACGAGTACTTCGAGCGGTTCGGCGGGGTCCGCGACTACCTGGCCAGCGTGGTCGAGCAGGCCCGCCTCACGGGCTACACCGAGACGCTGATGGGCCGCCGGCGCTACCTGCCGGACCTGACCAGCGACAACCGCCAGCGCCGCGAGATGGCCGAGCGGATGGCCCTGAACGCCCCCATCCAGGGGTCGGCCGCCGACATCATCAAGGTCGCGATGCTGCGCGCCGACGCTGCACTCAGGGCGCAGGGACTTCGCTCGCGGCTCCTGCTGCAGGTGCACGACGAGCTGGTGCTGGAGATCGCACCCGGGGAGGCCGAGCAGGTGACCGAGCTGGTCCGCGCCGCGATGTCCGGGGCGGTGGAGCTCGCGGTGCCGCTCGACGTCTCGATCGGCATCGGGTCGTCCTGGCAGGCGGCGGCGCACTAGTCGGTTACTGTCGTGGGGGAGCAGTGTGGCGTGAGGAGGTGGGTGGCGCGTGGCATTGTCCCTGACCGGGTCGTGGGGCCGGAGGTTCACCCGGCTGGCCATCGCGCTCGGGCTGCTGCTGCTGGTGGCCGCACCGGTGATGCGGTTCTGGGTCACCCCGGTCCTGGCGCAGTCGCCGGAGGTCCCGGGCGGTGACGGCTTCGTCACCCACGTCAGCACCGGCACGATCACGACCCTGTTCGACCTCGAGACCGCAGAGAGCCAGGCGATCGAGCCGATCCCCGTGACCCGCACGGAGTCCACCCGGGGTGACGCCGCTGCCACGCAGGAGGCGGCGGCCACCGGGGTCAACGCCGCGGTGACCGACACGACCGACCGCACGGTGACCGAGGACGGGCGACTGATCGCCGAGCAGGAGTACCGCCTGGCCGCCGACCGGCGGACGCAGGCCCTCGTCGACTGCTGCGGGGTCCAGGTGGGCGGCGTGACCGTGCCGATGGCCGGGTCGGGCAGTCCGCTGCGGCTGCCGTGGTTCATCCCGGAGCAGGCCTACCCGTACTTCGACCTGACGCTGCTGGCCCCCGTGGAGATGTCCTACATCGGCCAGGAGGAGGTGGGTGGCATCACCGCGATGAAGTTCCAGCAGGCCTCCTCGCCGACCCCGATCGGCACGGTCCAGGCGCCGGGGGTGCTGATCGGCTCGCCGTTGCCCACGGTGCCCCTGGTCCGCACGCACGTGGTGAACCGCACGCTGTGGGCCGACCCCACGACGGGGATCATCCTGCGCAAGGTGGAGCGCATCCGCGAGGCGTTGCGCGACAGCACGGGCACGGACGTCGTCACCCTGCTGGCGATGACCACGGCGAGCACCCCGGAGCAGGTGGACGCCCAGGTCGCGCTCGCCACCCAGGAGGGCCGGCGCGTGCTGTGGGTGCACTCGTACGGGCCGATGCTGGCCGTGGGGGTCGGGCTGCTGCTGCTCGTGATCGGCATCGTGGGGATGATCGTGCGTACCCGGGCCGCACGCGTCGAGGAGGACTTCCCCGACGAGCTGGCCTCGTTCGACGACCTGCGGGAGGCCTTCGACTGACGCAGGCCCGCTGGAGGGTCCGGGTGTGCGGTCCGCCGGATCGCTGAGGTCCGGGTGTGCGGTTCCGCGGGATGGCTGGGAGGATCAGCCCGTGACCGGGGTGATGTGGCGTGTGGCGGCAGTGGCGGCGGCGGGCGTGCTGGTGGCGGGATGCTCGGGTGACTCCGAGCCGACAGAGGCGGCGTCCAGCGCTGCGGCGGGCTCGACCACGCCCGTTCCCCAGGCCTCTGCGGTGCCGTTCACGGACTGTGGCGAGGCCTGCGAGGGCGAGATCGACGGGGCGGAGTACCGGATCCTGCTGCCCTCGGAGTGGAACGGCACGCTCCTCCTCTACTCCCATGGCTACCGCAGCCCGGTCTCGGTGCCGCCGGACTACTCGCCTGTGACGTCCAAGGCCGACCCCTCGCCCGGCTACAGCGACGGCGGGGTGCCCCTGGCCCGCAACCTGCTGAGCAAGGGCTACGCGCTGGCAGGGTCGGGCTGGGCCAGCAACGGCTGGGCGGTCTCCGACGGGGTGAAGGCCAACACCGACCTGTACGAGTTCTTCGCCGAGACCGTCGGCACGCCCGAGCGGGTCTACGCGTGGGGTGACAGCCTCGGTGGGTTGGTCACGATGGAGACCGCGGAGGCGAACCCGGAGTGGGTCAGTGGCGCGGCCCCGCTGTGCGGTGTCGTCGGCGGCGTGGTGCCGAACTTCGACCTGGCCATGGACGTGCAGTACGGCATCCGGGAGCTGATCGACCCGGACTTCCAGCTCACCGGGTACGAGTCCTCCGACGCCGCGAGCCAGCAGTTCGTGTCCACCGCGCGCAAGGTCCTCGACGCCGCGGGCTCGGAGGAGGAGCAGGCCGACATCCTCGCCCTGGCCCTGCTCGCGGACGCGAAGCTGCAGACGAAGTCCCAGGACGGCAGCACCCTCGACAGCCAGGTCCAGGCCGCGGCTGAGGCGGCCCTGATCGGCCTGCGCTTCGGGACGGTCGGGCGCTGGGACATCGAGCAGCGCTACGGCGGCAACATCTCGGACAACACCGACACCGACTACGCGGCACGCTTCTCCGACGAGGACCGGGCCCTGCTCGACGAGGTCGGCGGGGCGGGTACGGCGGAGCGGATCATCGGCGCCCTGGAGGACGGTGAGCGGGTCTCGGCCGACAGTGCTGCGGTGCGGGCCGCCCGAAAGGACGGCGGTGAGCCGTCGGGCACCATCGAGATGCCGACCCTCACGCTGCACACGGCGGCCGACCCGCTCGTGGCGGTGCAGAACCAGGAGCTGCTGCGTGAGGCGTCGGGGTCGACCGACGACCTCGTCCAGCTGTTCACGGTCGCGCCGGAGACCTACCCGGCCGATCCCGGGGCCCCCTACGGCGCCGGCCACTGCAACTTCACGCCCGACTCCCGGGTCGGCATGATCGACCTGCTCGATGCGTGGGTCCGCGGCGGGCAGCCGCCGACCGAGGCCGCGGTGCTCGAGGCGTTCGGCGAGGAGTCGGGGTTCGACCCCACGTTCGAGCCGGGCCCCTGGCCGCAGTGACGGCCTGACCGGGGCGACGGCGGCCCAGCGGGCTTGCCGACCGCCACCCGCGCACGCCACGCCGGTGCCACACCGGCGACCCGCTCGCGCTCCGATCCGCACACGCCACGCCACGCGTCCCGCGGCACACGCCCGCGCTCGTTCCTTCATGATCCAGGAAGGTTGTTGCTCCTCTAGCGGCAAGAACCCGCATGGATCATGTGGGCGCTGTGCGAGGATGCCGACCGTGCGTGCGCTGCGGACTGCGGTCCCCCTCCTTGTGCTGGGCCTCGTGCTGTCCGGGTGCACTGGTTCCGACAGCCCGGAGGCGGCCGTGTCGGGGTCAGGATCCGGGTCCGGGCTCCCCACGGGCGATCCCACGGACCAGTCCACCGACGTGGCGTTCACTGCGTGCGGCGCTGGCGGGTTCGCCTGCACCGGCGTGATCGATGGCACGCCGTACGACATCCGGTTGCCGGAGACGTGGAACGGCTCGCTGCTGATCTACAGCCACGGACTGCGGGTGGTCGATCCGATCGCCGAGGACGGGCCGGCGTTCGAGCCGCTGGCCGAGGCGGCACCGGGACTTGCGTCGGGCGTCGATGCCGTCGCGGAGGCGCTGCTGGAGGACGGGTACGCGCTGGCCGGCGCGGGCTCGCCGACCGGTGGGTGGGAGATCGATGACGCCATCGACTCGATCACCACGGTCCGCGAGGCGTTCGTGACGAACGTCGGGGTCCCCAACCGGATCTACACGTGGGGCCAGTCCCTCGGTGGCTTGGCCGCGCTGCGCTCCGGTGCGGAGAACGACTGGGTATCCGGGTCGGCGTCGATGTGCGGCCTGCTCGGCGGGCTGAACCCGAACATGGACCTCGCCCTCGACGCCGCCGTCGGGGTCAAGGCCCTGCTGGAGCCCGACCTGACGCTCACCGGATTCACGTCCGCGGAGCAGGCGCGCACGGAGTACGAACGCGCGATGGAGGCCGTGACCGAGGCTGCCCTGGATCCGACGGGGGAGGGCCTGACGACGCTGCAGGTGATTGCCGCCGCCGCGGAGATCCCCACCCAGACGCGCACCGCCGAGGGGACGACGCTCGACCAGCAACGAGTGGCGATCGTCGAGAACCTCGGCCGGGTCCTGGCCCGCACGACGCTCGAGCGGTTCCGGGTCGAGGAGCAGCTGGGCGGCAACCCCAGCACGAACGTCGGGGTCAACTACGGAGCCCGGGTCACCACCGACGAGGCGGCGCTGATCGACGCCATGGCGGGCGCCGAGGGCACCACCCTGGCGCTCCTGCAGCAGATGGCCGCGCTCCCGGTCGTCGAGGCCGACCCCGCCGCGCGCACGGCCGCGGACGCCCAGTACCCGCCGCCGACCGCGCTCACCAAGCCCAACGTCACGCTGCACACGGCCGTCGACCCGGTGGCGATCCTCGCCAACGAGACCCTCTACGGCCAGGCTGCGGCGACTGCCAGCGGCCAGGACATCCGCTGGCTGAGCATCAACGTGTCGAACCCGCCCTCGCCCTACCCGGCCGATGGCGTGGCCCCGTACGGGGCTGGCCACTGCAGCTTCACCGGCACGTCGCTGGTGGGAGCCGTGCGGATCCTCGATGACTGGGTGCGCCTCGGTCGCTTCCCGACCTGGGCGGGCAACACCCTGGCGTTCGGGGCGCCGAGCGGCTTCGCGGGGCCCAACAATCTGCCCGAGTGGCCCCAGAGCCCGACCACCGAAGCAAACTGATCCAAATTCACCCGAACGAGACGATCCCCCGAGGGGCATCCTGTGTTTCGTTTTGGTTAACTCACGGTGTGTGACGTAGTTCACCCCCTCATGGGTGATCGCCCCCGAGGGCTACGTGTGTGATGGAGGATCGATGAAGAGGACCGTTCTCGGCGGTCTGGCGCTGGCTGTCGCCGCCGCGCTCGCCGTGTACCTGGGGGATGCCCTGAACCTCGGGTTGCCCAACCCGCTACTGGGAGTGGCAGTCGGTGGGGTCCTCGCACTCGCTCCCGGCGGCCACAAGCTGGGCCGGCTCGCGGGGTTCCTCGTCGGTGTCCTGCTGGCGCTTGTGGGCTACGGCATCAACGCCGCCCTCATGCCGTCGAACAGCACCGGCGTGGCGATCACCGCCGCCCTCACCCTCGGCCTGGCGACGGCAGCTGCGGCCCTCTCCTTCGGGCGGATGCCGCTGTGGTCGGTCCTCCTGGGTGTGGCCGGCTTCGTCGGCGCCTACGACTTCATCTTCAACGACAACGTGCCTGAGTTCCTCACCACGTCAGTCGAGACCCTCGGCCGGTTCCTGGTCGTCTTCGGCATCGGCTACCTGACCGCCGCCGTGATCGACCTGCTCTTCCCGGAGGAGTCCGGGACGGCTGAGCCGGCACCGCAGACGCAAGAGACCGTGGGGAGTGAGATCTGATGTCCGTCAAGACCATGATGCGTGTCCTCGCAGGGACCGCGGGTGTGCTGCTCGTGGCAGGGGCCGCAGGGCCAGGTGCCGCGGCGGTCAGCACCGAGGACACCGGTGACGTGCAGGCGACCGTGCGCAAGACCGTCCGGCAGGCCGGGTCGGCCACCGGCGAGATCAGCGAGAGCACCATGTACACCCAGGTCTCGGCGGTCGGCAGCGGCACCAAGACGGTGAAGGTCCCGGTCGGGACGACCAGCAACCGCAACCTCAACGCGTTCGGTCCGTTCCCCATGGAGGGTGAGTCGATGGTCGTCGAGCTCACCGTCGCCGACGGTGGCGGGACCGAGGAGCGCACGGTCACCGACGCCGACATCAACCCGATGGCGGTCTCCGTCAAGGTCATGCTCGATGGCGTGGAGGTCGCGCCCGAGGACCTGGTCGGGGCCAACGGCGTGCTCGACGTGGAGTACACCGTGCGCAACACGACAGCACGCACCGAGACGGTGACGTTCTCCGATGTCGAGGACACGCAGATCTCCGAGGACGTCGAGGTCGCGGATCCGTTCGTGGGATCGCTCGACGTCGTCCTGCCGCAGGGCTTCAACGAGGTCACCGCACCGGGCGCCACCGTCGCCGGCAACGGCCAGAACGAGACGCAGCTCGGCTACACCTTCGTGCTGTTCCCGCCGCTGGGCTCGACCGAGGTGAAGGTCGGCTACCAGTCGCGGATCAGCAACGGCCAGATGCCGGCTGCTGAGTTCTCCTTCCTGCCGATCGTCCCGTTCGAGAACAGCACGATCGCCGGGACCACCGAGGCCTACCGGGGCGGCATCTCAACCGGTGCCTCGATCTTCGGTGCCGGCACGCAGATCGGCGACAACCTGCTCAAGCTCCAGGAGGGCGCGGGCCAGCTCGTCGCCGGCCTGGGCCAGCTGTCGGCAGGTGCGAGCCAGCTGAGCGACGGGCTGGTCAACACGGCCGCCCCCGGCTCGGCAGCACTGGCTGACGGCGCCAACCAGGTCTCCGACGGCCTGAGCCAGCTGAACGAGCAACGTCCCAGCGCTGGAGGAGGGCGTGTCGGATCTCAACGACGGCGCAGCAGCAAGCTCAACGACGGCGCCGAGCAGGTTGCGGACGGGAACGAGGAGCTGGCGGCGGGCATCGCGTCGCTGAACAACGGCATCAACCTGCTGTCTCAGGGGGTTGCGGCGCTCCCGACGTCGATCCAGTCGAACGACGGCTACAAGCAGCTCCAGGCGGCGCTGCAGGGCGTTCAGGACGGCCATCGGGACGAAGCCCGATCCTGGTCGCGGACCCGAAGACGCTGGGTCAGGCGCTCACGCGATCGACCTCGGCCTCGAGCAATCCGACTGCGACGAGGCAGACCCGACGAACCCGACGAATCCGTGCGGCGTCAAGGAGGTGCTCGAGATCCTCAGCGATCGAAGCTGGCGATGCGGTCCGCGGCGCGAGCGGCGCATCGATCAGCTCATCGGCGCAGCGATCGGGCCTACGCAGCGGTGCCAAGGTCAGCCGTCCCTACCGTCCGGGCATGCCTGTCGGATGCGCACGTGCCGACCGCGGATCGCCTGCCGACTCCGGTCCGCCGGTCGCTCCGCCGACGCGTCTGCGTGGCCGCAGGCCTCGGCGCAACAGACATCTGCGTGCTACGATCTCGAACGTCGTCTACGGCCTCGGGCTGCCCGCAGGGCGTCGTCGCTGCAGACGACCGGAGGGCTCAGGCCCAGACCGCCGCAGTCTGCCGACTGACCCTGGGTCAGGTGGCCGGGGATTCGGGCCGGCGGCGACCGAACGGGCACGCTGCTCTACGGCCTGCGAAGGTCTGGGCTGGGCTCATCGAACCCGAACTGCGATCTCGAAGGACCCGCAGAATCCGACAGAACCCATGCGGCATCAAGGAGATCCAGGGCCTGGTCAGCGCTGGGATCAACCAGCTCGTTGCTGGCATCTCCCAGGAGTTGCTGAAGAACATCGGCACCTCCCCCGCCGCGAAGGGGTGCGATCCGACCAAGACGCTCACCTGCGCGTCGGCGGCACTGACGGCCGGGTCGGCGGCGCTGGCATCTGGGGCCTCGCAGTTGGCTGATGGCACCGAGACGCTTGGCTGCGGGGACCGAGGAGCTCAACTCCAACGTGCCGACCCTGGCCAGTGGCGTTCGAGCAGCTGGACGACGGTGCGGCGCAGGTTGCCGACGGTGCCGATCAGCTCGCCGACGGCCTTGGTGCGGCGGCCGATGGCTCCGGTCAGCTCGCCGATGGCTTGGCGCAGGCCGAGCCGGGTGGCGCGCAGATCGAGGACGGCGCCGGTCAGCTCAAGGAGCAGGGTGCTGACGTCCTCGGCGAAGACCGGCAAGGAGGCGCAGCTCGGCTTCGCCAAGAACGTGGCGCTGCTCGAGGCCGCCCAGCAGGCCGGTCTTGAGGGTGCGGGCATCCCGTTCGGGCCCGCGGAGGGGACCGACGTCGTCACGACGGCGGCCTACAAGATGTACCTGTCCGGAATCGCCGCTGACACCGAGAACAACGCACTGAAGTTCGGCCTCGGTGCGCTGCTCATCGCCGGAGCCGGTGGCGTCGCGTTCGCGGCAGCGAGGAAGCTCGCCGCCTAGTCGCCAGGCTCAACCAGCACGAGCATCTGCCCGGCACCCGATGATCAGGGTGCCGGGCAGATGCGTTCCGCGCAGGGGACTCCAGCCGCCCCACGTGCTCTCGTTCCAGTCCGGCCACTCCGGCTCGACCATCGCCTCGATGGCGAAGCCCGCCGCCACGATCGCGGACACGTAGTCGCCGACCGTCCGGTGGAACTCCGCGTACACCGCGGTCCCCGAGCCGTCGCGCTCGACGTACGGGAGTCCGGTCGAAGTAGGAGCCGGACACCGCCAGCCCGGCCGGACCCGGGTCGTCCGGGAACGCCCAGCGGATCGGGTGCGTCACGGAGAACACCCACCGCCCGCCCGGGCGCAGCACCCGGCGCACCTCGGCCAGCAGCCGGGGGAGGTCGGCGACGAACTGGATCGCCCCGTACGAGGCGAACGCCACGTCGAACGTCGCAGTCGCCGAACGGAAGCGCGGTCGCCGTCGCAGCCACGACGTCAGCCGGGCGGATCAACGTGCCTCGCATGCCGCAGCTGGTTCATCGAGATGTCGATGCCCACCGCCACCACGCCGCGCTCGGCCAGCCACCGCGAGCACTGCGCGGCCCCGCAGCCGACCTCGAGCACCCGACGGCCCACCAGGTCGCCGGGAGGCCCGAGCAGGCCCGCCTCCGCCTCGGTGAACCCCTCCGGCCCCCAGACGAATCCAGCCCCGCTTCGACTCGCTTCCGCGACCGTTGGTAGTCGATGTCGGTCGATTGAATCGTCGGAATCGACTACCGGTGACGCCCGGTCGGCGAGGAATGCCCCGTGCTCGGCCTGGTAGGCCTCGGCCTCGGCCTCCCAGTACGTCCTCGAGGCGCGGTCGACCTCCTCGGCGTGCCGATCGCCTCCCGCCCAGCCGACCCCTCGACCTCCCACGAGCGCCGTGGCGCCCTGTCACCTCGCTGGGCCATCGATGCCAGCGGCCGGGGAGTTGCGTCGCGAGTGTCCATGTCCGGTTCGTCCGATCCGGTCGTGGCGGGGGTGAGATCACGTGCGGTATCCTGTCAGGGCGTTACGGGCCTGCAGCGTCTCAGACGTAGTAGGCGCGCGCGTTCATGTCGTCCCCACCGGTCAGACTTCACCGGCCACGGAATCACGGCGGTGAACACTGGCCCGTGCACGTGACAACGACATCTATCCACCGGAGCAGAACCACTCCATGACCATCACCCCCACTGCCGCACCGCAGGTCGCGATCAACGACATCGGTAGCATCGAGGATTTCCTGGCCGCGATCGACGCGACCATCAAGAATTTTGATGACGGCGACATCGTCGAGGGCACCATCGTCAAGGTCGACCGTGACGAGGTCCTTCTGGACATCGGCTACAAGACCGAGGGCGTCATCCCCTCCCGTGAGCTGTCCATCAAGCACGACGTGGACCCGTCCGAGATCGTGTCGGTCGGCGACCTCGTCGAGGCCCTGGTCCTCCAGAAGGAGGACAAGGAGGGTCGTCTGATCCTGTCCAAGAAGCGCGCCCAGTACGAGCGCGCCTGGGGCACGATCGAGAAGATCAAGGAGGAGGACGGCGTCGTCACCGGCAAGGTGATCGAGGTCGTCAAGGGCGGCCTGATCCTCGACATCGGCCTGCGCGGCTTCCTGCCCGCGTCGCTGGTCGAGATGCGCCGCGTGCGCGACCTCCAGCCGTACGTCGGCAAGGAGATCGAGGCCAAGATCATCGAGCTGGACAAGAACCGCAACAACGTGGTGCTGTCCCGCCGTGCGTGGCTCGAGCAGACGCAGTCCGAGGTCCGCTCCAACTTCCTCAACCAGCTCCAGCGCGGCCAGATCCGCAACGGCGTGGTGTCCTCCATCGTCAACTTCGGCGCCTTCGTCGACCTCGGCGGGGTGGACGGCCTGGTGCACGTCTCGGAGCTGTCCTGGAAGCACATCGACCACCCGAGCGAGGTCGTGGCCGTCGGCGACGAGGTCACCGTGGAGGTGCTCGACGTCGACATGGACCGCGAGCGCGTCTCGCTGTCGCTCAAGGCGACCCAGGAGGATCCGTGGCAGCACTTCGCCCGGACCCACCAGATGGGCCAGGTCGTGCCCGGCAAGGTCACCAAGCTCGTCCCCTTCGGCGCGTTCGTGCGCGTCGAGGAGGGCATCGAGGGCCTGGTGCACATCTCCGAGCTGGCCGAGCGCCACGTGGAGATCCCCGAGCAGGTCGTGACCGTCAACGACGACATCTTCGTCAAGGTCATCGACATCGACCTCGAGCGTCGTCGGATCTCGCTGAGCCTCAAGCAGGCCAACGAGAACACGACCGGTGCCGGCTCCGAGGAGTTCGACCCCTACCTGTACGGCATGGCCCCGTCCTACGACGAGGCTGGCGCGTACATCGGTCCGGAGGGCTTCGACCCCGAGACCGGCGAGTGGAAGGTCGGCTTCGAGGACCAGCGCTCCGAGTGGGAGGCGCAGTACGCCGAGGCGCACGCCCGCTGGGAGCAGCACATGAAGCAGGTCGAGGAGGCCAAGACGGCCGACCAGAATGCGGCGCTCGAGACCGGCGAGGGCGTGGGCTCCTACAGCTCGGCGGCCCCGGCCGCGGCCGAGGAGGGCGCTGGCACCCTGGCCACCGACGAGGCCCTGCAGGCCCTGCGCGAGAAGCTGACCGGCGGCGCGTGACTCGCTGACGGTTCGCCCGCACCTGCTGGCTGAACGCACCGAACGGCCCCGGGACCCGAGTGGTCCCGGGGCCGTTCGGCATCTCGCGGGAGAGTCGGCGAACGACCCCACACCCCGCCGACCGATCCGCCATTGCGCGGACCGATCCGAGGTTGATCCGGATCTCGGAGCGCACTCGGCCGGAGATCCGGATCGATCGGGAGGCGCCGGGGGAGGCGCCGGGGGAGGCGCAGGGAACCCGCCGCCGCCCTCAGCCGGCGGGGGTGACGATCGGCTCGTCGGCGTCCGGGCGATGCGTGGGGTTGGTGCGGGCCCAGACGAGGCCGGCGAGGGCCACCGTCCAGGCCACGGAGGCCGCCACGGTGGCCAGGGCGTGGATGGACGTGCCGAGCCACAGTCCGAGCCCGGCCAGGGCTGCGACCCCGCCCCAGAGCAGCAGGGTCGCGCGTCGGTCGTGGTGGGCCATCCGGGCGTAGAGCAGCACCTGCACGACGCCGAAGCCCGCGCCGGCCAGGGCGAAGATCCAGGCCTCCTGGGCAACGGCGAGGTACTGCGTCCCGGACATGATGCCGACGATGAGCCGCGGCACGACGGCCACCACGAGGGTCGCCAACAGGCCCAGTCCGGCCACCGCCAGGATCGCCTGCTGCTGGGCGTTGCGCGAGCCGGCCACCATCCGCGGGAAGGCGGCCACGAGGATCGCCTGGGGCAGGAAGAACACGGCGCGGGCGATCAGCGCACCGGCGGCGTACAGGCCCGCGTCGTAGGCGGGCAGCTGTGCCCGGGCGAGCAGGACGTCCAGATTGGTCAGGGCGTACAGCGCGATCAGCGCGTGGGCCGCATGGCCGACCTCGACGAGGAACTCCCGCGGGCCCTCCTCGCTGGAGCCCCACGGGGGCTGGCCGACGAGCAGGAACTGCCCGGCCACGGCGCCCAGCAGCGCACCGAGCGCGAGTCCGACGAGCGTGGAGTCAGCCGTGCCGCCGATGGCCGCGCCGGCGATCGCACCGCCCACACGTGCGCCCGTGGCAACCACGTACAGCGCGCCCAGTCGCTTGTGCCGCTCCGCGCCCTGGAGCAGGCCGAGCTGGGCACCGGTGACGGTGAAGGGGATGAACGTCGCTCCGACGACCACGACCGCCAGGACGTCCGAGAGGTTCAGGGCGTCGCTGATGAACGGGGCCAGGACGACGGTCAGGGCGCACGTCAGTGCCCCCACGAGGAGCACCGAACCCGCCCCGATGTGCTCGGAGGAGCGGCCGGACGCCACGTGCCGTGCGATGACCACCTGTGTGGCGGCCATCGCGGTGCTGCCCAGCAGCAGGATCACCGCCAGGGCCCCGAAGGCACCGAACTGCTCCGGACCCAGCAGCCGCGACACCACGAGCATCTGCAGCATCGCGACGATCTGTGAGACCACGAGGCCCGCGCCCACGATGGCCGTGCCCTGGACCGAGATACCGGCTGCGGGCGTCCCCGCCGTCGCGGCGGCAGGCACCTGCGCAGCCGGCTCGTCGCTCACCGGCCAATCATCACCCACACAGGGCGGGTGCCGGGACCAGGCGCCGGCGTGTTCAGTCCCGGCCCCACCGCCGCCCCTGCTGCTGGGGTCACCTCACGCAGGAGCCTCGGGCCCCGTGGGCTGGCATGCTTCCCCCATGATCAGGGTGGGTTTGACCGGAGGCATCGGAGCGGGCAAGTCCACCGTCTCGAGGATGCTCGTCGAGAAGGGCGCCGTCGTCGTCGACGGCGACCAGATCGCGCGGGACCTCGTGGCGCCGGGGGAGCCTGCGCTGGCCGAGATCGTCGAACGCTTCGGCCAGGGCGTGCTGCTGCCCAACGGTGAGCTGGACCGCTCAGGGCTGGCCGCAGCTCGTGTTCCCCGACCCCGAGGCGCTGGCCGCCCTGGACGCGATCATGCATCCCCGGATCGCCGCGCGGGCCGCCGAGATGCTCGCAGCCGCCGAGAGCGACGGCTCGAGGGTCGTGGTCTACGACATGCCCCTGCTCGTCGAGAACGGTTCGGCCGACGACTTCGACGTCGTGGTCGTGGTGCACGCGCCCGTCGAGGTGCGGCTGGCACGACTGGCTGTCCGCGGGGTCGCGGTGGCCGATGCGCGCGAGCGGATGGCCCGTCAGGCAAGCGATGCCGAGCGCGCTGCGGTGGCGACCATCCTGATCGACAACGGCGGGGACGAGGACCAGCTGATCAGTCAGGTGGACCGGGCGTGGTACCTGCTGCAGGCAGCTCTGGGGGAGTAGCCGCCGTGTCCCGGGCGCGGGACCAGCCGCGGTCGAGGGGCCACCACAGGGCCAGCGCGCTGGCAAGCAGGACGGCCGACCCATAGGCCCATCCGGCGAGGATGTCGCTGGGCCAGTGCACGCCCAGCACGATGCGGCTCAGGCCGATGAGCGGTCCGACGATCACGAGGACCATCCCGAGGACCTGCATCCACCGCCGTCCCTGCGCCCGGCCCAGGTGGATCAGCACGAGCCCCGTGGCGAGGTAGAGGTAGATGCCGACCATGGCGTGTCCCGACGGGAACGACTTCTCGAGATCCGCCTCGAACTCCTCGGCCCCGGGTGGCCGGGACCTGCCCATCGCCATCTTGACCGTCTCGCTCACCGCGACCCCGGCGATCCCCGACAGGGCCAGGAACGCTGCCGCCGCGCGGTGCCGGGCGACGAACAGGATGACGACGACGACGGCGGCCGCGAGCGCGGACCACTTGGGGGCGGTGACCAGGCCGAGGACGTGGGCGGCGCTGACCGGCCAGCCGAGGGGGTCCGCCCAGCTGCGGGTGACGTCGGTGAGCGCCGTGTCGAAACCCGACAGGGCGCCGGACCCGGTGGCCACGGTCGCGGTGAGCAGGGCAGCGACGGTCAGGGCCACGACCAGGCCGGCGACCGCCCGGGGGCGCGCCGCCTCCGCCGGGGTGACGGCGGGCTCGGGCGGGGATGGTCGGGGCGCGGTCGGACACCTGCCGCAGGCTACCCGGCCGAGCCCGGCGCCGGGGGAGCCGATGTCAGAGGCACGGCATACCGTGTCCTGCATGACCCGACCCGTCACCGACCTGCAACGACGAGTGGCCCCGTTCCGCGTCATCAGCGAGTACCAGCCCGCCGGCGACCAACCGGCGGCCATCGCCGAGATCACCCGGCGGATCGAGGCCGGCGCCAAGGACGTCGTGCTCATGGGCGCCACCGGCACCGGCAAGTCCGCGACCACGGCCTGGCTGGTCGAGAAGCTCCAGCGGCCCACCCTGGTGATGGCCCCGAACAAGACCCTTGCCGCTCAGCTGGCCAACGAGTTCCGCGAGCTGCTGCCCGACAACGCGGTGGAGTACTTCGTCTCCTACTACGACTACTACCAGCCCGAGGCCTACATCCCGCAGACGGACACCTACATCGAGAAGGACTCGTCGATCAACGAGGAGGTCGAGCGGCTGCGGCACTCGGCGACCAACTCGCTGCTCACCCGCCGGGACGTCATCGTCGTGGCCACGGTCTCGGCGATCTACGGCCTGGGCACGCCGCAGGAGTACGTCGACCGGATGGTGCGGCTGCGGGTCGGCGAGGAGGTCGATCGCGACTCCCTGCTGCGCCAGTTCGTGGAGAACCAGTACGCCCGCAACGACCTCGCGTTCGAGCGCGGCACCTTCCGCGTGCGCGGGGACACGATCGAGGTGTTCCCGGTCTACGAGCAGCACCCGGTGCGCATCGACATGTTCGGCGACGAGATCGAGCGGCTGATGACGCTGCACCCGGTCACCGGTGAGATCCTCACCGACGACCAGGAGGTCTACGTCTTCCCCGCCACGCACTATGTCGCCGGCCCGGAGCGGATGGAGCGGGCGCTGGGCGGGATCGAGGCCGAGCTCGCCGAGCGGCTGGCCGAGCTCAACGAGCAGGGCAAGCTGCTCGAGGCGCAGCGGCTGCAGATGCGCACCTCCTACGACATCGAGATGATGCGCCAGGTCGGCTTCTGCTCGGGGATCGAGAACTACTCCCGGCACATCGACGGCCGCGAGCCAGGTTCCGCGCCGAACTGCCTGATCGACTACTTCCCGGACGACTTCCTGCTGGTCATCGACGAGTCGCACGTGACCGTCCCGCAGATCGGCGGGATGTACGAGGGCGACATGTCGCGCAAGCGCACGCTCGTCGACCACGGCTTCCGCCTGCCCAGTGCCGCCGACAACCGACCGCTGCGCTGGGAGGAGTTCCTCGAGCGGATCGGCCAGACGGTGTACCTGTCCGCGACACCCGGGCCCTACGAGCTGGCCAAGGTGGACGGCGACGTCGTGGAGCAGGTGATCCGCCCGACCGGCCTGATCGACCCGGAGATCATCCTCAAGCCGACGAAGGGCCAGATCGACGACCTCATGCACGAGATCGGCCTGCGCACCGAGCGCGGCGAGCGGGTCCTGGTCACGACCCTGACCAAGCGGATGTCCGAGGACCTCACCGACTACCTGCTGGAGCGTGGCATCCGCGTGCGCTACCTGCACTCCGAGGTCGACACCCTGCGCCGGGTCGAGCTGCTGCGCGAGCTGCGGATGGGCATCTTCGACGTCCTGGTCGGGATCAACCTGCTGCGCGAGGGCCTCGACCTCCCGGAGGTGTCCCTGGTGAGCATCCTCGACGCCGACAAGGCCGGGTTCCTGCGCTCCGAGCGCAGCCTGATCCAGACGATCGGCCGGGCGGCCCGCAACGTGTCGGGGCAGGTGCACATGTACGGCGACACGATCACGTCCCAGATGCAGACGGCCATCGACGAGACGAACCGGCGCCGTGCGAAGCAGATCGCCTACAACCTCGAGCGCGGGGTCGACCCCCAGCCGTTGCGCAAGAAGATCGCCGACATCACCGACCTGCTGGCCGCCGAGGACGCCGACACCGAGGAGGTGCTGGCCACCACGATGGGCTCGGGTCGCTCGCAGTCCCGCGGGCGGGGGGGTGCCCGACGACAGGGCTCGGGAGCTGCCGCCGCCGACGCCTCCGTGGCCACGGGCACCGCCGCCCGCGCCGACCTCCCGGCCACGGAGCTGGCCAACCTCATCCAGGAGCTCACCGAGCAGATGCACGCCGCCGCCGCCAACCTTCAGTTCGAGGTGGCGGCGCGCTACCGCGACGAGGTCTCCGAGCTCAAGCGGGAGCTGCGGGGGATGATCGCCGCCAACTGAGGTGCGCCGCGTCAGGTCGATCGGCGGGGGTGCGCAGTCGTGCCAGAATGGGGAGCCTGCGGCCCGGCACCGGGCCTGACGGACGGTCAGCAGGAGGATGGGTGGACGTTTCGGCGGGCCTCTGGGCAGCCACGATCCTCGGACTGCTGGGGATCATCATCGTCGACCTGATCATCGTCGACCGGCGTCCGCACGCCTTCACCCCCCAGGAGGCCACCCGCTGGGTGATCTTCTACGTGGTCCTCGCCCTGCTGTTCGCCGGCTTCGTGACCGTCACATTCGGCACGCAGTACGGCGGGGAGTTCCTCGCCGGGTACATCACCGAGTACTCGCTGAGCGTGGACAACCTGTTCGTCTTCATGATCATCCTGTCCTCGTTCGCCGTCCCCGAGCAGCATCGGCACCGGGTGCTCACGATCGGCATCGGGATCGCCCTGGTCCTGCGCGGGATCCTGATCGTCCTCGGCGCGGCGGCGATCGAGCGGTTCGCGGCGACGTTCTTCGTCTTCGGGGCCTTCCTGCTGTGGACGGCCATCTCCGTGTGGCGCAGCGGTGGCGAGGAGGCCGATCCCGAGGGCAACGCGCTCATCAGGTTCGTCGAGCGGCGCGTCCCGACCACCCGCGAGTACCACGGGACCAAGCTGACCGTCCGCATCGACGGTCAGCGCCTGGTCACTCCGATGCTGCTGGTGATGCTGGCCATCGGCACCACGGACCTCCTGTTCGCCCTGGATTCGATCCCGGCCGTGTTCGGGCTCACCGAGGAGGCCTACCTGGTCTTCACGGCCAACGCCTTCGCCCTGATGGGCCTGCGCCAGCTGTACTTCATGCTCCACGGGCTCCTCGACCGGCTCATCTACCTCTCCAAGGGCCTGGCGATCATCCTCGGGTTCATCGCCGTGAAGCTGCTCCTGCACGCGCTGCACGAGACGACCGACCTGGACGTCCCGGAGATCTCCACGGCGCTCTCCCTGGTGGTGATCGTCGGCGTCCTGATCGTGACCGCGATCGCCAGCGTCGTCGCCGTCCGCCGGGACCCCTCCCTGGTCGAGTCGAGCCCGGAGATGCGCCTCGAGCACGAGGCGGACGACGTCGTCGGCGAGGCCCTCAGGCACCTCCCGCCGGAGCGCGAGCACCGGGAGTAGCCGGTACCCCACGACCACGGCGGGAGCCGGTGTCGGAGGGCTGTCCTAGGATCGGTGCGTGGATCTGGCCGAGCACCATCACGACCGCCTGACGGTGCGGGGCGCCCGGGAGCACAACCTCAAGGACGTGTCCCTGGCGATCCCGCGCGATGCCCTGGTGGTGTTCACCGGCCTGTCCGGCTCGGGCAAGTCCAGCCTGGCGTTCGACACGATCTTCGCCGAGGGCCAGCGCCGCTATGTGGAGTCCCTGAGCGCCTATGCCCGGCAGTTCCTCGGCCAGATGGACAAGCCCGACGTGGACTTCATCGACGGCCTGTCCCCGGCTGTCTCGATCGACCAGAAGTCCACCTCGCGCAACCCCCGGTCGACGGTCGGCACCATCACCGAGGTCTATGACTACCTGCGCCTGCTGTTCGCCCGGATCGGCAAGCCGCACTGCCCCTCCTGCGGTGAGCCGGTCGGGCGCCAGACCCCCCAGCAGATCGTCGATCGCGTCCTCGACCTGCCCGAGGGCACGAAGTTCCAGGTCCTGGCCCCGGTCGTCCGCGAGCGCAAGGGCGAGTACTCCGACCTGTTCCGCCAGCTGCAGACCCAGGGCTTCAGCCGCGCCCGTGTGGACGGCACCGTGCACCTGCTGACCGAGCCGCCCACCCTGAAGAAGCAGCAGAAGCACACGATCGAGGTCGTCGTCGACCGGCTCGCGGTCAAGGCCTCGGCACGCCGGCGCCTCACGGACTCCGTGGAGACCGCCCTGGGGCTGGCCGGTGGCATCGTGAACCTCGAGTTCGTCGATGCACCGGCCGACGACCCAGGCCGGGAGCGACTGTTCAGCGAGCACCTCGTGTGCCTCAACGACGGGCAGTCCTTCGAGGACCTCGAACCGCGGTCGTTCTCGTTCAACTCCCCGTTCGGGGCCTGCCCCCAGTGCACGGGGCTGGGCACGCGCATGGAGGTCGACCCCGACCTGATCGTGCCCGACCCGGACCTCTCCCTGGCTGACGGCGCCGTCTCGCCGTGGGGCAGCGGGCACATCTCGGAGTACTACGCGCGGCTGGTCACGGCCCTGGCCGATGAGCTCGGTGCCGACGTGAACACTGCCTTCAAGGACCTGCCCGAGGCGATGCGCGAGGCCGTCCTGCACGGGTACAACCACCAGGTGCACGTCCGCTACCGCAACCGGTACGGCCGTGAGCGCTCCTACTCCACCGGGTTCGAGGGAGCCATCCCGTTCGTCCAGCGCCGTCACGCGGAGTCCGAGAGCGACTCGGCACGCGAGCGGTACGAGGGATTCATGCGCGAGGTCCCGTGCCCGGCGTGCGACGGGGCGCGGCTCAAGCCGGTCTCGCTGGCGGTGACGGTGGGCGGGGTGAACATCGCGACCATCGCCCAGATGCCGATCGGCGAGGCCGCGGCGTTCCTGGCCGACCTCGACGTCTCCGACCGCGACGCCCAGATCGCCACGCGGGTGCTCAAGGAGGTCAACGAGCGCCTGGCCTTCCTCATGGACGTCGGCCTGCACTACCTGTCGCTGTCGAGGCCCGCGGGGACGCTCGCCGGTGGGGAGGCCCAGCGGATCCGCCTGGCCACCCAGATCGGCTCCGGGCTGGTGGGGGTGCTCTACGTCCTCGACGAGCCGAGCATCGGCCTGCACCAGCGCGACAACCACCGGCTCATCGACACCCTCGTCCGGCTGCGCGACCTGGGCAACACGCTGATCGTCGTCGAGCACGACGAGGACACCATCCGGACCGCCGACTGGGTCGTCGACATCGGCCCGGGCGCCGGGGAGCACGGTGGCCAGATCGTCGTCTCGGGCACGGTCGAGGAGCTCCTGGCCAACCCCGACTCCCTGACCGGCCAGTACCTGTCGGGAGCACGACGGATCGAGATCCCCGCCCAGCGCAGGCCGGTGGACCCCGCGCGGACGATCGTCGTCGAGGGGGCACGGGAGCACAACCTGCAGAACGTCACGGCGGAGTTCCCCCTGGGCTGCTTCGTGGCGATCACCGGGGTCAGCGGCTCCGGCAAGTCCACGTTGGTCAACGACGTCCTCTACACGGTCCTCGCCCGTGACCTCAACGGGGCCCGCAGCGTCCCGGGCCGGCACCGGCGGGTCACCGGCCTGGAGCACCTGGACAAGGTCGTGCACGTCGACCAGAGCCCGATCGGGCGCACGCCGCGCTCCAACCCGGCCACCTACACCGGGGTGTTCGACCACGTCCGCAAGCTCTTCGCCTCCACCCAGGAGGCGAAGGTCCGCGGCTACCTGCCCGGCCGGTTCTCGTTCAACGTCAAGGGCGGGCGCTGCGAGGCGTGCACCGGTGACGGCACCATCAAGATCGAGATGAACTTCCTGCCCGACGTGTACGTCCCCTGTGAGGTCTGCCACGGTGGCCGCTACAACCGGGAGACCCTCGAGGTGCACTACAAGGGCCGCACGATCTCCCAGGTCCTGGACATGCCGATCGAGGAGGCCCTCGAGTTCTTCGCGGCCGTCCCCCCGATCGCCCGGCACATGCAGACCCTGGTCGACGTCGGGCTGGGCTACGTCCGGCTCGGCCAGCCGGCGCCCACCCTGTCCGGCGGCGAGGCCCAGCGGGTCAAGCTCGCCAGCGAGCTCCAGCGGCGCTCCACCGGCCGGACGATCTACGTCCTCGACGAGCCCACCACCGGCCTGCACTTCGAGGACGTGCGCAAGCTCCTGGGTGTCCTGCACTCCCTGGTCGACAAGGGCAACTCGGTGCTCGTCATCGAGCACAACCTCGACGTGATCAAGACCGCGGACTGGGTCGTGGACCTCGGCCCCGAGGGTGGGTCCGGCGGCGGCACGATCGTCGTCTCCGGGACGCCCGAGCAGGTGGCTGCCCATCCGGGGAGCCACACCGGGCGTTTCCTGAGCGATCTGCTGGTCCGCGCCCGCGCCACTGCATAGGCTGCCACCAACCGACGAGGAGGTCCGGACATGGACGAGAGCACCTGCACAGGAGACTGCGCCTGCCAGCGCTCCGCGAATGATCGGGGAGCGGTGAGCCGGCGCGGGGTCCTGGCCGGATCCGCCGCAGCTGTGGCCGTGATGGCGCTCGGGGCGTGTGCCTCCTCCAACGAGACCAGCGCGGAGGCCACGACGCCGGAGGGGCCGACGACGCAGGCCCCCTCGGAGTCGGCGAGCTCGTCCCAGCCGGAGGAGTCCGCGACGGGGAGCGCCCCGACGGGCGAGCCGCTGGCCGGGACCGACGACTTCCCCGTGGGGGGTGGCGCCATCGTCGTGACCGCGAGCGGTCCGGTGGTCATCACCCATCCGACCGACACGGAGTTCCTCGCCTTCGACGGCCGCTGCCCGCACGCGGGCTGCCCGGTCGCCGAGGTCAACGAGAACACGATCCTGTGCACGTGCCACGGGAGCACCTTCGACGGCAGCACCGGCGACCGGCTCGAGGGCCCGGCGCCAACAGGCCTGAAGCCCGTGGCGATCGAGGTCGCGGGTGGGGAGATCTTCCTGGCCTGAGGTGACCGTCAACTTCCGGCCCGCTCCCGGCCAGATCCCCACCGACCCAGGCGTCTACCGGTTCCGCGACGGTGATGGCCGGGTCATCTACGTGGGCAAGGCCAAGAACCTCCGCGCGCGGCTGACCTCGTACTTCCAGGACCCCGCCGCGCTGCACCAGCGCACCCAGACGATGGTCGCCACCGCACGCTCCCTGGACTGGGTCGTGGTGGCCACCGAGGTCGAGGCCCTGACCCTGGAGTACGCGTGGATCAAGGAGTTCGACCCGCGGTTCAACGTCCGCTACCGCGACGACAAGTCCTACCCGTTCCTGGCCGTGACGGTGGGCGAGGAGTTCCCACGTGCGATGGTCATGCGCGGGGAGAAGCGCCCCGGGGTGCGCTACTTCGGCCCGTTCGCGCACGCGTGGGCGATCCGCGAGACCGTCGACCAGCTGCTGCGGGTCTTCCCCATGCGCACCTGCACCCGTGGGGTGTTCCGGCGGGCCCAGGCCTCCGGGCGGCCCTGCCTGCTCGGGTACATCGACAAGTGCGCTGCTCCCTGCACCGGCGAGGTCACGGCCGAGGAGCATCGGGCGATCGTCGAGGACTTCTGCGCGTTCATGGCCGGCGGCTCCGCCGCGTTCGTCCGGTCACGGACCGAGCAGATGAACGCCGCGGCGGCCGAGCTGGACTACGAGCGCGCCGCCCGGCTGCGCGACGACCTCTACGCGCTGCAGCGGGTCCTCGAGCGCAACGCGGTCGTGCTGCCCGACGGCACCGATGCCGACGTCGTCGGGCTCGCCAGCGACGAGCTCGAGGCGTGCGTGCGGGTGTTCCACGTCCGCGACGGTCGCATCCGGGGGGAGCGCGGCTTCATCGTGGAGCGCGTCGACGACGCCGACGAGGCGCACCTGATCGCCACCCTCCTGACCCAGATGTACGCCGAGCCGGAGGCCGACGTCCCTCGTCGGGTGCTCGTCCCTGCGCTGCCCGACCCCAGTGAGGTCGCGGTGCTCACGGACTGGCTGGGACAGCAGCGAGGCGGCCCCGTCGGGGTCTCGGTGCCGCGTCGTGGCGACAAGCGCGCGCTCATGGAGACCGTGACCCGCAACGCCTCACAGTCGCTGGCCGCGCACAAGCTGCGGCGGTCCGGTGACCTCACGACCCGCAGCCAGGCGCTGACGGAGCTGACCGAGGCGCTGGACCTGCCGACCGCTCCGCTGCGGATCGAGTGCTTCGACGTGTCCAACCTCGGCGCCGACGACGTCGTGGCGTCCATGGTGGTCTTCGAGGACGGGCTTCCGCGGCCCTCGGAGTACCGGAAGTTCGCGATCAAGGGCTTCGACGGGCAGAACGACGTCGCCGCGATCGCCGAGGTGATCGGCCGGCGCTTCCGCCGGTTGGCGGCCCGCGGGGGTGACGACCCGGAGCAGGCCCCGGCCCCCGGGTCGTCGGGGGACGTCGAGCCGGCCGCGGCCGGGAGCGCGCCCGGGGACCTCCCACCCGCATCCACGACCCCCGCGCGGTTCGCCTACCCGCCCTCCCTGGTCGTGATCGACGGCGGCGCCCCGCAGGTCAATGCCGCGTTCCAGGCGCTGGTGGACCTCGGGCTCACGGACATCGCGGTCGTCGGCCTGGCCAAGCGGCTCGAGGAGGTGTGGCTGCCCGACGAGGAGGATCCGGTGATCCTGCCGCGCACCAGCCAGGGGCTCTACCTGCTGCAGCGGGTGCGCGACGAGGCGCACCGCACAGCCATCCGCTACCAGCGCCAGAAGCGCTCCGCCCGGATGACCACCAGCGCGCTGGACGACATCCCCGGGCTCGGCCCCGCCCGGCGCAAGGCGCTGCTGCGCCGCTTCGGCTCGGTGCGCACGCTCCGCGCGGCGACCCCCGAGATGATCGCCGAGGTGCCGGGGATCGGCCCGGCGCTGGCTGAGCGCATCATCCTCGCGCTGTCCGGTGGGACGATCAGCGCGGTGAACCTGACCACAGGGGAGATCCTGGACGACGATGTGTCCGTGACCGGCGAGATCCTGGACGACGATGTGTCCGTGACCGGCGAGATCCTGGGCGACGTGCCCGTGACCGAGGAGCCCAGATGACCACACTCCCGCCCAGCGACGGGATCGCTGACTTCGAGGTCCTGCTGGTCTCCGGGATGTCCGGGGCCGGTCGATCGAGTGCCGCCCGAGCCCTGGAGGACATCGGCTGGTTCGTCATCGACAACCTGCCGCCCAAGATGCTGGCCCCCACCCTCGACCTGCTGGCCGCGCGCTCGGACCTCGACCGCGTCGCCGTCGTCGTCGATGTGCGCGGCGGTCGGCTGTTCGACCAGCTGGAGGCTGCCGTCGCCGAGGTGATCGCCCGCGGGGTCGACCTGAAGATCCTGTTCCTGGAGTCCAGCGACGAGGCGCTGGTGCGCCGCTTCGAGTCCAACCGCCGCCCGCACCCCCTGCAGGGACAGGGAGGGCTGCTCGACGGGATCCACCGGGAGCGCGCCCTGCTCGGCGACCTGCGTGCCGACGCCGACCTCGTGATCGACACCTCCCACCGCACCATCCACGAGCTGCGGCGCGCGATCACCGCCTCCTTCGAGTCCAACGAGCCGGTGCGCCTGCGGGCCACGGTCATGTCCTTCGGCTTCAAGTACGGCGTGCCGGTGGATGCCGACTTCGTCGCCGACGTCCGGTTCCTGCCCAACCCCTTCTGGATCCCCGAGCTGCGCGAGCTGCGCGGACTGGATGCTGCGGTCAACGACTACGTCACGGCCCAGGACGGCGCCTCGCAGTTCCTCGACGCCTATGCGCGCATGATCGACGTGGCCACCGACGGGTATCTCCGCGAGGGCAAGCGCTTCGCCACGCTGGCCGTCGGGTGCACCGGCGGCAAGCACCGGTCCGTGGCGATGTCGGAGAACCTCGCGGCCCGGCTGGTGCACGTGGGCCTCGAGGTCACGGTGGTCCATCGGGACCTCGGGCGCGAATGATGCCTCCCGCTGTGGCCGAGCCCGGGGGAGCCGCCCGGCGCCGTCGGCCGGTGGCAGCCGGCCCGGCCGTCGTCGCACTGGGTGGCGGGCACGGCCTGGCCGTCACCCTGCGCGCCCTGCGGGTGGTGACCGACCAGTTGACGGCCATCGTCGGGATGGCCGACGACGGAGGCTCCAGCGGCCGGTTGCGCCGGGACATGGGCACACCCCCACCCGGTGACCTGCGCATGGCCCTCGCGGCGCTGTGCGGCGATGACGTGTGGGGCCGCACCTGGAGCGCGGTCGTCCAGCACCGCTTCTCCGACGGGGAGCTCGCCGGGCACGCCATGGGCAACCTGCTGATCACCTCGCTGTGGGAGCAGACCGGGGACGTCGTCGCCGGGCTGGACTGGGTGGCGGCCCTCCTCGGTGCGCACGGCCGGGTCCTGCCCGTGTGCAGCGAGGGCGTGCAGATCGTCGCCGACGTCCTCGACGCGCCGGGCCACCCCGGCGTCAGCGTGGTGCGCGGGCAGTCCAAGGTCGCGGTCACCGAGGGGACCGTCCTGTCGATCTCGCTGGAGCCGCCCGACCCGCCGGCGCGGCCCGAGGCGATCGAGGCCATCGCCCAGGCAGAGGCCATCGTGATGGGCCCGGGCTCCTGGTACACCTCCGTGCTCGCGGGACTGCTCGTGCCGGGCATCCACGACGCGATCGTCGCGTCCACCGCGACCCGCATCCTGGCGCTGAACCTCATCGCGCAGCCGGGGGAGACCTCCGGGTTCAGCCCCCAGGGACATCTCCACGTCCTCGCGGAGGCCTTCCCGCAGGTGACCTTCGACGTCGTGCTGGCTGATCCGGCGCACGTGCCCGACGAGGAGGCCCTGCGGGAGGCCTGCAGCGCCGTCGGCGCGGAGCTCGTCCTGCGCCCGGTGTCCGACCCACGGGCCGGGGAGGGGCATCACGATCCGCTGCTGCTGGGGAGGGCGTTCGCGGAGGTCATCGGGCATGGCAGTATTCCGGCATGGCGATGACGGCAGGCGTGAAGGATGAACTGAGCCGATTGCCGATCACGAAGACGTGCTGCCGGAAGGCAGAGGTGTCCGCACTCCTGCGGTTCTCCGGGGGGCTGCACCTCGTCGGGGGCAAGGTCGTGGTGGAGGCCGAGCTCGACACCGGGGCCGCGGCACGGCGGGCGCGCACCGCGATCGCCGACATGTTCGGCCACTCGGCCACGATCACCGTGGTGGCCCCGTCCGGCATCCGTCGGGGCAACCGCTACGTGCTCACCGTCGCCCAGGACGGCCAGCGGCTGGCCAAGCAGGCGGGCCTCCTGGACGCCTCGGGCCGACCCGTCCGGGGGCTGCCGGCCGTCGTGGTCAACGGGGCGCTCTGTGACGCGGAGGCGGCCTGGCGCGGCGCGTTCCTGGCCCATGGGTCACTCACCGAACCCGGTCGGTCCTCGTCCCTGGAGGTCTCCTGCCCAGGACCTGAGGCGGCCCTGGCGCTGGTGGGGGCGGCCCGGCGCCTGGGGATCGCCAGCAAGGCCCGTGAGGTCCGTGGGATCGACCGGGTCGTCATCCGCGACGGCGACGCCATCAGCGCGATGCTCACCAGGATGGGTGCCCACGAGTCGGTGATGGCCTGGGAGGAGCGGCGGATGCGCCGTGAGGTTCGGGCCACCGCCAATCGCCTGGCCAACTTCGACGACGCCAACCTGCGCCGGTCCGCCCGCGCCGCCGTCGCGGCCGGGGCCCGGGTCGAGCGGGCCCTGCTGATCCTCGGCGACACGGTCCCCGACCACCTTGCGGTGGCTGGCCAGCTGCGCCTGCAGCACAAGCAGGCCAGCCTCGAGGAGCTCGGTGCCCTGGCCGATCCCCCGATGACCAAGGATGCGATCGCCGGGCGGATCCGCCGACTCCTGGCGCTGGCCGACAAGCGCGCGATCGAGCTCGGGATCCCCAACACCGAGGACGGCATCTCCCCGGAGTGAGGTCGAGGCCCTCAGCGGGCGACCGCGCCGCAGCGTCAATAGGCTCATGCCTGCAAGGTGGCCGTTCACCCACAAAGGGAGATTCTTCAGTGAAGAGCATCAGTGATCTCGATATCGCTGGCAAGACAGTCCTGCTCAGGTCGGACTTCAACGTTCCGCTGGCCAAGGACGGCTCCGGTGTCATCACCGACGACGGCCGGATCGTGGCCAGCCTGCCCACCCTCACGGCCCTGACCGGTGCGGGTGCCAAGGTCGTCATCGTGGCGCACCTCGGCCGACCCAAGGGCGTGGGCTTCGAGGAGTCCGGCTCGCTGGCCCCGGTGGCCAAGCGCCTCGGTGAGCTCCTCGGCCAGGACATCGCCCTGGCCTCCGACGTGACCGGGGACTCCGCGAAGGCCACCGTGGCGGCCCTGCAGCCCGGCCAGGTGGCCCTGCTGGAGAACATCCGGTTCGACGCCCGAGAGACCAGCAAGGACCAGGCCCAGCGCCAGGAGCTGGCCGCCGAGCTCGCGGCCATGGCCGATGTCTACGTCTCCGACGGGTTCGGTGTCGTGCACCGCAAGCAGGCCTCCGTCACTGACGTGGCCGAGCTGCTGCCCAACGCAGCGGGCCTGCTGGTGGAGAAGGAGGTCAAGTCCTTCTCGAAGGTCCTGGCCGACCCGGACCGCCCCTACGTGGTGATCCTCGGCGGGTCCAAGGTCTCGGACAAGCTCGGCGTCATCGACAACCTGATCGACAGCGTCGACCGCCTGCTGATCGGCGGCGGCATGGCCTACACGTTCCTGGCCGCCAACGGCTACGGAGTCGGCACCTCCCTGCTGGAGGAGGACCAGATCGAGGCGGTCAAGGGCTACATCGCCAAGGCCGCGGAGAAGGGCATCGAGCTGGTGGTCCCCGTCGACACCATGGTCGCCGATGCCTTCCCCGGCAAGGACAACCCGACGCCGGAGCGCAAGGTCGTGCCCAGCAGCGAGATCCCCGACGGCTGGATGGGCCTGGACATCGGCCCCGAGACGATCGCGCTGTTCTCGAGCAAGGTCGCCGATGCCAGGACGGTCGTCTGGAACGGCCCCATGGGCGTCTTCGAGGTACCCGAGTTCGCCACCGGAACCTTCGAGGTCGCCAAGGCGATCGCCGGCTCCGGTGCGTTCTCGGTCATTGGAGGCGGCGACTCCGCCGCTGCTGTCCGCCAGCTCGGCCTGGAGGACGGCTTCTCCCACATCTCCACCGGTGGTGGCGCCTCCCTCGAGCTCCTCGAGGGCAAGACGCTCCCCGGCCTGGCAGTCCTGGAGGGCTGAGACATGGCACGCAAGCCGTTCATGGCGGGCAACTGGAAGATGAACCTCGACCACCTCGAGGCCATCGCGCACGTCCAGAAGATCGCCTTCGCACTCACCGACGAGGACTTCGCGGCGGTCGAGGCCGGCGTGATGGTCCCGTTCACCGACATCCGCTCGGTGCAGACCCTGGTGGACGCCGACAACCTCAAGATCGTCTACGGCAGCCAGGACATCTCCGCGCAGGACTCCGGTGCCTACACCGGCGAGATCTCCGGCAGCATGCTGGCCAAGCTCGGCTGCACCTACGCGGTCATCGGGCACAGCGAGCGGCGCCAGTACCACGGTGAGGACGACGCCCTGGTCAACGCCAAGGTGAAGGCCGCCTACAAGCACGGGCTCGTCCCGATCATGTGCATCGGCGAGGTCAAGGAGGAGCGCGAGGCCGGGATCCAGGAGCAGGTCACCCTCGGCCAGCTCGACGGCGGCCTCGCCGACATCCCGGCCGACCAGGCCGCGACGATCGTGATCGCCTATGAGCCCGTGTGGGCCATCGGCACCGGCCTGACGGCCACCCCGCAGGACGCCCAGGACATGTGCGGGGCGATCCGCCGCCGCCTGGCCGAGCTGTACAGCCAGGAGGTCGCCGACGCGATCCGCATCCAGTACGGCGGATCGGTCAAGGCCGCGAACGCGGCCGAGATCATGGCCGGCCCGGATGTCGACGGCGCGCTGATCGGCGGGGCGTCGCTGGATGCCGACGAGTTCGTCGCCATCTGCAAGTACCGCCTGGCCTGAGGGCGACGCGGGCGCTGCTGCCCGGTCAGGACGAGCCCCGGCTCGGTCTGACCGGGCATCCCGGCGCCCGAATTGCGCCGTTGGGGTGTGGTTGGCCCGCGTTGTCGCATGGACCACGTATCCTTGCGCCATCGAATGAAGGGACCCCCGTGATCACCGCACTGCAAGTCCTGCTCCTGGTGCTCAACGTGCTCGTCATCGTCCTTGTGCTGCTGCACAAGGGCAAGGGCGGCGGCCTGTCGGACCTGTTCGGCGGTGGCGTGAGCTCCTCACTGGGTGGCAGCTCGGTCGCTGAGCGCAACCTCGACCGCATCACCTATGCCCTGCTGATCATCTGGACGGCCACCATCGTGGCCCTCGGCCTGGCCATCTAGGCCCGCAGCACTCCCTGTCCTGTCCTGCTCGATTCTTCGGAGGCACTTGTGGCTGGTGGTAACGCGATCCGGGGCAGCCGGGTCGGATCCGGGCCGATGGGGGAGGCTGAGCGCGGTGACGCCGCTCCGCGGCACCGGGTGAGCTTCTACTGCGCACGCGGGCACGAGACCACCCCGAGCTTCTCCGACGAGGCCGCCATCCCCGAGATCTGGGACTGCCCCACGTGCGGCTACCCGGCCGGCCCGGATCCGGAGAACCCGCCCACGCCGGCGAAGGTCGAGCCGTACAAGACTCACCTGGCCTACGTGAAGGAGCGGCGTTCCGACGTCGACGGCGACGCCATCCTCGCCGAGGCCCTCGAGCGGATGCGCGAGCAGGGCTAGGTCCGGCGGCGTCCCGCGCCGACCTGAGCGGGGTCAGTACCTCTGCGGCACCAGGTCGACCAGGTCCTCGGACGGGGCCACCGCCGTCGCCCTGCGCTTGGGAAGCTCCACCTTCCGTGCGTCGAGCGGTTCGAAGGGGATTCGCGCCAGCATGTGGCTGATCACGTTGAGCCGACCGCGCTTCTTGTCGTCGGTGTGGGCGACGAACCACGGGGCCCAGGCGGTGCTGGTCGCGGCGAACATGGCGTCCCGGGCGACCGTGTAGTCGTCCCACTTGGTGTACGACTTCAGGTCCATGTCGGTGAGCTTCCAGACCTTGCGCGGGTCATCGATACGACTCGAGAGGCGGCGGGTCTGCTCCTCGGGACTGACCTCCAACCAGTACTTCAGCAGGATGATCCCCGAGTCGACCATCGCCTTCTCGACGCCGGGGGTCATGTCCAGGAACCTCTCCACATAGTTCATCGGCGTGAAGCCCATCACCCGCTCGACCCCCGCGCGGTTGTACCAGCTGCGGTCGAAGATGACGACCTCGCCGGCGCCCGGGAAGTGCGGAAGGTAGCGCTGGATGTACATCTGGGACTTCTCGCGCTCGGTGGGGGCAGACAGGGCAACCACCTTGAAGACGCGCGGGCTCACCCGCTCCATGATGGCCTTGATCACGCCGCCCTTGCCGGCGGTGTCGCGGCCCTCGAAGACCACGACGACCTTGGCACCGGTTGCCTTGACCCACTCCTGCATCGCCACCAGGTCGGCATGCAGGGGCTTGAGGAGCTGCTGGTACTCCTTCTCCTTCATCGTGGGCAGTGCCGAGGCGGGGGCCGCAGCGACCTTGGTGCTGCCCGTGCTGCCCTTGACCTTGGTGGACTTGTCCTTGCCCATGCAACAGCCCTCCGGGGAGTGTGTGCGATCAGGTCAAGCCAGCGTACGAGCGTGCGGTCGCGGATGCGACCTGCGCGCCCGGTCCGACCCGCTCAGCCCACCCGGCTGAGCACCGTCCGGGCGACCGACGCCACGTGGGCGGGGGTGAATCCCAGCCGCTCGAAGAGCTGGTCGGCTGAGGCTGAGGCGCCGAAGTGCCCGACCGACACGCAGGCCCCGTCGGCTCCGACGTACTTCCACCAGCCCTGGTCGCTGCCGGCCTCGATGCTGACTCGCGCACGGACTGTCGTGGGCAGCACCTGCTCCCGGTACGCCTCCGGCTGGGCATCGAACCACTCCAGGCAGGGCATCGACACCACGCGGGTGGGCACCCCCTCGGCCTGGAGCAGGTCTCGGGCACCCATCGCGACGGACACCTCCGAGCCGGTGGCCAGCAGAAGGAGCTGCGCCGGGCCGCCCTCAGCCTCCGCGATCACGTAGCCACCGCGACCCGCAGCCTCGGCCGGCTCGCCCGCGGACCGGTCGAGGGTGGGGACGTTCTGCCGGGTGAGGATCAACCCGACCGGTCCGGAGCTCTCGAGGGCGGCCGCCCAGACCGCGGCGGTCTCGTTGGCGTCCGCGGGGCGGACCACCGAGAGCTCGGGGATCGCGCGGAGGGCCCAGAGGTGCTCGACCGGCTGGTGGGTGGGGCCGTCCTCCCCGACGCCGACCGAGTCATGCGTCCAGATGAACAGCGAGGGCAGGCCCATCAGGGCGGCGAGGCGGACCGGGGCGCGCATGTAGTCGCTGAACACCAGGAAGGTGCCGCCGAACGCGCGGGTCAGCCCGTGCAGGGCGATCCCGTTGAGGACCGCACCCATCGCGTGCTCGCGGACGCCGAAGTGGATCACGCGGCCGTACGGGTCGGCGCCGGGCAGGGAGGAGCCGCCCGGCAGGAACGACCCCCCGTCCTTGATCGTGGTGCCGTTGGACCCGCCGAGGTCGGCCGATCCGCCCCAGAGCTCGGGCAGGATCCCGGCGAGGGCATTGATCACGTGCTCGGAGGCGACACGCGTCGCGATCGAGGTGCCGGGCTCCCACGTCGGCACCGCATCGCGCCAGCCGTCCGGGAGCCTCCGCGCGACGAGCCGGTCCAGCAGTGCGGCACGCTCGACGTTCTGGGTGCGCCACCGCTGGTAGCCCAGCTCCCAGTCTGCGCGCAGCGCGGCCCCGCGCTGCCCCACGGCGCGCGCGTGGGCCAGCACCTCGTCGTCGACCTGGAACGGGATCTCGGGGTCCAGGCCCAGCGCCTGCTTGGTGGCGGCCACCTCAGCCGCGCCGAGGGCCGACCCGTGCGACTTCCCGGTGTTCTGCAGCGTGGGGGCCGGCCAGGCGATGACGGTGCGCAGCGCGATCAGCGAGGGGGCACGTCGCTCATCGCGGGCGGCAGCCATCGCATCGGCCAGGGCGTGGACGTCCACGCTGCCATCTGCTGCGAGGTCGACGCTCTGCACATGCCAGCCGTACGCCCGGTAGCGCGCAGCAACGTCCTCGGTGAAGGCCACAGCCGTGTCGCCCTCGATGGAGATCCGGTTGTCGTCCCAGAGGACCACGAGGTCGCCGAGCTGCTGGGTCCCGGCGAGGCTGGCCGCCTCCCCGGAGATCCCCTCCTCGAGATCGCCGTCGGAGGCGATGACCCAGGTCGTCGAGTCGAACGGGCTTCCCCCCGCGGGGGCCTCGGGGTCCAGCAGCCCGCGCGCGTACCGGGCGGCCATGGCCACACCGACAGCCGACGACACGCCCTGCCCCAGGGGGCCGGTGGTCATCTCGATGCCGCGTGCGGGGTCGTGCTCCGGATGACCCGGGGTCTTCGAGCCCAGGGTCCGGAAGGCCTTGAGGTCATCGAGGGTGGTGTCGTAGCCGGACAGGTACAGCTGGATGTAGAGGGTGAGGCTGCTGTGCCCGCACGACAGGATGAATCGGTCGCGTCCGATCCAGGTCGGGTCGGCCGGGTCATGGCGCAGGAAGCGCTGGAACAGCAGGTAGGCCGCTGGCGCCAGCGCCATGGCGGTGCCGGGATGGCCGTTGCCGACCTTCTGGACCGCGTCGGCAGCCAGGGCGCGTGCCGTTGCGACCGCTCGGTCGTCGAGCTCGGTCCAGCCAGCGATTCCCATTCGTCCTCCTGCGTCGGATGCCCCCGGGAGAGGGTATCTGTCAGCCGGCTCGGGGCAGCACAGCGACGCGGGTAGCATGGGCGCGTGACCGCAGTGGAGTCTGGCCGCACGGGTGCCCATCCTGAGTCCGTCAACGGGTCGGACTCCCGGTGGCGGGCCTATGTGGCGCTCACCAAGCCCCGGGTCATCGAGCTCCTGCTGGTCACGACCGTCCCCGTGATGTTCCTGGCCGCCGGTGGGTTCCCGCCCCTCTCGACGACGCTTCTCACGCTCCTGGGCGGCACCCTGGCAGCCGCAGGCGCCAACGTCATCAACCAGGTGTATGACCGCGACATCGACGCGGTCATGGTGCGCACGCAGCAGCGCCCGCTGGTCACGGGATCGATCAGCGCCGCCCACGCCCTGCGCTTCGGGATCCTGCTCAGCGTGGCCTCCGTGGCTGCTGCTGGCACTCACGGTGAACGTCCTGTCCGCTGTCCTCGCGGCCGCTGCGATCGGCTTCTACGTCTTCATCTACACGATGCTGCTCAAGCGGCGCACCGCCCAGAACATCGTCTGGGGTGGCGCCGCGGGGTGCTTCCCGGTGCTGATCGGGTGGTCGGCGATCACCGGATCGCTGGCCCTCACGCCCTTCGTCCTCTTCGGGATCGTGTTCTTCTGGACCCCGCCGCACTACTGGCCGCTGGCGCTGCGGTTCAAGGCCGACTACCAGGCGGCGCGGGTGCCGATGCTGCCTGCGGTCGCCGACAGCGGCGCTGTGGCCTCCGCGATCGTCAGGTACTCCTGGGCCATGGTCGCGACATCACTGCTGCTGACCCCCGTGGCCGGCATGAGCTGGCTGTACACGACCGCAGCCGTCCTCCTGGGTGGGGCCTTCCTGTACGAGGCCTACGCGCTGCGCAGCCGGGTGCGCGCCGGGGCCCCGGACTCGCGGGCGATGCGCCTGTTCCACGGCTCGATCTCCTACCTGTCGCTGCTCTTCCTGGTCGTCGCGATCGACCCGTTCCTCGCCTGAGGCGAGCACGCGGGGCATGCACCGTGAAGCGGCGCCGGCGCCGCTGTCGGCCACTCCGGCTGCGCTACGGGGAGGTCGTCATGGTGAGCCGGACCCGGGCGCCTCCCGACGGGCTCGCCCCGATCTCGATCGTTCCCCCGGAGCGCTCCGCCAGACGCCGGGCGATGTCCAGGCCCAACCCGGTCGACCCGGACACGGACAGGCCTCGCTCGAGCACAGCGCTGGACGCGAAGCCGGGACCGTGGTCGCTCACCTCGACCCACGCCAAGGGTCTGTCGCCCGCACCGTCGCCCACGCCGACGCGGACCTCGAAGGCCACTGCCTCGTCGGTGTGTGAGAACACGTTGCCGATCAGCGCATCGAGCGCGTCGCCGAGGTCCCGGCCCTCGGTGGCCACCAGGAGCGGCCCCGGCGGGATGTCGACGACGAGGGTGCGGTTCTGATCCTCGGCGAGGACTGCCCAGAACGCCGCACGGTCCCGAGCAACGGAGCACAGGTCCGCCCGGGCTGGGATGGCCTCGCGCAGGGGACGTCGGGCCTCATGGATGACCTCGTCGACCATGCGGTCGAGTCGATCGACATCCACGCGCAGCCGTTCGGTCGAGTCCCCGTCCGGCAGGGAGTCGGCGTCCAGGCGAAGGGCGGCCACGGGCGTGCGCAGCCGGTGGGCGAGGTCGGCCACCTCCTCCCGCTCCAGGCTCAGAAGCTCGACGACTCGGCTCGCGAGCCGGTTGAGGGCGGTCCCCGCGTTGTCGATCTCCCGGATGTCGCTGGCTGCCACCCGGGCCGTGAGGTCCCCGCCGGCGAGGCGTTCGGCTGTCGCGCCCAGCTCGCTGATGGGCCTCAGGAAGCTGCGCGCGAGCAGCAATCCCAGCCCGACGGACACCGCGAGGAGCCCGAGGCCGAGGGCGAGCAGGATCAGTCGCGCCTCGCGAACGGCGCCGGTCAGCTCCTCGTCGGTCACGAACACCCGCAGGATGGCCTCGCCGTCGTCGGTGTAGACCGGGACGAACAGGTCACGCCCGCCGGGAGCCTCGGCGAAGAAGGCGCCCTTCTCGCGTGCCAGTGCGACGGGGCGGTCCAGCGGTCGCGGTGCCCCCACGATCGTGCCGTCCGCCAGGTACAGCGTTGCCGGGTGACTGGTCTCCTCGGCGAAGGCCTCGACGAGCTCATCGAGGGACCCCGGCTCGGCCACGGGGATCCGGGACACGAGTGGCTGGATCTGCAGCACCACCTCGCGCTGGGCGCGGTCGACGGCGAATGACCCGATGAGGACCATCAGCGGGACCAGGAACGCCACCAGGACGATGGAGGTCGAGGCCAGCAGGGTCAGGAGGATGCGGCGGCGCACCGCGTCACGGCTCCACCAGCTTCACGCCCACGCCGCGCACAGTGTGCAGGTAGTGCGGCTCCTGAGCGGTCTCGCCCAGCTTGCGGCGCAGCCACGACAGGTGGACGTCCACGGTCTTCTCCCCGCCACCGTACGACACGCGCCAGACCTCGGCGAGCAGCTCGCGCTTGGTCACGACCTCCCCGGGGCGGGCCATGAGGTAGGCGAGCAGGTCGAACTCCCGCGGGCTGAGCTCGAGCGCCTCGCCGTCCAGCTCGGCGGTGCGTCCGCGCGTGTCCAGGTGCAGGCCTCCGACCGCGAGCTCGGTGCTCGGCGCGTTGCTGGCGCTGCGGCGGAGCACCGCCCGGATCCGGGCGTCCAGGGTGTCGGCGGAGAACGGCTTGATCATGTAGTCGTCCGCGCCGCAGTCCAGCGCGCGGACCACCTGCTCGTCGTCGTCACGTGCGGTGGCCACGATCACTGGCGTGGTGCTCACCGCCCGCAGCATGCGCAGGAGCTCGACACCGTCGAGGTCCGGGAGCCCGAGGTCGAGGATCACGACGTCCGGCTCGCCGCTGATCGCCGCCTGCAGGCCGGTCATGGCGTTCGGCGCCGAGTCGACGGCATGCCCGCGGTCGCTCAGGGCGTGGATGAGTGCCGAGCGGATCCCCGGGTCGTCCTCCACCACCAGAACTCGTGACATGACCCCACCGTAGACGCTCAGCCGCGGCGGGCGACGCAGGTGGTGCGGCTCGACATCGCGGCGTGGACATGACGTCTCAGTGGTTTGCGCCCCCTTATGCAGGATTTAGGCGAGCGAGGGGGCACACTGAGTACATGAGGTATGGCTGGCTGTCGATCACCGCGTGGGCCGCCATGGCTGCCGGAGCCGCGGCCGTGGGCCTCGCGGCGGTGTCCGCGGTCCGCGACGTCGTGGCTGATGCCCCCGTCCGGGTGCTGACGGCCTCCGACGTGGACCGGCTCCTGAAGGACCCGGACTCCCAGCTGGCACCCATCGCGACGCTCGCCGCGGAGTCCGCTGACCCGGAGCGCCCGGAGTCGCTGGCCCTGGCCCCGGCGGGCACGGAGCCGTCGGATGTCGTCATCACGGGGACCACGGACAACTCGGAGGCTGCCCCCGCCACCCAGGTCGCGACCAGTGCGCACTCGGCTTCGGCAGGTACGTCGGGCCGACCGTCGGGCGGTGGCATCCTCGGCGCCAATGGCACAGGTTCCACCTCGGGGCCAGTGAGCGGAACGAGCGTGCCAGGTTCGGCCTCGCCGATCACGACCGAGCCGGTGCCGACTGAGCCGACAGCGCCTGTGGCACCGGAGCCGACGGCGGAGCCTTCCGACCCCACTCCGACTGAGCCGACGCCGACCGAGCCCACCCCGGACCCGACGGAGCCCGACCCCGGGTCCGACCGAGCCCGACCCCGGGTCCGACCGAGCCCACCCCGGGTCCGACCGAGCCCACCCCGGGACCGACCGAGCCCACCCCGGGACCGACCGAGCCCACCCCGGGTCCGACCGAGCCCACCCCGGGTCCGACCGAGCCCACCCCGGGTCCGACCGAGCCCACCCCGGGATCCGACCGATCCGGAGCCGTCGGAGCCCACGGAGCCGACTGCGAGTGAGCCGCCGGCCACAGAGCCGACCGAGCCCACTCCCACCGATCCGTCGTCGAGCCCCGAGCCGACGGAGTCGCCCGACCCCACGGCAGATCCGTCGGCCACACCGAGCGAGCCACCGGCGGACTCGGGGGCCGCGTCCATCGAGCCTGAGCCGACCGAGCCTGCGCAGTCAGAGCCCGCGCCGACCGAGACGGTCTAGCCGGGTCGCGGTCCGCTGCCCGCCGCGGGTCCAGGCGCTCAGCCGCGGGCGCGCAGGCTCAGGTGGGTCTTCAGCGTGGCCACCCACACCAGGCAGGCGAGCAGCATGTGGGTCGCCACCAGCGCCCAGGGGACGCCGGCGAACCACTGGGTGTAGCCCACGATGCCCTGCACGATCGCCAGGGCCATGAGTGCGTGGGCCCACCAGCGGGCCCTGGCGGGGCTGTCGGTGAGGCGCAGGGCCAGCCACATGGCCACGATCAGACCGATGAACAGGAGCACGACGTCGGCGTGCAGCCAGGCGATGGTGCGCACGTCGATGTCCAGTCGATGCTCGACGTCCGTGTCACCCGAGTGCGGTCCCGCCCCCGTGACCAGCGTCCCGAGCACGATCACGGCGGCACACGTGGTGATCAGGACCAGCGACAGCGCCCGGATCTCGGGACGGACCAGCCGAACCAGTGGCTCGTCGCCGGGCTCACCGGCCCGGTGGACCAGGACCACGCAGCCGGCGATGATCGCCACCGACAGCAGCAGGTGGGCACCGACGATCAGCGGGTGCAGCCCGGTCAGGACGGTGACCCCACCGAGCACGGCCTGGGCCAGGGTGCCCAGCAGCGGGACCGCCGCGAGGAACAGGATCGGGCGACGCGGCACTGAGCCCTCGGCCCGCCAGCGCGCGCGCATGCGCAGGGCAGCGACGATCGCGGCGATCGCCAGGATCCCGAGGACGAAGGTCAGCAGCCGGTTGCCGAACTCGATCCACTTGTGGAAGGCCTCGGCCTGGCCCTCGACGGGGACCAGCGAGCCGTCGACGCACTCCGGCCACGTCGGGCACCCCAGGCCGGAGCCCGTGACCCGGACCAGCCCGCCGGTGACGACGATGCCGATCTGGGCGACGAGGTTGGCCATGAAGATCCCCCGGACCCCGGAGGTGACGGGGGAGGGAGCGGCGGTGGGGGTGGTGCGGACGGGGCTGTCGGAGGCGAGCACGGGTCAAGCGTAGTTCGCGCCTCGCCCGACATCGCCGGGGGAGTGGGCGATCCTGCAGGTGCCCTCAGATGGGCCGGGGGTGCGCGGCGTTGTGCGGCTGGGGGCTCCGCGGCGGCTCAGCCCAACTCCCAGCTACTCCCAGCGGAACGTCCGCGTGGACACGGCGATCCCGGCGATGGCCCATACCAGGAGCACCACCAGGGACGCGGTCGGGAGGCCCGCCCCGGCCGATGGTGCGCCCAGCAGGGTCCGCAGGGCGTCGCCCAGCGCCGCACTGGGCAGGAACTGGACGACGCCGGTCATCGCCTCGGGCAGGCGGTCGGTGGGCAGCACCGTGCCGCCGGCGAAGAGCAGCAGCAGGAAGATCCCGTTGGCCACGGCGAGCGTGGCCTCCGCGCGCAACATCCCGGCGAGGGCGAAGCCCCATGAGCCGAGGGCGACCGTGCCGAGGACCACGGCGATCACCAGTGCCACGGGGTCGGTCACCTGTGGCGACCACCCGAGCGCCAGGGCCACCACGCTGATCAGCACGAGCTGGACCACGATCACCGCGAAGGTGGCGGCCGTCTTGCCCACGAGCAGTCCCGAGCGTGCCAGGGGCGTGGCTCCCAGGAACTTCAGGACGCCGGAGCGCCGCTCGAACCCGGTCGCGATCGCCGTCGAGGTGAAGGCCGTGGAGAGGATCGCCAGGGCCATGACGCCCGGTGTCGCCTCGTCGATCGTGGCCAGGTCCAGGCGGGTGACGCCGACCAGGGCCGCGATGGGGATGATCAGCGTGAGCAGGAGCTGTTCGCCGTTGGTCATCAGCTGCCGCCACTCCAGGCGGGACTGCGCCCACCATCGGGCACCCCGCGGAGCGGCACCGGGGGCCGGCGTGAGGTCGAGGATCACCTGTGCATCCGGCGTGCTCACTGGTTCACCTGCCCGTCTCGTGGGGTCGAGGCCTGGGACGTGCCTGCGCCCTGGCCCACCCGTGACGTGATCTCGAAGTAGGCCTCGGACAGGGACCCGCCGCCGGTGCTGAGCTCCTCGGGCATCGCGCCCTGGTCTGCGCACCACGACGTCACGAGGGCCACGACCTGCGGGGTGACTGCGCCATCCACCAGGTACCGACCGGGCGAGGACTCGAGCGCCGTGAACCCGTCGGGCAGTCGTCGGGTCAGGTCCGCGACATCCATCCCCGCTCGGGAGCGGAACCGGAGCCCGGGCGACGTCCCGGTCAGCTCCGCCACGGAGCCTGCAGCAGCCAGGCGGCCCTGGTCGATGACGATGACGTGGTCGGCGAGTGCCTGCGCCTCGTCGAGAAGGTGCGTGCTCATCACGATGCCCACGCCGCTGTCGCGCAGCTCGGCCAGGAACTGCCAGACGCCGATCCTCGACTCGGGGTCCAGCCCGGTGGTCGGCTCGTCGAGGAAGGCCACCTCCGGTCGGCCGACCAGGGCGCAGGCCAGGGCCAGCTTCTGCTGCTCGCCCCCGGAGAGCCGGCGGTAGGGGGTGCGCGCGACGTGTGTCAGTCCCAGTCGCTCCATCAGGGCCGTCGTGGGCAGTGGGTGGGCGTACAGCCGGGACACGTGCGTGAGCATGTCGGCGGCCCGCAACGAGGGCCACACCCCGCCGGACTGCAGCATGACCCCCACGCGTGGTGCCAGGAGTGCCCGATCCCCGCGCGGGTCGAGGCCCAGGACCCGGACCGTCCCCGCGTGCGGCGTGCGGAAGCCCTCGGCCGTCTCGATCGTGGTCGTCTTCCCGGCGCCGTTGGGGCCCAGGACGACCGTGATCGCCGCCCGCGACGCCGCCAGCGAGAGCTCGTCGACGACGGTGCGCCCGGCATAGCGCATGGTCAGTCCGGTGATCTCGACGGCAGCGGGCGGCACCCTGAGAGTGTAGGTGGGGGGTACGGGGGCTGCTCCCGGGCGGGGTCGGGACCCGGATGTTGCAGTTCCGAGGAAATACGCAACAATGGGGTTGTGGAAATCCTGACCGGTGCGCCAGCGCGTGTGGCCCGGGCCCTGCTCGACATGGGCCAGGCCACTGTCGCTGAGCTCGCAGAGCGTCTCGAGCTCAGCGGTGCCGCGGTGCGCAAGCACATGGACGACCTCGTGGACGCTGGCTTCGTCGAGGCCTCCGACCGACCCCCGTACGGCCCGGACACGCGCCGGCGGGGCCGGGGTCGGCCGGCTCGGGTCTACCACCTGACCCAGACCGGGCGCGACAGCTTCGGCAACGCCTATGACGATGTCGCGGTCGGTGCCCTGCGGTTCGTGGCCGAGACCGGTGGTGACGACGCGGTCATGGAGTTCGCGCGGCGGCGTGTGGCCGAGCTGGAGCGGCGCTACTCCGACCTCCTGGACCTGGCTGAGCCGATGGACGTGCGCGTCGACGTCCTGGCCGACGCCCTGGCGGCCGAGGGCTACGCCGCGGTGGCGGTGCCCACGGCCAACGGCATCCAGCTGTGCCAGCACAACTGCCCAGTCGCCCATGTCGCAGCCGAGTTCCCCCAGTTCTGCGAGGCCGAGACCGAGGCCTTCGGGCGCCTGCTGGGCACGCATGTCATGCGCCTGGCCACCCTCTCCCACGGTGATGGCGTGTGCACGACCCACATCCCCACCGGCATGGGACAGCACACCGCCGTGCCGTGCGCTCCCGCTGACGTATCGACGACCCCCGAAGGAAGGACCACCTGATGACGGTCAACACCGAGCAGCTCGAGGGCATCGGTACCTACGAGTACGGCTGGTCGGACTCCGACGCTGCCGGCGCCACCGCCAAGCGCGGGCTGTCCGAGGCCGTGGTCCGCGACATCTCGGCCAAGAAGTCCGAGCCGCAGTGGATGCTCGACATGCGCCTCAAGGGCCTCAAGCTCTTCGAACGCAAGCCGATGCCGACCTTCGGCGCCGACCTCTCGGGGATCGACTTCGACAACATCAAGTACTTCGTGCGCTCCACCGAGAAGCAGGCCACCAGCTGGGAGGAGCTGCCCGACGACATCAAGAACACCTACGACCGCCTGGGCATCCCCGAGGCCGAGAAGCAGCGCCTTGTCGCCGGCGTGGCCGCGCAGTACGAGTCCGAGGTGGTCTACCACAAGATCCGCGAGGACCTCGAGGAGCAGGGCGTCATCTTCCTGGACACCGACACGGGCCTGCGTGAGCACGAGGAGCTCTTCAAGGAGTACTTCGGCACGGTCATCCCGGTCGGGGACAACAAGTTCTCCGCACTCAACACCTCGGTCTGGTCCGGCGGCTCGTTCATCTACGTCCCCCCGGGCGTCCAGGTCGAGATCCCGCTGCAGGCCTACTTCCGGATCAACACCGAGAACATGGGCCAGTTCGAGCGGACGCTGATCATCGTCGACGAGGGCGCCTACGTGCACTACGTCGAGGGCTGCACCGCCCCGATCTACTCCAGCGACTCGCTGCACTCCGCGGTCGTGGAGATCATCGTCAAGAAGGATGCCCGCTGCCGCTACACGACCATCCAGAACTGGTCGAACAACGTCTACAACCTGGTCACCAAGCGTGCCGTGGCCCACGAGGGCGCCACCATGGAGTGGATCGACGGCAACATCGGATCCAAGGTCACCATGAAGTACCCGGCCGTCTGGCTGATGGGGCCCCACGCCAAGGGCGAGACCCTGTCGATCGCGTTCGCCGGCGAGGGCCAGCACCAGGACGCCGGGTCGAAGATGGTGCACGCCGCGCCGTACACCTCCTCGGCGATCGTGTCGAAGTCCGTCGCCCGGGGCGGCGGTCGGACCTCGTACCGCGGGCTCGTGCAGATCCAGGAGCAGGCGCACCACTCGAAGTCCACGGTGCGCTGCGACGCGCTGCTCGTCGACGACATCTCGCGCTCGGACACCTACCCGTACGTGGACGTGCGCGTCGATGACGTGGCGATGGGCCACGAGGCCACCGTGAGCAAGGTCTCCGAGGACCAGTTGTTCTACCTGATGAGTCGCGGCATGACCGAGGAGGAGGCCATGGCGATGATCGTGCGCGGGTTCATCGAGCCCATCGCGCGCGAGCTGCCCATGGAGTACGCCCTCGAGCTGAACCGCCTGATCGAGCTGCAGATGGAAGGGGCCGTCGGCTGATGTCCGCTGTTGAGGAGCGGGAGGTCAGCCTGACCCCCGCACAGGACCTTCTGCCCCGGGTGACCTCCCGGGACATCGAGTCGTTCCCCATGCCCACCGGTCGCGAGGAGGTGTGGCGGTTCACGCCGCTGGCCGCGTTCGCGCGCGTCCTCTCCGGCGACGCTTCCGAGGCTCACCTCACGTGGGACTCCACCCTTCCCGAGGCGGTGACCCTCACCGAGATCCCCGCGGGGGATCCGGCGCTCGAGGCGCTGCCCATGCCGGTGGATCGCGCCTCGGCCCTGGCCGTCGCCAACGCGGGTGGGGCGATGCGCCTGTCGATCCCGGCCGAGGCGGAGGTGGCCGAGCCCATCGTGGTCCGCCTGACGGGGACCGGCGGTCTCGTGCACGGGCAGCTGGTCGTCGAGGTCGGGGCCCATGCCCGGGCGACGGTCCTGATCGCCCATGAGGGGACCGCGGACTACTCGGAGCACACCTCGGTGCTCGTCGGCGACGGCGCGTCGGTGGATCTCGTGCACATCCAGACCTGGGACGCCGACGCCGTGCACGCCGGTCAGGTGGCCATCCGCCTGGGCCGCGACGCCCGGGTCCGCTCGACCCAGGTCAGCCTGGGCGGACGGGCGATCCGGATCGTGGAGTCCGTCGAGTACGCCGGGCCGGGAGGCGACGCCGAGCTGATCGGCGTGTACTTCGCCGACGACGGCCAGCACATCGAGCACCGGCTGTTCGTCGACCACAGCGTGCCGAACTGCCGGAGCAACGTGCTCTACAAGGGCGCGCTGCAGGGCCAGGGCGCGCACACCGTGTGGGTCGGCGACGTCCTGATCCGCGCTGCGGCCACCGGGACCGACACGTACGAGCTCAACCGCAACCTCGTCCTCACCGAGGGCGCCCGGGCCGACTCCGTGCCGAACCTCGAGATCGAGACCGGCGAGATCGCCGGCGCCGGCCACGCCTCGGCGACCGGTCGGTTCGACGACGAGCAGCTGTTCTACCTGATGAGCCGCGGCGTGCCCGAGTCCGTCGCGCGCCGTCTGGTGGTCCGTGGCTTCTTCGCCGACGTGATCAACCGGATCGGGGTGCCGGAGGTTGAGGCCCAGCTCCTGGCCGCCGTCGACGCCGAGCTCGGTTCCATCGACCCCCTCTACGACTTCCGGGACGCCGACGACGGCGAGGTCGGCCCGTGAGCGCCCAGCCCGTGAGCGCCCAGCCCGCCTGTTCGGTCGCCGACGTCCCCGAGGGCACTGCGCACCGCGTCGTCCTCGATGGCGTGCCGATCGCCGTGGTCCACACCGAGGGGGAGTGGTTCGCGGTCTCCGACATCTGCTCGCACGCCGACGTCTCGCTCTCGGAGGGCGACGTCGACGGGTGCACGTTGGAGTGCTGGCTGCACGGCTCCCGGTTCGACCTGCGCACCGGCCGCCCCAGTGGCCCGCCGGCCACCACCCCCATCCCCATCTACCCCGTTTCCGTCGAAGGCGACACCGTCTTCGTGACCGTCGCCTGACCGGCGAGAACTGGAGAACTCATGTCCACCCTCGAGATCCGCGACCTGCACGTCACCGTTGAGGCTGATGGCGGCACCAAGGAGATCCTCACCGGGGTCAACCTGACGGTGAACTCCGGCGAGACCCATGCGCTGATGGGCCCCAACGGGTCCGGCAAGTCGACGCTGGCCTACGCGATCGCCGGTCACCCCAAGTACCTGATCTCCTCGGGCACCGTGACCCTCGATGGGCAGGACGTCCTGGACATGTCCGTGGATGAGCGCGCCCGCGCAGGGCTCTTCCTCGCGATGCAGCATCCCGTGGAGGTGCCCGGGGTGTCGGTGTCGAACTTCCTGCGCACCTCGGCGACCGCCATCCGCGGGGAGGCCCCGAAGCTGCGCCTGTGGCTCAAGGAGCTCAAGGGTGCGATGGAGCGACTGCAGATCGATCCCTCATTCGCGCAGCGCAACGTCAACGAGGGCTTCTCCGGCGGTGAGCGCAAGCGCGCCGAGATCCTGCAGCTGGAGCTGTTGGCCCCGAAGATGGCGATCCTCGACGAGACGGACTCCGGCCTGGACGTCGATGCCCTGCGGGTGGTCTCCGAGGGGATCAACCGGGTGCGCGAGTCCGGCGATGCCGGCGTCCTGCTGATCACCCACTTCACCCGGATCCTGCGCTACGTGCGCCCCGACTACGTCCACGTGTTCGTCGACGGGCGGATCGTGGCTGCCGGCGGCCCGGAGCTCGCCGACGAGATCGAGGCCGACGGCTACGCGAGGTACACCCCGGTGGCGGCGACGGCGTGACGACCCTGCTCGACCCGGCTCTGCGGGCCGACTTCCCGATCCTGGCGCGCACAGTGCGCGGCGGGCGGCCGCTGGTGTACCTGGACACCGCCGCCACCTCGCAGAAGCCGGTCTCGGTGCTCGACGCGGAGCGCGAGTTCTACGAGCAGCACAATGCCGCCGTGCACCGTGGGGCGCACTTCCTCGCCGAGCAGGCCACCGACGCGTACGAGTCCGCCCGGTCGATCATCGCCGGGTTCGTCGGGGGGCGGGCACACGAGCTGGTCTTCACCCGCAACGCCACGGAGTCGCTGAACCTCGTCTCGCACGCATTCAGCTCAGCCACCGCGAAGAAGGCGCACGGCGCGCCGCTGCCGGACGGGGCGGAGCGGTTCGTGCTCGCCCCCGGCGACGAGATCGTCGTGACCGAGATGGAGCACCACGCCAACCTGGTGCCCTGGCAGGAGCTCTGCGACAAGACCGGGGCGGTCCTGCGCTGGATCGGGCTCACTGACGACGGGCATCTCGACCTCACCGACCTCGACACGATCATCACCGCGCAGACCCGCGTGGTGTCGTTCGTGCACCAGTCGAACATCCTCGGGACCATCAACGACGTGGCCCCGATCGTGGCCCGCGCTCGGGAGGTCGGTGCGCTGGTCGTGCTCGATGCCTGCCAGTCGGTGCCGCACATGTCGGTCGACGTCCGCGCCCTGGGCATCGACCTCATGGCGTTCTCCGGGCACAAGATGCTCGGGCCGACCGGTGTGGGGTGCCTCTGGGGGCGCACGGAGATCCTCGAGGCGATGCCCCCGTTCAACGCCGGGGGATCCATGATCGCCATGGTCACGATGGAGCGGTCCACGTTCGCCGATCCGCCGCAGCGGTTCGAGGCGGGCACGCCGAACGTGGCCCAGGCCGTGGGGCTCGCGGCTGCGGTGCAGTACCTGGAGCGGATCGGGATGCCGGCGGTCGCAGGCCATGAGCACGTGCTGACCGAGTACGCCCTTGCCGCCCTCGCGGATCTCCCGGGCGTGCACGTCATCGGGCCGCCGACGGCAGCGGGTCGCGGCGGCGCGATCTCGTTCACGGTCGATGGCCTGCATCCCCACGACGTCGGCCAGGTGCTCGACGATGAGGGGGTTGCCGTGCGCGTGGGGCACCACTGCGCATGGCCGACCTGCCGGCGCTACGGGGTGCCGGCCACGACGCGCGCCAGCTTCGGCCTCTACAACCAGCCGTTCGAGGTCGATGCCCTGGTCGTCGGCATCCGTCGGGCGCAGCGGTTCTTCGGGGCGGCGTGATGGACTCGCTCTACCAGGAGATCATCCTCGACCACTACCGCAACCCGATCGGCCGCGGCCTGCGCGAGCCCTTCGAGGCCGAGGTGCACCACGTCAATCCGACCTGCGGTGACGAGATCACCCTGCGCGTCCACCTGGAGGGTGCGGGGGAGTCGGCCACCGTCGTCGACATCTCCTACGACAACCAGGGGTGCTCGATCTCGCAGGCCAGCGCCAGCGTGATGTACGAGCTGCTGCTCGGGCGCACCGTCGCCGAGGCGATGCCCACGCATGACGCCTTCGTCGCCCTCATGCAGTCGGCCACCGACCACGACGCACCCGAGCCCGACGAGGACGTCCTCGGGGATGCGATCGCGTTCAGCGGCGTGGCGAAGTACCCGGCACGGGTCAAGTGCGCGTTGTTGTCCTGGATGGCCTGGAAGGACGCAGTCAGCCAGGCCCTGACCACTGGAGGTACCCGATGAGCCCCGCGACCGACGAGGACGTCATGGAGGCCCTGCACGACGTGGTCGACCCCGAGCTGGGGATCAACGTCGTGGACCTCGGCCTGATCTACGGGGTGCACGTCGACGACAACAACGTCGCCACCCTGGACATGACCCTGACCTCGGCAGCCTGCCCGCTGACCGACGTCATCGAGGACCAGACGAGGGCGGCCCTCGACGGGATCGTCGACGACTTCCGGCTCAACTGGGTCTGGATGCCCCCGTGGGGGCCCGACAAGATCACCGACGACGGCCGCGACATGCTGCGCGCCCTGGGCTTCAACGTCTGAGCGGCCCGACGCCCGCAGGCTCTCCCCGACTCGGCAGATCCTCCGCGAGTCCGGGGAGGTTCGGTGAGGTCCGGGGGATTCTGCCGGGCCGGCGCGTGTCGGCGTGACGTGCGCGAGGTTGGGGCGTACTGTCGATCCTCCCCAGTTCGCGAACTTCCCCGCGCGAGCCCTCGAGTGGAGGTGCGACCGTGGACGATCCGTTCCTTCCCGTGGTGGTGGACCCCGCCCAGCAGGCGCTGTTCGCCATCCCGGAGCCCGATCCGCGCAGTGGCCGCGGGTACCGCGGACCGGTCGCGGCCGGCGCGGCCCGCATCACCTACCGCCAGCTCGACTACTGGGCACGCACCGGGCTCGTGGTGCCGTCGGTGCAGACCGCGCACGGGTCGGGCACCAACCGCCTGTACTCGTTCCGCGACATCCTCGTCCTCCAGGTGGTCAAGCGGCTGCTCGAGACCGGAGTGTCCCTGTCGAGCATCCGGGCCGCCGTCAGCACGCTGCGCGGGCGCGGAACTGCCGACCTCGCCGCGATCACGCTGATGAGCGACGGCACCACGGTCTACGAGTGCACCAGCGATGACGAGGTGGTGGACCTCGTCCGCGGCGGTCAGGGCGTGTTCGGGATCGCCATCGGCTCGGTGTGGTCCGACGTGCAGGGCTTCCTCGCAGATGTCCCCGACGAGGCTGCGGATCCTGAGCCGCGCGATGACGCGGCATCAGAGCCTGCGGGCCGGTGGCTCCGCCCTGTGGGCTGACGTTGTCGGACGGCCGGTGACTCGCTCAGCCGCTCACGTCCGGAGCGGCGCTGGGGATCACCAGGTCGGCGTACTCCGGGTGCTTGCCGACCCATCGCGCCATGAACGGGCACTGGGGGTCGACCTGGCGTCCGCGCGCGCGGAGGTCGTCGAACACGCCCTGGGCGAGGGTGAAGGCCAGGCCCTGACCCGCGAAGGCGGGCTCGATCTGGACGTGGATGAGCACGATGTGGTCGTCCTCGTTCCGGTAGTCCAGGTATCCGGCGAACTGCCCATCGCTGAGGATCTCGTAGCGGCTGGTGTCGGTCCGGTCGACGACGGTGGTGACAGCGGTCATGGTCGGGATTCTGGACCGGTTCGGCACGAACGGCCACTTGTCCCCTCGTCAGCGACCAGCCGGCACGGCTGGGGCGAGCATGCGTCGGGCAACGCTGTCCCAGCTCCAGAGCGCCACCACGGCCTCGCGGCAGCCCTGGGACAGCGCCTGCCGGTCGCCCGCCGATAGGCCGAGGAGCTCCACGAGCGCCCGCCGCAGGTCAGCGGCGTCGTCCCGCTCGAAGGTGAGGGCGGTCCGCAGATGTGGGGGGAGGAAGGCGGCGATCCCCGCGGCCACCTCGGCCAGCCCACTGTGCCGTGCGACGATCGGCGGGCACCCTGTCGCCGCCGCCTCAGCGGCCACCATCCCGAACGCCTCCGGGAAGACCGAGGGCACGACGCTGGCATCGGCGGCGGCCCACAGGTGCGCCAGGTGGCGGTGCTGCAGCGGGCCGGTGAACAGCACGTCGAGTCCCTTCTCCGCGGCGGATCGCTCGAGGTCGGCACGTGCCGGGCCGAAGCCCACGATGACCGCCCGCACGTCCAGGCCTGTGAGGGCCTCGAGCAGCAGGTGGACGCCCTTCTGCTCGCTGAGCTTGCCGACGTACACGACGGTCGGACGGTCCGGACCGGCGAGGAACGCCTCGATCCGCTGGGCGTTGCGGGCGTCCGGCAGGCGCTCATCCCCGGGGTTCCCCGGGTCGTGTCGTGCCTCCTCGACCAGTCTGGACCTTGCCAGTGCGCGGTCCTCGGGCACCATCTGGTCGATGTCGACACCGGGGGTCACGACCCGTGAGGCGATGGGTCCCACCAGGTCGGCCAGCACGCGGCCGACGTGCTCGGAGCCGACCACCACGTCGAGTGCGGGCTCCAGGGTCTGCCGTGCCCAGCCGCACAGGTCGGGGTGGCCGCGCATGGCGTACTCGAGCTCCGAGCCGTGGGCCTTCACCACGTACGGCAGCCCACTGGCCGCGCCCACGGGACCGCCGAGCAGGACGTGGTTGGCGATCAGCAGGTCCGCGGGGCCGGTGCCACGGATGGCCTCGACCTGGGCAGCCACGAACCGGTCCACCTCGGAGCGCGGCATGCTCGGGAGCAGGGCTGGGGTGGCCATGGCGTACCGGTCGAGGACGAACACGGGCAGCCGACCGGGGAGGTCCGGCCGGATCACCGTGGCACCACCGAGGTCGTGGTCCTGCGGGCGCGGGTCCTGGCTGAACACCACGACGTCGTGACCCTGGCGGCTCAGGGTCCCGGCCAGCGCGCGCGTGTACTCGTTGGACCCGGTCCCGCTGAGCAGGTAGCCATGCCAGAGGAGGACGCGCACGTCGTCACCATAGCCGCGGCGTGCGGGTGGTTCAGTCGGGTGCCTACTGGTCGAAGGTGGTGCAGCGGTTGATGTCGCCGCTGTTGAAGCCGACCAGGTACCAGGACTCGCGCTGCTGGGCGGACCCGTGGGTCCACGTCTCGGGGTTGACCCGCGCTCCCGATGCCTCCTGGATCCGGTCGTCACCCACGGCCGAGGCCGCGGCCATGGCCTGCTTGACCTCGGCGTCGGTGACGGCCACGTTGCCGCGGTCGTTGGCCATCCGGCCCCAGGCCCCGGCCATGCAGTCGGCCTGCAGCTCCATCGCGACCCCGTACTTGTTCGCGTTGCGACGGTCCTTGGCCTGCAGCTCGCGAACCTGCTTCTCGATGCCGGTGATGTTCTGCAGGTGGTGGCCGAACTCGTGGGCCATGATGTAGATGTTGGCGTAGTCGCCCTGGACCCCGAGCCGTTGCAGCTGCTGGGCGAAGCCGAGGTCGAAGTAGATCCTCTCGTCGCCGGGGCAGTAGAACGGCCCGACCTCGGTCGTGGCGGGCCCGCAGGCGGTGTTCACCGATCCGTCGAAGAAGGTCAGCCGCGGGGCCCGGTAGTCCTGGCCGAGCCGGGCGAACTCGGCGGACCACACCTCGTCGGTCTCGTTGTAGGCCTTGGTGAGCAGGCAGTCGGGGTACTGCTGGATCGCGCCCGGCTGGTTGCACCGCGTCTCCAGGTCGCCGGCCGTCCCCTGTGCCGCCGTCACCTCGCCCGGCACCGCCACGCCCGGCTGGGTGATGCCGCCACCGCTCATCTGGGAGAAGAGCAGGAAGCCTCCGAGGATCAGCAGCAGGAGCATGCTGCCCTTGCCACCCTTGCCCCTCAGGAGCATGGCGAGGATGCTCGCGGTCGCGGCGCCCCCCATGCCGCCCGCCCCGCCCATGCCGCCGCCACCGCCACCGGACCTGCCGTCGCGCAGGTCGTCGACGCCGCTGGTGTCGACCCTGTCGTCGTCGAACTGCATGTTCCACCCCTTCGCTGAGTAGCCCACACCGAGTCCAGGTGCCCCGTGGGGGATACCCCACCGTCACATGGTGGCAGCCCGACGCGCGCCCGGCATTCCGAGCACGGCGGGCGGGTAAACTCGGGCAGTGATCGCAACGTCTGAGCTGGAGGTACGGGCCGGTGCCCGGCTGCTCATGTCAGGCGTGTCGATCAGGATCGGCGACGGCGACCGGGTCGGGCTCGTCGGGCGCAACGGGGCGGGCAAGACCACGCTGATGCGGATCCTCGCCGGCGAGACGGCCCCCGAGGCCGGGACCGTGACCCGGGGTGGGAGCATCGGCTACCTGCCCCAGGATCCGCGCACCGGGAACCTGGACCAGAGCGCCCGGGAGCGGATCCTGGATGCCCGCGGGCTGCGCGACGTGATCCGCCGCCTGCGGCGCGCTGAGGCGGCCATGGCCGACACGGATCCGGATGCCCGCGACGACGCCATGCGGCGCTACGACCGGGCGCAGTCGGAGTTCCTTGCCCTGGACGGGTACGCGGCCGAGGCCCAGGCCGCATCGGTCGCCGCCGGCCTGGGGATCACCGAGCGCAACCTCGGACAACCCCTGCGCACGCTGTCCGGTGGGCAGCGCCGACGCGTGGAGCTGGCACGGATCCTGTTCAGCGAGGCGAGCACCCTGCTGCTCGACGAGCCCACCAACCACCTCGACGCCGACTCCATCGTGTGGTTGCGGGGGTACCTGGCGACGCACAAGGGCGGGCTGGTGATCATCAGCCACGATGTGGGCCTGCTCGACACCGTGGTCAACAAGGTGTTCCACCTGGACGCCAACCGGTGCGTCATCGACGTGTACAACGTCGGCTGGACCACCTACCTCAAGCAGCGGGAGACCGACGAGAAGCGTCGGCACCGGGAGCGGGCGAACGCAGAGAAGCAGGCAGCAGTCCTGCAGACCCAGGCCGACAAGATGCGTGCCAAGGCGACCAAGGCCCGGGCTGCGCACTCGATGGAGAAGCGTGCAGAGCGGTTGCTCTCCGGGCTCGAGGAGCAGCGGGCGAGCGATCGTGTGGCCAAGCTGCGCTTCCCGGAGCCGGTTGCCTGCGGCCGCACACCTCTGCGCGCGATGGAGCTGAGCAAGTCCTATGGCTCGCTCGAGGTCTTCGTCGATGTCGAGCTGGCCATCGACCGCGGGGCGCGCGTGGTCATCCTCGGCCTCAACGGCGCCGGGAAGACGACCCTGCTGCGGATCCTCGCAGGGGTCGAGACCCCCGACACGGGCGAGGTGCTCCCCGGGCACGGGCTCCGCCTGGGCTACTACGCCCAGGAGCATGACACCCTCGACCCGAACGCCTCCGTGCTGGACAACATGCTGCACGCAGCCGGTTCCATGAGCGCCACCGAGTGCCGCAGCGTCCTGGGCCAGTTCCTGTTCACCGGCGACGACGTGGACAAGCCGGCGCATGTGCTCTCCGGTGGGGAGAAGACCAGGCTGGCGCTGGCCACACTCGTGGTGTCCGGCGCCAACGTCCTGCTCCTGGACGAGCCGACGAACAACCTGGACCCGGCCAGCCGCGAGGAGGTCCTGGGCGCCCTGGGAACCTACAAGGGTGCGGTGATCCTGGTGACCCACGACGAGGGAGCCGTTGCGGCCCTGGCTCCGGAGAAGGTGCTGCTGCTTCCCGACGCCGTCGAGGACCTCTGGCGCGAGGACTACCTGGACCTGGTCGCCCTCGCCTGAGGGCCGGATCGGGTGCGGCGTGCGTGGCCGTCGTGCGGCTTCAGGATGCGATCTTGGCCTGAAGTCGCCATAGTGGGCCAGCAGTTCACGCTGTCCAGGCGAAGGGGGACCTCATGAAGGGCAGGGCGCGCGCGGTGCGTGTGACAGGGGAACAGCGCGCGGAGCTGTCCCGGTCGTTGGAGACCCAGTACCGGGCGGGCGCGAGCATCCGCGAGCTCGCAGCCAGCACCGGTCGCTCCTACGGCTTCGTCCACCGCATGCTCTCCGATGCAGGTGTGCCCCTGCGCGGACGCGGTGGGGCCACCCGGGATCGGACCTCGAGGTTGGCTGCTGGTTGACTGCTCGTATGACCGAGACGAGTGGACTGGCCCTGGACCTGACCGACGGAATCCTGACGGTGCGGCTGAACCGCCCCGAGACCCGCAACGCGCAGGGCCCAGCCCTGTGGCGGGAGCTGGCCGCGATCGGCGAGAACCTCGACCCAGCTGTCCGGGCGATCGTGCTGAGCGCGGAGGGTCCCTCGTTCTCCGCGGGCCTGGATCGGCGGATGCTCAGCCCGGAGGGCATCCCCGGCGAGGGCTCGCTGCTCCAGTTCGCGACGATGGAGCCCGCCGAGCTCGATGCGCGGATCGCGGTCTACCAGCAGGCGTTCTCGTGGTGGCGCAGGAGTCCCGTCGTGACGGTCGCAGCCGTCGGTGGCCATGCAGTCGGTGCCGGGTTCCAGCTGGCCCTGGGCTGCGACGTGATCGTCGTGGCCGACGACGTCCAGTTCTCGATGAAGGAGCCGAGCCTGGGCCTGGTCCCCGACCTCGGCGGCACCCTCCCGCTGGTCGAGGCCGTCGGCTACTCGCGGGCGCTGGAGCTGGTCGCCAGTGGCCGCTGGGTGCACGCAGAGGAGGCCGTCCGGATCGGCCTGGCGCTGCGGTCCGTGCCCCGCGCCGACCTGGACGCTGCCGCCCGCGAGGTCGCGGTGAGCTGTGCCAGCGCCATGCCGGGCGCTGTGGCGGGCACCAAGGCGCTGCTTGCGTGATGCCGCGCACGCCGCTGGGTGGTCGGCCGCCCATGACGCCCAGATGGCTGCGGAGCGGGGTGCCCAGGGCGTGCGGATCCGCGAGCTGGCGGCCATGTTCGCCGGTCGCTGACGGGCCTCGCCCCACCTCCGGACGGCCTGGCACGGACCGTTCGGCTCGACGCCGTGGCCCGGCCGGGGGAACATCCTGCCGGCGAGCGGTGTTGGGCACTCGAAGAGGTGAGAGATGTCGATGTCGATGGGGGGCGGCGGTCCCTGGCAGACCTACAGGTCGTTCACGCGGGACAGGTCCGTCGCCGATCAGACGATCACCCGGGGCACCGTCAGGCGGATCATGGGGTTCGCCCGGCCCTACCGTCGGGAGATCACCTGGTTCCTGGTGACCCTGGTGTTCTCCTCCCTGCTGGTCGTGGCCCAGCCGCTGCTGTTCCGCCGTCTCATCGACCAGGGCATCAGCGCCGGCGACTCGACAGTCGTGACCGTGTCCGCCGTCCTGGTCCTGGTCCTGGCGCTCGTCGAGGCCGGCGTGGGTCTGGTGGGTCGCTGGTACTCCGCGCGCATCGGTGAGGGACTGATCTTCGACCTGCGGACCCGGGTGTTCAGCCATGTGGAGAGCCAGCCCCTGGCGTTCTTCACCCGCACGCAGACCGGGGCGCTGATCTCGCGGCTGAACTCGGACGTGATCGGGGCCCAGCAGGCGTTCACGTCCACCCTCGGCGGGGTCGTCGGCAACGTCATCACCCTGACGGTCATCCTGATCGCGATGTTCGCGCTGTCGTGGCCGATCACGGTCATCAGCCTGATCCTGCTCCCGCTCTTCCTGATCCCGGCCCGGTACATGGGCCGCCGGCTGCAGGCACAGACCCGCGAGCAGATGCAGCTCAACGCAGACATGAGCTCGATGATGACCGAGCGGTTCAACGTCTCCGGCGCCCTGCTCGTGAAGCTGTTCGGTCGGCCGGAGGAGGAGGCGTCGAACTTCGCGGGGAAGGCCAGCCGGGTGCGGGACATCGGGGTGGAGATCGCGATGTCGAACCGGTACTTCTTCACCGCCCTGACGCTGGTGGCCTCGGTGGCGACCGCGATCGCCTACGGCGTCGGCGGCAACCTCGTGATCGACGGGACGCTGACGATCGGGACCCTGTTGGCGATCACCGCACTGCTGGCCCGGCTCTACGGCCCACTGACCGCGCTGAGCAACGTCCGGGTCGACGTGATGACCGCGCTGGTCTCGTTCGAGCGGGTCTTCGAGGTCCTTGATCTCGAGCCCCTGGTGTCCGAGTCGCCGGACGCTTCTGCCATCCCCGCGGGTCCGACCGCCGTCGAGCTGCGCGACGTGCACTTCACGTACCCCGGGGCCGACGAGGTCTCGTTGGCCTCCCTGGAGTCCGTGGCCCGTCCGGACTCACGCGGGCGCGGGGAGCCGGTCCTGACCGGGGTCGACTTCCGCATCGAGCCGGGACAGATGTTCGCCCTGGTGGGACCCTCCGGCGCGGGCAAGTCCACGATCACCAGCCTCGTGACGCGGCTGTACGACGTGACGTCCGGGGCCGTGCTCGTGGGCGGGGTCGACGTCCGTGACGCCACGCTGGCCAGCCTCTCGAACGCGATCGGGGTGGTCACCCAGGACTCGCACATGTTCCACGACTCCATCCGCGGGAACCTGACCTATGCCCGACCCGGTGCCACCGACGAGGAGCTGGTCGCCGCGTGTCGCGACGCGCAGATCGGCGACCTGCTGGCGTCGCTGCCCGACGGGCTGGACACGGTGGTGGGGGAGCGCGGCTACCGGCTGTCCGGCGGGGAGAAGCAACGGCTGGCCATCGCGCGCCTGCTGCTGAAGGCGCCGAATGTCGTGGTGCTCGACGAGGCCACCGCCCACCTGGACTCCGAGAGCGAGGCGGCCGTCCAACGGGCCCTGGCCACCGCGCTGGCCGGTCGGACCTCACTCGTGGTGGCCCACCGGCTGTCGACGATCCGCGCTGCCGACCAGATCCTGGTGATCGATGGTGGGCGGGTGGTCCAGCGGGGGACCCACGACGAGCTGCTGGCAGCCGGAGGCCTGTACGCGGACCTGTCCCGCACGCAGTTCGGCGTTGACTCCGAGGTCGACGACGCCGACCTGGCCTACTCCTGACGATGGGGTACGGGGCGATGCCAGAACTGTTCGTAGCGAGGCAGCCGTGCCCGGCCCGCTGAGGCTCCGGGGGTCGGTGGTGATCCCCGAGTCCGAGCTGGCGTGGCGGTTCTCCCGGTCGTCGGGGCCGGGTGGTCAGGGCGTGAACACCACCGACTCCCGCGTCGAGTTGGTGTTCGACGTGGCCGCGTCCCCGTCGCTGGGTCCCGACCTGCGAGCCCGGGCCCTGGCCAGACTGGGGCCGCGGCTGTCCGGGGGCGTCCTGTCGGTCACGGCGTCCGAGCACCGATCCCAGCTGCGCAACCGGGAGGAGGCCGAGCGCCGGCTGGCAGCGATTCTCTCCGAGGCGATCGCCCCACCCCCGCGGCCACGGCGGCCGACCAAGCCGACGAGAGGCTCGGTCAACCGGCGGATCGCGGTCAAGAAGCGGCGATCCGAGGTCAAGCGCCTGCGCCGCCCGGACGGGCGGGACTAGCGCTCGGCGACCCGCGGCTCCCGCAGCGGTCACAGGGCGCGCAGCGACCCGCCGTCGATGGGGATGAGGCTCCCGGAGATGTAGGAGGACGCCGGGCTGAGCAGGAACGCGGCCAGCCGGCCGAACTCCGCCGGGTCCCCGTAGCGGCCCAAGGGGATGGCGGCCTCATTGCGCCGCCGGGCCGCCTGCGCGTTGCCCTGCGATGCGTCCAGGGCGAGGGTGCGATCGGTCGCGATGCGACCGGGCAGGACGCCATTGACCCGGATCCCTCGGGGCCCGAGCTCGTCGGCGAAGTCCTTGACGAGCATCGCGAGGCCGGGTCGCAGTCCGTTGCTGGCGGTGAGCCCGGGGATGGGTGATTTCGCTGACGTCGAGAGCACCGCAAGCAGCGAGGCGCCCGTCCCGGTGGGGGATTCGGGGTCGACGGTGGCCGCGGATGCCACGGCCCTCAGCATTCGGACCGCGCCGAGGTGGACAGACTCGAAGGAGGCGCGCCACTGCTCGTCAGTGACTGTCATCGGCGTGCCGGTGGCCGGGCCACCCACGCTGATCAGGGCACCGTCGAGCCGCCCGAACCGTCCGACCGTTCCGGCCACGAGGCGCTCGGCAGCGTCCGGATCGGCGAGGTCGGCGGAGATCCCCACGGCATTCGTCCTGCCCAGCCGGTCCAGGGCCTTGCCGAGCTCCTTGTCGTCCCGCGCCGAGAGCACCACGGTGGCGCCCTCGGCCACGAGCACCTCCGCGGCGGCCAGGCCGAGCCCTCGGGAGGCCCCGGTCAGCAGGTACGCACGTCCAGCGAGTCCAAGATCCATGGGCGGCATTCTGCTCCCCATCGGTGACGAGGTGGGGGAGCCGCACCGGGGACCGCCACCCTTCCGGCGGGCGGAGCGGTGCTCGTGGCCACCCGCACGTGTCCGATCGATCCGCCTTTCGGAGCGTCGACGGTCGCTACGGCGGATGGATCCGGGATCGGGCCGCGCGAACGCGGATCGATCGAGGGGGTTGGGGGGTCAGGGGGCGGGGAGCCAGCGGGTGGTCGGTTCGGCGGCGCGGCCGCAGGCCATCAGGGCCGAGCCGCCGGTGCGCACGAGGCCGACCGCCATCGATCGGTCCGGGTCGCGGGCGTCCCAGCCGCGCACGTCGGCGCCCATCCGGTCCGGGTTGCCGTGCGGGTCCAGGTCCACCCGCGGAGCGTCCAGGTCCACCCGCAGCGGCGTGAGGCCGTCGTACCCGGTGACCAGGCGGGCGTGGGCGTCAGCGACCTGCGCGGGCTCGTCGAGGCTGCTGAACCCGCGCAGGCTCGCGCTCGGGGTTCGACCGGCGTGGGCCTGTGCGACCAGGTCGGTGGCGCTCGCCTCGTCCAGCCTCCCGTGCAGCGCCCCGGCCGGCAGGAGCAGGGCCGTCGGTGCGAACCTGTGGCCCCCGAGGTGGGTGCAGGTCAGCACCCGATCCCGGTGGGGACCGCGCCACAGCGCCTCCGCCAGGCGACCACCCTCGTGCCCGCAGCACCGGTCGCGTCGGCCGTTGGCGCACACGAGGAGCAGTGGATCCGGGTCCGCCCGGCCCCAGTCCCGCAACGAACCCGCCGCGATGGCCGACAGGTCCCACCCGGCCACGTCCTCGGGCCGGTCGATGCGCCCCACCCGCAGCGTCGGTGTCCCCGCCGCGTACCCGACCCACACCCGAACACCGTCTGGATCGTGGGGCCCCGCTGGGCCCAGGGTGCCCGGGGTGGTGGTCGGGGGTCCGGCTGCGGCCGGGTGCCTGTCGACGGGGCCGCTGGTGGTCGCCGGGCCGGCCGAGGCGTTCACCCGCGGCCCACGTGCCATCAGGATCCGCACGCCGTGACCGCTGCGGGCGAGCTCGGCGTCGCCCCAGCCCAGGGGGTGCTCCACCGCGATCCACACGTCAGCCCGCGGCGCCGTGCCTGCCATCGGCTCCCCGGCCGCAGCGGAGGCGTCCCTGCAGCGCACCCCACCCGGACCCGCGGCCACGTCCACCGACTGGGGCCCGGTCACACCCGGGCCGACACCGCAGCCGGGGCCGAGGCGCAGGGGGCGCCGGAACCATCGCGGCGGCTGTCCGGCTCCGGCAGGTCGAACGGCTCGCCGCTGCTCGTGGCGGCCGCCGCGGGCCAGGTGGTGATCCAGCCACGGCTGAGCACGTCCTCACCCTTGAGGAAGCGGTGCGCGCGTACCCCGCCGGTGGCCCGGCCCTTGCCCGGGAAGACCTCGCCGTGCGTCACCTTCAACGACCCCCCGGCATCGAGCAGGGCGGCCGAGTCCGACGCCAGGGTCACCACGACCCCGGCGCTCCCCGGGCTCCACACGCCGAGGGCGATCACCTGCGCGCCACCGGCGAGCTTGATCCCGGCCATCCCACCCGCCGCCCGGCCCTGCGGGCGCACCGAGGACGCCGGGAACCGCAGCAGCTGGGCGTCATCGGCGAGCAGCACCAGCTCGTCGTCGTCCGCGACCGGCATGGCCCCGACGACGACGTCGCGCTCGGCCAACCGGATGACCTCCCACGAGTCCCGGTTGGGCGCAGCCTCGTCGGCGACCCGCTTGATGACCCCGGATGCGGTGGCCAGGGCCAGGGTCGGGGCCCCGGGCAGGAGGCTGGCCAGGCCGACGACGACCTCACCCCGCTCCAGGGTCACGAACGCACCCAGGGGCGCGCCTCCGGCCAGGCTGACCGGACCCGCCGTGCCCGGGAGGCTCGGGAGGTCCTGGACGTGGGTGCGGATGACCCGACCGGTCGAGGTGACCACCCCCACGTGGCCGCGGACGGTGGCACCGGCGCGCGCAACCACGACATCGTGCGTCCCGCGGGGACCGGTCGCGGTGGAGACGCCCGGGTCACCGGCCGGCTCAGGCAGGGCTCGGCGGGCGATGAGTCCGGTGCTGGACAGCAGCACCTCGCACGGGTCGTCTGCGAGCTCCAGCGGTGCCGCCGCCGCAGCCGCGCTGCGCACGGGGACCGGGCCCTCCAGGAGGACGGTGCGTCGCGGCGTGGCATGCGCCGCGGCGACCTCGGACAGCTCCCGGGAGACGAGGTCCTTCAGCGCGTCGGGGTCGTTGAGCAGCCGGTCGAGCTCGGCCAGGGAGCGGGAGAGGTCGTCGCGCTCGGACTCCAGCTCGATGCGGCTGAACTTCGTCAGCCGGCGCAACGGCATCTCCAGGATGTAGTTGGCCTGGATCTCGGACAGGTCGAACACGCTCATCAGGCGGGCGCGGGCAGCGGCGGTGTCGTCACTGGAGCGGATCACGGCGATGACCTCGTCGATGTCCAGGATCGCGATCAGCAGCCCATCGACCAGGTGCAGCCGGTCGGCGGCCTTCGTCCGGCGGAACTGGCTGCGGCGGCGCACCACCTCGAGGCGATGCTCCAGGTAGACCTCGAGCAGTCGCTTGAGCCCCAGGGTCTGCGGCTGGCCGTCGACCAGCGTCACGTTGTTGATCCCGAACGACTCCTCCAGCGGGGTCAGCCGGTACAGCTGGTCGAGGACCGCCTCGGGGACGAACCCGCTCTTGAGCTCGATGACCAGGTGCAGGCCCTTCTCGCCGTCGGTCAGGTCGGTCACGTCGGCGATGCCGGTGATCTTCTTCGCGTTGTAGAGCTCGCGGATCTTCTCGATCACCTTCTCCGGGCCGACGTTCCACGGCAGCTCGGTGATGACCAGCCCGGACCGGCGCGCGGTGATCTGCTCCACCTTCGCCGTGGCCCGCATCCGGAAGGTCCCACGGCCGGTGTGGTAGGCGTCGCGCACGCCGTCCAGGCCGACGATCCGCCCACCGGTGGGCAGGTCCGGCCCCGGGACGAAGCGCATGAGGTCGTCGGTGGTGGCGTCGGGGTGGGCCAGCAGGTGCCGGGCGGCGGCGATCACCTCACCGAGGTTGTGCGGGGCCATGTTGGTGGCCATGCCCACGGCGATCCCCGAGGCCCCGTTCACCAGCAGGTTCGGGTAGGCGGCAGGCAGGACGACGGGCTCGAGCTCGCGGCCGTCGTAGTTGGGCGCGAAGTCCACGACCTCCTCGTCGAGGCCGGCCACCATCGGGCATCGCCGCCGGGTCCATCCGGCACTCGGTGTACCGATAGGCGGCCGGGCCGTCGTCGAGGGACCCGAAGTTCCCGTGGCCGTCCACCAGCGGCATCCGCAGGGAGAACGACTGCGCCATCCGGACCAGGGCGTCGTAGATCGCCGCATCACCGTGCGGGTGCAGCTTGCCCATGACCTCGCCCACGACGCGGGCGCTCTTGACGTGCCCGCGGTCGGGCCGCAGGCCCATCTCGTTCATCGTGTAGAGGATGCGGCGCTGCACCGGCTTGAGCCCATCGCGGGCATCGGGCAGGGCACGGGAGTAGATGACCGAGTAGGCGTACTCGAGGAACGAGCCCTGCATCTCGGTGGTGATGTCGATGTCGACGATCTGGTCGGCGACGGGCTCGCTGGGCGGAGGTGTGCGACGGGCCATGGTGCTCCTTGGTGCGCGGCAGGCCCACATTGTCGCCGACGCCGGGCCCGACCGGGTCGACCGACGTGCCGGGCGCCCCTAGGGTGGTCCCGTGGCATCCGAGTACCCGGCCCATTGGGAGGCCGATGTGGTGCTCCGGGACGGCCGTCCGTGCCACGTGCGCCCGATCCGTCCCGACGACGCCCCCCGCCTTGTCGAGTTCCACTCCAAGCTGTCGGCCGAGACCATCTACTTCCGGTTCTTCGCCCCCTACCCGGAGCTGTCGGACCGGGATGTCGCGCGGTTCGTGAACGTCGACTACTCCGACCGGGTCGCCCTCGTGGCCACCGAGGCCGGGGAGCTGATCGCGGTCGCGCGCTTCGACCGGCTGGACTCCCGCGACGCCGAGGTGGCGTTCGTGGTGCGTGACGACCACCAGAGCCGGGGGCTGGGCGCCGTGCTGCTCGAGCACCTCGCTGCGGCGGCCTGGGAGACGGGCGTGCGCCGGTTCGTGGCCGAGGTCCTGCCCAACAACCGCAGGATGCTGGGGACCTTCCGTGAGGCGGGCTACGTGGTCAGCCAGCGGATGGAGGACGGGGTGTTCCACCTGACCTTCGACCTCGAGCCCACCGAGAAGGTCCTCACCGTGCGCGCCGCCCGCGAGCACCGCAGCGAGGCCCGTTCGGTCGAGCGCCTGCTCAACCCGGTCGGGGTGGCGGTCATCGGCGCATCCCGGACCCCCGGTCGGGTGGGCCACGAGCTGCTGCGCCACCTTCGTGACTACGGCTCGCACGGGCCGCTGTACGCGATCCACCCCGAGGCGGACTCGATCCTGGGCGTGCCCGCGTACCCGCACATCACCGACATCCCCCAGCCCGTGGACCTCGCCGCCGTGGCCGTCCCGGCGGACGCGGTCCTGCCCGTGGTGGCCGAGTGCGCCGCTGCCGGGGTCAGCGGGCTCGTGGTGGTCTCCTCCGGGTTCGCCGACACCGCGACCGACGAGGGGCGTGCCCGCCAGCGGCAGCTGGTGCGCAGCGCGCGCGAGTCCGGGATGCGCGTGGTGGGGCCGAACTGCCTGGGGATCATCAACACCGACCCGCGGGTGAGCCTCAACGCCAGCCTGTCCCCACTGGTCCCGGGCCGCGGCCGGGTCGGGCTGTTCTGCCAGTCCGGGGCGCTGGGCGTGACCGTCCTGGAGACCGTCGCACGCCGTGGACTGGGGCTGAGCAGCTTCGTCTCGGCCGGGAACCGTGCCGATGTGTCGGCCAACGACCTGCTGCAGTACTGGGAGGCCGATGCCGCGACCAGCCTGATCCTGCTGTACCTGGAGAGCATCGGCAATCCGCGCAAGTTCACCCGCATCACCCGGCGGCTCAGCCGTACGAAGCCGGTGGTCGCGGTGCGCAGCGGCCGGTACACGCAGACGCTGCCCCTGGGCCATCACGTGCGCCGCACCACGTTGCCCGCGGGGGCCGTGGATGCGGTGTTCGAGCAGAGCGGGGTGATCCAGACCTCGTCGCTGGGTGAGCTCTTCGACGTCGCGGCAGTCCTGGCCTACCAGCCGCTGCCCCGCGGGGACAGCGTCGCGGTGGTCGGCACGTCGGCGGCCCTGGAGATCCTGGCCGCGGACGCGATCGAGTCGGTGCGCATGACCGTGGCCTACGGGCATCCGAGCCTGCCGCAGTCCGCGCCGGCGGCGGAGATCGCGGCGGCCGCTGCGCGGAGCCACGGAGCACCCCGCGTGCGACGCCGTGGTCTTCGTCCACATCCCCAGCGTGGGCGCCGACCAGGCCGAGGTGCACGCCGCGATCACCGACGCGAGCATCGACTCGACCAAGCCCATCGTCGCGGTCATGCCCGCGGCGGACGGCACCGGGCTCATCCCTGCAGGGATGGGCCTGCTTCCCGTGAGTGGACCCGACGGTCGCCCGGAGCACGGCTCGGTGCCCACCTTCTCCAACGTCGAGGACGCCGTCCACGCCCTGGCCCTGGTCCGCGGCTACGCCCGGTGGCGGGACGCCGAGCAGGTCGATGTGCCTGCGTTCCCGGATGCGGACCCGGAGCGCGCGGCGGTCCTGGTGGCCGACTGGCTGTCCGTGGCCCGCAAGGACTCCACGGCGGTGCTCGTCGAGGACTCCGAGGACCCCGACGCGATGGACCCGACGGCCCCCGGGATCGACCTCTCTGCCGAGCAGGTCGCCGAGCTGCTGGCCTGCTACGGGATCCGGGTGTGGCCGTCGCGCCCGGTGCACTCCGAGGACGAGGCGGTGGCCGCGGCCGAGGAGCTCGGGTACCCCGTGGTGCTCAAGACGACGGCGCCCTGGCTGGCCCACCGGGTCGACCTCGGCAGCGTGCGCCTGAACCTGGAGTCCGAGCGGGCGGTGCGCGGGGCCTACCTGTCGATGATCGCCCAGCTCGACGAGATGGCGGGCCATCGGCTCGTCGTGCAGTCGATGGCCCCGCCCGGGGTGGCGACCCTCGCCGGTGCGGTCGACGACCCGCTGTTCGGCCCCGTGGTGCGGTTCGGAGTCGGGGGCGTGGCCTCCGAGCTCCTCGGCGACCATGCCTACCGCATCCCACCGCTGAGCATGGCGGAGGCGCGGCGCCTCGTGGCCGCGCCGAAGGCGGCGCCGCTGCTGCGCGGGTACCGGGGGGCCGACCCGGTCGACGTGGAGTCGCTGTGCCAGATCATCGCGCGGCTGGGGCTGCTGGTCGACGAGGTGCCGGCGCTGGCGTCCCTGGACCTCAACCCGATCATCGTGTCGGGCTCCGGATCGGCCGTCCTGGGAGCCACGGGCCGGATCAGGATGCAGTGGGAGCGGTTGGACGTGGGGGTCCGCCGGCTGCTCGATGGATGAGGGACGTGGCAGGATTCCCTCCGTGAACCCCCAGTCCCAGCTGCGCTCCGAGATCGCCGCCTCCGGCTACTACCCGGAGCTGGTGGCCGACACGATGGCCACCGCGCTGGCCGAGGAGGAGCCACTCAGCTACGTCATCCAGCACGAGGCCACCTTCGACCGCGACGAGCTGCGCCGGCACATCTCGCTGCTGCTGCTCACCGCGACCCGCCTGCTTGTGCTGCACATCGACGACTTCCCGCCGGACGAGAGCTGCCCGGTGCCCTACGCCTCGGCGAACTCCGAGGCCGTGCGGCTTGCGGACGTCAAGTCGGTGGTCGTCAACCGGATCGTGGGCAACCCGGCGCTGCACAAGCCGGGCGGTGCGGTCCGCGAGGTCATGCTGACCATCGGGTGGGGTGCGGTGTCGCGTCTCGACCTCGAGCCCGCGGGGTGCGGCGACCCGGACTGCACCGCCGATCATGGCTTCACGGGGGCCGCGTCCAACGATGACTTCTCGGTCCGCATCTCCGAGGCCGGCGACGGTCCCGAGGCGGTGGTCCGGACCCTGGAGTTCGCGGCCGCGCTGTCTGCGGCGATCACCCGCCGCGCTCTGTGACCCCGAGGCCGCTGGCTGAGCTCCTGCCCGCAGTCGCCCACCTGCTCGGGGTGCCGGGGTTCCCGGCCGGGGGGAACGGCCTCGTGGGCCCGCTCGGGGCTGCCCTGGGCGCACCCCGGCACGTCATCGTGCTGCTGGTCGATGGGCTCGGATCGTTGCAGCTCGGCGAGCACGCCTCGGTGGCACCCCAGCTCGCGGCCATGTCCGAGATCGGGCCCCTCGCGGCCCCGTTCCCGTCGACCACCTGCGTCTCGCTGACCAGCCTGGGCACCGGGCTTCCCCCGGGCATGCACGGGATCGTCGGGACGACGTTCCGCCTCGACGACGGGTCGGTGCTGGCCCCGCTGTCCTGGGGTGCCGACCCCAACCCCATCGCCACCCAGCCCGAGTCGACCGTCCTGGAGCGGGCGGCCAGCGCCGGGGTGCTCGTGACCAGCGCTGCACCTGCGGCCCACCGCAGCAGCGGCCTGACCCGAGCCGCCCTGCGCGGGGGTGAGTACCCGGGGGCGGATACCCTGCCGGCCCGGCTGGCGGTGGCCGCTGCAGCCATCAGGCGCGCCCGCGCCGAGGACCGCGCCAGCCTCACCTATGTCTACTGGCCGGACCTCGACAAGGCGGGGCACATCCACGGCGTCAGCTCCCCGGCGTACCGCGCGGCCCTGGCCCGGGTGGACTCGCTGGTCGCCGGACTGCTCGACCTCGCGGCCGACGACGTCGGCCTGCTGGTCACGGCCGACCACGGGATGCTGGACACCCCGGACGACCGGCGCATCGACCTGGAGACCCGTCCCGCACTTCGCCAGGACGTCGTGACCATCCTGGGGGAGCCGCGGGTCCGACACGTCTACACGGCTGCCGGTCGCAGCGAGTCCGTGCGGCGGGCATGGGCCGACGAGCTCGGGGATCGCGCCGAGGTCCGGACCCGGCAAGAGGTGGCGGTGCTGCTCGGGCCCGTGGACGACTGGTACGCCGACCGGATCGGGGACGTGGTGGCGATCGCCCGCGAGAACTGGGCGCTCACCTCGGACCGGATCGACCGGATCGTGTCCGGGCTGCGCGGGCAGCACGGAGGACTCACCGACGCGGAGGTCCTGATCCCGCTGCGGGTCGCCGGGGGATCCGTGGGTGCCGACCCCCGCTGACCGGGTCCCGGTGCCTGCCTACTTGCCCGGGCCGGGACCGAACAGGATGTCGTCGAAGCTCGGCACGCTGGGCTTGCCCGGTGTGCGATGGGTCGTGGCGGGCGGTGTCGGGAACAGCGGGACGTCCTCGGCGTCGGCCGTCGGGCCGGACTCGCCGAGGTCTGCCGCGTCGTCGTCCGGCGTCGCCGTCCGCGCGCGTCGGACGCGTCCGCCTCGCTGTCCGCGGGCACGTCGATCGGATCGACGTCCTGCGAGTCCGGGACCTCGTCGAGCGAGGCCTCCTCGTCCTCGTCATGGGTGGCCGCCTCGAGGTCGTCGTCGGCCGGCTCGTCGGGTTCCCGGTCCTCCAGCGCCAGGGCCTCGTCCTCGTCGGGGACGTCCTCGTCGGCCTCCTGCTCGTCGGGCTGCTCCGCACGCACCTGCCCCCAGGGGGACCGTGACGTGATGACCGCCGGCTCGTCGCCGGGCTCGTCCTCATCCTCGTCCTCGAGCGGGGCGACGGTGGACAGCATCGGTCGCGCTGCCGCCAGGTGCAGGGGGGCCTGCGGATCGATCGCTGACAGGGTGCCGGCATTGTCGTCGACGACGGTCATCGTGCGGCTGCCGCTGTCGTAGGTCCAGGTGGCGACGTGGGTGTTCGGCGGGATGGGGAAGGTGGCGATGACCACCCACGTGCCGTCGTCGCGGCGCCACGCGTCCCAGGAGATGTCGGCCGGGTCCACGCCCTCGGCATGCAGCCGCTCGGAGACGAGGTCGCCGAGCTCGATGTCGCCCCCGGGACGCCGCACCTCCGTGGCCTGCGCCTGCTGAGCCACCCACGCCCGCTCCGTGAGGACGGGACCCTCGAAGCGGCGGATGTGCTCGATGGGCAGGCCGCTGGCGGCGGCGACGTCCTCGGCGGTCTGGCCGGAGCGGATCCGGGCCTGGATCTCCCGGGGACGCAGCATCCCGGCCTGCTCGATCTCGACCTGGCCGATCCGGGCACGATCGCGCCGGACGGCGGCCTCGATGCGCTCATCGATCACGACGGACCACTTCTGGCCGTCGTTGCCCGCCAGGATCAGGCGTGTGCCGTCAGGGGACAGGCCATCGAACCTCAACTCGCGCATCGCACTCCTCGCATCTGCCACAGGGCAATCGGCCACATTGTGCCCCACATGGGGGCCCGCAGTGGCTGGCACGGCCCATGTCGGGGAGGATCAAGGACGTGGACGTGCTGCTCGTCGTGTCGTTCGGCGGCCCCGAGGGCCCCGACGACGTCGTTCCCTTCCTCGAGAACGTCACCCGGGGCCGAGGGATCCCCCGGGAGCGGCTCGTGGAGGTCGGGGCCCACTACGCCCACTTCGGCGGCGTCTCACCGATCAATGCGATCAACCGGACCCTGGTGGACCAGATCGCCGCGGAGCTGTCCGGTCGCGGCGAGCAGGTGCCCGTCCTGTGGGGCAACCGCAACTGGGATCCGTACCTGACCGAGGCGCTGCGCCAGGCCCGCGCGCTCGGCGCCACCCGCATCTTCGCGTTCCTCACGTCGGCCTACTCCTCGTACTCGGGCTGCCGGCAGTACCGCGAGAACCTGCACGACGCCCTGGCCGAGGTGCGGTCCGAGGACCCCACCTGGGAGCCGCAGGTCCACAAGCTGCGCACGTACTTCAACCACCCCGGATTCATCGAGTCGATGGTCGACGCGACCCGCACCAGCCTCGCCGGCCTGCCCGCAGGCAGCCGGCTGGTGTTCACCACGCACTCGATCCCGACCGCGGATGCCGATCGGTGCGACTACGTCGCCCAGCACCGCGACGTCGCAGCGACGATCGCCGCGGCCCTGGGCCATGGCGACGAGTGGGACCTCGTCTACCAGTCGCGCTCGGGGGCGCCGCACATCCCGTGGCTCGAGCCGGACATCGGCGACCACCTCCACGCCCTCGCCGAGGCAGGGGTCCCGGGTGCTGTCATGGTCCCGATCGGCTTCGTCAGCGACCACATGGAGGTCATCTGGGACCTCGACACGATCGCCACGGAGCAGGCGCGGGAGGTCGGCCTCCCGGTCGCCCGCGCCGCCACGGCCGGCACCGATCCGCGGTTCATCGCCATGGTCGCCGACCTCCTGGCGGAGTCCCGGGCCGCCGCGGACGGCGTGGTCGGCCTGCCCAGGCCGACGACCGGGGCACTGGGGCCGCGGATCGTCCCCTGCGCCGCGGGGTGCTGCCCGAACCCGCGCGGACCGCGCCCGGCGCTGTGCGGGTCCGACTCATGACCGACGACCGGGCCGGGACCACCCCGGGAGATCTGGGCCTCGAGCACGAGCTCCTCGATCTCGCCTGGCGCGCGGCCCGGGCTGCCGGCGACCTGCTCGTCGGGTGGGAGCAGGCGCTGACGGTCTCGACGAAGTCCACGCTCACCGACGTGGTCACCCAGATGGACACCGAGGCCGAGGCCCTGATCGTGGGGATGATCCTGGCCGCACGCCCGGACGACGGGCTGCTCGGCGAGGAGGGTGCCGATCGGGCGGGCACCTCCGGGGTGCGCTGGATCGTGGACCCGCTCGACGGCACCGTGAACTACCTCTACGGGCTGCCCGGCTGGGCGGTGAGCATCGCCGCGGAGGTCGACGGCATCGTCGAGGTGGGCGTGGTCGACGTCCCGAGGTTCGCGGAGACCTTCGTCGCCGTCCGGGGTCAGGGCGCAGTCCGGGTGCACGGGGCAGGCGTCGAGCGGCCGATCCCAGGGGCACCCGAGGACCTGAGCCGGGCGCTGGTCGCCACCGGCTTCGGCTATGCGCGGGACCGGCGGGCCGCCCAGGCGCGCACCCTGACCACCGTGCTGCCGGCGGTGCGCGACATCCGCCGGGCGGGAGCCGCCGCGGTCGACCTGTGCTGGGCCGCTGCGGGTCGCGTCGACTGCTACTACGAGCGCGGCCTCAACCCGTGGGACTTCGCCGCAGGCGTGCTCGTCGCCACCGAGTCCGGGCTGGTCGCAGGCGGCCCCGGCGATGGCCCGCCGTCCAGCGAGCTGACCTGGTTGGCCCCCGCCCACCTGGCCCAGGAGTTCAGCGCGCTCCTGGCCCGCGCCGGCGCCGACCAGGACTGAGCCGCCCCGCCCGCGTCCCGCGATTTCCTCCAACTCTCGGTCGCTCCGGGCGGTTCCATCCGATTCTCAGGCCACCGATCGGCCGCAGAGTTGGATGAAACCGTGATCTTGCCGGGCGGGTTCGGTGCACGATGGCCGATGGCCTGCCGCTCAGCCGATCCGGCGCAGGTGCGCGTTGTACCAGTGGGCGTTCTGCACGTAGGTCTCGACCGAGGACTCGATCATCCCCTCGGGGACGGCATCGGCCCTGATCCGGGCCGGGACGCCCATCGCGACCGCTCCGCTGGGGACCTCGGTGCCCGGCGACACCAGCGCCTGGGCCGCGACCATCCCCCCGGCGCGCACGACGGCCCCGTGCAGGACGACCGACCCCGACCCCACGAGGCTGCCGTCCTCGATCGTGCACCCCTCCAGGTGGGCCCTGTGACCAATCACACACCGGGCTCCGACGATCGTGTCCAACGTGTCGGTGCAGTGCAGGACGCTGCCGTCCTGGATCGACGTCTGGGCCCCGATCACCACCCGGCCGGTGTCACCGCGCAGCACCGCCGTGGGCCAGATCGAGGCCTCGGCCCCGACGGTGACGTCCCCGATGATCACGGCCTCCGGATGGACGAACGCGGTGGGATGGATCGTCGGTGTGCGCTCGCCGATCGCGTACAGGGCCATCTGCGCTCCTCCTCTGCGGCCCAATGGGCCGTGTCATGCTGCTCCGGGCACCATCATGGGGCACAATGCGCTCCGCAGCGTGGGCATAAACACCCGGCGCTGGAGTGTTGTACCGATCCGACACCGATCCGAGACCGATCCCATCATGGGGGGAGTGCCAGCATGGCCACCGACTACGACGCGCCGCGCAAGACCGAGGACGACAGTCTTGCCGAGGACAGCATCGAGGAGCTGAAGGCCCGCCGGATCGACAAGGCGGCGTCCACCGTCGACGTGGACGAGACGGAGCTCGCCGAGAACCTCGAGCTTCCCGGGGCTGACCTGTCCGACGAGAGCCTGAGCGTGCGCGTCCTGCCGAGGCAGGCCGACGAGTTCACCTGTGGTCGGTGCTTCCTGGTCCATCACCGCAGCCAGTTGGCCGGCGAGAAGGACGGCATGCCGATCTGCAAGGAGTGCGCGGCCTGACCGGCTGATCCCCGCGCCCGCGCAGGACGCAGGGATGCAGGCGTGGGGTCGCGCCGGGCTCAGTCGTCGTCGGAGTCGAGGATCTGCCAGAGGACGATCTCGATCGCCGCGATGGTGGCGGCCATGGCTGCCGCCCAGAGCACCTTCGACACCACCGAGGCGTCGCGGCTGTAGATGACCGGCGCAGGCTTGCCGGTGCGGGCCTCGTAGCCCTTCATCATTGCCTTGCGGACCACACAGGTGGCACCCAGCGTGATCAGCGGGCGGGCGGTCTGCAGGGCGCCACGCGCGGAGCTGACGGCAGGTGCGGTCGCGGTTGTCATGGCGACAGCCTGCCACGGGCGGTCTCGATCGCGCGCGCCAGTCGCTCGGGGTGTCGTGAGGCGATCAACCACGTGCGGTGCGGGTCGGCCGGGTCCGTCACCTCGACCACCACCGCCCCCGGCCCGACCCCCGGGCGCAGCAGCAGGAAGGCCGTCGGGTCCCCCTGCGGGCCACGGGCCGTCCGGGCCGCCTCAGCATCGAGCGGCAGCACCCGGCCGGTGAACTCCCACTCGATGGCCGCGCGACCGGCGCGCAGCTGCTGCCTGGTGACCTGGACGCGTGCAGCGCTGTGGGCGATCAGGGCCGCTGTGATGACACCGGCGCCGAGCGCCACGAGCCAGCCCGTCAGGGCGCCCATGGAGCTCCCGTAGGCGATGGCCAGGGCGGCGATGGTCCCGACCGCCAGGATCCAGACGACCGGCCCGGGCCAGAGCCGCTCGCGGTAGGCGGGCACGAGGGCGGCATCGTGAGTGGTCACGCCGCCAACTCTGGCACCCCGACGGCGCGGGGGCCGAACGCGGGGCCCCGGCCAACCCCGCCGGATCGCCGGTGCTGCGCCGCTCGGTAGGGTCGGGACCGTGATGGAGCCCCAGCCGATCGGGCCGGGGACGACACCCGGGCCGGAGGCGATCCTTCCGCCGCGCAGCCCTGACGCCGTCCCGCCCGGAACGATGATCGCCTCGCACTACCGCCATTGCTTCGGCTGCGGATCGGAGCACCCGGCCGGCCTGCACATGCAGGTCCAGGCCGGCGAGGGGCTGACCCTGACGGCGTCGTTCGAGGTCGGCCCCGCCCACCAGGGAGCGCCGGGCCTGGCCCACGGCGGGCTGCTCACCGCGGCCGTCGACGAGGTGCTCGGGGCGCTGAACTGGATGCTGATGCGTCCGGGGGTCACCGCGCGACTGGAGACCAACTTCGTGCGACCGGTGCCGGTGGGCACGGTGCTGGAGTTCGACGCGCGGATCACGGGGGTCTCCGGCCGCAAGGTGTACACCGCCGCCATCGGGCGGCTGGGCTCCGACGGGCCGATCGCCGTGACTGCCTCGGCCCTGTTCATCCAGGTGGAGATCGGCCACTTCCGTACCCACGGCCGGCCGACTGAGGTGGCGATGGCCATCGCGGACGGGGACGCGGGGCCCCCGGCGGAGATGAACCCATGACCGATGTGCTGATCACGCGGCTGGATCCCGGGGTCCCCCTCCCGTCCTACGAGCACCCGGGGGACGCGGGCGCCGACCTCGTGACGACTGTGGACGCCACCCTGGCTCCCGGCGAGCGCGCGCTGCTGCCCACCGGGATCGCGATCGCCCTGCCCGACGGCTTCGCGGCCTTCGTGCACCCCCGCAGCGGGCTCGCGGTGCGTTTCGGGGTGTCGCTGGTGAATGCGCCCGGGACCGTCGATGCCGGCTACCGGGGCGAGATCAAGGTGAGCGTGATCAACCTCGATCCGGTGGCACCCGTGGTGTTCCACCGGGGGGACCGGATCGCGCAGCTGGTGATCCAGGCGGTGGTCCGGGCGAGGTTCCACGAGGTCGAGACGCTGCCCGGCTCTGCACGGGGTGCCGGTGGATTCGGTTCCACGGGCGGGCATGCCGCGGGGTAGATTGTGACGCCTGTGCACCACCCGACTGGAGGCTCCCATGGCCCTGTTCAAGCGACGCCCCGCGCCTGAGGGCGCCGAGGATGCTGATCTGGGCGTGGAGGTCTCCTCCGTCCAGCGATGGCGTCGACGACGTCGAGGGCCAGGAGCATGGCGAGGATTCCCCGGATGGCTCTCCCGGGTCCGGCTTCGACCGCTCGTCGGGACCGTTCGACGAGTCCGAGTCCGACCTGGCCGATCCGGAGGTCCCACGCCTGGACCTCGGGTCGTTGCTGATCCCCGGGCTGCCGGGCATCGGGGTGCAGGTCGAGGCCGATCCCAACACCCAGGAGGTCCGGGCCGTCACGGGTGTCGGCGAGGGGGCCGCGGTGCAGCTCCAGGCCTTCGCCGCCCCCCGGTCCGAGGGCCTGTGGGACGAGATCCGGGCCGAGATGCTGGCCGAGCTCGCCGGGACGGCCGGCGCCCGGGTGTCCGAGGATGAAGGGGCGTTCGGTCCCGAGATCCGCGGGCTGATCCCGGCCCGCACCCCCGAGGGTGAGCAGGTGACCCAGCCCGTGCGCTTCGTGGGCATCGACGGCCCCCGGTGGTTCCTCCGGGCTGTCTTCCTGGGCCGCGCCGCGGTGGAGCCGGATCCCAGCGACATGCTGCACCGACTGGTCCGCCAGACGATCGTGGTGCGGGGGGCGTCGGCCATGGCCCCCCGGGACCCCCTCCCGCTGACCCTGCCGCAGCAGCCCGCGACGGCCGAGGAGGGCGCGAGCGAGGACGGTGAGGGCTCCGAGGACTCCGGTGACGCGCCCGACGATCGCTTCACGGACCTCGACCCGTTCGAGCGCGGGCCGGAGATCACCGAGATCCGCTGAGCATCCCGGCACCGGGTGGGCACACGGCCCCGGAGCACCCCGCTGCGCGGACGTTCCCCGGTACCGGCGCGGACCGCTACCCTTGAGGCGTGTCGACGACGAGGCCCAACGTGCTCCAACGGATCGGCGCGAGCCTGACCAAGAGCAAGTCCGCGCAGCACGCGGAGACCCTGCAGGGCTCGATCTCCGAGGTGGGCGCCACACCGATCAGCCAGTGCGTCGGCGGCCAGGAGTCCACCGTCTCGGGAGTGCTGCGCTCGGTGACGCTGCGACCCCGTGAGACCGTGCCCGCCGTCGAGGCCGAGCTGTACGACGGATCCGGCCAGGTGCGGCTCGTGTGGCTCGGGCGCCGCCAGATCCTGGGCATCACGCCGGGCCGCTCCATCGTGGTCACCGGCAGGATCACCTGCAACGAGACCGACCCCACGATCTTCAACCCCCGGTACGAGCTCCGGGCGATCTCGGGGGCGTCGTGAGCACCGAGCAGCAGGACGGGGTCACGGGAGTGCCGGGCACCCAGGCTGCTGACTCCCTGGGCGTCGACCGTGCCATGCTCGACCAGGCCATCGGCGGATGGCGCGGCATGATCGACTCCGGGCTGCCCGCCGCGGTCTTCGTGATCGCCTACCTGGCCACCTCCCAGCAGCTGCGCCCCTCGGTGATCGCCGCACTGGTCTCGGGCGCGGTCATCGCCGTCGTGCGCCTCGCGCGCCGGGAGTCCCTCCAGCAGGTCGTGGCCGGGTTCTTCGGTGTGGCCATCTCGGCCTTCGTCGCCACCCGGACGGGCAGGGCCGAGAACTACTTCCTCATCGGCATCCTGATCAACGTCGCCTACATGCTGGCCTACGCGATCTCCTGCATCGTCCGGTGGCCGCTCCTCGGGGTGATCATCGGGTACGTCCGCGGCGATGCCACCGGCTGGCGGGCCGACCCGCGCCAGTACCGGGCCTACGCGACGGCCTCCTGGATCTGGGTGGCGATGTTCGGGCTGCGGCTGGTCATCCAGCTGCCGATGTACTTCGCCGGTGCCGTCGGCATGCTCGGGCGTGGCCAAGCTCGTGCTGGGCTGGCCGCTGTTCCTGCTGGCCGCGTACCTGAGCTACCGCATCATCCATCCGGTGCTCAAGCAGGTCGAGTCCGAGGCGGCCCTCCTCGAGCCCTCCGTGGGGCTGGAGCCGGAGTCCGCCTGATCCACCCGCCCTGCTGCCCGCGTCACGGGGACAGCAGCGTCTGGATGGCCTCCTCCTGGTCCGGGGCGGAGACGAACAGCAGCTCGTCGCCGGCCTCCAGCGGGTCGTCGGGGCTGGGCGCGATCACCTGCAGGCTGCGCAGGATGGCCACGAGCGAGGTGTCCGGCGGCCACGCGACCTCGCCCACCCGCCTGCCCGACGACGGGGGAGTCCGCCCCGAGGGTCAGCTCGACCAGGTTGGCGTTGCTCTGCCGGAAGGTGAACAGCCGGACGAGGTCGCCGACCGTGACCGCCTCCTCGACGAGCGCGGAGAGCATCTGCGGCGTCGACACGGCCACGTCCACGCCCCACGCCTCGTTGAACAGCCACTCGTTCTTCGGGTGGTTCACCCGGGCGACCACGCGCGGGACGCCGAACTCGGTCTTGGCCAGCAGGGACACCACCAGGTTGACCTTGTCGTCACCGGTCGCGGCGACGACCACCTGGCAGGTCTGCAGCTGAGCCTCCTCGAGGGCCGAGACCTCGCAGGCGTCTGCGCAGAGCACGTGCGCGCCCTCGACGATGCCGACCCGGGCGATGTCGGCCTCCTTGTCGACCAGCAGGATCTCGTGGCCGTTGTGCAGCAGCTCGCGGGCGATGGCCCGTCCGACCTTGCCGGCCCCTGCGATGCAGACCCTCATCGATGTCCCTCCGGAGCGGCCTGGAAGATCTCCTGGATGCGTTCCTCGTCCTCGCGCATGAGCAGCACGTGGACGATGTCGCCGTCCTGGAGCACGGTCTCGCGGGTGGGGAGCACCGCGACCCCGAAGCGGGTGAGGAACGCGATGCGCGCCCCGGTGGTGTCCTGGAGGTCGTGCACCAGCCGGCCGACCCAGTCAGGGTGCACCGGTCATCTCCGCGAGGGCGATCGTCCCGCTCGGGTCGGTCCACTCCTCCTGCGCCCCGCGGGGGAGGAGTCGACGCAGCATCTGGTCGGTGGCCCACGAGACGCTGGCCACGGTCGGGATCCCCAGGCGCTGGTAGACCTCGGCCCGCCGGGGGTCGTAGATGCGGGCCACCACGTTGCCGACGCCGAACGTCTCGCGGGCCACGCGGGCGGCGATGATGTTCGTGTTGTCGCCGCTGCTGCAGGCGGCGAAGGCCTGGGCGTGGGCGATCCCGGCCTCCATGAGCGTGTCGCGATCGAAGCCGATCCCCGACGACGGTGCTGCCGCCGAAGTCGGGGGAGAGCTTGCGGAACGCCTCGGGGTCCATGTCGACGACAGCGACCGAATGGCCCTGCCGGTCCATGGTCTGCGCGAGGGCGGAACCGACTCGGCCGCATCCGAGGATCACGATGTGCACGACCGGAACGCTACACGCGGCCCATGGGGGTCCGCACTGTGCGTAGCATTCACCCACGTGGGAACCTTCTCCGACGCCTCCAAGCGGGTGCTGTTCGGTCGTGCGCTGCACACGAACCAGCTCGGCGAGACGCTGCTTCCCAAGCGCATCGCGCTGCCGGTGTTCGCCTCCGACGCCCTGTCGTCCAACGGGTACGCCACACAGGAGATCCTGCTCGTCCTGTCGCTGGGCGGGTACGCGCTGTACCAGTACGCGCCGTGGGTGGCGGCCGCGGTCATCCTGGTGTTCCTCGTGGTGGTGCTGTCCTACCGGCAGAACGTGCACGCCTATCCCTCCGGCGGTGGGGACTACGAGGTCGTCTCCACGAACCTGGGACCCCGTTGGGGGGTCTTCGTCGCCAGCGCGCTGATGGTCGACTACGTGCTCACCGTGGCCGTGTCGATCTCGTCCGCCGTGGCCAACGCCGCGTCGGCGATCCCGTGGATGGGCGAGCACCGTGTCCTGCTCGCCGTCGGCCTGACGGTCCTGCTGGCCCTGATCAACCTGCGGGGCGTGCGGGAGTCAGGGACGGCGTTCGCCGTGCCCACCTACGCCTTCATCTTCGCGATCTTCTCGATGCTGATCTGGGCCGGGGTCCGGATGTTCCAGGGCGACGTCCTGCTGGCGGAGTCGGCCGAGTGGGAGATCAAGCCGGAGGCCACCTTCGCGGGCGCGGCCCTGGTGTTCCTGATCGCGCGCGCGTTCTCGTCGGGCACGACGGCGCTGACCGGCATCGAGGCCATCAGCAACGGCGTGCCGGCATTCCGCAAGCCGAAGTCCAGGAACGCCGCCACCACGTTGGCGATGCTCGGGGCGATCGCGATGACGATGTTCGCCGGCATCACGTGGCTGGCCGTCGTCACGAAGGTGAAGGTCGCCGAGACCACCGAGGACCTGATCGGGATGCCCCCGGGGACGGAGCAGAAGACGGTCATCGCCCAGGTCGCCCAGGCCGTCTTCTCGAACTTCACGCCGATGTTCGTGTTCGTGTCGGTGGTGACGGCGCTGATCCTGGTCCTGGCGGCCAACACCGCCTTCAACGGGTTCCCGGTGCTCGGCTCGATCCTGGCCCGGGACGGATACCTGCCCCGGCAGCTGCACACCCGCGGCGATCGGCTCGCGTTCAGCAACGGCATCATCACGCTGGCGGGTCTGGCCGGCCTCCTGATCTACGTCTACGAGGCCAACGTCTCGGCGCTGATCCAGCTGTACATCATCGGTGTCTTCGTGTCCTTCACCCTCAGCCAGCTCGGGATGATCAAGCACTGGAACCGGCACCTGAGGGACGAGCGTGATCCCGCCGAGCGCGGACGCATGAAGCGCAAGCGGCTGGTCAACGGGGTCGGGTTCTGCATGACGGGCACCGTCCTGGTGATCGTCCTGGTCACGAAGTTCACTGCAGGGCGCGTGGATCGTCGTCATCGCGATGCCGGTGCTGTTCCTCATCATGGAGTCGATCAGGAGGCACTACGACCGGGTCTCGGTGGAGCTGGTGGCCGGCGACGACGAGAGCGTGACACTGCCCAGCCGGGTGCACGCGATCGTGCTTGTCTCCAAGGTCCACAAGCCGACGCTGCGCGCCCTGGCGTACGCGCGGGCGACCCGGCCGACCGTCCTCGAGGCCGTGACCGTGGACGTCGACGACGACGGCACCGCGCGGCTGATCGCCGACTGGGAGCGCCGCGGGATCCCGGTGGCGCTGAAGGTCCTGGACTCGCCCTACCGCGAGATCACCCGGCCGGTCGTCGAGTACGTGCGCGGGCTGAGCCGCAGCTCACCGCGCGATCTCGTGTGCGTCTACGTGCCGGAGTACGTGGTCGGGCACTGGTGGGAGCAGCTGCTGCACAACCAGAGCGCACTGCGCCTGAAGAGCCGGCTGCTGTTCACGCCGGGGGTGATGGTCGTCAGCGTCCCGTGGCAGCTGCTCTCCAGCGAGCGGATCGCCGACGAGCCCGAGGCCCAGGCCCCCGGTGCCCTGCGCCGCGGGGAGCCCGACGCCGAGACCGCCGATGCGTTCGTGGCCGGCGAGATGGGGGCCGGGCCATCCCCCCGGTAGCCGCGGGCATGGCGGTGGGCGACCTCGTCGACGTCGAGGTCGGTGCGGTGGCCCATGGTGGCCACTGCGTCGCCCGGCACGAGGGCCAGGTGCTCTTCGTCCGTCACGCCCTGCCCGGTGAGCGGGTTCGGGTGCGGGTCACGTCCGTGGGCCGCAAGGCCCGGTTCGTCCGCGCCGATGCCCTCGAGGTGCTGGTCGCCAGCCCCGATCGCCGCGAGCCACCGTGCCCGGTCGCCCGGGACTGCGGTGGCTGCGACTGGCAGCATGCCACGCCCGCGGCGGCGCGGCGCCTGAAGTCCGACGTCGTGCGCGAGGCGATGAGCCGATTCGCGGGCATCGACCTGCCTGAGTCGTTCGCCGTGCAGCCGGTCGCGGATCCGGCGGGGCCCACGGCCGCGGAGGGATCCGCCGACGGGCTCGGGTGGCGTACCCGTGGGACGTTGGGCGTGGACCCCTCGGGTCGCGCTGGGTTCCTGCGCCACCGGTCCCATGACGTCGTCGTCGCCGGGGCGTGCCCGCAGCTGCACCCGCGGTTGGGCCCTCTCGACCTGTTCGGCGCGAGGTGGCCCGCGGGAGCGCGGGTGGGGTTCGCCGCACCGTCGGCGGGGGAGCCGGTCGCATTCCTGGAGTCCGATCCGCCCCCCATCCCCCTCCGCGAGCGTGCAGACGGTCGGACGTGGTCGGTGGCGCCCGAGGGCTTCTGGCAGGTGCACCCGGGCGCGGCGGACACCCTCGTGGGGCATGTGCGCCGGATGCTCGATCCCCGGGCGGGCGAGCGGCTGGTGGACCTGTACTCCGGGGTGGGCCTGTTCGGGCTGAGCCTGGCGGGACAGGTCGACGGTGCCGTGCACCTGACCCTGGTCGAGGGCGACCGACGTGCCTGCGAGCTGGCGCAGGCCAACGCGGGTGATCTCCCGGTGACCATCGTGCGGGCCGGGGTCGACCGCTGGGTGGCGCGGCGGGAGGCGCTCGCAGGTGCCGATCTCGTGATCCTCGACCCACCGCGGACCGGGGCCGGTGCTGCCGTGGTGCAGGCGATCGCGGCCGCACGACCGCGGGCGGTTGCCTACGTCGCCTGCGATCCCGTGGCCCTGGCCCGTGACCTGGCGACCTTCCGGGACCATGGACTGGTCCTGGCTGAGCTCGTCGCACTGGACCTGTTCCCGACCACGCATCACGTGGAGTGCGTAGCCAAGCTCGCCTCCCAGTGATATCTTGATGTCAAGATACTTTCGATGCCGGGACACGCGGGTCCCGGGAGGGCGCGATAGCCTTCGGGTCGGTTGCTGAGGAGGAGTCTGCATGGCGAGCAAGGACAGTTTCGGGGCACGCGGCACGTTCGAGGTCGGCGGGACCACCCACGAGATCTTCCGGATCTCCGCAGTTCCCGGTGCCGAGGCGCTGCCGTTCACGCACAAGGTGCTGCTGGAGAACCTCCTGCGCACCGAGGACGGCGCCAACGTGACCGCCGACCAGATCCGCACCCTCGGCGCCTGGGACCCGGACGCGGAGCCGACCGACGAGATCCAGTTCACCCCGGCACGGGTGATCATGCAGGACTTCACCGGCGTGCCGTGCGTGGTCGACCTGGCCACCATGCGCGAGGCCATGAAGGACCTCGGCGGGGACCCGGCGAAGATCAACCCGCTGGCCCCGGCCGAGCTGGTCATCGACCACTCGGTCATCGCCGACTTCTTCGGCACCCACGACTCCGCGACCCGCAACGTGGCCCTGGAGTACGAGCGCAACCGCGAGCGCTACCAGTTCCTGCGCTGGGGGCAGTCGGCCTTCGACGAGTTCAAGGTCGTGCCGCCCGGCACCGGCATCGTGCACCAGGTGAACATCGAGGCGCTGGCCCGCGTCGTGATGGTCCGCAACGGGCAGGCCTACCCGGACACCTGCGTGGGCACCGACTCGCACACGACGATGGTCAACGGCCTGGGCGTGCTGGGCTGGGGTGTCGGCGGCATCGAGGCCGAGGCCGCGATGCTCGGCCAGCCGGTCAGCATGCTCATCCCGCAGGTGGTCGGCTTCAAGCTCACCGGCGAGCTGCCCCAGGGTGCGACGGCCACCGACATGGTCCTGACGATCACCGAGATCCTGCGCACGCACGGCGTGGTCGGCAAGTTCGTGGAGTTCTTCGGCGAGGCCGTGGCCGGGGTGCCGCTGGCCAACCGCGCCACGATCGGCAACATGAGCCCCGAGTACGGCTCGACGGCCGCCATCTTCCCGATCGACGACGAGACCCTGCGCTACCTGCGGCTGACCGGGCGCACCGAGGAGCAGGTCGCGCTGGTCGAGGCCTACTGCCAAGGAGCAGGGCCTCTGGCACGACCCGTCCCGTGAGGCGCGGTACACGAGTGTCATCGAGCTGGACCTGGGCACGATCGTGCCCTCCCTGGCCGGCCCGAAGCGCCCGCAGGACCGGGTCGCCCTGACGGACGCCAAGTCCGGCTTCCTCGCGGCGCTGGGCACCTACACCTCCGATCCCGCGGCCACGGCCGCCCTGAGCATCGAGGAGCAGGAGGTCACGATCGGGCACGGAGCGGTCGTGATCGCGGCGATCACGTCCTGCACCAACACCTCGAACCCCTCGGTGATGGTGGCTGCCGGCCTGCTGGCCCGCAACGCCGTCGAGCGCGGCCTCACCCGCAAGCCATGGGTGAAGACGACCCTGGCGCCCGGCTCGAAGGTCGTCACCGACTACTACGACCGCTCCGGGCTGACCCCGTACCTGGACAAGCTCGGGTTCGACACCGTCGGCTACGGCTGCACGACCTGCATCGGCAACTCCGGGCCCCTGCCCGAGGCCGTGTCCGCCGCGGTCAACGCCCACGACCTGGCCGTCGTCTCGGTGCTGTCGGGCAACCGCAACTTCGAGGGCCGGATCAACCCGGACGTCAAGATGAACTACCTGGCCTCCCCGCCCCTGGTGGTCGCCTACGCGATCGCCGGGCGGATGGACCTCGACCTGACCACCGAGCCGCTGGGCACGGACCCGTCGGGCGCGCCGGTGTACCTCAGGGACATCTGGCCGTCGCCGGCCGAGGTGCAGTCGGTGATCGACTCGGCCATCGACGCCGAGATGTTCGCCTCGCGCTACGCCGACGTGTTCGCCGGGGACGAGGCCTGGCAGGCGCTGCCCACCCCGGTCGGCGACACCTTCGACTGGGCCCCGGACTCGACCTACGTGCGCAAGCCACCGTACTTCGAGGGCATGGGCGCCCAGCCGGAGCCGGTCACCGACGTCGTGGGTGCGCGCGTGCTGGCCAAGCTCGGCGACTCGGTCACCACCGACCACATCAGCCCCGCCGGGTCGATCAAGCCGGACAGCCCGGCCGGGCGCTACCTGGCCGAGAACGGCGTCGCGCGCACGGACTTCAACTCCTACGGCTCACGCCGGGGCAACCACGAGGTCATGATCCGCGGCACGTTCGCCAACATCCGGCTGCGCAACCAGCTGCTCGACGGCGTGGAGGGCGGCTTCACCCGCGACTTCACCCTCGAGGGCGCGCCGCAGTCGTCCATCTACGACGCCGCACAGTCCTACGCCGCGGCCGGGATCCCGCTCGTGGTGCTCTCGGGCAAGGAGTACGGCTCGGGCTCGTCGCGCGACTGGGCGGCCAAGGGCACGGCACTGCTCGGGGTCCGCGCCGTCATCGCGGAGTCCTACGAGCGGATCCACCGCTCGAACCTGATCGGCATGGGCGTGCTCCCGCTGCAGTACCCGGCTGGCCAGGACGCTGCCTCCCTGGGCCTGGACGGCACCGAGGTGTTCTCGATCAGCGGCGTCACCGCCCTGAACGAGGGGATCACCCCGAGGACGGTGTCGGTGCGCGCGGAGAAGTCCGACGGCTCGGCCGTCGAGTTCGAGGCCGTGCTGCGGATCGACACCCCGGGCGAGGCCGACTACTACCGCAACGGCGGCATCCTGCAGTACGTGCTGCGCTCGCTGGTGTAGCCACCTGTCAGGCCATCCCCACCCCTCGCGGAGCACACTGGACCGTGAGAGGTGGGGATCGCCATGAGTGACAGCAACGGTGCGGCAGCAGGCGGGGGAGCCCTCTACGGGCTGGGCATGTTCGGTGCATGGGCCTGGTTCTGGCAGCAGGCCGACGGGTTCTGGGAGTACCTGCTGGCCATCCTGCAGGGCGTGTTCTGGCCCGCGTTCATGGTCTACGAGGCGTTCCAGGCCCTGGGCAGCTGATCGGGTGCCGGCACATGCCGGCCAGTGCCACCCCCGACGAGATCACGAATCCGTCGTGCTCCCTGGAGGCCAGGAATGTCCGCCCGCGCCCGGCGGTGTCCCATGAGCGACTGGTGCCGAAGGCCCCATTGCATTCTGTGATCAATTGACTACCCAACGTTGCGAGTGGTGCGGCGAAATCGGAATTGTCCCCCAGACGGGGGGCAATTCTGGTCTGCCATTCCCCACCGATGAGGAATAGCCTCGCAGGACAGGGTACATTTCCGAATTCGGCCAGCGGGACGCCTCTCGAGGGGTCCTGTGAGAGTGCTCATTCGAGGAGTGTGCCCGAATTGTCACGAATAACATCTGGGAGATTGCACCGAGTCAGTTCCGTGGATGAGTAGAAGAAGGTGTACAAGATGTTCGGCAGATTGCACAGGGAGTTGGCGTCCGACGCGGGTTCGGCACGGTGGAGGTGGTTGGCCGGGGTGACCTCCGGCGCCCTGCTGGTCGCGGCGGTCGGCCTACCCGCGGCGGCCACCGACGAGGTCGGCCGCCCCCACGGACACCGTCGTGACCGACGTGCAGGACCAGGAGGCGGCGGCAGCCGAGGCCAAGGCTGCCGCGGAGGCCAGGGCAGCCGAGGAGGCCAAGGCAGCCGAGGAGGCCAAGGCAGCGGCAGGAGGCCAAGGCTGCGGCAGGAGGCCAAGGCAGCCGCGGAGGCCAAGGCTGCGGAGGAGGCCAGGGCTGCGGAGGCCAAGGCAGCCGCAGAGGCCAAGGCTGCGGAGGAGGCCAAGGCTGCGGAGGAGGCCAGGCAGCTGCAGAGGCCAAGGCAGCGCAGAGGCCAGGCCAAGGAGCAGGCATCGGTTCAGTCCGATCCTGCCTCGGACGTCCCCCCGGTGGTCGAGGAGCCCGATGCGGCCCCAGCCGCTGAGGTGACCGCTCCCGTCGCCATGGTTGCCGCGACGTCCGAAGAGGAGGCTCCCGATACGCGCGCTCCGTCAGCCGACACCATGGTCGAGCCCCAATCCCGGAAGGTGGCCGCGTCGAAGCCCACGGACGATCCGAACGACGGTCCTCACGCACCAGTTCCAGAACCTGATCGTCACGAAGACCGCCACGGCGACGTTCGACCGTGAGTACATGTGGGACATCGACAAGTCATTCGTCGGTGACGAGAAGCTGTGGATCCCCGAGACTCGAGACGGCCACGGTCGACTACGTCGTGACGGTCACGCCCCAAGGGCGTCCATGAGTCCAACTGGAGGATCACCGGAACGATCACGGTCCAGAATCCCAATGACCGGGACGTCAAGGCAGACGTCACCGACCGCGTGAGCTTCGACGAGGGCCTGTCCGTCCTCGGCGGTCAGGGCAATGGTGGTCCGGGCAACGGCGGCCACGGCGATGACGATGGCGCCCCCCCCGAGTGCTATGTCGCGGGCGGCGAGGGCGTGGTCATTCCGGCCGGTGAGTCGGAGGTTCTCCAGTACACGTGCACCTTCGAATCAGATCCGGGTGACTCAGGTACCAACACCGCCACTGCGAAATGGAGGCCCTGGCACTCTGGTGACAACGATGCAGTTCAGGTGGAGCAGATGAGCGGCTCCTCCGAGGACGGCCAGCATGAATACGGCAAGCGGTCTGCCTCAGGCAGCGTTGACTTCACATTCATGGCTATCCCGAAGAACCGGACGATCTCGGTCTACGACGACAAGACCGACCCCGAGAACCCGGTGCTGTTGGGCGTGAGCGACTACACGGACGGCCCGTTCATGTATGAGTACTCGCTCTCGTTCCCCGGGGTTGTCGGGAAGTGCACCAGCTACACCAACACCGCATGGCTCGAGTACGGCGATGGCATCCAGCCCCAGACACGGTCTGAGGAGCCCGAGTACGGCAAGGACTCAGACAGCGCCACGGTCACCGTGTGTGTGAAGCGGGTCCCGCCGTCGCCGACCGTGGGTGGACGAGAAATGCAATGCGGACGGCTCGCAGAAACTCGGCTCGATCACGATTCCTGCCAGTGACTACTACCAGTACAAGATCGATGGGGTCGAGGTGGCCGCGGGCACGTACCCACGCCCGGCCGGCACGTACGTGGTCACCGCCAAGTACAACGGCCCGCGCGGCCATGACGGGGAGGCCGCGAGCCTGCTGCCCAGTGAAGAGGCCGGTCACAGCGGTCAGGGCGGTCAGGGCGGTCACGGCAACGGCGAGGGCGGAAACGGCGAGGGCAATGGCTGGGGCTACGGCAAGACGTGGACCTGGACCATCGTCATCGACGGCACGCCCGTCTGCCCAGTCCTGACCAAGGTCGCCAATCCCGCTACCGGGACTGCGGTCGAGAAGGGTGACGTGATCACCTACACGATCACGGTCTACAACGGCGGCGACGCGACGTCGACCGACCCGGTCGTGGACACCCTGCCCGTTGGAGTGTCGACCCCCAGCTCGATCTCCGACGGAGGTCTGTACGACTCCACAGCGCGGGACCATCACCTGGACGCTGAACCTCGGTCCGATGAGCAGCGAGGACCTCACCTACTCCGTGACGGTCACCGCGCAGTCCGGCTCGGCCGGACCTCGTCAACAGCGTCACGCTGGGATGGACCTGACCAGACGACGACGCACCTGCCACCCGGTGAAGTCCCCTGCAGTCTGCCACCAAGTCGGCAAGCCCAGCCGCAGGGAACGACCGTCACGGCCGGAAGCTCGGTCATCACGCTACACCGTCGTCGTCGCGAACAGCGGCCTCGGCCTGCATGTCGGGCACCCGTGGTCGACTACTCTGCCGGCCGGGTTCACCGCGACGACTGTCAAGTGACCGGAGGCACTGCTGAGGCGTGAACCCGAGGGGCGGGTTCCATTCCGGATCCCGCCCCTCGGTTCGTCCGCGACCGGCTACAGCTTCGGGCGCCAGCGCCGTCCCTGCAGGGCCTCCTCGATGAGCGCGACCTCGCGCACCTGGGCGGCGAGCCGGGCACCCTCCTTGCTCAACGCGGCCAGCGTCTCCTCGACCGCCTCGGGGGGCACCCGCCCTGCGAGGTCGCGCCTGGCCCCGGCGTACGCGGCCCTGGCGGCCTGCAGCGAGGCGTCCGCGTGCAGGGCAGCCAGCCTGGCCAGGATCACCGGGTGGCGCCGGAACACGTCATGGCCGCGGTAGTCGGGGGGACACACGTCCAGCAGCCAGCCGACCACCTTGTCCGCGAACGCCGGGGACTCCGGATCGGGCACGGCGCGCGGCCAGCCGGGGGGAGTCGTCACAGGTCCCAGCCTAGGGTCGCGCCGCCCGTGTGCGGACGGACGTTCACTCCTAGACTGTATCGACGACCGCACGAGTTGAGGAGGCCATGACGTGGGCGTGCTGGAGAGCATCGACTCACCCGCGGACCTCCGCGCCCTGGGTCCCGAGCAGCTCGACGAGCTGTCCGAGGAGATCCGCGAGTTCCTCGTCGAGAAGGTCAGCCGCACCGGCGGCCACCTCGGGCCCAACCTCGGGGTGGTCGAGCTGACCATCGCGCTGCACCGGGTCTTCGACTCGCCGAACGACGTCCTGCTCTGGGACACCGGGCACCAGTCCTACGTCCACAAGATCCTCACCGGGCGCCGCGAGGGGTTCGACCACCTGCGCCAGGAGGGCGGGATCTCCGGGTACCCGTCGCGCGCGGAGAGCCCGCACGACGTCATCGAGAACTCGCACGCATCCACGGCGCTGTCCTACGCCGACGGCATCGCCAAGGCCTTCGAACAGGCTGGGACGCTCGGCCAGCGGCAGGTCGTGGCTGTCGTCGGCGACGGCTCCCTGACCGGCGGGATGTCGTGGGAGGCGCTGAACAACATCGCGGACTCCCACCGGCCCGTGATCATCGTGGTCAATGACAACGAGCGGTCCTACGCGCCCACGATCGGCGGGCTCGCCCGGCACCTGGACACCCTGCGGACCACCCGCGGCTACGAGCGGTTCCTGGACTGGGGCAAGGACGCGCTGCGGCGCACGCCGGTGGTGGGTGGCCCGCTGTTCGAGGCCCTGCACGGCGTGAAGCGCGGGGTCAAGGACGTCGTGGCCCCCCAGGGGATGTTCGAGGACCTCGGCCTGAAGTACCTCGGCCCCGTCGACGGCCATGACGTCGCCTCCGTGGAGTCGGTGCTGCGCGCCGCACGGCGGTACGGCGGGCCGGTGCTGGTCCACGTCATCACGCAGAAGGGCCGCGGGTACGCGCCCGCCGAGAACGACGAGGCGGATCGCTTCCACGGGGTCGGGATCATCGACCCGGAGACCGGGATCCCGGTCAGCAACGGCGGGCCGACCTGGACCGCGGCCTTCGCCGACGAGCTCGTCGCGATCGGGCACGAGCGGCCCGACGTCGTGGCCATCACGGCGGCCATGCTGTGCCCGACCGGCCTGGACCGGTTCGCCGAGCAGTTCCCGGATCGCACCTACGACGTCGGCATCGCCGAGCAGCACGCCCTGACCTCGGCCGCGGGCATGGCCTTCGCGGGGCTGCACCCGGTGGTCGCCGTCTACGCCACGTTCCTGAACCGCGCCTTCGACCAGGTGCTGATGGATGTCGCGATGCATCACGCCGGGGTCACGATCATCCTGGATCGCGCGGGGGTCACCGGCGACGACGGGGCGTCCCACAACGGCATGTGGGACCTCTCGATCCTCGGACTGGTCCCCGGGGCCAGGGTCGCCGCTCCGCGCGACGAGGAGACCCTGCGGCGTGCCCTGCGCGAGGCTGTGGCCGTGTCCGACGCCCCGACCGTCGTGCGCTTCCCGAAGGGCCGGCTCGCCGAGCCCCTCCCGGCGGTCGGGGACAGCGACGGAGTGGAACTCCTGCACGCGGACTCCGAGCCCCAGGTGCTTCTCGTGGGCGTGGGCAGCATGGCCGGTGCCGCTCGTGAGGCCGCGGCCAAGCTCTCGGCTGAGGGCGTGCCCGTGGCGGTGGCCGCCCCGTTGTGGATCACCCCCCTGCCGGCGGCGCTGGTGGACCTCGCCAGCGAGATCGGGCGGGTCGTCACCATGGAGGACAACGGGTTGGTCGGCGGGGTCGGCTCGAGCCTGGCGACGGCGCTGGCCGATGCCGGCGTGAGCGTGCGCATGGAGCGGCTGGGGATCCCCCAGGAGTTCCTCGACCATGCGGGGCGCCCCGCCATCCTGGAGCGACTGGGCCTCACCGCCCAGGGGTGCGCAGACGCCGCCCGACGAGTGCTCGCCGCACCGGACTGATGGTGGCGGACGGCGATCAGGGCGCACCTGCGCACGGGGGCACCGGGGAGGCTGAGCGCAGCGCACTGCTGCGATCGGTCTTCGACGAGTCCCCGCTGGCGATCCTGCGGGTGACCCGACCGCGGGGGTCGCCTGGGGATCACGGTCGACGCCAACCCTGCGGCCGCACGCTTCCTGGGACGGTCCCCCGCGGACGTGATCGGCGCCCGGGTGGAGGACCTGCTCCCCGGGATCCTCGATGCTCCGGTTGACGGGGCCGCCGAGCTGCCCACCGCGCTGCGGCTCCTGGCCGCAGGCGTGGACGGGGATCGCTGGGTGGATGTCTCGGTCTCCCCGCTGTCCGCCCACGACCCGACGGGCCAGCCCCTGGCCCTGGTGGTCCTGCACGACGTCACGGAGCAGTGGACCACGCGCGCGCGGCTGGACCGCGAGGCCCGGCAGGACCCCCTCACCGGGCTGATCAACCGCGGCGAGCTCCTGCGCCAGCTCGGCGCCCTCGACCCGCAGTCGGACGGACCGCACGTGGCGGTCATCTTCCTGGACCTCGACGGCTTCAAGATGGTCAATGACACCCGCGGCCACCAGGCCGGCGACGAGCTCCTGGTGGCGGTCGCACGACGCATCCGCGCCGCGGTGCGCCCCGAGGACTCCCTGGCCCGGATCGGTGGCGATGAGTTCGTGGTCCTCTGCCCGCGGCTGGCCGATCCCCTGGACGTGCGGGCCGTCGCGGAGCGCGTGCGGGCGACCCTGGATGACCCTGTCAGCGTCGACGGACGGTCGCACCGGATCAGCATGAGCGTGGGCATCTCCGTGGCCCGTGCGGACGCCATCGATCCCGCCAACCTGCTCCGGCAGGCGGACATGGCGATGTACCGGGCCAAGGACGCGGGTCGCAACACGGTGCGCCTGCACTCGGTCGAGATGGACGAGGAGCTCGCGACCGCGGAGCGGATCCGCGAGGCCCTGGGCGTGGCGCTGGAGGTCGAGCCGGTGACCACCAGCGGGCCGGCCGGACTCGTCCTGCACTACCAGCCCATCGTGGACATCGCCTCGGGGCAGCTGGCGTACGTCGAGGCCCTGGCCCGGGTGCAGCTGGCCGATGGGTCCCTGGTCTTCCCGTCCCAGTTCCTGCCGGTCGCAGCCCGTGCCGGGCTCAACGGTGCCCTGAGCGAGCAGGTGCTGCGCCGGGCGCTGGCCCAACGGGCCGTTTGGCGGGCCCAGGGAGTGGACGTGCCCATCGGGCTGAACCTGGCCCGCGGCCAGGTCTACTCCGCCTCGTTCGCCGGCGACGCGCTGCGGATCATCGCCGAGCAGTCCGATGTCCCCGGTTCGGTGATCTTCGAGATGGGGGAGTTCGGGCTGCTCGAGGCGACCGGCCCCGCGCAGCTGACGATGCGCAGGCTGCGCACCTCCGGCATCGGCCTGGCCATCGACCACTTCGGCACCGGGTACTCGTCCCTGGGGGCATTGCGCTTCCTCGGTCCGCACCGGGTGAAGATCGACCGCTCCTTCGTGTCGAGCATCACCGCGAGCAGCGCCGACCGGGCGATCGTGACCGCGGCGATCTCCGCAGCTCACGCGCTGGGCCAGAAGGTCGTGGCCGAGGGGGTGGAGACCCGCCAGCAGCTGGACGCGCTGGCCGGGCTCGGATGCGACGAGGCGCAGGGGTACTTGGTGGCCCAGGTGCTGCCCCGCACGGGAGCTGGGCCTGGCCGATGCCCGCTGGGCCCCCGGCACGCTGGAACGGGTTGCGGTGGGAACGCTCCGCTGAGCTCTGCGGGCCCTGAGGCCCTCAGCCCGCAGTCGGGGTGAGGGCGTCCGCGAGCAGCGGGGCCGTGAGCTCGACCTGCCAGGGCCGCGCTCCCGAGTCCGCCAGCACCTGCGCGACCATCCCCGGGTCCTCGGGCGGCTGCCACATGAGCCGGCGGACCAGGTCGGGGGTGAGCAGGTTCTCGACGGGCAGGTCCAGCTCGGCGGCGCGCTTCTGCAGCGCCGCGCGGGCGCGATCGAGCCGGGCGGCAGCGACCGGGTCCCGCTGGGCCCACGCCCGAGGTGGCGGCGGCCCATCGCCCTTGAGCGCAGCCAGCGGGAGGTCCTTCTCCGGCACCGCCCACGCCTCACGCAGGGCCGCGGCCCAGGCGCGCTGGTAGCGGGTGGCGCCCCGGCCGTGGAACGCCCTCGTGGCCTGCAGCGCGCTCAGGTCGCGCGGCAGGGCCTGGGCGGCGGCCACGATCGAGGAGTCCGGCAGCAGCCGGCCCGGCGCAGTGTCGGACTCCTGGGCGATCCGGTCCCGGGCGACCCACAGGTGCTCGACGATCGCCAGGGAACGCCGGGAACGGAGCTTGTGCATGCCGGAGGTGCGCCGCCACGGATCGACCCGCGGCGGCGGCGGTGGGGCGTCCCGGACGGCCGCGAACTCCTGCTCGGCCCACTCGAGCTTGCCCGCCTCCACCAGGCGCGCGCGCAGCTCCGCGCGCAGCTCGATGAGCACCTCGACATCGAGGGCGGCGTACTCCAGCCAGTCCTCGGGCAGGGGTCGGCGCGACCAGTCCGCGGCGCCGTGGCCCTTCGCCAGGGTCATGCCCAGGACGTCCTCCACCATCGGACCCAGGCCGACGCGAGGCATGCCCAGAAGGCGTCCGGCGAGCTCCGTGTCGAACAGCGTGGTGGGCGCAAGGTCCAGCTCCGCCAGGCAGGGGAGGTCCTGGCTGGCCGCATGCAGGATCCACTCCGGGCCGCGGAGCGCCTCGGCCAGGCCGGGGACCCCGGGCACTGCGTGCGGGTCGATGAGCGAGGTGCCCGCGCCCTCGCGGCGGAGCTGGATCAGGTACGCCCGCTGGCCGTACCGGTACCCGGAGGCACGCTCGGTGTCGACCGCGATCGGCCCGGTGCCGGCGACCAGGTCGCGTACGACTCGGTCGAGGTCCTCCTGGGTCTCCGTGATGTGCGGGAGCCCGTCGCGCAGCTCGAGCGGAGGCAGCGGGGCAGGCGCCTCGTCCACGGCTGGCTCGGCCACGGTGACGGCGGGGGACTCGGACACGAGGTCACCGTACCTGCGCCCGACCGCAGCCGGATCGATCGAACCGCGGATCTAGGCGACGATGCCGTGCCGGAAGCCGATCGCGACCATCTCCGCACGGTCGCCGGTGCCGAGCTTTCGGCCGATCCGGGCCAGATGGCTCTTCACGGTCAACGCCGACAGGCAGAGGTCCTCGCCGATCTGGCGGTTGGTGTGCCCCTCGGCCACCCGCTGCAGGACCTGGACCTCTCGGGCGGACATGGCGTCCACGCCCTCGTCACCGGAGCGTGTGCGCGCCAGCGGCAGGCCTGATCCGGCGGATCGAGTGAGTGGCACGATGGCGCAGCGGGCGCCGCTGCCGATCGCGTGGCGCACCAGCTCGGACCGCGTCGTGACCACGACGACACGGCGCCACCCGATGACGCGCAGCGCCCTGAGCTCCTCACGGATCTGGGGTCCGGCGGCCTCGATCACGCAGAGGTCGTGGGGGCCGTTCGGGGCGGGGACCTGCCCGCCACGGGCGGTGGTGGCGCGATGGACGGCCGAGGCGCCCAGCGAGCGCAGCCGAGGGGTGAGTCCCGCGACATGCGCGGCGTCGACACCGACGGTGAGGGCGGCGAAGCGGCCCCGAGGCATCGGGATGATCGGGACGGCGGTGCTCTGGGCGACAGTGATCACGGCATCTCCAACGGTGCGTCGGGGCTCTCGCCCACTGCGACACTCATCGGAGGGGGCGCAGCAGCCCCTTGAGGCACATCACCCGAAGGAGTGAGCGCGGGCCCGCCGCCCGCGACGCTGCGTCAGCTCAGCCGCGTGGCCTCGGGAGCTGCGCGACACCCGGTGGCAGGGGCATCAGGCCGGCGGCCTGTCCCAGGACCTCGGCCCACGCGTGCGCGTGCGCTGCCAGGTGGGGGTCCTGCGGGGTCCAGGACGCGCGGATCTCGATCTGGCCCTCCAGGGGCCGCTCGGAGAGCCCTCCGAACGACTCCGAGGTCACCCGGGTCACGGTCCCGGAGATGTTGGTGTAGCCGGCCCCCTGGCTGTCGAGGGCCTCGACGAGCCAGGACCAGCCGACCTCGGCCAGGAGCGGGTCTGCGGCCATCTCCGGCTCCAGGGTCGCCTTGATGAAGGCCACGACCCGGAACGTCCCGCCCCAGGACTCCTGGCCCTCGGGGTCGTGGAGCACCACGAGTCGGCCGTTGCCGAGGTCCTCGTCGTCGATCACGACGTCGGCGGTGAGGGCGATCGCGAACGGAGCCAGCCGCTGGGGCGCCGGCGCCTCCTCGAGCAGGATCTCGGGACGCAGTCGGACGTCGCGCAACGATGTCAGCGCGGTCTTGAAGTCCGCAGCCTCATCGCCGACGATCGCGTTCATGAGCGGCAGGTTACGCCCTGCGACCCCGATCCGGAGGGAGGTCGGCACCCGGTTCCGGGCGTGTAGCGTCTGCCTCCGTGGCCGCCCTGCTCGCACTGCTCTCCTCTGTGATGTGGGGAAGTGCCGACTACGTCGCGGGAAAGCTGTCCCGTCGACGGCATGTCCTGGTGGTCCTGGGCGGCACCCAGACCGTGGGGCTGATCGCCATGCTGGTGGCTGCGACCGTCACGGGCGCATGGTCGGACCCGGCGGGGTACCTGGGGTGGGCGGTGCTCGCCTCCCTGTCCGGCGCCACGGGCCTGGCGCTGTACTACCGGGCGCTGGCGATCGGCACGATGGGCGTCGTCTCGCCGATCGCCGCCCTGGGCGTGCTCGTGCCGCTGGCTGTCGGACTGGCGGACGGTGAGCAGCCGACGACCCTGCAGTCCCTCGGGATCGTGCTGGCGATCGTCGGCGTGGTGGCGGCCAGCGGCCCGGAGGTCCACGGCGATGCGGGCTGGACGCCGGTGCTGCTCGCGGGTGGCTCGGCGGTATTCCTCGGCACGTCCCTGGTCGCCATCGCCCAGGGCAGCGAGTCCAGCGTCGTGATGACGATGACCGTGATGCGGATCACGACCGTGAGCCTCATGGCCCTGGCCCTGCTGGCCCTGCGTCGTCCGGTCAGCGTCAGCCGGGCCGACGTGCCCGCGTTCGCCGCCGTGGGACTCATGGACGTCGGCGCCAACCTCGCCTTCGGCGCGGCCAGCACCCTCGGGCTGCTGTCGCTGGTCAGCGTGTTCGGGTCGCTCTACCCGGTGGCGACGATCCTGCTGGCTCGGTTCATCGACCACGAGCGGCTGCGGCCGATCCAGCAGGTCGGGGTGGCCCTGGCGCTGGCGGGCGTGGCCGCGATCAGTGCGGGGTAGCCGGCCGCCGGGTCACGGGGTGAGGGCGCCCAGGATGTCGCGCACTGACGGGTTGGTCATGGCCGTCCCGTCCGGCAGGACCACCGTGGGCACGGTCTGGTTCCCACCGTTGACGCGCTCCACGACGGCCGCCGCCGCCGGATCGGTCTCGATGTTGATCTCGGTGTAGGCGATGCCCGCCCGCCTCATCGAGTGCTTGAGGCGGATGCAGTACCCGCACCAGGTCGTCGTGTACATGGTCACGGGCGCCGTCATGATGCCTGCGCGCCGGTCTCGGAGGAGGCGACCGCGACGTCGGGGTCCGGGTCCGCCTCCGCCTGCGCGGTGGCACGTCGTCGGCTCAAGGTGCGGCGCAGGGCCTCGGCGAATGCGTCGACCGACCCGTCCAGGGCCTCGAGGTCCGCCGGCAGCAGGAGCGGCTCGACGGTGCCGTCGGAGAGCCGCCCGAGCACGAGCGGTGAGCCGTGCAGTCCCGTTGCGGCCGCCACCTCGGGGGACATCTCGTTGAGGTGCAGCAGCTCGACGTCGACACCGAGCCCGGCGACCATGCGATCCCAGGCCGGCTTGCGGCGCACGGGGGAGTGCGTGATGTCGCACAGTGCGCAGTGCGCGGTCCCCAGGAGCTTGCCGAGCACGTACTTGGCCTCGCCGATCGGGCCGCCGTCTGCGTGGTACACCCCCACGAGTCCGACGACGGTCGCGGTGCTGTCCATGGTGGTCTCCCTGTGGTGGGCGGGGTGCGACCTCCATCATGCGGGTGGATCAGTGGATCAGCGACTCCAGCCGGCGGTCGGTGCGCAGCTCGGCGGGGGCCCCGTAGACGCCGGGCGGCAGCGCTGTCACGGCATGCAGCTGAGCGAGGGTGGCCGCGGCGTCGCGCCGACCCGCCTCGATCAGCGTCGCGGTCGCGGAGAAGTCCAGCTGGGTGCTCTCGTGCAGGGTGGACGGTGTCAACCAGACGACCGGGACACCGGCGCAGGCCAGCAGGTCGTTGGCCATCTGCCTGCGGGCATAGATGGCCGCGGACTGGGTCAGGACCTCGACCAGGGTGCCGGCAGCGCGCGGGGTGACGCCGCTCAGCCCGCAGTCGAGGACGACCAGCGACCGTGCACCCCGGCCCAGCGCCACGGTGATCGGCACGTTCGCGACGAGCATCCCGTCCACGAGCCGGCGGCCGTCGCGCTCCACCCACGGGAAGATCCCCGGGATGGCCGAGGACGCCAGGAGGGCGCTGCGCAGCTCACCGGAGTCGAGCTCGGCCAGGCTCCCGTTGGTGAAGTCGGTCGCGACCGCGACGAACGGAACCGCCATGTCCGCGAACGACTTCGCCGGCAGCCGGCTGGTGAGCAGGTCGGTGAGCGGCTGGTTGTCGTAGATCCAGGCCCGCGTCTCGGTCAGGGTGCGTACCCCACGGACCCACCCACCGGGGAACACGTCGGCCCTGGAGACACTGGGCCACAGGTCCTCGAGCCGTTCGACGGCGAGGGTCGGGTCATCGGCCAGGACGGCTCCGTTGAGCGATCCCACGCTCGTGCCGACGACCAGGTCGGGGGTCACGTCGGTCTCGGCCAGCGCCTGCAGCATCCCCAGCTGCAGCGCCCCCCACGACCCGCCGCCCCCGAGGACGAACGCGGTGGGTCGGGGAAGGCGGGCTGCAAGGGCCAGGAGGTCGGTCATGCCGGCCATCGTCGCCACGTCGCCGGCACCCGCGCAAGCCGGGCAGCGCGCGTCAGCTGCCCGAGGCCGCTGCCATCTGCGCGCGCCGCTCCAGCGCCAGCTCGCGGATCCGGGTGAGGTCCTCGTCGGTGTACACGCCGTTGACCCCGGAGATGGACGAGAGCTTCATCCCGTGCTTGAGCCCGATCTTGTAGATCTCCTTGACCTTCTCCCACTCGATGTTGCGCCCGACCGTGAACGTCTCGTAGCGACCCTCGAGGGCCAGGGCGATCGTCTCCGCGAGGCAGGCGTAGGCCACTCCGGGGGCAGGCCGATGTTGCCCATGTGCACATCGCCGGGCAGTTGGATCTCACCGGACTCGATGACCAGGACGTCGGGGCGCTTGGCGACGTCCTCGGCGGAGAGGTCCAGGGGGCGGGCGACGTCGGTGATCACGCACCCGGGCTTCACGGCCATGATGTCCAGCACCTTCTTGCCGGCGCCGGAGGTCGCGGTGACGATCATGTCCATCTCCGACAGGTACTCACCGGGAGTCGCCGCGATGTGGATCGTCGCCGCGCGGGTTCTCCCGCTCGATCTCGCCCTTGAGCGACAGCAGCTTGGCCGTCTCCGGCGAGATCAGGTACAGGTCGTCGCTGGCCAGGGCCAGGAGCCGGGAGCAGACCGAGCCGATCGCGCCCGTGGCCCCGACGACCATCGCCTTGCCGTTCGATGCGGCCGTCCTCGTCACGCTCGGCCAGGCCGAGGCGCTCGAGGGCGTCGTGAGCGGCCCACAGCGCGCCGGATGCGCTGTAGCTGTTGCCGGTCGTGATGGGCAGCGGCGCCTGCTTGGCCACCGTGACCCCCGCGTCGCCGACGACCTTGGTGAACGCCCCGAGGCCCATGATCTGCGCGCCGAGCTCCTTGGCCTTGTCCGCGGCGGCCAGCAACCGGGCGTAGGTGAACTCCGGGCTGTGGCTCATCAGCTCCTTGGGCGTGCCGCCCACGGTGATCAGCCAGCCCTCGGCCTCGTCGCCGGTGGGGGAGACGACGCCGGTGATCCGGCTGTGCATCATCGGGGGCATGTAGGCGATGCCCTTCTCGACGACGTCCATGACCACCACGGGCGAGTACTTCTCGATGGCCTTGATCGCCCCGACCTGCGTCAGGTAGCGCTGCGACAGCGGGTGGATCACGAACGCGAAGCGGCTGCGCCGCCGGTACCCGTTCGGGTACAGCACGCGCGGCTCGAGGCCGGACGAGACGATGATGTCGAGCAGGTCGTCGTTGGTCAGGGTGCCCAGGGGGCTGGAGGACGCCGCCACCATGAGGGCCTCGAGGACCGCCACATTCACCGTCACGTCGAACGGCTGCGGCGTCGAGTCGAGGACCATGTCCACGTCCAGGGCCTTGAGGTCCTCAAGTCGCTCGTCGGAGATCGCACTGGTGATCACGGACTTGCCGCGCAGGGAGTCGATGCCGAAGGCCATCAACTCCTCGTAGGACCCCACGATGACGTGCGCGTCGGCCAGCTCGCGACGTGCCAGCGCGGTGCTCAGGGTGCGCCCGGGGGTCTGCATCCGGGCCCGCACGAATCCGGGGAGTCGTTGGACGGCACCGGACGTCGTATCCGTGGCCAGGCTCAGCACCGGGTTGCCGTGCAGGCGGCGTGACAGGTCGATGCGCAGCAGGGGATCGGCGAAGTCGAAGTTCTGCGTGTACTCGCGCAGGATCCGGATGGTGCGGGCGTGGTTGCTGCCGCCGAGCACCAGCACCCTGGCGTTCGTGTAGAAGCCGGGCATCGCGGCCTGGACGTGGCGGATCGACCACTCCTGCAGCACGTCGCGCAGGACGTGCCCGTCGGTCACGGGGATCATCCGGGTGGCGCGCTTGACCTTGTTCACCGCCTCGAGCTCCCCGTCGTAGAGGCCGGCCACCCGGGCCTCGCGGATGCCTGTCACGGCGATGACGTCCGCGTCGTCGGCCCACTTGCGGACCAGCTCCTCGGCTCCGGCGACGTCACCGTTCGTGCCGATCCGGCGCAGGTGGAACTCGTTGTCGAGGAACGTGACGTGCTGGTCGTAGTCCCGGTCGGAACCGGCGAGGCTGACATTGACGATGACGGCGGGCTTGTCGGGGTTCACGGTGTGCTCCAGGTGGGGGGGTCGAGCGTGGGAGAGGGGGTGGTGGGTCCGGGTGGCTCAGGTCATCGCGGACGAGTCGAACTCGGGATGGGCGCTCATGAAGTCCAGCAGCGTGCCGGCGTAGTCGGCGAACGCCGGGCAGGAGACCCCGGTCCCCTCGAGGTCGGCGACCGCGTTGTCGGTGGTGTGCACCGTGCGGTAGGCGAAGTAGTCCAGCCCCTCGGCGGGCAGTCCGAGGAGGCCCTCCAGACCGGGCACACCGCCCACGACTGCGTGGGTCAGGCCGAGGGGCAGGCGCACCCAGACCACCTTCTTGCCCAGGTGCTCGGCGAACACGTCGACGAGCTGCCGGGCGGTGGGCGGGTTGGGGTCCGTGAGGGCGTAGGTGCGTCCCAGGGACTTGTCCATGACCGACAGCGCGTCCATGGCGTCGATCACGTAGTCGCGGGGCACGAGGCCGAACCGGACCTTGTCGGCGTCGCCGAGCGCGGGCACGAAGGCCACGGAGAGCTGCTTCTTGAGGAACCCGGCGAGGAAGTAGGGACCGTCGTACTTCTGGGTCTCGCCGGTCCGGGAGTCACCGACCACGACACCGGGTCGGTAGATGGTCGCGGGCAGGCCGGACTTCATCGCCCGGCGCACCAGGACCTCGGCCTCGAACTTCGTCGACTCGTAGTGGTTGAGGAACCCCTGCCCGAGGTCGAGCTCATCCTCGGGGAACCTGCCGTCGAAGTCACCGCTGACATAGCAGGTGCTCACGTACTGCAGGCGGGAGAACTCCGGGCGGGCCAGGCAGAACTCGATGACGTGGGCCGTGCCCTCGACGTTGACCCGGCGGGCAATCTCCTCGGGCACGGACAGGTCGTACACCGCGGCCAGGTGCCAGACCTCGGTCACCGACTCGAGCCGGGCTCGATCGACGTAGTCGATGCCGAGTCCGGGGGCGGTGATGTCCCCCTCCACCAGGGAGATCCGGTCCTTGGTGTGCGGGTGCGCAGCCTCGATCTCGGCGATCCGCTCGGTGGCCATCGGCACGTAGTGCGGCTGCACCAGGCACACGGCCTGCACCCCTTCGCGTCGCGCGAGGATCTTCGGCAGCAGCGCCGAGCCCAGGAACCCGGGGAACCCCGTCATCAACAACGAACTCACGCCAACCGCCTCCAGCCATGGATGTCACCGGGCAGGGTCACGCCCGGCATGCCGCCAGCCTACTGACCGGTAACTTCAGACGCGTGGTCCAAAGGTCCCGGACCGCGGACCGGACGGCCCCGTTTCGCGTCGTCGCGCCGCCCGACGTCGATGCTGGCGGCCGACCGAGGGGAGCCCGAGCGGGCTCGACCTCCGCGCGATCCCTCGCGCCGTGGGACGATTCAGCCCGTGACCGCATCCGGATCCGGCCCCACCGCCGACGACTCGAACCCGCCCGCCGCCCTCGGCCCCGACCACCCCCTGGTGGCGGGCCGGACTGCCGACGCCGCGCTGCTGCGCGCCGCTCGCGGCGAGGCCGTGGAGCACACCCCGGTGTGGTTCATGCGCCAGGCGGGCCGCTCCCTGCCGGAGTACCGCAGGATCCGCGAGGGCACCGCGATGCTGGCATCCTGCTTCACCCCGGACCTCGTCGTGGAGATCACCCACCAGCCGGTCCGCCGGCACGGTGTCGACGCCGCCATCTTCTTCTCCGACATCGTCGTGCCGCTCAAGGCCATCGGCGTGGACCTCGACATCGTCCCCGGGGTCGGCCCGGTGGTGGCCGAGCCGATCCGCGATGCGGCGGGGGTGGCGGCATTGCGGGCCGTGACCGAGGAGGACGTGGCTCCCGTCCTCGAGGCCGTCCGCATCCTCTCCGGGCCGACCGGTCCCTTGGGCAGCACGCCCCTGATCGGGTTCGCCGGGGCCCCGTTCACGCTCGCCAGCTACCTGATCGAGGGTGGACCGAGCCGCGACCATGCCCGCACCAAGGCCCTGATGTACTCCGATCCGGTGCTCTGGAACGACCTCGCCGACCGGTTGGCGCGCATCGCAGGAGCCTTCCTGCGGATGCAGGTCCTGGCCGGGGCCAGCGCCGTCCAGCTGTTCGACTCCTGGGCCGGGGCGCTGCCCGCGGCGGACTACGAGGCGCTCGTCCTGCCACACGTGCGCACTGCGCTGGCAGCCGTCGAGGACCTCTCGGGTCCGCGCGGCATCCCGCGGATCCTGTTCGGCGTGGGCACCGGCGAGCTGCTCGCGACGATGTCGCACGCCGGCTCGGAGGTGATGGGCGTGGACTTCCGCGTGCCGCTCGACGAGGCAGCCCGCAGGGTGCGCCCCGGTGCGGCGCTGCAGGGCAACCTCGACCCGGCGGTCGTGCGGGCCAGCCCGCAGGCGGTGGCCGAGCGGGTGGACGCCGTCCTGGCCGCGGCCCGGCGCAGCGGTCGTGGGCACATCTTCAACCTCGGGCACGGGGTGCTGCCGGACACCGATCCCGACGTCCTGACCCGGATCGTCGAGCGCGTGCACGCCAGCGGACCGGTGCCCGCCGTGGCGGGCAATGAGCGGGTCGGGTCGCCCGCCTGAGGGCGGGGGATGGCACAGTGGTCCTGTGACCGCCAAGAGAACCACCCGCAGGACGGGAGCATCCGCCGGTTCGCCCACGCCGTCGCCGGTCCCGGCACCGCGCAGGCACGTCGTCGTCGTCGGCGGGGGCATCTCGGGCCTGGCCGCCGCGTGGTACCTGGTGCGCACCCACGCCGACATCGAGGTGACGCTGCTCGAGGCCGCCCCCCACGTCGGCGGGAAGCTCTCGGTCAGCGACGTGGCGGGCATCGCCGTGGACGAGGGCGCGGAGTCGTTCGTCGCGAGCCGGCCTGAGGCGCTGCGCCTGGCCCGTGAGGTCGGGCTCGAGGACGACCTCGTGACGCCGAGCGTCTTCCAGGCCTCCGTGTACAGCCGCGGCAGGGTCCGCGCGATGCCTCGGGGACAGTTCATGGGGATCCCCACGGACCTGCGGTCCCTGGCCGCCAGCGAGGTCCTGTCGCCCGCCGGCCTGCTGCGCGTACCCCTCGACCGGGTCATCTCGCCGACACCGATGGGCCAGGACGTCTCCGTCGGTGAGTTCATCTCCGCCCGCGTCGGCCGGGAGGTCGTGGATCGACTCGTCGAGCCGCTGCTCGGTGGGGTCTACGCCGGTCGCGCCGACGCGCTGTCGATGCAGGCCACGATGCCTGCGCTGTTCCGCGAGCTGCGCCATGACCGATCGCTGCTCAGCGCGACCCAGCGGGTGGCCGGTGGCGGCATGGAGGCCGCGGGTGCCCGGCGCGGCCTGCCGTTCCGGGGCGTCGTGGGGGGTGTCGGGCGCGTGCCCGGTGCGATGGCTGCGGCGCTGGTGGGCAGCGGGGTGCAGATCCGCACGCGCACGACGGTCCGGGGCCTGACGCCCACAGAGACCGGCTGGCAGGTGGAGGTGGGACCGGCATCCTCCCCGGAGCTGATCCAGGCCGACGGCGTGATCATCGCGACCCCCGCCGCACCGGCCGCCCGACTGCTGGCCGACGTGGTCCCCACCGTCGCGCTGGAGCTCTCCGGGATCGAGACCGCGAGCGTGGCCGTCCTGGCCCTGGCCTACCGCGCGAGCGATCTGCACGCCCACATGGACGGGTCGGGCCTGCTCGTCCCGCCGGTGGAGGGCCGGATGGTCAAGTCGGTGACCTGCCTGGACCGCAAATGGGCCTGGATGGGCGATGCGGCCCATCGCGAGGGCCTGCGCCTGGTGCGCATCTCGATCGGCCGCCATGGGGATGCCGAGGTGCTGCAGCGCTCCGACGAGGAGCTCGTCGACCTCGCGCGGCTCGACCTGGCTCATCTGCTGGGCATCGAGGCGACCCCGGTCGACACGCGCGTCACCCGGTGGGGAGGATCGCTGCCGCAGTACGCAGTGGGCCACCGGGCGCGGCTGGAGCGGATCACGCAGGGGCTGCGCGAGCAGCCCAGCCTCGCGCTGTGCGGGGCGTCCTACGACGGGGTCGGGGTCGCGGCGTGCGTCGGCTCGGCCTACGAGGCGGCCGGAAGGGTCGCCCACGCGCTCGTGGAGACCCCCGGAGGTCGTCGTGGCTGAACCCACCGAGTCGGGCAAGCGCCCGGGCCAGGGCAAGGCTGCCCGTGACCTCAACGACCAGATCCGCTACACCATGTGGTCGGTGTACCGGCTCGTGCCGGGCGTGCCGAGCGGGTCCGGCGATCTCGCGTCGGTGGTCGCCGCTGCCGCCGGCGAGGACGTGGTCCTGCGCGGCGCCTACGACGTCGGGGGGCTGCGCGGGGACGCGGACCTGATGCTCTGGTGGCACGGTCCCACCGCGGAGTCCCTGCAGGCGGCCTACCGGGCCGTCGCCGACGTGGCCGGCGAGCGGCTGGTGCCCGTGTGGTCGCAGATGGCCCTGCATCGTCCCGCGGAGTTCAACCGGTCGCACGTCCCGGCCTTCCTCGCCGACGAGCGGGCGCGGGAGTGGGTGTGCGTGTACCCGTTCGTCCGCTCCTACGAGTGGTACCTGCTCGAGGAGTCCGAGCGCCGCGCGATGCTCGTCGAGCACGGCCAGATGGGCCGTGAGTACCCGGACGTGCGGGCCAACACCGTGGCGGCGTTCGCCCTGGGCGACTACGAGTGGATGCTGGCGTTCGAGGCCGACGAGCTGCACCGGATCGTCGACCTGATGCGCCACCTGCGCGGCTCGACGGCGCGCCGGCACGTGCGCGAGGAGGTCCCGTTCTACACCGGTCACCGGGTCGAGGTGGCGACGGCCGACGCCCTGCTGCGCGGCTGAGCCCAGTCGGTCAGCCCTCGGTCGTGAGCCGCAGGCTGATCGAGTTGATGCAGTAGCGCAGGTCCGTCGGGGTCCCGTAGCCCTCGCCGGCGAACACGTGGCCCAGGTGCGAGCCGCACGCGGCGCACCGGACCTCGGTGCGCGTCATCCCCATCGACCGGTCCTCGATCTCGATGATCGCGTCACCGGCCAGCGGCGAGAAGAACGACGGCCACCCGCAGTGCGAGTCGAACTTCGTCTCGCTGCGGAACAGCTCCGCGTTGCACGCCCGGCACGAGTAGACGCCGACCTCCTTGGTGTCGGTGTACTCACCGACGAACGGCCGCTCGGTGCCGCCCTCGCGCAGCACCTTCAGCTCGTCGCGGGTCAGGCGTGCGGCCCATTCCTCCTCGGTGAGCGCGACCTCGTAGGGGGTGCCGTCCGGACGGGTGGGGGAGACGTGGTGGCCCATCCCCCCACGGTAAGCGCCACGACCGCGACGCGAAACCGGAGCCCGACGCCCCACCCACCCGACCCACCCCGGGCCCCCCCGCCGGCTCACCCCGCAGGCTCCCCCCGCCGGCTCCCCCCGCAGACCCTCCCGATCGGTACAGATCCTCCCGTCCGGACTGGAGGGGCTGACCCGTCCGGGAGGGTCTGCGGTGGCGCGGGCTGCACACCGGCGGGACGGGGGCCGATTCGGGTACTAGCGTTCGCGGGATGGCGAAGGACGCGTTCGGCGCACCGGTGATCCGCGAGGTGGACGGCCATGAGGTCCGGGTGAGCAATCCGGCCAAGCCGTACTTCCCCGACGCGGCGGGCGGACCGATCACCAAGCTCGAGGTCATCGACTACTACATGGCGGTGGGCGAGGTCATGATCCGTGCGCTGCGCGACCGGCCCACCACGCTGGAGCGCTGGCCCGGGGGAGTGGTCCCCGGTGCGCGGCTGAGCACCCGCGAGGGGTTCAAGGGCGAGGCCTTCTACCAGAAGCGCGTCCCCACCGGGGCGCCGTACTGGGTCCGCACCGCTCGGATCGCCTTCCCCTCGGGCCGGACGGCGGACGAGGTCTGCCCGCACTCGCCGGCGACGATCGTCTGGGCGGCGCAGCTGGGCACGATCACCTTCCACCCATGGCCGGTCCGGGCCGCCGACGTGGAGCATCCCGATGAGCTGCGCATCGACCTCGACCCACAGCCCGGGACCGACTTCGACGACTCGGTGACGGTCGCCCTGGAGCTGCGGGGCATGCTCGACGAGCTCGGCTGGGTCGGATACCCGAAGACCTCCGGCGGGCGCGGGGTGCACGTCTACGTCCGGATCGAACCGCGGTGGACGTTCACCGAGGTGCGCCACGCGGCCATCGCGATCGGGCGGGAGCTCGAGCGGCGGATGCCGGGCCGTGTGACCACGAAGTGGTGGAAGGAGGAGCGCGGCCGGACCGTGTTCGTGGACTACAACCAGAACGCCCGCGACCGCACGATCCGCTCGGCCTGGTCGTTGCGGGCGGTCGCCGAGGCGTCGGTCTCCGCGCCGGTCACCTGGGAGGAGCTGCCCGACGTCGCGCCCCTGGACTTCACGCTGCGGACCGTCCCCCCGCGGCTCGCCGCCCTGGGAGACCCGCATGCCGCCATCGACGACGTCGCGCATGACCTCACGCCGGTCCTCGAGTGGTACGAGCGCGACGTCCGCGACGAGGGCCTCGAGGACATGCCCTACCCGCCGGACTACCCGAAGATGCCCGGCGAGCCGAAGCGCGTCCAGCCGAGTCGGGCCCGGGCGCCGGAGCCCGGAGAGGAGCCGGTGGGCGACTGAACGGCCCGACGCCTCGGACCGCCCTCAGCGTCCGAGCGGCGAGTTGCCGCGGTGATCGTCGGCCCGATGCGGCTCCCGCAGGTCCAGGACCTGGGCGGGCTCGCCCGCCCAGGCATCGTGATCACCCGATGTGGACGCGAGCTCTGCGTCTGTCCGGGTGTCGATCGCGAAGTGGGCGTAGAACGGGTCCCGACCGAGGGCGGCCGTCAGGGTGAAGTACAGGCCCAGGAGGGTCATCGCGATGCTGATCGGTCCCGACCTCCCCGACATGGCAACGGCGAATCCCACCAGGAGCAGCAGGCTCAGGGCGATTCCGCCACGGACGAGCCGATCCTCGCGGCCGACGGTTCCCGGGCCACTGGTGAACGGGATGCGCATGATTCCCCTCGCTGTCATGACTGTCCCCACCATCGTCACCCGGGGGTCGCGCAGGTTGCGGGAGGCACGCCGGGGGAGGGAGAGGACAAGGACAGGATACCGGGAGGAATCGGTCGAACCGGTCGTATCGCTCAGATCTGGTCGCGGCGCTGGGCCGCCGGACTGCAGCCGACCGAGCGGCGGCCCTCTGATGGGAGGTCCGCCGCTCGGGTTGCCCTACGACAGGTCTACTTGTCCTCAACAAGTCATCACAGGTTGATCGGGCGGAGCACGAAACTGATCCCGTGGGCGATGCCGTTGCTGGCCGGGATGTCCAACTTGCTGCGAACCAGGAACGGATCGACATCGTTGGAGTCCTGATCGGCGAGGATGGCAGTACCGAGCGCGAGGAAGGCGTGACTTGATCTCGAAGTCGCCGTCAATGTCAGTCGTGCTGCCGAGGCACGGTGTCGAGGCTGGAGTTCCCTTGGGCACGCTGAGTGCGGTCTCGGAGTCGATCGTCTCCGGCGACCGCGTGGTAGAGCGATGACCGGTCGTCGAGCGTGTCCTTACCGAGGCTTGCCACCTCGAGCGAGAGTCGAGGACTGGCCTCGCTCGGCGAACCAGTACTTCGGGCCGAACAGGTCCGCGACGAGCGCCTGGAAGGCCCGGTCGTTGGGGATGAAGACCGTCAGATTCGCGTCGGGAGCATCGAGGGCGCCCTGCAGTTCGGCAGCGACCACCCCGTTGGCGAGGATGTCGAAGTCGTACCAGTTGCGGTCAGTGGCCCTGCCGTTGTTGTCGTCCAGGCTCGCAGCCACCGCCCCGAAGAGAGTCGGCGGAGTGTCAGCTGCCTGCGCAGGTGCGGCGAGGGCGAGGGGGGCTGCGACGGCGGCCGCGGCGACGAATCCAGCGATGGTCTTGCGGATCATGAGGTCCTCCTGGGTGAGTGGGTCTGACATCCCACTTATCTCCCGGAAGAAGGCGATCGGATGCACAATCTGTGCACCACTTCGCTGCGCGCTCATCCGGTCGCTGTGAGTACCTCGCGGATGTCCAACGGCTCCGGGGTGACCAGGCCGTCCATCGTGCAGTCCTCGCCGGCCTTGTCCGGGCGCCAGCGGACCAGCGAGGCGAGGTGCCGCAGCCGCCCGGACTCGACCTGGTTGTACGAGACCTCGGCGACCAGCTCCGGGCGCAGCGGGTACCACGCGCTGCTGCGCCCCGAGGACCAGCGGCTGGGCATCCCGGGCGCCCGGCCCTCGGGCTCGAACCACGGGTGCTCCGGACCGGCGGCCAGAGGGGCGAACCGCTCGGCCAGCTCGACCCGTGCGGCCATCGAGAAGGCCGACATCGCGCCGATCATCTGCAGGACGCCAGCCTCGTCGTAGAGCCCGATGAGCACCGACCCGACGACCTCCCCGCCATCCGGCCCGGGCTGCTTGTACGGCCGCCACCCCGCGCACACCACGTCGACAGTGTGCGACGGCTTGATCTTGAACAGCGTGCGCTTGCCCGGGGCGTAGGTGCCTACCAGCGGCCGGGCGATCAGCCCGTCGAGCCCCGCGCCCGGCAGCTCCGCGAACCAGCGGGCGGCGACCTCGAGGTCCTCGGTCTGGGGCGTGAGGTGCAGGGGCGCCTCCTCCCCGGCCATCACCGCCTCGAGTGCTGCGCGCCGCTCGCCGAACGGGGCATCCCGCAGGTCCCGGCCGTCGAGAGCCACCAGGTCGAACGCCACGAAGGACGTGGGGAAGTCCGCCGCCAGCTGGGCGATCTTCCACCCGCCCTCCTCCTTGCGCGGGCGCAACCGGCCCTGCAGGGCGTCGAAGGCCAGCCGACCGTCCCGGATGACCACGAGCTCGCCATCGAGCACCAGGTCCTCGGCGCGCATCTCGCGGATCCGCTGCACCATCTCCGGGAAGGCGTACGAGAGGTCCCACGAGCCCGTGGCCGCGGCGTCTGCGGCCCGCATCCGACCCTGGATCACCACGTCGTCGCCGCGTCGGTAGACCAGGACCCGGAACCCGTCCCACTTCGGCTGGAACGCCAGGCCGTCGGCGGAGTCCGGCAGCCCGGCGATCGGCTTGGCGAGCATCGGCTCGACCGGGGGGTCCACGGTGAACGCCCACCGGCCGACCCGGCCTGCCCTCGGGCCGTCGGCGGGGCGGGTCGGTCGGGCCGTGGGCGTCGGGGGCGTCTGGGGTCATCGCACCATCATGGGGTCTGGCAGGCTTCCACCATGCCCCGACTGGTCGACCGCATTCCGCATGTGGAGGCCGACCGCCTGATCGCCGAGCTGGTGCCACCCCCGCGCTTCGCCGCCGAGTCCTTCGCGACCTACCTGCCGGATCCGGCACAGCCCACCCAGGCAGCGGCCGTCGCCGGACTGCACGCCTTCGCCGCCCAGATGAACTCCCCGGCCCCGGCCACCCGATCCTGGTTCCGGCGGGCCGCGCCGCCCGAGGGCCGCGCCGGCATCTACCTCGACGGCGGCTTCGGGGTCGGCAAGACGCACCTGCTCGCCTCGCTGTGGCATGAGGCGCCCGCACCACGGGCGTTCGGCACCTTCGTCGAGTACACCCATCTCGTGGGCGCCCTCGGGTTCAACCGCACCGTGGAGGCGCTGTCCGGCCACCGGCTGGTGTGCATCGACGAGTTCGAGCTCGATGACCCGGGCGACACCGTCCTGATGTCCACGCTGCTCAACCGGCTGGTCGACTCCGGTGTACGCCTGGCGGCCACGTCCAACACGCTCCCGGATCGGCTCGGGGAGGGCCGGTTCGCCGCCGACGACTTCCTCCGCGAGATCCAGGGCCTGTCCGCGCACTTCGACGTCTACCGGATCGACGGTGAGGACTACCGCCACCGCGGCCTGCCCGAAGCGCCCGCGCCCCTGTCCGAGGACGCCGTGGTCGCCGCGGCCGGTGATGGCTGGCTCGATGCGTTCCCCAGCCTGATGGCCCACCTGGCCCGGGTCCATCCCTCGCGCTACGGCGCCCTGCTCGACGGCATCGACCGGGTCCACCTCACCGGGGTGCAGCAGCTGACCGACCAGGCAGCGGCACTGCGGCTGGTGGTGCTCGCCGATCGGCTGTACGACCGGGACATCCCCGTCGTGGCCTCGGGAGTCCCGCTGGACCGCGTGTTCGGCGACGACATGCTGCGCGGCGGGTACCGCAAGAAGTACTTCCGGGCGATCTCCCGCCTGGTCGCCCTGGCCCGGGAGGGCGCCGGCCTCGCCGAGTGAGTCGCCCGCCTCCGCCCCATCGGCGCGCTCCCGGTCCGCTCCCTGCAGAACTTGGGTGGAAGTTGCGCCAAGCGAGCAGCAACTTCCACCCAAGTTGATGTGGGGGCGGCGCGTCGGGAGCACGGGTCCACGCCCACGCGACTTGCCTCAGGCGCCGGGGAACGCCTCCGGTTCGGCGCCCCAGTCGAGGGCGCGGAGGGCCGCAGCACTGGACCGCGCCACCGCATCCCCGCGTGCGGCGGGCCCGCTGGCGGCGGCGACATCGGCGTAGGTGGCGGCCAGTGCGGTGTTGATGTGGGCCATGAGCCGGCGCCCACCGGATGCGCCCGCAACCGGGAACGGCTCCACGTAGGCCGCTGCAGCCTCGACGGGCTCGGCGCCGAGGGCGCGCACCTGTCGACGCAGCTCGTCGCGCGCCCGGCGGTGGACGTCCAGCTCCTTGCGGGCCGCATCACGTCGCCGTCCGCCCATCTCACCAGCTGCCCGGCCGCTGGCCCACACGGCGGCATGCTCACCGGCCAGGGCGGCCTGCACCGCGGCGAGGTACGGGGTGTCGGCGCTCATGACTCCGACCCCTGTGCGGCCAGTCGCTCGAGGGCAGCGGCGTGCTGGGCCTCGCTCGCCGCGATCAGGCACAGGTCGCGGGCGAGTGCCGGGTCCGCAGCGCCGTCGCAGGCGGCCGCCCGCTGGCGCGAGCCTCCGACGCGCGGCCAGCCGCCGGGGTCCGCCGCGAGCTGTCGGATGACTCAGCGTCTTGGCAGCCGACGGACGTCGCCGGGGAGTCGGAGGCGCGGAGGAGCAGCCGAGGAGTCGGAGGCGCCGCGGATGCCGACGTCGGCAGGGCCGCCGGCCGAGCGGCGCCGAACCGGAGTCGACGCCGACGGCGATACCGGGCCCACCGGGAACCCTGGGGCGACCCGCGCGAGGTGCTGCTCGTGGTGGGCGAGGAAGGGCTCGAGGTCGGCAGCGAGCTCCGGAGTCGACTCGATCGCCGCCCGGTAGGCAGCGATCAGCGCCACCTCCGATGCCGCGACCTCGTCGCGCAGCCGAGCGTCCGGATCCGTCGGCGCCGGCGATCGTGGGGGAGAGCTGGTCGGATCCGGCTCGACCGACCCGCGCGTGCACCCGGTCAGGCCAACGGCCATGGCTCCCAGCACCAGGAACGTCCGCCTCTCCACCTGCGGAATCCTCGCATCCCGCCCGGCCATCGCGGCACGTGCCCGCGGGTAGAATCACGTGCGCACACCACAACTGCCCGTCCCACAACAGGATCCCCACAACAGCATGGAGGAGCGCGATGTCGGCATCGCAGGCCAAGGCATTGCGGTCCCTCGCCGAGCCCATCGTGGCGGGCATGGACTGTGACCTCGAGGACGTCGTCATCCGTCAGGCAGGCAAGCGCCGCCTCGTGCGCGTCGTGGTCGACCACCACTCCGGTGGGCTGACCCTCGACCTCGTGGCCAGCATCAGCCGCGAGATCTCCCGCGTCCTCGATGAGTCCACCGTGCTGGGCAACTCACCCTTCGTGCTCGAGGTCACGTCCCCGGGCGTCGACCGCCCCCTGCGCCTGCCGCGGCACTGGAGTCGGGCCGTCGGCCGCCTGGTGCTGGTCACCCCCACGGTCGGCGAGCCGATCGAGGGCCGGGTCCTGCAGGCCGGCGACGCCGACGCGGTCCTCGACGTCGAGGGGACCGAGACCACCGTCCGCTACGCCGACGTGGCGCGCGCCGTCGTGCAGGTGGAGTTCACCCGGATCGAGGAGGTCGAGCTCGACGAGCCGGACCCCGAGGGCGACGACGACACCACCGATCCCGAGGAGGGCTGACATGGACATCGACATGTCCGCGCTGCGCGCCGTCGCAGTGGACAAGGAGATCTCCGTCGACCTGCTGGTCGACTCGATCGAGGCGGCCCTCCTGGTGGCCTACCACCACACGCCGGGGGCGGCCGCACAGGCCCGGGTGCAGCTCGACCGCGAGACCGGGCACGTCACCGTCTGGGCCGTCGAGGACGTCCCGGAGGGCGCCGAGGAGGGGTTCATCCCGCGGGAGTACGACGACACGCCCGAGGGATTCGGCCGGGTCGCCTCCACCACGGCCCGCCAGGTCCTCGTGCAGCGCCTGCGCGAGGCCGAGGACGACGTGACCCATGGCCACTTCGAGGGCAAGATCGGCGACCTCGTCTCCGGGGTCGTCCAGCAGGGCCAGGACCCGCGCCTGGTGTTCGTCGACCTGGGCAAGGTCGAGGGCGTCCTGCCCCCGCAGGAGGCGATCGCCACCGAGGCGCACCCGCACGGCTCGCGGATGAAGGCGCTGGTGGTGGGCACCCGGCGCAGCGCCAAGGGCACCCAGGTCGTGCTGTCGCGCACCCACCCCGGCCTGGTCAAGGCCCTGTTCGCCCTCGAGGTGCCGGAGATCGCGGAGGGCTCGGTCGAGATCGTGGCCCTGGCCCGCGAGGCGGGTCACCGCACGAAGATGGCCGTCCGGTCCCACCGCCCGGGGTTGAACCCGAAGGGTGCGTGCATCGGGCCGATGGGGTCCCGGGTGCGCAACGTGATGGCGGAGCTCGACGGCGAGAAGATCGACATCGTCGACTGGTCCGACGATCCGGCGACGATGGTCGGCAACGCGCTCTCGCCGGCTCGGGTGACGTCCGTGGAGGTCGTCGACGAGGAGACGCGCTCGGCCCGGGTGATCGTCCCGGACTACCAGCTCTCGCTGGCGATCGGCAAGGAGGGGCAGAACGCCCGCCTCGCGGCCCGCCTGACCGGGTGGCGGATCGACATCAGGTCCGACACGGCGCCCGCTGACGCCGGGAGTGCGGATTCGGGCCTGCGGTGAGTTCCGCGCTAGACTCTGATCCGTCTGCTCCGCACCGCCGGCCGACGCGAACGTGCGTCGCCTGTCGGGTACGGGCAGTCAAGTCCGAACTGCTTCGGGTCACCGCCCGGGACGGCCTGTGCCTCCCGGATCCCCGGTCCCGGCAACCCGGTCGTGGTGCGTACCTGCATCCGACCATCGGCTGCCTGGATCTGGCGGAGCGGCGCCGGGCGTTCCCACGGGCCCTGCGGGTCACGGGAGCGCTCGACACCACGGCTGTCCGCGAGTGGATCGAGGCAGGATCGGCACACGACGACAGACCGCACTTCAACGGTTGAGGAGCGAAACGGAAATGAGCACTCAATGAGCTCGCTGCTATGAGCGTGCCCACCAGCAACCAGCGGTCCATGCCCTGACAGACACCAGGGGCTCGGACCAAGACGAGGAGAGAAGTGTCGAAGGTCCGGGTCAGCACACTGGCCAAGGAGTTGGGGATTCCCAGCAAGGACGCCGTGACGTGGCTCAACGCGAACGGTGAGTATGTGAAGTCGGCGGCCTCGACGATCGAGGCCCCGGTCGAGCGCAAGCTGCGTGAGGCCTTCCCGGCCAAGCCCGCGGCACCCAAGCCATCGGGGGGCGCGACCCCTGGGCGGCCCGCCGCCAAGCCTGCGGCCGCGGAGGCGAGCACGGAGGCGCCAGCCGCCCGGCCGCGCCGGAGGCACCTGCCGCACCTGCTGCGCCGGCGACCTCGGCAACGCCCAACGGTCCGGCACCCGTCGCCCCGACAGCCCCGGCGACCCGTCGCCCCGGCCGCCTCTGCCACGCCTGAGGCCCCGGTGGCCCCGGCCGCTGCTGCCGCCGAGGCCGGCACCGACGCGCCCGCGTCGGGTGGCACGGCCGCGCGCCCGGCTCCGGGTCCGCGTCCGGGCAACAACCCCTACGGCAGCCCCGGCATGGGCCGCCCGACCCCCGGGCCCCGGCCCGGGAACAACCCCTTCTCCGGTTCCGGCATGGGTCGCACGGCCCCGGCCGCGGCCGGTCCTGCGGCGGCGCCGCGTCCGGCCGCCCCGGCCGGCCCCGGTGGCCCGCGTCCCAACCCGGGCTCGATGCCCCCGCGTCCGGCGGTCCGTCCCGGAGTGCCAGGCCGCCCCGGTGGCCCGGGCGCACGTCCCGGCGGCCCCGGAGCACGTCCCGGTGGTCCCGGTGGCGCTCCCGGTCGTCCGGGTGGCCCCGGAGCCGGTGGCGCACGTCCCGGCGGCCCCGGTGGCTTCCGTCCCGGCGGCCCGGGAGGTGCCGGTGCGGGTACCGGCGGTCCCGGTGGGTACCGTCCCGGCGGCCCCGGTGCTGGTGCGCCGGGTCGTCCCGGTGGTGGTGGTCGTCCCGGTGGTCCCGGTCGCGGCGGAACGGCCGGCGCCTTCGGGCGCCCCGGTGGTCGCCCGACGAAGGGCCGGAAGTCCAAGCGCGCCAAGCGCCAGGAGTACGAGAACATGCAGGCCCCCGCGATCGGTGGCGTGCGGCTCCCGCGCGGCAACGGCGCGGTCGTCCGGCTGCCCCGCGGCGCCTCGCTGACCGACTTCGCCGAGCGGATCAACTGCTCGGCGGCCGACCTGGTCACCGTGATGTTCAAGCTCGGCGAGATGCTCACGGCCACCCAGTCGGTCGATGACGACACGCTGCGCCTGCTGGGCCAGGAGCTGGACTTCGACGTCCAGGTCGTCTCGCCCGAGGACGAGGACCGCGAGCTGCTCGGCACCTTCGACCTGGAGTTCGGCGAGGACGAGGGCGACGAGTCCGACCTGGTCATCCGGCCCCCGGTGGTCACGGTCATGGGTCACGTCGACCACGGCAAGACCAAGCTGCTCGACGCGATCCGCTCCACGAAGGTGGTCGAGGGTGAGGCCGGCGGCATCACCCAGCACATCGGCGCCTACCAGGTGACCGTCCCGGTGGGCGGCGCCGACCGCACGCTGACGTTCATCGACACCCCCGGCCACGAGGCGTTCACCGCCATGCGTGCCCGTGGCGCCCAGGTCACCGACATCGCCGTGCTGGTCGTGGCGGCCGACGACGGCGTGAAGCCGCAGACGGTGGAGGCGCTGAACCACGCGCAGGCCGCCGGCGTGCCGATCGTGGTCGCGGTCAACAAGATCGACAAGGAGGGTGCTGACCCCGTCAAGGTGCGCGGGCAGCTCACCGAGTACGGGCTGGTGGCCGAGGAGTTCGGCGGCGACACGATGTTCGTCGACGTGTCGGCCAAGGGACGCCTGAACATCGACGCCCTGCTCGAGGCCCTCGTGCTCACGGCGGACGCCACCCTGGACCTGCGGGCCAACCCCACGCAGGACGCCCAGGGTGTGGCGATCGAGGCCCACCTGGACCGCGGTCGCGGTCCTGTGGCCACGGTGCTGGTCCAGCGCGGCACGCTGCGCCCCGGCGACTCGATCGTGGCAGGCGACGCCTTCGGGCGCGTCCGGGCCATGCTCGACGAGCACGGCAACACCGTGGACGAGGCCACCCCGGCTCGTCCGGTCCAGGTCCTGGGCCTGACCTCGGTCCCGGGTGCGGGCGACTCCTTCCTCGTCGTCGGCGAGGACCGGGTCGCACGCCAGATCGCCCAGACCCGTCAGGCCCGCGAGCGCAACGCCCAGCTGGCCAAGCGGCGGGGCAGGCGGACGCTCGAGGACTTCCTCAAGCAGCTGGAGACCGGCGAGGTGCAGGAGCTCAACCTGATCCTCAAGGGCGACGTCTCCGGCTCGGTCGAGGCCCTCGAGGACTCGCTGATGCAGATCGACGTCGGCGACGAGGTCAACCTGCGGATCATCGACCGCGGCGTCGGTGCGATCACCGAGACCAACGTCATGCTGGCCGCGGCGTCCAAGGCCGTCATCATCGGCTTCAACGTCCGGCCACAGGGGAAGGCCACCGAGCTCGCCGACCGCGAGGGCGTGGACATCCGGTACTACAACGTCATCTACTCGGCGATCGACGACATCGAGGCTGCCCTCAAGGGCATGCTCAAGCCGGAGTACGAGGAGATCCAGCTGGGCACCGCCGAGGTGCGCGAGGTCTTCAAGTCCAGCAAGGTCGGCACCATCGCCGGCTCGCTGGTCCGCTCCGGGGTCATCAAGCGCAACAGCAAGGCGCGCCTGGTCCGCGACGGCGTCGTGGTGGCCGACAACCTCACGGTTGCCTCGCTGCGACGCTTCAAGGACGATGCCACGGAGGTTCGGGATGGCTTCGAGTGCGGCATCGGCCTGGGGTCGTTCAGCGACATCAAGGTCGACGACGTGATCGAGACGTTCGAGATGCGGGAGAAGTCCCGCGACTGAGGGCGGGGGAGCAGCAGTGTTCGTCGGGATCCTTGACGTCGACCTGCTGCTCCCCAACGACGTCCGATCGTTGAAGGACAAGCGCAGCCACGTTCGTGGGCTGGTGGCCGAGTTGCGCCGCCGGTTCGATGTGGCGGCGTGCGAGGCTGGGCATCTGGACCTCCACAGGCGCACACTTGTCGGGGTCGCGGTGGTCAGTCCCGACATGGCGCACTGCCGTGAGGTGCTCGACGCGTGCGAGCGGCTGGTGGCGGGTCGTCCGGAGTTCGAGGTGGTCGGATCCCGGCAGCGTTTCGTCGGTGACGACGACTGAAGGTGAGCACGACGCAGTACCGATATGCAGGACGTGACGAGGAGAGGCGGGCATCGTGGGAGCCCATGAGGCACGGGTGCGCCGGCTGGCCGACAGGGTCAAGGTGATCGTGGCCCAGACCCTGGAGACCCGGGTCAAGGATCCGAGGCTCGGCTTCGTGACCATCACGGATGCGCGGGTCACCAACGACATGCGTGAGGCGACCGTCTTCTACACGGTCCTCGGCTCACCCGAGGAGCTGGCCGAGACCGCCGCCGCGCTGGAGTCCGCCAAGGGCATCCTGCGCACGGAGGTCGGACGCCAGACCGGCGTGCGGCACACCCCCTCGCTGACCTTCATCGCCGACGGCGTGCCCGAGAACGCCCGGCACATCGACGACCTGCTCGCCCTGGCTGCCGCCACGGACGCGGCAGTCGCCGCCGTGCGTGTGGGGGCGGAGTACGCCGGCGAGCCGGATCCGTACAAGGCCCCCCGCGAGGACGAGGGCGAGGGCGTCGAGGATTCCGCGGCCCGGGAGCCCGGCCCCGCAGCAGGAACCGGCGCCTGAGTTGACCGAGTCCTCGACGGCGTCGCCCGTGCACGCCACCTCCTCATCGGCCGGCACGGTTCCTGCTCCCACCGCCCTCGAGGGGATCGTCGTCGTCGACAAGCCTGCGGGCTGGACCTCCCACGACGTGGTCTCGCGGATGCGCCGGATCGCCGGAACCCGCCGCGTCGGCCACGCCGGCACCCTCGACCCGATGGCGACGGGCGTGCTGGTGGTCGGGATCGGCCGGGCCACCCGGCTCCTCGGGCACATCAGCGGTGCGGACAAGACGTACACCGCGACCATCCGGCTCGGGTGGGCGACTGTCACCGACGACGCGGAGGGTGATCGCCTCGGTGGCGCCCCGGCCGACGCGCTGACGGCGGACGACCTGGCGCCGGTGATCGCCACGCTCACCGGGCCCATCATGCAGCGGCCGTCGTCGGTCTCGGCGATCAAGGTCGAGGGCCGGCGCTCACACGACCGCGTGCGCGCCGGCGAGGACGTCGAGCTGGCGGAGCGGCCCGTCGTGGTCGGGGCGTTCGACGTGCTGGACGTGCGCCCGGTGCCCTCGATGGGAGCCCTCGATCTCGACGTCGTGGTCACCTGCTCCTCGGGGACGTACATCCGGGCCCTGGCCCGCGACCTCGGTGCGGCGCTCGGCGTCGGGGGCCACCTGACTGCCCTGCGACGCACCCGCGTGGGGTGCTTCGAGCTGGCTCGGGCACGCAGCCTCGAGCAGCTGGCCGAGGGACTCGAGGTGTCCGACATGGCCACCGTGGCCCAGGCCGCGTTTCCCTCGGTGACGCTGACAGCCGCCGACGCCAACGCCGTTCGCTACGGCCGCACGATCGAGCTGGGCATGGCCTGGGCCCGGGCGACACGGCCGGAGTGCCTTGCCGCGTCCGTGGTCGATCCGCACCGGGTGGCCCTGGAGGCGGCCCACCCGAACACCCCGGACTGGTCCACGCGCACGCCGCCCCCGCATGCCCTGTTCGCGGCGGACGGGGAGTTCCTCGCGTTGGCCCGCCCCCGCCCGGACGACACGGCCGAGTACCTGGCGGTCTTCTCGCAGCCGTAGGGCGGTCAGAGCCCCCGGGCGGCCAGGGCCCTGGCCAGTCCACCGCGGGAGCGCACGCCCAACTTCCGGTAGACCCGTCCGAGGTGGAACTCCACGGTCTTGACGCTCAGGAACAGCGTCGTGGCGATCTCGGCGTTGGTGAGCCCATCGGAGGCGGCCAGGGCCACGCGCACCTCCTGGGGTGTGAGCGACTCCTGCCCGCCACCAGCATCGGGGATCGGGGAGGTCCGTTCGCCGCTGGCCGTGAGTTCACGTCGGGCCCGATCCGCCCAGTGCGGGGCGCGCACCCGCTCGAACACCGCCAGGGCCTGGGCCAGGGGCTCCCGGGAGTCTCGCGGGCGGCGGGTCCGGCGCAGGTGCTCTCCGAGCAGCAGGTGGGTTCGCGCGGTCTCGAACACCTCGGTGGTCCGGCCCAGATGCGCCAGCGCCTCGGCGAAGTGGGCGTCGGCATTCCCGTCGTTGAGCAGCGCGCGGCTCCGCGCGACGATCGCCGGGCCGTACGGGTCGACGACGCCATCGAGCCGACGGGCGAGGTCCTCCGCTGCGGAACGCGCGGCCCGGAGGTCACCGAGGGCCACGAGGCTCTCGATGAGGTCGGTCAGCCCAGCCGCGATGGCGTCGCGGGCGCCCCTGCCGACGAACGGCAGGTCCCGCAGCGGGCTGAGGACCACGACCGCCCGCTCAGGACGCCCGGTTGTGAGCGCGAGCGCGCCCTCGGCTGCCTCGAGCCAGTACGCGTTCCAGGGCGACCACACGCGCAACCCCTCGCGACAGGAGTCGAGGAGCCCCATCGTGGTGGCGGCGTCCCCCCGATAGGCCAGCAGGCAGGCCAGTCGTGCCGTGGAGGTGTCATCAGGGATGCCGCAGTTGGCGGACACCTCGATCGCCTCGCGGAAGAGGGCCTCGGCGCGACCCCACGAGCCCTCCCGTCGGGCCCGCTCCGCGGTGAAGAACGCCGCCATCGCGACCCTCTCCGGCTGGCCCGTCTCCCGAAGGAGGTGGTCCATGGTCCGGAACCGCGAGGCATGCTCCTGGTCGTCCTCGCCCAGCCAGCCGGGGAGCACAGCCCAGTCGCTGAGCTGGTTGGCGGTGAGGGAGGCGGGGTCCGCGGCCGCGCTCACGGCGCATGCGCGCCTCAGGAGCGTCACGGCACGGGAGTTCTCCCCGATGAAGCTGAAGGCGATCCCCCCAGCGGCGAGGAGGATCCAGTCCTGGCCCGCCCCCAGCCCCCGCTCGATGCGGGCGGCGACCTCCCGCAGGGCCTCGAGGTCGAGTGCGTCGGCAGCCTGCCAGACCCGCCACACCTCTGCCTCGGCGGCGACCCCGGGACTCAGGGCTCCGTCGTCCAGCCTCGACAGGAGGGCCAGGCCGGCGCGCGGATCGACGGTCCCATCGCGCTCGAGCCTGAGGAAGGTGCACGCAGCTCGGAGGTCGGGCGTCAGGGGCTCCCGCTCAAGCTCTCGCACGATCGCCAGGGCCCGCTCGCCCTCACTGCACTGGGCGGCCATGAGGAGCAGGGTCTGTCTCGCCTCCGAGGTGGTCGCGAACCTGGCCGCGACGAGCGCAACTTCGCCCGCCTCCGCCCGTGCCCCGGGAGTCTGGTCGAGCCGTTCGGCCATGGTCCGCAGCTCGTCGGACAGCTCCTGGTCGGGCGGGGATGTCGAGGCCGCGCGATGGCGCAGGGACCCCTCGGGATCGCCCCCGCCCAGCAGCGCGAGCCCGAGGGCCTCGTGGGCCCGCCGGACCTCCCGGGGCTGTGCCGCCGAGTGGACCGCCGCCCGGGCGAGCGGATGGACGAACGTGGGTACGGGAAGCAGCCGGATCAGTCCAGCGTCCTCGGCCGCCTCGAGGCACATCGGGTCGATCCCGAGGCGCTCGAGTGCGCCCCGGATCACCTCGGCGTCGCCGACGGTCTCACACGCCACGGTGACAACGGCGAGTCGTGCCGCAGGTTCGAGGTCCTCGAAGCCCTGGGCGTAGCGGTCCTGGACGGCTGCCGAGACCGGCAGGGGGGCCGGCAGCGGGGCGCGACCCGACAGGACCTCGGGCGCCAGCAGGCGATCGACGTCACGCAGGGCGAGCGGGACCCCGCCGAAGGCCTCGGCCACAGCCTCAGCTGTGCTCCGGGGCATCGTGGGTGAGGTCGCGCGGAGCATCGCCGCCCCCTCCGTGACGGTGAGCGCAGGGACCTCCAGGCGGGGGACCGGCTGAAGTGCGGGGATCCTGTCGGTCTCGGGCCGTCCCGCGAGCATCACGGCGATCGGATCTGCCAGCAGCCGCCTGGTGGCGAAGGAGACCGCGGCCAGCGTGGCCTGGTCGAGCCATTGGATGTCGTCGATCGTCAGCAGCAGTGGCCCGTCCGTGGATGCCGCCCCCAGGGCGGCCAGGAGCCCGGCGGGGGTGGCAGGCGTGCCCGGGCTCCCGAGGTGACGCAGGAGGAGGTCCAGCCCGGCCCCCGGCAGCTCCTGCTCGAGCTCGAGCGCGACCAGCCGGACCACGTGCATGCCCCGGGCGTTTGCCTGGTCGACGGCAATGTCCAGAAGTGTCGTCTTGCCGAGGCCGGGGCCTCCGACGAGGCGCAGGAGCGCTGCGCGCCCGTCGCACGCACGGTCCAGCGCATCGGTCACCGCGGCCGTCTGGTCCTCGCGCCCCCAGAGCATGGGCTCATGGTGGCAAACCCTGGGGTCGCAGGACTAGGGATTCCCCCGAAGATGTCGCACGGGCGGGCGAAGGCAGCCTGTGGGCCTCCGGCACCACCGCCGGAGACCCACACCAAGGAGAACCTCATGAACCGCACCCGCGCCCTGACCCTCGGCATCGCAGTGCCCGCAGCCCTTGCCGGCGCTGTTCTCTGGATGAACCCGGCGACCGGATCCCAAGGGGCCGTGCCGGCCGTCGGGACCTGGAGCATGACGATCGACCCGGCGGGTCCGCCACCGGCGTTCCCGAGCCTCGTCTCGCTGAACCGGGGCGGCACCCTGGCGGAGAGCGTCAGCGGGGTCCCCGGACCGGCGGTCGCGCTGCTCCAGGCCAACGGCGCCGGTGGGGGCATGGGCTCCTGGAAGATGACCGGCTCCGACCTCGTGCTCGTGTTCGAGCGCTTCCTGTACAAGGACGGGGCGTTCGTGGGGCGCCAGCATGTCGAGGCCTCCGGCACCGTGGAGGGCAACTCCACGACACAGGTCGCGACGGCGACGTTCTACAACGCTGCCGGCGTCAAGGTCGGCCCCACACTGACCCTCGATGTGAGTGGTACGCGCATGACTCCGTGAACCGGGCGCGGGACACGGGACCGGGGCGGTCGGAGCTCATCCGGCCGCCCCGGCCCGCGCGCTCGCTGCATCAATTCGGGTGGGTCTTGCTGCACGTGGAGCAAGACCCACCCGAATTGATCCCGAGCGGCGCCGTCAGAACGTCAGCGGCGTGGACTGGGCCTCGCGCATCCACGCGGTGATCGCGTCGGGGTCGCGGGGGAGTGCGCCGGAGAGGTTCACCGGGCCGTGGGGCGTCACCTGGATGTCGTCCTCGATGCGCACGCTGATCCCGCGGAACTCCGCCGGCACGGACAGGTCGTTGACCTGGAAGTACAGGCCCGGCTCGACGGTGAGCACGTGGTTGGCACCGAGCTGGCCGTGGGTGTAGGCCTCCTCGCGGGCCTGCGCGCAGTCGTGCACGTCCAGCCCGAGGCTGTGCGAGACACCGTGCAGCGTCCACCGGCGATGGTGCCCGGCCCCGGGCGCCTCGAGGTCCTCGCCGCACGAGACCTCCGGGGTGACGTCGAGGATGCCCCACGAGTGCAGGTGGTCGGCGAGCACGCGCATGCAGGCGCGGTTGGCGGCCAGGAAGTCGTTGCCCACCCGGCACTCCTCGATCCCCGCCTCCTGCGCCTCGAGGACTGCCGCGTAGACCTTGCGCTGCGTGGGCGTCCACTCGCCGGTGAGCGGGAAGGTGCGGGTGACGTCGGCGGTGTGGATCTCCTCGGACTCCACGCCCATGTCCGCGAGCAGCAGGTCCCCGGAGCGCAGCTGGCCGTTGTTGCGCCACCAGTGCAGCGTCGTGCCGTTCGCGCCGGAGCCGACGATCGACGTGTAGCCGACCTCGTTGCCCTCGAGCCGGGCGCGCCGCCAGAACGTCCCCTCGAGCCAGCGCTCGCCCCGCACCGGGCGGTCCAGGACCAGCGGGATCTCGCGGACGACGTCGGCGAACCCACGGGCGGTGGCGTCGCAGGCGTGCTGCAGGCGGGAGATCTCCCAGTCGTCCTTGGTCAGGCGCAGCTCGTCGATGACGGCCGCCAGCTTCTGCCCGGTGCCGCGGGGGAGCAGCGGGTCCACGATGGGGTCGTGCCCGGTCAGCAGCGCGCACTCCTCGTCGCGCCAGGCCTCGAGTGCGTGGGGGAGCTCACCCAGGGGCCGGCACTCGATCGCCAGGACATCGGCAGTCTCCGCGGGGGTCGGGACGTTGCCCACCCAGATGGCACCGAACCGGTGGTCGGTGAAGTACCCCTCCGATCCGGCGTGGTGGTACTCGCGGACGTAGAGGGTCGCGTCGTGGCCCGGTCCCGTGCTGCGCGGGGTCATCACCAGGACCGCGCCCTCGACGGTCTCACCCGTCAGCCAGACGAACGCCGAGGACGCGCGGAAGGCGTACTCGGTGTCGTTGGCCCGGGTCTTCAGCTGGCCCGAGGGCACCACGATCAGCTGCCCCGCGAAGTGGCCGGAGAGGGCGGCGCGTCGGGCGCTGGTATGCGCCGAGACGCCGGAGCTCTCGGCGGGGTGCGCCATCCGCGGGGCGGGCTCCCAGTCCGTGCCCATCCACTCGACGAGGTGACGGCTCATCGGGGGACGCTTGCGCACCGGGGGCGGGGTCAGGTCGGCGTCGGGGTGCGCGGCATCGGCAGGGGTGGTGAGCTCATCGGTCGCCATGCCAGAGCAGTCTAGGCGCCCGGGATCGTTCGGTCCGCCGGTGCGCGGCTCGCCCTCGATCGATCGGTCCGCCGATGCGTGGCCCGCCTCGATCGATCGGTCCGCGCCGACTCTGTTCGACCCGGATCGCTCGGTTGGCCGGTGCGTGGCTCGCCCTCGATCGATCGGTCCGCTGATGAGTGGCTCGACCCCGGGTTCATCCGGATCTCCGACCGTTGATGGGCGGAAATCCGGATCGATCGGTTCGCGGGGCGCCGGCGGGATTCCGCGACGGCTGGGCCGACATGGCAGGGTATGGCCATGCATGTGTGGCGCGGTTGCGACGAGGTGCCCACGGGCCTCCCGGCAACCTCCGTCACGATCGGTGCGTTCGACGGCGTCCACCGCGGGCACCGGGTTCTGCTGGACCGCGCGGTCGCCGAGGCCGCCGACGGTCTGCTGCCGGTGGCCGTCACCTTCGACCCCCACCCGCTGTCGGTCATCCGGCCTGACATGGCCCCGTTGCTGCTCACGTCCATGGCCCATCGCCTCGAGCTCTTCGAGGCCGAGGGCATCGGCGGGGTGCTGATCATCCAGTTCACCTCCGAGCTGGCCGCCGAGTCGGCCGAGCGGTTCGCCTCCCGGGTCCTGGCCGGCACGCTGAATGCGCGCCACGTCGTGGTGGGTCGCAACTTCCGGTTCGGGCATCGGGCCGCCGGAGATGCCGCGCTGCTCACCGAGCTGGGCCGGGAGCTGGGGTTCGACGTCACAGTCGTCGACCTGGAGCCGCTGCCCGCCCCGGGAGCAGGTCCAGGCGCGTCTGACGAGCCCGTGGCGGTCTCCTCGACCGAGATCCGGGCCATGGTGGCCGCGGGGGACGTGGCAGGCGCAGCGGCCGCGCTGGGTCGCGCGCACCGCGTGTCCGGTCCCGTCGTCCACGGCGACCACCGTGGTCGCGAGCTCGGCTACCCGACCGCGAACATCGATGTGCCGGACTCCATGGCGGTCCCCGGTGATGGCGTCTACGCAGGTCGATTCCGAGTCGATGGCGAGGCTGAGTCCTGGCGCCCGGCGGCCATCTCGGTGGGCACCAACCCCACCTTCGACGGCGAGGCCCGGCGCGTGGAGGCCTACGTCCTGGACGCTCCAGCGGGGTATGACGTGTACGGCCAGTGGGCGGACATCGAGTTCATCGACCGCCTGCGGCCCACGCTGCGGTTCGACTCAGTCGAGGACCTCATCGTCCAGATGGCCGACGACGTGCAGCGGGCGCGAGGCCTGCTCCTCGGGTGACTAACCGTTCTTGCTGAGGCCGAAGTTCTGGGTGTAGTAGATGCCGTACTTGCCCGGGCCCTCGACACGGCCGACGCCGAGCTCCTTGTACTTGCCGTTCATGATGACCCGGCAGTGCCCGGGGCTGTTGAGCCACGCGCGCACGACCGCTGCTGGATCGGCGAGGCTGCGGCCGGCGGCGATGTTCTCGCCGGCAGCGCGGTAGCTGTATCCGGCCGCGCGCATCCGCTGGAACGGGGAGGCCCCGGACTGCCCGTAGTGCGAGAAGTAGTTGTTGTTGGCCATGTCGGCGCTGTGCGCGTCTGCGGACGCCGCCAGAGTGTCGCTCCACCTGACCGGACGCACCTTCTTCATCTTCTTGCCGCCGCACTTGCGGGACTTGGAGCGCGCCTCGTTCGTCAGGCGTAGGACCTCAGCCTCGAAGCCGTCCTGACTGGCGTCAGCGCGGGCCATGGAGACGACCGACGCGCTCGCGGGGATGGGCGTCGCCGATGCTGCGGGGAGGCCGGAGATCGACACACAGCCGACCGCCAGAACCGCAGCCAGCTTCCGCAGGCCTGGTGCCAGGACGGTACTCATGCCTGACCCATCGGGGGAGTGGTGTGCCGTCTGCAGTCCGCACGGCCAAGTTCCCCCGATCGGCTGAACCCCGAATGGAGCAACGCCACCCGGACAGCCGAGTGCCCGGTCCCAGAATCCCGGGACCGGGCACTGCGGTCAGGTCAGGCGATGGGGCTGTGCACCCCTACCTGCCTTGGGTCACCCCTCGTTGCGGCGCCGCCGTCCGAAGGTGACCATCAGGCCGCCGGCGAACATCGCCAGCAGGGCCGCACCCACCAGGTTGCCGACGTTGCCGGCGCCGGTGGCGGCGATCTCCTCCTCGGCCTCGATGGCGACCTCGTCCTCGATCTCGTCGACCACCGCGACCGGGTGGACGGTGTTGTCCGAGATCGGACCGGTCGGCGTGGTGAGCACGACCGTATTGATCTGGTCGTCGACCGCGAGGAGACTCACCGACCCGGAGTAGGTGAACGTCTTCGATTCGCCGGCGGCCAGAGTCACGGTCCAACTGATGGACCGACCGTCTGCGCTGAGGGTGCCACCGCTCGCCGTGACGCTTGCAGCGTCAGCGGTGAAGCCATCAGGCAATGTGTCGACGCATCGGACCGGTGAAGCTCGAGCCACCGGTGTTGCTCGCCAGGACCGAGTACTTGATCACCTGACCGCGGCAGGACCGTCGGTGCCCTCGAGCGGGATCCGCAGGTCTTGACCAGGCCGAGGATCGGCGGATTCACCGGGTGCTCAGTCTTGTCGGTCAGCTGCTTCTCGACCCACGTCACCGTGTTCACCAGCGGGCCAGCGCCCACCGTCGGCAGCACGGTGACCTTGTAGGTGAACACCTTCTGCGAGAAGCCGCCCAGGTCGAACTTCCATGTGATCTTCCCGGCGACGGAGGTGTCACCGGCCGGATTCACAGATGCGACGTCCAGGGCCACCCCGATGGGCAGAGTGTCCACGAGGGTCTGGTTCGTGAGCGGCAGAGCACCCTCGTTCTTCACCGTGATGGAGTAGGTGATGGTGCTCCCCGCCCCGACAGCCGTTCCTTCGACCGGGACCGAGGTCTTGTCCAGCTTCGGGATGTCGGTGATAGCGACAACGGTCTCGGTGAAGCAGGTCGAGGTGGCACCGTTGTTGTTGTCGTCACCGGAGTAGATCGCCCAGAACTCGTAGGTACCTGCATTGGTTAGCGAAACCCTGTTCGAGTTCGGGAACACCCCGTTGGTGACGTTGCCGCCGCCCAGGGCGGTGCCCTGCGAGGCCGAGCAGGTCAGGCCATCGGCGAGCGGCGCGTACCGGTAGGCCACGGTGCCGCTCTTGGGTGCTGCCGCCCCGGTCATCGCCGCGGTGTCATACACCTCGGTACCGATCGGCACACTCGCCCCATCGGTGACACTCGTGTCATCGGTGGTGCTCTCGGTGCCCTTCGTGTCCTTGACCTGGGTGGTGACCACCGGGGAGTTCTTGGTGACGTTGACGGTCTCGGTGAAGCACTCCGAGGTGGCGCCGTTGTTGTTCGCGTCGCCGGAGTAGATCGCCCAGAACTCATAGACGCCCGCCTCGGTCAGCGTAAGCGTGTCCGAGTTCGCGAACACGCCATTGGTAACCGCACCGCCACCCAGGGGCGAGCCCGCTTCCGTGGTGCACTCGAACTCGTCGAGCGCGTCGGGTGTGGCGGCGAAGGCGTACCGGTAGGCCACGGTGCCGCTCTTGGGTGCTGCCGCCCCGGTCATCGCCGCGGTGTCATACACCTCGGTACCGATCGGCACACTCGCCCCATCGGTGACACTCGTGTCATCGGTGGTGCTCTCGGTGCCCTTCGTGTCCTTGACCTGGGTGGTGACCACCGGGGAGTTCTTGGTGACGTTGACGGTCTCGGTGAAGCACTCCGAGGTGGCGCCGTTGTTGTTCGCGTCGCCGGAGTAGATCGCCCAGAACTCGTAGATGCCCGCCTCGGTCAGCGTAAGCGTGTCCGAGTTCGCGAACACGCCATTGGTAACCGCACCGCCACCCAGGGGCGAGCCCGCTTCCGTGGTGCACTCGAACTCGTCGAGCGCGTCGGGTGTGGCGGCGAAGGCGTACCAGTAGGCCACCGTGCCGCTCTTGGGTGCTGCCGCCCCGGTCATCGCCGCGGTGTCATACACCTCGGTACCGATCGGCACACTCGCCCCATCGGTGACACTCGTGTCATCGGTGGTGGCTCTCGGTGCCCATCGTGTCCTTGACCTGGGTGGTGACCACCGGGGAGTTCTTGTCGACGATGACGGTCTCGGTGAAGCAGCTCGAGGTGTCGGCGTTGTTGTTGGCGTCACCGGAGTAGATCGCCCAGAACTCGTAGGTACCCGCACTGTTCAGCGTGACCGGGGTCGAGTTCGCGAAACTCCCGTTGGTGACCGCACCACCACCGATTTCGGTGCCCTGCGAGGCCGAGCACGTCAGGTTATCGGCGAGGGGCGCGTACCGGTAGACCACGGTGCCGCCCGCGTTCGCGGTCGCCCCCGTCATCGTCGCGGTGTCGAACACCTCAGTGCCGATGGCCACATGATCACCATCACCAATCAGCGTGTCGTCCCCACCACCGATGACCCCATCCGGGCCAGTGGACTTCACCTGGGTGGTGACCGCCGGGGTGTTCTTGTCGACGATGACGGTCTCGGTGAAGCAGCTCGAGGTGTCGGCGTTGTTGTTGGCGTCACCGGAGTAGATCGCCCAGAACTCGTAGGTACCCGCACTGTTCAGCGTGACCGGGGTCGAGTTCGCGAAACTCCCGTTGGTGACCGCACCACCACCGATTTCGGTGCCCTGCGAGGCCGAGCACGTCAGGTTATCGGCGAGGGGCGCGTACCGGTAGACCACGGTGCCGCCCGCGTTCGCGGTCGCCCCCGTCATCGTCGCGGTGTCGAACACCTCAGTGCCGATGGCCACATGATCACCATCACCAATCAGCGTGTCGTCCCCACCACCGATGACCCATCCGGGCCAGTGGACTTCACCTGGGTGGTGACCGCCGGGGTGTTCTTGTCGACGATGACGGTCTCGGTGAAGCAGCTCGAGGTGTCGGCGTTGTTGTTGGCGTCACCGGAGTAGATCGCCCAGAACTCGTAGGTACCCGCACTGTTCAGCGTGACCGTGGTCGAGTTCGCGAAACTCCCGTTGGTGACCGCACCACCACCGATTTCGGTGCCCTGCGAGGCCGAGCACGTCAGGTTATCGGCGAGGGGCGCGTACCGGTAGACCACGGTGCCGCTCGCGTTCGCGGTCGCCCCCGTCATCGTCGCGGTGTCGAACACCTCAGTGCCGATGGCCACATGATCACCATCACCAATCAGCGTGTCGTCCCCACCACCGATGACCCCATCCGGGCCAGTGGACTTCACCTGGGTGGTGACCGCCGGGGTGTTCTTGTCGACGATGACGGTCTCGGTGAAGCAGCTCGAGGTGTCGGCGTTGTTGTTGGCGTCACCGGAGTAGATCGCCCAGAACTCGTAGGTACCCGCACTGTTCAGCGTGACCTTGGTCGAGTTCGCGAACACCCCGTTGGTCGACCGCACCTCCACCCAGGGCGGTGCCCTGCGAGGCCGAGCACGTCAGGCTACCGGCGAGTGGACGCGTACCGGTAGGCCACGGTGCTGCTCTCGCGGCTGCCGCCCCCGTCATCGTCGCGGTGTCGTACACCTCAGTGCCGATCGGCACACGTCGCCCATCGACAACATTGCGTGTCGTCCCCCGATGATCCCTCCGTGCCCTTCGAGTCGCTTCACCTGGGTGGTGACCACCGGGGTGTTCTTGTCGACGATGACGGTCTCGGTGACAGCAGCTCGAGGTGTCGCCGTTGTTGTTGGCGTCACCGGAGTAGATCGCCCAGAACTCGTAGGTGCCCGCATTGGTCAGCGTCACCTTGGTCGAGTTCGCGAACACCCCGTTGGTGACCGCACCACCACCGATGTCGGTGCCCTGCGAGGCCGAGCACGTCAGGTTATCGGCGAGCGGCGCGTACCGGTAGACCACGCGTGCCGCCTTCGCGGCTGCCGCCCCCGTCATCGTCGCGGTGTCGATACACCTCAGTACCGATCGGCCACATGATCGCCATACCAATCAGCGACGTTCGTCCCCATCCATCGATGGCCCCATCCGGGCCCTTCGAGTCCTTCACCTGGGTGGTGACCACCGGGGTGTTCTTGTCGACGATGACGGTCTCGGTGAAGCAGCTCGAGGTGTCGCCGTTGTTGTTGGCGTCACCGGAGTAGATCGCCCAGAACTCGTAGGTACCCGCACTGTTCAGCGTGACCTTGGTCGAGTTCGCGAACACTCCCGTTGGTGACCGCACCACCACCGAGTTCGGTGCCCTGCGAGGCCGAGCACGTCAGGTTATCGAGCGAGGGGCGCGTACCGGTAGACCACGGTGCCGCCCTGCGGTCGCTGTCGCCCCGGTCATCGTCGCGGTGTCGATACACCTCAGTACCGATCGGCACACATCGATCACCATCGCCGATCAGCGGTGTCGTCCGTCATCGCCGATGACCCCATCCGGGCCAGTGGACTTCACCTGGGTGGTGACCACCGGGGTGTTCTTGCCGACGATGACGGTCTCGGTGAAGCAGCTCGAGGTGTCGCCGTTGTTGTTGGCGTCACCGGAGTAGATCGCCCAGAACTCGTAGGTACCCGCACTGTTCAGCGTGACCTTGGTCGAGTTCGCGAAACTCCCGTTGGTGACCGCACCACCACCCAGTTCGGTGCCCTGCGAGGCCGAGCACGTCAGGTTATCGAGCGAGGGGCGCGTACCGGTAGACCACGGTGCCGCTCTTCAGTCGCTGTCGCCCCCGTCATCGACGCGGTGTCGATACACCTCAGTACCGATCGGCCACATGATCACCATCACCAATCAGCGTGTCGTCCCCATCCATCGATGGCCCCATCCGGGCCCTTCGAGTCCTTCACCTGGGTGGTGACCACCGGGGTGTTCTTGCTCGACGATGACGGTCTCGGTGAGGCACTCGGAGGTGTCACCGTTGTTCTGCGCGTCACCGGAGTAGATCGCCCAGAACTCGTAGGTACCCGCACTGTTCAGCGTGACCTTGCTTGAGTTGGGCAACACCCCATTCGTGACCGTGCCACCACCCAGGGGCAAGCCAGCCGTGGTCCGAGCAGACCAGGTTCGCGGCGTTGAACGCGTACCGGTAGACCACGGTGCCACCCGCAGTCGCGGTCGCCCCCGTCATCGACGCGGTGTCGTATACCTCGGTACCGATCGGCACCGTCGCCCCATCAGCAACATCCGTGTCATCCGCGGGGTCAAGCGTCTTCTTCGAATCCCTCACCTGCGTCGTGACCACCGGGCTGAGGTTGAGGAACTCCTGGACCTTCAGGAGCGGAACTGTTTGGTTACCGGTGTTGATCTTCGTCCTGCCGGCGAAAGCACTAAGGAGGCCCGTCTGAACGTTCCCAGTTGTTCCGGGAGAGATCGTGTCCTTCAAGACCACCCAGATCTCGACGACGACAGAGTCGCCTCCGTCAAGCCCCGACACGGTGAAGGTTCCCTCGATGGCCTCGTTGTTGCCGCCCGGGTCGACCACCTCGTCGGTCCAGCTATCAACCTTGGCGTCCGCATCCGCGTCGCTCGTCGCAGCGTCGTCGGTGTCGACGAACGCGCAATACACCATGTACGCGGGGTCGTAGCCGAAGTCGCCGTTCGACGTGGTCTTCGTGAGCCATGCAGGCGTGAACTCGATGATGCCGTCCTCGCCCGAACCGCCGACCGCGATCTTCACCTCGAAGGGCACGATCTGCCCAAGCGTCAGATCCGCGGGGGCCAGACTCTCAACCGCGTCTTGCTGTGGGCGTGGAAGACGGCGTCCTTCATGGGGTCGGCAGCCCGCCCACCTGTCCCTGTCGGTGTCGGGCACTCAATCGCAGACGGGGGAACCTGGTCGTACGTCGGAAGATACGACCCGCTGTTGAGCTTCGGGTCGGCCGCGCTCCAGTTGAGAGAGTATTCCCCGGCGTCGGGCAGGGCGGCGATTGAGACTTCGAATCGTGTGGTGCTCGATGTGTCGCCATTGGCCGCATTGGCCGGCGTCCGGGCAATGGCCCCGACGGACGATCCTCGTCCGGCGTCCGGGAGCTCCACGGCATCCTCGGTCGCGGCCTCGGCCAGCGCCTCGGTCGGCGCGGTCACGATGCGCACGGTGTAGGTCTTGCCGGCCTTGAGGTCGTCGATCGTCGCGACGTAGTCGCGGGTGCTGTCGGCGGGGGCGTCCTCGACCGTTGCGTCGAGTGTGGTCCAGTCGCCGTCCTTGGTCTCGCGCTGAACGACGTAGGCGCCGTCAACCCCGAATGCCGGGAAGGCGATGGTGGCGCTGTCGGAGTCGGTGGTGACCTTGATCCCCGGGACGAACTCCTCGACCGGGGGGCTGTTGTTGTCGGGTGCCGTGCCGTCATCCTCGACGAGCGGGAACCGTGGTCTCGAGGGGCTCATCGATCACGAAGTCCTCGGGTGCCTGTGGCTGGCTCGCGGCGGCGTCTGCGGCGGCCTGCTCCTCGGCGGCCTTGGCGGCTGCGTCTGCGGCGGCCTGCTCCTCGGCGGCCTTCGCGGCTGCGTCTGCGGCGGCCTGCTCCTCGGCGGCCTTCGCGGCTGCGTCGGCGGCGGCCTGCTCCTCAGCGGCCTTCGCGGCTGCGTCTGCGGCGGCCTGCTCCTCAGCGGCCTTGCGGCTGCGTCCGCGGCGGCCTGCTCCTCGGCGGCCTTCGGCAGCCTGGTCCTCGACAGACGGCGTCGTCCTCCGGCGTGGCGGCTTCCTCCGCCACCGCCGGCAGCGCTACCGTGCCGATGAGCAGGGCGACTGATGTCACCCCTGCCAGCCACGCCTTGACCGAGCCGTTCTCAGAACCGAACAGGCTTCGCTTCGAAGCGAACATCGTCCCTCCTAGGACCTCGATGTACGAGGCGCTCTCCGCGGGACCAAGGTCCTTGGCAACTAGGACCCAATGGCCCATACCGACGGAAGAGTCGCCTGATAGCGCAATCGAACTCCTGCCCCAATATGGCTGTCAAAGTTCTTGCCGCAGGTGATCGTGTCGTTACTCTGCGTCGAGCAATCGCGGTCCCTTGTCCCCCGAAGGGACGCTTGCAGTCCCTCGCCGGGAGTGGTATAACCGCTACTCACAGCAACATTGCGACTGTCCGTGACCGCTCGGTCGACACGTTGGAGCCCGGCCCCCAGAGGGACCGGGCTCCGTCTCATTCTGGCGCCCGGGGGCGCCACCCGTGACCTACCGGAGCAGGCTCCGACGCCGTCCGATGACCACCATCAGGCCACCGGCCAGCATCATCACCAGTGCCAGGGACACCGAACGGCCGACACCATCAGCACCAGTCGCCGCGATCTCCTCGGCCGCCACGACCTCCTCCTCGTCCTCCACCCCCGCGATCACGGCGGGGATGTCCACCGTGTGCGTCGTCGAGTCCCTGCGTGCCAAGGAACGTGGCGACGTTCACGAGCGTCTGCCCATCGACCACCTCAGCGTCGACCACCTCGGCCTGGTAGAAGAACGTCAGGCTCGCAGCCGGCGCCAGCGTCACCTGCCAGGTGACGGACCGCCCATCGGTACTGATCACTCCGCCACCGGTGGCCGTCCCGGCAAGGGCCTTCAGGCCAGGCGGGAGCGTGTCCACCACCGGGCCGCTGATCACGGCACCACCGATGTTCCCGACCGTCACGCTGAAGGTGATGACATCGGTCACCAACACCAAGCCGTCACCCGGCACGGACGCCTTGTCGAGCGTCGGCACACCCGGCTTGTAGTTGCCGAAGTTGTTCTCGACATCCGTGAACCCGGACACCACCGTGATCGGGTGGACGCCGGTGCCGCAGACACCGCCAACCGGCGTCGGTGTGGACTGCACCCAGCCTGTCTGGCAGACCTCGGCCACCACGTACTTCCCGGCCTTCAGGCCGGTGAAGGCGTAGTAGCCATCCGTCGCACGCGGGCCACCCTTCGCGGTCACTGCGGTAGCAGCCACCGTGTCGCCCGTTGTGACGGTCCCGCTGCCATCAAGGTCAGCCCACAGCTGGATCGTCACGCCATTGATCCCCGGCTCACCGGTGTCCCAGACTCCGTTGGGCGTCACGTCGTTCCACTTGTACCCGGACTTCGTGCCCAACTTGAAGTTCTTGAAGGTCAGGCTGATGGTTCCGCCGTTGAGAGTGGCGTTGATGACGGCGGCCTGGATGGGAGGAACGCTCAAGGCGTAGCCGACCGGCGGGGTCACCTCCTGGATCAGGTAGGTGCCCCAAGCAAGATCAGTCCAACCGGCCTTGCCGTCGGTGCCGGTGGTCTTGGTCGCATCGACCTTGACATCACCAGTCCCGAGCTCTCCGATCGTCCCCGCGTCCGCCCACAACTGGAACGTTGCACCGGCGAGGGTCGCCCCGGTCGTGTCATCGACCTTGGTCACCTCGATGTCCCCGGGCAGGGTCGCGTTGGTGAACGTGACCGTCGCGTCGCACACGACGTCGGAACTCGCGAGATCGACGATCTGGTCCGCGGCGGGTTGCCATCCGACAGCGGGGAGCTCACGGACCGTGTACTCGGCAGGCTCGAGTCCGGTGAACGTGACGCTCGCCACGCGCACACCGTTCACCAGTGGCGTGCTCTCGTCCACGACCATCGACTGGCTGCGGACGACGACGTCACCGCGAAGCACTTGGAATGTGAAGCTGGCGCTCTGTGGTCCGGTGAACACATCGGGCGTGTTCTTCACGACGGTCAGATCGACGAGCTTGTCGGCGCTGAGATCGGTCGTCCGTTCGACTCTGTCAAGCACCTTCTGACCCGCCGAGACAGTGGCGACATCCTTCAGGGTGCCCAGGCCGCTGTACCCCACATCCGGGGTCACCGCTTTCGTGAAGGTCACCGACCCACTGTCGCTGACTGACTTCGACCATGTGACAGCGTCACCAGGTCCGGCTGCTCCAGGAAGGACCCCGCCAGGGAAGCCCGACAGGTCGGATGCCGCGGTCACCTCGAAGCTGAACCCGGCAGAGATCTCCTCGACATCCTTGATCGTGACGGTGGAGTTGGCGGTTCCCGACTCGATGTCAGCGGTGTGCTCGGCGGTCTTGTCCGGGTCGATCGGGACTCCGAGGTCCGGGTCGAAGTACTCGGCCGTGGCCTTGTCGTACACGGCGTCGTACGTGCCTTCGATGGTTGCCGAGATCTCACCGACCACCCGGTCTGTCGCCCCAGCAGGGACGAGGACTGGGGGCAGAGTCACGGTCTCCTCGAGGGTCTTGTCGCCGCCCAGCACACCGTAGATCTGGTCGGTGATCGTGATCTGGATGGCGCGCAGCGAGGGGTTGGTGGCGTAGATCGTCGCCTCATAGCTGATCGCGCCTTGTTCGATGGGCCCGACCCTCGTCCATTCGACCAGGACGCTGACATCCTGGCTGGCAAGGTCGACGAGGCAGGTGTCCCCGAAGTCCAGACTCTTGGTGACCGTCTTGTCGATGGTCCATTCGTAGGTCATGCCCTGGGTCGCCGTCGCGTCCTTCGAGATCTCCTGCGGAAGGACCTCGCCGACCGGGATCGGGACAGTCCTCTTGCCGGTCTGGAAGTCGGCTGCCTCGAACATGTAGGCCTGCAGCGATGAGCCTGAGTACAGCGCTGCGCTGTTGGACAGGCGCAGGTCGTAGTCGAAGACGCAGGTCGTGCCCTTGTCCTGCGAGATGGTCACGTAGCGGTACACCGCATCGTCCACTCCACCGGTGACGTCCTCCTTCTGAGCCTGCCCTGACGCGGTGATGGTGCACGAACTGTGGGACAGCCGGTCGTTCACGACCGGGACCGTCACGATGTCGTAGCCCTCGTAGGTCCCCAGACTGTTGTCAGCGGCAAGGATCAGGTCGTACGTGGTGGTGGCCGTGTCCTGCGAACCAAGGACCGTGGTGAGCCGATGCGGCACGAGGTCAAGCTCGTTCCAGCCCTTCCCGAGGTTGCCGCTCGTGTATTCGGCATCGGGGCAGATGTATGTCACGACCGGGCCGGTGACGACCCTGATGTAGGCCGACGGATCTGCTCGGCAACCCTCCAATGTGGGGGACACATGCTCGCCCGGGATGAACGGATCGCCCACTGCCGCTCCGAGCGTGTCCTTCGGGACGTCCGGAGCCGTTCTTGTCGCCAATGTCAGGGCCGGCGCAACCTCCGCGAGCACGGCAGCGCCGCTGCCTGCCTCAACGGGGGGTTCCTCGACCGCGGGTTCCTCTACCGCAGGTTCCTCAACGGCAGGCTTCTCAACGGCGGGTTCCTCGGCCGCGGGTTCCTTTACCGCAGGTTCTTCAACGGCGAGTTCCTCGGCCGCGGGTTCCTGCACAGCAGGTTCCTCAACGGCGAGTTCCTCGGCCGCGGGTTCCTGAATGGCGGGTTCCTCGACCGCGGGCTCCTCATCGGCGGGTTCCTCGACCGCGGGTTCCTCGACCGCGGGCTCCTCAACGGCGGGTTCCTCCACCGCCGGCTCCTCCACCGCCGGCGGCGACTCCTCCTCGACCGCCTCCGTCTCCGGCGGGGTCACCTCAGCCTCGGGTGCGCTGACCTCCGCTGCTTGCGAGATCGCTGACCTCCTCGGGTGCCGATGGATCTCCGTCCACCGCAACAGCCGGCAGCGACGCCATGGCCACGATCATCGCGGCCGATGCGATCGCGGCCCACCACCGTGTGGAGCCGCGATCAGATGCGAATGTCCTGTGGATCGATGTGATCACTGTGCCCTCCTGCACTCGGGGGCGACATCACCCGAGCCAGGCAGAGAATGCGCGCGAACGTGCTGCCCTGTCGGGCATATTCGCCTACGCACTCAATACAACTCCTGCCCGAATTCAGGTGTCAAAGAATTGAGCAATGAGTGACCCTGGAACTACTTTGAGTTGCGAATTTGAACCCGGCTGTCACCCGGGCTGACGACGGCCCGGACGCCGCCTCGTGCGAACCGAACGCCCCCACATGCCCCCTCTGGTACCCTTGGCCATGACGGCCATGGGGCGGGCGCCCCGAGGACCGCGACTTGAACCAGCCTGGCAGAAGGCCGCTGGTGATCCACGCGCCCGAGAGGAATGCTCACCATCTATGTCTCTTGACACGGACATCAAGAAGTCCATCATCGCCGAGTACGGAACCAAAGAGGGCGACACCGGCAGCCCCGAGGTCCAGATCGCAATGCTCACGAAGCGGATCTCGGACCTCACCGAGCACCTGAAGACCCACAAGCACGACCACCACAGCCGGCGCGGCCTGCTGCTGCTGGTCGGCAAGCGTCGCCGCCTGCTCAAGTACCTGCAGGCCACCGACATCGAGCGGTACCGCGCGCTCATCGAGCGCCTCGGCATCCGGCGCTAGCACTCCCAGGAGCGGTACCCACGCGGGTGCCGCTCCTGGCGCGTGCGCCACCTGCTCGCGCCGCCGTGCCGACCCGGCTGGGCATCCGATGCCCGCCCGGCACGCGGCACTCCGCACTTCCCAGCACCACACAACACAACACTGAGGGTCCGGCCCCACGCATGGTCTTGCGGTGGTGGTCCCCGGAACGAGAGCCAGCGGCACGACACGATGTCGGCCCGCCACCGGTTCCGCGGACTTCTATCCAAGACCCGCACCGGCGCCGACCCTCCCAACACACAAGGAGGGCACCCGTGGAGGGTCCCGAGATCCACTCGTCCGAGGCTGTCATCGACAACGGCGCCTACGGCACCCGCACCATCCGCTTCGAGACCGGCCGCCTGGCCCGTCAGGCCGCCGGCTCCGCCGTGGCCTACCTCGACGAGGACACCATGCTCCTGTCGGCCACGACGGCCGGCAAGCACCCCAAGGAGCAGTTCGACTTCTTCCCGCTGACGATCGACGTCGAGGAGCGGATGTACGCCGCCGGGCGCATCCCCGGCTCGTTCTTCCGCCGCGAGGGCCGGCCCAGCGAGGACGCGATCCTCACCTGCCGCCTCATCGACCGCCCGCTGCGCCCCACGTTCGTCAAGGGCCTGCGCAACGAGGTCCAGGTCGTCATCACCGTGATGAGCCTGAACCCCGCGCACCTCTACGACGTCGTGGCGATCAACGCCGCGTCGATGTCGACGCAGCTGTCCGGCCTGCCGTTCTCCGGCCCGATCGGCGCCACCCGCGTCGCCCTCATCCGCGGCCAGTGGGTGGCCTTCCCGACCCACGACCAGCTCGAGGGTGCGGTGTTCGACATGGTCGTCGCCGGGCGCATCGCCGGTGACGACGTCGCCGTCATGATGGTGGAGGCCGAGGCCACCGCCAACACCGTGGAGCTCGTCGCCGGGGGAGCCAAGGCCCCGACCGAGCAGGTCGTCGCCGAGGGCCTCGAGGCCGCCAAGGGCTTCATCCGGATCCTGTGCGACGCGCAGTCCGAGCTGGCCGCGAAGGCCGCGAAGGAGACCGTGGAGTTCCCGGTGTTCCCGGACTACCAGCCCGACGCCTACGAGGCCGTCGAGGCCGCGGGCACCGACGAGCTGTCGGCCGCCCTGGTCATCGCCGACAAGCAGGAGCGCGAGGCCGCCATCGACCGGGTCAAGGGCCAGGTCGCCGAGCGCCTCGCCGAGCAGTTCGCAGGGCCGTGACAAGGAGATCAGCGCGGCCTTCCGCTCGCTGACCAAGAAGCTGGTCCGCCAGCGCGTGCTGCGCGACCAGATCCGCATCGACGGCCGTGGCCTCACGGACATCCGTCCGCTGTCGGCCGAGGTCGAGGTCGTCCCGCGGGCGCACGGCTCGGCGCTGTTCGAGCGCGGCGAGACCCAGATCATGGGCGTCACCACGCTGAACATGCTCAAGATGGAGCAGCAGCTCGACACGCTCTCGCCCGAGACGCGCAAGCGCTACATGCACAACTACAACTTCCCGCCCTACAGCACCGGTGAGACCGGCCGCGTGGGTTCGCCCAAGCGCCGCGAGATCGGCCACGGCGCGCTGGCCGAGCGGGCCCTGCTGCCCGTCCTGCCCAGCAAGGAGGAGTTCCCCTACGCCATCCGGCAGGTCTCCGAGGCCCTGGGCTCCAACGGCTCCACCTCGATGGGCTCGGTGTGCGCCTCGACGCTGTCGCTGCTCAACGCCGGTGTGCCGCTGAAGTTCCCCGTCGCGGGCATCGCGATGGGCCTGGTCTCCGACGAGGTCGACGGTGAGACCCGCTACGTGGCGCTCACCGACATCCTCGGCGCGGAGGACGCGTTCGGCGACATGGACTTCAAGGTCGCCGGCACCAAGGACTTCGTGACCGCCCTGCAGCTGGACACCAAGCTCGACGGCATCCCCGCCTCGGTGCTGGCCGGTGCCCTGACCCAGGCCCGCGACGCGCGCCTGGCGATCCTCGAGGTCATGGCCGAGGCCATCGACGTCCCGGACGAGATGAGCGTCCTGGCCCCGCGGATCATCACGGTCAACATCCCGGTCGACAAGATCGGCGAGGTGATCGGGCCCAAGGGCAAGATGATCAACACCATCCAGGACGAGACCGGTGCCGACATCACCATCACCGACGACGGCACCATCTACATCGGTGCCACCAACGGCGAGTCGGCCGAGGCTGCGCGCGCGATGATCAACGCCATCGCCAACCCGCAGATGCCCGAGGTCGGCGAGCGCTACCTGGGCACCGTGGTCAAGACCACGACCTTCGGCGCGTTCATCTCGCTGCTGCCCGGCAAGGACGGCCTGCTGCACATCAGCGAGCTGAAGAAGCTGGCCCCCGGCAAGGGCCGCATCAACAACGTCGAGGAGGTCGTCCAGGTCGGCCAGAAGCTCCTGGTCGAGATCAAGGAGGTCGACTCCCGCGGCAAGCTGTCGCTGCAGCCGGTCATCGAGGACGCGGCGGGTTCGGCTGACGCCCCGGCTGAGGGCTCGGACGACGAGCAGGCCGCTGGCGAGGGCGAGGCCTGAGGCACATGACGGCAGTGCTGCCCGACTCCTGGTCGATCGATCCTGACCAGGAGCCGGGCTCCACCGTCACCCTGCTGACCCACGAACAGGGGGGACTGGTCCGCCGGACCGTCCTGCCCGGGGGACTGCGGATCATCACCGAGCACGTGCCGGGCGTCCGCTCGGCCGCGTTCGGCATCTGGGTGGGGGTCGGCTCGCGCGACGAGTCGCACGCCCAGATGGGCTCGGCGCACTACCTCGAGCACCTGCTGTTCAAGGGCACCCGCCGGCGTGAGGCCATGGAGATCTCGTCCCTGCTCGACTCGGTCGGCGGGGAGATGAACGCGTTCACCTCCAAGGAGCACACCTGCTTCTACGCACGCGTGCTCGACCGCGACCTCCCGCTGGCCATCGACGTCATCAGCGACATCGTGACCTCCGCGCTGCTGCGTCCCGAGGACGTGGACGCCGAGCGTGGGGTGATCCTCGAGGAGATCGCCATGCGCGACGACGATCCCTCCGACCTCGTGCACGACGAGTTCATGCTCGGGATGTACGGCGACACCGACCTCGGCCGCTCGATCCTGGGCACCCACGAGACCATCGCCGGCATCCGCCAGGACGCCATCGCGTCGTTCTACCACGAGCGCTACAAGCCGCACGCGATGGTCGTCTCCGTGGCCGGCGCGGTGGACCACGACGAGGTCGTTCGGCTCGTGACCGAGGCGTTCCGGTCCGCCGGGGCGCTCGGCGATCCGTCCGTCCGCCCGCTGCCCGCCCGTCGCGGCGGGCTGGAGGTCCCGACCACGTCCGGCGTGCGGGTCGTCTCCCGACCGACCGAGCAGGCCCACCTCGTGGTGGGCGTCCCCGGCGTGGCGCGCGCCGACAAGCGGCGCTACATCCTCAGCATCCTGAGCACCGCCCTGGGCGGGGGCATGTCCTCGCGGCTGTTCCAGGAGATCCGCGAGCGCCGCGGCCTGGCCTACTCGGTCTACGCGTTCAGCACCGGCTACTCCGACGTCGGACTCTTCGGGGCGTACGCCGGGTGCCTGCCGGCGAAGGTCGACCAGGTCCTCGAGCTCACCGTGGCCGGCCTCGACGAGGTCGCCCGCAACGGCCTCAGCGCCGAGGAGCTCGAACGGGGCAAGGGTCAGACCAAGGGCTCCATCGTGCTCGGCCTGGAGGACTCCGGCTCCCGCATGAGCCGGATCGGCAGCGCCGACCTCTCCACCGGCGACCTCCCGAGCATCGACGGCCTCCTGGCCCGCATCGACGCGGTCACGCTCGACGACATCGCCCACGAGGCGGCGGCGATCCTCTCGGCGCCCAAGTCGCTGACCGTGATCGGCCCGTTCGAGGAGTCCCGCCCCTTCTCGCTCGGCTGACCCCTGGCCGTTTGGGCCTGGCCGACTCCCGGTTCGATGCCCGCGCACGCGAAACCGCCGGATACGGACGGCCGCGAACGGCGAACGCCGGCGACGCACCTCAAACCGCCCGATACGAGCCTCTCCAGGCAGGCTGACGGGCGGTTTCGAGTGCGTGTCCCGAAAGGGCCGTGGTGCACCCGCCGCTAAAGGCCGGCTTCGTGTGCGCCCACGCGGCCGCGGGCCGCCAGTGCCGCCCACCGGTGGGCCCGGTGCCCGCCGCGTGGTCCGGCACCGCCGACAGGCAGTGACCCGGCCAGGCGATGGGCGCCCGTCCTCCAGCGTCGGCGTGGTGGTGCCCGAAGTGGGAGAATGCCGGGGTGACGATCCGAGTGGGTGTGCTGGGTGCGCGCGGGCGCATGGGGTCCGAGGTGGTCAGGGCGGTCTACGACGCGCCGGACCTCGAGCTGGTGGCCAGCCTCGACGTCGGCGACGAGCTCCAGGAGCTGGTGGCGGCCGGTTGCCAGGTGGTCGTGGACTTCACCCACCCCGAATCGGTGATGGGCAACCTTGAGTTCGTCATCGGAGCGGGGATCCATCCGGTCGTGGGAACCACCGGCTTCGATGCCGAGAAGCTGGAGCAGGTGCGTGCCTGGCTGGAGGCAGTCGCCCGGTACGGGTGCCGTCATCGCCCCGAACTTCGGGATCGCCGCCGTGCTGATGATGCGCTTCGCCGCCGCCGCCGCGCCGCACTTCGAGTCCGTCGAGATCGTCGAGCTGCATCACCCGCGCAAGGCCGATGCCCCGTCGGGCACGGCAACCCGCACCGCCCAGCTCGTCGCCGCTGCCCGCGCGGAGGCCGACAGCCCCGACATGCCCGACGCGACCACCTCCGCCCTGGACGGCGCCCGGGGCGCGGTCGTCGACGGTGTCCACGTGCACGCGGTCCGGCTCCAGGGTCTGGTCGCGCATCAGGAGGTGCTGCTCGGTGGGCCGGGGGAGACCCTGACGATCCGGCACGACTCGTTCGACCGGGCCAGCTTCATGCCCGGCGTCCTGCTCGCGATCCGGAACGTGGCCTCGGCACCCGGGCTGACCGTCGGGATCGACGGCTTCCTCGGCCTCGACGGCTGAGCGGCGCTCGATGACCGGCAAGCGCATGGCGGTCCTGATGGCCGTGCTGCTCGGCGCGTACCTCTTCTTCTCCGCGTCCCGGGCGCTCGACTTCATCCGCGCCGGCGGGGTCGTGCCGGTGCTGCTCGGGGTGGCGATCCTCGTCTTCCCCCTGATCGGCCTGTGGGTGCTCTGGCGGGAGTGGCAGTTCGGTCGGGCGACCGAGATGCTCGGCCATGAGCTGGCCGACCGCGGGGAGCTGCCCGTCGACGACCTGCCCCGCCGGCCCTCGGGCCGCCCTGAGCGTGCCGCCGCCGACGCGCACTTCGCTGAGGTGCGCACGAAGGTCGAGGCCGACCCGGACTCCTGGGAGCGCTGGTTCGAGCTCTCCACCGCCTATGACGCCGCCGGCGACCGCAAGCGCGCCCGCAAGGCGATGCGGCAGGCCATCGCGCTGCACGCCGGCGGGCCGAGGACCTGACCGGAGCCGACGGTCCAGCTCCGATGCGGCAGGACGCTGCCGCTGCCCTCACCCGCGCGCGTGCCGCAGAGCTGCCGTCGCGGAGTCGCCGTAGCCGCCGCCGAACAGGGCCGCGTGGACCAGCAACGGCCACGCCTGGTGCAGCGGGACGCGCGCCTGCCACCCGGCTGCCAACGGATGAACCTGCTGGTACCCCGAGATGATCGCCTCGAGGTGCGGGACTCCGAACAACGCGAGCATCGCGAGGTCGGACTCGGCGTGCCCGCCATGTGCCGCGGGGTCGATCAGCCACGCCTGACCGTCGGCGCCCCAGAGGACGTTGCCGCTCCAGAGGTCGCCGTGGGCACGCGCCGGCGGGGCGGGCGGCCCGACGTCGACGTCCCCGGCCAGGAGGTCGGCGACGAAGCCGTCCACCTCGGCCGACTGTGACGGGGTGAGACCCCCGCGGTCGCGCGCCATCCGTGCGGTGGCGGCGATCCGGTCCAGGGCCCAGAACTCCACGAAGGTTGCGCGGTGCGCATAGGGCATGGGCAGGTCGCCGATCCAGCCGTCCGGGCCAGGGGCACCCGGGGGAGGGCTGCCGTACGCCACCGCCCCCGCTCCGTGGAGCACGGCGAGCCGCCGTGCCGAACTGCTCGGCCATCTCGCGCGTCGGCCGGCCCTCCGGCACCCGTGCGATCCCGAGCCTCGAGGCGCCCAGCTCGAGGACGCCCGGCACCGGTGGCCCACCCGGCACGTCGATCCACGCCAGCCCCGCCGCCTCCGTCGCCAGGAACCGTGCCGCGTCGGCACCAGCGCGGTGCTTCCAGTGCACGTCCGGCATGGGCGCATCATCGCAAGTCCGCCTCCGCGGCGCGGCGCCGTGCCCCGGGGAGGTGGGAGGATGACCGAGTGACCGGAACCGACTCCAACCCCACCGCCGCCAACCCGTCCGCCGACGATCCCACCCCCGGCACCGTGGAGCCACTGGAGTTCGATCCCATCCCCGACATCCGGCTGATCGCCTGCGACATGGACGGCACGCTGCTCGACGACGAGGACGCCATCCACGACGACTTCTGGCCGCTCATCGACGTGCTGCACGGGCGCGGGATCGTCTTCTGCCCCGCGTCGGGCCGGCAGTACTACAACCTCCTCGAGCGCTTCGAGCCGATCGCCGACGAGGTGGTCTTCATCGCGGAGAACGGCACGTACGTCGTCCGCGAGGGCCGGGAGCTGAGCTCGGACTGCCTCGACCGCGAGGTGGCCCGCGAGCTGATCGCCGTGGCGCGAAGCCTGAACGCGAGCGGAGCCGACGTCGGGGCGGTCCTGTGCGGCAAGGCCTCGGCGTACATCGAGCGCACGGACGCGCCGTTCCTCGCGGAGGTCGACAAGTACTACCACCGACTGGAGATCGTCGAGGACCTCGACGCGGTCGAGGACGACATCCTCAAGGTCGCGATCTACGACTTCGAGTCCTCGGAGGAGATCTCCGCCCCTGCCTACGCCCACTTCCGGGACACCCACCAGGTGGTCGTCTCCGGTCAGCACTGGCTGGACGTGATGGACCCGCACGCCAACAAGGGCAGCGGGATCCGCCACATCCAGCAGGCGCTGGGGATCACCCGCGACCAGACGATGGTGTTCGGCGACTTCCTCAACGACCTCGAGATGATGGACGAGGCCACCTACTCGTTCGCGATGGCCAACGCCCACCCGGAGCTCGCGGCCCGTGCGCGCTTCCGGGCCCCGGGGAACACCGACAACGGCGTCGTCCGCACGATCACGAGCGTGCTGGGCCTGGCGTGACCGGGATCGTCAACGCGCGCTTCACCCCCGCGCCGCCGTGGCTCACCGGCACCCTGCAGACCGTGGCCGACCGCATCCACCCCCGCACCCACGACCTCGCCGCGGTCTCGACCGAGCAGCGGCTGGTCGTGGGCATGGGCGACGGGTCCGGCGACGCGCTGGCCGTGCGGATCCACCGGCCCCGGGTCGGGCCCCGGCCCGACCGACCGCTCGTCCTCGTGGTCCACGGCCTGGGCGGCTCGATCGAGTCCACGTATGTCCGGGCCGTGTCGCTGGGCCTCCTGCGTGCCGGGTACGTCGTCGCGCGGGTCGACCTGCGCGGGGTGGGCGACTCCTCCGAGCACTGCCGGATGCTCTACCACGGCGGCCGATCGGAGGACCTGCGCACGGTGCTGCGCGCCCTCGCCGACGAGCCGGGCGTCGACGGCGTGGCGCTCGTCGGCTTCTCCCTCGGCGGGAACGTCACCCTCAAGCTCCTCGGGGAGCCGCTGGACGGGGTGCCCGTCCGCGCGGGGGTAGCCGTGTCCGCCCCGCTTGACCTGAGCGTCGGGGTCGAGCACCTCAGCCGGCGCATGCTCGGCCTGTACGAGAAGTTCCTGGTCAGCCGGCTGAAGTCCGAATCAGCGCACTCCGGACTCGCCCTGACCGATGCGGAACGGGCTGCGATCACGAAGGTCGCCACCCTCACCGAGTTCGACGACCTCATCACCGCCAAGCACAACGGCTGGCGCGACGCCGCCGAGTACTACGCCGTGAACTCCAGCGCGCAGTTCCTGCCGTGGATCACGGTCCCCACGCTGGTGGTGCATGCCCTGGACGACCCGATGATCCCCGCCGGCCCCTACCGCGCGATCGACTGGGCCCAGCTGGAGGCGACCACCCCGGTGCGTCGCGCGATCACGCGCACCGGTGGGCACGTGGGCTTCCATGAGCATGGTGCGGAGCTGCCGTGGTACGTCGGACGGACGGTGTCGTTCCTCGACGCGCTCTGATCGCGGAGGCTCCGTCCAGCCCGTGCCCCGTTCGGCCCTGCCCCGGTGCGAGGATTGTCGTGACCTCCAGGAGGATGCTGTGCCCGACGGATTCGCGATCACCGAGTACCCCGACGTCCCGCGCGTGATCGCGGACCTGGACGCGCTGATCGCCCAGCCGATCCGCGCACTGCGGCGCGATGCCCTGGACGCGTACCTCGACGATCACTTCGAGAAGCGGTGCCAGTCGTCGAAGGCGATGACGGCTGAGGCCGCCGAGTACATCCCGGGCGGCGTGCAGCACAACCTCGCGTTCAACATGCCGTTCCCGCTGGTGATCACGACGGCGCAGGGGTGCCACCTCCACGACCTCGACGGCAACGAGTACCTCGACTTCCTGCAGGCCGGCGGGCCCACCGTGCTCGGGTCGAACCCGCCGGAGGTCCTCGAGCAGGTGATCGACCTCCTGCGCACGTGCGGGCCCTCCACCGGGCTGTTCCACGAGTACGAGCTGAAGCTCGCCCGGTTCATCGCCGACCACATGCCCGCGGTGCCGATGTTCCGGATGCTCGGGTCGGGCACCGAGGGCTGCATGGCCGCGATCCGGGTGGCGCGGCTGGCCACCGGGAAGAAGAACGTCGTGAAGATGGGCGGCGCCTACCACGGGTGGTCCGACCAGCTCGCCTACGGGCTGCGGATCCCGGGGACGCGTCACCACGAGGCGCACGGGGTGCCGAAGTACGTGTTCCGGCACACGCAGGAGTTCTTCCCCGGCGACCTCGACGCCCTCGAGCGGACCCTGCAGATCAACCGGGCACGCGGCGGCACCGCGGCCGTCCTCATCGAGCCGATCGGCCCGGAGAGCGGCACGAGGCCGCTGCCGCGGGACTTCAACGTGGGCGTGCGGGCATTGTGCGACAAGTACGGGGCGCTGCTGATCTTCGACGAGGTCGTCACCGGGTTCCGGCTGGGCATGTCCGGCGCCCAGGGCTACTTCGGCGTCGAGCCGGACCTCACCGTGTTCGGCAAGGTGGTGGCCGGTGGGTACCCCTCCGCAGGCGGCCTGGGCGGCAAGCGCGAGTACATGAAGCTCCTGGCGGCCGGGCTGGAGGCCGGCTCGAAGAAGGCGCTGGTCGGCGGCACGATGGCGGCGAACCCGCTGTCGTCGGCCGCCGGGTACTTCACGCTCGTGGAGATGGAGCGGCAGAACGCCGCCGAACGTGCCGGCGCGATGGGCGACCGGCTCACGGCCGGCCTGCGCGCGTCGATCGCCCGGCGCGGACTGCCCTTCGTCGCCTACAACCAGGGCTCGATCGTGCACCTGCAGACGGTCGGCACGCTGCACTTCGCCGTGGACTTCAACCGGATCTGGGAGGTCCCGGCCAAGCTCAAGGAGATCAAGGCGCGCAAGACCGTGATGGAGGAGATGGGCGCGGCCTACACCGCCGAGGGCGTGATCACGCTGGCCGGGTCACGGCTCTACACGAGTGCCGCCCACACGGACGCGACCATCGACCAGGCCATCGCCGCCTTCGACCGCGTGTTCGCACAGGTCGACGGAGCCCGGCCGTGAACGAGGCCCAGGGCCGCCGGGAGCTCGTCGACGCGGGGCACCGCCTGCTGGCCGACGGGCTGGTGGCGCGCACCTGGGGGAACCTGAGCGTCCGCCTCGACGAGCGGTCGATGCTCGTCACGCCCAGCGGCATCTCCTACCCGGACCTCACGGAGCGGATGATCGTGCGCGTCGACCTCGACACCGGCGAGTGGACCGGGGAGCACAAGCCCAGCGGCGAGCGCAAGCTGCACGCCGAGACCTACCGGCGCCGGCCGGAGGTGATGGCCGGTGTGCACACCCACCAGGTGGCGGCCTCCATCTGCGCGGCTGCACGTGTCTCGGTGCCCACACCCTTCGGTGAGGTCCCCTGTGCGCCGTATGCACTGCCCGGGACGAAGCGGATCACGCTGGGGACGGTCGGGGCTCTCGGCCAGGGTCCGGCGGTGCTCATGGCCAACCACGGCGCCTTCGCGATCGGGGGCACGCTGGAGGAGGCCTTCGACCGCGTCTCCGCGCTCGAGCGGGCATGCGCCGCCTACGTGGTCGTCAAGCGGCCCCGCGAGGGCTCGCACATGCCCGCCGATCCCGACGCCCCGTGGGATCCGGCGTGCCTGCAGCAGGTGGACCTCGCCGACGGCTCGACGGCGTGGCTGTCCACCGCCCCCTTCACCCTGCGCTTCTCGATCCTGCGCCGGCCGCTGCCCCCTGTGCTCGACGACCTCGCGCAACTGACCGGTCGCCGGGTCGCGACGCTCCGAGCCACGCCGAAGCGGCGCCCGCGCTCCGATGCCGTCCTCGTGCCCGGCCGGGGAGCCCTGGTGTTCGGCACCGACCATGAGGCCGTCGCGATGGTCGTCGAGAAGGCCGCCCGCGCGTGGATCGGCGCCGCCGGCCTGGGAGGAGCCAAGCCACTGCCGGCCTGGGAGGCGCTGCTGATGCGGTCCATCTACGCCCGCTCCTACTCCAAGCAGGCAGCCACAGCCCACCCCGAGGACTCCGCAGCCTGAGCCCCTCGGTCCACCCGCCGCCGCTGCGAGGTCCCCGCGCGGGGCCACGATCACGGTTCGATCCAACTTCGGGGTCGTCGCGAGGCTCGAGAGTTGGAGGAAGTGGCTGCCGGCGCCCGAGAGTTGGACGAACCTACGATCTTGGCGCGACCCGGACGATCGGCAGCGGGCCGGCCGTCCGGCGGTTATCGTGGTGGGTATGGATTGGATCCTCATCGCGTTGGTGCTCTTCGGAGTCTTCATGTTCATGCAGTCGCGCCAGAAGCAGGCCGCGGTCGGGGGATCCCGGCAGAACAAGGAGTTGGCAGAGCGGCGCTGGCAGGCGGTGCGGCGGGTGGCCGAGGAGGACGTCACACAGCTCGGCCAGCAGATCGCCGAGACTCCCGTGCCGCAGTCCCTGGAGCCCGAGGCAGCGCGCGACTTCGAGGACGCGCTGAACGCCTACGAGCGCGCCAAGGAGACGTTGGAGGCGTCCGCGCACCCCGATGACCTCCAGTGGGTCTCGAAGTCCCTCGACGATGGCCGCTTCGCGCTGGCCACGCTGGACGCCCGGCGCGAGGGGCGCGCGCTGCCCAGCCGGCGTCCGCCGTGCTTCTTCGACCAGCGCCATGGCCTGTCGGTCGCCGACGCCCAGTGGGCACCGGAGGGCGGGGCGCTGCGTGACGTCCCGGTCTGCGCCGCCTGCGACGCGCGGATCAAGGACGGCCTGGATCCCCAGGCGCGGCTGGTGCCGACGGCGGCCGGGGATCGGCCCTACTACGAGGCCGGTCCGGAGTACGCGCCGTGGGCACGCGGCTGGTACGCCGGCTCCGGGGCCTACATGATGAGCAACGTCCTCATGGGCACCATGCTCTTCAATGCCCTGTACCTGCCCCCGGGCTACGACTACTTCGGCGCGGACGGCGGCGGTGACCTCGGCGGCGGAGACGGTGGGGGAGGCGACGCCGGCGGGGACGCGGGTGGCGACATGGGCGGGGACGCCGGTGGCGGCTTCGATGGCGGTGGCTTCGACGGGGGCGGGTTCGACTTCGGCGGGTTCTGAGCCCGCTCCGCGCCCATGAGCCGCCAGCCGACGACTCAGCGCACCGGCTCGGGGGTCGGTGACTCACTGCGCAGCAGGACCTCCGGCTCGGGCATCCGCATCGCAATGACGACAGCCAGGACCAGCAGCCCGAGGGCGGCCACCAGCGCCCGGGTGAACGACCCGTCGGGCGTCCGCAGCGCGGACATCACGTAGACGAACACCACCGAGCCCTGGCCGAACAGCTGCATCAGGCCGTTCGAGGTGCCCTCGGGGGTCGGCCGGGTCACCTCGGCCGCGTACTGGAAGCCGATGGGCAGCGCGGAGACCAGGAAGAAGCCCAGCACGAACCCCGAGCCCAGCAGCGCGGGCAGGGACCCGGCCAGGGTCACCCCGACCAGCCCGGGGATGGCCCCGGCGAAGGCCAGGACCAGGAAGCGCCGGCGCCGGCCCTGGCGGTCGGACAGGGCGGGCAGGACCACGGCCCCGATCAGCCCCCCGACCAGCAGGACCGCGCCCAACGTCCCGGCGTCGGCGGGGGAGAAGCCGCGGGGGCGCAGCATCGCCTCCACCCACGTGGTCAACCCGTTGAACACCCCGAGGCCGATGAAGGCGATGGCCAGCACGTACCAGAAGGCCCGGACCCGCACCGCATGCGACAGCCCGTCGAGCACCAGGGCGCGTTCCTCCTCGCCGGGCGGGCACGCCGGCGTGGGCGGGTGCTCCCGGGCGAACGCGAGGAACAGCACCGCGCTCAGCGCCGCGGCCATCCCGTACGCGAGCTGGACCTGCCCGATCGGCATCGACTCGATCAGCACCGGACCCAGCACCATCCCGGCGGCGGTCCCCACCAGGTTGCCGACCGTGACCACGCCGACGGCCGTCGCCCGCTGGCCGGACGCGAACCAGCGCGCGGGCATCGTCGTCCAGGCGTTGAGCAGCAGGGGCTGGGCTGCGGCGATCCCGAGGGTGGCCGCCATGGCGGCCCAGTAGTTGTCCCCGGCGAGCCCGCGCAGGATCCCGCACGTCCCCATCACGACCGCCCCGAGCCCCGTCGCGACCCGGAACCCCCTGGTGTCGATCAGCCATGCGGCGGGCAGCGACAGGGGGATGAAGGCGAGCATGAACACCATCGAGAACGCCCCGATGGCGGTGTCGCTGACGCCGTAGTACTCCGCGGCCGGGCCCGTGATCGGGGCGTAGCCGATCCAGAGGGTCTGGATCGTGACGTTCACCAGCGTGAAGACCGCCAGCACCACCCACCGGTAGGGGTAGACCCGGTAGCCGGCCGCGGCAGTCATGGCAGCGAGTGTGCCACCGCGGCGCGGGCGATCAGGTGGCATGCACGCGGGCGTCCATGGGCGATGATTGGTCCATGGATCCCAAGACCGTCAAGATCGTTTCCGTCGTGCTCATCGTCTGCCTGATCGGAGCCACCTTCGTGGGCGTGCTCTTCTTCTAGGCACCTCCGGAAACACCGATGTGGCCGGCCCCCCGAGGGGAGCCGGCCACATCGTGTGCCGTGCGTCAGTCAGCCAGGTCCGCGCCGATGACGTTGATCATCTCGACGACCTTGTTGCTGTAGCCCCACTCGTTGTCGTACCAGGCGACGAGCTTGACGAACGTCGAGTCCAGCGCGATGCCGGCCTCGGCGTCGAAGACCGAGGTCATGGCCTCGCCGCGGAAGTCGGTCGAGACGACCTTGTCCTCGGTGTAGCCCAGGACGCCCTTCATCGGGCCCTCGGAGGCAGCCTTCATGGCGGCCTTGATCTCGTCGTAGGACGCCGGGCTTCTCCAGCTCGACGGTCAGGTCGACCACGGAGACGTCGGAGGTCGGGACGCGGAACGCCATGCCGGTCAGCTTGCCGTTGAGCTCGGGCAGGACCTTGCCGACAGCCTTGGCCGCACCGGTGGAGGACGGGATGATGTTCTCCAGGATGCCGCGGCCACCGCGCCAGTCCTTCATCGACGGGCCGTCCACGGTCTTCTGCGTCGCGGTCGCCGCGTGCACGGTGGTCATCAGGCCACGCTTGATGCCGAAGTTGTCGTTGATGACCTTGGCGATCGGCGCCAGGCAGTTGGTCGTGCAGGAGGCGTTGGAGATGATCGCCTGGCCTGCGTAGCTGTCCGAGTTCACGCCGAAGACGAACATCGGGGTGTCGTCCTTCGACGGCGCGGACAGGATGACCTTCTTCGCGCCGGCCTCGAGGTGCTTCGACGCCGAGGCGTTGTCCAGGAACAGGCCCGTGGACTCCACGACGACCTCGGCACCGACATCGCCCCACGCCAGGGCGGCCGGGTCGCGCTCGGCGGTCAGGCGGATCGTGTTGCCGTTCACGATGAGGTTCGAGCCCTCCACCGAGACGTCGCCCTTGAAGCGGCCGTGCACCGAGTCGTACTTGAGCATGTAGGCCAGGTACGCCGGGTCGAGCAGGTCGTTGATCCCAACCACCTGGATCGTGTCCGGGTAGTTCTGGACGGCGGCACGGAACACCATCCGGCCGATCCGGCCGAATCCGTTGATGCCTACCTTGATAGCCATGTGTTTCCCTTCCATCGGGGTATGGGGGCGTGTGCAAGCACGAGCAACCCTACTAGCCGCCGATGGGCATCGCCTGCTGGCCGAAGGGCCCCGCAGAGGCCGTCCGGTGAACGGCTGGCGACCGTTCCGCTGCGCTCAGGAGGTGCTGGTCGTGGGGTAGTAGCGCTGGTAGTCGGTGCGGCGGTTGTAGCTCCCGCCGTAGGACGCGAGGTCGGCGAAGAACGCCAGTGCCACGAAGAACCACTCGAACCCCGACACCCCGCCGGCGGTCCACCACGAGACCAGGACGTACACGAGCGTGGTGTAGGGCAGCAGGAACCATCCGATCAGCGGGATCACCCACGACCCGTCGAAGGCCTTGGTGATCTCGTCGTTGAACAGGGCCATCAGGGCCAGCGCGAGTCGCGGGGCGAACGCGCCGAGCATGAGGACGAAACAACCGCACATGAGGGCTCCTTGTCGCCGCAGGTGATGCGCCACACCGTAGCCAGTGGGAGCCTGCGTGGCGCGCAGGCGCGCAGGCGGTACCGTGGCCGCCGCCGATCACGGCGCCCGCGACCCGACGCGCGCTCGACCCCTGGAAGGACGCACATGCCCGAGCTGAGGTTCCGCAGCGACATCACCGTCGAGCTCGTGAAGCACGCTGCCAGCGACGCGGACGTCATCTGGGCGGCGCGGGTGTCGACCAAGGGCGAGCAGTCGCTGGAGGATCTCGAGGCCGATCCGGCCAAGTCGTCGGGCCTGATCAACTACCTGATGCGCGACCGCCACGGATCGCCGTTCGAGCACTCGTCGATGACCTTCTTCGTCCAGGCCCCGATCTTCATGTGGCGCGAGCACTTCCGCCACCGGATCGCCTCCTACAACGAGGAGTCGGGGCGCTACAAGGTCCTCGAGCCGACGTTCTACGTCCCCGCACCGGAGCGCAAGCTGGTCCAGGTCGGCAAGCCCGGCTCGTACGAGTTCGTCGACGGCACGGCCCAGCAGTACGAGATCGTCCGGGCCGAGACCGAGACCTCCTGCCGGGCGGCCTACGCGGCCTACGAGGCGATGCTCGAGGCTGGGGTCGCCCGCGAGGTCGCCCGGATCGTCCTGCCGCTGACGATCTACTCCTCGGCCTACGTCACCATGAACGCCCGCGCGATGATGAACTTCCTCTCCCTGCGCCGCCACAGTGACGACGCGCGCTTCCCGAGCTTCCCGCAGCGTGAGATCGAGATGGTCGCCGAGCGCTACGAGGAGGAGTGGGCGACGCTCATGCCGCTGACCCATGCGGCGTTCGTCGCCAACGGCCGAGTCGCCCCGTAGCGCTGCCCGGTAGGCTCCGAGCCGTGACTGCGATCTCCACGCGTGTTGTCCGCGGACGGACCTACCGGCGCGACCCGGTCAGGACCCACAAGGTCGGGATCGGTGAGGACCTCGGGGGCGTGATCGCGCTCTACGCGGCCGAGCGGATCACCCCGGCGACCACCCTGTGCCTGTCGCAGAAGTTCGTCGCCATCTGCAACGGCGACGTCCGGCACATCAGCGAGGTCACCGACAGCTGGCTCGCGCGCCTGATCGTGAAGTACGTGACGAAGAACGACAACGGCGACATCGGCTACAGCCACCCGAAGAAGATGCAGGTGGCCATCGACGAGGTCGGCTACCCGCGGATGATGGCCGCCGTCGTCGGCGGTGGGATCGGCAAGTTCGTGCTGCGGCGCAACGGCGACTTCTACCGGATCGCCGGGCACCACATCTCCGAGATCGACGGCTTCAACCCGGATGCGATGCCCCCGTTCGACCAGTACGCGATGCTGCCCCCGAAGCACCCCGACGCCATCTGCGAGGAGCTCGCGCAGCGGTTCGGCTGCGCGGCCTACATCATCGACGGCAACAACATCAACGTCGAGGTCGTCGGTCGCAGCACCAACCTGCCCATGTCCGACGCGGACGCCCGTGAGGTCATGCTGGACAACCCCATGGGTCAGGGCGACGAGCTGACGCCGGTGTTCCTGATCACGCCGGAGGCCTGAGGGCGCAGCGCTCGGCGCCACACCGGGGCTGAGGGCGCGTCGGCGTCGCGTCGCCGCGGGGCACCGTGCGGGGGCGATACCGTGTGGCCATGGCATTCGATCCCACCAGCCCTGCCCCGTTCGGACACATGCTGACCGCCATGGTCACCCCGTTCACCCCCGAGGGTGAGGTCGACTACGACGGGGTCGCCCGGCTGGCCACCCACCTGGTCGACGTCGCCGGCCACGACGGGCTGATCGTCAACGGCACCACGGGGGAGTCCCCGACGCTGCGCGACTCCGAGAAGATCGCCTCGCTCAAGGTGGTCCTGGAGGCCGTGGGCGACCGCGCGACGATCATCACCGGTGCCAGCAACAACGACACCCGGCACTCGATCGAGATCGCGCGCGCCGCCCAGGACGCCGGGGCCCACGGCCTGCTGCTGGTGACCCCGTACTACAACAAGCCACCGCAGGCGGGCATCGCGGCGCACTTCCTGGCGATCGCCGACGCCACGGACCTGCCGATCATGACCTACGACATCCCGGGGCGCACCGGCGTGCCGATCGAGTCCGACACGTTCGCGCGCATCGCCGAGCACCCGCGCATCGTGGCCAACAAGGACGCCAAGGCCGACCTGGCCGCCGCCGCCTCGGTCATCGCGAGCACCGACCTCGCGTGGTACTCCGGCGACGACGCCCTGACCCTGCCCCTGCTGTCGGTCGGCGCGGTCGGTGTGGTCTCGGTGGTGGGTCACGTCCTGAGCCTGCGGATCGCCGAGATGATGGCCGCCCACCGCGCCGGTGACGTCGCCCGCGCCACGGAGCTCAACGCCTCGATGATCCCGGCCTACGTCGGCATGTTCCGCACCCAGGGAGTGATCATGGCCAAGGCGGCGCTGCGCGAGCTGGGCCTGCCCTCGGGGCCGGTGCGCCTGCCACTGGTCGATGCCACCCCCGAGCAGGTCGCCACCCTGCGCGCGGACCTCGCCGCCGCCGGGGTGCCGGGATTCGACGCGTGAGGCCCGGCCACCACGAGCTGCCCGAGCCGGCGGCGCTCGAACCCGGGGTCCTGCGGATCGTGGCCCTCGGCGGGATCGGCGAGATCGGGCGCAACATGGCCGTCCTGGAGATCGACGGCCGGCTGCTGGTCGTCGACTGCGGGGTGCTGTTCCCCGAGGAGTCCCAGCCCGGTGTGGACCTGATCCTCCCGGACTTCTCCTACATCGCCGACCGGCTGGCCGACGTCGAGGCGATCGTCCTGACCCACGGCCACGAGGACCACATCGGGGCCGTGCCCTTCCTGCTGCGGCTGCGCTCGGACATCCCCCTGCTGGGGTCGCGCCTCACGCTGGCGATGGTGGAGGCCAAGCTGCGCGAGCACCGCATCAACGCCTACTCGATGGAGGTGCGCGAGGGGCAGCGCGAGCAGATCGGCCCCTTCGAGTGCGAGTTCTTCGCCGTCAACCACTCCATCCCCGACGCGATGGCGGTCGGCATCCGGACCTCCGCGGGGACGGTCCTGCACACCGGTGACTTCAAGATGGACCAGCTGCCGCTGGACGGCCGGATCACCGACCTGCGCGGGCTGGCCCGACTCGCCGAGGAGGGGATCGACCTGGCGATGGTCGACTCCACCAACGCGGAGGTACCGGGGTTCGTGCCCGCGGAGGCCGACATCGCCCCGGTCCTGGACAAGGTGTTCCACCGCGCCCGCGGCCGGATCATCGTCGCCAGCTTCGCCTCGCACGTGCACCGGATCCAGCAGGTCCTGGACACCGCAGCTGCCCACGGGCGCAAGGCCGCCTTCGTCGGGCGCTCGATGGTCCGCAACATGGGCGTGGCCCGCGACCTCGGCTACCTGACCGTCCCGCCCGGGCTCCTCGTGCGCTCCGACGACCTGACCGGACTGCCCGACGACGAGGTCGTGCTGATCTGCACCGGCTCGCAGGGTGAGCCGATGGCTGCGCTGTCGCGGATCGCCAACGGCGACCACGCCATCACGGTGGGGGAGGGTGACACCGTGATCCTGGCCTCGTCGCTGATCCCCGGCAACGAGAACCCCGTCAACCGGGTGATCAACGGCCTGACCCGCTGGGGTGCCGAGGTCGTGCACAAGGGCAACGCACTGGTGCACGTCTCCGGGCACGCCTCGGCCGGCGAGCTGCTGTACTTCTACAACCTGCTCACCCCCGGCAACGTGATGCCCGTGCACGGCGAGCCGCGACACCTGCGCGCCAACGCGGCGCTCGCGGTGCGCACCGGGGTGCCCGCCGATCGGGTGCTGATCGCCGAGGACGGGGTCGTCGTCGACCTCGTGGACGGTCGGGCCTCGATCGTCGGGGCCGTCCCCTGCGGGCACGTGTACGTGGATGGGTCGTCGGTCGGCGACATCACCGAGGCCTCGCTGAAGGACCGACGGATCCTGGGTGAGGAGGGCTTCATCTCGGTGTTCGTCGTGGTGGACCTCGAGACCAGCCACGTCGTCGCCGGCCCGGAGCTGCATGCGCGCGGCTTCGCCGAGGATGAGGAGATCTTCCGCGACGTCCTGCCGCAGGTCACCCGCGCGTTGGAGGAGGCGCTGGCCCACGGCGGCACCGACGTGTACGCCCTCGAACAGGTGGTGCGCCGTCAGGTCGGGCGCTGGGTGAGCTCCACCCACCGGCGCCGGCCGATGATCGTCCCGGTGGTCGTGGAGGTCTGAGTCCCGACCCACCCGGGCGGTCTGGGCTCGGGGCGGGCGGCTGCGGGACGACACGAATGCCGGCGGAGTCGGGGACAGCCTCGGGGACGTCCCACCCCCGGTAGCCTCGCGACATGGCCACCAAGTCACCTGCGCGCGCCCGCACGTCGGGTGCCTCACGCAGCTCCCAGCCGAGCAGCCGCAAGGGCTCGACCCGATCCACCCAGTCCAGGGGTGCCTCGTCGCGCTCGGTCCCGCGGACCGCCCCCAAGCCGTCCACGCGCCGCGGGCCGGGCCCCGTCGCACGGGTGGTGCGGGCGTTCGGGCGGCTCCTCGCCCGGATCTGGCTGTTCCTCGCGGCGATCCTCGGAGGCGTGGCGCGCGCTGTGGGTCGCAGCGCCCGGGACCTGGATGCCACCCACCGTCGCGATGGCATCGGCCTGCTGCTGTTCACCTTGACCATCGTCGTGGCCGCGGTGACCTGGTTCTCCGTCGACGGGTGGCTGACCGGGGTCGTCACGGCGGTCGTCACCGGCCTGTTCGGCGCCCTGGATGTCGTCGTCCCGCTGTTCCTGTTCTGGGCCACGCTGCGCGTGCTGCGCCACCCGGACGAGGCATCCACCACCGGCCGTCTGGCCATCGGCACCGGGATCCTGCTGGCATCGGCATGCGGGATCTGGTCGCTGGCCCAGGGAGCGCCGAGCCCGAGTGACGGGTCCGAGGCGATGCGTGCGGCCGGCGGGTGGGTCGGCTGGCTCGTCACCGCACCGATCGTGTCCGCCGTCGGGGTCTGGCTTGCCTACCTGTGGCTGGTCGGCCTGATGGCCTTCGGCCTGCTGGTGGTCACGGCCACACCGATCCACGCCGTTCCCGAGCGGCTCGGTGCCGTGCGCGATGCCCTGCTGCTCCGTCGCGGTGAGTCGCGCGCGACCGCCGAGGGAGAGCCGCCCGCCGGTGACATGGCCGTGGATGGTCGGGCCAAGCACGCCGCCCTGGTCGACGTCGACCCCGACGCGGCCGCCGCCGGGTCCGACGGCACGGAGGCAGGCACCGCAGCCGCCGCCCCCACGGCCACCCCCGACACCGGGGCCAAGAGCCTCCGGGGCCAGCGCCCTCAGGGCCCGGGCGCTCGGGCTGGTGCGCGGCATGCGCCGGTCCAGGAAGGACCTCGACGTCCCCGTGTACGACGGGCCGCTGGCCGGCGACGAGGCATTCATCTCCGCCGTGGCCACCGCCCCCGGGGACGGCGTCAGCCGGCGCCGACGGGGACGACCCCACGCTCATCGACGCGGCCCTGTTCCACGCCGACGACCCCACCGACGCGGCCGGCCCGCACGACCAGACCGTGCAGGTCGCGGGAGTCGCCGCGGCCGAGGCGATCGGCGGGGACTCGGCCCCCGCCGACCCGAACCTTGCCTCGCTCGTGGCCGCCGTCGATCCGGCGCTGCCGGCAAGTCCGGCAAGCACAACACGGTCGCGATCGCCCGCCCGGAGCAGCTGCGGCTGCCGGGGGCCCCCGACTACCGGCTGCCGACCCCGACGCTGCTCAAGGCCGGCACCGCACCGAAGGCGCGCAGCGCCTCGAACGACCGTGTCGTGGCGTCGCTGACCGACGTGCTCACGCAGTTCGAGATCGACGCCCACGTCACCGGCTACATGCGTGGGCCCACGGTCACCCGCTACGAGGTGGAGCTCGGCCAGAGCGTGAAGGTGGAGCGGGTCACCGCGCTGGCCAAGAACATCGCCTACGCCGTGGCGACCTCGGAGATCCGGATCCTGTCCCCGATCCCCGGCAAGAGCGCGATCGGCATCGAGATCCCCAACACCGACCGCGAGATGGTGTCCCTGGGCGACACCCTGCGGGCCCCGTCGGCGCAGGCCGACCACCACCCGCTGCTCGTCGGCCTCGGCAAGGACGTCGAGGGCGGCTACGTCTGCGCGAACCTCGCCAAGATGCCGCACATCCTGGTCGCCGGCGCCACGGGTGCCGGCAAGTCCAGCTGCATCAACGCCCTGGTCACCAGCATCCTCATGCGCGCCACTCCCGCCGAGGTCCGGATGGTGCTCGTCGACCCGAAGCGCGTGGAGCTGACGGCCTACGAGGGCATCCCGCACCTGATCACCCCGATCATCACGAACCCCAAGAAGGCCGCCGAGGCGCTGCAGTGGGTGGTCCGGGAGATGGACGCCCGCTACGACGACCTCGCGCACTTCGGGTTCCGGCACATCGACGACTTCAACCGGGCGGTGCGCTCGGGGACGCTCGCGGTGCCGCCGGACTCCCAGCGGGTCCTGGCCCCCTACCCCTACCTGCTGGTCATCGTCGACGAGCTCGCCGACCTGATGATGGTGGCCCCCCGTGACGTGGAGGAGTCGATCGTCCGGATCACGCAGCTGGCACGCGCCGCCGGCATCCACCTCGTGCTCGCCACCCAGCGGCCCAGCGTGGACGTGGTCACGGGCCTGATCAAGGCCAACGTGCCCTCCCGCCTGGCGTTCGCGACCTCCAGCCAGACCGACAGCCGGGTCATCCTGGACCAGACGGGTGCCGAGGCCCTGGTCGGCCAGGGCGACGGGTTGTTCCTGCCGATGGGCGCCTCGAAGCCGATGCGGATCCAGGGCGCCTTCGTCCCGGAGTCCGAGATCCGTGCCGTGGTGGGCCACGTCAAGAAGCAGATGGCCGCCCAGTACCGCGACGACGTCCTCACCGAGGCCGCGGCCAAGCGCGACGTGGATGACGACATCGGCGACGACCTCGACCTCCTGGTCGCCGCCATCGAGCTGGTGGTCACCACGCAGTTCGGCTCGACCTCCATGCTCCAGCGCAAGCTGCGGGTGGGGTTCGCCAAGGCCGGGCGGCTCATGGACCTGATGGAGTCACGGGGCGTCGTCGGGCCGTCCGAGGGCTCCAAGGCGCGCGATGTCCTGATCAAGCCTGATGACCTCGACGAGCTGCTCTCCGACCTGCAGCACGGCAGCTGACGATCCCGGTGGCCTACGCTGACCAGGTGAGCACGACCCGAGTGGCCCTGGTGACACTCGGCTGCGCACGCAACGAGGTGGACTCCGAGGAGCTGGCCGGTCGCCTGGCGGCGCAGGGCTTCGAGCTCGTGGACGACGCTGAGGACGCGGACGCCGTCCTGGTCAACACGTGCGGGTTCATCGAGGCCGCGAAGCGCGAGTCCGTCGACGCCCTGCTGTCGGTCGGCGGTCAGACCCCGGACGGCCGGCACCGCGCGGTCGTCGCCGTGGGGTGCATGGCCGAGCGGTACGGCGCGGAGCTGGCCGCCGAGCTCCCGGAGGCCGATGCCGTCCTCGGGTTCGACGACTACCCGGACATCGCTGAGCGGCTGCGCGTGATCGTCGACGGTGGGACGCTCACCAGTCACGTGCCGCGGGATCGCCGCACGCTGCTGCCCATGGCACCCACGGACCGGCCCGGCAGCGCGGTGCACGTCCCCGGTCACGGTGGCGCCTCCTCGTCGACGGCCGGAGGCGTGCCCGATGCGGGCGCGGTCGGTCCCGGGTGGATCCGGCAGCGCATCACGTCCGGACCCGTGGCGTCGCTGAAGATCGCCTCGGGCTGCGACCGCCGGTGCGCCTTCTGCGCCATCCCGTCGTTCCGTGGATCGTTCGTCTCCCGCTCACGCGCCGATGTCCTGGCTGAGGCCCAGTGGCTCGCCGGCAGTGGGGTCCGTGAGCTGGTGCTCGTCAGCGAGAACTCCACCTCCTACGGCAAGGACCTCGCCGATCCCCGCGCCCTCGAGGATCTCCTCGGCGCACTCGGGACCGTCGACGGGATCGAGCGGATCCGCGTCTCCTACCTCCAGCCCGCGGAGGTGCGGCCGGGCCTGGTCCGCACGATGCTCGAGGCCCCGAGCGTCGCGGACTACTTCGACCTGAGCTTCCAGCACGCCAGCGCCCCGCTGCTGCGTCGGATGCGGCGCTTCGGCGGCACCGAGTCCTTCCTCGATCTCATCGCCGCGATCCGCTCCGATTCCCCGGAGGCGGGCATCCGCAGCAACGTGATCGTCGGCTTCCCCGGGGAGACCGAGGACGACGTCGAGGAGCTCATGTCCTTCCTCGGGTCGCGCCCAGATGGACGCCGTCGGCGTCTTCGGCTACTCCGATGAGGACGGCACCGAGGCCCTGGGCCTGGACGGCAAGCTCGACGCGGCCGAGATCCGGGCACGGGTCACGGAGGTCAGCGACCTGCTCGACGAGGTCATGACCCAACGCGCGGAGCAGCGGATCGGCCAGGTGGTCGAGGTCCTGGTGGAGCACGTGGACGGGATGTCCGCCGAGGGGCGGGCTGAGCACCAGGGGCCCGAGGACAGCACCACCAGCGTCCACCTGACCCCGGACCTGCGCGGGCGCGTCGCCCCGGGGTCGATGCTGCGCGCCCGGGTCGTCGCCACGGAGGGCGTCGACCTGCACGCCGTGGAGGTGTCCGTTGTCCGGATCTGATCCGAGCGGCCCTGCCGAGCCGGTGCCCCCGACGTCCGGTGAGCCTGATCCGCACGCCGAGAAGCCCGAGATGTGGAGCCGGGAGCGGGTGGTGACGGGGTGGGCCCAGCTGTGGAACCTGCCCAACCTGCTCACGCTGCTGCGGATCGTGATGATCCCGTTCTTCTGGTACCTGCTCATGTACGACGGCGGGGAGAACGCCGCGACCCGCGTCGCGGCGACCGTGGTCTTCGTCGTGGCGGCCATCACCGACTGGCTCGACGGCTGGCTGGCCCGCAAGCAGGGACTGGTCACGACGTTCGGCAAGATCGCCGACCCCCTGGCCGACAAGGCGCTGACGGGCGTGGCCCTGATCGGGCTGTCCGTCCTGGATGAGCTCTGGTGGTGGGTGACCATCCTGATCATCAGCCGCGAGGTCGGAGTGACGCTGATCCGCTTCGGGGTGCTCAAGCACGGGGTGATCCCCGCCAGCCGGGGCGGCAAGGCCAAGACGCTGTTCCAGATGGTCGGCATCACCCTGTTCCTGCTGCCCATCACGCCCGAGATGACCCTGCTGTGGGGGATCCGCAACGCGGTCATGGGCATCGCGGTCCTGCTCACGGCGCTGACCGGCTTGGACTACATCAGCAAGGCGTACTGGACGCGCAGCGACTCCAAGACCGCGAAGGCCGCGCGCACGGCCGCCGCGGCCGCGCCAGCCCGTCGATGGCGCCGGCGATGCGCCCCCGCCCGGGACCACGCAGTGACCGATGGACCGGGGCCCGCCCTGGACGTGGTCGACGTGGCAGGCCTGATCGCGGACCTGGCCGCCGACGGCGCGACCGTGGCGACCGCGGAGTCGATCACCGGGGGCCGGCTGGTGGCTGCGCTGACGTCGGTCCCCGGTTCCTCGACGGTCGTGCGTGGAGCGGTCGTGGCCTACTCCACCGACGTGAAGTCCTCGATGCTCGGCGTGGATCCCGAGGCTCTGGCGCAGCACGGGCCCGTGTGCGCGCTGGTGGCCCAGCAGATGGCCCAGGGAGCCCGGGATCGTCTCGGCGCCACCTACGGGGTGTCGACGACGGGGGAGGCCGGACCGGACTCTGCCAGCGGCCAGCCGGTGGGGACCGTGTTCGTCGCGGTCGCCGGTCCGCGGGGGACCGAATCCCGACAGTGGGCGCTGGTCGGCTCACGGGCAGAGATCCAACAGGATGCGGTCACCGGCGCGCTGCTCATGCTGACGGAGGCCCGACGCGCAGCCGGTGCCGATCCGGGCGCGGGCTCTGCGGCTGGGTCCGGGAACAACGGCGACTGACCGCGCGTTCAGGTGACACGTCACCGCACAGGCGGGGGACTCGCGATAGAGTTGATCAATGGAGGGAAGGGGACGGTCATGGTGATCCTGCGACGGGTCGTCGGCGAGCAGTTGCGGCGCCTGCGTCAGGACCAGGGCCGGACGCTGCGCGACGTCAGCTCCGCGGCGCGCGTCTCCTTGGGCTACCTCTCCGAGATCGAGCGCGGCCAGAAGGAACCGTCCAGCGAGTTGCTCGCGGCCATCTGCACCGCACTCGATGTCCCGCTGTCCACCCTCCTGCGGTCGGTGAGCGACGAGGTTGCGACCGTCGAAGCCGCCCAGGCCGGAGTGGCGCACGCCGCCTGAGGCCGCGCGAATCCACGCACCGTTCCCGGTCTCGCGCGCCGTCCTGAGCACGCTCGGCCACCGCTCGGCACCGTCGCACCGCTCGGGGTCAGCGCGGCACGCGGTATCCGCGCGGGGTCAGCGCGAACCCTGCGGTCTCCAATACCTGGCGCACGTGGTCCGACGTGCCCGGTTCCATCACCTCCGATCCGTTGACCCGCGTGATGGTCAGCGGCCCGATCGCTGCGGACCGCACCGAGTCGTGCAGCAGTCGCGCTGCCGTGGCCAGCTGCGCGGCTGCGTCTGACTCTGCTGCGCCGTGCGTGAACGTGAGCAGGGTGTGGCCCCCGCGCTCCGCGTACAGCACGGGCAGGCCGCCGGCCAGGACCACGTGGCAGCCAGCGCCCCGAGAGGGTCGGTGCGGCGACCCCGAACCGCCCGCCCAGTCGCTGGACGGCCATTCGAGGGCTGCGCCGTACGGGTTCGCGGGGTCCGAGGTGGCGAGCAGCAGGTGATCGCCGCGCCCATCGGCCAGCTCGCGCTCCACGGCCCGCACCTGGTCCACGACCCCGGCGAGGGCGAACTGGGAGGCACCCAGTCCCTCCACGGCGTAGACCCGCTGGACCCTGCCCCGTTCCTCCATCATCGACAGGGTCCGGTAGGCCGAGGCGAATCCGCCGGGGTCTCCGGAGGCGAGCACGGCACCCCGGGTGACGATCCCCAGTCGGTCCAGGTGCGCCTCGGCGCGCGCCACGGCCACGACCTCGCGTGGCGGCAGGTCGGCGGGCAACGCGAACCACCGGCCCGGCAAGTCAGGTGCGCGCCCGGTCCTCCCGCTGATGGCTCCCGTGGCTCCGGATCCCGCCGGGCCCGCACCCCACGGCTGCGCGGCCTGTGGGTCCCCGGTACCGACTCCCACAGCGTCCGTGGGTCGCCGCCACAGGTCCGCGTAGCGCCCACGCGCTGGTCGACGCGGTCGCTGGCCGGCGGTCGGGGTGGTGCGACGTCGGCCGCCGCGCGAACGATCGCGCATCGCACGCATCGGCTCGATCGTGTCGTTGCTGACCAATCCGGCCCAGAGGAGATCCAGGAGTCCCTGGGCAACCGTCGCGGAGTCGAGGTCGAGGTGCGCGATCCGGTTCCGAAGGTCCCCCAGGAACCAGCCACCACCGGAGCGCAGGAGTCCGAGCAGCTCCGAAGCGACCTGGCCGCTCGGCAGGTCGGCTGCCCTTGGCAGCAGGAAGCCGATATCAGCAGGGGCCAGCGCGATCCAGCCATCGCCACCGGGAAGGGGAGCGCTGCCGGACCAGAGGATCTCGCCGGCAGAGGTCAGCTCGTCGAGCATTGCCGGGGCGTACCCGCTGACGCGCACCGGCAGGATCGACTCCTCGAGGGCGGATGCCGGGACGGCGACCCCGGCCATCGCCCGGACGGCCTGCAGCACACCGTCCGGGCCGCGAAGCCGGGTCGAGGCGTGCGGGCCGATGCCGTGCCATCGTGGCAGGAACGTGGCCAGGGCGGCCTGGGACACCGGCTCGATCTGCTGGCGCAGCAGCGCCACGGAACGACGCTTGATCAGCCGCAGGACGTCGGGGTGGCACCACTGCGGACCGGGGGAGTCGGGGACGAACCAGCCCTCGATGATCCTCCCGGCCGCCCTGCTGAGCGTCAGCCGCTGGGACACGACGGCGGGTGGAAGTCCCAGGTCCCCGACGACGTCCTCGACGGTGAACGGCCCGTGCGTGCGGGCATAGCGGGCGATCAGGTCGGCCAGTGGGTCCTCCACCGGCCGGAGGTGCGCATCCGGGACGCCGGCGGGGATCGGCGCCCCGAGCCCGTCGCGCAGCCGCGCCGCGTCCTCGACACCGGCCCAGACCTCCCTGCCCGCGACCCGCGTGCGCAGGATCCGACGCTGGGCCTCGAGCGCGTCGAGCCACGCCGGGTCGACGCCGCGCAGCTCGGTCTCGGCGGTGCCCAGCGGCCCGAGGACCCGCAGCAGATCGGCGACATCCTCCGGCCCCCGCGCGCGCCGCTCCTCGGTGAGGTGCTGGATCTGGGCAACGACCTGGGCGATCGCGTCCGGTTCGAGGAGGTCGCGGAGGTCCGTCTGGCCGAGGAGCTCCCCGAGCAGCGACGGGTCCAGGGTGAGGGCCGCCGCCCGGCGCTCCGCCAGCGGGGAGTCCCCCTCGTAGAGGTACTCCGAGACATAGCCGAACAGCAGGGAGCGGGCGAACGGGGATGCCGCTGCCGGCGTGACCTCGATGACGCGGATCCGGCGCTCCTGCACGGAGGCCATCAGCGCGACCAGGGCCGGGACGTCATAGACGTCCTTGACGCACTCCCGGACCGCCTCCAGGACGATCGGGAAGGTGGGGTGCTCGGCTGCGATCTGCAGCAGCTGGGCCGACCGCTGACGCTGCTGCCACAGCGGGGCACGCCGCCCTGGCCGGGGCCGGGGCAGGAGCAGCGCGCGCGAGGCGCACTCACGGAACCGGGCCGCGAACAGCGCCGATCCACCGATCAGTCGGGTGACATCGGCCTCGACGTCGTCGGGATCGGGGAACAGGCACGCCGTCGCCTCGGCGAGCCAGTCGTCGTCGGGGAGGTCCGGCAGGCGGGCGACGATGCCGTCGTCACCATGCAGGACTGCGGCATCGACCCCGAACCGCCTGCTGAGCCGCTCCCGTGCCAGCAGCGCCCAGGGCGCGTGCACCTGCGCGCCGAAGGGCGACAGCACGGTGAGCCGCCAGTCCCCGAGCTCGTCGCGGGTCCGCTCGACGACGATCGTGCGGTCGGTCGGGACGTGGCTGGCCAGGGACTGCTCGGCCAGGTAGGCGACGAGGTTGCCCCCCGCCCACGCATCGAGGCCCAGGTCGCGCCAGCCGGGCCCGAGCCTCCTCGGGGGCCAGCTCGGCCATCTGGCGGGTGAACTCCCCGATGGCACGACCGAGCTCCGCAGGACGCCCGAGGTTGTCCCCGCGCCAGAACGGAAGGCGTCCGGGTGAGCCTGCGGCGGGCACGACGTTGACCCGGTCGTGGGTGATCTCGATGATCTGCCAGCTGCTGGCCCCGAGGGCGAACACGTCCCCGACCCGCGACTCGTAGACCATCTCCTCGTCGAGCTCGCCGACCCGCCCGCCCCCGACGATGTGCACGCCGAAGAGCCCGCGGTCGGGGATCGTCCCGCCGGAGGTGACCGCCAGCTGCTGGGCTCCGGGGCGTGCCGTCAGCATGTCGGTGCCGCGGTCCCAGATGATCCGGGGGCGAAGCTCCGCGAAGGCGTCCGAGGGGTACCGGCCGGCCAGCATCTCGACGACGGCCTCGTAGACCGCCGGCGTCAGCTCAGCGAACGACGCCGTCCTCCGCAGGAGGGCGAGCAGGTCCGCCGCCGGCCAGTCGTCCATCGCGACGCAGGCGACGATCTGCTGGGCGGCCACGTCCAGCGGGTTGGCCGGGATGCGCAGCTCCTCGATGGCCCCGGAACGCATCCGCTGGACGACCACCGCGCTGGTCAGCAGGTCGGATCGGTACTTGGGCAGGATGACGCCGGTCGAGACCGCACCGACCTGGTGCCCGGCCCGACCCACGCGCTGCAGCCCGGAGCTGACCGACGGTGGCGCCTCGACCTGGATCACGAGGTCCACGGCCCCCATGTCGATCCCCAGCTCGAGGCTGGAGGTCGCGACCACCGCCCGCAGTCGGCCGGTCTTGAGGTCGTCCTCGATGTGGGCCCGCTGCTCCTTGCTCACCGAGCCGTGATGCGCCCGGGCCAGCACCGGCTCCGCGCCCAGGGAGACCCCCGACTGGGCCATGACCTCCGCCGGGGAACGGCCGCTCGCGGGGGCCTCCGCGCCCGCCCCGGAGCGTTCGGCGTGGATCTCGTTGAGCCGGGCGGTGAGCCGCTCGGCCAGCCGCCGGGAGTTGGCGAACACGATGGTCGACCGGTGGTCCTCGATCAGGTCCACGATCCGCTGTTCGACGTGCGGCCAGATCGACGCGGTGGGGGAGCCGTCGGGACCTGGGCCGGTGCCCAGCTCACCGAGGTCCTCGACCGGGACCTGGACGGTGAGCTCCCACTCCTTGGCCGTCCCCTGCTCGAGGATCTCGACCGGGACGTCACCGCCGAGGAACTGCGCGGCCACGTGGGTCGGGCGAACTGTCGCGGACAGCCCCACGCGGGGGATGCGGCGTCCCGCGAGGTGATCGAGCCGCGCCAGGCTGACGGCCAGGTGCGCGCCCCGCTTCGAGCCGGCGATGGCATGCACCTCGTCGATGATCACCGACTCCACCCCGGCCAGGATGCTCCGGGTCGCTGACGTCAGCATCAGGAACAGCGACTCCGGGGTGGTGATCAGGACGTCCGGGGGACGCCGGGCCATGACACGTCGCTCCTGGGCAGGGGTGTCGCCGGTGCGCAGGGCGACGCTGATGTGCGGCATCGGCAGGCCGAGGAGCTCGCACTGGTTGGCGATCCCCGCCAGCGGGGCCCGCAGGTTGCGCTCCACGTCCACGGCAAGGGCCTTCAGCGGGCTGATGTAGAGCACCCGGACCCCGGGCTCGGCACGTGGGGTCAGGCACCGATCGATCGCGCACAGGAAGGCCGCGAGGGTCTTGCCCGATCCCGTCGGCGCCACCGCGAGGACATCGGCTCCTGCCTGGATCCTCGGCCAGGCCGCGGCCTGGACGTCCGTGGGGGTCGCGAACGCCGCACTGAACCACCGCCTCGTGGGCTCGGAGAACGCGGCCAGGGGATCCACGCGGACCATCTTGGACCCTGCGTCCGACATTGGGTGCCCCGCTGTCCACGGTGCACGCGAGCATGGGCGGAATGGCACCATGTGCCTGTGCGACTGACCGACTTCTGGGAGCGGATGGACCTGACCTTCGGCCGGGCCTATGCCCGCTCCTGGGCCAGCGACCAGCACCTGGCCGCACTGGGCGGCCGGACGGTCGAGCAGGCCCTGGCCCAGGGGGAGGACACCCGTGACGTCTGGCGGGCCGTCTGTGCCCACGCGAAGGTCCCCAGCGACCTGACCTGACCGGCGTGTCGGTCGCGGTCGAACACGTGTTCGTACTACAGTGACGATGTCAGTCGGCGGTTGACCCACGCGGGTCATCCACAGGATCGCATCGGTCCGGGTCACAATGTCGGTGACCCGGTCTAGTGTCCGCTCCTGTCAGAGGACAGGTGCCGTCGGCACCACGAGATCCAAGGAGTGGGAATGGCTGGACAGGACCGCGAGAAGGCACTCGAGTCAGCGCTGCTGCACCTCGAGAAGCAGTTCGGGAAGGGCACCGTGATGCGGCTGGGGGACCAGCCCATGGTGCCCATGGACGTGATCCCGACCGGCTCGATCGCCCTCGACGTGGCACTCGGCATCGGTGGGTTGCCCCGAGGCCGCGTGGTGGAGATCTACGGCCCGGAGGCCAGCGGCAAGACGACCGTCGCGCTGCACGCGGTGGCCAGCGTGCAGAAGGCCGGCGGGATCGCCGCCTTCATCGACGCCGAGCACGCCCTGGACCCGGTGTACGCCCAGAGGCTGGGGGTCAACCTCGACGAGCTGTACGTCTCACAGCCGGACACCGGTGAGCAGGCCCTCGAGATCGCCGACACCCTGGTCCGCTCGGGCGCCGTCGACCTGATCGTCATCGACTCCGTGGCCGCGCTGACGCCCAAGGCCGAGATCGAGGGCGAGATGGGCGACAGCCACGTGGGCCTGCAGGCACGGCTCATGAGCCAGGCGCTGCGCAAGATGACCGGCGCCCTGAGCAACACGAACACCACCGCCATCTTCATCAACCAGCTGCGCGAGAAGATCGGCGTGATGTTCGGCAGCCCGGAGACCACCACCGGCGGCAAGGCGCTGAAGTTCTACTCCTCGGTTCGCCTGGACGTCCGCCGCATCGAGACGCTCAAGGACGGGACCGAGCCGGTGGGCTCGCGCACCCGGGTCAAGGTGGTCAAGAACAAGGTGGCACCGCCGTTCAAGCAGGCCGAGTTCGACATCCTCTACGGCATCGGGATCTCGCGGGAGGGCGGGCTCATCGACATGGGCGTCGACCAGGGGTTCGTGCGCAAGGCCGGTGCCTGGTACACCTACGACGGCGACCAGCTGGGCCAGGGCAAGGAGAACGCCCGGGCGTTCCTGCGCGACAACCCGGATCTCGCCGACGAGATCGAGAAGCGGATCAAGGAGAAGCTGGGCATCGGGCCGCAGGTGGATGCGCCGATCGACCTCACTGCGGTTGAGGCGCCCCGGCCCATCGACGTCTGATCGGTGTCGGGCACGCGCTGGGCGGCTGATCCGCTGGAGGATCCCCAGGATCTGCCGGCGGATCCGGAGCAGGTCGCCCGGACCATCCTGCTGCGTCGGCTCGAGTCCGCCCCTCGAACGCGCTCGGAGCTGGCGACCACCCTGCGGGAGCGCAACGTCCCCGAGGACGTGGCGCTCCGGGTGCTCGACAGGTTCGAGGAGGTCGGCCTGATCGATGATCGGGTGTTCGCCCGGATGTGGGTGGAGTCCCGACAGCGCACGCGCAGCCTCTCGGGTCGTGCCCTGCACAACGAGCTGCGGCGCAAGGGTGTCCGCGACGACCTGATCGCCGAGGCGCTCGAGCAGCTGAGCGCCGAGGATGAGCTGACCGCAGCACGCGAGGTCGCCCAGCGCAAGGCGCGATCCGTCGTGGGGCTTCCCCGCGCCACCCAGGTCCGGCGGCTGTCGGGCGCGCTGGCCCGCAAGGGGTACGGCCCCGGGCTCACTGCCCAGGTGATCCGCGAGGTGCTCGACGCGGCCGACGCCGACATCGACGCCGGGGAGTCCACCTGAACGCCGGGGAGTCCGACAGCGACACGGGGGAGTCCCGCCCCGCCGAGTGGCCGTAGACGGTCATCTCGGTCCTCCCGTCCCTGGCGTTCCCCCGATCCCGGGTGCAGCACCTACCCTTGACCCCTGATGGACACCACACTCACCGCCGGGCGCACCTACCAGGTCCGGACCTACGGCTGCCAGATGAACGTGCACGACTCCGAGCGCATCGCGGGCCTGCTGGAGTCCCACGGGTACGTCCCGGTCGCCCCTGACCAGCAGGCCGACGTCGTCGTGCTGAACACGTGCGCGGTGCGCGAGAACGCGGACAACAAGCTGTACGGCAACCTCGGCCACCTGGCCTCGGTGAAGCGCGGACACGAGGGCATGCAGATCGCCGTCGGTGGGTGCCTGGCGCAGAAGGACCGCGAGCACATCGTGGCCCGGGCGCCGTGGGTCGACGTCGTGTTCGGCACCCACAACGTCGATGCGCTGCCCGCCCTGCTGCGCCGCGCGTCGGTGGCCCATGAGGCCCAGGTCGAGATCGAGGAGTCGCTGCGGACCTTCCCCTCGACCCTCCCCAGCCGTCGCGAGTCCGCCTACGCGGCCTGGGTGGCGATCAGCGTCGGCTGCAACAACACGTGCACCTTCTGCATCGTCCCGAGCCTGCGGGGTCGTGAGCGCGACCGTCGCCCGGGCGAGATCCTCGCTGAGGTCGAGGCACTGGTCGCCGACGGGGTGATCGAGGTGACGCTCCTCGGGCAGAACGTCAACGCCTACGGGGCGGAGTTCGGTGAGCGTGAGGCCTTCGCGGACCTGCTGCGGGCAGTCGGGGCGGTTCCGGGGATCGAACGGGTCCGGTTCACCTCACCGCATCCGCGCGACTTCACCCGTGAGGTCATCGCCGCCATGGCCGAGACCCCGACGGTCATGCCGTCCCTGCACATGCCCCTGCAGTCGGGCAGCGACCAGGTCCTGCGCACCATGCGCCGGTCGTACCGTCGCGACCGCTTCCTGTCGATCCTCGACGACGTCCGTGCTTCCATCCCGGACGCGGCGATCACCACCGACATCATCGTCGGCTTCCCGGGGGAGACCGAGTCCGACTTCATGGACACCCTCGAGGTCGTGGAGCGCGCACGTTTCAGCGCCGCGTTCACCTTCCAGTACTCGCCCCGACCGGGCACGCCGGCAGCCGAGATGGACGACCAGATCCCAAAGGCGGTCGTCCAGGAGCGCTACGAGCGCCTCGTGGCGGCCCTGGAGCGCATCTCGTGGGAGGAGAACCTGCGCCTGGTGGGCACCATGGCCGAGGTGCTGGTCGCCGAGGGGGAGGGGCGCAAGGACGAGCAGACCCGGCGGATGACCGGCCGCGCGCGGGACGGCCGGCTCGTGCACTTCTCGGGCGCCGAGGAGGCGCGGCCCGGGGACTGCGTGATGGTCCGCCTCGAGGCTGCAGCCCCGCACCATCTCACCGGGATCGCCACGAGCATCCGTCCCACCAGGGCCGGAGACGCATGGGCGGCAGGTCAGGCGTCGTGCGGCACCGGCTCCTCCGGTGACGGCGCCGCTGACCCGGGGCCCGTCGTCCTGGGGATGCCCGGACTGCGCGCCATCGGCTGACGTGGGCGATCCGGTGGCGTGGCCGCCCGTGGTGGTCATCGTGGGGCCCACGGCGGCAGGCAAGTCCGAGGTGGCCATCGAGGTGGCCCGCTTGCTCGGCGGTGAGATCGTCAACGCCGATGCGTTCCAGGTGTACCGGGGGATGGACATCGGCACGGCCAAGGTGCGCCCGGCCGACCGCCGGGGGATCGCCCACCATCTCCTCGACATCCTCGATGTCACGCAGGAGCTCAGCGTCGCCCAGTACCAGCAGGCGGGCCGGGAGGTCCTGCTCCGACTGGGCCCAGGTCCGTCCCCGCCGTCGTCGTGGGCGGGTCGGGGCTCTACGTGCGGGCCCTTCTCGACGACCTGCGATTCCCCGGCAGCGACCCTGCCATCCGCAGGCGGTGGGAGGCGAGGCTGGCTGAGCTGGGGCCCGACCAGCTGCATGCCATTCTCGCCGAGCGGGACCCCGAGGCGGCGGCGCACATCCTGCCCACCAACGGTCGGCGCATCGTGCGGGCCCTCGAGGTCGGCGAGCTCACAGGCGAGCCGTTCACCGCACAGCTGCCGGCCGCCGGACCGCCGCTCGTGCCGCATGTCAGCGTCGGGCTGGACCTCCCCCGCGACCTCCTCGATGAGCGGATCCGGGCGCGCGTGGGCCGGATGTTCGAGGCCGGCCTCGTGGAGGAGGTCCGCGCCCTGCTGACCGAGGGCCTGCGCGACGGTCGCACCGCCAGCCGGGCGTTGGGCTATCCCCAGGTGATCGACCTGCTCGACGGCCGGCTCGACCGGGCCCAGGCCGAGGAGGGCATCGTCCTGGGGACCAGGCGCTTCGCGCGTCGCCAGCAGCGCTGGTTCCACCGCGACCCACGCACGACGTGGCTGGACGCGACGGCCACCCCGTCGTCCACAGCCTCGCTGATCGCATCCCTGATGGGCGAGCCTGCCCGTAGGCTTGGCCCATGACTCCAGCCGGAATCCCCTTCGTCAAGGGGCATGGGACCGGCAACGACTTCGTGATCCTTCCGGACCCCACCGGATCGCTCACGGTGACCGCCCCGCTCGTCCGCGCCCTGTGCGACCGCCGTCGGGGCATCGGGGCCGACGGTGTCCTCGTGGTCGCCCGGACCGAGGCCCATCCGGAGGTCGCCGACCAGTCCGGGCTCGCCCCGTGGTTCATGGACTACCGCAACGCCGACGGCAGCGTGGCCCAGATGTGCGGCAACGGTGCCCGCGTGTTCGTCGCACACCTGCTCGAGGAGGGGCTGACCCGACCGGGCACGCATGCACATCGCGACCCGTGGGGGTGCGCGGCGAGTCACGGTCGAGGACGACGGCAGCATCCGCGTCGACATGGGCACCGCCGAGTTCATGGACCGCGGCGACCTGCTCGTGCAGGTCTCCGACGGCCCACACGCACACACGGCATCGCCGGCGATCGGGGTCCGCATGCCCGAATCCGCACGCCGTCACCTGGGTGGACGACGTGCACGACGCGGGTTCGCTGCGCGACGCTCCCGCGGTCACTCCGTCCGGTGCCTATCCCGAGGGGGTCAACGTCGAGTTCGTCCGGGTCCTGGCCCCGGGCCACCTGCAGATGCGGGTGTTCGAGCGTGGTGTGGGCGAGACGCTGAGCTGCGGCACGGGCGCCTGCGCCGCTGTCGTCGCCACGGTGCGTCGCAGCGGTGGACTGCCGGAGGGCCGCAGGGTCCGCGTGGATGTCCCCGGCGGGACGGTCGGGGTCACGTGGCACGTCGATGGGTCGGTGGAGCTCGACGGGCCCACTCAGGTGGTCGCCCGCGGTGAGATCGATGCGAACTGGTGGGAGAGCAATGCCTGAGACCCCGGACCTCCTCGACCGTCAAGCCCTGCGCCGTGTCCCTGGGCTGAGCACCGAGCTCCAGGACATCACGGAGGTCGAGTACCGCCAGGTTCGCCTCGAGCGCGTGGTGCTGGTCGGCGTGTGGACCTCCGGCACGCTCGCCGACGCGGAGCGCTCCCTGGCCGAGCTCGCCCGTCTGGCGGAGACGGCCGGGTCGGTCGTCTGCGACGGCCTGATCCAGCGACGGGACAAGCCCGACACCGCCACCTACATCGGTGCCGGCAAGGTCACCGAGCTGCGCGAGGTCGTGAACCTGGTGGAGGCCGACACCGTCATCTGCGACGGGGAGCTGACCCCCGGCCAGCTGCGCCGACTCGAGCAGCTCGTGAAGGTCAAGGTGGTCGACCGCACCTGGCTGATCCTCGACATCTTCGCCCAGCATGCCCGCAGCCGGGAGGGCAAGGCCCAGGTCTCCCTGGCCCAGATGCAGTACCTGCTCCCGCGACTGCGCGGCTGGGGTGAGTCCCTGTCCCGCCAGGCCGGTGGGCGCGTGGCCGGGGGCCAGGGCATCGGGTCCCGTGGTCCCGGCGAGACGAAGATCGAGACCGACCGGCGCCGGGTCCGGGAGAGCATCTCGCGGCTGCGCAAGGACATCAGCGGGATGGCCACGGCCCGGCGCACCATGCGCAGCCAGCGGCGCCGCGCCCAGACCCCCTCGGTGGTCCTGGCCGGGTACACCAACTCCGGCAAGTCCAGCCTGCTCAACCGGATGACCGGTGCCGGAGTCCTGGTCGAGGACGCCCTGTTCGCCACCCTCGACCCGACCGTGCGCAAGGCGTCCACCCCCTCCGGGCGCCTGTTCACCCTGGCCGACACCGTGGGGTTCGTCCGCCACCTGCCCCACCAGCTGGTGGAGGCCTTCCGCTCCACGTTGGAGGAGGTCTCGGACGCCGACCTGATCCTGCACGTGGTCGACGGGTCCGACGACTTCCCCGAGGGCCAGATCGCCGCCGTGCGCGAGGTGCTCGCCGAGATCGGCGCGGGCGAGGTCCCGGAGCTCATCGTCATCAACAAGTCCGACATCGCCGACCCCCTGGTCATCGGACGCATCAGGTCCCGGGAACCGCACTCGGTCGTGGTGTCCGCCGCCACCGGCGCGGGCATCCCCGAGCTGCTCGCGGCCGTGGAGCTCGACCTGCCGAACCCGACCGAGCTGGTCGCGCTGCTCATCCCCTTCGACCGCGGCGACCTCGTGGCCCGGATCCACGAGGAGGGCCGGGACGTCCAGGTCGAGTACGTCGCCGAGGGCGCGCAGGTCCGTGCGGTGGTCGGTCAGCAGCTGGCAGCCGAGCTCACCGCGGCGGCGGTCGCCACCGACGATGCGGGCCCCGAGGCCGGGCGGGCGTGACGACCCCGGCACCACCGGACGACGCCGCACCAGAAGTCCCCCCAGTCGCCGATCTGCTCGACCTCGCCGTCCGCGAGCTGGGCGGCGAGCCCCGCGTGGGTCAGGCGCAGATGGCCACCGAGATCGCCGAGTGCCTCGACAGCGGCTCGGGAACGGTGCTGGTCCAGGCGGGCACCGGAACGGGCAAGTCCCTGGCCTACCTCGTCCCCGCCACCCGGCACGCGATCACCACCGACGAGCCCGTGGTGATCGCCACTGCGACCCTGGCGCTGCAGCGACAGCTGGTCGACAAGGACCTCCCCGTGGTCAGCCGGGCCCTGTCGCCGGTGCTGGGTCGCGAGGTCACCTTCGCCGTGCTGAAGGGCCGCAGCAACTACGTGTGCCTCGACCGGCTCAACCGTGGATCGCCGGATCCCGAGGAGTCGGCCCTGTTCGACACCCCCACGACCCGGCTCGGTCGGCAGGCCGCCCGGCTGCAGAAGTGGGCCAGGACCACCACGACCGGCGATCGGGACGACCTCGCCGATCCGGTGGATGGTCGGGTGTGGTCCGGGCTGTCGGTGTCGGCCCGGGAGTGCCCTGGGGCCCTGAACTGCGTGTACGGCCAGGACTGCTTCGCCGAAGCAGCGAAGGCACGTGCCCGCGAGGCCGACCTGATCGTCACGAACCACGCCCTGCTGGCGATCCATGTCCAGGGCGAGGTGCCGGTCCTGCCCGACCACGGGGCAGTCGTGGTCGACGAGGCCCACGAGCTGGTCGACCGGATGACGACGGCCCTGACCCGCGAGCTGTCCGCTCCCGTGGTGGAGCGCGCCGCTGGACGGGCACGCAAGTTCCTCGGCCCGGAGCTGATCGATCCCCTCCTCGATGCCGCCGGATACCTCGGTGACGTCCTCGCGGAGGTGCCCGAGGGTCGCCTGCGCGCGCTGCCCGAGGAGCTCGTCGTCGCGATCACCGCCCTTCGGGATGCAGGGCACGCGGCCCTGGGTGGGATGCGGGGCGACAGCTCCGACGCACCGGAGGCCGCCGCGGACCGGACGACCGCGCGGGCTGCGATCCAGGGGGTGCACGAGGTGGCCGCCGAGGCCCTGCTGCTCAGCGCCGCGTCGGTGGCCTGGGTCGGTGGGCGCTCCGGTGCACCGCCGAGCCTGTTCATCGCGCCCATCTCCGTGCACGACCTGCTGGAGTCCAACCTCTTCGCGGGGCGGCCCGTGGCCCTGACCAGCGCCACCTTGGCGATCGGCGGGTCCTTCGAGCCGCTGGCCGAGGGCCTCGGGTGCCCGCCGGGCTGGCGTGGCCTCGATGTCGGGTCACCCTTCGACCACAGCAGGCAGGGGATGCTCTACTGCGCAGCCGACCTCCCGCGCCCGGGACGCGACGGGATCAGCGAGCTGGCGCTCGAGCAGATCGCCGACCTGCTGGACGCGGCTGGTGGTCGCACCCTGGCCCTGTTCTCCTCGTGGCGCTCCGTTGAGCGCGCGGAGGAGGTGCTGCGCCGCCGACTGGCGGGACGCGCCGACCGACCGCTGATCGTCGCCCGACGGGGGGATGCCGTCGCGGGGCTGGTGCGCCAGTTCGCCGACGATCCCCGGGCCTCGCTGCTCGGGACGTTGTCGCTGTGGCAGGGCGTCGACGTGCCCGGTCCGTCGTGCACGTTGGTGGTCATCGACCGGATCCCGTTCCCGCGTCCGGATGACCCGGTCGTCTCCGCCCGGCAGGAGCTCATCGACGCCCAGGGCGGGAGCGGGTTCTCCGCCGTCTCGGTCCCGCGGGCTGCCCTGATGCTGGCCCAGGGGGCCGGCCGGCTCATCCGGACGCCTGACGACCGCGGCGTGGTCGCCGTCCTGGACTCCCGGCTCGCGACCACGGGCTACGGGGCCCGCCTGCGCACGAGCCTCCCGCCCCTGTGGTGGACGACGGACCTCGCCACGGTCGTCGCGGCCCTGGCGCGGCTGGACGCAACCCTGAGCGCCGTGGCACCGGACTGAGCGGGCCCCACCCCCGTGCACCGGGGGGCGGCGGCCCGCTCAGGGTCCGATCAGCGCGCCAGGCTCAGCGGTTCGGCTGGCGGATCGCCTCGTCGATCGCCTCGGCGGAGATCTCCTTGGTGCAGAAGAACCAGTCCACGCACGTGACGCCCTCCTCGTGGCCGTCCATGCGGTCCTTGGCCACACCACACGACCCGGCCGGCGGCACGATCACCGGATCACCGGGGCGCCAGTCGGCCGGGGTGGCAACGGAGAAGGCGTCGGCTGTCTGCAGGGCAGTCACGACGCGGAGCAGCTCGTCGAAGTTGCGCCCGAGGCTCAGCGGGTAGTAGATGATCGTGCGGATGACGCCCTTCGGGTCGATCACGAAGACCGCGCGAACCGCCTTGGTGGAGTCCTCCCCGGGCATGATCATGCCGTAGGCGCGAGCCACGTTCATGGTGATGTCCTCGATGAGCGGGAACGTCACCTCGATGTCGGACATCCCGCGGAACTCGATCGTCTCCTTGATCCGGCGCAACCAGGCGATATGGCTGTACAGGCCGTCGACGGACAACCCGACCAGCGCGGTGTTGAGCTCGGCGAACTTGTCCTCCAGCGAGGCGAAGGTCATGAACTCCGTGGTGCACACCGGGGTGAAGTCCGCAGGATGGCTGAACAGGATCACCCAGCGGCCCGCGTAGTCCGCCGGGAACGTGATGTCGCCCTGGGTCGTGTGTGCCGTGAAGGCGGGGGCCTGGTCCCCGATGCGCGGCATCGAGGGGGCGGTGGGAATCATGGTCTCGGTCATAGCGGCTCCTCAGCGCGACGTGCCTGCCCGTCCGGTGGGTTCCGGCGGCGGACGGCACCTCGAGCCTACGAGCGGGCCGACACCCGAGCCCCACGGGGGCAGGCTCCCGGAATACCCCTGGGGGTTTCTCAGCCGACGGCGAGGTCCACGTTCGCGCCGGGGATCACACGCCGGTGATGGCCGGGAGCTGGGCCATCCGGATCGCGTGCACCATCGCCGCGTGATCAGCCTCCGCCTGATCGGCGTACCCCATGGCCCAGGTGCTGATGGCATCGTCGAACTTGGCGCTGCGCCCGAGGTAGGCGGCGATCGCCAGCCGATCTCCGGATCGGGCGTGTGCCCGGGCCAGCGTCCAGCCGCAGGCATGCAGGTACATCTCGAGGCTGCCCTCATCCAGGGCCGACAGGTCCGGGGAGAACTTCATGTCACGCAGCTGCCGGACGTAGGAGTCGTGCACGACGTTCTGCGCGTCCGTGGCCGAGGTCCAGCCGATGAAGATGTCCGACGCAGCCTGCATCAGCCGCTGCCCGGCTACCACCCGGGCACCGTGGTGGTCGAACTCGCTGGCCTGCGTGTAGGGCTCGAGGACCGAGGAGGTGGCTTCCTTGAACTGCAGCACCAGGGGGTCGCCGCCGTCCACGCCCTGCATGAGCAGCACGTAGCAGCGGGTGCCCACACTGCCGACCCCGACCACCTTGCGGGCCACATCGACCACGTGGAACTGGTCGAGCAGCGTGGCCCGATCGGAGACCAGGGTGCGGCGATAGGCCTGCATGGCGTCCATGCCCAGGAGCTCAGCGTGCTCGGCACCCACGCGCATGAGCAGCGGCGGGTCCTCGACGAACTGTCGCTGACCGTCGACGACGGTCGTCAGCTTCCCCATGGCCTGCAGGTTGGTCCGGCGTCGCGCGCCCTCGATCGAGCGCTCGACGCGGGCCAGCGCCGATTCCGGCGGCATGCTGATGGCCAGCCGTCCGATGTCCGAGACGTCGAGGCGCGAGTACCAGACGTCCAAGGTGCCCATGCCGGCGAAGGCGCGCATGGCCTCCCGGTAGGCCTGCGCCGAGGTGCGTGCCATGGCTCGCTGCGCGGATGTGCGCCATCCGTTCGACCGAGCCGTGAGCACGGCGGAGGCAGCCAGCCGCTTGACGTCCCACTCGAAGGGCCCGGGGTGGGTCTCGTCGAAGTCGTTCAGGTCGAACAGCAGGGTGCGCTCCGGGGAGGCGAACATCCCGAAGTTCGCGATGTGCGCATCGCCGCACAGCTGCACGGTCAGACCTGTGTTCGGCTGGCTGGCCAGGTCGGAAGCCATGACGACCGCGGACCCTCGGTAGAAGGCGAAGGGTGACGTGCTCATCCGACCATGCCTGATCGGGACCAGGCTGGCGATCCGAGTGCTGCCCTGGGCGACCAGCATGTCGACAGGATCGGGACGGTCCGCCGGGGGCACCCACTCGGACAGCGCCTGCCGAGGCTGGGCGCGCCGGGCCTCCGAACCGATCAGGGCTCGCGCGGCCGGGTCGAGCTTCGGCGTCTCTGGCACGTCTCGAAGACTAGGGCAGTGGCGAGTCCGGTGGCCGTCCTGCGGCGCCCTCAGACCCGACGGAGAACGGCCACGACCGTGCCCATGATGACCGCGCGGTCCCCATCGATCGGCTCGTAGGCCGGGTTGTGCGGCATCAACCAGGTGTGTCCGTCGCGCTGCTTGAGGGTCTTGACGGTCGCCTCGTCCTCGAGCAGGGCGGCGACGATCGCACCGTTCTCCGCGGTCTGGCCCGCGCGGATGACCACGTAGTCCCCGTCGCAGATCGCTGCGTCGATCATCGAATCCCCCTTGACCCTCAGGAGGAACAGGTCGCCGTCCCCGACGAGCTCCCGAGGCAGCGGGAAGACCGTCTCCACGACCTGCTCGGCCAGGATCGGGCCGCCGGCGGCGATGTGTCCCACGACGGGCACGAACACCGCATCGGGGCGAGCCTCGCCGCTGTCGGTCGGGTCGACGGCATGGCCGTACGGGTCCAGGACCTCCATGGCCCGTGGCCGGTTCGGGTCCCGGCGCAGGTAGCCCTTCGCCTCGAGCACCTTCAGCTGGTGGGCGACGCTCGAGGGGGAGTTCAACCCCACGGACTCGCCGATCTCCCGAACGCTGGGTGGGTAGCCGCGGGACTCGACGGACTCACGGATGACCTCGAGGACCCGCCGCTGTCGCAGCGTGAGTCCGACGTGGTCCTCGGACGAGTCGGGGAGTGGGTGGATCGTGGCCATGGTGCCCTCCAGTTCGGTCCCTCGTGAGCCGTCCGACATGGCGTTGTCAGACCCCTGCGCGAGCCTTGTCTCCAGGCGGTCGATCGCTGACCACCTGCAGGCAACGCTACCGCCGACGCGAGGATTGTTCAAACATTTGTTCGATTGGGACTTGAGCGTGTCGGTCCCGGGTGGTACAACTAGCACAGGTGTTCGATAGAACATCAGTTCGACGAGGAGGTCGCGATGTCCACGTATGGAGCCACCGCAGTCTGGGTCCCCACCGCGTCAGGGTCAGCCCATGAGTTGCGGCTCACCCGGCGCGGGCGCCTGGCCCGCACCACCGCCCTGATCACGCTGCTCCTCCTGCTCGCCGCAAGCGTGGCTGACGTCGTCGGCACGGGCCGCGCCCTGGCTGCCGACACGCCGACGCCGTCGCAGGTGAGCACCCAGAGCGTCGTCGTCGAGTCGGGCGACTCGCTGTGGGGGATCGCCGTGCGGACCGCGCCTGATGCAGACCCACGTGAGGTCGTCACCCGCATCCGTGAGCTCAACGGGATGCGCTCCAACCTCATCCAGCCCGGTCAGGTGCTGCTCGTTCCCAGCGGGTTCTGAGCGCGCGGCGAGGTTTTCCTCCGGAATGCTTGCGTCCTTGACGTCCAGGGTCTACGGTTCCCACATCTAGTAGTTACACCGGTGTAAGTCATCCACAGGTTGTGGTTGACCGTCCACAGGTTCTGGACAGGTAATCCCCAGGGTGATCCCCAGGTGGTGGCCGGTCCGCCCGCTGCGAACGCCGTCGACACGACTGGAGGTGACCCATGTACTGCCCGTTCTGCCGCTCCGTCGAGACCCGCGTCGTGGATTCGCGCTCCACCGAGGACGGCACCGCGATCCGTCGGCGCCGGCTCTGCCCGTCGTGCAGCCAGCGCTTCACCACGGTCGAGACGATGAGCATGCTCGTCGTCAAGCGGTCCGGGGTGGTCGAGCCGTTCAGCAGGGACAAGGTGGTCTCCGGCGTGCGCAAGGCATGCCAGGGCCGCCCGGTGAGCGAGGATGACCTGGCCCTGCTGGCGCAGCAGGTGGAGGACGGCCTCAGGGCGTCCGGCCAGGCGGCCATCGCCTCCCACGACGTCGGCCTGGCCATCCTGGGGCCGCTGCGCATCCTTGACGAGGTCGCCTACCTGCGCTTCGCCTCCGTCTATCGGTCCTTCGAGTCCCTGGCGGACTTCGAGGCCGAGATCGCCCTGCTCCGAGCAGCCCCGGGCGTCGCTCCCGGATCCGTGGACCTGCGCGCCGGGGCCACCTGACCCGTCCCACCCGGTACGCCGCAGCCGGCTCACCGGAGCACACCTGACTGACCAGCACGTCCAACCCACCCGGGTCACCGGGGAACCCCCGCGGGCAGCCGCGGCCGACTCATAGGAGAGCGCATGACCCGAGCATCGTCGGACAACCAGAAGGCGGCCGAGACCCGTACCCCCTCAGAGAGGCGGCCCCGCGTGGTGCCCAGCGTCCGGTTCGAGCGCGTGTTCACCACGCCGGGAGTGCACCCCTACGACGACATCGTCTGGGAGAGCCGGGACGTCGTGCAGACGAACTGGAAGACCAACGAGACGGTGTTCGAGCAGCGCGGGGTGGAGTTCCCGGACTTCTGGTCGGTGAACGCCTACACCATCGTGACCACCAAGTACTTCCGCGGTGCGGTCGGGACGGAGCAGCGCGAGCACAGCCTGCGCCAGCTGATCGACCGCGTCGTGCTGACCTACGGTCGCGCGGGGCGCGAGCACGGGTACTTCGCCACGGAGGCCGACGCCGAGATCTTCGAGCACGAGCTCACGTGGATGCTGCTGCACCAGGTCTTCTCGTTCAACTCCCCGGTCTGGTTCAACGTGGGGACGCCCTCCCCGCAGCAGGTCAGCGCCTGCTTCATCCTGTCGGTCGACGACACCATGGACTCGATCCTGAACTGGTACCGCGAGGAGGGATGGATCTTCAAGGGTGGGTCCGGTGCGGGCCTGAACCTGTCGCGCATCCGCTCGAGCAAGGAGCTGCTCTCCAGCGGGGGGACCGCCTCCGGTCCTGTCTCGTTCATGCGCGGGGCTGACGCGTCGGCGGGCACCATCAAGTCCGGCGGCGCCACCCGACGGGCCGCGAAGATGGTCGTCCTCGACGTCGACCACCCGGACATCGAGGAGTTCATCGCCACCAAGGTGCGCGAGGAGGAGAAGATCCGCGTCCTGCGCGATGCGGGCTTCGACATGGACCTCGGCGGGAAGGACATCACCTCGGTCCAGTACCAGAACGCCAACAACTCGGTCCGGGTCTCCGATGCGTTCATGCGCGCCGTCGAGGAGAAGCGCGAGTTCGGGCTGGTGGCGCGGGGGACCGGCGAGGTCATCGAGACGGTCGATGCCAACAGGCTCTTCCGTTCCATGGCTGAGGCCGCCTGGGCCTGCGCTGACCCGGGGATCCAGTACGACGACACCATCAACGACTGGCACACCAACCCTGAGAGCGGGCGGATCACCGCATCCAACCCCTGCTCGGAGTACATGAGCCTGGACAACTCGTCGTGCAACCTGGCGTCGCTGAACCTGCTGAAGTTCCTCAAGGACGACGACACCTTCGACGCGCCGCTGTTCAAGAAGGCGGTCGAGTTCATCATCACCGCGATGGACATCTCGATCTGCTTCGCCGACTTCCCCACCGAGGCGATCGGCGACACCACCCGCAAGTACCGCCAGCTGGGCATCGGCTACGCCAACCTCGGAGCCCTGCTCATGGCCACCGGCCTTGCCTATGACTCCGATGGCGGTCGGGCGCTCGCTGCCTCGATCACCAGCCTGATGACCGGCACCGCGTACAAGCGCTCCGCTGAGTTGGCCTCGGTCGTGGGCCCGTACGAGGGCTACGCGCGGAACAAGGACGCACACACCCGGGTCATGCGCAAGCACGCTGCTGCCACGGACGCCCAGCGCACGCACTCGTCGCTGGACGCCGACATCCTCAAGCTGGCCTCGCAGGTCTGGCAGGAGGGCATCCAGATCGGCACCGTGCACGGCTGGCGCAACGCACAGGCCTCGGTCCTGGCACCCACCGGGACCATCGGCTTCATGATGGACTGCGACACGACCGGCATCGAGCCCGATTTCTCCCTGGTGAAGTTCAAGAAGCTCGTCGGTGGCGGCTCGATGCAGATCGTGAACCAGGTGATCCCGCGGGCGCTGGTGCGCCTGGGCTACACCGGCGAGACCATCGAGGCGATCATCGAGTACATCGCCGAGCACGGTCACGTCATCGACGCGCCGGCGCTCAAGCGCGAGCACTACTCCGTGTTCGACTGTGCGATGGGGGAGCGCGCCATCACGCCGATGGGCCACGTCCGCATGATGGCTGCCTGCCAGCCGTTCCTGTCCGGTGCCATCTCCAAGACGGTGAACATGCCGGAGACCGCCTCCGTCGAGGAGGTCGAGGAGATCTACTTCCAGGCCTGGAAGATGGGCATCAAGGCACTGGCCATCTACCGCGACAACTGCAAGGTGGGTCAGCCCCTCTCCGATGCCAAGGCGAAGAAGGCCGACGCGGACGTGACCCCGGTCGAGGTGGAGTACCGCCCGATCCGCAAGCGCCTGCCCAAGTCCCGGCCCAGCCGGACCGTCTCCTTCGCGGTAGGCGGCGCCGAGGGCTACATGACCGCGGGTTCCTACCCCGACGACGGCCTGGGAGAGGTGTTCCTCAAGCTCGGCAAGCAGGGCTCGACCCTGGCCGGCGTGATGGACGCCTTCTCGATCGCCACGTCGATCGCCCTGCAGTACGGCGTCCCGCTCGAGGCCTTCGTGAACAAGTTCGTGAACATGCGCTTCGAGCCGTCGGGCATGACCGACGACCCGGACATCCGGATGGCGCAGTCGATCGTGGACTACATCTTCCGACGTCTCGCCCTGGACTACCTCGACTACGACAGCCGTGAGGCGCTGGGCATCTTCACCGCCGAGGAGCGTGCGGCACAGGTCGCCGCCACCTACGGCGGCGCGCAGCTCGAGATCGATGTCGAGGGCCTGGCCCAGTCCGTCCCCGTCGAGGATCTGCCGACGGCACCCGCCGGTCCGTTGACGGCCGGTCATGTCGCAGGGGGCAAGTCGCTCAGCGATGTCCACTCCTCCGCCGAGCTCCTGGAGGCGATCAACGGCAAGGCCTCCGACGCCCCGCTGTGCATGACCTGCGGGGTGAAGATGCGCCCGGCTGGATCCTGCTACGTCTGCGAGGGATGTGGCAGCACCAGCGGCTGCAGCTGATCCCCTCGGCATCACCGACGGCGCCGGCTCTCACCTGAGGGCTGGCGCCGTCGGGGTGTGTCGGCGTGTGCTCGAGGAGCCGGACGACGTGGGGCATCGGCACCGCGTCGAGCCGCCGGCGAGTCGCGCGGGGCCGGCGTGGCACTTCCATCGCGAACCCGCCCGCTCCTAGGCTCTCACCGAGTGCCGACCATTCCGGTCGGCGGTGAGGAAGAGACCATGAGCGATCCCACGTCGGCGCCACCCCCTGAGCGGCCCGACCCCGACGATCCGTCAATGCCGGATGGCCCTTCAGCCCTCGGTGAGTCATCCCTGACCCCCGAGCCGCCTGACGAGCAGCCCACCGCGGCCAGCCCGCCACCTCCGCCGCCCCCCTCGGGGATGGCACCCCCGCCCCCGCCTCCCGGCGCAAGTTACCCACCACCCCCACCGCCTCCGGGCGGCAACTATCCGCCCCCGCCGCCGCCTCCGGGCGCCAGCTATCCGCCGCCGCCTCCCGGTAGCGCCTACCCGCCCCCGCCCGGGTACTACCCGCCGGTGGTGCCCGCCCCCCAGCGTGCGCCCTTCTCAGCCACCGATGCGATCGGGTACGGGTGGAAGGGCTTCACGGCCAACATCGGGCCACTCGTGCTCATCGGATTGGTGCTCGCCGTCGCATCCGTTCTGACCAACTGGCTGTCACGGGGCTTCGACAGCTGGCTGCTGACGATCACCGCCTCCATCCTGAGTGCGTTCATCTCCCTGGTGATCGGGCTCGGCCTGATCCGCGCCGCCCTGGCGATCCTCGACGGCGGGCGCCCCAGCGTGGACCAGCTGGTCTCGACGAAGGACATCGGTCCCTACATCATCGCCTCGTTGCTGGTGGCGGTCATCGTCATCGTGGGACTGATCCTCTGCGTGATCCCCGGCCTGATCGCCGGCTTCCTGCTCCAGTTCTACGGCTACGCGATCATCGACAGGAAGTCCGACTCGGTCACCACCGCGCCGCAGTCGAGCCCCACCGGTGCGATCCGCGCGTCCTTCGAGGTCGTCGCCGCCAACATCGGGCCGCTGATCCTCCTGGCCGTCCTGTGCTTCCTGCTGAACGTGGCGGGTGCGCTCCTGTGCGGCGTGGGCCTGTTCGTCTCGCTCCCGGTCACCTCCATCGCCATCGCCTACGCGTGGCGGTACTTCTCGGGAGGTCGGATCGCAGCCGTGACTGCCTGATCCCAAACCGCTGACGACGGAGCCCCCGGATGCGTGACCCGGGGGCTCCGTCGTCTGCGAGAGGTGGCCGCGCTCAGTCACCCACGAGCGCAGGGACCTCGCCCGTCTGCTGGCACACCAGGTCCCACAGTGCCTCGGGGGCTCCCGGATCGGGGCTGGTGCCGGGGTACCGCACGGTGCGGCGCGGGGCGCGGTCCAACCAGAACGTGCCGCTCGGAGCCGGGATCGGATCGACTCCGGCCAGCCACACGATGGTGTCCGCGCCCTCGTGGGCCGTGCGCAGGATCGGGCGGGTGAGCCGGCGGAACGTGGGCAGCGACTCCTGGACGCCTCGGGTGTCGGCCCAGCCCGGATGCATGCTGTGGAAGCCGATCGGCGAGTCCGGGAACCGTCGGGCCCACTGCTCGGTGAGGGTCACCTGGGCGCGCTTGGCCCGGGCGTAGGCCCGGACGCCGTCGTAGCTGTCGGCGGCCATCTGCACGCTGGCCAGGTCGAGCTTCTCCGCGTACATGCCGCCCGAGGACACCACGATGACCCGCGGGCTCGCGCCCTGGGACAATGCCGGGAGCAATCGGCTCGTCAGCACGTGCTGGCTGAGGACCTGGGAGGCATACGTCGCCTCGAATCCCTCCTCCGTGCACAGGTACTGGGGCGACAACGCACCCGCGTTGTGCACCAGCACGTCCACCGCTCGGCCGCCTCCGGCGATCTCGTCGGCCACCCGACGCGCATCCGAGAGCAGGGAGAGGTCCGCGATGAATGCGTCGACGTCAGCCCCGGACTCCCGACCGATCTCGGCTGCGGTCGTCTCCGTCCGCGAGACGTCCCGTCCGACGATCGAGACCGCCGCGCCCAGGCCCGCCATCTCGCGGGCGGCAGCCAGGCCGATCCCCGAGGTCGCCCCCGTGATGACCACGTGACGACCATCGAGACGGGGCAGGTCGTCCCAGCCGAACATCCGGCGCCGCAGGTGGATTCCAGTGCTGCCGAACCCACCGGCGACGCTGACCTCCAGCGCGCCATCGACGAACCGCGTGACTCCCGATGCCCCTGTGCGCAGGACGCTCATTCGGTGCGCGTGTCCTGGTCGGTTGCGAGGGCCGCGAGGGCCTCACGGAGCCCCTTCTCTGCACGCCGTCCGATCACCTGGAAGCTCTGGTGCAGGGGCCAGTCCATGATCCGGCCGAGCCCGTGCAGGGTGAGGATCGCGTCGTAGCGCATCTCGCTGCCGCTCGATGTGGGCGTGACCGTGATCGTGTCGTGAGAGCTGAACAAGCCGGTCTCGGCGACCAGGACCACGTATCCGGGCTCCCCGTCGAGCGGGTCGCGACGGTCCATCACGACGTACTCCAGGGGGATCCTCCGAGGTCCGAACGAGAACATGACGCGGTAGCGAGCCCCCACCTGCCCGGGATCACCGGAGAGCAGGGCTGTCGCCGTGACACCGGGGTCCCACTCCGCCGCCGTCGCGAAGTCCGCGAGGTGGTCAAGGACCCGCTGCGCGGGGGCGTCCGTCATCAAGGTCGTGCTGAATTGAGCCATGTCCCCAGTCTGCGGCCAGCCGACACCGGCCGCATCAGCGCGCCCCGCCGCGGCTGCCAATCGCCGGCGCGGCGTTGCACCGATCTGGACAGCGCCGGCGGTAGTTTTGGGTGCAGGGCCCGGGCGCTCTGCGGAGGGGAAGCCGCAGGATGTTCGGGCCCCTCAACGTCCAGGCCCGTCCGCGCCGGGCGCCTCGGTCGTCGGCGACCCCACCGTGTGTCATCCCCCAAGGTAACCTCGCCGCACACACCCCACGAGGGTCTCGGGGGATCGATCGAGGACGGGCGGGAGCTGGCATGACTGACCACACGCGGGTGATGCTGACCCCGGAGGGCCGTGCCAGCCTGCAGGCACGGGTGGACGAGATCGCGCAGGAGGAGCTCCCGGCGATGCGGCCCCTGCTGGTGGAGGACGAGCGCGATGAGCGCGTCGTGGCGGACTTCGAGCGGCTCCAGGCTGAGCACGATCGGCTGGCCGTCCTGCTCGGCACCTCCGGCACCCTGGACCTCGACAGCCTCGGACCCGTGATCACGCTGGGAAGCCGTGTGGCGATCACCGACGCCGACGGTGATCGGCTCATCGTGCGGATCGTCGATCCGGTGGAGGCCTACCTCGACGAGGAGCGGATCAGCGACACCTCGCCCCTGGCGCGGGCCCTGCTGGGTCACACCGTCGGGGATCAGTGCGTCGTGGTGGCCCCCGCCGGCACATGGACGGCCACGGTGCTCGCCGTCGGCGAGCAGATCTGAGCACAGCTGTCCACAGATCCACCCGGAGCACCTTCTCGATCCCGCGATCGGGGACCACGGTTGGGCCATGACAGCCGAACCGCTCCTGCCTCCGATCACCTGCCCGAGCAGCCTCGTCGCCTCCTGCGCCCCCTTGCTCGGCTTCGTCCCGAGCCACTGCCTCGTCGGGTTCATCCACGGCGTGCCCGGCCGGATCTCGCCGGTCGTCCTGCGCGTCGACCTCCCCCCACGGCAGCAGGCCGTGGCCGCGGCGACCCAGACAGCGCTGAGCATCGACGGCACCGGGGGCTGCGCCGTCGACTGGGTGGCGTGGGTCGAGGACGAGGACTCCGCGGCGCGTCATGACCTGTCCAGCGCACCCTTCCTGGCCGAGCTGACCGCGGCTCTCGACCTCGTCGGGATCGTGGTGGGCGCCAACCTCAGCACGAACGGACGGGTGTGGTGGTCCCATTCCTGCTCCGACCCGGTGTGCTGCCCGGGGCAGGCCACCCCGCTGGATCTCGCCGTCATGGACACCATCCGCGCGGAGTACGTGTATGCCGGGTACGCACCCCTGGGCAGCCGCGCGGACCTGGCCGCCCGCATTGCCCGCGACGACCGCCGTTCGGCGGACGTGGGCACAGTCCTGGCGCGCCGTCAGCCGCCCGCTCCCACCCAGCGCTGGCGTGAGGCGCAGATCCGGTTCCTCACCAGCCGGTTCCTCCCACGGGATGCCTGCACCGCCGTCGTGACTCCGATGACGGCCTCCGCGTCGGCGCGGCTGCATCGGGCGCTGCGCGACATCCGGGTCCGCGACGTCGTCCTGCATCGACTCGTCGTCCGAGGGCACCACTGCGACCGCTGCTGGGAGGGCACCATCGAGACGCTCTGCGAGGCCGTGCGGACCGCGCCCGAGGGCGGGTGCGCGCCGGCGGCGACCCTCCTCGCCCTCGTCGCCTGGATGCGCGGCGAGGGCGCGCTGGCGACCCTGAGCATCCAGCGCGCCCTGGCCGAGGATCCGGAGTACCGACTTGCCACCCTGGCGGCACGGCTCATGGCCCAGGGCAGCGATCCACGTCTGTGGCGGGAGTCCCTGGCCGGGCTGTCCGAGTCCGAGTGCCGCGACCCGGGGCGGCACCGATGAGCTGGCTCTGGGCAGTACCGACGACGCCCTGGAGCGGCGCGCCGCCTCTCCCGCCCGACCGACACGCCGGCCGGCACGCGTTTGCGCCGACCGCGAGCCCCGTGTACCTTCTGCGTCAGGTCAAGAGTCCCAGCATCGAGCCCTGGCTTGCTGGGCGGCAACCCTCCGACCGCGGTGGGGTGCCCCAGGTGAGGACCTGGTTGCTACCGCCTCCGGCGGGACGCAGCAAGCGCGGGTCTTGCCCCCAGCAAGGCCCCGGACCCCGACGAGGGTCTGGGACTCGGCACATCCGAATCCTCAGGCCACCGTCACACCCGCCACAGCCCTCCGGGGCCACCACGAGGAGACGTCGAGATGAACAACGCCTGGTCCTTCGAGACCCGTCAGATCCACGCCGGGCAGAGCCCGGACACCGCCACCAACGCCCGTGCACTGCCCATCTACCAGACCACCAGCTACACCTTCGACAGCTCCGACCACGCCGCGAACCTCTTCGCGCTCAAGGAGTTCGGCAACATCTACACCCGGATCATGAATCCGACCCAGGCCGCGGTCGAGGAGCGCATCGCGTCCCTCGAAGGCGGCGTCGGGGCGCTGCTGGTCTCCTCCGGACAGGCCGCCGAGACCCTGGCCCTGCTGAACATCGCCGAGGCCGGCGACCACATCGTGTCCAGCCCGAGCCTGTACGGCGGCACGTACAACCTGTTCCACTACACGTTCAAGAAGCTGGGCATCGAGGTCTCCTTCGTCGAGGACCCCGACGACCTGGACAGCTGGCGCGCGGCCGTGAAGCCGAACACCAAGGCGTTCTTCGCCGAGACCATCTCCAACCCGAAGAACGACATCCTCGACATCGAGGGTGTGGCTGGGGTCGCCCACGAGGCCGGCGTCCCGCTCGTCGTGGACAACACGGTGGCGACCCCGTACCTGATCCGCCCGATCGAGTTCGGGGCCGACATCGTCGTGCACTCGGCCACGAAGTACCTGGGCGGCCACGGCACAGCGGTCGCCGGCGCGATCGTCGACTCGGGCAACTTCGACTTCGGTGCCGATCCGGAGAAGTTCCCGAACTACAACGAGCCCGACCCGAGCTACCACGGCCTGGTCTACGCGCGTGACCTCGGCGTCGGCAGCGCGCTGGGGGCGAACCTCGCCTTCATCCTCAAGGCTCGCGTGCAGCTGCTGCGCGACCTCGGCAGTGCGGTGGCCCCGTTCAACGCCTTCCTCATCGCGCAGGGCCTGGAGACCCTGAGCCTGCGCATCGAGCGGCACGTGGCAAACGCCAAGGCCGTTGCCGAATGGCTCGAGGCCCGTGACGAGGTCGAGAAGGTCAACTACGCGTCGCTGCCGAGCAGCCCCTGGTACGAGCTGGGCCGCAAGTACGCCCCGCTCGGGACCGGTGGGGTGCTGTCCTTCGAGATCAAGGGCGGCGCTGAGGCCGGCCGGACGTTCGTGGAGGCTCTCGAGCTGCACAGCCACGTGGCCAACATCGGCGACGTGCGCAGCCTCGTGATCCACCCGGCCTCGACAACTCACTCGCAGTTGAGCGAGGAGGAGCAGCGGGCCACGGGTGTCACCCCGGGGCTCGTACGCCTGGCTGTCGGGATCGAGAACATCACCGACATCCTCGCGGACCTCGACGCCGGATTCCGCGCTGCCAAGTCCGACTGATCGATACGCATCCACCGGCCCTCCGGCACCACTGGTCGCGACTCCCGCGAGGAGTCCGACCGACGGTGCCGGGGGGCCGACTGCGTGGGATGGGGCCCTGCCCCGACGCGTCCGCGCCCGGACGGAATCCCGGCGCCGGAACCACTACGGTGGTCGCACGAGCCCCAGGGAGGTCAGTATGAGTGGAGTGGTGGTCGGGTATGTCGCCAGCCCCGAGGGTGAGGCAGCCGTCCGGCAGGGAATCGCCGAGGCGAAGTTGCGGGGGTGCATGGTCGTCGTCGTGTACTCCGACCACGGTGAGAAGCTCGACGGCGCGACCGCGCTGGAGCGCACCGCGGCCCTGGACCGCGTCCACGCCATCCTGCACTCGGCGGACGTGGAGCACGACCTGCGCCACCTCGTGCGCGGCAAGGACCCGGTCAACGACGTCCTGGAGACCGCCGACGAGTTGAATGCCGACCTCATCGTGATCGGGATCCGTCGACGCAGCCCCGTGGGCAAGCTGGTCCTGGGCTCCAACTCGCAGTCGATCCTGCTCGAGGCCACGATCCCCGTCCTGGCGGTCAAGGCCTGATCTGTCCTGATTCCACCCCTCGCAGGGGTTTGCCGCCGCACCGGTCCGGGAACATACGCAGGCGCCTGTGTCGTTGTAGCAGGGGTGCCCGCCCCTGTGCGGTGCCGTGACAGAATGACCAACGTTCCCGGGGACCAGCGCACTCGTCGCGCGCCCGGACGTCGAAGTGAGAGGCATCTGCTGGTGAGTCCGAAGAATTCCGTCGCGGCCGAGTCGACCGAGTCGAGCGAGGTGATCGCGGCCAGCGCCCCAGCTCCCGCCAAGGCGCCAGCCAAGCGCGCGACGAAGAAGGTCCCAGCGCACTCCCCGGCTGCGGATCAGGACGCCTCGGGGCGGGCCGCAACCGCCGAGCCAGCACAGAAGGCCACCGCCAAGAAGGTCGTGGCGGCGACGAAGGCCACGACCACCGTGGCCGGCGGGGAGTCCGCCACCGACGAGGCCACGGCACCTGCCGCCAAGGCTCCGGCGAAGAAGGCACCCGCCCGCAAGGCCCCGGCGAAGAAGGCCGCCGCGGCCAAGGGATCAGCGAAGGACGTCCCCAGCGAGACGGTTCCCGTCGATCTCGATGCCGAGGACGATCCGAACATCGAGCCCGTCGTCGACCTGTCCGAGATCGAGGAGATCGAGATCGACCTCGACCTGGACGTCGACGTCGATGCCCTGAGCCCGGAGGCGGCCAGCAGCGCGCTGGCCAGCGCCGCGCTGCTCGAGGCCGAGTTGGAGGTGGACCTCTCCAAGGACCTCGAGGAGGTCAAGGCCGAGGAGACCCCTGCTCCCGCAGCGGCCGACTCCACCGAGACCGAGGCGTTCGAGATCTCCGACGCCGACATCGAGGACGAGCCCCAGCAGCAGGTCACCGTCGCCGGCGCCACCGCCGACCCGGTCAAGGACTACCTCAAGCAGATCGGCAAGGTCGCGCTGCTCAACGCCGAGCAGGAGGTGCAGCTGGCCAAGCGGATCGAGGCCGGCCTGTTCGCCGAGGAGAAGCTGAACTCCGGGATGTCCCTGGACCCGAAGCTGCGCCGCGACCTCGAGTGGATCGCCGAGGACGGCCGTCGGGCCAAGAACCACCTGCTCGAGGCCAACCTGCGCCTCGTGGTGTCGCTGGCCAAGCGCTACACCGGCCGCGGCATGCTGTTCCTGGACCTGATCCAGGAGGGCAACCTCGGCCTGATCCGCGCGGTGGAGAAGTTCGACTACACCAAGGGCTACAAGTTCTCCACCTACGCCACATGGTGGATCCGCCAGGCGATCACCCGAGCCATGGCCGACCAGGCCCGCACCATCCGCATCCCCGTGCACATGGTCGAGGTCATCAACAAGCTCGCCCGCGTGCAGCGCCAGATGCTCCAGGACCTGGGCCGCGAGCCCACGCCTGAGGAGCTGGCCAAGGAGCTGGACATGACGCCCGAAAAGGTCGTCGAGGTCCAGAAGTACGGCCGCGAGCCCATCTCGCTGCACACCCCGCTCGGCGAGGACGGCGACTCCGAGTTCGGCGACCTCATCGAGGACTCCGAGGCGATCGTGCCCTCAGACGCCGTGTCGTTCACACTGCTCCAGGAGCAGCTCGACGGCGTCCTGGACACCCTGAGCGACCGTGAGGCCGGCGTGGTCAAGATGCGCTTCGGACTCACTGACGGGCAGCCCAAGACGTTGGATGAGATCGGCAAGGTCTACGGCGTCACCCGCGAGCGGATCCGCCAGATCGAGTCCAAGACGATGTCGAAGCTGCGCCACCCGAGCCGGTCACAGGTGCTCCGGGACTACCTGGACTGACTGTCGTGGGGCCCGGCACCCCCGGCGCCGAGCCGGTGCACCTCCGGATCGACCATGACGCGGTGCCGGACGAGCCGACCGGCCTGATCGAGCGCGCCGCAGTCCGTGCAGTGATCCAGCGCGATGAGCGCCTGCTGATGCTCCACTCGAGGATCGGCGGCGACTACAAGTTCCCCGGTGGGGGCCTCGAGCCGGGGGAGTCCCCGAGAGAGGCCCTGATCCGCGAGGTCTCCGAGGAGTGCGGGCGCACCGTCACGAGGGTCGGGGACGTGGTGATCACCGCCATCGAGCACCGGCTGGCCCGCGAACCCGGCGCCTACTTCCGGATGGAGTCGACCTATCATCGCTGTGACGTGGCCGACGAGGTCCACGCCCAGAGCCTCGACGCGTACGAGCATGACCTGGCCTTCGAGCCGGTGTGGATCAGGATCGACTCAGCGATCGAGGCCAACGAGCGCGTCCTGGCCGACGGAACCGCCCAGTCGTGGGTGGCCCGGGAGACCACGGCGCTGCGCGCGTTGCGCGATCTGCATTGAGCCACTCACACCGCCGACAGCGCCTCCGCGTCGACCGACAGCGTCCGCAGCAACTCAGCCGGGGTCGTCAGACCCGCCACCGCCGCCTCGACGCCCAGCCTCTGCAGGGAGCGGAACCCCTCCGACATCGCCGCCGACGCGATCGCCGACTCGCCCGCCCCCGCCATGAGCGCCGCCCGGACTCCACGCGTGATCGGCAGCATCTCGTACAGCCCGATCCTCCCGGAGTACCCGGACATCCCGCATGACCGGCACCCGACGGACGCAACGCACGCAGCGGCCTCCGCGGCCGTCATCCCCAGCCGCCGGCGGGTGTCGGCATCGGCCGGAGCGTGCACCACGCACTCCGTGCACGGCTTGCGCACGAGCCTCTGCGCCATCGAGAGCGTCAGCGAGGACGCCACCAGGTAGTTGGGAACGCCCATCTCCACCAGACGGATCACCGCGGACGCCGAGTCGTTGGTGTGCAGTGTCGACAGCACGAGGTGGCCGGTCAGCGCCGCCCGGACGGCCAGCTCTGCGGTGATCTGGTCGCGGATCTCACCCACCATGATCACGTCCGGGTCCTGCCGCAGCGCCGAGCGCAGGCCGGCCGCGAACGTCATGCCGGTCTTGTCCGAGACCTGCACCTGGGCCACCCCGGGCAGCTCGATCTCGACCGGGTCCTCGAGGGTGATCAGGTTCCGCTCGTCGTTGACCATCTGCCGGATCGCCGCGTACAGGGTGGTCGACTTGCCCGAGCCGGTCGGCCCGGTGATGAGCACGAGGCCCTGAGGCAGGTGCAGGGCGTTCTGAAGGATCAGCTCCTGGTCCAGCCCCATGCCCAGGTCGGTGAGGCTCGGCAGGGACGCCTGGTCGGAGAGCAGCCGGACCACGATCTTCTCGCCGTGCATGGTGGGCAGCGTGGACACGCGCAGGTTGCGGTCGCGACCATCGACGCGCAGCCGGGCACGACCGTCCTGTGGGACGCGCCGCTCGACGATGTCGAGGCCGGACACGATCTTGGTGCGCGCGACGATGGAGGAGTGGCCGCTGCGGGGCAGGGACATGAGCGGACGCAGGGTCCCATCGATACGCACCCGCACGCGCACCCCGTCGCGCATCGGCTCGATGTGCACGTCGCTGGCCCCAGCCCGAACGGCCGCGGAGAGGATCTGCTGCACGGCGGCGACAGCGCCCTCGTCGTCGCCGGCCTCGAGGCTGACCTCCTCGTCCACCGACAGCTCGGAGACGAACTTCTCCAGGGCGTCCTCGGTGACCACCTGGCTCCAGAGCTCCGCGATCTTCTCGCGAAGTTGGCTCTCCGAGGCCACGACGACCTCGAGCCGCAACCCCTGCGCGCGCATCCGCAGGTCATCGAGGGCGACTACATCGACCGGGTCTGCCACGGCCACGCGCAGCACCCCCTCACGCACGGTCAGGGGAAGCACGACGTGCTGGACCGCGATGCTGTGCGGGATCCGCCGGGCGACGCCGGGGTCGATGATCTGCAGCTCGAGGTCGACAACCTGGAGCCCGTGCATGTCGGCCAAGGCCGCAGCGACCGCACCATCGGTGACCAGGCCGGCATCGACCAGCACCCGACCCAGGCGACGGCGCACCGTCCGCCCATCCCGGGCCTGGGCCTCGAGGGCAGCCTCCAACTGCTGGGGCGTGATCACACCCCAGCCGACCAACGTGTCCCCGAGCTTCCTGCGCGCCATGGTGCGCCCCCTTCTCCCGGGGAGATCGTCGGCATCCAAGGGAGCGGGGTTGAGCCGAATGGGTGGGGGGAGGGTGGGCGTGCACACCTCTGGGGCGCCTGGGAGCCGACCGTAGGTCGTGCACATCAGGTTGGCCGCACCGCCTTGAGCCACTGGGCCACCGCTGCCGGCGAGCGCAGGCGGTGCCAGCGCACGTCCGCCCACGTCGTGCTGGCCATCGCCGGGACGTAGATGCGCCGGTAGCGCTCCACGCCGTCCCACGCCCAGCGGATCACGCTGCGCTCCGGGTCGTGCAGCGCCAGCAGGTTCGCCGCGGACTCCCGGTTGCCGTTCCACAGCTCCGTGCGCCGCACGACCCTGCCGAACGAGCGGCTCGTCACCCGCCACATCACGACCGGGCGCGGCAGATCCAGCCAGACGATCGTGTCGGCACGGGCCCAGATCTGCGTGCTCACGGGCCGGTAGTTCCCGCACACGACCCACCCGCCGGACGCATCGTCGGCCGCATCGAGGGCCTCCCGAACGGCGGCGGAGAACTCCTCCGGCGGAGTCGGCGTCCACCCGGCCTGGTGGTAATGGGCGTCGAGCTCGACGTGCGGGAGGCCCAGCCGCTGGGCCACATGGTCGGCGAGGGTCGTCTTGCCCGAGCCGGAGTTCCCGACGATCACCACGCGACGCACGCCCCGAGCCTACGCAGAACCCACTCGCCGGCACCCACTCCCGGGATAGCGTGGCCGCATGCGCTTCCTCCACGAGCTGCCCGCCCACGACCTGACCTACGACGACGCCTTCCTGGTCCCGACCCGCTCGGCCGTCGCCTCCCGGTTCGGCGTGGACCTCACCGCCCCCGACGGTTCCGGAGCCACCATCCCGATCATCGTGGCGAACATGACGGCAGTCGCGGGCCGGCGGATGGCCGAGACCGTCGCCCGCCGGGGCGGCCTGGTGATCATCCCGCAGGACATCCCGGTCGAGGTCGTTGCCGACGTCGTCGCGTGGGTCAAGGCCCGGCACCCGGTCTACGACACGCCCGTGCGCCTCTCGCCGGACGAGACGATCGGCGCGGCCCTGTCCCTGATCCACAAGCGCGCGCACGGGGCCGCCGTCGTGGAACGCGACGGGGTGCCGGTCGGCATCGTGACGGAGTCCGACTGCGTCGACACCGACCGCTTCAGCAGTGTGGCCGACGTGATGAGCGAGGAGGTCTTCACCCTGCCCGACGGCGTCGAGCCCCGCGAGGCGTTCGAGGCCATGCACCGCGCCCGGCGCAAGGTCGCCCCGATCGTGGCCGCGGACGGGACGATGGTCGGCGTCCTGACCGCCCCCGGCGCCCTGCGCGCCACGGTGTACACCCCAGCGCTCGACGGTGCAGGGCGTCTGCGTGTGGGGGCGGCGATCGGCGTCAACGGCGACGTCCGGGGCCGCGCCGAGGCCCTGCTGGCCGCCGGGGTGGACATCCTCGTCGTCGACACCGCCCACGGCCACCAGGAGAAGATGGTTGAAGCGCTCGGGGCGGTCCGCAAGGCGCGGCACGTGGCCCCCAGCGTGCCGGTCGTCGCCGGCAACGTGGTCACCGCCGCCGGAACCCTGGACCTCATCGAGGCCGGCGCGGACATCGTCAAGGTCGGGGTCGGACCCGGCGCGATGTGCACCACGCGGATGCAGACGGGCGTCGGCCGGCCGCAGCTCTCCGCCGTCGTGGACTGCGCGACTGCCGCCCGCAAGGAGGGTCGCTGGATCTGGGCCGACGGGGGAGTGCGCCACCCGCGCGACGTCGCCATCGCACTGGCCGCCGGGGCCGGGGCAGTCATGATCGGATCGTGGTTCGCCGGGACCTACGAGTCGCCCGGCGACCTGCAGATCGATCCGTCGGGCAAGGCCTACAAGGTCAGCTTCGGGATGGCCTCCGCCCGGGCGGTGCGCGGCCGGACCTCTGACGAGTCGGCGTTCGATCGAGCGCGGAAGGCGATGTTCGAGGAGGGCATCTCGCACTCCCGCATGTACATCGACCCGCTGCGCCCCGGGGTCGAGGACCTGCTCGACTCGATCACGTCCGGCGTGCGCTCCGCGTGCACCTACGCCGGTGCCACCTCCATGGCCGGCTTCCACGAGCGGGCGCTGCTCGGCGTACAGTCCGCCGCGGGGTACGCCGAGGGCCGCCCGCTGGACCGGTCCTGGTAGCCACGGCGTCGAACTTCGCGGGCCTTCGTGTCGATCCGAGCGTCGGAGGTCGGGGGCCCAGGCAACCTCGCGCCCGCTCGCGTCGATCCCGTGGCCGATTCCCAGGTCCATTCAACGTGAACGCCCGCGAAGTCGGGTCGTGGCGGGACCAACCTCGCCCTTCTCCGGTTCTTTCGACGCAAGCCCCCGCGAGGATTCCGGCCGGGGACCCACGCGCCAGTGTGGCAGCCTTGACCCATGCGGATCGAAGTCACGCGCGCCATCGCCGCACCGTCAGGGCTTGTGTGGGCAGTGATCACTGATCTGCCGAACAGCCCTCGGGTGATCACGGGGATCGAGTCCGTCGAGATGCTCGGCGGTCCCGAGACGTTCGACGTGGGGACTCGATGGCGCGAGACACGCACCATGTTCGGCAAGGTGGCCACCGAGGAGATGGAGGTCAGCGCCGTCACTCCGGGCGCTTCCTACTCCGTGCTCGCGGCAAGCCACGGGATGCGCTACGAGTCGGTCTTCACCCTCCAGCCCACCGGCGAGTCTGCCTGCAGGCTCACGATGACCTTCCGCGGGGAGCCGACGTCAGCCGCAAGTCGGGCGATTGCGGCGACGGTCGGACGCCTCTTCCTTGGCCAGACACGCAAAGCCCTGGAGAAGGACCTCGCCGACATTGCGGCCGCCGCGGAGGCCCAGGCGGCGTGAGTCCGCGGGGGGCCCGCGTCCCCGCCGGGCCCGTGTGGCCGGCGAACAACGGTGCGCCGTGGACTGTCCGGTCCACCCCTCGCAGTCGCTGGCGAATGTGACGGAGCCGGGGCCGTGATCTCGTTGTGGGAACCTAGGCACACCATGCACCTGTCCGTCCCCGAGCAGCTCCCCATCGCCGCTCACGTCGAGGAGATCACGCGCGCCCTGCGGGACCACCAGGTGGTCGTGGTCGCCGGGGAGACCGGGTCGGGCAAGACCACCCAGCTGCCAAAGATCGCGCTGGCCGCGGGCCGCGGACGCACCGGGATGATCGGGCACACCCAGCCGCGGCGCATCGCTGCCCGCACCCTGGCCGCCCGCATCGCCGAGGAGTGCGGAGTCGAGCTCGGCGCCGAGGTGGGGTTCGCCGTCCGGTTCACCGACCGCACCGCCAAGGGGACCAAGGTCAAGGTGATGACCGACGGCATCCTGCTCGCTGAGCTCCAGCGCGACCGGGACCTGCGCCGCTACGACACGATCATCATCGACGAGGCCCACGAGCGCAGCCTCAACATCGACTTCCTGCTCGGCTACCTGACCCGTCTCCTGCCGCGTCGGCCGGACCTGCGGGTGATCGTCACCAGCGCCACCATCGACGTCGAGCGCTTCGCCGCGCACTTCGGCGGTGCCCCGATCATCGAGGTGAGCGGGCGCACCTACCCCGTCGAGATCCGCTACCGCCCCACCGACGACGTGGCCAGCGATGACGTCGACGCCGTCTGCGAGGCCGTGCTGGAGTGCCTGACGTCCGGCGACGGAGACGTCCTGGTGTTCCTCTCCGGGCAGCGCGAGATCCACGACGTGGCCGACACCCTGCGTCCGATGCTCGACGCGGTGACGACGGTCCTGCCGCTCTACGCGCGACTCAGCACCGCCGAGCAGCACCGCGTGTTCGCCCCCGGCGGAGGACGGCGCGTGGTCCTGGCCACGAACGTCGCCGAGACGTCCATCACGGTGCCCGGGATCCGCTACGTCGTGGACCCGGGCACCGCCCGCATCTCCCGCTACAGCAAGCGCCTGAAGGTCCAGCGACTGCCGATCGAGCCGATCTCGCAGGCCTCGGCCAACCAGCGAGCTGGGCGGTGCGGCCGGGTCCGTGACGGCATCGCGATCCGCCTCTACGACGAGCAGGACTTCCTCGACCGCCCGGCCTTCACCGACCCCGAGATCCTGCGCACCAACCTCGCCTCGGTGATCCTGCAGATGGCCGCCCTGCGCCTCGGCGAGATCGAGCAGTTCCCGTTCCTCGACCCGCCGGACACCCGGCAGATCCGCGACGGCATCGCCCTGCTCCAGGAGCTCGGCGCCCTCAAGGACGGCGCCGGGCCCGCCGCGGCTGACTCCCCTCGGCCGGCAGCTCGCGCGCCTCCCGCTCGACCCGCGGCTGGGCCGGATGGTCCTGGCCGCCGCCGAGGCGGGGTGCGTGCGCGAGGTGGTGGTCATCGTCGCCGGGCTGACCATCCAGGACCCGCGCGAGCGCCCGGAGGCCGAGCGCGGGAAGGCCGACGCCGCGCACGCGCGCTTCGTCGACAAGCGCTCGGACTTCGCCACCCTGCTCAACCTGTGGGACCACATCCGCACCCTGCGCAGCAGTACGTCGTCCAGCGGGCTGCGCCGCGCCTGCCGCGACCAGTACCTGAACTACCTGCGCATCCGGGAGTGGCAGGACCTCGTCGCCCAGATCCGCGAGGTGCTCTCCAGCCTGGGCATCGGCTGGAGCAGCGGCCGCGACGACCACGACGGCATCCACCGGGCCCTGCTCACCGGCATGCTCTCGCAGGTCGGGATGTGGGACCCGCTGCGCCGGGACTACCTCGGCGCCCGCGGAGCCCGGTTCGTCATCTTCCCCGGCTCGGCGCTGGCTCGGAGCAACCCCGACTGGGTGATGTCCTCGGAGCTGGTCGAGACCTCGCGGCTCTTCGCCCGACGCAACGCCGCCGTCAAGCCCGACTGGATCGAGGAGGCCGCCGCGCACCTGGTCGCGCGCAGCTACTCCGAGCCGCGCTGGTCGCCCACGCGCGGCGCCACGGTCGCGGTCGAGCGGGTCACCCTCTTCGGGATCCCGCTGGTGACCGGGCGCAACGTCGACTACGGCCGGATCGACCCGCCGCTGTGCCGCGAGCTGTTCATCCGTGGCGCCCTGGTGGAGGGGGAGTGGAGCACCCGACACCGGTTCTGGCTCGCGAACGTCGCTGCGCTCAAGGCGGCCGAGGAGGTCGAGGAGCGCAGCCGTCGACGCGGGCTGGTCATCGACGACGAGGGCCTGTTCGCGTTCTACGACGCACGCATCCCCGGCTGACATCACGTCGGTCCGGCACTTCGACTCCTGGTGGAAGAAGGCCTCCCGCCAGACCCCGGACCTGCTGACGCTGACCCCCGCCGACATCCACGTCGCGGGGGAGGACCTGCCCGACGAGGGCGACTTCCCGCTGCGCTGGAGCGCCGGGCCGGAGGTGACCCTGAGCCTGTCGTACGCCTTCGAGCCCGGCGACGCCGCCGACGGGGTGACGGTCGACGTGCCCCTGGCCGTGCTGCCCGACCTCGACCCAGCCGAGGTCCCCGGTGCCGCGCCCGGCCTGCGCGGGGATCTCGTCACCGCCCTGCTGCGCAGCCCGGCCAAGGCGATCCGCCGCGCAGCTCGGGACCGGCGCCGAACCTCGTCCCGTCCGTCCTGGCCGCCCCTGAGCTGGCCGAGCAGCCGATCCTCGAGGCCGTGGCCGCAGCGGTCACCCGGCTCACCGGCGTGCGGGTGGGCGCCGAGGACTGGGACCTCGCCCGCGTGCCGATGCACCTGCTGCCGCGCTACCGGGTGGTCGACGAGTCCGGTGCCGGTGCTCGGCGAGGGCCGCGACCTCGCCGAGCTGCAGCGCCGGCACGCCCCCGACCGCGCGGCGATGCTCGCGCGCGCTGCCGACGACATCACCGTCACCGGTGCCACCACGTGGACGTTCGGCACGATCCCGGCGACCGTGGAGCGGGTGGTGTCCGGCGTTCCCGTCACCGGGTACCCAGCCCTGGTCGACCGCGGCCGATCCGTCGACCTCACAGTGCTGGCCGATGCGAACGAGGCAGCGCGCGCGCACCTGCGCGGGGTGCGCCGCCTGGTCGCCCTGAGCGTGCCGAACCCGGCGCCACGAGGGCATTCCGGGCTGGACATGACCGGCCGGCTGATCCTCGGGCGCTACCCGCACGGCGGGGCCCAGGCACTGCTCGACGACTGCACCGACGCGTGCATCGACTCCCTGCTCGCAGGCACCGCCGATCCGTGATGCCCAGTCCTTCGGCGCGGTCGTGTCACGGATCACGCTCCAGCTGCCGCGGGCCTACGCCGCGGTGCTCGCGCAGGTGGTCACGGCCATGGGCCTCGCCTGGGAGGCCGAGCGGTCGGTCGACGCCCTGAGGTCACCGCTGGTCGCCGACTCAGCCGACGACATGCGCGCGGAGCTGGATCGCCTCGTCGGGCCACGGCCCGTGACCCGCATCGGCGCCGATCACCTCGCTCACCTGCGCCGCTACCTGCAGGCGCTGGCCTGGCGCGCGACCAAGATCGCCGATGACCCTGCCGCCGATGCCCGCAGGCTCACGGCGGCACGCAACGCCGAACGCCTGATGGCGACCAGCGTCCCCGAATGGCCCGTGGCCGACCCGATGTCGACCGGGGACACCGCCCGCATGGCCCGTCAACTTGTCGACGAGTACCGGGTCAGCCTCTTCGCCCAGCACATCCGCACCGCCGTGCCCGTCTCCGAGCGGAGGATCGAGAAGTTCGTGGCCGGGATCAGATCGTGAACGGCAGCGTGAGCAGCTTCTTGATCGACCGGTCAGTGGCCAGCTTGAACTCCCTGCGCGCCTTCGACATGGCTGAGGAGTACGTGGCCCGAGCACTGGAGATCGACCGCTCGTAGGCCTTTCTCTCATCCGTGGACGCGGCTTGGAAGTCCAGCCAGGCGCTGGTGCGCTCGGTCTCGGTCGTGGCATCCTCGAGGTCGGTCACCAGCTGTGCGCGTTCGTCAGCGGTGTCCGTCTTGAGGGTGTCGCGACCTGACTTCAGGGCCAGCTCCAGGGTGTCTCCTGCGATGGCGGTGGCGGCAAGGTAGGCCTTGAGCGCCTCGGCGATGGCCGGCTTCCCGGTCGTGACGAGGTATGTCGCCAGCGCCTCGTCGATCGTCGCGTTCCGCTTGGCCAGGGCGGACTGCTTGGCGGCGCGGTACTCCTGCTTCACCGGAGCCGCGCTGCGATCGTACGCCCGATTGGCCACACGGCGTTCGGCCTTGGTGCGTGCCAGCTTCAGGGCGGCGGCCAGATCGGCCTTCGGAGCGGCCAGACCCGACGCACGCTGCGCTCGGGCGGCCTTGATCTCGGCGGCGTACGTCGCGCGGGCAGACAGGACGGTGCCGCGCAGGATGTCCTCTGCGCTCTCCTGCAGGGACACGATGTCGGGATCGCCCGACCGGGCTGCCTGATCGGCGGACACCGGCGCTGCGAAACCCCCCACGACCAGGGCGGCGGACATCCCGATGCTGACGAACCACCTGATTGCTGGCACTGCCCCTCCCACGAACACCCCCCGCTGAGCACAGCCTAACGCCGATGGCGCTGGTGACCCAACATGTGCGCGCGACGTCACCCGATCAGAGGGCCAGGACCAGCGCCATCCACGCCAGGCACACGACCAACGCGACCCCGGAGGTGAGCAGGCCCCACAGGGCACCCACACGACCGACCTTGCGCGTGGCCCCCACCACGAGGCCGATCCCGCTGCTGAGCAGGCCCAGGGGCGCCAGAACCCAGGCGACGATGCCGATCAGGGGGATCAGGGACAGGAACAACGACACCGAGCCGAGAGTCGCCCCGACGACCGCCGCGTTGTTGCGCATGACCAGCGGGGGCGCCGCCGCGGGGACGAACGGGGGTACCTGGCTCCACGCGGATGCGGCATACATCGGCGTGCGGCTCCAGCCCGCCGACTGCCATACGGGTGCCGGCTGACCGACCGGTTCCCCAGGAGCGACCGCCTGCCATCCCGGGGCCGTGGCCCCGTATCCGCCGGGAGCGATCGGAGGCGCGGCGCCGACCGGAGTACGGGGGAGGGCGACCGTGTCGTGGGTCAGGATGAGCGTGTCGTGCTGGTCGGCGGGGGTCGGCGTGGCCATGTGCGGGAGCCTACCTCCCGTCACTGCTGGGCGAGGAGGACCAGCGCAGCGACCCACACCGTGGCGGCGACCAGCAGCGCGCCGAGTTCGATGAGGATGGAGAAGCCGGTGGCCTTCATCGCCACCCACGTCGACTCCTTGGCCCGCGGCCAGTCACCCAGGCGCACATGCTCAGCGACGTACACGCCGCCGATGAACCCCACGACCAGGCCCACGATCGGGATCACAAAGAACCCGACGATCGCGGCGACACCGCCGATCAGGATCGAACGACCGGGTACGCCCGCCGCGGACATCGACTTGTGGGGCAGCAGGTACTTGAGCACCTGGCCGACGCCGATGATCAGGGCCGACACGGCGAACGCCCCCCAGGCGACCGCACCACCGGTGACCACAGCCCACACCAGCAGTGCGCCCAGGGCCAGCACCGTGCCCGGAAGCACAGGGACGATGATCCCGGCAGCAGCCACCACAAGAGCAGCAAGGACCAGGACGTCGAGCAGGACCTCGTTCACTCAGCGGTCGTCAGGTCGCGCTGCCCGCGTGGTGGACGGCACCCGACGACTTCGCGATGCGTGCGGAGTTCTCTCGAAGGCTCGCCTCGTGTGCCCGGAGGTGATGGCCGCAGAAGAGCAGGTGCGCACCCGACGACAGGGTCGCCCGGGCGATGGCCTGGGCCCCGCACCTGTCACACCGGTCGGCGGCGCTGAGCGCCACCTCCGCCTCAAGAGTGCCAACCATGTCCCCTCCTCGATCCTCGTGATCCCCAGTGTGGCATCCCGGGCTGACATCTGCTGGCACGTTCGCCAGACGCGCAACCCGCATCCGCCAGCGGGTCCGCCACGGAATGTGTTGGGTGTTCAGTGAGCCGACGCTGTCAGCCGGCCCCGGTACCCTTGCCGGGTGACTGCAGAACCCCTGGAGCCGACGCGGCGATCGCGGCGCACCGAGAAGCCCGCGCACGGGTACTCCGCGAAGAACCTGTCCGTCCTCGAGGGGCTCGAGGCGGTGCGCAAGCGTCCCGGTATGTACATCGGGTCCACGGACTCACGCGGCCTGATGCACTGCCTCTGGGAGATCCTGGACAACTCGGTCGATGAGGCCCTCGGCGGCTGGTGCACGCGGATCGACATGATCCTGCGCGCCGACGGGTCGGTGGAGGTCCACGACGACGGCCGCGGCATCCCGGTGGACGTCGAGCCCCGGACGCGCCTGACCGGCGTCGAGGTCGTGATGACCAAGCTGCACGCGGGCGGGAAGTTCGGTGGCGGGTCCTACACGGCGTCCGGAGGCCTGCACGGCGTGGGGGCCAGCGTGGTCAACGCCCTGAGCTCGCGCCTGGACGTCGAGGTGGACCGGGATGCGCGGATCCACCTGATCTCGTTCCGTCGCGGAGTCCCCGGGATCTTCGACGGGGAGGGCCCCGAGGCGGAGTTCACCAAGAAGTCAGGCCTGCGTCAGGAGGGCTCCTGCCCTCGGTCCAAGACCGGCACGAGGGTGCGGTTCTGGCCGGACACCCAGATCTTCACCGCCGACGCCGAGATCGACCTCGAGCTGGTCCATGCCCGCGCCCAGCAGACGACCTTCCTCGTCCCCGGGCTGACGATCGTCGTGCGCGACGAGCGCGACCCCGAGGCCCCCGCCGAGCGCACGTTCGCCCACCTGGGCGGCATCGCCGAGTTCACCGAGCACCTGGCCACCGGGGAGGCAGTGTCCCCGGTCCTGCGCCTGGCCGGGTCCGGGAACTTCACCGAGACGGTGCCGGTCCTGGACAAGCGCGGTCACATGGTGCCCACGGAGGTCGAGCGCGAGCTCGTCGTCGATGTGGCGCTGCGGTGGGGCAACCACTACGACACTGAGGTGCGCTCGTTCGTCAACATCGTGGCCACGCCCAAGGGCGGCACGCACGTCGCCGGCTTCGAGCGGGCGCTGGTCAAGACGATGAACGACTACGTCACCTCCGCCAAGATCCTCAAGCCCAGCGAGGGCGCGATCACCAAGGAGGACGCCCTCGAGGGGGCCACCGCCGTGATCACCGTCCGCCTGGCCGAGCCGCAGTTCGAGGGCCAGACCAAGGAGATCCTCGGCACGCCCGCGGCCTCGCGGATCGTCGCCGGCGTCGTCAGCAAGGAGCTCACCGCCTGGCTGACCAATCCGCCGCGCGGGGACAAGCTCGTGGTCAAGGCGGTCGCCGAGAAGGTCGCCAACGCCATGCGCGCCCGGGTCGCCGCCCGCACCCACCGGGACGTGCAGCGCCGCAAGAACGCCCTGGAGTCCTCGTCGATGCCCGCCAAGCTGGTGGACTGCCGCAGCGAGGACCTCGAGCGCACCGAGCTGTTCATCGTGGAGGGCAACTCCGCGCTCGGCACCGCCAAGCTGGCCAGGGACTCCGAGTACCAGGCCCTGCTGCCGATCCGCGGCAAGATCCTCAACGTGCACAAGGCGTCCCTGGCCGACATGCTCAAGAACGCCGAGTGTGCCGCCATCATCCAGGTCCTCGGCGCCGGTTCCGGGCGCACGTTCGACATCGAGGCGCTGCGCTACAGCAAGGTCATCCTGATGGCCGACGCCGACGTCGACGGCGCGCATATCCGCTGCCTGCTGCTCACGCTGTTCCACCGGTACATGCCCCAGATGCTGGCCGAGGGCCGCGTGTACTCCGCGGTCCCACCCCTGCACCGCGTCGAGGTCCTGGCCTCCGGCGGCAAGAAGGGCGAGGTCCGTTACACGCACTCGGACTCCGAGCTGCAAGGCGACCCTGGCCGAGCTCACCAAGGCCGGCCGGCGCTGGAAGGATCCGCAGCGGTACAAGGGCCTCGGCGAGATGGACGCCAGCCAGCTGCGCGAGACCACCATGGAGCCGGGCAAGCGCACCTTGCGCCGGGTCCGGGTCGAGGACGCCCACGATGCGGCCTGCGTGTTCGACCTGCTCATGGGCTCGGACGTCGCCCCACGCAAGGAGTTCATCGTCGCCGGCTCCGCCGGCCTGGACCGCGACCGCATCGACGCCTGAGCCAGGCCCTCCCTCAGGGGATTGAGGCGCGCGGGTGCAGACTTGCCCCCTCGTCGTCGTCGCGCCCTGCGCGTCCGCTCGCGCCTCCGTCCCGCTCGCCCGCCTCGAGCGTCGACAGCGCATGAACCGCACCGTCTGGAACTGATGACTGCTCCGTGGTGCGCCGACCGCGCACGAAACGATCGATATCGACGGCGTGCAGGCCCGCAGAACGCTCACCTCATGCGCGGTCGCGGCGGATCGGCTCCCAGCAGGGTCCCATTCCGCGCATTCGGTGCGCGGAGGCCCGGGGGACCGGCTCTCGAGCCGATCGACCCCTGGCCGCAGGCGACCTCAGCCGTCGATCGGGCGCAGGGCCCCGGTGTCGACGTCGTACACCGCGCCACCGACCAGGAGGTCGCGGGGGAGCAGCGGGAAGCTGCGGATCCGCTGGAGGTCGCGGCGCAGTGCGGCAACCTCGTCCTCGACCGTGCGGAACTCCATGCTGTACGTGTCCACCCCGTACTGCTCGGCGATCAGGGCGTGGATCTCCTCCTCCGCCGTCCCGACCATCTTGCAGCGGGTGTGCGGCAGGACCAGGACGCGGGTGACATCGAGCAGATAGGTGGCCAGCACGAGCGTGCGCAGGACGTCCTCGGTGACCCGGGCCCCGGCGTTGCGCAGGATCTTCACGTCGCCCGGGGCCATGCCGACGATCCTCAGCGGATCGATCCGCGAGTCCATGCAGGTGATCACAGCCAGGCCCTTGGCCGCCCGCCCCCCGAGGCCGAGGCCCCGAAAGGTGGCCGCGTACTCGGCATTGGCCGCCATCACGTCGGCGAAGGCCTCGGTCGGGAACCCTGGGCGGCCAGCCTCACGGTGCGCGGGGCCAGGATTCGCCGCGCTCATTCCGCAGCTCCCCCCGACGAGTGTCCCGGGAAGATGCCCATGCCCGGGTCGACGATGGGCGCGGCGTTGTTGACCGCGAGCGCCGCCTCGCCGAACCCGACCGAGATGAGGGGCACCTTGCCGGGGTAGGTGACGATGTCCCCGGCCGCGAACACGTGGGCAGGCTCGTGCGCATCGCGGTGTCGACCACGATGTGGCGCTTGAGCAGCTCGACGCCCCAGGTCGCGATCGGGCCGATGTTGGCCACGAACCCCAGTGCCGCCACGACGGTCTGCGCGGGCAGGAGCGTCACCTCCCCGGTCACCTTGTGCGTGACCTCGATCTCCTCGACGTGGTCTGCGCCCCGGATCGCGCTGACCTCGCACGAGGTGAACAGGGCGACGCCCATGTCGCGCACCGAGTCGACCATCGCGCCGTGGGCCCGGAACTGCTCCCGGCGGTGCACGAGGCTCACGCTGCGGGCGATCGGCTGCAGGGCGTAGGCCCAATCGAAGGCCGAGTCGCCGCCGCCGACGATCACGACGTCCTTGTCGGCATGGTCGGCCAGCTGCGGCACGAAGTAGACCAGCCCGCGGCCCTCCCATCCGTCGTCGGCAGGCAGGGCCCGGGGCGTGAACGCGCCGATCCCGCCGGTGATGATGACGGCCTTGGCGACGACGACGGTGCCGAGCGAGCCTGTGACTGTCACCGGCCCCTCCTCGGGGGCCGTGAGGTCCACGGCCTGCTCGCCGAGCACGTAGGTGGGGGAGAAGGGCGCCGCGGAGGCCACCAGGTTCTCCACCAGGATCCGACCCTTGACCGCGGTGTACCCGGCGACGTCGAAGATGTCCTTCTCCGGGTACATCGCCGTGATCTGTCCGCCGGCCTCGGGCAGCGCGTCCATCACGACCACGGACCATCCGCGGAATCCCGCGTAGTACGCCGCGTAGAGCCCCGCCGGGCCAGCACCGATGATCAGGATGTCGCACTCGTGGGTCACGGCCCAAACCTACTTGGCGCGCGCCCGGCGGGTGCGGACGGGACTAGATTCGCGACCGGGACGAAGGGCGGGAGGTGGGCCGTGGCGGGCTGGATGCAGGCGGCGGGCCGGCGCTTCACCGGCAGCGCGCTTGGCGATGCCATGGTCGTGGCCTACCAGACACGGACCACGGGCCTGGCGGCCGAGGCCTCGTTCTGGGCCATCTTCGCCCTGCCCTGGCTGATCATGGGCCTGGTCGCCGGGATCTCCCGGTTCCAGGGCCTGGTCGGCGTCGACGCCCTCGACCAGGTGCGGGCCAGCGCGCTGGACCTCGCCGACGAGGTGCTGACGACGGAGGCGATCGACGACCTCCTGGTCCCTTTGCTCGACAGCGTGTTCGGACAGGGCCAGACCACGCTGGGGATCATCGGCGTCGTGATCGCCATCTGGGCGGGGTCCCGGGTCGTGGACGCCCTGGTCAATGCGATGACGATCGTCTACCAGCGCGAGGGCCTGCGATCGTTCATGCACAGCAAGCTGCTGTCGTTGGGGGTGTACGTCGCCGGCCTGTCAGTCCTCATCGTGGCCATTCCGCTGATCCTGGCCGGGCCCACGTTCCTGGCCCGGATCGTCCCCGGCGTGCAGGGCACGGCCACGTCGGTGTTCCTTGTGATCGCGCAGGTGGCGGTCGTGCTGCTGCTGGTCGTCTCCCTCTACCACTGGGCGGTCCCGCACCGCACCGCGTGGACCGCTGACGTCCCCGGGGCCCTGGTCGCCATGGGTCTGTGGGTGGTCTTCTCCTGGCTGCTGCGCTGGTACTTCGCCTGGATCTTCCGCGCCGGCTCGGTCTACGGCGCGATCGCGGCGCCGGTCGCGGTCATGTACTGGGTCTACGTCAGCGTCCTCTCGCTGATGCTCGGGGCGGCCTTCAACGGCGCGCTGGCGATCCGGCGGGGGTGGTTCATCCACCCGGACGACACACCCACCGAACCCGACGTCGACGCCCTCGCCTCCGGCACCGAGGAACCCTGATCCGGCGCGACGCGCACGCCCGGCCGGGGGCATCCTTCGGGGTGTGAACATCGTCTTCGTCGAGCCGCGCTTCCCGGACACCCAGCGCCGGTTCGTCCAGGCACTGAGGGCGGTCGGCGCCCATGTCATGGTCATCAGCGAGTACGACTACGACCACTACGACGACACGCTGAAGTCCTGCATCGACTGGCACTACCGGGTCGACTCCGTCACGGACGAGGCGGCTCTCGAGTGGGCTGTCCGGCAGGCCCAGCGGCACACCTGGGTGGATCGCCTCGAGTGCTCGATCGAGAGTCACGTGATGCCGGTCGCCAGGGTGCGCGAGCGGTGCGGGATCCCCGGCACCTCGGCCCGCGCGGCCTACCTGTGCCGGGACAAGCCGACGATGAAGCAGGTCCTGCGCGAGGCGGGGATCCCGACCGCGGCCTCAGCTGCGGTGGAGACGACCGACGAGGCGCTGGACTTCGCCCGCGCAGTCGGCTACCCGCTGATCCTCAAGCCCCGCGACGCCGCCGGGGCCGCCGGCACGTTCCGGGTGGACTCCGACGAGCAGCTGGCGGCGGCGTGCGCGGCCTCCGGGGTCGACGGCGGCACGTCGGTCGCCCTCGAGGAGTTCGTCGAGGGCCATGAGGGGTTCCTGGACACGATCACGATCGACGGTCACGTGCGCCACGAGTTCGCGTCGCACTACTTCCCCAACGTGCTCGAGGCGATGCGCACGCGGTGGATCAGCCCGCAGATCATCGCGACCAACCGGGTCATGGAGGCCGAGTACGAGGAGGTCCGCGAGATGGGCAGGCGGGTCATCTCGGTGCTCGGCCTGGACACCTCGGCCACCCACATGGAGTGGTTCTTCGGGCCCAAGGGCCTGAAGTTCTCCGAGAT